>NZ_BDAG01000101.1 GCF_002091715.1 Pseudomonas migulae NBRC 103157 | reverse complement strand
AGGACGGTTACCACGGTGTGATTCATGACTGGGGTGAAGTCGTAACAAGGTAGCCGTAGGGGAACCTGCGGCTGGATCACCTCCTTAATCGACGACATCAGCTGCTCCATAAGTTCCCACACGAATTGCTTGATTCATTGAAGAAGACGATAAGAAGCAGCCCGAAATTGGGTCTGTAGCTCAGTTGGTTAGAGCGCACCCCTGATAAGGGTGAGGTCGGCAGTTCGAATCTGCCCAGACCCACCAATTTTTGTGTGGGATCCTGTAGCAATACGGGGCCATAGCTCAGCTGGGAGAGCGCCTGCCTTGCACGCAGGAGGTCAACGGTTCGATCCCGTTTGGCTCCACCACTACTGCTTCTGATTGTATAAAGCTTAGAAATGAGCATTCCATCGTGATGGTGGTGAATGTTGATTTCTAGTCTTTGGCTAGATCGTTCTTTAAAAATTTGGGTATGTGATAGAAAGATAGACTGAACGTTACTTTCACTGGTAACGGATCAGGCTAAGGTAAAATTTGTGAGTTTAATCGCGAATTTTCGGCGAA
>NZ_BDAG01000100.1 GCF_002091715.1 Pseudomonas migulae NBRC 103157 | reverse complement strand
CGACTGGTGTACTGACAGCCCTGATCCGAATGGAACATCAACCCAGGCGGGCATGTTCGAAGCTCTGTCGCCATGCGTAGCGCTTTACTCACCAAGTTGGCGTCATTGACCAGCGAAAATGCCCAACCAATGACCCGACGAGCAAACAAATCGATCACGATGGCCAGATGAACCCAGCGCTTGCCTACCATCAGGCTTGTAACGTCGCCACACCAGACTTGATTGACCGCGGTCGGCTTGAAATTACGCTTGAGCAGATTGGGCGCGACAAATGCTTCAACTCCTTTGGATCTGAATGGGTGAGGCTGGCGTTGTTTACTGACAATGTTGGCTTCCCTCATCAGGGCTTTAACAAGGCTTCTTCCGACCGCTATGTTTTGGGCCTGCAGATGCTTGCTGATCATTCTGGACCCCATGGCTTCCCGGCTTTCGCTGTGCAGTTCGACCACCTTTCCCTTGAGCTCTTCGCGCTCGATCTTAGGCCGCGAGAGACGCTGTAGCCATTCGTAAAAGCTGCTGCGCTTCATATCGAAAACGCGACACAGGATGGCGGTCGGGAATGACTCTCTTAGCTCCGCGATCATCGAAAACGATCGGGATCCGACATCAAGAGAGCGGTAGCCTTTTTTAAGATTTCGGCTTCCATTTCCATGCGTTTGATTTT
>NZ_BDAG01000099.1 GCF_002091715.1 Pseudomonas migulae NBRC 103157 | reverse complement strand
TCCTGGATAACAGCGGCGTGCAATCGGCCAACAGCGGCAACGTGGGCAGCGGCACCAGCAATTCGAACAACTACGCCATCGATACCGTGCGCCCGACGGCAACCGTCGTTGTCGCGGACACTGCGCTGAGAATCGGCGAAACCTCGCTGGTGACCATCACCTTCAGCGAAGCGGTCAGCGGTTTCACCAACGCGGACCTGACGATTGCCAACGGCACGTTGAGCGCCGTGAGCAGCAGCGATGGCGGCATCACCTGGACCGCAACGTTTACCCCGAGCGCCAGCATCAACGACACGACCAACCTGATCACCCTGGACAACACCGGCATCAGCGACCTGTCGGGCAACGCGGGCAGCGGCACCACCGACTCCAACAACTACGCCATCGACACGGTCCGGCCTACCGCGACCATCGTCCTGGCCGACCCGACCCTGAGTGCCGGCGAAACCTCACTGGTGACGATTACATTCAGTGAAGCGGTCAGCGGTTTTACCAACGCCGACCTGGCCATCGCCAACGGTACGCTGACGGCTGTGAGCAGCAGCGACGGCGGCATCACCTGGACCGCGACCTTCACGCCCACGGCGGGGGTGAATGACGCGAGCAACGTCATCACCCTCAACAATACCGGCGTGGCTGACCTCTCCGGCAACACGGGCAGCGGCACCACG
>NZ_BDAG01000098.1 GCF_002091715.1 Pseudomonas migulae NBRC 103157 | reverse complement strand
GACGATGCTGTTGGCACCGCCGGCATTCGGGTGATCTCGGTCGTAATTCAGGGTGTAGCTGTACGTCACCACGCCGGTGGCCGGGTCGTAACCGGTGATGGTCAGCGTGCTGCCGTGCCAGGTGCCGGTCGATTGCGGGAAGCCGGCGGCCACGCCAGCGGTGACCACGGCGATGCCGCCCACGGTCAGGGTTTGCAGGCCATCCGGCGCGTTGACGGTGAAGGTGCCGGTCTGGGTCAGGGACGGGGCATCGGGGTCGGTGCCGTAGGTGAGGTTTTTTTCGTAGACGGTCAGTTCGCCGCACTCTACGTCGAGGCCGTTGAGGGTGACCGGGTTGTTGAAACAGCTGTTGTTGACGTCGATGGTGATGGTGGTGGTGCTTTCATCGCCGTCGTTATCACGCAGGGTGTAAGTGAACACGTCGGTCGCGCCGGGGCCGTTCACACTGTTCGGGTAGCTGTGGTATTCGGCGTTGCCCTGGGCATCCAGGGTCAGGTAACCGTAAGTGCCGTTGATCTGGGTGTTGAGGCCGCCGTTCACCGGGGTCGACGTGTCCGAACCGGCGCGTACGCCGACCACGCCACCGCCGACCAAGGGACCATCGGCGCCGGCAACGTCGTTCCACAAGACGTTGCCGCTGACGACATCGCCCTCCGTCACCGACGTGGCGTCAGGGTTGGCGTTCGGCGTGTCATCGATGATGTTGACGTTGATCTGGCCGGTCGCGGTGCTGCCGT
>NZ_BDAG01000097.1 GCF_002091715.1 Pseudomonas migulae NBRC 103157 | reverse complement strand
GTGTCTAGATCTAGGAATAAGCTCTGGGGTGAGAGGGGTGGATGGCAAGCTGTGAGTCCGCGGTGCTTGAAGCACGTGTGGGAGCCGAGCTGCCATCCACCTTTCCACTCTGGCCCATAAGCCCGAACAGTTGGACGAGCAGCCACTCGAAATCACAAGCGTGGGCAAAGCCAGAGCACTCTCACTCCTGAGTGTAAGAGGGTTTTGCCATGATTTCCTGGGTCGGCATCGATATCTCCAAATCAAACCTCGTTGTTTGGGTTCAACCAGACGGTGAAGGCTTTGAGCTTTCAAACACTTCAGAAGGCTGTGCTGAGCTTCTTCAGCGCTTGAGCCAGTACGAGGTGGGCCGGGTTTTGCTGGAGGCCACGGGAGGCTACGAGCGCAAGGTCATGGCCGCACTGCTAGGTGCCAGCTTCAATGTCCTCAGAATCAATCCTCGCCGGGCCAGGGCTTTCGCCGTGGCGATGGGCAAAAGTGCCAAGACCGATCTGATCGATGCCGCTGTGTTGGCCGATTTCGCCGAGGTCTTGAAGATGGACGGCGACAAGATCATTTCGCCTGAGCGTGAAGCGTTGCGCGAGCTGGTTCAGCAACGCGAGCACTTCGTGCAGCAACGGGACGACAATAAGCGCCGGCTTCAGCAGGCTCAGCTACCCACTGTTGTGGCGGCAATCAAAGGCCATATTCACTACCTGCAAATTCAGATCAAGCAACTCGATAAAACCATCCACCAGAGCATGCACGAGCTGGACGCAGAAAAAACCGAGCGCCTCATCTCTGTTAAAGGAATTGGCACGGTCGCTACTGCCAGTTTGCTGGTCTACCTGCCCGAATTGGGCAAGCTTGGCCGTCGCGAGATCGCCGCACTGGCAGGAGTTGCACCCTGCAACGATGACAGCGGCAATCACAGCGGGAAACGCCAAATCCACGGAGGAAGAGCCCGGCTGAGGCGTGCGCTTTACATGTCCTGCTGGGTAGTGATCCGCTTTCAAGCTGACTTTAAAGCACGCTATGACGCTCTTCGGGCGCGAGGCAAGAGCGCGAAGGTCGCGCTCATCGCCTGCATGCGAATATTACTGATCAGACTGAATGCCATGCTGAGAGACGGCACGGAGTGGCGGTGACG
>NZ_BDAG01000096.1 GCF_002091715.1 Pseudomonas migulae NBRC 103157 | reverse complement strand
CGCTTGTATGCTGGTACTTGAAGGGAGGAGGAGGGACAAGGCTCGATTCTGACTGTTGGCGCAGTACAGATCCGTGGGAGATTTCGCCCCTCCTCCTTTCACCCAAGCGCCGATAAAGAATGCATCTGGCTAGACCGACGATAGGAACAAGCCTGCGCCTCTGGGTGAGCCCTTCAAGTGCTCAAAACCATATCTCGGGGGGTGTTCAATGGCAATGTCGGTTTCTGTTTCCAAGCCAATCGTGGGCGTGGATGTCGCCAAAGATGAACTGGTGATCTACCAGACCGAACTGGATCTGCTGGAGACGCTTCCCAATAACAAGCCAGCCATCAAGAAATGGCTGAAAGCCTTGCCGGCACCGGTCGACGTAGCAATTGAGTCGACCAATATCTATCACTTGGAATTCGCCGATCTGGCTCATGATGCCGGCTGCACGATTTACATGGTCGGTGGCTATGAACTAAGCCACTACCGCAAAGGTGTGAAGGTTCGCGCCAAAACCGACGCGCTGGATGCAAAGCTGCTCGCCCGTTATCTGAAAAACGAATATGAAGAGCTTCACCCATGGACTCCACCATCGCCGCTGTATCGTCAGCTCTTGAGCCTTTTCCGCCGGCGCGCCGCGCTGGTTCAGGCACGAGTTGGCCTGGTACAGAGCTGGGCAAATGAGCCGCTGCTCAAAGCCGCTTTTGCCGAGCAAATAGCCTCAATGCAGAGGCTTGAAGTGCTGGTCGAGAAGATGATCAACGACCTCCTTAAAGAGGCCGGTTTACTTGCCCATCTAAGGCGCTGCATGAAAGTTGAAGGCATAGGCTTTTTGACTGGAGCTCGCCTGATCGCGGCGTTTCAACGGGGCGAGTTTAAAAACGCTGACGCATTCATCGCTTTTTTGGGGATGGATTTACGGGTTTCACAGTCGGGACAGAAGGACGGTCGCCGCAGTCTGACAAAACGAGGTGATCCGGAGGCGCGCCGACTTTTGCACAATGCAGCCATGTCGGCCAGCCGAACAGCAACCTGGAAAGGTTTTTATGAAGAGCAACGAGCTAAAGGGTTCAGCACCACTCAGGCACTGGTGATTCTGGCCCGTAAACTTGCTCGGGTCGTATTCGCACTACTGAAGGGGCAGAGCGAATACCAGCCGAAAGCAAGTTGAGGGGTTCCCCTCAACCATAGAATCTCCCAC
>NZ_BDAG01000095.1 GCF_002091715.1 Pseudomonas migulae NBRC 103157 | reverse complement strand
GTAGTGGTCTAATGAAACCGGACACCCATTTAGGCGAGAATGCTCGCCAGATCGAGGTGTCAGATGACCAAACAACGCCGTTCCTTTTCTGCTGAATTCAAACGCGAGGCTGCCGACCTCGTGCTCAAGCAAAACTACAGCTACATCGAAGCCAGCCGTTCACTCGGCGTCGGCGAGTCAGCCCTGCGCCGCTGGGTTGATCAGGTTCAGCAGGAACGCCAAGGCGTCACTCCGCAGAGCAAAGCATTGACCCCGGAACAGCAGAAAATTCAGGAGCTGGAAGCCCGGATTGCCCGCCTTGAACGGGAAAAATCGATATTAAAAAAGGCTACCGCGCTCTTGATGTCGGAAGATCACGAGCGTACGCGCTGATCAATCAGCTGAGCGTCCATGAGCCGATTGATTGGCTGTGCAAGGTGTTTGAAGTCCCCCGTTCGTGCTACTACGCCCAGCGTCTTAGGCGTCGAACGCCTGATGTCGAACGACTTCGGTTACGCAGCCGGGTGAGCGAGCTGTTCTCGCAAAGTCGCAGTGCTGCGGGCAGCCGTAGCATCTTGTCGCTGATGCGTGAAGACGGTGAACAGCTCGGTCGGTTCAAAGTGCGCAGCCTGATGCGCGAGCTTGATTTAGTCAGTAAACAACCCGGATCACATGCCTACAAACGAGCGACGGTTGAACGGTTGGATATCCCGAACATATTGAATCGGGAGTTCGATGCTCCAGCACCCAACCAGGTGTGGTGCGGCGACATCACCTACATCTGGGCCCAGGGGAAATGGCATTACCTGGCTGTCGTGCTGGATCTTTGCACGCGCCGGGTGGTGGGCTGGGCGTTGTCGGAAAAGCCGGACGCCGATCTGGTTATCAAGGCGCTGGATATGGCTTACGAGCAACGAGGAAGACCTCAGGGTCTGCTGTTTCACTCGGATCAAGGGTCGCAGTATGCGAGTCGTTTATTTCGCCAGCGGCTGTGGCGTTATCGCATGCGCCAGAGCATGAGTCGCCGGGGAAATTGCTGGGACAATGCGCCAATGGAGCGCGTGTTCCGCAGCTTGAAAACGGAGTGGATACCGACCACGGGTTACCGAACGGCTCAAGAAGCCCAGCGCGATATCAGCCAATTCTTAATGCATCGGTACAACTGGATTCGCCCCCATCAATTCAACGGTGGGCTGGCGCCAGCTCGGGCCGAAGAAAAACTTAACGTCGTGTCCGGGATTAGTTGACCACTAC
>NZ_BDAG01000094.1 GCF_002091715.1 Pseudomonas migulae NBRC 103157 | reverse complement strand
TGTTCCGTCCTGAATAAGGTTTACACCTTCTGACTTCTCATCAGGAAGGTGCAATGGATACGAGCGCAAAACGCAGTCAGCGCGATTACACGCTGACTTTTAAATTGTCGGTTGTCGACCAAGTCGAAAAAGGCGAGTTGAGTTATAAAGAGGCTCAACGGCGCTATGGGATTCAGGGCCGGTCGACGGTGTTGGTTTGGTTACGCAAGCATGGTCGGCAGGACTGGAGCCAAGGCGCTTCCATTCGTTCCCAGAGGGTCCGACCGGTGGACGAACCTACTTTGCCATTAACGCCCGAGCAGAGAATCAAAGAGCTTGAGGAGCAGTTGGCGCTGGCGAATCAGAAAGCCAAATTCTTCGAAGACGTGGTCGATGTTCTGAAGAACGACTACGGCGTATCCGTCGTAAAAAAGCGGCCCGGCAAGTCGTTGCGCAAACCAAAACCCTGAGTGTCAGCAGGGCTTGCCAGTTTATGGGGATCAGTCGCCAAGCCTTTTACAAACGCGATCGGGTCTATCGAGCCCGGATCGAGCAGGATCAGAAACTCGTGCAGTTTGTGCAGGAGATCCGCGTACGCCAACCCTGCCTGGGCACCCGCAAACTGCACGCGATGATGCATGAGAAGCACGATAAGCCAGAGCTGCATGTTGGTCGGGATCGTTTGTTTGAGGTTTTGCGCGAGCATCGGCAGTTGGTTCGCAGGAAACGGGCCTATCACAAGACGACCGACAGCCATCATCACTTTCACTGCCATCCCAATCTACTCAAGCCTGGCCCGCAGCAAGTCGCCGCTTCCGGTCCGGAACAGGTCTGGGTGGCGGATATTACTTACCTATCCACCAAACGGGATGATCCGGTCTACCTGAGCTTGGTGACGGATGACTTCTCGAGGAAAATTGTCGGTTATCACGTGCATGGCAGCCTGCATGCCGACTCGGTGGCCCAAGCCTTGCGTATGGCGCTGAAGACACGTCGAACACGCCAGCAACTGGTTCATCACTCGGATCGAGGTGTGCAGTACTGCTCAGCGCTTTATCAAAAGCTCCATGCCAAACATGGCATTACGTGCTCGATGACCGATGGTTACGATTGCTATCAAAACGCCAAGGCAGAGCGGGTTAACGGCATCTTGAAAACCGAACTCTTGCTCCACCGGCCGACAGACCTGGCACAAGCGGAGCAGATGGTGCGGGATGCAATCTTGATCTACAACCAGGAGCGTCCGCACTTGTCCTTGAAATACAAAACGCCCGATGCGGTGCATC
>NZ_BDAG01000093.1 GCF_002091715.1 Pseudomonas migulae NBRC 103157 | reverse complement strand
GGACTGTCAGATATTTTGTGTGCGGGCCGGTAACGGCCTGCCGTCAGGCAGGCCATGCTTTTTACCAGGTCGGCCTGATAAATCGATCTCCGTACAGAATCGCGAATTGATTCATCGCACTTTTCCAGTCATGGGCAGCAGAGCCCCAGTTTGCCGTGATATTGCGCAGCCCCAACCAGATCAGTTTTGTTGCCGCATCGTCGGTCGGGAAGTGGCCGCGAGTCTTGATGATCTTGCGCAGTTGAGCATTGATGCTCTCGATGGCATTGGTCGTGTAGATCACTTTTCTAATCGCCGGTGGGAAAACGAAAAATGGGATGACTCGGTCCCAAGCACGCCGCCAGGCAGCCACTACCGTTGGATACTGCTTGCCCCATACCCCGCTTTCAAATGCATCCAGCGCCTGCTCAGCCGCTTCGGCGGTGACTGCCTGATAGATCGGTTTCAACGCCTTGGCCAGTTCACGACGCTTATCCCAGGCCGCGTAATCAAGGCTGTTGCGGATCAGATGAACGATGCACGTCTGCAATGTCGTGTCAGGAAACACGGCGCTGAGGGCTTCTGGCATGCCTTTGAGACCATCGGTCACGGCAATCAACACGTCTTCGATGCCGCGTGTCTTGAGGTCATTGAACACCTTCATCCAGAATTTTGCGCCCTCGGTGTTTTCGATCCAGATGCCGAGGATGTCGCGCGTTCCGTCCGGCAAAACACCCAATGCCAAGTAGATCGCTTTATTACGAACCAGCCCCTCTTCGCGGATTTTGACCCTCAGGGCATCGAAGAAAATAACCGGATACATCGGCTCCAAAGGCCGCTGTTGCCATGCGCCGATCTCAGCCATGACCTCGTCAGTTACCGAGCTGATGAAATCAGGCGAAACGTCCGTGCCGTACTGCTCGGAGAGAAACGCACGAATCTCTCTGACAGTCATTCCGCGAGCGTACATGGCGATGATCTTGTCATCGAAACCGGTGTAACGGCGTTCGTGCTTGGGGATCAAAATGGGAGAAAAACTGCCGTCTCGGTCGCGGGGAATATCCAGCCGCAGCGGACCATCTCCCGTTAAAACCGTCTTGCCGCTTTTGCCATTACGCTGGTTGGTTTCATCCTCTGGGCGCTGCGCGCCCGGCGGATAGCCCAAGTGATGGCCGAGCTCGGCATTCAAGGCTCGCTCGATCAGAGCCTTTTTGAACGCCGCAGAGGCATCCTCGATAGCTTCAGCGGTCATGGGCCCGTCGGTGAACTGCTCAAGCAGCTCCTTCGGAATTTTCGGTAACTCGCGCAACGGGGGCTTCTTTTGGGTTGGCATACATGCACCTCTTACTCATGTTATGCCCGAACACAAAATTTCTGACA
>NZ_BDAG01000091.1 GCF_002091715.1 Pseudomonas migulae NBRC 103157 | reverse complement strand
GTCGCCGCCTGGATCACCCTGAACGTGCACTCCGCGCTGGACGCCGTCGGCCTGACCGCCGCATTCGCCACGGCATTGGGCCAGGCCGGCATCAGCTGCAACGTCATCGCCGGTTACTACCACGACCATTTATTCGTCGGCCAGGCCGATGCCGATCGCGCCTTGCACGTGCTGCGGAATCTGGCAGCGAACGCGGAGTAAAAACCTATGTGGCAAAGCTATGTAAATGGCCTGTTAGTGGCCGCGGGGCTGATCATGGCGATCGGCACTCAGAACGCGTTTGTGCTGGCTCAGAGCCTGCGGCGTGAACATCACCTGCCGGTGGCGGCGCTCTGCGTGACGTGCGATGCGTTGCTGGTGGCTGCCGGCGTGTTCGGTCTGGCCACTGTGCTGGCGCAAAATCCGACATTGCTGGCCATCGCCCGCTGGGGTGGTGCGGCGTTTTTGCTGTGGTACGGCAGCCTGGCGCTGCGTCGGGCCTGCTCGAAGCAAAGCCTGCAACAGGGTGAAAACCAGACGGTACGGTCACTGCGCGCGGTCATGCTCAGCGCTTTGGCGGTGACGTTGCTCAACCCGCACGTTTATCTGGATACGGTGTTGCTGATCGGCTCCCTCGGCGCGCAACAAACCGAGCCTGGCGCTTATGTCGTGGGGGCGGCCAGTGCGTCTTTGCTGTGGTTTTTCACCCTGGCGCTGGGCGCCGCTTGGCTGGCGCCGTGGCTGGCTCGGCCAAGCACATGGCGGATTCTGGATTTATTGGTGGCCGTAATGATGTTCACCGTGGCAGCTCAACTAATCACCAGCGCCTGATTTATTCCAAAAGGCTCTGGAACCTCTATTCCACACAGTTGTTGCGTGGTTATGCCGCACCCCCGGTGCTATGATCCGGTCCGATGCGCCGCAAAGAGTACAAACTCCCCGGCGCTTGTCTGGCCGCCCGTGATCGGCCTTGCGACCACCGCAACTGACCTGATTAGGAGAATCATCATGGCTTTCGAATTGCCGCCGCTGCCTTACGCACACGATGCCCTGCAGCCGCACATTTCCAAGGAAACCCTGGAATACCACCACGACAAGCACCACAACACCTACGTCGTGAACCTGAACAACCTGGTGCCAGGCACCGAGTTCGAAGGCAAGACCCTGGAAGAAATCGTCAAGTCTTCCTCGGGTGGCATCTTCAACAACGCCGCTCAGGTCTGGAACCACACTTTCTACTGGAACTGCCTGGCGCCAAACGCCGGCGGTCAACCAACCGGCGCACTGGCTGAAGCCATCAACGCAGCCTTCGGTTCGTTCGACAAGTTCAAAGAAGAATTCAGCAAAACCTCCATCGGCACCTTCGGTTCCGGTTGGGGCTGGCTGGTGAAAAAGGCTGACGGTTCCCTGGCCCTGGCCAGCACCATCGGCGCCGGCAACCCGCTGACCAGCGGCGACACCCCGCTGCTGACCTGCGACGTCTGGGAACACGCTTACTACATCGACTACCGCAACCTGCGTCCGAAGTACGTAGAAGCGTTCTGGAACCTGGTCAACTGGAAATTCGTGGCTGAGCAATTCGAAGGCAAAACCTTCACCGCTTAAGCTCGACGCCAGATAAAAAACCCGGCTTTTGCCGGGTTTTTTTTGCCTTCAGAACCCCCTACAGAATTTGCGTATTTCCGCGAGGATAAGTTGGCTGGCAGGGCGTCATCGCCAGCAAGCCGGCTCCTACGAGGTCTGCGTATTTCCGCGAGAACAGGTTGGTTGGCAGGCCGCTTTCGTCAGCAAGCCGGCTCCTGCGAGGTCTGCGTATAGTC
>NZ_BDAG01000090.1 GCF_002091715.1 Pseudomonas migulae NBRC 103157 | reverse complement strand
TGGTGCTGATGCTGATCGGCGGGTGGGCCAACCTGATTTCCACGCCGGGCAGCGGTTTCAATCAGTTTCTGTTGTTCATCGGCAACTCGGTGATCGCGCTGTTGCTGGCGACCTTGCTGAGTTTCTGGACCCTCGGTATCGCCCAGGGTTTCAACCGCGAATCGATCCTCAAGTTCACCAACGAATGCCTGGCACCCACCGCCAGCATCACCTTGCTGGTGGGGGCCGGCGGCGGGTTGAACCGGATTCTGGTGGATGCCGGGGTCACTGACCAGATCGTCAGCCTGGCCCACGAATTTCACCTGTCGCCGCTGCTCATGGGCTGGTTGTTCGCCGCGCTGATGCGCATCGCCACCGGGTCGGCGACCGTGGCCATGACCACGGCGTCGGGCATCGTGGCGCCGGTGGCCATTGGTCTGGGCTATCCGCATCCGGAGTTGCTGGTGCTGGCGACCGGCGCCGGGTCGGTGATCTTTTCCCACGTCAACGACGGCGGCTTCTGGTTGATCAAGGAATACTTCAACATGAGCGTCGCCCAGACCTTCAAGACCTGGACCGTGCTGGAGACCATCATTTCGGTGGTCGCCTTCGCGTTGACCGTGGGTCTCTCTTACTTGATCTAACTCGAACCCTCCGATCGCTCTCCAGTTTCAATGCTCATGGTCACTCATTGGGCGCGTCATCGTGCGCGCCGGTGTTGGGTGTCAGCGGCGGATGGCGGTCGTTCAACACTTGAAAACCATAAAAAAATCACCCTGGAGCACCGTATGTTCAAGCGAGCAATCCCCACCGCACTCTTGTTGGCCACCGGTTCGATCTGCGCACAGGCAGCGGATTCTGCCACGCACGGTTTTCTGGAAGACAGCAAAGCCAGCCTCTCGATGCGCACGCTGTATTTCAACAGCGATAACCGCGATGGTGCGGCGGATCCCTCGAAAACCGAAGAAGCGGCACAGGGTTTCGTGCTGCGCTATGAGTCCGGGTTTACCCACGGCACGGTCGGTTTCGGGCTCGATGCTCAGGCGCTGCTGGGTGTGACACTGGACAGTGGTGCCGGGCGTCATGTCGGTAGCGGCATGATCCCGACGGATGGCGACGGTGCTGCCGATACCTGGAGCAGCTTTGGTCCCACGGCGAAGATGCGTATTGCGAAAACCGAGTTCCGCTACGGCACGCTGCTGCCGAAATTGCCGATCCTGCTGTCGAACGATGCCCGCGTATTGCCGCAATCGTTCACCGGTGCCCAGATCACTTCGAATGACATCGATGGGCTGATGCTGACCAGTGGTGTGCTTGAACATGCGGTCGGTCGCGCGTCGACGGACC
The DNA here is from genome assembly GCF_002091715.1 of Pseudomonas migulae NBRC 103157. Lineage (GTDB taxonomy): Bacteria > Pseudomonadota > Gammaproteobacteria > Pseudomonadales > Pseudomonadaceae > Aquipseudomonas > Aquipseudomonas migulae_A. The sequence goes on along the minus strand of NZ_BDAG01000090.1, from coordinate 991 downwards.
GGACCGGTTTGTCCGTACCGGGCGCCACACAGGACAGCAACACGTTCTACTTCGCCGGGGGGGATTACTTCATCACCAAGGAACTGAAAGCGCAGTATTACTTCGCGCAGATGGAGGACTTCTACAACCAGAACTTCTTCGGTCTGACTCATGTGTTGCCGATCGATAGCAAAAGCTCGTTCACCACTGACCTGCGTTACTTTCGCACCACGTCGACCGGGGCCAACAGTTCCGCCGCAGGCCGCGTGCAAGGCTATCGCACCTCCGGTTACACCGAGGACAACAATGGCGAAATCGACAACAACACCTGGGTTGCGATGATCACTTATATGAACGGTGGCCACTCGGTGTCGCTGGGGCATCAGCAAGTGGGTGATGGCAGCAACTTCGTCCAGCCCAACCAGGGCAGCCTGGTTGATAAAGGGGCGGGGGGTGGCAGTGTTTATTTGCCGACGGACCGCATGATCCAGAGTTTTACCCGTGCGGGTGAGCAGACGAACTTTGGGCAATACACGTATGACTTTGCGCCGCTGGGCGTGCCGGGGCTGAAAGCGTCGATCGTGTATTTGAAGGGGACTGATATCAAGGTTCGCAATGCGGGTAATCAGTCTGAGTGGGAGCGCGATATGACCCTGGACTATGTGCTGCAGTCGGGTTCGCTTAAAGGGCTTGGGTTCAGTGTGCGCAATGGCAAGTCGAACACTGATGCGGGGCGTAATGTTGATCAGAATCGCTTTATTATCAACTACACCTTGTCGTTGCTGTGATCGTCTGGTCGATAGGAAACCGGTCGTGTACATATCTGTTTCTGCGGTAACGGCCGCTGACGGTTTCGCCCTTACGGCGAGTCACTTGCAAAAGCGGCAAGTAACCAAGCGCTTTTGCCCCTTTCGTTCGGTGCCTCGCTAATGTTCGGCATGCCCTCGCTCCGGTCCTGCTCCGTGGGCCGCCGCCATCGGCCATCCATGGCCGGGGGCGGCTAACCCGGCAT
>NZ_BDAG01000089.1 GCF_002091715.1 Pseudomonas migulae NBRC 103157 | reverse complement strand
ACCCTCAGCCACACGGCTTTCAATCAGACGATCCGAGCCGCCCTCAGCGACAACCGGGTGAGCAGAAGAAGCGGCAAAAGCGTTAACTGCAAAAACCGAGAAAGCGATGCTGAGGAAGAGTTGGCGTTTCATGAGTGTGTGCTCCGGGGTGTAGTTGTTTGGTATGGAGGCGATGTTACGCCGCGGAATTTTTAAGAGAACTTCATTGAATTAATGGTGACCATTGACGAAAGCAATACATGGATGAAGGTCCATGTTGTCCGAGTGATGGCATCTGGCTACGCGTTGCTTGATTGGATCCACGGTGGCACCCTCAGCGCCCGTTGCACCAAGGAGCAGGTGATCAAGGAATGAGTGGATACGTCCCCAACCCCCCGAAAAACGTCCGCTACGACGAAGCCAGACCCGTCGACATCCACGCCAAGCGCTGGGCCGAGTATGAGAAATACGGCAAGGCACCGGCGGCTGCGAAGGAGAAAGTCCGGGTCGCGTTGCGCATTGGCGTGTTCTTCGATGGGACGCTGAACAATGCGGGCAACTCTGCGTCAGGATTACTGTGTGGCGCCCATCACCCGATTCGCCCGGAAGACGTCGATGCGAGCTGCAAGCCGTATATGGCGGATCCGGAGGGGAGTTATGGGAATGATGTGAGTAATGTTTTCAAGCTGTATGAGCTCTATCCGACATCGGAAGTAGCCGGAAACGATGCGTCATCCAAACTCGTACAGCGCAGTCTCTACATTGATGGGATCGGAACCGATGCCGGCGCTGAGGACAGCATGGGGGCCGCGGCCACGGGGCGAGGTGACGCAGGTGTCACGGGGAAAGTACAAAAAGCGTTCGTCGCCATGAAGACAGTGATCAAGGAAGCGATAGATCGTAATCCTGAGGGCGAGATTACATCGCTCACATTCGACACCTTTGGGTTCAGTCGAGGCGCCGCCGCCGCACGACATTTCGCCAACGAAATCGTACGTTGCAAACTAGGGCCTCTGGGTGAAGTGCTTCGCAGCAACCCGAAGGGGTTCAGTTCCAGTTTCAATGCCCAGTACAACAGCGAAATCATCATGGGATTCATTGGTTTGTTCGATACCGTGCCCTCGGTCGCAGGGATTACAAACGTGGGTAACATTCAAAGCCCCGTGGCGCCGGGGATCAAACTCTACCTTGACCGTAAATACTTTACCGATGTCTTTCAATTGACTGCACGGGACGAGCATCGAGCCAACTTTGCGTTAAGCACTGTCATTCCCGCGTATACGGAAATACCCGTTCCGGGTGTGCATTCGGATATCGGTGGAGGTTATCGGGAGGAAGTGGAAGAGTGCGTGCTGGTCAGCCCAATGCAGGCCCTGACGGTACAGCAGGGGACCGACATTCGAACCACTTCGATTTATCGTGATTCCCAGCAGCAGAAAGCGAGTTGGGTAGCCAATGGTTGGCCAGAAGCAATGCTGGAAATTGTGACTCCGAAGCCCACCCCACTGCCGAAAGAAGATCAGACAGCAAGGTTCAAACAGGTGCGCGCGTACGCAGGTTTGCAACTCAAGCGCCCGGTGAGTGGCAAGCTGTCGGTGGTGTATCTGCACTTGATGCATAAATTGGCCAGGGAGAAGGGTGTGCAGTTCAAGGATGTTCCGAAAACCTCTCAGTATTCCGTTCCATCAGAGCTTCAAGCACTCTGCGACAGGTTTCTCGGGGGCAATTACCAGGTTATGCCTGCAGAGGAGAAACTGCTCAAATTGCGCTACATCCACATGTCTGCCAATTGGAGCAATCCAGTGGGATTGACTCGTGAGCGCGGGGTGAATCTCCGTTACACGAATGCACCGACCGAAGATGGCGTGCGCGTACGTCACCCTCACGTGCCGGATTCAAGCTGGAGAACTTTTTAATGCGGTTGTTGGGATTGCTTGTAGGGCTGTTGCTGGTTTCTGGCTGCCAAGCCAAAAATCTCGCAACGCCCGAAACGGAACTCACCAGAAAATGGTGGAGCCTCAGTTTCAACGAACCGTATTACATGAAAGCCTGGGTTGAAGACAGTGCGGTCGAAGACGTTAACGGCAAATTGTTCCGTCGTACGGGTGGCGGTACGGCAGCGGGGGGCGAGCCAGAAAATGGTACGGAGTCCGCAAGAGGGTGGGGTGAGATTACGGGGGGGATTCGCGAAGTTGTCGGTGCAGACTTACCAAAACGAATCTTCGTCCGTTGGCAATCCATCGTGGAGCCACAAACGTACCGCGCCTGGGTCGACATTCCAGAGCAAGCCCGACAAATCATGCGTGCTACGCTGAATGAGCCTTGTCCTTCAACGCCAGATGAACCGGCAGGCAATGTCGCGCTGGTGTATGTCGGCGTAGCGCCGAGGGGTGTCGTTCAGGTGTGGGTCGCGGACAAATGTATGAAGGCAATCAAGGTCGCTCGTGCCCAAGCAGAAATAGAACCGTTGGGTCCAGACCAGGGAAAAAGTCAGGGGCAGTACGCCTATCCAGTCAGTGAAAATGCGAAACGTTACATCGAGAAATACGGCATCCCCTATGGCAGCTGGTAAACATCACCGCACAAAAAAACGGGCGCCTATCAAGGCGCCCGTTTTCATTCCGGCATGACGCAATCTGTTGAGTTCTACCGTTTCCTGGGGAGGCGGATTCTGAAGTTTGTTCTGTACACGAAAAAGCCCGGCTGATCAGGCCGGGCTTCTCGTTGAGTACTGCGGTAGAGCCATTCATTCAAACAA
>NZ_BDAG01000088.1 GCF_002091715.1 Pseudomonas migulae NBRC 103157 | reverse complement strand
GTAACCGTCCGGGCAACACACCTTCCTGACACCGTCGCTTGAGGCGATGGTGTCCACCTAAATTTAAGTGGACACCATTTCTAGCCTTTTTAAGCGGACGCCCATGCCACAAGAACGCCGTTCCTATTCCAAATCCTTCAAGGCTCAGGTCATTGCCGAGTGCGCACAGCCTGACATCTCGATTGCCAATGTCGCGTTGACACACAACCTCAATGCCAACCTCGTCCATAAATGGATTCGGGTGCATGCGCAGAAAACTCTGACGCTGCAAACCGCCTTCATCCCGATCAAGGCATCGCCAAAGATAGCGACGCATCAAGCTCTTCCCGCTACGATCCGAATCGAAGTGCCTCATTCAAAAGGCGTAGTCGTGGTGAGTTGGCCGGCAGAAAATGCAGCGGCGTGTTCCGCTTTCTTACGAGACCTGCTGCGATGATCCGCATCGACTCGATCTGGCTCGCCACCGAGCCCATGGACATGCGGGCCGGCACTGAAACCGCGCTCGCGCGAGTTATCGCGGTGTTCGGTGCGGCGAAGCCGCACTGTGCCTATCTGTTCGCCAACCGTCGCGCCAATCGCATGAAAGTGCTCGTGCATGACGGTGTGGGGATTTGGCTTGCAGCCCGGCGTTTGAATCAAGGGCGCTTCTTTTGGCCTGGTGTGCGACACGGCTCCGAAGTTGAGTTGGATGCCGAGCAACTTCAGGCCCTGGTACTCGGTTTACCTTGGCAACGCGTCGGTGCAGGCGGAATTATCTCGATGCTTTAACACCCGCCATGGCGCGCTTACCAGCGCAATTGGCCCATCAGTCTATCGCCGCCATTAGCCCTCTCTGGCAAAATCGGCGGCATGACTTCGCATCTGAATCTCGATCAATTAAACCCTGAAGAACTGCGTGCCTTGGCGGCGCAGTTGATCCAGCGTGTCGAGACGATGGACAAGCAAATTACTCATCACAAATCGGTCAACGAGAAGCTGGCCCACGAGATCGCGTTGCTCAAACGCTTCAAATTTGCCAAGCGCAGCGAGCAGCTAAGTCCGGATCAAGCCAGCTTGCTCGACGACTTGATCGACACCGATATCGCGGCTATCGAAGCCGAACTTGAGGCGCTGCAACCGGCAGCAGTCGAAGCCAAAGTTCGCCAGCAGCCCAAGCGCGCTGCGCTGCCATCGCAGTTCCCTCGCACGTTGATCCATCACGAACCGGAAAACAGCCACTGCCAGTGCGGCTGTGCCTTAAAACGCATCGGCGAAGATGCCAGCGAAAAGCTCGACTACACGCCCGGCGTGTTCACGGTCGAGCGCCACATTCGTGGGAAATGGGCCTGCGAACATTGCGAAACGCTGATCCAGGCGCCGGTACCGGCGCATGTTATCGACAAAGGCATACCGACAGCGGGCCTACTCGCCCACGTCATGGTGGCCAAGTTCGCCGACCATCTGCCGCTGTATCGCCAAGAGAAAATCTTCGGACGTGCTGGGTTGCCCATCGCCCGTTCGACCCTGGCGCAATGGGTTGGCGCTTGTGGCGTGCAGCTACAGCCGCTGGTGGATGCATTGCGCGAAGCGGTGCTGACGCACGGCGTCGTGCACGCCGACGAAACGCCGGTACAAATGCTGATGCCTGGCGCGAAGAAAACTCATCGCGCTTACGTCTGGGCCTACGCCACGAGTCAGTTCTCCGAGCTGGCGGCGGTTGTTTACGACTTCAGCCCGAGCCGTGCTGGTGAACACGCTCGAAACTTCCTCGGCCAATGGGACGGCAAGCTGGTCTGCGATGACTTTGCTGGCTACAAGGCAAGCTTTGAGCTGGGCGTTACGGAAATCGGCTGCATGGCGCATGCGCGCCGCAAGTTCTTCGATTTGCACGCGACCAACAAGAGCCAGATCGCCGAAAAAGCGCTGCATTACATCGCAGCCTTGTACGAAGTTGAGCGAGAGGCGCGCGAGCTGGAACCGGATATCCGGCAGCGCATACGGCAGGACAAAGCAGCGCCGATCATCGACGCACTTCATACGTGGATGATCGCTCAGAGGCAGCTTGTGCCTGAGGGATCGGCCATCGCCAAAGCGTTGGATTACAGCCTCAAACGCTGGATAGCGCTAACGCGCTATATCAATGACGGTGCCGTGCCCATCGATAATAATTGGTGTGAGAACCAGATTCGGCCGTGGGCAATTGGACGCTCGAACTGGTTGTTTGCAGGCTCGTTACGCAGTGGCAAACGCGCGGCTGCAATCATGAGTTTGATCCAGTCTGCGCGGCTCAATGGGCATGATCCGTATGCTTACTTGAAGGATGTTCTCACGCGTCTGCCGACGCAGCGGGCGAGTGAGGTTGCTGAGTTGCTGCCGCATCAGTGGATACCCGTTTAGCTCTGGAGAACTGATATGAACACGGACTTAATCCCCTAGGTGAATACTCATCAAGGCGTCAATGTAGGGCGCCTTATGCGCGAGATATTCAGCAATGCCTCCCCGGTTGTTAGCTTCGAGCCGCAGCTTCAAATCCTGGTATTGCTTGCGGATAGTGCTGTCTTCTCTCAACAGGTCGCGGAAACGTAACATTCGTGCAATCTGTCCATGACCAGCAACGCACACGTGTATTTTATGAGTTCTCACCCCATCAACATCGCGACGATAAAAGTGGTGTCCGGCGGAAAGATCTGTTCCCCGCACATAGCCCAATGTACGCATGAACTCGCTACGAGCCACCTCATTTATATGCTCCGACACCACAACCAAGATGTCGATTTCCGGTTTGGCAGAAAGCCCCGGAACGGCGGTGCTACCAATATGATGAGTTCCGATAAGCTCAGCACCGAAGCCCTCCGCTATTCGGCGGTTTTCGGCGGTAAAAAGTAGCGGCCACTGAGGGTTGTATGGAGAGATTTCACTGGTGAGGGCCATCAGCTGTCCTTGCGTCATAGTCGAAGGGGTAGAAGATTAACCTCGGTTCAAAAATTTTGAAATTTCTCTGCGACAGCTGTGTTGGTAGACGGGTTTCGAAAGTCCCGACTGATTGTGATTTCGAGGGGGCGTCTTGGCCGGACGCTTAC
>NZ_BDAG01000087.1 GCF_002091715.1 Pseudomonas migulae NBRC 103157 | reverse complement strand
TGTCGTCTTCACAGTATAACCAGATTGCTTGGGGTTATATGGTCAAGTGAAGAAGCGCATACGGTGGATGCCTTGGCAGTCAGAGGCGATGAAAGACGTGGTAGCCTGCGAAAAGCTTCGGGGAGTCGGCAAACAGACTTTGATCCGGAGATGTCTGAATGGGGGAACCCACCTAACATAAGTTAGGTATCTTAAGCTGAATACATAGGCTTAAGAAGCGAACCAGGGGAACTGAAACATCTAAGTACCCTGAGGAAAAGAAATCAACCGAGATTCCCTTAGTAGTGGCGAGCGAACGGGGACTAGCCCTTAAGTGGCTTTGAGATTAGCGGAACGCTCTGGAAAGTGCGGCCATAGTGGGTGATAGCCCTGTACGCGAAAATCTCTTGGTCATGAAATCGAGTAGGACGGAGCACGAGAAACTTTGTCTGAATATGGGGGGACCATCCTCCAAGGCTAAATACTACTGACTGACCGATAGTGAACTAGTACCGTGAGGGAAAGGCGAAAAGAACCCCGGAGAGGGGAGTGAAATAGATCCTGAAACCGTATGCGTACAAGCAGTGGGAGCCCACTTTGTTGGGTGACTGCGTACCTTTTGTATAATGGGTCAGCGACTTATTTTCAGTGGCGAGCTTAACCGAATAGGGGAGGCGTAGCGAAAGCGAGTCTTAATAGGGCGTCTAGTCGCTGGGAATAGACCCGAAACCGGGCGATCTATCCATGGGCAGGTTGAAGGTTGGGTAACACTAACTGGAGGACCGAACCGACTACCGTTGAAAAGTTAGCGGATGACCTGTGGATCGGAGTGAAAGGCTAATCAAGCTCGGAGATAGCTGGTTCTCCTCGAAAGCTATTTAGGTAGCGCCTCATGTATCACTGTAGGGGGTAGAGCACTGTTTCGGCTAGGGGGTCATCCCGACTTACCAAACCGATGCAAACTCCGAATACCTACAAGTGCCGAGCATGGGAGACACACGGCGGGTGCTAACGTCCGTCGTGAAAAGGGAAACAACCCAGACCGTCAGCTAAGGTCCCAAAGTTATGGTTAAGTGGGAAACGATGTGGGAAGGCTTAGACAGCTAGGAGGTTGGCTTAGAAGCAGCCACCCTTTAAAGAAAGCGTAATAGCTCACTAGTCGAGTCGGCCTGCGCGGAAGATGTAACGGGGCTCAAACCATACACCGAAGCTACGGGTATCACTTAGGTGATGCGGTAGAGGAGCGTTCTGTAAGCCTGTGAAGGTGAGTTGAGAAGCTTGCTGGAGGTATCAGAAGTGCGAATGCTGACATGAGTAACGACAATGGGTGTGAAAAACACCCACGCCGAAAGACCAAGGTTTCCTGCGCAACGTTAATCGACGCAGGGTTAGTCGGTCCCTAAGGCGAGGCTGAAAAGCGTAGTCGATGGAAAACAGGTTAATATTCCTGTACTTCTGGTTATTGCGATGGAGGGACGGAGAAGGCTAGGCCAGCTTGGCGTTGGTTGTCCAAGTTTAAGGTGGTAGGCTGGAATCTTAGGTAAATCCGGGATTCTAAGGCCGAGAGCTGATGACGAGTGTTCTTTTAGAACACGAAGTGGTTGATGCCATGCTTCCAAGAAAAGCTTCTAAGCTTCAGGTAACCAGGAACCGTACCCCAAACCGACACAGGTGGTTGGGTAGAGAATACCAAGGCGCTTGAGAGAACTCGGGTGAAGGAACTAGGCAAAATGGCACCGTAACTTCGGGAGAAGGTGCGCCGGTGAGGGTGAAGGACTTGCTCCGTAAGCTCATGCCGGTCGAAGATACCAGGCCGCTGCGACTGTTTATTAAAAACACAGCACTCTGCAAACACGAAAGTGGACGTATAGGGTGTGACGCCTGCCCGGTGCCGGAAGGTTAATTGATGGGGTTAGCTAACGCGAAGCTCTTGATCGAAGCCCCGGTAAACGGCGGCCGTAACTATAACGGTCCTAAGGTAGCGAAATTCCTTGTCGGGTAAGTTCCGACCTGCACGAATGGCGTAACGATGGCGGCGCTGTCTCCACCCGAGACTCAGTGAAATTGAAATCGCTGTGAAGATGCAGTGTATCCGCGGCTAGACGGAAAGACCCCGTGAACCTTTACTATAGCTTTGCACTGGACTTTGAATTTGCTTGTGTAGGATAGGTGGGAGGCTTTGAAGCGTGGACGCCAGTTCGCGTGGAGCCAACCTTGAAATACCACCCTGGCAACTTTGAGGTTCTAACTCAGGTCCGTTATCCGGATCGAGGACAGTGTATGGTGGGTAGTTTGACTGGGGCGGTCTCCTCCTAAAGAGTAACGGAGGAGTACGAAGGTGCGCTCAGACCGGTCGGAAATCGGTCGTAGAGTATAAAGGCAAAAGCGCGCTTGACTGCGAGACAGACACGTCGAGCAGGTACGAAAGTAGGTCTTAGTGATCCGGTGGTTCTGTATGGAAGGGCCATCGCTCAACGGATAAAAGGTACTCCGGGGATAACAGGCTGATACCGCCCAAGAGTTCATATCGACGGCGGTGTTTGGCACCTCGATGTCGGCTCATCACATCCTGGGGCTGAAGCCGGTCCCAAGGGTATGGCTGTTCGCCATTTAAAGTGGTACGCGAGCTGGGTTTAGAACGTCGTGAGACAGTTCGGTCCCTATCTGCCGTGGACGTTTGAGATTTGAGAGGGGCTGCTCCTAGTACGAGAGGACCGGAGTGGACGAACCTCTGGTGTTCCGGTTGTCACGCCAGTGGCATTGCCGGGTAGCTATGTTCGGAATAGATAACCGCTGAAAGCATCTAAGCGGGAAACTAGCCTCAAGATGAGATCTCACTGGGACCTTGAGTCCCCTGAAGGGCCGTCGAAGACTACGACGTTGATAGGTTGGGTGTGTAAGCGCTGTGAGGCGTTGAGCTAACCAATACTAATTGCCCGTGAGGCTTGACCATATAACACCCAAGCAATTTGCTTGCTTCGAGCTGAAAAGCGAAAGAGCACCAGATTGCGGTGTGTGAAGACGAAACGAACCGAAAGTTCGAGAGAAACACACAAACTATCGCATACCCAATTCGCTGGAACGTCGAAAGACGCGTCAGCTCAAGAATTTCTTGACGACCATAGAGCATTGGAACCACCTGATCCCATCCCGAACTCAGCAGTGAAACGATGCATCGCCGATGGTAGTGTGGGGTTTCCCCATGTGAGAGTAGGTCATCGTCAAGATTAAATTCCGAAACCCCTATCTGCGTATGCAGGTAGGGGTTTTGTTTT
>NZ_BDAG01000086.1 GCF_002091715.1 Pseudomonas migulae NBRC 103157 | reverse complement strand
CAGCGTTGATCAGAACTCGTGATCAGCGTTGTCCGGGTTCAGGTCGCTGATGCCCAGTTTGCCGGCGGCGGCTTCGATCGAACCGGTCTGCTTGACCAGCGAAGCGATCGCGTCATGGACGATCTGGTTGCCGGCAGTGTTGCCGGCGGCGATCAGCTGGTCGTAGTGCTCACCCTTGTTGGCGTGATCGACGATGACCTGCATCTTGGCTTCGGTGGCAGCCAGGTCGGCCTTCAGCGCGGTGTCGGCAGCCGGGTCGGCTTTAGCCACCAGGGACGACAGGCTGGCGCCGGTCATTTTGGTGCCGTCGACGCGGGTGTATTCGCCCAGGTACACGTTACGAACGCCTTTGGCATCGTAGAACTGCGAGTTGTGGGTGTTGTCGCTGAAGCAGTCGTGTTCGTCTTCCGGGGAGTTGGCTTCCAGGGAAACCTTCATGCGCTCGCCCGCCAGTTCGCCCAGGGACAGACTGCCCATGCCGAACAGCATTTTGCGCAGGCCGGATTCAGCCGGTTCCGCTTCCAGGGTGGCGCGGTAGTTGTCGGCCACGTTCGGCTTCCAGTTACCGACCATTTCTTCCAGGTCGCTGACCAGCAACTGGGTCACGGACTTCAGGTAAGCGCGACGACGATCGTTGTGACCGCCAGTGGCGCCTTTGCCTTCCAGGTAGTCGGAGGCTGGACGGTTGCCGGCGCCAGGGCCGGTGCCGTTCAGGTCCTGGCCCCAGAGCAGGAATTCGATGGCGTGGTAACCGGTGGCGACATTGGCCTCGGAACCGCCCAGTTCGTTCAGGCTGGCGAGTTTTTCCGGGGTGATGTCTTTGACGTCGATCTTGTCTTCGCCGACCTGAACCTGAGTGTTGGCGATGATGTTGGCCGTGGCACCCGGGTTACCGAGGGCGTGCTCGTAGGATTTGTCGACGTAGTCGATCAGGCCTTCGTCCAGTGGCCAGGCGTTCACCTGACCTTCCCAGTCGTCGATGATGGTGTTGCCGAAGCGGAACACTTCACTCTGCAGGTAAGGAACACGGGCAGCCACCCAGGCAGCCTTGGCGGCTTTCAGGGTGTCGGCGTTCGGCTTGGCGAGGAAAGCGTCGATAGCGGTTTGCAGGGTCTTCGCGGTGGATTCGGCATCGCTGTAAACGGCGAAGACGATGTCGGCGTAGTGCGCGACAACGGCTTTGGCGGCGGCTTCGTCGACTTTACTGGCGGCCGCAGGCGCCACAGCCGGGGCTGTGGTCGTGGCGGCTGGAGTAGGTGCTGGAGCGGCAGCTTTGTCTTTACCTTCGCCACAACCGGCGAGGGAAATAGCGATGGCCAACAGACTGGCGGTAGCCAGAGGCATACGAATCATGGCGAACATCCTGCTTCGAGAAGGGGTGGAATGGCGCGGCAAGGCGCAAAACTGCGACATAATGCAAATCTTTCGCATTATCTGTAAAGGGTTGCAGCTGGAAATATTTCTTATTTACACAGAGGATGTTGCACTTTGCGGAGCAAGCTTGCTCGCGATGGACGTGAACGATGACGCGTGCTGTCTGAAAAAAATGCGTCGCCTTCAAATCCATCGCGAGCAAGCTCGCTACAGGATCGCGGCATTACTGCGCTGGGCCTGTTTCAGGTAAACGCCCAGTTCTCGCGCCGGCAGCGGTTTACTGTAGAAGTAGCCCTGACCTTCATGGCAGCCTTCAGAGATGATGTAGGCCTCTTGCTCGATGGTTTCAACACCTTCGGCAATGACCTGCATGCCCAGGCTCTTGCCCAGCTGAATGATGGCCCGAACGATGGTCGCATCGTCGTCGTCATCGAGCAGATCCTGAACGAAGCTCTTGTCGATCTTGATCTTGTCCAGCGGCAGGCTTTTCAGATAACTGAGCGATGAGTATCCGGTGCCGAAGTCGTCGATGGCGATCAGCGCGCCGGAGCGACGCAGGCTCAGCAGGTGCTGGGCGGCGGTGCTGATGTCTTCCATCAGGCCGGTTTCGGTGACTTCCAGTTCCAGGCTGCGGGGGGGCAGGCGGTACATCTGCAGCAGGTTGTTGACCACTCGCGGCAGTTCGGCGTGGTGTAGCTGGACGGTGGACAGGTTCACCGCCATGCGCAGGTCGGTGAAACCCTGGTCATGCCAGTCGCGCAATTGTTTGCAGGCCTGATCCAGCACCCATTCGCCGATGGCGATGATGGTGCCGTTCTGCTCGGCCAGCGGGATGAACAGGTCCGGCGGCACCAGCCCATGTTCGGGATGCTGCCAGCGAATCAATGCTTCGACGCCCACTACCCGATGATCGCGGTAGCTGATCTGCGGCTGGTAGACCAGGTAGAACTGGTCGCGGGCCAAGGCATCGCGCAAGTCTTTTTCCAGCTCGCGACGGCGGCGCATTTCAGTGTCGACGCTGGCGATATAGAACTGATAACGGTTGCGCGAGCGAGTCTTGGCCAGGGTCATGGTCTGCTCGGCCTTTTGCAGCAACTTCTCGGTACTGTCACCGTCCTCGGGGAACAGGGTGATGCCAATGGTGGCGCGCAGGCGAATCTCCTGATGATCGAGGGCAAACGCCGCTTCGAGGTCATCGAGAATGCTCTGGGCCAGTTCGGCTGCTTCGTAGGGTTGTTCGATATCGGCCTGAACCAGGGCGAACTGGTCGCCGCCAAGACGGGCGAGAGCGCCGAGGCGACCGCTGTGGGCGCGCAGACGATCGGCCAGGGCCAGCAGCAATTGGTCGCCGGTCTGATAGCTGAACTGTTCGTTGATGCCCTTGAAGTCATCGAGGCCGACACACAGCACCGCGACCCGCCGCTGCAACTTGCCGGCGTCGACGAGAATCTTGTCCAGTTGCTGCTGCAATTGCTGGCGGTTCGGCAGACCGGTGAGGAAGTCGTACTGGGCCATGCGCAGCAGGCTGTTTTCCGCTTCGTGGCGCAGGTGCGTGTTGCGTTCGATGGATTCGAGCAACTGGTTGGCGGTGTTGATCCAGATACCCAGTTCGTTTTTTTCGTGGCCCCTGAGCTGCGGAATCTTGTGCGCGCTCGGGCGGTCCGGGTTGATTTCGGTGAGGTGCTCGATGATCCGCGACAACGGTTTGGTCAGCAGCCAGTGATAGACCAGATACAGCACCAACCCCATGGCCAAGGCGCGCAATACACCGGAAATGAAGATGATCACCGAACTGACGATAAACCCTTGCCCGTAGGTGGCGGTGTCGAGGGTAATGCTCAGGTCGCCGTAATACTCGCTGTACGGGCCGCGGCCCACCAGTTGGGTGGTGAAGGTGCGTTCCTTGCCCAGGATCAGGTCGGTCAGCCAGCGACTGCTGGATTGCTGCAAGTCGCGGGATTTTTGCGCGAGCATGGCTTCATTGGGGTGGCCGATGGAGGCCTGGCGCACGGCGTCGTCCTGGAACAGGCCTTCGATCACCTGCATGCCCATCTCACGATCCAGGCTGTAGACGGCCTGGGTTGAGGGGTCACGGAACATGTCGAGGATGCGCTGGGCATCGCTGGCCACGGCCTGGCGTGTTTTATAGGCATCGAAAACGATCTGCGCGCAGCTCAAGACCACGCCGACGATCAATGCCGACAGGAGCACGACCCGGAGCAACTTTACCGACAAGCTGTTCTTGAGTTCCAGCTTCAAAGAGTCATTCCTTGTTCCGTGCAGGTAGCATCAAGTTGCCATGAGTATTGGCAATCCTGTGATGGCAGTCAAAGGGACAATCCAACACAGGGGAATTTGCCTGTGGGTTGGCCGAAATGCTGTTGCCTGGAGTATTTGCCCTATTAGTACTGTGTCGGTAGTCGAGTCCTTCAACTTGAGGGGGATTGGGACATATTTTCCATTGGGTTGATGTTAGACGGGTATGGCGGTGGGGCAAGGGGGGGGAAGGCGGGTTTCATTGTGGGAAATTGGGCCTGGTTTCTATGGATGTATGCCGTTCGATTGTGTGAGTGAGCCTGCTTGCGAAGGCGGCCTGGTGGTCGACCATTTTCTTTTGGGTGTACATATCCATTTCTGCGGTAACGGCGGCTGGCGGTTTCGCCCTTACGGCGAGTCCCTTTTGGCAAACGCCCCAAAAG
>NZ_BDAG01000085.1 GCF_002091715.1 Pseudomonas migulae NBRC 103157 | reverse complement strand
ACTAAGGTCTCTAATACAAATGACACCTTCGCTCCCAGTTCCGTTCCGCGAGCCAGTCTCAGAGGTGGCGTTATCGCACTAATGTTCCCTATTCGCGATTATTCAAAAATTCTCTTGTCGCCACTTCATGCACATCGCTGAAAGAGAGTCAGCCCGTCGCAGAAGCAGGAGGGAAAATGCGTGACAGACTAGTGTAAAGCCTCTAGCTAAACGAAGGTAAATCGAAAACCTCACGCATTATCCCTATCGAAGCTCTCATCTCGTCAAGGCTGCACTCGGCTCCCACACATACTCGAACTGCTTGCGGTCTGGCAACTCCAGGAACAGTAAATGGATCAGACGGGGTGATGGCAATATTTCTCTTACGCAGCGTGCGTATCAAACTATCGAGTTCCCAATGGGCGGGGACTCTAATCCAGGCACTCAGTGCGTAATGATGTTGACCTAAAATGTAATCAGAAAAATATTCACTGATCACTGCCTGCCTCTCAGATAAAAGTGTTCTCTGTACTTGAATTAAGGCGTCGGCGCTACCGTCACTGATCCATCGTGATGCGATCTCCGCCATGATCGGCGTGCCCATCAAACCATTGACCCGGAGAATGCTTTTCGTCCGTGAGGCTAATTTTTTTGGCATTACCAAATAGCCTATGCGCAGCCCGGTTAGTACAGACTTTGTCATGCTTGTACAGTAGAAGGAGAGCTCTGGTAAATAATGACTGATAGGGGGGGTATGATGCTCCCCAACAAGTGGGCCGAAAACATCATCCTCAATGACCCAAACTCCAAAATGCCTCGCAATTTTAGCGATCTCGCGCCGACGACTATCCGGCATCAATGTTGTTGTCGGATTGTTGAAGTTAGGTGTGCAAATCAAGGCTGTGACGCGCTCATTGCTACACATATATTCAAAATGTTCTGGGTCAATTCCGTGCTGATCTGTTTCAAGGCCCTTCAGCGTGAAGCCTAACACTTGGGAAATACCGATTATGCCATGATCGGTAACACCCTCGGAGAGTACGACATCATTAATGCTCGCCAAAGAAGCCAGTGCAAGAAACAATCCCTGAGCCGCTCCATTGGTTATGAGGATGTCATCAAGCTCAGTGCCCACCCCATGCCGTGACAGCCATAGTTTAGCCGCTTCACGGTGCGTTTCAAGCCCCGCTATCGGTCGGAATGCATGGATCCAGGGCTGGTGATGCTCGTTGCTCAGCGCTAAACACGTGTCGCGCCATAAGCGTTCATGCTTATGGGTATGTATTATTCTTACATTAGAAAAGTCAGTGCCACATGACTGCGGCTTGTCGAGAATTACATCTTCAACATTTGCACTGATTGGCCTAGAAACAAAACTGCCACGCCCTGTTTCGCAGCGTATGAATCCCTGGCGCTCTAGCTCTTGATAGGCGTTTGATATCGTTTGCAAACTAATACTCAAACTATCCGCAAGGTGCCGCTGAGGCGGAAGTCGGAGGCCATGCTGTAATAAACCCTGCTCGATATCCGCCCGAATTGCCTTCGCGAGAATCTTGGGTTTGGATTCGCCGCTTCGAGCGCGCTTCAAATGCAACTTCCATTGTTGATAGCAAGGTTGTGGTATTTCAATTGCCATCAAATTACCTCTTCATATCTTGCATTCATGTATTGTTTGGATGGGTAAAGTATTCGCTCAAGATCCCGATTCGGCGAGTAGCAAAAAAATCTGCCAGTAAAATAGTATGATGACAACTTCGTAACTGGCAGAGATACCAATTAACTGTTGAGAATCCGCTGGCTAACTCGAAAATACTGCGTCGATCAGGCACGGTGTCACGGGCATAGCGGCCATGGAGCTAATCTGAAATACCGCTCGCACACATACACGGAATGATATTGTCTGAGCCAGACATCGCAATTTCTGTCGTTGTATAGATAGTAGAATGCTGTATTTTTATTAGAGGTCTACTCTTTAATGAAGTTCATTTTTCTGAGGCATAGGTTTTATGTTTTTAGACTCTTATAGTATTGCGCGCTCCGATATCATTGGACGCGCTTGGATTGCCGTGCATCTGACGGGGTTTATGGTGATAGGCGAAAGGGGTGGCTGGCAGCAAAAATCAACCATGCTCCGTGACCCTGGGAATGGTCCGTTTTCGTGAGTAGCAACTGAATAATAATTCGTCTCACGCGAGCGTCAAGCTGGTTTTGTATAGTGCCCCGCCCATTGAACTCGGTCGCCGATACGGTGGATTTTCTCTTCGAGGGTAGAGCCATTGAAGGGTTTGACGATATAGGCATTCACCCCAGCTTCCACTGCTTGAATGATCTGCTCGCGTTTCGCTTCTGCCGTCGCCATCAAAACTGGCAGATGCTTCAAGTTTTTGGTGGCGCGTATCGCACGCAGGAGTTCCAAGCCGGACATCTGGGGCATGTTCCAATCAGTAATGACAAGATTCACAGGCGTTTTCTGCAGTATCCGCAGTGCCGACACGCCATCGTCGGCCTCGAACACGTTTTTATAACCCAGTTCACGTAGCAGGTTCTTAATGATACGTCTCATGGTAGAGAAGTCATCGACCACCAATATCGTCATATCTTCATTCATATCCCTTGCCACGCTGTATTAGGAACCTCGGAAATAGCCTGTTCATGTTGCGCCTCTGAGTGAGCGCGCCTAAAAGAACGCGGCAGGAAAAACGACACACCTCCCCGATCAGCAGTATTAAGCGGTCCTCGGTCCAGGGTGCGTGCAATATGCTTCAGTGCCAATGAGTACTTTGACTTGGGGTAAGCTGCTGCGACAGATGCTCTCTTCAGCATTGCTTTCTTCACATGTTCGTCGTATGGCAGTGCGCCGACATAGATCAATGCAATACCAAGAAACTCCAATGAGACATTATTTAATTTGGCGAATGTTTGGGGTCCTTCGAACTGCGACTTCGTCATGTTCACGAGTACCTTGAAGCGTCTTGCTCCGTGCTGACGGTGCAGCAGCTTGATCAATGAATACGCATCCACTAGCGAAGCGGGTTCATCGCACACTACGATCAAAATATCGCTAGATGCCGCCACCAGATTGACGACGGAATGGCCAATACCACTTGCCGTGTCTACCACCAATATGTCGATATCTTTTGCAAGTTCATCATACGCGTAGATCAGCCCCCCCAGTTGCGCCGCACTTAAGCACACCATACCTTGAACCCCAGAGGCCGCCGGCACTATCAACACTCCAGCCGGCCCGTCGATGAAGGTATCCCGGATCTCGCAGCGGGATTCGATGACGTCCTGCAACGTATACTGCGGTTTCAAGCCCAACAGCGCGTCAATATTTGCCAGTCCTAGACCGCCATCCATCAGGACGACGCGTCGGCCCATCGTTGACAGTTCAACAGACAGGTTGATGGCAGTAATCGTTTTACCCACTCCACCCTTCCCGCCCGTCAGGGCAATAACCCGAACCGCGTCATGAACGACCATTAAGCGCTCCAATCAATAGCGCCCTGAAACCTTCGATTTCAATTTCCTTGAACCACCCAGCCGCGCACATCGTATTTTTCCTTAAGTAGCTTGATCACGGCAGCAGCTTCCGCCTTGTTTCGGTAAACACCTATTACAATCAAATTGATCTCCCGCCTGATGACCGGCAGCGCTAACTCCTTAATCGCACGCGAAGTGACCTTACGTACTAGCGACGAGTTTAGGGCGATCTCGATTACCCATACACCGGTGGAGCAAACTGACTCATGTGCCGGATATCTGACGCTAGCTCTGCACGTTCCACACACTTGAAATACATGTGGCGTGAGCTTCACAGTCTTGGCGAATATGTGCAGGCAAACCGTCTTACTTTTTTTTACCTGCCGCCTCCGCAACAGCCTGCGCAAGATAGCGAATAGTGCAAAAAGCCCGATTAGGCCCAGCAACGGGGCTAAACGGAAGACAAGACTCATGTTGTTTTCCAAACTAAGTTTAACTTCGAGTGCTCTTAACGATTCGTAGCCCAAGCGGGCTTTCAGGCTTTGTTCGCCACTTAAAAAAAATCTAGATAAACCAGAGTCAACAATATCGACCATCTCCGAGAACAAGGCAGGAGAAGTAGGATGGCATGAAAGAGCATTTATGCCCATGACCACCAAGTAGACAAACCCGATTATCTGCGCGCCTAGCAATATTCGAAGCAGACTTTGGTAAGGTCTAGACATATTGCTCTCAGGACGATCCATTATTTATTTGCGGCGCGATGCGATGGGAGTGTTGGTCTCCACGAGCGACTACCGGACACCATGGGAGGCGACAGGCCGTTTGATGATGTCGATATGATGGCTCCGTGGCTGTCGGCAACAGTCTAAGACATCTGAATGCACACGAATCATGTTCTAGAACAATTCAATTGAATGTCATTTTTTGACGGGCTACTGCGTGCGCATCGTGACCCGGTCAAGTCGTGTGACAGACGGCCCCGCACCATGGATCAACCCGCGTGCATCGCGCGGGAGCTCAGGCGGCAGTATTATTCTCACGAAAGCCGATCTCACGAGCGTGCCATGCAAGGAGGCCTTCCACCGACTTTGCGATCTGAGCACGTTTACCGGCTGATCTTGCTTTTGGTGTCGAGCCATTTCTGGCGGGCTTCGATGTTCTCTCAGTGGAAAATTGTTGGCATTGCGAAGCCCTTGTAGCTATTCATTCTTATCACACTCTCGTAAGAGCCAGCAGACGATGCCGAGCACGAGGGTGGCAAATCCTAGTGCGGCAATGGTGAGCGCAGGAGTAGCGGCAGAATCGAGAATAACGAACTTCCGGCTGAGCGCCAGCAAGGCGATCAACAGCACTGTGCGAACCTGAACGATGCTGTTGCGTCGTAGGGCGGGGCGCACAATCGAATGCTTAAACTCCAGCGCTATCAGCACGGTGAAGATTGAGCCAAAGAGGGCCTGGAAAACATTGTGGTCTAGAGGATCAATCGCACCACCGATCAACAACGGCACGACCCTCCGACAGAGCTGCAGTAGCGCCATCATAATCACAGACGCGATGATGAGACTGAGCGCAAGAACAACCAATTGTTCGAAACGTTCGTAAGCATTCATCAGCGCCCACTGAAGTCTGAAATTTTTCAGCGTCGAGTTGCGCTCACGCCTTTCAGAATGAGGCTTTGACACGATAACTCTCCACACTTGATAAGATTTCGTTTTCAACCTACAGACCGGCTAAGCGAAGAACAGCATTCCTATGTTCGAGCCGTTAGCTGACCATGCATCGCTCCATCTCGGCTAAGTCTCGCTCGGTGCTGCCGGTGATACATCAGATGTCATCCGACTGATCGATACACGCCGCTTTGAGACCCTCCGTCGCCGGCCCGACATCATAAATAGGATCTGCAAAAAATGATTTCAAGAGTCGGCATCCACCAAGTCGAATTGGGTTTCAGTCTTGATTGTTTGGACAGACAACCTCGCCCGATCCACGCTGCTCGACCCAGAGCGTGAGTTCCATAATGGCGGCCTCAAGGGCAAGCTGGTTTTGATTGATTTTGAAGAGTAGGGAAGGGAGCAGGTCTGAATTTGGCATCGCGATTCCTCCATGGAAAAGGTCAGCGTAGCAGTAGGAGAGTTTGGTGGGATCTTGTCGCTCTGCTATTGATGGCGACGAGGGCTTCAAGCGCATCTCCGCAGTCGTGAATCCTCGCGCGGGTCGTCCGAGCTCGGCTTGAATTCTTCAACGTGCCGGAGAAGGGATTCCGCATCGTTTGTGTTGAGATCAAAAACAATCATGAGAGTCCTGGGCTTGGAGGAGGGGGAGCTCGCATTAGCAGGCGAATCCGTGACTGAGTTTTTCAAGCTCAGCCTTTACGAGTTCGTATCCCTCTTCAGTGTGAACGAGCTCCAATGGTGTGCTTCCACCGAGGGTGTTTTTCGGTTGGCACAGCCAAGCGTCGGCCTTGGCTTTGTTGCCAAAGACTTGCTCGGCTTGGTGCTGAACCAACTCAACGAAATTCATTTTAGGCCCTCATGAGGTTTGTCGGTGCGCGTTTGGTTTTAGCCTGTAGCTGTGGTGGGGACTGAGCATGCAGTAATCGGGGAGACTCAACGCTGAGCACCCTTGTTGTCCTTGGCCTGTGCCCTCTCAAACCACGGAGGGATCGTGGTAATGGAATCATCATAGACATCCTTAGGTATGGACTCCCAGAACGCGGCGATGGCCAGTGAGAGCTCGTCCAAATGCTCGTCGGATACCGCGAGATGAGTGTGGTCTAAC
>NZ_BDAG01000084.1 GCF_002091715.1 Pseudomonas migulae NBRC 103157 | reverse complement strand
TTTTGGGAAGCCGTTACGCTCCTCAGCCGCCTGGCTTGCTTCTAAAGAGTCTTCCGCTGCCGACCTACGGCGCGTCTCTTCTTTCAGTTGTGCGCGTACTGTTTCGAGCTCTTCATGTAACTCTTCGGCGCGGGGACTAATGCTCACCATGTACGCTAACTTACTCCGGACTTCAGAATACTTTAAAATCATGTCCTGCCACTTTGTGAAAAACTCTTTAGACCTGACATTTATTTTTCGGGCCTTCGACTTCCATGCCTCCAACTCCTTAGTAGTTACAGCCACCTGCTCCTTGAGCATCAGGATATCCGCCTGTGCCTTTCTGGAACTGATAATTAACTTCTTGAGAAAACTGTGCTTCTCAAAATTTTCAATTCCATGGCTATATCCGGCGAGCCGAGCGTTGTGATGCGCAGCCTTGAGGTTGGACTTCATTTCTTTCGAGGCTTTCTCAAAACTCTCTTTGCGGCTTGCTATAGACTCAAGTTGAATCATCAAGCCTGAGGCTTGGGCCTGCTCCTCTTTCCAGGCCCTGCGGGTTAATCTCCGTCGTCTCGGGCCATATCTCAGCATGCCATTTGGCAACCCCACAGATGCATTGAAATCATCGAGCAAAGCTCGCATAGCAGCCTTATAAGCTTCGTTCTGAGCCCTTTTTAAGATTCCGGTATTCTCCGACACAGCTCGCTTTCCGTCATGAATTGAATCGAACCTTTGGCCCGTCCTGGGCACTACATAAAAATGAATATGAGGATTATCCTCGTCGGTATGCTCTAAAACCGTATGAAGCTGATCTCCATACTTTCTTTTGAGCCATTCCACCGTTTCGTCTCTAAATTTCTGCCAGGCTTCAGTGTCAATGGTATGAGGCGCAGAAACCACCCCAGCAACTAAACATAAGGCATCCTTTCTAGTTTTCCTACCAGTGACTTCTGCTAAGGACTCTGACCAACTAACACACGCCGACTCTAAATCCTCAAGGTTTTTCCCATACACTTTAATTGGTGGTTTGGGGAGAGCAATATGGGGGCAGTTGCGAGGATTGCGTAATGCTTCACCAACTATGCTTGCTACACAGTGCCCACCCTGCTTTCCCTTTTTTGGCGTCGAAAGGCTATAAGAGTCGATATGTAGAAACTGGAACACTGTGCGTCCTCCCTGCAGACCACGTAATTATTACAGTGGAGAGTTAGTGCGTTCAATGCCAAATCGAAACATATCGACCGACTATGCTTCTTACATTCCGTCTTCGACTACATTTCAGAAGCGCGGCCCCTTCGGGGTGTAAGTCAAAGTCCCGCCCTTCGCGGCCCGCGTCGGAGCTTGCCCGACTGGCGGCGGTGGCTGAGCGAGCTCAACCACCTTGCTTAGGGTGGGCTAAGTTCGTTAGCGTCAAGGGTACGCTCCGCGCAACAGTTTATTCGCCTCACCAAACAGCCGGTAAGACGAACCAAACTGATGCCCCTTGACCCTCCCATTATTCGGTTCTGGCCAGAGCTTATTTCTTTGACAGGATGTCCTTATATAATCTTTCTAGGCCTGCCACCTCTCTAGCCAAATCAAATAAATCATTTTCGCCTACAGCCAACTCTGGCAGGCTTTTTAAGAACGCTATTTCATCTCCATGCGCTGTAATCAGTGCGTGCGCATCTTTTGAATTACCCCAATAGCTTATATGATTATCGTTATCATAAATTATGGAGAACAAAAAACCTCCCGCATCACGAATCCGAAATACCGCGTCATCCTCACGACGCTCCATTTCCACCACGATATGCAGTCGTTTGACCAACGCATTAGCGCGTGAACGCCCTTCATAACTGACTAGATCTAACCTAGCAAAAAAATCATCCTTGCTAGTGATTCTCTGCTCACCAATATCCAAGTGAAGTTTATTCTGCAGAACCCTGTATTCCGCTAATTTGTCCTCGAGCACTGCCATAGTTGATACCAGCATGGAAGGAATACGTCCTCCCATACTAAGAACTTGATCCTTCAGTTCTTTTTGACGATTTTGAATCTCGCCAATTTTGGAGTTAATTGTATTGAGCTCTCGATTAAGATCAGACTGGGTGTTTTTTACCAGGCTAATACTGTTTATCTTGGCCAGCATCTCTTTAAATACTATCTGACAGATATCAAACCTGATCAGTTTGCTTGGGCAAGCCCCTTTTGAGGAAACATAACATCGAAGATATTTCCCGCCTTTGGGTGGCGCTCCCTTATTTACTAAGTGCATGGGGCCTCCACACTTCACGCACTTCGCAATTCCCTGCCAAACGT
Source organism: Pseudomonas migulae NBRC 103157 (assembly GCF_002091715.1). GTDB lineage: Bacteria > Pseudomonadota > Gammaproteobacteria > Pseudomonadales > Pseudomonadaceae > Aquipseudomonas > Aquipseudomonas migulae_A. The sequence continues at coordinate 4,173 of NZ_BDAG01000084.1, read as the reverse complement.
TGAAGTCTGCCGACTGTTTGGATGACTTACTAATCCTGCGGGAGTCTCGGGCCGCTTGGGCAGAATAAAACTCCTCTTCTGAGAGAACTGCAGGGAAAAAATTACTCACTGGCTCCCCACGTTTCGTGCGTTTCACTCCACTACCATCGTCTTCAAGCCCGGTTGGTTGGTACTCCCCAATCAACGCTCGATTAGATAATATTTTGGCGCAGGAGCTTCCCCCCCATAGGCCGGTGGAGTTTCTCCTGTTCGAGCCAAAAACCGGGATACCTGCTTCATTTAGCTTTTTGGCGATTACTCGATGACCATATCCATTTTCCGCCAAGCGAAAAATGTCTTTTACAACCTTAACTCGCTCGGGAATCAGTTCGTATGCGCCATTCACATACCGAATCCAGTACGGGCATGCGGCGCCCAACGCTTTGCCGAACTCTCGAGCGTCATCTTGCTTGCGTCGCCATACCTTACCTACCCTGTCGGCCTTGAGGCTCGACTCATTATGAGCCCGACTCATATTGAATATGCTGAGGATCAGCTGTTGGGCATCAAACTTTGCGGTATATAAGGTGTCATCGCTTGAAGTGTAGATGTCGATCCCTTGGTTAAGTATGTCTAAAAATCTAGGGAGTGCATCCCAGACTTCAGCACGGCTTAACCGGTCAAGGCTTTCGACAATCAATACAGACCCTTTGGGGATTGTTTCGTCTCTTACATGCCGAAGGAAGCGCGCGAGCTGACCCATGTCTCCCAGGTGTTCCCCTTTGTAGGCAGAGCGGCCTTTATCGAAGAATCGATATTCCTCCGAATCTACGAGCTCTAGACCTTTCGCCGCGCAGTAGGCTTCTGCTGCGGCCCTCTGCCGTCGGTAGCTGTCCCCCCTAGCCTGGTCGGGGCTTGAGAAACGGATATAGCTATAGGCCTTTCTGGATTCCACGATGTACTGCCTAATTTTCAGAGGGGGTGTAGCGTACTACAACCTGCTGTTCAGCGGACCACCTGGCACCGGGAAAACCCTTCTGGCGAGTCGTTTGCCGGGACTGCTTCCACCCCTGGCCGAACATGAAGCGCTGGAAGTCGCCGCCATTCAATCCGTCACCAGTTGCGTGCCCTTGAGCCACTGGCCGCAAAGGCCCTTCCGCCAACCCCATCACTCGGCCTCCGGCCCGGCGCTGGTGGGTGGCGGCTCGAAACCGCAACCCGGCGAAATCACCCTCGCCCACCATGGCGTTCTATTCCTCGACGAACTGCCGGAGTTCGACCGCAAGGTACTGGAGGTTTTGCGAGAACCGCTGGAGAACGGTGTCAAAATACTCACATATCTTGTTGGTTCACTCTATGATTGCCGGATAGATCTGGACGGATGCCACATACGCATCGCAGAGTTTTTCAAAGATATTTTTACAAAGTGTTTATCCCGGCGGGGCAGCTCCCTTATAATGAGAGGATACCAATCCCCCAGAATTCGTAACTTTTTGCTTTCCGCTGGGGGGGGATCGCCTCCAAGCAAAATAATTGTATAAAATCCAAAAGCGCTATTTTTCCGTGCCTGGCCTCGGTCTAAACAAGCTTGACTTGCAAACACTCAAATATCCTCCAAGCCCACGTATTATCGGGCATTGGCTATATTCTGTGGGCGGGATCTTTACTTCTCTATTGCATCGAATGCAGTTCCGTTGAATTCAGGGGCGCTCGGCTTCGTGGTTATTAATAATAATGATGCTCTTTCATGCATCCAACTAGGAAATAGGTTTTAATAAAAAGCTACCACGTCAAAAAACAATGAACATTACTTCCAAGATAGATTTATGGGGGTTTCAATCAAGTGTGGCACAGAATACCCATCATTAATCAAAATTATAGAAGCGCTGTATGTGATGGTATATGGATGTACCAAGGTCTACACTAGGCAGCGTGGATATCATGTCAGACTTAGGTTTACAGAGAAAATGGATAGTCGCAAATTCAGCGCCCGTCTTTCAACTTTTTTCAAAAGAAAATCCGACTACGTACCATTGCGCTTAACGGTAGTGGAATGCGATGAAGACGAAGATGGCTTACATCATCACTTCGCTATAATGTTGAATGACAGGCTAGATCGGAGACCATGCCTTGAACACTTCATGGCTCGGCTATTTGCTGGCGGGTTTTTAGCAAACTACGAGGTTGTCTGCCCCAATATTGATGCTTATGGGCACCACCTTCGGACCCTAGAAGAAAAAGACAGCTACTTTGAATGGATGACATATCTTGCGAAGGTCGCAACCAAGGCTGAGAATGGCCAGGTTTGGAGTCCCTGCCGTGCTGTCAGCCGTGCGCTGAAAGAATGGAAACTTGCCGGTAGACCTGATTTACGAAAACAACTATTCGATCAATACACGAAAGATAGCGTTGCCGTCGTTGATATTTTTGAACTCATGCAATTGATTGATGTGCCACCGATTGTTATGGTGTCGCACAAGGCTTCTAATTCGCTGTATGGGGCGATCTAAGCGATCACCCTATGGGGACAGTACTGGCTTCATGTTAGAGCCTTCTAGCGGCGATTATAGGCGACCCCGGAAGCACTTTGAGTAAGCTGCCCGTCCCCCATCAAGACGAATACTGACATTCCATTCGTAAATGTCCATGCCGCACCCCTTTGGTGATTTGAATACCCAGAATAGCCCCATATCCCGGTAAGTGGGAGGGTCGAGCGATCTCGCAGTTTCACCACTTTCGGCAAGGTATTAGTCATTCTACGACACCCGGGCACGTGTAAAAGACTCATCCAGCTTTATGAAGTTCTTCTAAAGCCTTGCTAAATTTCGTATGCGCTTCGTCACTAAGTTCTTTTCCGGAAATAACATATCTTTCCGAGCTTCGGATAACCTCAATGTTATATGTTACTGACAGAATTGCTATAAGATCATCGTCAATATCGAGTGATTCATTCACAAGAATCAATAGTTTGCCGGGAGAAATTGCAAGTCTGATGAAGCTCGGCTCGTAGTTTGTATGTTCTCCGTTATCTACTATCAGTGCTTCGTCACCCAAAATAAAATGTTCGTCTTCGGTGGCGAATTCAGCAATGATCCACTCCATTCGGTTGATTGACTCAATGAACTCTGGATCAACAATTCTTTCCACCATAAAGCTTAGGGCTACATTACCCCTTGCCGCCTGAATGTCTATACCGTTACGCTCAATAGCCGCAAAAACACCGGGGTTAACTTTTTTGAGACTGTCGAGATATTCCTCTATCGACGGGGCATCCTTGTAAGAGTCAAGTCTTTTAGGGGTTCTCTCTAACATTGAAGAGATAAATTTAGACCAAGTAGTTCTTTCATTCGCAGTCAGCGAGCCAACGCCATCACGTACTAACTTCTTGTGGATGGATGAAGACTGATCATCAATTTCCCCCATGAACGTCCTTTCGATTTCATCAGACGGCCCGCTGCGAGTTGGATGCTCTGGTTTCAAGGTATACAGGTTTTCTACATAAGCAACCGACTTTGGGTCGCCTTGTCTGTATGACATTCCTCCGCCTGGATTTCGTTGATAAATCCATAGCTTTCCATTTTCATTTTTCCACTGATTGAGGAAGAATCTGGGTATAAAATGATGCCTTTTCGACTTCTGATTATCGGACATAGACATTCTCAATGAAGGGACAACTAAATTTTATAATAGATGAGTACCCAAGTTCTCACCATACGTCATAACGTATTGCTGCTGTGTCTGACAGCGTGCAAGTTCGATACTAACGACTGATCAAAATATACGAATAGCTCACAAGGGTATGCAACAGAACCAGAACCAGAACAACTCACTCCTTGACGAGAACCTTTCGCCAAAGACCAGCTATCAAAGGAGTCTACTTTTTTGGTAGTCCGATAGGCCGTGCGTGCGAGCTATCAAAAAACATTTGTGGATAGCTATATGATAGAATTATCATAGGTCTATCGAAATTAACAATAAAGGATAATTATAGGATGAAAGCCCATCTGTATCTTCGTGCCAGCACCAAGGACCAAGACGCTCTGCGTGCGAAAGCTAGTTTAGAATCATTCGCAAAAGACAAAGGTCTCGTTGTTGCCAACATTTACTCGGAAAATATCAGTGGTACGAAATTGCACCGTCCTGAATTGATCCGGTTACTGGATGCAGCACAACCCGGTGAATGTATCGTATGCG
>NZ_BDAG01000083.1 GCF_002091715.1 Pseudomonas migulae NBRC 103157 | reverse complement strand
TTTTCCAGGCCTTGGCTTCATCGCTCAATGGCTTGAGCTTGGAGCCGAAATTGACCTCGCCCTTGTTTTGCAACGCCGCCATGTCGAAACCGGCAGCTTCCAGGCTCTGACGCATAAAGCTCGCCGGTACGCCCGAGACCGCCGGCGTATGGATGATGTCTGCCGCTCTTGCGTTCAGCAGCATCTCTTTGTAGGCGTCAGGCGCATGACTTTCAGCGGTGCCGATAAATCGCGTACCGAAGTAGGCCAGATCCGCACCGAGCAATTGCGCAGCCAGAATCTCGTGGCCATGGTTGAGGCACCCCGCCAGCAGCAGCGTCTTGTCGAAGAACTGGCGGATTTCGGCAATCAGTGAAAACGGGCTCCAGGTGCCCGCATGTCCACCGGCACCCGCGGCCACGGCAATCAAGCCATCAACGCCCGCCTCGGCGGCTTTTTCTGCATGGCGACGTGTCGTCACGTCATGGAAGACCAGTCCTCCATAGCTGTGAACGGCGTCGACCAGTTCCTTCACCGCACCGAGACTGGTGATCACGATCGGCACTTTGTGCTCGACGCAGATGTCCAGGTCCGCCTGCAGACGCGGGTTGCTGTTGTGGACGATCAGGTTCACGGCATAAGGCGCGGGGTTATCCAGTGTCGCCAGGCCCGCCTCGATTTCTTCCAGCCAGGCCTTGAAGCCGCTGCTTTCACGCTGGTTCAGCGCGGGAAAGCTGCCCACCACGCCATTACGGCAGCAGGCGAGAACCAGTTGCGGGTTGGAAATCAGGAACATCGGCGCCGCCACGACGGGCAGACGCAGACGTTGTTCGAGCAAAGCGGGCAGCGACATTGGAAGTACCCCGGTGAGTGGTGCCGATTGAAGTTAGAACGGCCGAACGACGACCAGAATTACAATAGCCAGCAATATCAGAACCGGCACTTCATTGAACCAGCGATAAAAGACATGGCTGCGGGTGTTCTCGCCACGGGCAAATCGTTTTACCTGCGCACCGCACATGTGGTGGTAGCCGATCAGGATGACCACCAGCGTCAATTTCGCGTGAATCCAGGCACCTTGGCTGAATATGCTTGGGTTCAGCGCAATCAGCGCAATACCGAAAATCAGCGTGGCGATCATCGCGGGCCCCATGATGCCGCGATAGAGCTTACGCTCCATCAGGCTGAAGCGTTCTTTGCTGACAGCGTCTTCGCTTTGGGCGTGATAGACGAACAGGCGCGGCAAGTAAAACAGGCCGGCAAACCAGCAGACCATGCTGATGATGTGAAGCGCTTTGAGCCACAGATAAAGCATTTTTAGTTATTCCCAGGTTCACGGTAGCGAAGATAGTAGAGGGTAGAGCGGCCGCACGTCACCTTGACGGTTGTCGCAGGCGCGCGCGGCCCCTATTATCGACGGCTTTCCAGTGGGTTCGTTGAGGGCAGGTTTATGGTCAAGGTCGGTATCGTCGGCGGCACGGGTTACACCGGTGTCGAACTGCTGCGTCTGTTGGCACAGCATCCGCAGGCAGAAGTGGTGGTGATCACTTCCCGATCCGAGGCCGGTCTGGCCGTGGCTGATATGTACCCGAACCTGCGCGGTCATTACGATGGTCTGGCGTTCAGCGTTCCGGACATCAAGACCCTGGGTGCCTGTGACGTGGTGTTCTTCGCCACGCCTCACGGCGTCGCCCACGCGCTGGCCGGTGAACTGCTGGCGGCCGGGACCAAGGTCATCGACCTGTCGGCGGACTTCCGTCTGCAAGATGCTGACGAATGGGCCAAGTGGTACGGCCAGCCTCACGGCGCGCCGGAGTTGCTGGATGAAGCGGTCTACGGCTTGCCGGAAGTCAATCGCGAGCAAATCAAAAAGGCTCGCCTGATCGCCGTACCAGGTTGCTACCCGACCGCTACGCAACTGGGTTTCCTGCCATTGCTCGAAGCCGGTCTGGCCGATACCACTCGCTTGATCGCTGACTGCAAATCCGGTGTCAGCGGTGCCGGTCGTGGCGCTTCCGTAGGTTCGCTGTACTCCGAGACGTCGGAAAGCATGAAGGCCTACGCCGTCAAAGGTCACCGTCACTTGCCGGAAATTCGCCAGGGGCTGCGTCGTGCTGCAGGCAAGGACGTCGGGTTGACCTTCGTTCCGCACCTGACCCCGATGATTCGCGGCATTCACTCGACGCTCTACGCGACGGTCGTGGATCGTTCGGTGGATCTGCAGGCGCTGTTTGAAAAGCGTTATGCCAACGAACCGTTCGTTGATGTAATGCCCGCGGGCAGCCATCCGGAAACCCGCAGCGTGCGCGGCGCCAACGTCTGCCGTATCGCCGTGCATCGCCCGCAGGACGGTGATCTGGTGGTGGTGTTGTCGGTGATCGATAACCTGGTCAAAGGCGCGTCGGGTCAGGCAGTGCAGAACCTGAACATCCTGTTCGGGCTGGATGAACGTCTGGGCCTGTCCCATGCCGGCATGCTGCCGTAAGGTTTTATCCCGCTCAGCAAAAAGGCCCGCCAAACGGGCCTTTTTGCATTTCCCGCCGGCAATCGGGTTTATTGATATACCGTAACAATAGTTGACCGATTTTCTAGGAGAAGCGGATAATGCGCGTCATCACGCATTATGGCGGCGTAACGCCGGGAGATAGTCAGCATGAGCGTCGAATCCTTCACCCCCACGGCTTTGCAATTCACTCACGGTGCCGCGCACAAGGTGAAGAGTCTGGTCGATGAAGAGGGGAATGATCGCTTGAAGCTGCGCGTATTCGTTACGGGCGGCGGTTGTTCAGGTTTTCAGTACGGTTTTACCTTCGATGAAGAAGTGGCCGATGACGACACCATTGTCGAGCGCGAAGGTGTGAGTCTGGTTGTCGATCCAATGAGCTTCCAGTACCTGGCAGGCGCCGAGGTGGATTACCAGGAAGGTCTGGAAGGTTCGCGTTTCGTTATCAAGAACCCGAACGCCACCACCACGTGTGGCTGCGGCTCTTCGTTCTCGATCTGATCGCGCTTCACCGCATGAACAAACGCCGCATGACCTCAGGGTCATGCGGCGTTTTGCTGTCCGGGGTTATGCTTCAGGCGGGGTAGATGGCGCCGAGTATGCGCAGGCCGCGGGCGCCGGTGACGCTTGGGCGGTTGGCGGCGATGCCTTCGAGGCAGCAGTGGGCCAGCCAGGCAAAGGCCATGGCTTCGACCCAGTCCGGGTCAACGCCATGAGTGGCGGTGCTGCTCACTTTTGCGTTCGGCAATAGCCTGGCCAGGCGGTTCATCAGTGTGGCGTTGTGCGCCCCCCCGCCGCAGACCAGCAACTCCCGGGTATCCGCTTGAGCGTTTTGCAGTGATTCGGTGATGGTCAGTGCGGTCAGCTCCAGCAGCGTTGCTTGCACGTCTTCGGCGGCGAAGGTCGGCAATTGCGAAAGATGCTGTGTCAGCCATGGCAAGTTGAACACTTCACGACCAGTGCTTTTCGGGCCTTTGGTCACGAAGAATGGATCGCCGAGCAGCGCTTTCAGCAGAGCAGGTTCTACCTTGCCGCTGGCGGCCCATTGGCCGTCGCGATCAAAGTTCTCGCCGCGTTGCTGATGAATCCAGGCGTCCAGCAACACATTCCCCGGGCCGCAGTCGAAACCCGCCACCGGTTTGCCGGGCTCGATCAGGCTGAGGTTGCTGAAACCGCCAACATTCAGTACCGCGCGGTTACCGGCCTGTTCTTCAAACAAGGCTTCGTGGAAGGCCGGAACCAGCGGGGCGCCTTGACCACCGGCCGCCACATCGCGACTGCGAAAGTCACTGACCACGGTGATACCGGTCAGTTCGGTCAGCAGGGCGGGGTTGCCGATTTGCACCGTGAAGCCGCGCGCCGGTTCGTGGCGAATGGTCTGGCCGTGGCTGCCAATCGCGCGAATGTCTTCGGGGTTCAGATTTTGTTGTTCAAGCAGGGTGTGAATGCCCTGCACCGCCAGCTTTACCCAATTCTGCTGGGCAATGGCTGAGCGGGCGATTTCGTCCGGACCACTGGCGCACAAGCCAAGCAGCTCGGTGCGCAGGGAGTCAGGCATGGGAATGTAGTGCGTGGCGATCAGCCTGATCGTCGGCGCCACCTCGACCAGCGCGATGTCCAGGCCATCAAGGCTGGTACCGGACATCACACCAATATAGAGCGTCATGGCTTAGCGCTTGTTCGAAGCCAGTTGGGTGGACTTCTCTTGGTCCATGCGCGCCATCAGCGGCTGACTCTGCGCGAGGAAGCGAGCGCGTTCTGCTTTGGAAATCGGATCGGCCATCGCCACCTTTTGACCCAGCGGATCGACGTGCACACCATTGACCTGGAACTCGTAGTGCAAGTGTGGTCCGGTAGACAGGCCGGTGGTGCCGATGTAACCAATGACTTGACCCTGCTTTACAGAGCTGCCGGTCTGGACGCCTTTGGCAAATCCCTGCATGTGGCCATAGAGCGTGCGATAAGTGTTGCCGTGTTGAATGATCACGGTATTGCCGTAGCCGCCACGGCGACCGGCCAACAACACCTTGCCGTCGCCGGCAGCCTTGATTGGTGTGCCGCGCGGAGCTGCGTAGTCGACACCTTTGTGGGCGCGGATCTTGTTCAGGATCGGGTGCTTGCGACCCATGGAAAACTTGGAGCTGATGCGGGCGAAGTCGACAGGCGTACGAATAAACGCCTTGCGCATGCTGTTGCCATCAGCGGTGTAGTAGCTGCTGTTGCCCTGTTTGTTGGTGTAGCGCACGGCGGTGTAGGTCTTGCCGCGGTTGGTAAAGCGCGCCGAGAGGATCGGCCCGTTGCCGACGGCCTTGCCGTTGACGACTTTCTGTTCGTAGATCACGTCGAATTCGTCACCCTGGCGAATATCCTGGGCAAAGTCGACGTCATAGCCAAACACGCTGGCCATGTCCATGGTCAGGCTGTGGGACAGGCCGGCGCGCGCAGCCGATTGCGACAGCGAGCTGTTGATCACACCATGAACATAGGCAGAGCGCACAGTAGGCTTGGCGGTAATTCTGTTGAATGCATAACCCTTGTCATTCTTGGTCAGCGTGATGCTTTCGAGATCGCTGACCTTGCTATGCAGGTTGATTAGCTGACCTTCAGGGTTCAGTTCAAACTCGAGTTTCTGGCCATGTTTGAGCTGGCTGAACTGCTTGGCCTGCTTGTCGCTGGCCAGTACTTCATGGACCGATGTGGCTGGAAGACCGACTTTCTCGAACAGGGTGGAGAGCGTGTCGCCTTTAGCGACGATCACTTCCCTGTGGTTGGGAGCCTTCTTTTCTTCGACAACCGGAGCGGGTTTGGTCTGGGCAGTTTCCTGTGCTTCTTCGGCGCTATCTTCGATCTGCGCAAAAGGGGAAGTTACCGGCTCATTTGTGGCTTGGGCGACGTCGGCAGCGTCTTGATCTTGTGTCAGTTGTTCAGCAGGGCTTTCCAGTTCAAGACTCAGGGTCGTCTTTTTGGCTTCTACATCACTGGAAGGAAATACCAGAAGCGCCAGGCTCAGAAGGGCGGCGATGCCACTTGCTGCGAGCAGGTGGGTCTTCGGGTAAAGCGGTGGCGCTTTAGACGATTCTTTGGTCATAGGTAATTTTGACTTTGAAAAAAGATGAATTGGAAAAGATGAATGACATGATGAAGATGAAATAACTGTATAAAATATAACCAAATCATCTCTGAAGCAAGTCCGTGGTCACTCTGCCAGCGGATTGGCGTCATTGCGCCGGCCAAACTTTGTATTTGACGCGCGATCTTGTATGGTTGGTACCCTTTGAATTCGAGCCTTGCGGGTCTGTTATGAAGTCGGTTGAAGAGCAGCTAGCGCTGATCAAACGTGGTGCGGAAGAACTGTTGGTCGAGTCCGAGCTGATCGAAAAGCTCAAGCGTGGCCAGCCGCTGCGTATTAAGGCAGGCTTCGATCCGACCGCGCCGGATTTGCACCTGGGTCACACCGTGCTTATTAATAAGCTGCGTCAGTTCCAGGAGCTGGGGCATCAGGTGATCTTCCTTATAGGTGACTTCACCGGGATGATCGGCGATCCGAGCGGCAAGAGCGCAACGCGTCCACCGCTGACCCGTGAGCAGGTTCTCGAGAATGCCGAGACCTACAAGACTCAAGTCTTCAAGATTCTTGATCCGGCGAAAACCGAAGTGGCGTTCAACTCCACCTGGATGGATCAGATGGGGCCGGCTGACTTCATTCGTCTGACATCGCAGTACACCGTTGCGCGCATGCTCGAGCGTGATGACTTCGACAAGCGTTACACGACTAATCAGCCAATCGCCATTCACGAGTTCCTCTACCCGCTGGTTCAGGGTTACGACTCGGTCGCCTTGCGTGCGGATGTCGAGCTGGGTGGCACCGATCAGAAGTTCAACCTGCTGATGGGGCGCGAGCTGCAACGTGGTTACGGGCAGGAGGCTCAGTGCATTCTGACCATGCCTTTGCTCGAAGGCTTGGACGGCGTGAAGAAGATGTCCAAATCGTTGGGCAACTATGTCGGTATTCAGGAAGCGCCAGGTGTGATGTACGGCAAGCTGGTTTCCATCCCTGATGCGCTGATGTGGCGTTACTTCGAATTGCTCAGCTTCCGCTCCATGGATGAGATCAATGCATTCCGCGCTGATGTTGAGGCGGGTGCCAACCCGCGTGACATCAAGATCAAGCTGGCCGAGGAGATCGTTGCACGCTTCCATGGTGAGGAGGCTGCGGCCAGTGCTCACCGTGCAGCAGGTAATCGCATGAAGGATGGCGAGCTGCCGGACGACCTGCCGGAAATCGAATTGACCGCTACCGAGGATATGCCGATCGCTGCCGTCCTTAATAAGGCCGGTCTCGTGAAGAATTCGGCGGTGGCGCGTGATCTCCTGAACTCTGGCGGTGTTCGTATAGATGGCGAGGTTGTCGATCGCACCTTTATATACGTACTGGGTGCAACCCATGTTTGTCAGGCTGGAAAGAAGGCGTTTGCGCGTATTTCGCTTAAATCCGAATAAAGCTGAAATCAGGGGTTGACGGCAGATTCTGGAAGTCTATAATTCGCCCCACTTCCGGCGCAGTCGAAACGGAAAACTCCTTGGTAAACAAAGAGTTACGCAGTTTTCGGCAGCGAGTTGCTTCAGTTCATCGAAGCCCAGAAGAAGTTGGTCAGGCAGTGTGTTTTCGCTTGATTGACGGTTCGATCTTCTCGGTCGAAAGCGGAGAAAAAGAGGTGTTGACAGCAGCGAACAACGCTGTAGAATTCGCCTCCCGCTAACGAGAGATCGGAAGCGCAAGTGGTTGAAGTTGCAAAGGAAACTTTGAAAACTTCTGAAAATAACCGCTTGACAGATACAGAGGGTGCTGTAGAATGCGCGCCTCGGTTGAGACGAAAGATCTTAACC
>NZ_BDAG01000082.1 GCF_002091715.1 Pseudomonas migulae NBRC 103157 | reverse complement strand
TTCGCCACCAGAAACAACCGCTCTGCCTCTTCCCAATCCCCGTCGGCATTCTCGATCAACCGCACCAACAACTGCGCCGGCGCCAGCGGTTCCAGATCGCTGAGCCACGCCTCCAGCTGTTCGGCGTTCCAGGTCTGCTCCTCTGGATAATGCGCCGGCGCCAGCCAGGCATGGCGGGGCAGGGGTTGCCAGCGCCCGAACGGACGCTGTGCGACAAAATCCTTCCAGTCCTTTTGATGCAGCCAGCTTCCGCGTAAATGTTGCGGGTGCGCGCCGTCCGGTGATTGGGACTGTCCCGGCCACGGATACAGCAGATAACCGCCCAGCCACAAATGCGCACTGAACTGTTGAATGTCCAGCGCCGCCAGCACTTCACGGCTCTCCGGCCGGGCGGAAATCGGCAACTGATGCTGACTCAAGTGCGCCAGTTTGCGGTCCAGCCGATCGTGGCAACCCGGGCCCAGCCAGTGCGCCGTGTTGTGTCCGTCGCCCACTTGGGGGCCGAGGTAAAGCTTGATGGCCAGTTCCAGGTGATGCACGCCGTCGCGATCACGCAGCAGCATGTCCAGCTCGCCCAGCGTGTGGCCTTCACGGCGGATCGGCATATTGGCGGCAATCAGATCAATGCCCGGTGCATGCCGCACGGCGTATTGCCACAGCCGCTCATAGTACAGGCCCAAACGCCGGGTCCGGGCCTGGGCCAGCCAGTGCAGCAGGTCATAACTGTCGCGATCCAGTTGCCGCAGCCAAAGCTCCAGCCGCTCCGGTGCCTGGACCCAGTCACTGCCGGCCAGCGGATGGCGTTGCGGCCACGGCGTGACCTCGAGCATCGGCGGCGCGAGGATGACCCACGCCAGGTCACGCACCTCCGGGTGACGCAACTGGTGGGGTAACTGCAGCAAATCGGGAAATAGGATCATCTTGCGAGCATAGCCCTAAACATGAGTACACCCTTGTGGCTGAAAGGATTTTGTCTATCCCGCGCTTTCGCCCATAATCGTGTTTTTCGTCACCGCAGACCCCCGCAGGAGCCCCATGGAGCAATTTCGTAATATCGGCATCATCGGTCGCCTGGGCAGTTCGCAGGTGCTGGATACCGTCCGCCGACTGAAACGGTTTCTGCTCGATCGTCACCTGCACGTGATCCTCGAAGACACCATCGCCGAAGTGCTGCCGGGTCATGGCCTGCAAACCTCGTCGCGCAAGATGCTCGGTGAAGTGTGTGACATGGTGATTGTGGTCGGTGGTGACGGCAGCCTGCTCGGCGCCGCGCGCGCACTGGCCCGACACAACATTCCGGTGCTCGGAATCAACCGGGGCAGCCTGGGCTTTCTCACTGATATTCGCCCGGACGAGCTCGAAGTCAAAGTCGCCGAAGTGCTCGACGGTCACTACCTGGTGGAAAACCGCTTCCTGCTGCAGGCCGAAGTCCGACGCCACGCCGAGGCCATTGGCCAGGGCGATGCACTGAACGATGTGGTGCTGCACCCCGGCAAATCGACGCGGATGATCGAGTTCGAGCTGTACATCGACGGCCAGTTCGTCTGCAGTCAGAAGGCCGACGGCCTGATCGTCGCCACCCCGACCGGTTCGACCGCTTACGCGCTGTCGGCGGGTGGCCCGATCATGCACCCCAAGCTTGACGCTATTGTGATTGTGCCGATGTACCCCCATACCTTGTCGGGCAGACCAATTGTGGTCGATGGCAACAGTGAGCTGAAAATCGTCGTGTCCAAGGATATGCAGATCTACCCACAAGTCTCCTGTGACGGGCAGAACCACTTCACCTGTGCGCCGGGTGACACCATCACTGTCAGCAAGAAAGCGCAGAAGCTGCGGCTTATCCATCCGCTCGACCACAACTACTACGAGGTCTGCCGAACCAAGCTCGGCTGGGGCAGCAAGTTGGGGGGTGGAGGCGACTGATGCTTGATCCCGCGCGAAGTTACGACCTGATCGGTGACGTGCACGGATGCGCTCTGACCCTTGAGCACTTGCTCGACCGGCTCGGTTATCACAAACAAGGTGGTGTCTGGCGGCATGCGTCGCGCATGGCGGTGTTCGTCGGTGACATCATCGACCGTGGCCCGCGTATTCGCGAGGCGCTGCACATCGTCCACGACATGGTCGAGGCTGGCCAGGCGCTGTGCATCATGGGCAACCACGAATTCAACGCTCTGGGCTGGAGTACACCGGCGCCTCCGGGCAGCGGCAAGCAGTTCGTCCGTGAGCACACCCCGCGTCATGCGCGCCTGCTGGGCGAAACCCTGACCCAGTTTGAAGATCACCCCGGCGACTGGCATGACTTCCAGCAATGGTTCTACGAATTGCCCCTGTTTCTGGATGCAGGACGTTTCCGCGTGGTGCACGCCTGCTGGGATTCGGGCCTGATCGAGCCGTTGCGCGCGCTGTTTCCCGATGGCTGCGTCGATGAACATTTCCTCCAGGCTTCGGCCGTTCCGGGCAGTTTTGCCTGCACCGTGTTCGATCGCTTGCTGCGTGGCACCGACATGCGGTTGCCCCACGGTTTGACCATGACCAGCGGCGATGGCCTGACGCGCTCGTTCTTCCGCACCAAGTTCTGGGAAGACGACCCGCAGACCTACGGCGACATCGTGTTCCAGCCGGACGCCTTGCCGGAACCCGTGGCCCGGACGCCGTTGTCCTCCACCGAAAAAGACACCTTGCTGCGCTATGGCATTGACGAGCCCCTGTTGTTCGTCGGCCACTACTGGCGCAGCGGTAAACCGGCGCCCATCCGCCCGAACCTGGCCTGCCTGGATTACAGCGCGGTGCTCTACGGCAAACTGGTTGCCTATCGCCTGGACCAGGAAACCCGACTCGATCCGCACAAATTTGTCTGGGTCGATGTCGAACGGCCCGAGGCTCTGCGATGAGTGCCGTTGCCGTATTGCGCCTGCCACTGGCAGTTGATCTGAGCGGGTTCGTCAAACTGCTGGAACGCATGCAGGTGCCGCATCGGGTCAGCGAAGAACACGGCGAGCAGGTGCTTTGGGTGCCCGCCAGTATCAGTGAAGACGTGCGCGTACTTTACGAGCGTTTCCCGGCGGGCGATCCCGATCAGCAACTGGACATCGGGGTGGCGAAAACCAGTAAGCGTCCCGGTTTTGCCGAGCAATTGCGCCACGCCAAAGCGACGGCACTGGTGCTGTTGCTGAGCCTGATCGTCGGCGCGGTGACGCTGCTGGGCGAAAACCTCGACACGATGCGCTGGTTCACCTTCCTCGATTTCCGGGTGATCGGCGAGTACATCCATTTCACGCCACTGGCCGACAGCCTGGCGGCGGGGCAGTGGTGGCGTCTGGTGACGCCGATGCTGATCCACTTCGGTTTCCTGCACCTGGCCATGAACGGCATGTGGTACTGGGAGCTGGGGCGACGCATCGAGTCGCGCCAGGGCGGCATCAACCTGATCGGCCTGACCCTGCTGTTCGCCCTGGTGTCCAACTATGCCCAGTTCATTTTCAGCGGTCCGACCCTGTTTGGCGGGTTGTCCGGCGTGCTGTACGGCCTGCTCGGGCATTGCTGGATCTTCCAGCTTCTGTCGCCGAACCGGGCTTATCGCCTGCCGCGTGGCGTACTGGTGATGATGCTGATATGGCTGCTGCTGTGCCTGTCCGGGCTGGTCTCTTTGATCGGCTTCGGTGAAATTGCCAACGCCGCCCACGTCGGCGGGTTGCTCGTCGGATGCTTGACCGGTTTGTTGGGCGGTTTGTACAACCGCCGTAAACTGGCCATCCAGAATCGTATGTGAATCAAAGAGCACGGAGACCTTGATGTCCTCTTTTAACGAAATGATCAAAAACATCACCCCGGATATCTACCAGAGCCTGAAACTGGCGGTGGAAATCGGCAAATGGTCGGACGGTGGCAAACTCACCGCCGAGCAACGCGAACTGTCGCTGCAAGCGATGATCGCCTGGGAAATCCAGAACCTGCCGGAAGAAGAGCGCACTGGCTACATGGGCCCGCAGGAGTGCAGCTCCAAGTCGATCACCGTACCGAATATCCTGTTCAAGTCGGATGCCATCCATTGATCGAGATTGGCCGCGGTGCAATCAGTAAAATGTCGGCTCGCCTGGACGGGGCCGACGTGCAGTACGCGTTTCGTCTGGGCGAGGTCGAGGTGCCGGTCAATCCATTGATCGGCAGCACGGTTCGCCTGGAATACCTGGGGGCAATCTTCTGCTCCCATTGCGGACGCAAGACCAAAACCAGCTTCAGCCAGGGTTACTGCTACCCGTGCATGACCAAACTGGCGCAGTGCGATATCTGCATCATGAGCCCGGAGCGTTGCCACTATGACGCCGGCACCTGCCGTGAACCGGAGTGGGGACGGACGTTCTGCATGACCGATCACATTGTGTATCTGTCGAACTCGTCCGGGGTCAAAGTCGGGATTACCCGCGCCACCCAGCTGCCGACTCGCTGGATCGATCAGGGCGCCCGTCAGGCGTTGCCGATCATGCGCGTGTCGACCCGCCAGCAATCGGGCTTCGTCGAAGACCTGTTCCGCAGTCAGGTGGCGGACAAGACCAACTGGCGTGCTTTACTCAAGGGCGAAGCGGTTTCGGTGGACCTGGCCGAGGTTCGCGATCAGCTGTTTGATAGCTGCGCCGAAGGTTTGCAAGGTTTGCAGGAACGATTCGGCCTACAGGCAATCCAGACTATTGCCGATGTGGAACCGCTCGAAATCCGCTACCCGGTCGAGCAATACCCGGCCAAAATCGTCAGCTTCAACCTGGACAAGAACCCGATTGCCGAAGGCACGCTGCTGGGGATCAAGGGCCAGTACCTGATTTTCGACACCGGCGTGATCAATATTCGTAAATACACGGCTTATCAGCTCGCCGTGCATCAGTAAGGACTCCAGCATGCGCACCGAACAACCGAAGATGATCTATTTGAAAGACTATCAGGCGCCCGAGTACCTGATCGACGAGACGCACCTGACCTTCGAGTTGTTCGAGGACCACAGCCTGGTCCATGCGCAACTGGTGATGCGCCGCAACCCTGAACGAGGCCCGGGCCTGCCGCCGCTGGTGCTCGATGGTCAGCAGCTCGAATTGCTGTCGGTGACCTTGGCCGACCGCGAATTGAGCGAGGCTGATTATCAGCTGACCGAAAATCACCTGACCCTGCAGCCGACCAGCACCACGTTCACCGTCGACACCAGCGTCAGGATCCACCCGGAAACCAACACCGCGCTGGAAGGCCTGTACAAGTCCGGCACGATGTTCTGCACCCAGTGCGAGGCCGAAGGCTTCCGCAAGATCACCTATTACCTCGACCGCCCGGACGTGATGAGCAAGTTCACCACCACGGTGGTGGCCGAGCAGCACAGCTATCCGGTGCTGCTGTCCAACGGCAACCCGATTGCCAGCGGTCCGGGCGAAGACGGCCGTCATTGGGCGACGTGGGAAGATCCGTTCATGAAACCGGCGTACCTGTTTGCGCTGGTGGCCGGCGACTTGTGGTGCGTCGAAGACACCTTCACCACCATGACCGAGCGCTCCGTGGCGCTGCGCATTTATGTCGAGCCGGAAAACATCGACAAGTGCCAGCACGCCATGAACAGCTTGAAGAAGTCCATGCGTTGGGACGAAGAAGTCTATGGTCGCGAGTACGACCTGGACATCTTCATGATCGTCGCGGTCAACGACTTCAATATGGGCGCGATGGAGAACAAGGGCCTCAACATCTTCAACTCCAGCGCCGTGCTGGCTCGTGCCGAAACCGCGACCGACGCCGCGCACCAGCGCGTGGAAGCGATCGTGGCCCACGAGTACTTCCACAACTGGTCGGGCAACCGCGTGACCTGCCGCGACTGGTTCCAGTTGTCGCTGAAGGAAGGCTTCACCGTGTTCCGTGACTCCGGTTTCTCTGCCGACATGAACTCGGCAACCGTGAAACGCATTCAAGACGTGGCTTACCTGCGCACCCACCAGTTCGCCGAAGACGCTGGCCCGATGGCGCATGCCGTGCGCCCGGACAGCTTCATCGAGATCTCCAACTTCTACACCCTGACCGTGTACGAAAAGGGCTCGGAAGTGGTCGGCATGATCCATACCTTGCTCGGTGCCGAAGGCTTCCGCAAAGGCAGCGACCTGTACTTCGAGCGCCATGACGGCCAGGCCGTGACCTGCGACGACTTCATCAAGGCGATGGAAGATGCCAACGGTGTCGACCTGACCCAGTTCAAGCGCTGGTACAGCCAGGCCGGTACACCGCGCCTGGCAGTGAGCGAGTCCTACGACGCCGCCGCGAAAACCTACAGCCTGACCTTCCGGCAGAGCTGCCCGGCCACCCCGGACAAGGTTGAAAAACTGCCGTTCGTGATTCCTGTCGAGTTGGGCCTGCTGGACTCCAAAGGCGCTGCCATTGCGTTGCGTCTTTCCGGCGAAGCCAGCGCCCAGGGTACTTCTCGGGTCATTTCGGTGACTGAAGCCGAGCAGACCTTCACCTTTGTCGACATTGCTGAACAGCCTTTGCCTTCGTTGCTGCGCGGCTTCTCGGCACCGGTGAAACTGAGCTTCCCGTACAACCGTGATCAGCTGATGTTCCTGATGCAGCACGATAGCGACGGCTTCAATCGCTGGGATGCCGGTCAGCAACTGTCGGTGCAAGTGTTGCAGGAGCTGATCGCTCAGCAGCAGAGGGGCGAGAAGCTGGTCATGGATCAGCGTCTGGTTTCTGCGTTGCGCACCGTGCTGTCGGACGAGACGCTGGATCAGGCGATGGTTGCCGAAATGCTGTCGCTGCCGGGTGAGGCGTATCTGACCGAGATCAGCGAAGTGGCTGACGTCGATGCCATCCACATCGCGCGCGAGTTTGCCCGCAAGCAACTGGCGGACGGCTTGTTCGAGGCGTTGTGGCTGCGTTACCAGGCCAACCGCAATCTGTCGAAACAAACCCCGTACGTGGCCGAAGCCGAGCACTTTGCCCGTCGTGCATTGCAGAACATTGCGCTGTCTTACCTGATGTTGAGCGGCAAACCTGAAGTCCTGGCGGCGACGCTTGAGCAGTTCGAGACCAGCGACAACATGACCGAGCGCCTGACGGCGTTGGCCGTGCTGGTCAACTCGTCGTTCGAAGAAGACAAGGCGCGGGCGCTGGCGAGTTTTGCCGAACACTTCAAGGACAACCCGCTGGTCATGGATCAGTGGTTCAGCGTTCAGGCGGGCAGCACGTTGCCGGGTGGTCTGGAGCGGGTCAAGGCGTTGATGCAGCATCCGGCGTTCAACCTCAAGAACCCGAACAAGGTGCGGGCACTGGTCGGCGCGTTTGCGGGGCAGAACCTGATCAACTTCCATGCGGCGGATGGGTCCGGGTATCGCTTCCTTGCGGATCTGGTGATCGAGCTGAACGCCTTCAACCCGCAGATCGCTTCGCGCCAATTGGCGCCGCTGACGCGCTGGCGCAAGTATGACGATTCTCGTCAGGCATTGATGAAAGGTGAGCTGGAGCGGATTCGCGCTTCGGGTCAGCTGTCCAGCGATGTGTTTGAAGTGGTCAGCAAAAGCCTGGCTTGATTTGGCTTCGCTCCCGCAGGTGTTCACTTGTGGGAGCGGCGATCCGACTTGCTCGCGAAGACGGCCTGACAGCCGACCTGTTCTCGCGGACGTCCCC
>NZ_BDAG01000081.1 GCF_002091715.1 Pseudomonas migulae NBRC 103157 | reverse complement strand
TCGCAGGCGCCGGCTTGCCTGCGATGGCGGCCTGACACCCACCCCGTTTTCCGCTGAAGCCCCGAACCCTGTGGAAGCCGTCTCCCGCAGGGGATCTTCAGTGGGTGGTGGATTAGCGACGGTAATCAAAAAGAGCACGTACATTCAATTTTCCTCGTTCCCACACCGGCACTATCAAACGAGGTCCCGGCGTATTGATGCCGGTGGTTTTTTATTTGTGCAGGTATCCCATGAACGCTTCGCGGTTGAATGAGCGGGCTCAGGACGTCGGGCTGTTTTTTTTGAGGGTCAGCGGTGGTTTGTTTCTGCTGTGGGTGCACGGTCTGCCGAAGCTGCTTAACTACAGCGCTCAACTGCAAGTCATCGAAGACCCTTTTCACCTGGGCACAAACGTCACGCTGGTGCTGGCGATTTTTTCCGAGGTGTTGTGTCCGCTGTTGATCATTTTCGGGGTGTTGGTGCGTCTGGCATGCCTGCCGATTCTGTGTTTGCTGTCGGTCGCGTTGCTCGTTGTGCACCCGCAATGGAGCCTCGATGAAGGGCAGTTCGGCTGGCTGCTATTGATTCTGTTCACCAGCATTCTTATCGCCGGGCCGGGACGGCTGGCGCTCAATGTCCGATTCGCCGGAGCTTTGCGTTATGCCTGAATCCAATCGTTTCGAGGAAGTCGTGACCCTGGTCATCAAGCATCGGGTCAAGGCCGGTTTTGAAGTGCCCTATGAAGCCTGGTTGCGCAACATTGTCAGCATCGCCGGGCAGCAGGAAGGGCACCTGGGTGTCGACGTGATTCGCGGCAAAAGCGCCGGCCTCGACCTGTACACCTGCGTGCTGCGCTTTTGCTCCACCGAATCGATGCAGCACTGGCTCGATTCGCCGCAACGGCTGGAACTGGTCAACGAAGCCACGCCGATGCTGGCGGACGGTGACCAGACCGAGGTCAATCCGGTCAACGAATTCTGGTTCGCCCCCCAGGCTGAAGCCGGTTCACCGCCGCCGCGCTGGAAGCAGGCCGTGGTGACGTTGTTGGTGATTCTGCCGCACACCTTGCTGGTGCCGCTGATCTGGGGCCCGCTGTTGCAGCTCAATGCCTTTCTCTCGAATTACGTGGTCGCCACATTTCTGATCACGCTGACCATCGTCGTCTCGGTGGTGTATCTGTTCATGCCGATGGCGACGCGGTTGTTCGCGCCTTGGCTGTCCTCTTCCACTCAGCCCAAGGAAACGCGATGAACGCCGATCTGATTCTGTTCAATGGCCAATTTCATACCGTTGACCGTGAAAACCCGCTCGCCAGCGCCGTGGCCATCAGCGACGGTCGTTTCGTCGCGGTTGGCACTGACGCCGAAGCCATGGCCCTGCGCGGTTCCGGCACCCAGGTCATCGACCTCAAAGGTCGTTGCGTCATTCCCGGTCTCAACGACTCTCACTTGCACTTGATCCGTGGCGGTTTGAACTACAACCTCGAACTGCGCTGGGAAGGCGTGCCATCGCTGGCCGATGCCTTGCGCATGCTCAAGGATCAGGCCGACCGCACACCAACGCCGCAATGGGTGCGCGTGGTCGGTGGCTGGAACGAGTTCCAGTTCGCCGAAAAACGTATGCCGACCCTGGAAGAACTCAACCAGGCCGCACCGGATACGCCGGTGTTTGTCCTGCATCTGTATGACCGCGCCTTGCTCAACCGTGCCGCGTTGCGCGTGGCCGGCTATACCCGCAACACGCCGAATCCGCCGGGTGGCGAGATTGTGCGTGATGCCAACGGTGAGCCGACCGGCATGCTGGTCGCTCGTCCCAACGCGATGATTTTGTACTCGACCCTGGCCAAAGGGCCGAAGTTGCCGCTGGAGTATCAGGTCAACTCGACCCGGCAATTCATGCGCGAACTCAACCGTCTTGGCCTGACCAGCGCCATCGACGCTGGCGGCGGTTTCCAGAATTATCCGGACGATTACCAGGTGATCGAGCAGTTGGCCAAAGACCAGCAACTGACCATTCGTATCGCCTACAACCTGTTCACCCAGAAGCCCAAGGAAGAGCTGGCCGACTTCAAGAACTGGACCAGCAGCGTCACCCTGCATCAGGGCGACGATTACCTGCGGCACAACGGCGCCGGTGAAATGCTGGTGTTCTCGGCGGCGGATTTCGAGGACTTCCTCGAGCCACGCCCAGACTTGCCGCAAACCATGGAAGACGAGTTGGAACCGGTGGTCCGCCACTTGGTCGAGCAGCGCTGGCCGTTCCGTTTGCACGCCACGTACAACGAATCCATCAGCCGCATGCTCGACGTATTCGAGAAGGTCAACCGCGACATTCCGTTCAACGGGTTGCCGTGGTTTTTTGACCACGCCGAAACCATCACTCCGCAGAACATCGAACGGGTGAGGGCGTTGGGCGGCGGCATTGCGATTCAGGATCGCATGGCGTTTCAGGGCGAATATTTCGTCGAGCGTTACGGCGCCAAGGCAGCCGAAGCCACGCCGCCGATCAAGCGCATGTTGGCTGAAGGTGTACCGGTCGGTGCCGGCACCGATGCGACGCGAGTGTCCAGTTACAACCCCTGGACCTCGCTGTACTGGATGGTCAGTGGCCGTACCGTCGGTGGCCTGGAGCTGCACGCCGAGGGACTGTCCCGCCAGACCGCGCTGGAACTGTTCACCCACGGCAGCGCCTGGTTCTCTTCCGAGCAGGGCAAGAAAGGCATGATCAAGGTTGGCCAACTGGCTGACGTCGCGGCCCTGAGCGCGGATTTTTTCAGCGTCGACGAAGAAGCGATCAAGTGGATCGAATCGGTGTTGACCGTGGTCGGCGGCAAGGTGGTGTACGCCGCCGGTGATTTCGAAAAACTCGGACCGGCCAGCGTGCCGGTGCTGCCGGACTGGTCGCCGGTGGTGAAGGTGCCGGGTCACTGGCGCCCGACTTCGCCGATGCAGGCGCAGGTTCATCATTGCAGCGGGCCGTGCGGCGTGCATGCCCACAGCCATGAAAAGGCGCGTTTGTCGAATGCGCCGGTCAGCGATTTCGCGGGTTTCTGGGGCGCCTTTGGCTGCTCGTGCTTCGCGTTCTGACGATCACAAGAAAGCGCCGATGCACAGCGTCGGCGCCGTATGTAACACCCATCCATCGAGGAGCTTCACATGAGCAACGTTCCGTACAAACGCCTGAATAAAGACGATGCGGTTGTCCTGTTGGTCGACCACCAGACCGGTCTGATCTCGCTGGTTCAGGACTTCTCGCCGAACGAATTCAAGAACAACGTACTGGCCCTGGGTGACGTGGCCAAGTTCTTCAAACTGCCGACCATCCTCACCACCAGTTTCGAAAACGGCCCGAACGGTCCGATGGTGCCGGAATTGAAAGAGCAGTTCCCGGACGCGCCGTACATCCCGCGTCCAGGCCAGATCAACGCCTGGGACAACGAAGATTTCGTCAAGGCCGTCAAAGCCACCGGCCGCAAACAACTGATCATCGCCGGTGTGGTGACTGATGTTTGCGTGACGTTCCCGACGCTGTCGGCACTGGCTGAAGGGTTTGAAGTGTTCGTGGTGACCGACGCTTCGGGCACTTTCAACGAAACCGTACAACAGGCAGCCTGGGCGCGCATGGCGGCGGCCGGTGCTCAACTGGTGAACTGGTTCTCGGTGGCCTGCGAGCTGCAGGGTGACTGGCGCAACGACATGGAAGGCCTGGCGAACCTGCTGTCGCCGCGCATTCCTAACTACCGCAACCTGATGAACAGCTATTCGGTGCTCACCTCGAAGTAAGGTTTCATCCTGTAGGAGCGGGCTTGCTCGCGATAGCGGTGTGTCAGTCGACACTTTCATCGACTGATACTCCGCTATCGCGAGCAAGCCCGCTCCCACATTGAGATTTGTTTTATGCCTGACGTTTCTGCAGCCAGCTCAGAAAACCTCCTTTCTTGATCGGCATCGGCTTGGCCAACAGCGCCAACCGGCTGTTCTGCTGCCTTACGGCCTGCAGCTTGTTCAATGCCCGACCCACTTCAACCCGTTGTTCCATGCAGCTACGGGTCAGGGATTTGTCGATCCGGTAAATGATGCACGAGGTCAGCGCGGTGAACGTCGCCTGCGACGGTGTATCGGTAAGGATGCTCTGTTCGCCCATCACTTCACTGGGCCCCATTCGACCGGCTTCGGTTTGCCCTGTGCCGTCGGGAACGGTGGCGCTGACCACGCCCGTGGCGATGACCATCAGGCTGTCCGGCACTTCACCCAACTCGAGCACCACCTGACCGGCCGCGTACTGCTGCGCAACCATCGACTGCGCCATCTGATCGCGTTCATCTTCACTCAAGGAACGGAAAACTTTCACCTCATCCAGCAACGCACGCGCGCGGGTTGTCGGTTCGATCACGCCGTCGAGCTGACGGGAAATGCCTGCCGCTTCGAGGTGTCGATGGGCCAGGTCGAACAGTTGATTACGCACTTCGCTTTTCTTGCCCAGCTCGGCGATGAACCCGCTGGCCACGTATTCGGACATGGTTTCGCCGGCCTCTTTCAGCACCGCTTTCGGTGCCGGGTTGAGCAACAACTGGCTGCTGCCCTGAAGCGTACGATCCAGTGCATCCAGTACCCGACGCGGGCGGATGTGGTTGGGCACCTGAATGCTGATCGACACGCCGTGCATGTTGTTCGGCCTGCTCAGGTTGACGATTTTCGCCTTGGCCGCCACCGAATTCGGCACCACCGCGGTACTGCCGGCGCTGGTCAGCATGTGCGTCGCGCGCCAGTCGATGTCGAGCACTTTGCCCTCGACGCCGTCGATCATGATCCAGTCATCCACCTGGTACGGTTTGGTGGTGTTGAGCACGATCCCGGAAAACACGTCGCTCAAGGTGCTCTGCAATGCCAGGCCGACGACAATCGCGACCACCCCTGACGTTGCCAGCAAACCTTTCACCGGCAACTCCAGCACATAACCGGCCGCCGCAACGATGGCGATCAGAAACACCAACGCGCCGATGACGTCCTGCAGCAAGCGACCGCTATGACCGATGCGGCGCATCAGCACCAGGCCGATGACTTCGGTGAGCACCCGGGCGGCGTACAACCACCAGAGAATCCCCAGCGCCGTTGCGCCCAGTTGCGCCACGCGGTCATCTGCAAACAGCGGAGCCTGCAACGGACTGACGCCGGCGTTGATGATCAGCGCGCTGAACATCACGAACAGCGCCAGGCGCACACCGACCCGTGTGACGCGATGCTTGAACGGCGCGAGGTGCCACAGCACGGTGTCGATCACCAGCAGCAGGGCACTCCAGGACAGTAGATGGCTGTAGATGAGGGACATGGGAGAACTCCTGAAGACTGGTTTTTGTTGTCACGTGAGGAATGTCGTAGGAGCACGGCTTACCGGCGAAGACGCACTTGAGGACGCCATCGCCAGCAAGCCGTGCTCCTGCAAGTTGACTCTGTGAACCCGATCCCCTGTAGGAGCCGGCTTGCTGGCGATAGCGCACTTGAGGACGCCATCGCCAGCAAGCCGTGCTCCTGCAAGTTGACTCTGTGAACCCGATCCCCTGTAGGAGCCGGCTTGCTGGCGATAGCGCACTTGAGGACGCCATCGCCGGCAAGCCGTGCTCCTGCAAGTTGACTCTGTAAACCCGATCCCCTGTAGGAGCCGGCTTGCTGGCGATAGCGCACTTGAGGACGCCATCGCCAGCAAGCCGGCTCCTACAAAAAGCAGCTTCGCCACACATTGCTGTGTGGCGAGGTTGGACTCAGTTCAGATGCGTCTTGAGTTCCAGCGCTGCCTGACGCACCGCCGCCTTCACTTCCGGAATCTGGCTCAGCGGGTTCAGCAAACCGAAGTCGTGGATCATGCCGTTGTAACGCACTGCCGTCACTGGAACGCCAGCCGTATCGAGGTGGCGGGCATAGGCTTCGCCCTCGTCACGCAACACGTCGAATTCGGCGGTCTGCACCAATGCTGCCGGCAACCCTTTGAGCTGTTCGGCGCTGGCCTGCAACGGCGAGGCATGGATCTGCGCACGCTCGGCCTGGTCGGTGGTGTAGTTGTCCCAGAACCAGTTCATCATCCCTTTGGTCAGGAAGTGGCCTTCGGCAAATTGCTGGTACGACCCGGTGTCGAACTGCGCATTGGTCACTGGCCACATCAACAGCTGGAAGCGCAGCGCCGGGGTTTTCTGTTCCTTGGCCATCAACGCCACGACCGCCGCCATGTTGCCGCCGACACTGTTGCCGGCCACGGCGAGGCGCTTGCCATCGACGCCGATGTCCTTGCCATGTTCAGCCACCCAGCGGGTCGCCGCGTAGGCCTGGTTGATCGCGGTCGGGTAGTGCGCTTCCGGCGACGGCGTGTAATCGACATACACCGCGACGGCGCCGGAGCCGACCACGAGGTCGTGGATCAGACGCTGGTGAGTCGGGTAGTCGCCCAGCACCCAGCCGCCACCGTGGAAGAACATGAACACCGGCAATTCACCTTTGACCTTGGACGGACGCACGATCTTCAGGTTGATGGTTTGCCCATCGACCTTGATTGCACGGTCGCTGACATCCACACCCGACAAGTCAACCTTCACCGAGTTTTGCGCACCGGTGAGTACCGCACGGGCGTCTTTCGGACTCAGTTGCTCGAGCGGTTTGCCTCCACCGGCGGCGAGGGCTTCGAGGAAGGCTTGGGTGTTGTGTTCGACGCCTGGGCTGCCAGCGGCAAAAGCGTTGCCGACGGAAAGGGCGAGGAGGGAAGCGGTCAGGGTTTTTTTGACGAGGTTCATGAGGAAATCCTTTTTAATTAATTAGAGGTTGGTCACCTAAGGGTCAGGTTGCTGCTGCGCTGGGGTTCAGGCCTCAGCAACACCGTGGACACAGATTAATAGGGTGTCAGAAGGGGAAAAAGCGGCTATAAAGCGTTTAACTGTCAACCAGGGTGTGACAATGAACCCGTTCGAAGATATGCGTATTTTTTGCCAGGTCATGGATTCCGGCAGCTTCACCGCTGCGGCCGATCAATTGGGACTGTCCAAGCAGTTCGTCAGCCGGCGCCTGATGCAACTTGAAGAGCGCCTCGGCGTCAGGCTGCTCAACCGTTCGACGCGACGGCTGGACGTCACGCCGCTGGGCCAGAGTTACTACGAGTCCGCGTTGCGCCTGCTCGGCGAAGTCGAGCAAGTGGAGCAGGGCATCGCCGGCCAGACTACCGAACCACGCGGCACCATTCGCGTGAGTGCGCCGTTGTCGTTTGCGCTGGCGCATCTGGGCTGCCTGCTGCCGTTGTTC
Organism: Pseudomonas migulae NBRC 103157; assembly: GCF_002091715.1. Lineage (GTDB taxonomy): Bacteria > Pseudomonadota > Gammaproteobacteria > Pseudomonadales > Pseudomonadaceae > Aquipseudomonas > Aquipseudomonas migulae_A. The sequence goes on along the minus strand of NZ_BDAG01000081.1, from coordinate 853 downwards.
TTGCAGCGCTATCGCGATGTCACGGTGGAAGTGGACTTGAGCGATCGCCCGGTGGATTTGCTCGGCGAGGGCTACGACCTGGCGTTGCGCATCGGCACCCTCGAAGATTCGACGCTGATCGCCCGACGTATCGCCTCCATCCAGCGGGTGTATTGCGCCAGCCCGGCTTACCTGGCCGAGCGTGGTACGCCGCTCAAACCGGAAGATTTGTACACACATGACTGCCTGCCGTATGGCCACGGGCGTCAGGTGCAATGGCGTTTTGAAGGGCAGGGCAAACCGGTGGCGGTCAATGTCACCGGGCGGATGCGCGTCAACAACGGGGAGTTGCTGAAGGATGCGGCCATTGCCGGGATGGGGGTTACTTACCTGCCGACGTTCATTGTCGGAGCGGCGTTGAAGGAAGGCCGGCTGGTGCCGGTGCTGGACGAGTTTCGCCCGCAGCCGCTGACGTTGTCGGCGGTGTACCCGCAGCATCGCCAGAGTTCGCGACCGGTGCAGGCGTTAATTGAGTTTCTGCGTGAGAGGTTGGATCAGACTGAGGGTGGACTCTAGGTCCACGCGATCCCTGTAGGAGCAAGCTTGCTCGCGAAAGCGGTGTGTCAGACACATTAATGTTGAATGACAGATTGCTATCGCGAGCAAGCTTGCTCCTACAGGGGGCGGTGTTGTCTGTTGGTCAGCGGTGATCAGGACCTTTTGTCATCACCCGGCTCGCCACCGACGTGCACGCTGTGGTCGTCATCGATTTCTATACTTTGCTGAGTAGGCTTTGTACCGCACTTACCGCTTTATCTAGTACAGCTTCCTCAGTGAGATCGGTCGTATCAATCCTCACCCAATCTGCCAGTCT
>NZ_BDAG01000080.1 GCF_002091715.1 Pseudomonas migulae NBRC 103157 | reverse complement strand
GGCGATCCGAACCACCCTCAGCCACACGGCTTTCAATCAGACGATCCGAGCCGCCCTCAGCGACAACCGGGTGAGCAGAAGAAGCGGCAAAAGCGTTAACTGCAAAAACCGAGAAAGCGATGCTGAGGAAGAGTTGGCGTTTCATGATGGTGTGCTCCGGGGTGTAGTTGTTTGGTATGGAGCTGATGTTACGCCGCGGATTTTTTAAGAGAACTTCATTGAATTGATGGTGACTATCGACGTGGGCAATGGTCCTCAAACTTCACATGAGCCAGAGGGCAGGCTGCTGTCAGGGGTGAGCCCTGCGGAAACCCTGAATCTCGAAACAGATCTGCAGGCCGTTGACGGGGGCGTAGCCGGTTTTACGCTGATTCATGGCGGGATCTGCGCGTATGTTCGGGTTTACGCCGGATGGCGAGTGGATATCTGCGCGAAGGTGATTATGCTTCAGGGAACCTTGCAGTGATGTGAGGCGGTCAGCCTGTTGCCAGGCTTCATGAAATCCGTAGTCCGATGACTTCAGCCCAGGGCCAGAGTGCGACGATCGTAGTGAGGTGCTCCGGCCTACAACAAGAGCAAGACGGAGAAGACTCATGGCCGCAATCGACAACACCACCACGGGCAACTTGCCCAGCCACGGGATCACCAAGGAGGAGCGCAAGGTCATCTTTGCCTCGTCCCTGGGCACCGTGTTCGAATGGTACGACTTCTACCTTTACGGCTCCCTCGCCGCGATCATCGCCAAGCACTTTTTCGCCGGCGTCAACGAGACCACGTCCTTCATTTTCGCGCTGCTCGCGTTCGCTGCGGGGTTTGCCGTGCGGCCCTTCGGCGCGATTGTGTTCGGCCGACTGGGCGACATGATCGGGCGCAAGCACACCTTCCTGATCACCATTGTCATTATGGGTATCTCCACCGCCATCGTCGGTTTTCTACCCGGCTACGCGACCATTGGTGTGGCGGCGCCGATCATCCTGATCACGCTGCGCCTGCTTCAAGGCCTGGCGCTGGGTGGTGAGTACGGCGGGGCGGCGACCTACGTGGCCGAGCATGCACCGAAGGGCAGGCGTGGTTATTTCACCTCGTGGATTCAAACCACGGCGACCCTCGGTCTGTTTCTGTCGTTGCTGGTGATCCTCGCTTGCCGCACGATCCTCGGCACTGAAGCTTTCGAGGCCTGGGGCTGGCGGATTCCCTTCCTGCTGTCGATCCTGTTGCTGATCATCTCGGTGTACATCCGTCTGCAACTCAGTGAGTCGCCGGTGTTCCTGAAAATGAAGGCCGAGGGCAAGGCTTCCAAGGCGCCGCTGACCGAATCCTTCGTTCGCTGGGGCAACCTGAAAATCGTGATCATGGCGCTGCTCGGCGGCACCGCTGGCCAGGCGGTTGTCTGGTACACCGGGCAGTTCTACGCGCTGTTCTTCCTGCTGCAGACTCTGAAAATCGACGCGCAGACTGCCAACTTGCTGATTGCCGGTTCCCTGTTGATCGGCACGCCGTTTTTCGTGATTTTCGGTAGCCTGTCCGACCGAATCGGTCGCAAGGGCATCATCATGGCCGGCTGTATCCTGGCGGCGGTGACTTACTTCCCGATCTTCCATGCGTTGACCCAGTACGGTAACCCCGACGTGTTCATCGCCCAGGAGAAAAATCCGGTCACGGTGGTTGCTGATCCAGACCAGTGCTCGTTCCAGTTCGACCCGGTGGGTAAAGCCAGATTCACCAGTTCCTGCGACCTCGCCAAGACGGTGCTGGCGAAACGAGCGATCCCCTACAAGAACGAGAAGGCCGAACCGGGTACCGTCGCGCAAGTGCGCATCGGCGATAAGGTGATCCCGAGCTTCGAGGGCACCGGCATGCCGGCCGCCGACTTCAAGGCTCGCAACGACGCCTTCGCCGCCACCCTCGGCACCGCCCTCAAGGACGCCGGCTACCCCGAGAAGGCTGACCCGGCCAAGACCAATTACCCGATGGTGTTGTTACTGCTGACCATCCTGGTGATCTACGTGACCATGGTCTACGGCCCGATCGCTGCCTGGCTGGTGGAACTGTTCCCGGCGCGCATCCGCTACACCTCGATGTCGCTGCCGTACCACATTGGCAACGGCTGGTTCGGCGGCTTCCTGCCGACGGTTGCCTTCGCCATGGTCGCGGCCACGGGGGATATCTACTATGGGCTTTGGTATCCGATCGTGATTGCGGTGATGACGGCTATTCTTGGGACGTTCTTCTTGCCGGAAACCAAGGATCGGGAGATTCATCACACCTAGGGTTGGGGTTGGGAAGGTTTTTGGGATTGGGTGGGGGCATATCCGTTGCTGCGGTGATGGCCGCTATTGGTTTCGCCCTTACGGCGAGTCACTTGGAAAAGCCCCAAGTAACCAAGGGCTCTTGCCCCTTTCGTTCGGTGCCTCGCTATGGCTCGGCATGCCCTCGCTCCGGTCCTGCTCCGTGGGCCCGCCGCCATCGGCCATCCATGGCCGGGGGCGGCTAACCCGGCATCCATGCCGGGTTGCCCACTGCGCAGAACCTGCGCTCGGCCTCTCGAAGGGGGCGTTCAGATCAAAAGCTGAAGGCGAGCTAACGCTCGGCCTGATGAGTGGTGGGAATCAAAAGCGTATGGGATTCCCTGTAGGAGCCGGCTTGCTGGCGAAAAGCGTCTGGGCGACGCGTTCATTCAGACAACCCGCGTTATCGTTGACGTCCATCGCCAGCAAGCCGGTCTCGCTCCTACAGGGGGAATGCGTACGATCATAGAGCCAGGTCGGCTGGCGAGCCACCGTACGTCAGGGGCGCGGGCGCTTGGTTACTTGGCGCTTCTCCAAGTGACCCGCCGTAAGGGCGGAACCAATAGCCGCCGTTACCGCAGGAATGGATATGTACACCATCAAAAAATTGCCATCACCAGACTAAGCGGCCGTTACCGCAGCAACGGATATACACCCAGTCAAAACCACTCCAAGAGAATGCCCATGGATCGCTTGTCTACGTTGTTGTCGCAGTTTGGCGTACGCGCACACCTGTTTTACAACGGCAGGCTGTGCGGTATGGCGTCGTATGACGGCGCCGACCCGCGTGGTCATATTCACCTGCTGCAGGCCGGTACCGTCACTTTGCGCGGAGGCGACCGCAAGGACGTGCTGCTGACGCAACCCAGTCTGATTTTTCTGCCACGCCCAAGCCGGCATCAACTGTTCGCCGGTGAGCCCGATGGCGCTCAACTCCTGTGTGCGTCGATGGAGTTTGAGGGCGGGGTCGATAACCCATTGTCGGCCTCGTTACCCGATTGCCTGGTGCTGTCCCTGGAGGAGTTGCCGCTGCTGGCCGATACGCTGCGATGGATGTTCGTCGAGGCGGCAGCCGGACATTGTGGCAGGGAAGCGGCGCTGGATCGTTTGTTCGAATTACTGATCATCCTGCTGTTTCGACATCTGCTCGATCATCACCAACTGAGTACCGGCATGATGGCCGGGCTCGCGGATTCGCGACTGGCGCGCTCGCTGGTGCAAATGCACAACGCACCTGACCGTGCCTGGTCGGTGGCGGAACTGGCGAGTGAGTCGAACATGTCGCGTGCGGCCTATGCCGTGCACTTCCGGTCAGTGTTAGGGCAGACACCGGCGGACTATCTGTTGAGCTGGCGTATCAGCCTGGCGCAGAAGCGTTTGCGTGAAGGGCGGCCGATTACGCTGATCGCAGCGGAAGTCGGTTATGAAAGCCCTTCGGCACTTGCGCGCGCGTTTCGGCGCAAGACGGGCTACAGCCCTCGGGACTGGCTGAAAGATTTGGCGGGAGAGGGGGACGGACTTTCTTGATGGGGCATGGCCTGAAAACATCGAATTGCTTCAGGCCATCCCAAGAGAAGGCTCATCGGATCAGCGGGTTTCCAGCGCGGTTAAAGAATGGCCGGCCACGAAGATGGACGCGGCAAGCAAACCGATGTCTTTCAGGAGAAACTGGCCCGGTGCAACCGAAATGGCCGGGAAGCCAAGGCTGGGTTCGATCACTCCAGGTGTCGACAACATAAAGCTCAACGTCGTGAAAAACAGCCCGGCTGACAACGCGCCACCGATCAATGAAAGTTTGGGGGACAGCAGTCGACCTGCAATAAGAGCGCCGATCGAGACTTCCAGGACGCCGAGTAAACTGGAGAAGGTATCGACGCTGAAAATGTTGTAGACCCAGCCCAGGAAGGGGCTGTTGCTCACCAGCGGAACCAGGCCTTGTGCTTCGTAGTGAGTGAATTTCATGCCGCCGAACCAGAAGTAGATCACGGCGAGGGCAAAGTACGCACCGTAGGTTCCAATCGCTGTGGTTTTGCTCCCGAGCGATGATTTTCCAGAGGCGGTATTGGTTTTGTAGTTCTCGATGCTTAAGGTTTTCATGAGTCAGGCTTCCAATAGGGGGTGACGGTACCTTTCACACCCCAACGCGGTGTGCGCGGGGAGTGGAGACAGTGTTGCCTTTGATGCCGCGCTATTGGGTTCTGAACGTATTGAGTCCGATGCAGATCGTCTTGACTCGTTGCCGGCCCTGATTGAGTAGGGTGGCTTTCGTTGCTGCGATGGACCGTATTGGGCTCGCGAGTCGGCGCTAACCCTCTCGCGGTGGAGGCAGGGCTTGTTTTACCATTCGGGCTCACCTGCTCAAGTGGTACGCGACCCGATGGTTGCGCGCCGTATTCAAATGGAAGGATCCCCGCGCCATGTCCAATTTGTTGTTTCGCAAGCTCGCCTTGTCCAGCCTTCTCTTGCTCGCCGGTTGCGCTGCATCAACCCCAAATGCTCAGATTTCCGTCAAGTCCAAGGCCATTGAAGCCTTCACCGACATCTGCCTGAAGACTGCGCCATCGTTCGCCGGTTCGGCCGAAGCAGCCAAGCGTTACGGTATCGACGATCTGCAGGATATGGGCTTTACCCGTATCGGCTTCACGGCTGACAAAAACCTTGCGGTGCAGTTGTCTGCGAAAGAGTGTGTCGTCACGACCCCGAGCCAGTCCGACAACAGCCTGCCCCGACAATTGTTGAGCGCTGTGCAGCCTTATTCGCAGACAGCGGTGGCGGATCGTGTGCCGTCGAAGGTTAGCCTCCAGGGCGCAAACTTCATTCTTCAGCATGACCGTAATGGTGGTGAGGCGTACGTGCTGTTGCGCAATAACTGAGCCGCGTTTTTTAGCCTGCGGCGGAATTGGACTTGGGAATGGTGTACATCTCCGTTTCTGCGGTAACGGATATACGCCCAATCGCTCAAACACTCGACTTAAGTGACCCGCACCACACTCACTCAGGCAACCCGGCCATCCGCAGCCCCTGCGCAAAACGAGCAAGATCCTCTGGCCGCTGAATAGGCAGCCATTCTTTCAAATTGGAAACACGCAATGCAGGGTCCAGCTCTCGCAAGCGCTGCATTGCCTGTTTCGCATTATCCGTTTGTCCCCTCAGCGCATGACTGGCCGCCAGCAGCGCGACCGGGGGCAACAGGGTGGGAAGGTTACGCAATGCCTTCTCCGCCCAGTCCGTCGCACAGTCGTAGCGCCCGGCAAAGAAGTGCGCGAGCGCCATGCCCACCTGCATCCTGAACATCTCCGGGTCCAGCGGGCTCAGGCGAACCGCATGGGTCAAAAACTCGATGGCAGCGTCTGTTTCACCGCGCAATGCACGCAAAACACCGCCCAGGTACCAGGCGGGAGCGAGGTTGGGATTGAGCAGACGTGCCCTGTCGAGCAGGGCAATGCCGCCATCGACATCGCCGGTGAGATGGGCCAGCGCATGCCCGCTTCGCGTCAACGCCACCGCGTCGTCCCGCCCGAGCGTCATGGCCAGGCGCGCAAGCCGTGCGCCTTCGGCGATCTCTTGAGGTGGATCCGTCATCCAGCCATTCAACTTGCGCCAGAAATGACACCACGCCGCCATGCCGTAAGCCGACGCAAACTCCGTGTCGAGTTCGATGGCCTTGTAGAACAATGGCAGCGCCTCCTCGATGGCTTCCCGAGTGCCGCTGTGCAGTTTCGCCATTCCGCGCAGGTAATAGTCGTAGGCGCACAGGCTTTCCGTCGGCTTGCGCTTGGCCCGCTCGATTTCCGCCCGCTCGAGTTGCGGCGCGATAGCGCCGACGACGCTTTCAGCGATCTGATCCTGCAACTCGAAAATGTCGTGGAGCGTGCCTTCGAAGCGCTCCGCCCAGAGGTGCGTGCCGGTCGTCGCATCAATCAGTTGCCCGGTAATGCGTACCTTGTCACCGGACCTGCGCACACTGCCTTCCAGCACGTAGCGCACGCCGAGTTCCTGGCTGATGCCTTTGACGTCCACCGCCCGGCCTTTGTACGTGAAGCTCGAATTGCGCGCGATCACGAACAGCCAACGGATACGCGACAGGGCGGCGATGATGTCCTCAACCACGCCGTCGGCGAAATAATCCTGTTCCGGATCGCCGCTCAGGTTCTGGAAGGGCAGGACGGTGATCGAGGGGTTGTCCGGAAGCGTGAGGGGATAGGGGGCAGATTCAGCCTGGTTGGCGGGCATATATGCGCCGATACCCTGTGCGTCAGGCTGTTTTGCCTCTGCGGTTTCGTCATCTTCGACCTCGCCAATGAAGCGGTAACCCTTGCGAGCGACCGTGCGAACCAGGCGCTGTTCCTCGCCGGTATCGCCGATGGCCTTGCGCACCGCATTGATGTGGCTGGTAATCGTCGATTCCGACACGACCCGGCCGCTCCACACCGCCTTGAGCAGGTCATCCTTGCTGACGACGCGATCGCGGTGGCTGATGAGCTGCAGCAACAAATCGAAGACCTGTGGCCCGATGGGCACGACGTGCCCGCGCAAGGTGAGTTCCCGGCGCTCTTGATCGAGCACATAGTCTTCAAACACGAATGGCAAGTTGAATATCCCCTGGGAGAGCGCCCTCGACTCCGGGTCCGAGCGGGTGAGTAGTGCGAGAAGTCGATAATACGGCAGCGCGAAACCGGCTGCACCGTCGAGCAGGGATGACATTCAAACGCGGGTTTCCTTGGACGAAAAACCAAGGCTGACCCAAGGCAAATCCAAGACCGGTGCAAGGACTTCCCTTGCGCGCGCGGGCACTCTGGTTCCACATCGACAGCAATGGTTGCCGTCAAGAAGCTGAAGCGGAGAGAGCCCATGAAGATCGTCGTCATCGGAGGCACCGGCCTCATTGGATCGAAACTTGTGAACAACCTCCGCGAGCGCGGCCATGACGTGCTCGCAGCTGCCCCCAGTACGGGCATCAACAGCATCACCCGCGAGGGCCTGGCCGCAGCGATGGATGGCACTGATGTGGTCGTCGACGTGGCAAACGCGCCGTCGTGGGAGGACCAGGCCGTGCTCGATTTTTTTGAAACGTCGAGCCGTAACCTGCTGGCCGCCGAAGCGGCTGCCGGGGTTCGTCATCATGTGGCGCTGTCGATTGTTGGCAGCGAGCGGCTGCCCGATTCCGGTTACTTCCGGGCCAAGGTCGCGCAGGAAAACCTTATCAAGGCGTCCGGCATTCCTTACACCATCCTGCGGGCTACGCAGTTCTTCGAGTTTGTCGACGGCATTGTCCAGTCGTTCGCCGTCGGTGAGGAGTTTCGCGTTTCGCCCGCGCTGATCCAGCCGGTAGCGTCCGACGATGTAGTGGCGGCGCTGGCCAATGTCGTACTGGCGGCGCCGGTCAATGGCACGGTCGAAGTCGCAGGTCCTGAAGCCATACCCCTCGACGAACTGGCCAGACGCTTTCTGCGAGTAACCCAGAACAACCGTAAGGTCGAGCCGGACGTCAACGCGCGCTACTTCGGCGCCGCGCTCGACGATCAATCGCTGACCGCCGGCAAGAACGCGCGCCTTGGCGCTATCCGTTTCGAAGACTGGCTCGCTCGGTCGACAACCCAAACGGGGCGCTGAGGCTAAATCGACAAGGCGCTGACCCGACGCCGTCGCGCCCTCATCAAACAGACCCACAAGGAGATTCGCCATGTTTTCCCGATTGCTTCTGGCCGCTGCTTTCGCAGCGCTCTCGATGACCGCGTCGGCCGCCGACAAACCCGCAGGCAAGGTGACGATGGTGTTCGACCGTCCCATTCCGAACATCCCTGGCAAGAGCATGAGGGGCGTGCTCGTCGAGTATGGGCCGGGCGCCGCGTCGCCATCTCACACCCATCCGAAAACGGCCTTCATTTATGCAACGGTCCTGGAGGGCTCGTTTCGCATCAAAATCAAAGGCGAGCCGGAAAAGATCTACAACGTAGGCGAAAACTTCGTTGAGGAGCCGGGTTCCGTGCATGAAGTCAGCGCCAACGCCAGCGATACCCAACCGGCACGCCTGCTGGCCGTGTTCGTCCTCGATTCCAATGAAAAAGTGCTCGTCACGCCCATCGGGAAGTGAATCGAACAGACAGCGGGCGGCAGGCCATTGCCGCCGGCGCAAGCGCCGAAATCCCTGTCGCCGTGAAGCGCCGAGGCAAGAAAAAAATGACCGGCCGTTAACTGTGCGTCGCCGTCGTCCTGGTCCTGGCTGCCGGAGGGGCCATTATTTTGAGCAAGAAAAAGCCCGGCTGATCAGGCCGGGCTTCTCGTTAAGTACTGCGGTAGAGCCATTCATTCAAACAGCGCGGCTTTCGATCAGGCGGTCGGAACCACCTTCGGCAACGCGGTTTTCGATCAGGCGGTCA
>NZ_BDAG01000079.1 GCF_002091715.1 Pseudomonas migulae NBRC 103157 | reverse complement strand
TGTGATTCAGCACAAACACCACAAAACCAATGTGGGAGCGGGCTTGCTCGCGAATGCGGTGGGTCAGTCACATTGAATTCGACTGACACACCGCTTTCGCGAGCAAGCCCGCTCCCACATTTGATTTTCACAGGTCAGAAATAGCCTTACTCAGCTTTTACGCACCCAACGCTCGCGCCACACCTGCTGTTCGGATTTGGTCTGGAAGGTCCAGGCAACGAAGCGGCTTTGCTTCTGCCCCTGGGACATTTCCACGACCTGGCTTTCCAGCACGCCGGCCTTTTTCAGCGCCGTCTGAATCGCCGGAAGGTTCGAGGCTTTCGAGACCAGGGTGCTGAACCACAGCACTTTGTGCTGGAAATGCGCGCTCTCGGCGATCAGTTGCGTCACAAAACGCGCCTCGCCGCCTTCGCACCACAATTCCGCCGATTGCCCGCCAAAGTTCAATACCGGCAGTTTGCGTTTCGGGTCGGCTCGGCCCAGTGCGCGCCATTTGCGCTCGCTGCCTTTGGTCGCTTCGTCCATCGAGGCGTGGAACGGCGGGTTGCACATGGTCAGGTCAAAGCGTTCGCCCGGCTCGAGCAGGCCCAGCAGGATGTGCTTGGGATTGCTTTGCTGGCGCAATTGAATGGCCTTGTTCAATCCGTTGGACTGCACGATGGCTTTGGCTGCCGCCACCGCCGTCGGGTCGATTTCCGAGCCGAGGAAGTGCCAGCGGTAGTCGCTGTAACCGATCAACGGATAGACGCAGTTGGCGCCCATGCCGATATCGAGCACCTTGACCGGTGCGCCGCGCGGGATTTCGCCGTCGTTGACGCTGGCCAGCAGGTCGGCCAAAAAGTGTACGTAATCAGCACGGCCCGGCACCGGCGGGCAGAGGTAATCCGCCGGAATGTCCCAGTGAGCAATGCCATAGAACGACTTGAGTAGCGCCCGGTTGAACACCCGCACCGCGTCCGGGCTGGCGAAGTCGATGCTTTCCTTGCCGTACGGGTTGATGATCACGAATTTCGCCAGTTCCGGCGTGGTTTTGATCAGCGCCGGGAAGTCGTAACGACCCTGGTGGCGATTGCGCGGGTGCAGGCTGGCCTTTTCACGCGGTTCCACGGTTTTGGCCGGGGTGGCGGAGTCAGGCTTTTTGCGCGCAGGGCGGGGGGTGCGAGGGGCGTTCATGGGCGTGGTCGATTCGGGTATGGCTAAAAGTGGCGGGTATTGTCCCATATCTGTCGTCACAACGCGGTGCGCGTTTCTGTAGGAGCCGGCTTGCTGGCGATCTGGGCGATGCGGTGTTTCCGAAAGACCGCGTTATCGTTCTTCGCCAGCAAGCCGGCTCCTACAGGACCGTGGGAAATGAAAAAGGGAGGCCAGATGGCCTCCCTCTTTCATTGCGATTTGCCGTTACAGACTGGCAATCCGCGCATGCTGCTCGGCCAGCTTGCCCAAAGCCTGTTCAGCTTCAGCCAGTTTGGCGCGTTCTTTCTCGATGACTTCGGCCGGGGCCTTGTCGACGAAACCGGCGTTGGACAGCTTGCCGCCCACGCGCTGGACTTCGCCCTGCAGACGCAGGATTTCCTTGTCCAGGCGCGCCAGTTCGGCGTCCTTGTCGATCAGGCCGGCCATCGGCACCAGCACTTCCATCTCGCCCACCAGCGCGGTGGCGGACAGCGGTGCTTCTTCGCCAGCGGCCAGCACGGTGATCGATTCGAGGCGAGCCAGTTTCTTCAACAGGGCTTCGTTCTCGGTGAGACGACGCTGGTCTTCGGCGCTGACGTTTTTCAGGAAAATGTTCAGCGGCTTGCCCGGGCCGATGTTCATTTCGCCACGGATGTTGCGCGTGCCGAGCATCAGTTCCTTGAGCCACTCGATGTCGTTCTCGGCCGCCGGATCGATGCGCTCTTCGTTGGCCACTGGCCAGGGCTGCAGCATGATCGTCTTGCCTTCGATACCGGCCAGCGGCGCGATGCGCTGCCAGATTTCTTCGGTGATGAACGGCATGAACGGGTGCGCCAGACGCAGCGCGACTTCCAGTACGCGAACCAGCGTGCGACGTGTACCGCGCTGGCGTTCGACCGGCGCGTTTTCGTCCCACAACACAGGCTTGGACAGTTCCAGGTACCAGTCGCAATACTGGTTCCAGATGAACTCGTACAAGGCTTGTGCCGCCAGGTCGAAGCGGAACTGGTCGAGCTGACGGGTCACTTCAGCTTCGGTGCGTTGCAGCTGGGAGATGATCCAGCGATCCGCCAGCGACAGCTCGTAGGCTTCGCCGTTCTGGCCGCAGTCTTCGCCCTTGTCCAGCACGTAGCGCGCGGCGTTCCAGATCTTGTTGCAGAAGTTGCGATAGCCCTCGACGCGGCCCATGTCGAACTTGATGTCGCGACCGGTGGACGCCAGCGAGCAAAAGGTGAAACGCAGGGCGTCGGTGCCGTAGCTGGCGATGCCGTCGGCGAACTCGTCGCGGGTCTGCTTCTCGATCTTCTTCGCCAGTTTCGGCTGCATCATGCCGGAGGTGCGCTTCTGCACCAGATCTTCCAGCTCGATACCGTCGATGATGTCCAGCGGGTCCAGGACGTTGCCCTTGGACTTGGACATCTTCTGGCCCTGGCCATCTCGCACCAGGCCGTGAACGTAAACGGTCTTGAACGGAACCTGCGGTGTGCCGTCTTCGTTTTTCACCAGATGCATGGTGAGCATGATCATCCGGGCAACCCAGAAGAAAATGATGTCGAAGCCCGTCACCAGCACGTCGGTGGAGTGGAATTTCTTCAGGAACTCGGTCTGCTCAGGCCAGCCGAGCGTGGAGAACGTCCACAGGCCCGAACTGAACCAGGTGTCGAGAACGTCGTTGTCCTGTTGCAGCGCAACGTCCGGGCCGAGGTTGTGCTTGGCACGCACTTCGGCTTCGTCGCGACCGACGTAGACTTTGCCCGACTCGTCGTACCAGGCCGGAATCCGGTGGCCCCACCACAACTGACGGCTGATGCACCAGTCCTGGATGTCGCGCATCCACGAGAAGTACATGTTTTCGTATTGCTTGGGCACGAACTGGATGCGGCCGTCTTCAACGGCGGCAATCGCAGGTTCGGCCAACGGCTTGGTGGACACGTACCACTGGTCGGTCAGCCAAGGCTCGATGATGGTGCCGGAACGGTCGCCTTTCGGCACTTTCAGCGCGTGATCATTGACGCTGACCAGCAGGCCGGCAGCATCGAACGCAGCCACGATCTGCTTGCGCGCTTCGAAGCGGTCGAGGCCGACGTATTCGGCCGGGATCTTGCCGTCGATGCTTTCGTTCAGTGTGCCGTCGAGGTTGAACACCTGGCAGGCCGGCAGTACGGCGGCGTTTTTGTCGAAGATGTTCAGCAGCGGCAGGTTGTGGCGCTTGCCGACTTCGTAGTCGTTGAAATCGTGGGCCGGGGTGATTTTCACGCAGCCGGTGCCGAATTCAGGGTCGCAGTAATCGTCGGCGATGATCGGAATGCGGCGGCCGACCAGCGGCAGCTCGACGAATTTGCCGATCAGGGCCTGGTAGCGTTCATCGTTCGGGTTAACCGCTACGGCGGCGTCGCCGAGCATGGTTTCCGGGCGAGTGGTCGCGACGATCAGATAATCATTGCCTTCAGCGGTCTTGGCACCGTCGGCCAACGGGTACTTCAGGTTCCACAGGAAACCTTTCTCGTCGTGGTTTTCCACTTCGAGGTCGGAAATCGCCGTGTGCAACTTGGTGTCCCAGTTGACCAGGCGCTTGCCGCGATAGATCAGGCCGTCTTCGTGCAGGCGCACGAAGGCTTCTTTAACGGCTTCCGAGAGGCCGTCGTCCATGGTGAAACGCTCGCGGCCCCAGTCTACGGACGAGCCGAGGCGGCGGATCTGACGGCTGATGTTGCCGCCGGACTGATCCTTCCATTCCCAGACTTTCTCGAGGAATTTCTCACGACCCAGGTCGTGACGATTCTGGCCCTGGGCTTCGAGTTGGCGTTCCACCAGCATTTGCGTGGCGATACCGGCGTGGTCGGTGCCCGGCTGCCACAGGGTGTTGCGACCCTGCATGCGGCGGAAACGGATCAGGGCGTCCATGATCGCGTTGTTGAAGCCGTGACCCATGTGCAGGCTGCCAGTGACGTTCGGCGGCGGGATCATGATGGTGTAGGACTCGCCCGCACCTTGCGGGGCGAAGTAATTCTCAGACTCCCAGGTGTTGTACCAGGAAGTTTCAATGGCGTGCGGCTGGTAGGTCTTATCCATGCGCGGCGGGACCCTATTGGCATTAATTCAGGAAAAGCCGACGAGTATAGCGGGGCATGGGGCACAGGGCGAGCGGGGGCGGACAGGCGCGGAGAGAATGTGCAGGCCAGCTTTTGTGATGGGGGGATGAGTGGGGACGTTCTTTTGACATCAACCTCTGTAAAGGACGCAGATAGCTTCGGGCGTCAGATGGGTGGCGTATCGCCGTCAGGTTTGACCAAGACGGCAGACAAACCTTCCCAAAAAGAAAAAGTAGTTAACTGTGTCGGGAGTAACTATCTCTGTTAGTTGATGTGTTTGCTCATGCGCACATTATCAATCAGATAGTCGTACTTGTTTTTTGGTGCCTCAAGCACGATAAAAAACCAAAAAAAAAGCCACCCCTGAGGATGGCTTTAGATCGGTCATCACTTCTGATGACCTGGCGGCCACCTCTCCAGGTGACCTGTTTTGCTGCCAATGACGTTTTGTCAGCAAAGGGGTGAAGTAACTACTTCGTTTGGTGGAGCCGGGGGGATTTGAACCCCCGTCCGCCAGTACTCCGCTGTCGGTTCTACATGCTTAGCCCGTTCAATTAAGTTAACCCGTCGCCGCCCGAGGGGCAGGGTGCTAAGGGCGAGCTGTGTAATATTTAGCCGTTACGTCCACAGCACACTACGCGGCGATTCTGTTCTATATGACAATCAGGTCGGGTTTACAGAAATCCCCTGGTGATTGCTGGCGCCGAGGCAGCCAGAAGTGCTTAGGCGTAGATCTTTTCCTTGAAGGAGGAATCGTTCATTGCAGGAGCACCGTAGTTGGCAAGTTTGGCAACTATCAAGTATGTAACAGTGGATTTACGAGTGCTGTTACCCACTCGGCATGCCCCTAGAGTTTTGTTACCGGCGTCGAATCCTAATCGGCCCCAAGTGCGCTAAGGCAGGGCGAATATAAGAAGGGATGGATAAATAATCAACCGATTTATTTGTTGGTTGTTGAGCGTTTTTTGAAAGATTTTTAGTTGAGGGGCGCGGTAATTGGTTGTGGGAATAAACCATTAATTCGAATAGTTGTATAGGGAGTTTGTTTCCCCAGTGAGAGCTCTTGAGAGTTATTTGATATTGGGTGATATGTGCGCCCAAGTACGGGCTGCAGTGACCCCCGCGTGAAAGACGTACCTATACGAGAGCACGATTCTGCGCCCGTTATCGGGGTTGTATCGGGATCGGGTTTTTCGATGAAATGGCGGGACTCAACTTCAGTCTCCTATTGGAAAAAGGTGAGTTGCCGAGCGGAATTTTGCAGTTCCCCCAATCGTGCGCGATCAGGAGTGCCAGTATCGATAGCCAGACTCCATATTTGGGACTCCCCAAATATGGAATCTCCTGCAGAAGGTTCAGTCGTTGTACTGGTTCAACAACCGCTCAAGACGCGCGCTGAGGCGGCGTTTGATTTCGGTTTCGATGTGCGGGGCGAAGTCGTCGATCACGTCTTGCATGATCAGTTGTGCGGCGGCGCGCAGTTCGCTGTCCAGGTGCAGCAGGTCGTCGGGACCTTTGCTGGCAGCAGGTGCCGGTTGCGCGGCAGCGGCAGTGGGTGTCGGTTCGACGGTGGTCTGGCTGGCGCTGACCGTGTCGAACAACATCGGAATCTGTTCCTGGTCTCCGTCCTCGACCGTGTCGGTCAGCAGCGGCGGTTGCAGGTTGTCATCGCCGAGCAATTGGCGGATCGACTCGAGGTCGTCCAGCAGGTGCGCGGACTTTTGCAGCGGTTTTGGAGTGTCCATCGGAATGCTCAGAGTCGCTGTAAACGGTGATCTTGCAGAGGATAGCCCTGTTCGCGGTAGAAACGGAAACTCTCCCGCGCAGCCGCACGAATCGTCGGATCTTCCACCACCACTTCCGCCACGCGGGCGAACTTGTTGGCAAACGCCGGGGCTTTCAGGTCAAGGTTGACCAGCAGGTCCTGATGTTGACCGCAGTCATCGCCAAGCCCCAGCACAATCAAACCCTCAGGCTCGCTTTCAGCAGGACCGTGGGGCACGAAACTTTCGCCCTTGAAGGCCCACAGGCGCGCATCGAGATCGTCGCGCTGGGCGGCATCGCTGCAATGCAGGTAGATGCGGTGGCCCATGCGCCAGGCTTTTTCGGTGAGCTTGCAGGCGAAATCCAGCCGCGCCGAGGGATCGGCGCTGGGCAGGATATAGAAGTCGACTTTGGTCATTGCGGTTCCTGAGCCCAGGGCAGCGACAGGAGCTGACCCGGGAATTGTAGGAGCGAGCAAGCTCGCTCCTACAGGGTTAGGCTTTGGCGCGGTCCAGCAGGTACTGGGTCAGCAGAGGAACCGGACGGCCAGTGGCGCCCTTGTCCTTGCCGCCGCTGGTCCAGGCCGTGCCGGCGATGTCCAGGTGCGCCCAGTTCAGGTTCTTGGTGAAGCGCGACAGGAAGCAGGCGGCGGTGATGGTGCCGGCTTTCGGGCCGCCAATGTTGGCGATGTCGGCGAACGGGCTGTCCAGCTGCTCTTGATACTCATCGAACAGCGGCAGTTGCCAGGCGCGGTCGTCGGCAGCCTTGCCGGCGCTCAGCAGTTGGCCGATCAATTCGTCGTTGTTGCCCAGCAGGCCCGACGTGTGGGAGCCCAGTGCAACGACGCAAGCACCGGTCAGGGTCGCGATGTCGATCACGGCTTGCGGCTTGAAGCGCTCGGAGTAGGTGAGGGCGTCGCACAGCACCAGACGGCCTTCGGCGTCGGTGTTGAGGATTTCCACGGTCTGGCCGCTCATGGTGGTGACGATGTCGCCCGGACGCGAAGCGTTGCCGCTCGGCATGTTTTCGGCGCAGGCAAGGATGCACACCAGGTTGATCGGCAGCTTCAATTCGAGCACGGCACGCAGGGTACCGAAGACGCTGGCGGCGCCGCCCATGTCGTACTTCATTTCGTCCATGCCGGCGCCCGGCTTCAGGCTGATGCCGCCCGTGTCGAAGGTGATGCCTTTGCCGACCAATGCGTACGGCTTCTCGGATTTCTTGCCGCCGTTGTATTGCATCACGATCAGGCGCGGCGGTTGGGCGCTGCCCTGGCCAACGGCGTAGAACGAGCCCATGCCCAGTTCCTTGATTTTCTTCTCATCAAGGACTTCGACTTTCAGGGTTTTGAATTCTTTGCCGAGGTTCTTCGCTTGTTCGCCGAGGAATGTCGGGTGGCAGATGTTTGGCGGCAGGTTGCCCAGGTTGCGGGTAAACGCCATGCCGTTGGCGATCGCGGTGGCGTGTGCCACGGCACGCTCGACTTCAGCCTGGGCGGCCTTGATGGTCACCAGGGTGATTTTCTTCAGGGCGCGAGGTTCGGCTTTCTGGCTCTTGAACTGCTCGAAGGAATATTCGCCGTCCACCAGGGTTTCGGCCAGCAGACGGGTCTTGCCGTAGCTGTCGCGACCTTTGACCACGACTTCGTCCAGCGCCAGCACGGCATCGCTGCCGCCCAGACCTTTAAGGGTGCTGAGGACGCCGGCGATGATTTTGCGGAACGGGCGGTCGCCCAGCTCCTCGTCCTTGCCCACGCCCACGAGCAGCACGCGCTCGGCTTTCAGGTTCGGCAGGCTGTGCAGCAGCAGGCTCTGGCCGACCTTGCCGGCCAGGTCGCCGCGCTTGAGCACAGCGCTGATCGCGCCGCCGCTCAGTTCGTCGAGCTGCTTGGCAGCGGCACCGAGCTTGCGACCTTCGCTGACGGCGACCACCAGAGTGGCGGTTTTCAACGTTTGCGGGTTAACGCTTTTTACAACCAGTTCCATGTCGGGGTCCCTGAATTAATGGGTAAAACGCGAGGGCTCGACGGTATTTGCTTGAGCCTGCTCATAAATAGAAAGGCGCAAGTCACGGCTTGCGACAAAGGCCGCAGTTTGAACCTCGGTCCCCGAGCCTGACAACCCTCGGTTGTACGATCTTCAATGTTTTGGCGCCCCTGTAGGCGCGAGCCTGCTTGCGAAAAACCTGAGGGCGCCACGGGGTATCAGGTTTCCCGCATTATCGTTGATGCTCATCACGAGCAAGCTCGCTCCTGCATAGCCTTGCGCCAGCGCATTGCGCAGTGACAGGCGCACCCAATCACAGGATAATGCGCCAACTTTTTTCGGCGGCTCTGTCTTGCGGGCTGCCTGATACGTTTGCTTGTTTGGCCGCCTTAGCCTGACAACCCTGGAGTGTCTGGTTTGATTGTCTTCCGTTATCTGTCCCGCGAAGTCCTGTTGACCTTGAGCGCCGTCAGCGCTGTGCTGCTGGTCATCATCATGAGCGGGCGCTTCATCAAATACCTCGCCCAGGCGGCCGCCGGCCTTCTGGATCCGGGCTCGCTGTTCCTGATCATGGGCTTTCGTCTGCCGGGTTTCCTGCAGCTGATCCTGCCGCTTGGCCTGTTCCTCGGGATTCTGCTGGCCTACGGTCGCCTGTACCTCGAAAGCGAAATGACCGTGCTGTCGGCCACCGGCATGAGCCAGCAACGCCTGTTCACCATGACGCTGTTTCCGGCCACGCTGGTTGCGCTGGTGGTGGCCTGGCTGAGCCTGAGCCTCGCGCCACAAGGCGCCAATCAGTTCCAGTTGCTGCTGAACAAGCAGGACGCCCTGACCGAGTTCGATACCCTTGAGCCGGGTCGCTTCCAGGCCTTGCGCGACGGAACCCGGGTGACCTACACCGAAACGCTGTCGGATGATCGCATCCACCTCGGTGGCGTGTTCATTTCGCAAAAGAACGTCTCGTCCGACAAGACGGACCGCGGGATTTCCGTGCTGGTGGCCGAGAAGGGCCGTCAGGAAATCCGCCCCGATGGCAACCGCTACCTGATTCTCGACAATGGCTATCGCTACGACGGCAACCCGGGACAGGCGGACTACCGTGCAATCAAGTACGAAGAATACGGCGTATTGCTGCCTAAACCGGACGTGAGCGACGAAGTCACCGACCGTGATGCGATGCCCACCCGTTCCTTGCTCGGCAGTGACGACCTGCGCTCCCGCACCGAGCTGCAATGGCGTCTGTCGTTGCCGTTGCTGGTCTTCATCGTGACCTTGATGGCGGTGCCGCTGTCGCGGGTCAATCCGCGCCAGGGCCGTTTCCTCAAGCTGCTGCCGGCGATTCTTCTTTATATGGCTTACCTGAGCATCCTGATTGCCGCTCGCGGCGCCCTCGAAAAGGGCAAGATCCCGCCCGCGCTGGGTCTGTGGTGGGTTCACGCGATTTTCCTGGCCATCGGCCTGGGCTTGCTCTACTGGGAACCTCTGCAGTTGAAACGGGCAAGTCGCCGCAGCGCGCTGGAGGTGGCCCGTGGTTAAGCTCGATCGCTACATCGGCAGCAGCGTTTTCATCGCGATCCTGGCGGTACTGGGGATCATTCTCGGTCTGGCGACGCTGTTTGCCTTCATCGACGAGATGGGTGATGCCAGCGACACCTACACCCTGGTCGATGTGTTGAGCTATGTCCTGCTGACGGCGCCGCGCCGTCTCTATGACATGTTGCCGATGGCGGCGCTGATCGGCTGCCTGATCGGCCTTGGCAGTCTGGCCAGCCACAGCGAACTGACCATCATGCGCGCTGCGGGCGTGTCGGTTGGGCGAATCGTCTGGGCGGTGATGAAGCCGATGCTGGTGTTGATGCTGGTCGGTCTGTTGATCGGCGAGTACATCGCGCCGGCAACCGAAAGCACGGCGCAGGCCAATCGCTCGCTGGCTCAGGGCAGTGGCGATGCGCAAAGCGCCAAGCATGGCCTGTGGCACCGCCAGGGTGACGAGTTCATCCACGTCAACTCGGTGCAACCCAACGGTCTGCTGTACGGCGTGACCCGTTATCGTTTCGATGATCAGCGCCACATGCTGTCCTCGAGCTTCGCCAAGCGTGCGGAGTTCGACAAGGATCACTGGCAGTTGAGCGATGTCACGACCACGCTGTTCCATGGCAAGAGCACCGAAGTGGTGACGGCGCCGGTCGAGCGCTGGAACGTGGCGCTGAGCCCGCAATTGCTCAGTACCGTGGTGATGTCGCCGGATTCGCTGTCGATCACCGGTCTGTGGGGTTACATCCACTACCTGGCGGATCAGGGCCTGAACAATGGCCGGTATTGGCTGGCATTTTGGGTCAAGGTGTTGCAACCGCTGGTCACCGCCGCCCTGGTACTGATGGCGATCTCCTTCATCTTCGGACCTTTGCGTTCGGTGACCCTCGGTCAGCGGGTTTTCACCGGCGTGCTGGTGGGCTTCACCTTCCGCATCGTCCAGGATCTGCTGGGGCCTTCGAGTCTGGTGTTCGGTTTCTCGCCGCTGTTTGCGGTGCTGGTGCCAGCGGGTGTGTGCGCCCTGGCGGGTGTCTTCCTGCTGCGCCGAGCCGGTTGATTGCACTCTATAAAACACACGAACTTGTAGGAGCCGGCTTGCTGGCGATGGGTGCTCGGCGGTCATCCAGACCCACCGCGGCGCCTCTATCGCCAGCAAGCCGGCTCCTACAGAGACCGCCACGTCCAGGATCTGCTGGGGCCTTGGAGTCTGGTGTTCGGTTTCTCGCCGCTGTTTACGGTGCTGGTGCCGGCGGGTGTCTTCCTGCTGCGCCGAGCCGGTTGATTGCACTCTATAAAACACACGAACTTGTAGGAGCCGGCTTGCTGGCGATGGGGGCTCGGCGGTCATCCAGACCCACCGCGGCGCCTCTATCGCCAGCAAGCCGGCTCCTACAGAGACCGCATCGTCCAGGATCTG
>NZ_BDAG01000078.1 GCF_002091715.1 Pseudomonas migulae NBRC 103157 | reverse complement strand
TGTGTTTCGACAGTTAGAGCGTTGAGGGATCGATCCGCGCAAAGCTGTCGACGGTCGCGTGCCCTGCCAACTCCCCGCCCTCTCTGGCCAGCCCACAGGTCGCCATACCCGCCGTGCGCGCCGCGTCCAGTTCCTCGACGATATCGGACAGAAACAGAATCTGCGCCGCTTCAAGGCCAATCGCCTGGGTAATGCGCTGGTAAGACTGCGCCTCACGCTTGGGGCCCGACGTGGTGTCGAAATAGCCACTGAACAGCGGCGACAAATCCCCCGCCTCCGAGCAGCCGAAAATCAGTTTCTGCGCCTGGATCGAACCGGAGGAATAAACAAACAGTTTGAACCCCTCCTGATGCCAGCGCTTCAATGCTTCGACGGCGTCCGGGTACACGTGACCTTTCAACTGCCCGGCCTGATAGCCCTGCGCCCAGACCATGCCTTGCAAGGCCTTGAGCGGCGTGGCTTTGCGGTCTTCGGCGATCCAGCCCAGGAGGATCTCGATAACACGCTCGACGTCCGCGTCCGGCTCATTGTTGTCCCGGCGAACGGCGGCCAGTTGCTCGGCGACATCGGTGCGCGTGGCGTGCTGGCGAACGAAGTCCGGCAGGTGTTTCGCGGCGTACGGAAACAGCACGTCGAACACAAAACTCACCGCGCTGGTGGTGCCTTCGATGTCGGTGAGAATCGCTTTGATCGGCATCGGCTCAGTCCTCCAGACGCGGGAAACGGCTGGCGATGTCTTCGCCGGTAAAATTCGCCACCCAGCCTTCAGGATTGTTGAACAGACGAATGGCGACGAAATGCGGATGCTCGCCCATGTCGAACCAATGCGGCGTGCCGGCCGGCACGGAGATCAGGTCGTTCTTCTCGCACAGCACGGCGTACACGTAATCGTCGATGTGCAGGGTGAACAAGCCACGACCGGCGACGAAAAACCGTACTTCGTCTTCGCCATGACGGTGTTCATCGAGGAACTTGGCGCGCAATTCGGCTTTTTGCGGATGGTCGCTGTTCAGGCTGATCACATCGACGGTGATGTAGCCCCGTTCGGTCATGAGTTTGTCGATTTGCTCCTGATACGCGGCGATCACCTCTTCCTGGCTGGCGCCCGGCTGGATTTTCGCGGTCGCTTGCCAACGGTCGAAGCGCACGCCCTGCTCGGCCAGGGTCGAGGCGATGTCTTCGAAATGGGTCAGCACCTTGTTCGGAATGTCAGGGCTTGAGACGTGGTAGACGGACAGGCTGCTCATCAGGGCAACTCCTTAACGGTTCAAGAGTGAGCGCGTCTTCAACTCGCACTCGAACAAAAATTCAAAGGCCTCGATCTGCCGCAGCGCATCGCTCATGCGCGCACCCCAGGTGTAGAGGCCATGACCGCGGATCAGATAGCCGACGCAATCGGGATGGGCTTCCAGCCAAGGCTGCACCTTGGCGGCGAGTCGTGCAATGTCCTGATCGTTGTCGAAAATCGGCACACGCACCCGGGATTCATGGGTGGAGACACCGCTGAAGGCTTTTTGCAGTTCGTAGTCTTCGAACTCGATGAAATCTTCAGGCGTCAGGCGCGACAGCACCGTGGCGTTCACCGAATGAGTGTGCAGCACCGCGCCGATTTCCGGGCGCCAGCTGTAGAGCTGGGTGTGCAGCAAGGTTTCGGCGGACGGTTTCTTGCCCGGCTCCAGGCTGTTGCCCGACAGATCCGTGGCCAGCACATCATCAAGGCCCAACTGGCCTTTGTGCTTGCCGGACACGGTCAGCAAGGCTTCGGTCGGCGACAGCCGGGTCGAATAGTTGCTGCTGGTGGCGGGCGACCAACCGCGGCCATACAGAAAACGCCCGGCGTCGATGATTTCCTGGGCGAGGTGTTCACGGGTAAGGGTCATGGCCTGTCCTCTTGCATACGTGTGGCAATGATAACGGCAGCGGCGAAGGCTGCGAGACTGGCAATACTAAAGGTGAACGTGGCTCCAAGGGCATTCCAGCTGTAGCCGGAGTACAACGCGCCCAGTGCGCCGCCGGTGCCGGCCAGCGCGGCATACAACGCCTGGCCCTGCCCTTGCTGGCGCGCACCGAAGCTACGTTGCACGAACTGGATGGCAGCCGCGTGAAAGCTGCCGAACGTCGCCGCGTGCAGCACCTGGGCAAACAGCAGCACCCAGACAAATTCGGCAAACGAACCCAGCAACAACCAGCGCAGCGCCGCCAGCAGGAAACTCGCCAGCAATACGCGGCGTACGGAGAAGCGCGCAAGAATCTTGCTCATGGCCAGAAACATCAAGACTTCGGCGACCACGCCGAGCGCCCAGAGCATGCCGATCAAGCCACGGCTGTAACCCAATCGCTCGAGGTGCAAGGTCAGAAAGGTGTAATACGGGCCGTGGCTCATCTGCATCAGCGCCACGCAACCATAGAACGCCAACACCCCGGGATTGCGCAATTGCTTGAGAAAGCCGTCACCGGCAATCCGTTCGCCCTGAACCGGCTGGGCATTTGGCACCCACAGGCTGCTGACCACGATCCCGGCCATGATCAGCACCAGCGCCACCGGGTAAATGTCGAGGCTGAGCCATTCGAACAACCGCCCCAGCGCCACCACGGTGATGATGAAACCGATGGAGCCCCACAACCGAATCTGGCTGTAGCGCTGCGTCTGGCCCTTCAAATGCGCGAGCGTGATGACTTCGAACTGCGGCAACACCGCGTGCCAGAAAAACGCATGCAACGCCATGACCATCGCCAGCCAGGCGTAGGACTTGCTGACGAAAATCAGCGAAAACGTCAGCAACGTGCAGACCGCGCCGAAACGCACGATGGCCAGGCGTCGGCCGGTGTAGTCACCGAGCCAGCCCCAGATGTTCGGCGCGACACAACGCATCAGCATCGGGATCGCCACCAGCTCGCCGATGCGCGCACTGGAAAAACCCAGGTGATCGAAGTACAGCGCCAGAAACGGCGCTGTCGAACCGAGCAAGGCGAAATAGAACAGATAGAAACTGGAGAGCCGCCAGTATGGGAGCGCCGCCACGGTCATCAGGCCGCAGCGACTGAGAGGTCAGCCATTAAAGCTGACCCAGCACCGGCGTGCTCACGCGCACATCGGCATTCTGCCCGCGGTGACGCAGCAGGTGATCCATCAGCACGATGGCCATCATCGCTTCGGCAATCGGCGTGGCGCGGATGCCGACACATGGATCGTGGCGGCCCTTGGTGATCACATCCACCGGGTTGCCATGGATATCGATGGAACGGCCCGGCGTGGTGATGCTCGATGTCGGCTTCAACGCCAGATGCGCAACGATCGGTTGACCGGACGAGATCCCGCCCAAAATGCCACCCGCGTTGTTGCTGAGAAAACCTTCCGGGGTCATTTCATCGCGATGCTCGGTGCCGCGCTGGGAAACACTGGCGAAACCGGCGCCGATTTCCACCCCCTTGACCGCGTTGATGCTCATCAGCGCATGGGCCAGTTCGGCGTCGAGGCGGTCGAAGATCGGCTCGCCGAGTCCTGGCATCACGCCTTCGGCGACCACGGTGATCTTTGCGCCGACCGAATCCTGGTCGCGGCGCAGCTGGTCCATATAGGCTTCCAGTTCTGGCACCTTGTCCGGATCAGGGCTGAAAAACGCGTTCTCTTCCACCGAATCCCAGGTCTTGAACGGGATTTCGATCGGGCCGAGCTGGCTCATGTAACCGCGAATGACGATGCCTTGGGTGGCCAGGTATTTCTTGGCAATCGCGCCGGCCGCCACGCGCATGGCGGTTTCCCGCGCCGAACTGCGACCGCCGCCGCGATAATCGCGTTCGCCGTACTTGTGGTGATAGGTATAGTCGGCGTGGGCCGGGCGGAACAGATCCTTGATCGCCGAATAGTCCTTGGACTTCTGGTCGGTGTTGCGGATCAACAGGCCGATCGAGCAACCAGTGGTGCGGCCTTCGAAAATGCCGGAGAGGATTTCGACCTCGTCCGCTTCCTGGCGCTGGGTGGTGTGGCGGCTGGTGCCGGGCTTGCGGCGGTCGAGGTCGCGCCGCAAATCCTCCAGGGAAATCTCCAGACCCGGCGGGCAGCCGTCGACAATGGCGACCAACGCCGGACCATGGCTTTCGCCTGCGGTGGTGACAGTGAACAGCTTGCCGTAGGTATTGCCGGACATGCAGGACGCTCCGTGAAATGAACCTGAATACGTAATGCGCGCCAGTATACGCAGGCTACCCAAGTAGTTCATCCTCGAACCTTATGGGTGCCCGCGAGTCCAACCGGCACCTTTGTGAATGATGGCGTGATGATGCTGCGAGTTTTAGCCTTGAGCCTTACCTTGTTTACCGGTTTTGTACAGGCCACCGTCCTGCAACGGCCGATCACCCTGGATACCGGCACCGGAGAGCTTTTCGGCTCGTTGTTGCTGCCAAAATCCGACAAACCCGTGCCGGTTGTCCTGATCATTTCCGGCTCCGGCCCTACGGATCGTGACGGCAATAACCCCGATGGCGGGCGCAACGACAGCCTCAAGCGCCTCGCCTGGGTGTTGGCCAAACACAACATCGCCAGCGTGCGTTATGACAAACGCGGCGTGGCGGCGAGCCTTGCGGCGACCCCGGACGAACGCAATCTGTCGGTGGAGGCCTATGTGGCCGACGCCGAAGCCTGGGGCCGGAAGCTCAAAGCCGATCCGCGTTTCGGCCAACTGATTCTGCTGGGCCACAGCGAAGGCGCACTGATCGCCAGCCTCGCCGCGCCGAGCGTCGATGCCACGGCAGTGATTTCCATGTCCGGCAGCGCCCGCCCCATCGATCAAGTGTTGCGCCAACAGCTGAGCAATCGCCTGCCGCCACCGCTGATGTTGCGCAGCAACGAGCTGCTCGACAGCCTCAAGGCCGGGAAAACCGACGACAACGTGCCGCCGCAGTTGCAGGTGATCTTCCGCCCGAGCGTACAGCCGTACCTGATTTCGCTGTTCCGCCAGGACCCGGCGGCGGCGTTCGCCCAATTGAAGATGCCGGCGTTGATCATTCAGGGCAGCAACGACATTCAGGTCGGGGTCGATGACGCCAGGCTGCTCAAGGCCGCCAAACCCGACGCCGAACTGGCGTTGATCGACGGCATGAACCACGTCATGCGCATCGTGCCCAACGACGTCAAACGGCAATTGGCCTCCTATAAAGATCCGCAATTGCCGCTGGCGGCTGAGCTCGGCACTCGAATCCTCGGGTTTATTGACGGACTTCGCTCCAGTTAAGCTCTGTAGGGGGCGTTCTCAACTGGTTTTCACGCGAAAACTAGTTGAGAACGCCCCCTGGCCCTCCAGTCCTGAAAAAAACGGCCGATAAGCCTTTGTCGCCAGCGCCAAGACTGGCGACAAGCTGAGCTTGGACAGGATCTCGCCGTTATGACTGATACCCCGACTTCACCCGACACCACCGCTGAAAAAGACGCACCGCCAGCGGTTGAGCTGCCGTGGGCGGACGTCCACGTCGAGCACCACAAGATGCTCCGTCTGGCGCCGTTGCAGACCGATCGCAACACCGGCGGGCGACCATTGCGCTTTGTTGAATTCGGCTATGCCGAACGCAACGACAAGCAGCGCAGCCTGTTGCGCATGACCATTTCGCTGCCCGGCCAGCGGGTGCGCAAGGAACAGAATCACCTCGACGTGTGGGTCGATCACGCCACCAAACGCGTGCATTTCGGGCCGGACAGCGGTTTGCAGATCGAACCGATGAACCGTGGCATCGGGCGCTACATGGCGGCCCAGGGCATTAGCTGGGCTAAAAAGCGCTGGCCTGGCTACACCGTCGACGGCACGGACCTGAACAACAAGGATGCGCTGAACGAAGACACGCGCCTGCGCCGCGATCGTTTTCTGAAAGCGCATGGTTTTGAGGTGGCGTATGCCGATGCCCAGCATTTGAAGGGCAGCGTCAAAGAGGTGCAGGTCGGCGACCTGCTGGCCGACTGGAACAGCGAGAAACTGCAACAGGTTGAAATTCTCGAAGCGGCGCAGATGCTCCAGCAGGCCGAGCAGAATCTGGCCGAGCAGGAAGTAAAACTGAAGAAGCACGAGGAAAAGGTCAGCAAGTACAAGCGTGAAGACGCGGGGCTGCGTTTCACCATTACGTGCCTGGTGGCGTTTGCGGTGTTTCAGGCGGGGCTGTTGATCTGGATTGCAACGCACCGTTGAAGGCTTGAGACTGCGGCGCGACCATTCGCGAGCAAGCCCGCTCCCACAGGGGATGTGTGAACAACGCAAATCCTGTGTGGAAGCGGGCTTGCTCGCGAAGCTTTAGACGATTAAACGCGGGACGCGAACAACGCCTGATGCTCCCGGCACTGCTGCGCCGTCAACATGAACACGCCATGCCCGCCGCGCTCGAAATCGAGCCAGGCGAAATCGACTTCCGGGTACAACGCGTCAACGTGAACCTGGCTGTTGCCCACTTCGACAATCAACAAGCCCTTCTCGGTCAGATGATCCGCCGCTTCGGCCAGCATGCGGCGCACCAGGTTCAAGCCATCGTCGCCACAGGCCAGGCCCAACTCGGGTTCGTGCTGGTACTCCTGCGGCATGTCGGCGAAATCTTCGGCATCGACGTAAGGCGGGTTCGACACGATCAGGTCGAAACGCTGCCCTGGCAAACCGTCGAAACCATCGCCCTGAACCGTGTACACACGCTCATCGACGCCATGACGCTCGATATTCTTGTTGGCCACTTCCAGCGCTTCGAACGACAGGTCGGCCAGCACCACTTCGGCGTTCTGGAACTCATAGGCACAGGCAATACCAATGCAGCCGGAGCCGGTGCACAGGTCGAGAATGCGCGCCGGTTCGGCGCCGAGCCACGGTTCGAAACGCTTTTCGATCAGCTCGCCAATCGGTGAACGCGGGATCAACACACGCTCGTCGACAATGAACGACATGCCGCAGAACCAGGCCTCGCCCAGCAAGTAAGCGGTCGGGATGCGTTCTTCGATACGGCGCTTGAGCATGCGCTGCAGTTTGACGACCTCGTCCTCTTCGAGGTTGCAGTCGAGGTAACTGTCAGCAATTTCCCACGGCAGGTGCAGCGCGCCCAACACCAGTTGACGGGCTTCGTCCCAGGCGTTGTCGGTCCCATGGCCGAAAAACAGATCCTCCCCATGGAAGTGGCTGACGGCCCAACGGATATGGTCGCGCAGGGTACGAAGTCGGGAAGTGATCACGGGGGCAAACTCCAGAAAAAACGACTGGCGATTCTACCAGCCAAAACGCGTGACGACGACGCAGGAAAAACACCGGCCCAAATGTAGGCCCCTTCCTTTTTTTGCGCTGGCTATTGAACAAAACGAGTATCTTGACAACGCTGCGGGCCAGCAACGACGGCCTCTGCGATAGTAGCGATTCACAGAAGCGCTCAGCCAGAGGACAATGTCGCAAAAGCCCCACCCGAAGGAGCCCCAGAATGTCCGTTCCAAAAACGATGTTTCAACTCAGCGGCCGCGGTTATGCAGCAGCCAATCTGAGCCATGCGACCCTTGTCATCATCGATGCCCAGAAAGAATACCTCAGCGGCCCCCTGGCGCTGGTCGGCATGGATGCTGCTGTCGCGAACATCAAGCAACTGGTGAGCGCTGCCCGCGCAGCCGGTCGGCCCATCGTGCATGTGCGCCACCTCGGCACCGTCGGCGGGTTGTTCGACCCGCAAGGCGAACGCGGCGAGTTCATCCCGGGCCTGGAACCACAGGCCGACGAAACCATCATCGGCAAACTGCTGCCGAGTGCGTTCCACGGCACTGAACTGCTGGAGCGCCTGCAGAATCTCGGTTCGCTGGACCTGATCGTGTGCGGTTTCATGAGCCATTCCAGCGTCAGCACCACTGTACGCGCCGCGAAAAACCTGGGCTTTCGTTGCACCCTGGTTGAAGACGCCTGCGCAACGCGGGATTTGCCTTACAAGGGCGGTGTGTTGAGCGCAGACCACGTTCAACAGACCGAAATGGCGATCATGGCGGACAACTTCGCCACCCTCGCCCTGACCCACGATCTGATCTGATTGACGCTTGATGAGCGGTTCATGCCGCCGCTCATCCGCAAAAGCCTCTCATTAGCTGTAAATGTCATAGCCTCAGGAACATCCCGGTCAACTCCCGGTCGAAGGGCCGATACCCATTGAGGAAGGTCGGAATGAAGTTATCCGATGGTTTTGACGCACGCCGCTTGCGGCCCAAAGGCCAAAGCAACTGGCGTTTTCGATTCGGCGCAGCGTTCGCTGCCTTGCTGGCAACCTGCGGTGTGTTACTGGCCATGGCCGGCGCCGCCAGCCTGCTGGGTCGCCCGCCGGCACTCGGCGAACTGAACGCCAGCCCGCTGGGCTCGGCAATCATTCTGGCGGTTGGCCTGTTCCTGCTCTACCTGGGCGTTTGGCTGTGGCGGCGTTGCCGTCGCCGTGCACGCCAGTCGCGAGAGCTGAACATGTCCCCGCACTTGATGAAAAAACACGACTGAATTGACGGCCTGGCGTTTTAGCAGGCCCCAATTGTTATCGATCGTGTCTCGACTTGGGTAAACTGGCCGCCCTTCGCGGAGGCTGACATGCAAGACGACGATTTTTCCCTGTTCAAAAGCGCGATCCAAGGCGTCAAGCCGATCAAGCACGACCGCGCCGAAACCGGCAAACCCAAGGCTGACCGCGCGCAGATCGCCAAGCTGCGTCAAGCCGCCACCGTGCGCACCGATGCCACCACCGTCGACGGCCTGTCCGATCAGTTCGTGATCGACGTCGGCCCGGAAGACGAGTTGATGTGGGCGCGCGACGGCGTGCAGGAAAGCCAGATGCGCAAGCTCAAGATCGGACAGATTCCGTTCGAAGGCAGCCTCGACCTGCACGGCATGAGCGTGGAGAAAGCCCGGGAAACCCTCTGGGCGTTCCTGGCCGAAGCGACCAAATTCGAAATCCGCTGCGTGCGCGTCACCCACGGCAAAGCCGTGCGCCTGGACGGCAAGCGGCCAATGATCAAAAGCCATGTCAACACCTGGCTGCGCCAGCATTCACAGGTGCTTGGCTTCACCTCGTGCCAGGCCAGACACGGCGGCGCCGGAGCGGTTTATGTGATGCTCAAACGCACCATGATGGAAGGTCGCGACGAGTAAAGGCGTTGCGCCACGCTAATTTGGCTAAGGCTGACCACTCAGTACAGGCATCCCGGCTTGCAATGATATGGGAGCTCCCGTAATACTTCGCAGATGGAATTCAAAGACAGACTCAAAACAGCCCGCCAACACGCCAGGCTCAATCAGACCGAGCTTGCCGAGCGCGCAGGGCTGACGCAAACCTCAATCTCCGACCTCGAGCGCGGGAAATCGAAGGCAACAGCCTTTGTTGCCCAGATTGCTTCAGTGTGTGGCGTTTCACCGATGTGGCTGGCTGAAGGTGTCGGTGACATGCTTAAAGGGGTGTCCGATGCCGCTCCGTTGAATCGCCCCCCTCCTGGCATTTCAATGTCAGACATCGAGCCTTGGGACGACAGCACTCCCCTGGATGACGATGAGGTTTATGTCCCCTTCCTGCGTGAAGTTGAGCTGGCGGCTGGTTCAGGCCGTTTCGTGATCGCAGAGAACGACAGCGCCAGGCTGCGCTTCTTCAAGAAAGACCTGCGTCACAATAACGTGCAGTTCGACAACGCCAAGTGCGTGGTGGTGAGCGGGAACAGCATGCTCCCGGTTCTGCGCGACGGCGCCACCGTTGGGATGAACATCGGTAAGAACTCATTGGGCGACATCGTCGACGGCGACATGTATGCGATCAACCACAACGGCCAACTGCGCGTGAAACAAGTCTACCGACTGCCCACTGGCATCCGCCTGCGCAGCTTCAACCGTGACGAGCATCCGGACGAGGACTACACCTTCGCCGAGATCCAGGAACAGCAGATTGCGATCCTGGGCCATGTCTTTTGGTGGGCAATGTATTCGCGGTGAACTGAGTTGCGGTGATGCGTGACGTTCAGTGCCATGACGTTCAATACGGCAAATCGACACCAACCCAAGCGCGGGCTTTTTTTTGCACCTGAAATATAGGCACGGAATAAAATATGGGAATACCCGTTTACTTAAAATATGGGAGAGCCTATATTTGTTTTCAAGCCGACGGGAAATCGATCGGAAGCTGCCAACCATCACTTCTGCCCATTCACTGAGTGGGCAGTGGGATGTAGGCCTGCATCAAACGCAAGGCTCACCAGAGCAAAAAGCGACATCAATGGACTGAGGCAAAAACCATGACTGTAGACATCAGCAACTTCACCATCGCTACCCCGCTTCCAATCTCCGACACCAACCCGATTGCACTTGAGCTCATCGGCTGGCGCGCGCTGATCGAATGCCCCGACGTCATCTCGATGCTTGATGATGGCTCGCTGCAGATGACGGCGCCGACACTTGGAGCCTCCAGCAAGAGCACGCATCGAACTCGCTGTGAATGGAAGGAGCCAGGTTACTGGCTGTTCTCCAGCGCGGCGGACCACTGGAACCGCCAGGAAATGCGACTGACCAAAGTCAACTCGCTGCAGAAAGTCGTGATTGGCCAGATTCATGTGAAGGGTTCAGAACGACCTCCGGTAAAGGTGTTCTGGAACAAAGGAAAAATCACCATGGGGTTCCGATCAAGCTACCTCCAGGACGATCCGGTCAACTCGACGGTGTTGGAGAACGTACCGCTCGGGGCACTTTTCAAAATCAACATTCACGCCAACTCGAGTGGCGCCGTCTCTGTATCGGCTAGCTGTAACGGCGTCAAATCCACTTCCGCGATCATGCGTCTGGACAACACCTGGGACACGAAAACACTCGCCTTTCATGGCGGCGTGTATAACCAGATCGATTACTCCGACACCACTGACCCGCTAGACGGTTCTGTCTGCATCATCAGCGATCTGTCGATCACCCACGCCTGATACCACCTGCTCGGCCTGATGAGCAACACAGGTTCAGGGAATCATCACTGCTGCAGCCTGGCGACAGGCTGTAGCGGGATGCGGATAAAATCCGACAGGCCCGCTTGACCGACAAAACACATACGGAACGCAATGACCGATTTTGGGCTTCGCGCCCGCTGGCAATACAACTGCCGTCACACATACGCTACCATGTGCCCCATGTCGGGAATGAACCCTGCGTTTATTGCCACTCAGC
>NZ_BDAG01000077.1 GCF_002091715.1 Pseudomonas migulae NBRC 103157 | reverse complement strand
GGATGGCGGCGGGCCCACGGAGCAGGACCGGAGCGAGGGCATGCCGAGCCATAGCGAGGCACCGTACGTCAGGGGCGCAGGCGCTTGGTTACTTGGCGCTTTTCCAAGTAACCCGCCGTAAGGGCGGAACCAATAGCCGCCGTTACCGCAGAAATGGATATGTACCCAACCCCACCCACCAGTGAAAAACACTCCACTCGGAGGCTAATTACCGTCGGCGACCTTGCGCTCTATCTCATCGATTTTCCGCTGAAGTTCCTCGGCGTCCTGCTCCTTGGTTCGGGTGGAAGCGGGTGCGATGGCTTGATCGACACCTTCGGCTTCATCGTCTCTATCCTGCAAATCCCGCTCGACCACATTCACCGGTTTGCCCGACGTATCGGTGGGCGGAGCGTTAGATGTCGCTTGCGATTCGAGCGCGTTGTCACGGTCATCAGTGTTCATGTCGCGTACCTCCGTTTGCCTGAATCATTGGATGCGACGGTCACCCGGGAGTTCGAGATTTTTTGCCCACGACAGTCGACCCCCGGTGACAGGCGCACCTCCAGTCGGTCGCGATGAACCTGTGTCGCACCCCATCGCTCCATTCAGAAACGAACGACCGTGGAAGCCGCCGCCATGAATTCATTCAGAAACCTGCTGACGAGGGCTCAGGAGCAAAAACTTCATGCACTGGACGCCTGGCACCGTGTGCTCGAAAACTGCTCGCTGCGCATGGAATGTCCGGATGCCTACCATGAAGAACTGCTGCGGCAGGCTGATGAAATGGATCGCCAGGGCATCATCGATTGGGAGGAGTGGCGAGACTTGCGCACGAAGGGCGACGAGGCGTATTTGCGGGCGGTCGCGGGGGAGGATTACCACGGTCGATGACGCGTGTTCCGGTTGAAAAAAAACGGGATTGAAGCGTGTGCCCCGATCCCGTATTTCCATTATTTACCAGTCGACAACGGTGGGGTTCGAGGCGGGATTTTGCGCTTCGATCCGGTCGATTCAAACGCCGAGGCAACGCGCAGCAGCGCCGAATCGTCATAGGCACGACCGGCAAACGTCAGCCCGACCGGCATGCCGATGTCCGGCATGATGCCCATCGGCACAGTGACCGTCGGAACACCGAGGTGACGGATGGCGAGGTTGCCGTTGGCGACCCAGACACCATTGCTCCACGCGATGTCGGCGGAGGCCGGATCGACATCGGCATTTGCCGGTGCGACGTCAGCCACCGTCGGGAACAGCACCGCATCGAGGCCCAGCCGGTCCATCCAGTCTTCAAGGTCGATGCGGCGGGTCTGTTCAAGTCCGCGCAGCCCATCGGGAACGGTGGTGACCTGGTCCCACGGCGTGATGCCGCGTTCGGCCATCCGCACGTACTCGTCCATGCCCGCGACGAGGTCACCTTCGCGGTTGGGCAGGGTGCCCGGATCGTGGGGGAAAATCAGCGGCCCGTCGACGTCGACCAGGCGGTTCAGTTTCGGATCGCCGTTGGCCTGCAGGAAATCATCGAACGCCCAGGCCGTCAGGTCCCACAACTCATGATGCAGGAACTCTTTCGACACCAGACCCCGGGTGAACACTGTCGGCGCGCCCGGACGATCACCCTCGCAATTGGAGACCAGCGGGAAATCGACTTCGATCACTTCGGCGCCCGCGGCTTCGAGTGCCTTGCGTGCCTCTTCCCAGAGCGCAATCACTGAAGGCCGGGTGTTGATGCGTTGCCCCGTCGGCCCACCAATCCCCGGCGCCTCGCTGGTGCCGGCTTCGGGGTCGGCGTTGATGAACATGCGCGGAACACCGAGGCGCTTGCCGGCGAGGGCGTCGGGCTTCGCGGCAAGTTCGGCATAGGACGCGGGGCGCACCGAAGTGACACTCGGAATCGGCACCCAGGGCTGCATCCGCCACAGGTCGCCGCGGGTGTCGGGGTCTTCCGCCACCACCACGTCGAGCACTTCGAGCAGGTCAGCCATGGTTCTGGCGAACGGCACGACCACGTCCATTGTCGGCGTCAGCGGCCAGTTGCCGCGCACCGAAATCACCCCGCGCGACGGCGTATAGGCGCACAGGCCGTTGTTCGAGGCCGGGCCGCGACCGCTCGACCAGGTTTCTTCAGCAAGACCGAACGCTGCGAAACTGGCAGCGGTGGCGGTGCCGGCACCGTTGGACGAACCCGAGGCGAAAGGCGCGGTGAGATAACCGGCGTTGTAGGGGCTTTCCGCACGGCCATAAACGCCGCGCTGCATCCCGCCGTTCGCCATGGGTGGCATGTTGGTCTTGCCCAGGCAGATCGCCCCGGCGGCGCGAAGCCGTTCGATGGTGAACGCATCGCGGTAGGCAATCAGGTTGGCGAAGGCGGGACTGCCAGAGGCGGCGGTCAGCCCTTTGACCAGGTAACTGTCCTTGGCCGTATAGGGAATGCCATCGAGTGGCCCCAGCGTTTTACCCTGCGCCCGCCGACTATCGGAAGCCTGCGCTTCCTTGAGCGCCTCGGGATTGCGTACCACCACCGCGTTGAGGGCGGTGGGCGTGTCGGTGCCGTCGTAGGCGTCGATTCTGGCGAGATAGGCCTGGACCAGTTCCACTGCAGTGGTCTGGCCGGATTCGAGCGCCGCGCGCAGTTCGGCAATGGAAACCTCGGTGACCTCGATCATGCTGTTACCGCCGTTTGCTGATGGGGAAGAAGTGAATGCGCGGCATGGTATGTCCAATGAAGGGGTCGTTGCCAGTGCCAGGACGGTTGATGGGCAACACATATCAGGTAGTCGTCGACCTGATACCAATTGGCCACTACCTCCGGTAAAGTGTGCGCCGCTCGAGAGATGGATCCCGGGCGTTTTCCCATGGAGTTACTCAGTGAATTACCTCAGCAAAGTGGTTGCCGTTTCCCTGTTCGGTCTGGTTCTGGCAGGTTGCACCGGCGCGCCGATGAAGACCCAGCAATACGATGCCAGCCAATACACCGTCGTTGGCCACAGCGAAGCCAGTGCCACCGGCTTGCTGCTGTTCGGTGTCATCCCGATCCGCCAGAACAGCCGTTTCGTTCGCGCGCAAGACGCGGCGATCAAGGCCAAGGGCGGCGACGCACTGATCAACACCCAAGTGCAGGAAAACTGGTTCTGGGCCTGGGTCCTGACCGGTTACACCACCAAGGTATCCGGTGATGTGGTCAAGCTGAAAAACGTTCAGTAAGCGGTCACCAGCACAGCCTGCCGCAATGGCAGGCCGCGCTTTTCGCCCTGGTTAAACCAGGTTGATCACGACGTCGATGTTGCCACGGGTCGCCTTCGAATACGGGCAGGTCTGGTGCGCGGCATCCACCACCGCTCGCGCAACCGCAGGATCGAGGCCCGGAAGGCTCACGTTGAGACGTGCCTGAAGGAAAAAGGCGTTTTCGGTCTTGCCCAGGTCCACTTCGGTATCGACCGCGACGTCGGTTGGCAACGTCACTTTCAATGCAACCGCCGCTTTACCCATCGCGCCGATGAAGCACGCAGACCAGCCTGCTGCCAGCAGTTGTTCAGGGTTGGTGCCAGTGCCTGAAGATCCGATGGCGGAAAGCTTGATATCCAGACGTCCATCGTCACTTCGCGACTCGCCGTTGCGACCTCCGGTCGTGTGGGTCTTGCCGGTGTAAAGCACGGTGTCGATTTGATTGATCATGGCGGGTTCCTGCTGAGGTTTTTGGGCTCTGTATATCGCTGTTCATCGGAAACGTCTGAATGTCCGATGCGGCCCACTTTTTCATCCTCATGTAGTGCGGATGTGTCCTGATCAGGCGCTTGTGTAACGCTGTGTAAGATCTCCCCGCGAAAATACAGATCGATACAAATCGATAACTGTAGGAGCGAGCTTGCTCGCGATGGACTCGAGAACGGCGCGTTTATTCAGAAAACACGCGTCATCGTTAACGTCCATCGCGAGCAGGCTCGCTCCTACAGGTAAAGCCTTCACACTTGCTTGTTCAGTGCCGCCTCCACCGCCGCAATTTCCGCCTGACGCTTGATGATCAGATCGCCCGTCGGCGGCCCCTGAAAGCGCCTCGCTTCAAAACCGAACCAGACGATGGCCGTCAGCACCAGGAAGCCGATGGTGATGTACAGCGCCCAGTCGTTCGGTGGCTGGATGCCGATGACGAAGATCAACACCATTGAAAGCACCGAGAGGATGGCGAACAGTGAATACAACCCGCGTCCCATGTTCCACGGCCCCATGGTCGGCCACTTCGCGGTGCCGTAGGCGAACAGGCCCAGCACGATCGGGATGATGAAAGAGAAGAACAGGAAGATCACCGTGCACGAGACCACGATGGTGTAGACCGGCGTTGCCCCGATCGAGATCACCGACGAGCCCCAGTCGAACAACACCGCCAGGGTGGCGCCGGTCCAGATGGCCGCCACCGGGCTGCGATATTTCGGCGAGACCGAGGCCAGTGCTTTCGAGCAGGGCAGGCCGCCGTCCCGGGAGAAGGCGAAGATCATGCGCGACACCGAGGTCACGGTCGCCAGCCCGCAGAGGAATTGCGAGATAAAAATCGCCACGTAAAGCGCCAGTTTGATGTTCGGGCTCACTTGGGCGTTCATGGCCCAGAAGAACACGTTCCAGCCCTGTTTTGCCGCTTCG
This sequence comes from Pseudomonas migulae NBRC 103157, assembly GCF_002091715.1. Lineage (GTDB taxonomy): Bacteria > Pseudomonadota > Gammaproteobacteria > Pseudomonadales > Pseudomonadaceae > Aquipseudomonas > Aquipseudomonas migulae_A. The sequence goes on along the minus strand of NZ_BDAG01000077.1, from coordinate 6,921 downwards.
TCCATGCTCGGCAGCATCAGGACGAACGAACTGAGCATCACCCAGCCGAACAGCAGCGACCAGATCACGGACATGACCATGCCGCGCGGCACCGACATCGCTGCGTTGTGGGTCTCTTCGGAGGTGTGCGCCGACGCGTCATAACCGGTGATGGTGTAGATCGGCAGCAGCAGGCCGAGCATAAACACCCAGCCGTTCGACACCTGTGGCCAGACGCTGCCGCCGGCTTCGCCGGAATAGTTGCTGAAGGTCCACAAGCGGGCGAATTCATAGCTCGGTGCCGAGATCAGGCAGACGATGGTCAAGGCGAGCGCCGTGGCAAAAATCAGGTAGCCCGAAAAGTCGGTGAGTTTCGCGGTCAGGCCGATGCCCAGATGATTACACAAGGCCTGGATGCCGGTCAGGATCGCCAGGAAAACCACCCTGACCGTGGTGGTGTCTTCCATGCCGAGGGCCGGTCCGAAGGCGCCGAAAAAGAAGTAGTAGGTGCCGACGTTGATGGCGCCCAGCACCGTGATCAGTCCCAGCAGATTGAACCAGGCCGTCAGCCAGCCGGTGAAGCGGTTACCGAGAATCGAACCCCAGTGATAAAGACCTCCAGCGGTGGGGTAGGCTGAGGAAATCTGCGCCATGGCCAAGGCAAACACTCCGGAGATCAGGCACCCGATGGGCCAGCCGATGCCAATCGACGCACCCCCTGCACCCGAAGTGCCCTGGGCCAGTGAGTTGATGCCGCCGGAGAGGATGCAGATGATCGAAAAGGAAATCGCGAAGTTGGAGAAAACGCCCATTCGTCGCGAGAGTTGCTGGGCATAGCCCATGCTGTGCAGCGCCTTGACGTCATCGTCGTGCGCGTCGGTGCCGGGCTGGCTTGCTGGGTTCATGCTGTGTACCCCATCAGGTTTTGATTCAATCCACTGGCGTGTGCGCAATGGGTTGGCCTTCAACACCTTGTCGTACTGCTCCTTTTTTCAACCGATACCACTGACTGCTCCGGATCTAGAGACGGCCGTGAAAAGCCGCGTCGAAAATGTGGGCCACGCCTTCCCTGGTCAACGGCAGCGGGTTGCCGCCGGCCGAGGGGTCGACGATCGCCATGTCCGCGATCAAGTCGGCCTGCCGGTCATCCACGCCCAGTTCAAACAGCGTGTGCGGCACGCCGATGTCCTTGCGCAGCTTGAGAACGAAGGCCAGGAAACTGTCGAAGCCCGGGGAGGGCAGGCGCAGGTATGCCGCGAGGCGGGTGATGCGCTCTTCGATGGCCGGGCGATTGAAGTGCAAGACATAGGGCATGAACGTGGCGTTGGTCATGCCGTGGTGGGTGTCGTACAGCGCGCCCACTGGATGCGACAGCGCGTGCATGCCGCCCAGGCCTTTCTGGAATGCGGTGGCGCCCATCGCCGCAGCGGCGAGCATTTGCGCCCGCGCCTCAAGGTCCGAGGGGGTGTGCACGGCGCGCACCAGGGCATTCGCCACCAGGCGCATGCCTTCCACCGCAATGCCGTCGGCCATCGGATGAAAACCGGGGGCGCAGTACGATTCCAGGCAATGGGCGAACGCATCCATGCCGGTGCCGGCGGTGACTTTTGCCGGCATGCCGACCGTAAGCGCAGGGTCGCTGATGACCACCCGCGGCATCATTTTCGGGTGGAAGATGATGCGTTTGGTGTGGGTGCGTTCGTCGATGATCACCGCCGCGCGGCCGACTTCGGAACCGGTCCCCGCCGTGGTCGGCACTGCAATGACCGGGGCGATGTGACTGTCGTCGGCGCGGGTCCAGTAGTCGCCGATGTCTTCGAAATCCCACACCGGTCGGGTCTGGCCGCTCATGAACGCGATGAGCTTGCCCATGTCCAGGCCGCTGCCACCGCCGAAGGCCACCACACCGTCGTGTTTCCCGGCGCGCCAGGCGTCGAGCCCGCCGGCGAGGTTGGCTTCGACCGGATTGGGCTTGAGGTCACAGAACAGCGCGACGCCCAGCCCTGCGGCGCGCAACGATTCCAGCGCCGCCGTGGTGATCGGCGCACGCGCCAGGCCACTGTCGGTGACCAGCAACGGTCGCTCGATACCCTGGCTGCGACAGACCTCGGCGAGCTCGGCGATGCGGCCGACACCGAAGCGAATGCTGGTGGGGTAGTTCCAGTTTCCAGTCAGGTTCATGGCCTACACCTCGTGGCGCAGATGAAAGGATTTGGCTCGGGTCAGGTGCTCGTAACCCAGGCGCGAGAGCGTGACGCCGCGTCCGCTGTTCTTGACCCCGGTCCAGGCCAGCGCCGGGTCCAGGTAATCGCAACGGTTCATGAACACGGTGCCGGTGGCGATCTCGTTGCCCAGGCGTTCGGCGGCGGCGAGGTCCTGGGTCCACAGGGATGCGCTGAGACCGAACGCGCTGTCGTTCATCAGGGCGATGGCTTCGTCGTCGCCTGCCACCGGCATGATGCCGACCACCGGGCCGAAGCTTTCATCGCGCATGACTGACATTTGATGGCTCACGTCCACCAGCACCTGCGGCCCAAGGTAGGCGCTGCCTGGCGCGTCGGCGGGGAAAGCCTTTGGATCGATCAACGCCTTGGCGCCTTGCTTGAGCGCTTCGGCAATCTGTCCACGAACAAAATCAGCGGCACCGGGTGTGACCAGCGGACCCAGTGTGGTGGCTTCGTCCAGCGGATTACCCAATACATATTGGCCTGTCAGTGCGATGAAGCGCTCGACAAATGCCGGATAGATTTTTTGATCGACGTATATGCGCTCGATCGCACAGCAGCTTTGCCCGGAATTGAAGAAGCTGCCATCCACCAGATTCTCCACCGCGTGCTCAAGGTTGGCGTCGGTGCGGACGTAGGCCGGGTCTTTGCCGCCGAGTTCCAGGCCAACGCCGATGAAACGTCCCGTGGCAGCGGTTTCCATGGCTTTGCCGGCCTCGACCGAACCGGTGAAGTTAACCTGGTGCACGCGGCCCGAAGCGATGATGGCGGACGTCTGCTGATGGTCGAGCAGCAGGTTGTGGAACAGCCCCTCGGGCAGCTTGGCGCGACGCATGGCTTCGGCGAACCGTTCGCCGACCAGCAACGTCTGCGTGGCGTGTTTGAGGATCACGCTGTTGCCGGCCATCAGCGCTGGAATGATCGTATTCACCGCCGTCAGGTACGGGTAATTCCACGGCGCGACCACCAGCACCGTGCCGAGCGGTTCGCGTTTGATATAGCGCCGAAAACCGGTAACAGGATCGGGTTCCACGGCTGCCAATGCGTCGGGCGCTATCGCGATCATGTGGCGAGCGCGTTCGGCGAAACCACGCAGTTCACCGGCGCCAAAACGCACCGGGCGACCCATCTGCCAGGCCAGTTCCGGGACGATGTCCGGCTGCATCGACAGCATCGCGTCAACGGCGGCGGTACACAAAGCAGCGCGTTCGCTCAGCGGTCGGCGCTGCCATGAAACCTGGGCGGTGACGGCCGCCGACAGGGCCTGCTCGACTTGCGCCGCATCGGCATAATCGCGTTCGACATACACCCGGCCATCGACCGGTGAAATGAGCTGAACCTTGGCCGTCATGATGTTCTCAATAGCGCTCGAAGCCGCGCTGCAGTTCCCAGTCGGTGATTCGCCGGTCGTATTCTTTCTGCTCCCACTCGGCGGTGTGCACATAGTGATCGACCACTTCATCGCCGAACGCCTCGCGCAACATGCCCGATCCCTTGAGGGCGGAGCAGGCGTCGCGCAGGGTTTTCGACACTTCCGGCAGATGCTCGTCGAGGTAGGCATCGCCCTCGAACGGCGCCGTGAGCTCGAGCTTTTCGTCGACACCGGCCAGGCCTGCCGCGATCAGCGCAGCAAAGGCCAGATAAGGGTTGAGGTCAGCGCCGCCAATGCGGCATTCGATGCGGATGGATTTGCTGCCTTCGGCGCACAAACGAAAGCCGGCGGTGCGATTGTCCCGGCTCCACACCGCCCGCGTCGGTGCGAAGGTGCCGGCCTGGAAGCGCTTGTACGAATTGATGTACGGCGCGAGAAAACAGGTGATGTCGTTGGCGTACTTGAGCTGCCCGGCGACCCAGGCGCGCATCAGTTTCGACATGCCGAACTCGGCTTTCGCGTCGAAGAACAGTGGCTTTTTGGCGTTTTTGTCCCACAGCGAATTATGGATATGGCTGCTGGAACCGGCGGCGTCATAGCGCCACTTGGCCATGAATGTGATCGCCTTGCCCTGCAACTGCGCGATCTCTTTGCAGGCGTGTTTGATGATCACGTGGTGGTCGGCCATGGTCATGGCATCGGCGTAACGAATGTTGATTTCTTCCTGGCCCGGCCCCCATTCACCCTTGGAGTTTTCCACGGGAATGCCCGAGGCCTGCAGATGTTTGCGAATCGCCCGCAGCACCGGTTCCTCGCGGGTGGTCTGCAGGATGTTGTAATCCTCGATGTAATGGCCGGCGGTTTTCGGTTGGTGATAGTTGCGCTGGTGAATCGCCTCGTAGCTCTCATCGAACAGATAGAACTCGAGTTCCGAGGCGAACATGCCGGTGTAGCCGCGTTCGCGCAGGCGCTCGACCTGCCTCTTCAGAATCGCCCGCGGGCTGTGGGGCAAGTCTTTTCGATGGTGATGATCGAGCACGTCGCACAGCACCAGCGCCGTACATTCCAGCCAGGGCACGCGCCGCAGCGTGGACATGTCGGGCTTGAGGACGAAGTCGCCATAGCCCTTGCTCCAACTGGCCGCGGCGTAACCCGGCACCGGCTCCATGTCGATATCGTCGGCCAGCAGGTAATTGCAGCAATGGGTTTCTTCGTGGCCACTGTCGATGAAAAACTCGACCTGGAATCGCTTGCCGACCAGGCGCCCCTGCATGTCGACCATGCAGACCAGTACGGTGTCGATTTCACCAGCGGCAGCAGCGCGCTTGAGCGCATCAAAACTGAGGAGGGGCTCGGTCATCACGTCAATCCTGCGTGAAAGGGTTGGGCCTGTCTGAGATAGCTGTTGCAGACGCTCTCCAGAACAACCTAAACCCTGCAGAATCGAGCATCGTGAGCAATGAGCTGATCCAAGCTTAGCCTACTGTTGAAAACTGCAAGTCCCTATAAGCCGCTAAATTCACAGCTTGTAGCCAATCTGGCGCAACAGGTTCTTGCGCCACAGGATGTCTTCATCGCCTTCGATCTCCGTGGCACAGAAGCCATCCACCACACCCAGAATCGCGCGTCCCTGTGCTGTCTCGGCGATCACCACTTCGGTGGGGTTGGCGGTTGCGCAAAAGATCCGGCACACCTCTGGAACCGTCTTGACCGTGTTCAGTATGTTCAGCGGGTAAAAGCCGTCGCCCAGGAAAATGATGAAGCTGTGCCCGGCGCCGATGGCTTTTGCATTTCTCTGGGCCAGTTCGATCATGGCGGGATCGGTGCCGGACCATCGCACCAGGCATTTGCCCGAGGCTTCGCAAAAGGCCACGCCGAAGCGGATGCCCGGCACCGCGTTGATCAACGCTTCGTGAATGTCCTCGACGGATTTGATGAAGTGGGTCTGGCCAAGAATGAAATTCGTGTCTTGCGGCTTGTCGATTTTCTGCGTGATGAGTTGCATCTCGAACACCTCCTCTCGCGACGGTGCTGCCAGGGTCTGGCAACCGCTCAGGTTTCACGACTCATTTTAGGAGATTCACACGCACGCCGATGTTTGAGTGACCAGTGCCCGTCGGGCGTTCGCAATCGGGTAAGGTAGGCGCGAAAATGCGCCGATTGACCTCACGGGAACCGAACATGATAAAAGCTGTAGCCCTCACCTTCGTCATTGCACTGACGGCGGGGGCGTTTTGCACACCGGTGGCAGCGGCGGGGGATGTTGAAGCCGGGGCGAAACTGTTCACGCGGATCTGCGGCGGCTGCCACCAAGTGGGCGAGTCGGCGCGAGGCGGTTTCGGCCCGCAACTCAATGGCATTTTCGGGCGTCCTTCGGCAAGCGTGGCGGACTACCAGTACTCCGACGCGATGAAGTCCGCCGGCATTGTCTGGACCCGCGAGACACTGACCGCTTACCTCGAAGCACCGAAGAAAGTGGTGCCCGGCACCCGGATGATTTTCTGGGGGCTCAGCGATCCGGAGAAGATCGAGGATGTGCTGGCGTACTTGCAGACGTTTCAGCCGCAGTAGCCCATCAATTCGTCACGCACAAATCCCCGGTGGCGCGGATCAGAGCCTGTCCATGCAGGCCATCCTTGATCAGCGCGGACCGCTCCCTGGCCAGCCATTGGGCGCAGTTCGGGTCTTTGCGAAAGGGCGCGAAATCGGCGTAGTACTGCAGCAGGCGGTTTTGCAGCTCATCCAGCCGTGGGCGGATTTGTCCGGCAAGGTCGGGCCGTGGCATGTCAGGTGCCTTGCCCGCCGCTTGCCATTGCGCGAGCAGTCCGTATTGCACCAGTTTGTTGGCTTCGATCTGTGCGGCGATCAACTCGGCGACTTCGTCTGGGTCGAGTTTGCGTGTAATTGCCTGCTTCCGGGCGTTGGCGATGACTTGCGCTTCCCGGGCACTGTCCTGGATCGGCTTGCGGCTGTCCCATTTGGTCAGCGCCACCAGATCCGCAATATTCAGGCGTTCGTTCATCGTCACCAGCAGCGGTTGCAGACTGGCGGGCGGCGGGGAAGGCGTGCCGGCTTGCGCGCCGCAAGTGAGTAAACCGGACAGGGCGCAGGTCAACAGCAGCGGCAGGCGTGGGGAACACAACATGGGCAAACCTCATTGGGAACGGGACTCGCAATCAGGTGCTATGTATCACAGGTGAGACAGAGGCATTAAGGGGGAGCCCATTTTATTTGTGCACGAAAAAGCCCGGCGGGTGAGGCCGGGCTTTTTGTTGAGTACCGCAGTAGGGCTATTCATTCATACAGCGCGGCTTTCGATCAGACGGTCGGAACCACCTTCGGCAA
>NZ_BDAG01000076.1 GCF_002091715.1 Pseudomonas migulae NBRC 103157 | reverse complement strand
TCGTAGGAGCCGGCTTGCTGGCGATGGCGGCCTTCCAACCAACCTATTCTCGCGGATACACGCTGACCTCGTAGGAACCGGCTTGCTAGCGATGGCGCCCTGCCAGCCAACCTGTTCTCGCGGATACACGCTGACCTCGTAGGAGCCGGCTTGCTGGCGATGGCGCCCTGCCAACCAACCTATCCTCGCCGACATACGCAGACCTCGCAGGCGCCGGCTTGCTGGCGATGGCGACCTGCCAGCCGACCTGTTCTCTCAGATACACGCTGATCTTGTGGGAGCGGGCTTGCTCGCGAAGACGGTCTGCCAGCCAACCTGTTCTCGCCGACATACGCTGACCTTGTAGGAGCCGGCTTGCTGGCGATGGCGGCCTGACAGCCGACCATTTTTTCGGAGTTAATTGCCCATCAAACTCAGCGCAAAAAAAAACCACCTTTTCAGGTGGTTTCTTCTCAACGGTGCTGATCAGTCGTAAATCACTTTCTTCTTCCAGTCCGCATCCGCCTCGACGTCTTTGAGGCCTTCGGTCAACTGGTTTACTTCGCCTTCAACTGGCGCAATGTTGTCCATGACTTGTGCGTTTGCACGGGCCAGGAGTTTTTCCAGGTATTCGAGCTGTTCGGCGTAGATCTGAGGTTCCTGCTGTTTACGCAGGTACTGCACGCCGCGTTCGAATGCCAGGCGAGCCTGGCCAGGCTGGTTCTGTTGCAGGGAGTGCTGGCCGAGGTTGTTGAAGAACTCGATGTGCAGCAGGACCAGGATGTGGCGAACTTCGCGGATCCAGCGTTTGGCTTCGTTGGTCGGCAGGAAGCCATCCTGTGCCGCGCGGGTGATCTGGCCGTGCAGGGCTTCGAGCAGGAAGCGTACGTCCTTGGCTTTGGCTTCGGTCTGTATCGGTGCCGGCGGGTTGTTGATCGGGATCGACTCGCCCTGGCCAACCAGGGTGTTCAGTTCACTGATTCGCACCTTGAGGTTGGCGCTGGATTTTTCGAGGTTCAACAGGCGCTGGCAGACGTTCAGTTCCAGACGGGTCAGCAGCAGCTTGAGAGCTGGTGTCATCAACTGGCCAGGAAAAGTCTCGGTGATTTCGCCGCAGCGACGCAGTCGGTCGTTGAGTTCAACCTTGGTGCGGGCCCTTTCCAGTTTATTGTTTTCCACCACATGGTTCATGTACCCAATGGCGATCAATAGTGCGATCCCGGCTACGACTAGCAGGGTGATCATGAGTGGTGTCACCGGTAAGACCTCTTTATGGGATTCGCGTGCGAGTGTAGTGGCTTGGCATGGGAGCGCATAGGGCCGCTCGACGGGTTGGATCGAACATCCTTCAGTCTGTATCGACCGCAACGCTGCTTATATAAGTAATAGCGTGTGAGGTGCACATTGCCATCATCTGCTACGTGGGTGGACTATAACGTCTTGGCGGGTGTCAGAATATAGGCGTCAAACACCGGGCGACCAAAAAGCCGTATTCACCGCTCAAAGCAGGGCGAAGTCATTGATTTAAATAAATTTATATCTGGGGGTTGACGACCCCTCAATCCATCCATAGAATGCGCGCCACTTACAGCGTAAAGCACACAGCGAAACGCGGTAGGGAGTGAATGTTGTACGTGTGTCCCCTTCGTCTAGTGGCCTAGGACACCGCCCTTTCACGGCGGTAACAGGGGTTCGAGTCCCCTAGGGGACGCCAATATGCGGGAATAGCTCAGTTGGTAGAGCACGACCTTGCCAAGGTCGGGGTCGCGAGTTCGAGTCTCGTTTCCCGCTCCAATTTTAAACAGCGTTGCTTTCGGGCAGGGCTGAGTGAAACCAGAACCAAGTCTTCGGATGCGGCTCTGGGCACCGAAACACACACCATGTGTTCCGGGCAGCGTGTCCCCTTCGTCTAGTGGCCTAGGACACCGCCCTTTCACGGCGGTAACAGGGGTTCGAGTCCCCTAGGGGACGCCATTTGCGGGAATAGCTCAGTTGGTAGAGCACGACCTTGCCAAGGTCGGGGTCGCGAGTTCGAGTCTCGTTTCCCGCTCCAAATTCACAAAAACGCCGCTCATTGAGCGGCGTTTTTGTTTGCGCGTGATTTGTATCCGAGCCAGCAAAAAGGCCCGACAGTCAGACTGAGCGGGCCTTTTTCATGGGCGCTATTTTACATCGACAGGATCAGGCGCCCCGCGAACAGAATCAGAATCACCCCCATGGTGCGTTCAAACCAGTGCCCCATGCGCATGAATAGCACGCGGACCCGGTTGCTGGAGAAGAACAGCGCGACGATCACAAACCACAACGCGTTCACGAAGCACATCCAGACGCCGTAGAGCGCCTGAATGTTGAGCGGCGTCGTGGCGCTGATGAGGGTGGTGAAGATCGCCAGGAAAAACAGCGTGGCCTTGGGATTGGTGGCATTCGTCAGGAACCCGGTGGTGAACGCCTTCAGCAGCGTTTGCTTGACCATCGGTTCATCCGCTTCCTTTTCACCCTCCAGTACCGATTTGGGTTGGCTGCGCAACAGGCTGACGCCGAGGTACAGGATGTAGGCGCCGCCCACGACCTTGGCCACCGTCAACAGCCAGGGCGTGGTGTGCATCAATGCGCCGACGCCGAGCAGGGTGTAAAGCACATGCACGGAAATGCCCGCACCGATGCCCAGCGCCGTACAAATCCCCACCCCTCGACCGAAACGCACGCTCTGGCGGATGGTGACCGCAAAGTCCGGCCCTGGGGCGACTACGGCCAGGAAGTGGATCGTCGCCAGCGCCAGGAACTCGCCCAGGTAATTCGAATACTGCATCTCAACTCCAGAACGTAAGGGGTGAAGCATTGCCGCGATAGCCGACAAAGAATGAAAGGCTCAAGCGCGGATCGGCCACACCCGGTGTCACCGAGTGCATGCAGCGCGAATTGAACATGATGAAATCACCAGGCTCCGGACAGACTTCCAGGGCTGGAGTGCCGAGCAGCGCGGGATCGATGCCGTAACTGTCGCCGCGCATTTCGTCGAACTGGTTCGGGGAAATGTCGTGGTCCCACATCTGCAGAGCGCCGCCCTCGGTGGGCATGTTGAGGTACACATTGCAGGCGAACTGCGCATCGAGGCTTTTCGCCTGAAAACTGTCCGGGGCGTCCTTGGCGAAAATGTCGTGGTGGGCCAGAAAACACACGCCCGGTTTCACCACCCGGGACAGTCCGACATACATCTTGCGACCGTAGAGGTTTTCCAGATGTGCACCCGCGGGCCAGGACTCATCGAGCATGCAACGCAAGGTGTCGACCGGGGACGAATAGGGCGCGCAACGATTGCGTAATTCCGCGATGTTGCGCGTGGCGCGCTCGAAATAATCCTCGATCAGCAGTGGCTGGTTTTCCGCTTCATAAAACGCCATGCCGATTCGACCGATGCTCGGCGCGTTGATATAGCCTTCAAAGCCGGGTGCGAGAATCTTGTCGCCGATCTGAATCGCCAGCGGCGGGGGCAGGAAGCCTTTGACCCGGATGGCGAGGACTTCTTCGTTGGCCAGTTTTTTTATGCACGTCTCATCGAGACGCTCGACGTCAAGCATCATGGTTAAGGTCCATCTATCGGATAGTCAACGGAACCCGCGAGTGCAGGCTCCCCGGCGCAAGGCGAGGCCGGAATCGGCATCGCCTACTTGCTCAATCCACGCTGTAGTGGACTGACAGCGTTCCTTTCTTCTGCGAAACGGAAGCGATCGTGACCGTGCCCAAATCCTTCAGGCTACGTACATGGGTGCCGCCACAGCCGTAGGCGGGCAGCTCACCGAAACCGATTTCCCGGGCGCCTTCGCGCAGCGATGTCAGGCGCGGCAGGTCATGGGCGATCCACTGTTCAATGCCGAACCCGACGGTTGGGGCATCGACTTCCTGTGCGGAGTCCGTCGGTTTGAACTGCACGCGTCCTTCGCCCGGCCAGTGATGAGCCTTGATCGGCATCCAGCCCATGGCTTGTACGAAATGGCCGATCAGATGGCCAGCGGAATGCATCCGCGTATTGAACTGACGACGTGGCTCATCGACGCGAATCTGGATCATGCCGGGATTTACCGGGCGATCGACGAAATGGATGATCCGGTCCGGGTCCTGCACCACACGCAGCACTTGGCTTTCGCCTATCCAGCCGGTGTCAAACGGCTGTCCGCCGCCCTGAGGGTGAAACAGTGTTGCGCGCAGCTCCACGGCGAACTCGTTCTCGTGAGGCGTGCATTCCAGTACTTCCACGTTGGCCTTGAGGTCATCACTATGGAAAAAGAGGCGAAGCGTCATATTCCATGTCCTCATTAAAGATCCTGTTTTTTATTATATGAATCGTGGAATTGCGTGATAATCCGTTCAAACATCAAAGGACTGTTGCACCGTGAGCACAAATCTTCCACTGCCGTTGCTGGGTGAAATGGCGATTTTTGTCAAAGTTGTCGAGACCGGAAGCTTCTCCGAAGCGGCGCGTCAATTGGGCTCTTCACCTTCGGCCGTCAGTCGCAGCATTTCGCGTCTGGAGAAGGCGCTCGCCACACGCCTGCTGCAACGCACCACGCGCAAGCTGCGGCTGAGCGACGGTGGCGAGGAAGTATTCAAGCGCTGCCAGGAGATGGTGAGCGCGGCCAAATCAGTGATGGAAATCAGTGGCCAGTTCACCCATGAGGCGGAAGGGCTGGTGCGAGTCAGCGTGCCCAAAGCCGTAGGACGATTCGTGATTCATCCGCATATGCCGGAATTTCTGCGGCGTTATCCCAAAGTGGATGTGGAGCTGTTACTCGAAGACCGTCAGGTGGATTTGATCGATGACAACGTCGATCTGGCGATTCGCATTACCGACCGTCCTCCGGCCGGGCTGGTGGGACGGCAATTGCTGACCATCGACCATTTGCTCTGCGCAACGCCGCAGTACCTCGCCGAGCACGGCACGCCGACTCATCCCCACGACTTGCTCAATCACAGCTGCATTTACCTGGGCGAAACGCCGAGCGATGCGCGATGGAAATTCAAGAAAGGCACCAAGGCTGTCACCGTCGGTGTGCGCGGGCGTTATGCCGCCAATCACACCGGTGTGCGATTGGGGGCGGTGTTGCAGCACATCGGGATTGGCAGTTTGCCGTACTTCACGGCGCGTTATGCGCTGGAACAGGGGCTGATTGTGCAGGTGCTGCCGGACTGGACGTTTCTGGCGTCGTACCACGGCGGTGCATGGCTGCTGCATTCGCCGACCCGTTATCTGCCGCCGAAGCTGCGGGTGTTGATCGATTATCTGGTGGAGTGTCTGGAGAAGGAGCCGACGCTGAGCAAGCCAGGGAAGCCCGGTGCGCTGGGTAAGGTTGCGGCGGAGTATGAGTTGCCCGAGAGTGATGGGTTGCTTTGACTGGCCCCTTCGCGAGCAAGCCCGCTCGCACATTTGATGTGTGAACGCCGCCGATCGAATGTGGGAGCGGGCTTGTTCGCGAAGGCGGCGTTACAACCGCCACATCACTTGGCAATGCCATAAAAAAGGCCCGCATGAATAATCATGCGGGCCTTTTGCATTTCTGATCAGTAATCAGTGCTTGCTGTCATCGTTCGACATCGCCAGCAGCTGTTTTTCCTGATTCCAGTCAAACGGTTCATCGTTCTGTTCAGCTTCGAAGCGACGTTCTTCCAGCGCCTGATACAAGTCGATTTCATCATCGGGCATGTAATGCAGGCAGTCACCGGCGAAGTACCACAACAGGTCGCGCGGGACCAGGTGGGCGATTTGCGGGTAACGGGTGATCACCTGGCACAGAATGTCCTGGCCCAGGTATTGGCTTTCGATCGGGTCGACCGGCAGTAACGCACGCAGTTCATCGAAGCGCTCCAGGAACAAGGCATGGCTTTCTTCGGGAACCTGTTCGGCCTCACCCACGGCGACCAGGATGCTGCGCAAGTGGTCAAGCAAGACGAGATGATCGGCAACGACGTTGGACACGAGATAAGTCCTCAAGAGCAAAACGGGCGCGGGAGTATAAAGCTCCCGCGCACCTTTTTACATGACTGGCTGGATCAGCGGACTTTTCCTGCCGCCAGCGTCAGCTCTTCTTTGTCGAAATCATCGACATCGATCACCTTGCGCCGCGCCACTTCGGCATCACGCAGTTTCTGCGCTTCCGCCGGCTGCAACACCCCGGCTTCCAGCGCGGCATCGATGACGTTTTCCCCGGCAACCGGTTTGACCTGACCGCTTTTGAGCGCCACCTGCAGTTTTTTCCGCACGGCCTGCGTCGCCTCCAGCAAGTCGCAGGCGTGTTGCAGGGCGCCCACGGCGTCATCGGCCGATTGCGGACGGAAGCAACCACCCAGCAACTCCTCGAGGGTTGGATCGCCTTTGGCCCGTCCTATCACCGCGGCCACTTCGGCACCGAGTTTGTCCGATGGCCCTTTGTGCCGGCGACCGAATGGAAACACGATCACCCGCAGCAGGCAACCCAGCACCTTGTTCGGGAAGTTGGTGAGCAATTCATCCAGCGCACGTTCCGACTGACCCAGGCTTTCTTCCATGGCCCAGTTGAACAGTGGCGCCATGTGCCCGGGTGAATCAAGGTCGTGATAACGCTTGAGCGCGGCGGAAGCGAGGTACAGGTTGCTGAGCACATCCCCCAGACGCGCCGACAGGCGTTCACGACGTTTCAGTTCACCGCCGAGCAGCATCATGCTCAAGTCGGCGAGCATGGCGAACGCAGCCGCCTGACGGTTGAGCGCACGGAAGTAACCCTGGCTGAGCTTGTCTCCCGGTGCATGTTCGAAGTGACCGAATCCAAGGTTCAGCACCAGTGTGCTGGCAGCATTGCTCACGGCAAAGCCGATGTGTTTGAGCAGCAGGCCATCGAACTCGGTGAGCGCCTGATCCTTGTCTTCACGACCGGCGAGGGCCATTTCTTTCAGGACGAAGGGATGGCAGCGAATCGCCCCCTGGCCGAAGATCATCAGGTTGCGCGAGAGGATGTTCGCACCTTCCACGGTGATGAAGATCGGCGCGCCATTCCAGCTGCGACCGAGGTAATTGTTCGGCCCCATGATGATCGCCTTGCCGCCATGAACGTCCATGGCGTGGCTGATGCACTCGCGGCCGCGTTCGGTGAGGTGATACTTGAGAATCGCCGACAGCACCGAAGGTTTTTCACCGAGGTCCACTGCGTTGGCAGTGAGCATCCGCGCCGCGTCCATCATCCAGGCGTTGCCGCCGATACGGGCCATGGCTTCCTGAATACCCTCGAACGCCGACAACGGCACGTTGAACTGCTCGCGAATCTGCGCGTACTGGCCGGTCACCAGGCTGGTGAACTTGGCCGCGCCGGTGCCGACGGCAGGCAACGAAATCGAGCGCCCGACCGACAGGCAGTTCATCAGCATCATCCAGCCTTTGCCGAGCATGTCCTGGCCGCCGATGAGGAAGTCCAGTGGAATGAACACGTCCTTGCCGGAGTTCGGGCCGTTCATGAACGCAGCGCCCAATGGCAGATGGCGACGGCCGATTTCAACACCGGCAGTGTCGGTCGGGATCAGCGCCAGGCTGATGCCCAAGTCTTCTTCATCGCCCAGCAGGTGATCCGGGTCATACGCCTTGAACGCCAGGCCGAGGAGGGTGGCGACCGGCCCGAGCGTGATGTAACGCTTTTCCCAGTTCAGCCGCAGGCCGAGGGTTTCCTTGCCTTCCCATTCGCCTTTGCAGATGACCCCGGTGTCGGGCATCGAGCCGGCATCGGAGCCGGCCAGTGGCCCGGTCAAGGCAAAGCACGGAATGTCATCGCCGCGTGCCAGGCGTGGCAGGTAATGGTTGCGTTGTTCGTCGGTGCCGTAATGCAGCAACAACTCGGCCGGGCCGAGGGAGTTGGGGACCATCACGGTGGACGCGAGGTCACCGCTGCGGGTCGCCAGTTTCATGGCCACCTGGGAGTGGGCATAGGCAGAAAAGCCCTTGCCGCCGTATTCCTTGGGAATGATCAGAGCGAAGAAGCCGTTTTCCTTGATGTGGGCCCAGGCTTCGGCAGGCAGGTCCATGTCTTGCCCGATCTGCCAGTCGCTGACCATCGCGCAGAGTTCGTCGGTCGGGCCATCGATGAAGGCCTGTTCCTCTTCGGTCAATTGAGCTTTCGGGTAGGACAGCAGTTTGTCCCAGTCCGGCCGGCCGCTGAACAGTTCACCGTCCCACCACACCGTGCCGGCGTCGATGGCATCGCGCTCGGTTTGCGACATCGGCGGCAGGGTTTTCTGGAACCAGCTGAACAGCGGCGCGCTGAAGTATTTACGGCGCAGGTCGGGCAGCAACAAAGGCGCCGCGACAGCCGCGATCAGCACCCACAGCACCAGAAGCAACCCGCCTGGTGCGCGACTGAAGGCGCCCATCGCCACCACATAAACGGCAACGATGCACAGGGCGGGCAGCGGGGCGATACGGCGGTGGGCTAAATACGCAATCCCGACAACCAGAACCAGTATCCACAACAGCAGCATATTTAATCCTCCGTGAAACAAGGGCAAAAACAACCTTCAGAGCTTAGACGGCATCCGCAAAACAGGGTGGTCAGAGCGATGTGATTGAAATCGTGGGAAACTTCGACGAGCTTCGCAGGACCGGTTGGTACCGGCCAGATCGTTTGTTGGGCGGGCGGCTAAGCGTCCATGTTTGGCCGAAACGTCGTTATCTCTGTGCTGAACCTGTCGTTAGACTCGTGGCTTCCTCAGGAGATTATTCTCATGCACGAGTATCTGCGTCCCGGCCGCTTCATCGATAGTGACCACCCGTCGGTGGTGGAGTTCGCCGAAAAACATCGTGGCAGTCACCGCGACCCGCTCGAGCAGGCGATCAATCTTTATTACGCGGTACGCGAGGCCGTGCGTTACAACCCCTATACGTTCAGCCGCGATCCAGACACCTTGCGCGGCAGTTATGCGCTGGCGGCCGGGGAAAGTTATTGCGTGCCCAAAGCCACATTGCTGGCCGGCGCGGCCCGGTATTGCGGGATTCCCGCGCGGATCGGTCTGGCGGATGTGCGCAATCATTTGTCGACCCCGCGTTTGCTGGAATTGCTCAAGAGCGACGTGTTCGCCATGCATGGTTATACAGAGCTGTACCTGAACGATCGCTGGGTCAAAGCCACACCGGCGTTCAACCAGAAACTCTGCGAACTGTTCAACGTTGCACCGCTGGAATTCGACGGGATCAACGACAGTGTTTTCCACCCTTTCAATCGCGACGGCGAGCAATTGATGGAATACCTGATCGACCACGGCCAGTTCACCGACGTGCCGGAAACGTTCTTTTTCGAACACCTGGAAAAGTGCTACCCGCATCTGTTCAGCGAACAACTGCCGCCGCTGTTGGGTGACATGCAGAGCGATTTGAGTCGCGCCTGATCCGGCGTATGCTGCCTGCGCATTCATCCATAAAGAGGCGGTCATGCTGAAGATCTGGGGTCGGAAAAACTCGTCGAATGTCAGAAAACCTTTGTGGGCCGCCGAGGAACTGGGCCTGGCCTATGAGGCCATCGATGCGGGCGGTGCCTTTGGAGTCGTCGACACGCCGGAGTACCGCGCAATGAATCCCAACGGCCGCGTACCGGTCATTGAGGACGACGGCTTCGTGCTGTGGGAATCCAACGCCATCGTGCGTTACCTGATGGCCCTCCACGCCAGCGGCACTGCCTGGTACCCGGAAAACCTGCAAGCGCGCGCTACAGCCGACAAATGGATGGACTGGACCACTTCAAGTTTTGCCGGCCCGTTTCGCACTGTGTTCTGGGGAGTCTTGCGCACGCCGGAAGACCAGCAGGACTGGCCGTCAATCAACGCCGCGATCAAAGAGTGCGAGGGTTTGCTGGCGATGGCCGATCAGGCACTGGCGGCCAAACCGTATTTGTCCGGCGATGAAATCGGCATGGGTGACATCCCCCTCGGCAGCTTCATCTATGCCTGGTTCGAGATGCCGATCGAGCGTGCGCCGCAACCTCATCTGCAAGCCTGGTATGCACGACTGAAGCAGCGCCCGGCGTACAGGAAAGCCGTCATGACCGCGTTGACTTAATACTCACTATCGACACACTTGACTGTACTTGTGTGGCGGCGACAAGCACCATTGCGCTCATGTGCCGCGGTTGTATTGTTCGCCGCCCGCCCTCATTGATCCCTTTCTTCCCTTCTTGGTGCATAAATCCGATATGAGTTCCGCTCTGTCCATCCGGCAGCTAACCAAAACCTACGGCAACGGTTTCCAGGCCCTGAGTGGTATCGATCTGGACGTCGCCGAAGGTGACTTTTTCGCCTTGCTCGGCCCGAACGGCGCCGGCAAATCCACGACCATCGGCATTCTCTCGACCCTGGTGAACAAGACCAGCGGCACGGTGAACGTCTTCGGTCATGACCTGGACAAGGAGCCGGCGGCGCTCAAGCGTTGCATCGGCGTGGTGCCCCAGGAATTCAACTTCAATCAGTTCGAAAAAACCTTCGACATCGTCGTGACTCAGGCGGGTTACTACGGCATCCCGCCGAAAATCGCCAAGGAACGCGCCGAGCAGTACCTGACCCAGCTCGGTCTGTGGGACAAGCGCGATGTGCCCTCGCGTTCGTTGTCCGGCGGGATGAAGCGTCGGCTGATGATCGCCCGCGCACTGGTTCACGAACCGCGCCTGCTGATCCTCGACGAACCGACGGCGGGGGTGGATATCGAACTGCGTCGTTCGATGTGGACGTTCCTGACAGAGCTGAACCAGAAAGGCATCACCATCATTCTCACCACGCACTATCTGGAAGAGGCTGAGCAGTTGTGCCGCAATATCGGCATCATCGATCACGGCACCATCGTCGAGAACACCAGCATGAAACAGCTGCTCGGCCAGCTGCATGTGGAAACCTTCCTGCTCGACACGAAAAACACGCTGAGCGTTGCGCCGCAGTTGCTGGGTTACCCGACCCGGTTGCTCGACGGTCATACCCTTGAGGTCCAGGTCGACAAGTCCATGGGCATCACTGCGTTGTTCACCCAATTGGCGCAGCAAAACATCGAAGTGCTGAGCCTGCGTAACAAAACCAATCGCCTCGAGGAGTTGTTCGTGTCCCTGGTGGAGAAAAATCTGTCGAAGGTGGCGGTATGAGTTCGGAGCTGCAACCTAACCTCGTCGCCCTCAATACCATCGTTTACCGTGAGGTCAAGCGCTTCACCCGGATCTGGCCGCAGACACTGCTGCCGCCGGCGATCACGATGGTTCTGTACTTCGTGATTTTCGGTAATCTGATTGGCCGGCAGATCGGTGACATGGGTGGTTTCACCTACATGGAATACATCGTGCCGGGGCTGATCATGATGTCGGTGATCACCAACTCTTATGGCAACGTGGTGTCGAGTTTCTTCGGCAGCAAGTTCCAGCGTTCCATCGAAGAGTTGATGGTGTCGCCGGTGTCGCCGCACACGATTCTGATCGGCTACACCCTGGGCGGCGTGCTGCGCGGGTTGATGGTCGGGCTCATCGTGACGCTGTTGTCACTGTTCTTCACTCAATTGCAGGTGCATCACCTGGGCGTGACCATTCTGGTGGTGGTGCTGACGGCGACGATCTTCTCGCTGCTGGGTTTCATCAATGCGGTGTTTGCGCGCAACTTTGATGATATTTCGATCATTCCGACGTTTGTGCTGACGCCGCTGACTTACCTGGGCGGGGTGTTTTACTCGATCTCGTTGTTGCCGCCGTTTTGGCAGACGGTGTCGTTGGCAAACCCGGTGTTGCATATGGTCAATGCGTTCCGGTACGGGATTCTTGGGGTTTCGGATATCCGGATCAGTGTGGCGATTACGTTCATGCTGGTGGCGACGGTGGTGTTGTATATCGGGTGTGCGCGGTTGTTGGTGAGTGGGCGGGGGATGCGTACTTAAGTGTACATATCCGTTTTCGCGGTAACGGGGGGG
>NZ_BDAG01000075.1 GCF_002091715.1 Pseudomonas migulae NBRC 103157 | reverse complement strand
CCCCCGATTCGCGAGCAAGCCCGCTCCCACATTTGAGCTGCGCCACGCCTACTTGAAGACCAACGCAGCGGGCACATCCACATCCCACAACACCCCGGGATCGTCCACCGCGACCTCGACCATCCTCGCCGACGCAAACAATGGCTTGGCCCCGTGATCTCCGGACAACGCCATCAATCCCGGTCCAAACGAACGCCCAAAACCCACTGGGTGCCCATACTTCCCTTGATGTACCGGCACACTGACAGAGTCATCAGCAACCCCCGCTACCACCCGCTCAATACTCGACGGCAAAATAAACGGCATATCCCCCAACACAATCAACCACCCACCGAGCTGCGGGCACACCGCCACCCCAGCCGCGATGCTGTCACCCATGCCGGTCGATTCGATCAGCACAATCTCGAAACCATACGCCTGAGCCATACGAGCCACTTGTGGGCGATCTTCAGTCGTCACCAGCACGCGCTTCGTCAAAGTGGCCGGCAAACTGACCAGCACCTGCTCGATCACCGAATGAACGGCGCCATCGCGTCCCGTACAGTCCGCCAACAACTTATCCTTATCGGCTCCCGCCACCTGCCGAAACCGGTTGCCCTGCCCCGCTGCCAACACGATGACGCCAATGGGCTCACTCATGCCTCCTCCCGCAACGGCTTCTTCTGTTTCAGCTCGACGCCGTTCTTGATCGCCACGATTTCAGCCAGCAGCGACAAGGCGATTTCCGCCGGGGAATGGCTGCCGATGTGCAGGCCGATCGGCCCATGCAAGCGCTCGATGGCCTCTTGTGACAAGCCTAGCAGAGCCAGGTTATCCCGGCGCTTCAGGCTGTTGACCCGCGAGCCCAGCGCGCCGACATAAAAGGCCCGGGAATCGAGGGCCGTGAGCAGCGCCATGTCATCCAGGCGCGGATCGTGGGTCAGCGCGACGATGGCCGTGCGTTCGTCGGTCTGGATGTTCAACACCGCTTCGTCCGGCATGCCCGGGACAAAGCGACCGTGCTGCTCTTCCCAGCCGTAGACAAATTCGGTGCGTGGATCGCAGATCAGCACTTCGAAATCCAGCAATCGCGCCATCTCGGCGACATACCGGGACAGTTGCCCCGCACCGACCAGCAACAACCGCCAGCGCGGACCGTAGATCGCACGCAACGTGTGACCGTCGAAACTCAGCACATCGCTCCTGTTCGCCGGCTGTAACACCACCTCGCCGGTCGCAATATCCAGCGAGCGCGCGACGATTTCATGGCCTTCGCAACGCGCCAGCAATTCGGCGACCCAGGCCGGGTCACCGACGCGCTCCTCGGTCAGGCGCAAAGTGCCGCCGCACGGCAAACCGAAGCGTGCGGCCTCCTCGCGGGTAACACCGTACGTGATCAGTTGCACCGGCGGACCGTCAGCCGGGATGCGGCCATCGTGCAGCCGGGCAATCAAGTCATCCTCGACACAACCGCCGGACACCGAACCGATCACCACGCCGTCTTCACGCAAGGCCAACATGGCGCCAGGTGCCCGGGGCGCGGTGCCCCAGGTCTGGACCACGCTGTACAACACCACCCGCTGACCGGCGCGACGCCATTCCAGCACGCTGCGCAGGACGTTCAGATCGACGCTGTCCATCAGGCTTCAGCCTTCTGCCAACCCTGCAACTGATAGCGAACCGGCAGGTTGCGGATACGTTTGCCGGTGGCGGCAAAGATGGCATTGCACAGCGCGGGTGCTATCGGCGGCACGCCCGGTTCACCGACGCCGCCCAGCGGCACGCTGCCCGGTGGCGTCACCAGATGCACGGCAACTTCCTTCGGCGCCAGGGACATGCGCGCCACTTCGTACATGTGGAAGTTGTCCTGCTGGACCTTGCCGTCCTTGAAGCTGATTTCCCCCAGTACCGCGTTGCCCAGGCCCATCACGCAGGCACCCTCGAACTGCGAGCGAATCCGCTCCGGGTTGATCTGCGGACCGCAATCCACTGCAATATCGGCCTTGTGCACGATCAATGTGCCATCGTCTTTGACTTCGACCTCGATCACCGCCGCCACATAGGTGACGAAGCTGTAGTGCACCGCCAGTCCCAAGCCTCGGCCCTTGGGCAGATCACGCCCCCAACCCGCCGCTTTGGCAGCGGTTTCCAGCACCGTGCGCATCCGCCCGGTGTCGATCGGATAGCGCTCGGGCGACTCGCCGTAGTTCCACTCTTCACTCAAGGTGCGCGGATCGATCTGACGATCCGGGCCGAGCAACTTGATCTGGTACTTCAGCGGATCTTCGCCGGCCTTGTGCGCCAGTTCATCGACAAAGCTCTGGATCGCAAAGCCGTGGGGAATGTTCGACACCGAGCGATACCAGCCGACCCGCGTATGAATCGCCGCTTCCGGGTTCTCCAGGCGCACGTTAGGAATCGCGTAGGCCATGTTGGTGAAACCCATGCCCAACTCGAAGGCCGCCTCGTGGTTCATGCCCGGTGCGAACAGCGCGGTGATACTCGGCGCCACCGTGCGGTGCAACCAGCCTGAAGGCAGGCCGTCCTTGTTCAAACCGGCTTTCAGGTATTCGGCCGACACGGTGTGGAAGTAGGAGCAGTGGATGTCGTCTTCACGCGTCCACTGCACCCTCACCGCCTTGCCGGGGAATTCCTTGGCGAGGATCGCCGCTTCGATGATGAAGTCCGGCTTGGACTTGCGACCGAAACCGCCGCCGAGCAGGGTGACGTTAAAGGTGACGTTATCGAACGGAATGCCCAGGCGTTCGCCGATCCGTTCACGGGTGACTTGCGGCGCCTGGCTCGGGGCCCAGGCTTCGCACACACCCTCCTTGAAACGGGCGATGGCGACCATCGGTTCCATCGGCGATTGCGCCAGGTGCGGCAGATAGTAGGAGGCTTCGAGGGTGCTGCTGGCGCTGCTCATGGCCTCGTCAATATTGCCGGTGTTGCGTACGACTTTGCCAGGTTTGAGCGACGCGGCTTCAATTTCCTTGCGGTAGGCGATCGAGTCGTAACTGGCATTGGGGCCGTCGTCCCATTCGATTTTCAGCGCGTCGCGGCCCTTGATTGCCGCCCAGGTGTTGCTGGCTACCACGGCCACGCCGCCCAACGGCTGAAACTCCGAGGGCAGCGGACGGCCTTCGATCCGGATGACTTTGATCACCCCCGGGACTTTCAGCGCGGCGCTGTCATCCACGGATTTGACCTTGCCGCCGTACACCGCCGGACGCGCGATGGTGGCGTAAAGCATGCCGTCGAAATGCACGTCGGCGCCGTAGATGGCGCGACCGTTAACGATGTCCGCACCGTCGATGGCTTTGGTGCCTTCCTTGCCGATGTAGCGGAACTCTGAAGGCTCCTTGAGCCGCACACTGTCGCGCGCCGGCACCGCCAACGCACCGGCAGCCGCGGCCAACGCGCCGTAGCCCAGCTCTCGCCCGGTCGGTTTATGGATGACTTTGTGCAGTTGTGCATGGCATTCGTCGACCGGGACTTTCCACTGCTCGGCGGCCGCCTGTTCAAGCATGGTCCGCGCGGCAGCGCCGCAACGGCGCATCGGTTCGTACCAGTGGCGCATGCTGCGCGAACCGTCGGTGTCCTGGTTGCCGAAACGCACCTCGTCACCCGGCGCCTGTTGCACTTTTACCAGCGCCCAGTCGGCGTCCAGCTCATCGGCCACCACCATGGTCAAACTGGTCCGAACGCCCTGGCCCATTTCCGAACGGTTGCAGACCACCGTCACCGTGCCATCAGCCGCGATACTGACGTAAACCTTCGGATCATCGATCCAGCCGTTGGGCATGCCGTCAGCGCCGAATTTCTTTTCTTTCTCGGCAGCAAAAGCGTCCTGCCAGCCCCAACTCGCGGCAATGACCAGCGCACTGGTGGCACCGACGCCTTTGAGGAAACCACGGCGACTGAGGTTGCTCAGGGCGAAATCATTCGGTAACTGGCTCATGCCTTGGCCTCCTTCAGGTGGGTGGATGCCTGGCGGATGGCGGTCTTGATGCGGTTGTAAGTGCCGCAACGGCAGATATTGCCGACCATCGCCTCTTCGATCTGTTCATCACTCGGGTTCGGGTTGGTCTTGAGCAGCGCAGTGGCGGACATGATCTGCCCGCCCTGGCAGTAACCGCACTGGGCGACGGCGGTGTCGAGCCAGGCTTGCTGGACGATTTGCCCGACGGGATCGGCGTGCAGGTTGTCGATGGTGGTGACGTTCTGACCGATCACCGAACCGATTGGCGTGATGCAGCTGCGCGCCGGGGCGCCTTCGATATGAATGGTGCAGGCGCCGCACAGGCCCATGCCGCAGCCGAATTTGGTGCCGTTATAACCGGCCACGTCGCGGATAGCCCAGAGCAGCGGCATGTCCTCGGTGACATCGAGTTGATGGTCTTGGCCATTAAGTTTCAGGGTAATCATGGGCACGCCCGCATATGTCTGGAGGTTATGGGGTCGAGCAATCTGCCGCTGGGGATTAGCGGTTGGCATCACGCAGATCGACTCAGGCTAATTGAGGCTCTCTTATGCGAACAGGAACGTCTGCATCGGGCCTTTGGTGGAGCAAATGCTTGCATCGTTAGGTGGCTAAGTTAACCCAGCATTAACAAAAAAGCCCTGCACAATCGAAGATGTGCAGGGCTTTGAGATCAGTCTTGAAAGCGTAGCCTCAATACCGATTGGGCTCCATTTCCAGGTCGACGTGGAAACGTTCGGAAATGTCTTTTTGGATACGCTGCGCCAAAGACAGCAACTGCAGGCCTGTCGCGCCTCCGTAGTTGACCAGCACCAGCGCCTGCAATTTATGCACGCCTGCGTCGGCCTCGCGGAAACCTTTCCAGCCCGCTCGCTCGATCAGCCAGCCCGCGGCCAGTTTCATCTGCCCATCGGGTTGCGCGTAAGCCACCAGGTCCGGGTACTCGCCTTTGAGCTGAGCGACCAGCGCGGCCGAGACCAAGGGATTCTTGAAGAAGCTGCCGGCATTACCGAGCACCGCCGGGTCCGGGAGTTTTTCATTGCGGATGCTGCAGATCGCCTGGCTGACGTCGGTAGCCGTCGGCTGATCGATGCCTTGCTCGGTCAGGCGCTGACGCACCGGGCCGTATTCCAGATGCAGATGCGCGGCGCGATCCAGGGCGAACCGAACCCGCAGGATCAACCAGCGTCCCGGCTCCTGTTTGAACAGGCTGTCACGGTAAGCGAAGTTACACTCGGCCAGCGTGAAGTCCCGCAACTCGCCCGTCTGGCGATCCAGAGCGGTCAGGCCGGCGAACACGTCCTTGATCTCCACCCCGTAGGCACCGATGTTCTGCATCGGTGCCGCGCCGACGGTGCCGGGGATCAGGCTGAGGTTTTCCAGCCCCGACAGCCCCTGCGCCAGCGTGTGTTGAACGAATGGATGCCAAGGCTCGCCGGCCTCGGCTTCGATCACGACTTTGTTGCCGTCGTCGCTCAGGATACGAATCCCGCGTGTCGCCATGCGCAGCACCAGCGACTGGATATCAGCGGTCAGCAGCAGATTGCTGCCACCGCCAATCACCAGCAGCGGCACGTCATGTTCCGCCGCATAGGCCAGCGCATCACGCACGTCGGCATCGCTGTGGGCTTCGGCAAACAAACGCGCCTGAACGTCCACGCCAAAGGTATTGAACGGTTTTAGCGAAACCCGGGGTTGAACCTGCAAACTCATATCCGGCCCTTCAATTCGATCACCAGCAAGTCTGTCGCGCGCTCGATCAGGTCCAGCACGTACTCGAACCCTTGGTCACCGTCGTGGTACGGGTCAGGCACTTCATCGACATCCGACTGGTAGCGACGCAGGAACAGGTCCAGCTCAGCCTTGCCTTTGGCCGGTTGCATCGACTTGAGGTTGCGCAGGTTGCTGTGGTCCATCGCCAGGATCAGGTCGTACGTGGCGAAATCGGCGCGGGTCACTTGCTGGGCGCGCTGCATGGACAGGTCGTAACCGCGCAGTTTGGCCGCCGCCTGGCTGCGCTGGTCCGGCGCCCTGCCGACATGCCAGTCACCGGTGCCGGCGGAGGCCACTTCGACCTGATCGGCCAGCCCCGCTTCCCGCAGTTTATGCCTCAGCACGCCTTCGGCCGTCGGCGAACGGCAAATGTTGCCCAGACAGACGAACAAAACCCGCATCAGGCCTCCAGCAGGCGACGAACGCGCTCAAGGTCTTCGACGGTGTCGACGCCGGTGGGCGGTGCGATCAATGCGTCGGCGACGTGAATTCGCACGCCGTGCCACAGGGCACGCAACTGTTCCAGGGATTCGGTGTTTTCCAGCCAGCATGGGCCCCAGCTGACGAAGTCATGCAGGAAACCGGCGCGGTAGGCATAAATGCCGATGTGGCGGCGATACGGCACGCCTTCCGGCAGCACTTCGCGATTTTTCGCAAACGCGTCCCGGGCCCACGGCAAGGTTGCGCGACTGAACGTCAGCGCCAGGCCATTGAGGTCGCTGACGACCTTGACCACGTTGGGGTTGAACAGGGTTTCAACGTCTTCGATCGGCTCGGCCAATGTGGCCATGCGCGCTTCGGTGTGGGCGGCCAGGTTGGCGGCAACCTGATCGATCACGCTCGGCGGGATCAGCGGTTCGTCCCCCTGAACATTGACCACGATGGCGTCAGGCGCCAAACCGAGTGTTGCGGCGACTTCGGCCAGGCGGTCCGTGCCGGAGTTGTGATCTTCGCGGGTCAGCACCACTTCGGCGCCAAACGCGTTGCACGCCTCGACAATGCGCGCGTCATCAGTGGCAACCACCACGCGCTCGGCGCTGCTTTTGCTCGCCTGTTCCCAGACGTGCTGGATCATCGGCTTGCCGGCGATCAGCAACAACGGTTTACCCGGCAGGCGGGTGGAGGCGTAGCGCGATGGAATGACAACGGTGAAGGCTGTGGTCATTTATCCAGACGCTCGTCAGTGGTCAGGGTGCGGGCTTCGGTTTCGAGCATCACCGGGATGCCATCGCGAATCGGGTACGCCAGGCCGGCGCCCTTGCTGATCAGCTCGGTTTTGTCGGCGCTGAGCTTGAGCGGGCCTTTGCAGACCGGGCAAGCGAGGATGTCGAGCAATTTGGTGTCCATGAGCATTCCCTGGATAAAGCGGTTTAAGGCAAAAGACGAGCCGGCAACAGGCGCATCAGCTGCGTATCGAACCAGGCCACGAAGGCCGGTGATGGCGCAGCATCGACCGCCAGGTACCACCAATCGGCGGCGGCGAAGGCACGGCACTTCACCGCATCCTTTTCGGTCATCACCAACGGCAATGACGGTGTGAAATTCAAGGCCTGCACGCTGTACTCGGCGTGGTCGGCAAATGCATGCGGAACTGGCTGCCAGTGTAGCGTTTCGAGGGTCGTGAAGAAACGCTGCGGATTGCCGATTCCGGCCACGGCGTGCAGCGCCTGGCCTGGGGGGAAGTGATCGAGGGGACGGCGTTCGCCGCTGCGCAGATTGACCAGTTCGGTGGGTTGCAGCTGGAAGGCAAAACCGCTGTCGCGATCCTCCGAGGCGCCGTTGTACAGCACCGCGTCAACGCTTTGCAGGCGTTCGACCGGCTCGCGCAACGGTCCGGCAGGCAGGCAACGCTGGTTGCCCAGGCCTCGGGCAGCGTCGATCAACACCAGTTCAAGGTCCCGCGCCAACCGGTAATGCTGCATGCCGTCGTCGGACAGGATCAGGTCCAGCGGCTCGCTCGCCAGCAACGCTTTCACGGCGCTGCTGCGGTCCGGGTCAATCATCAACGGAACGCCGGTGCGCTGGACGATCAACAGCGGCTCATCGCCCGCCACATCGGCGCTTTGATCGGCTTCGACGCGCCATGGCAGTTGCGGCGGTTTGGCGCCATAGCCGCGGCTGACCACGCCCACCCGCAAACCGCTGCGCTGGCAATGCTGGATCATCCACAGGATCAGCGGTGTCTTGCCCGTACCGCCCACGGTGATATTGCCGACGACGACCAGCGGCACCGGCGGCTGATAAATATCGCCCTCACCCGCCAGAAAGCTTTTGCGCTTGGCCGTAACCACACGGCGATACAGCCACTCCAGCGGCTGCAACAGCCTCAGGGCCGGATGACCGTCGTACCACGCGGCGAGCAAGCGATCGGACATGGCCATCAGGGAGCGGGCGGCGCCGCCTCGACTGTGGTCATGCGCAGGTGACTGAAGCCGAGTTTGCCGGCGGCGTCCATGGCGGTGATGACCGACTGATGCTGGGTCTTGCCATCCGCGCTGATGGACAACGGCAGGTTGGTGTCGCCGCTGGATTCTTTCTGCAACGCTTCCATGAGCGTGGTCAGGTCGTTCTTCTGCAAGACCTGATTGTTCACCGAGAACACGCCTTCGGCACTGATGGCGACGTCCAGGTGTTTGACCTGCTGGTCTTCGGCAGGCGAACCACTGACCGCTTCCGGCAGATCGACGCGTAACTGGGTTTCCCGGGTGAAGGTGGTGGTCACGACGAAAAACAGCAGCAGGATAAACACCACGTCGATCAACGACGCGAGGTTGATGTCCACCGTTTCCCGCGGTTTGCGGCGGAATTTCACGCTTTTTTGCCCTCAGCCAGGTCTACGTCACGATCCCCCTGCACCACCTCGACCAGCTTGATCGCTTCCTGCTCCATGCCCACCACCAGTTCATCGATGCGGCGTTGCAGGAAACGGTGGAAGAACACCGCCGGGATACCGACCATCAGGCCGGCAGCCGTGGTGATCAAGGCCTTGGAAATACCACCGGCCAGCACGGCGGCGTTGGTGCCCATGCCCGTGCCCATGAACGCGCTGAAAATATCGATCATGCCCAGCACCGTGCCCAACAGCCCCAGCAACGGCGCCATCGCGGCGATGGTGCCGAGGGCGTTGATGTAGCGCTCGAGCTCGTGAATCACTCGTGCAGCGGCCTCTTCGATGCACTCCTTCATGATCTCGCGACCATGCTTGGAGTTGGCCAGGCCCGCCGCCAGAATCTCGCCCAACGGCGAGTTGGCACGCAGTTCCTTGAGTTTTTCTTTATTGAGCTGCTTGTCCTTGATCCACACCCAGACCTGTCCGAGCAGATGCTCCGGGGTCACACGGCTGGCACGCAGGGTCCAGAGACGCTCGGCGACGATCGCCATGGCCGCGATGGAACTCAGAATGATCGGCAGCATCATCCAGCCGCCGGATTTGACCAATTCCCACACAGTGACAGTCCCCTCGAAAAAGTGCGCCACTCTAACATAGGGGGGTGGCGCACCGAAGACCGTGATGTCGCATCCGGTCGGGCTTTAATAACGCGCGGTTATGGCGCGGCACGCCAGAAGCGCCGTTCCTGACGCATCGCCCACGCCGGCTCGAAGCGTCCGAGGTGCAGACGAATGGCACCCTGCTCGGCACTGTCATGGATCGCCATGCCGCGTTTCATATAACGGGCCATGACGGTGGGATGCGGGTGACCGAAGGAATTGCCATTACCACGCGAGATCAGCACCGCCGTGGGCTGCAACGCGGCAAGCAGCGCCATTGACGACGAACTGCGGCTGCCGTGGTGCGGCGCCTGCAACCAGTCGGTGGGCACGGCCAGCGGACTGTCGAGCATGGCTCGTTCGGCTGCGCTGTCGATATCCCCCGTCAGCAGCAAGCGCTCGCCGTTGGCCTCGATCTGCAGGACGCAGGATTTTTGATTGCTGTCCGAAGCAGAAGGCCATTGCCAGAGCTGAAACCTCACATCGTCCCACGTCCATTGCCGGCCACTCTCGCAGGCCTCGGCGTGCAGTTCGAGGGGCAACGCCTCAGGATCGCCGCTGAGCACTCGCGTCACCGGCAAGCCATGGGCAACCGCACGCGCGCCGCCAGCGTGATCGGCGTCGGCGTGGCTGAGCAACATCAGGTCGAGTCCGCTCACGCCCAGTTTGCGCAAGGTGGGCAGCACCACTCGCTCGCCGAGGTCAAAGTCGCCGAAGCGCGGGCCGGTGTCATACAACAGCGTGTGATGGCGGGTTCGCACCAGGATCGCCAGCCCCTGGCCGACATCCAGTTGCCAGACTTCGGCGATTCCCTCCGGCAACAGTGGCCGAGGAGGAAAAACCAACAACAGCAACAGCGGCCAACCCAGCGGGCGCAGTGGTACACCGCGCGGCATCAATAGCAGAAACGCGCCGAGAGTGCCTAGCGCCCATGCCCACAATGGAATCGCCACGGGTACCCACGCGGGCAATTGACCGGCCATCAACCCAAGGCCCTTGAACAGCCAGTCGATCAGCCCACCCGCCAACCAAAGCAACCCCTCGCCCACATAAGGCAGCGGCAACAACAGGGTTCCCAGCAAGGCCGGCGGCAATACCAGCAAACTGATCCAGGGCACCGCCAGCAGATTGGCGACCGGCCCGCTGAGACTGATCGGCAATCCGAGCACCAGCAGCAAAGGGCCCAGGCCGATTGCGATCAGCCATTGGGCGCGGGTCCAGGTTTGCCACCATCGCCAAGGGCCGAGGCGCCCGCCGAAGGTGAAGATCAACACCGCCACCGCCGCGAAGGACAACCAGAAACCCGGCTGCAGACTCGCCAGCGGATCCAGCAACAACACCGCGTTAAGCGCCAGCAACAGCGGCCACCAGGCACCGAGGTGGCGAAATCGCAGGCGCCACAACAGCACCAGCCCGATCATCACGCAGGCTCGCCGCACCGGCACTTCGAATCCTGCCAGCAGTCCGTAACCGAGGGCAGCAGCGAATGCCAGTCCGCACGCCCATGGCAGCCACGGCAAGCGATTCGGCCACATACCGTAGCGAGCCAGCCCGGCGATCAGCAGATACACCACACCAGCCAAAAGACCGACGTGCTGCCCGGAAATCACCAACAGGTGCACGGTGCCGGTGTCTTGCAGCACCTGCCAATCCTCGCGACTGAGCCCGGCGCCATCCCCCAGCACCAGCGCGGTCAACGCACCGGTTCGCCCCTGAGCGTCCACGGCTTGCAAGCGTTGTCGGATGCCGTCGCGCCAGGCCCAGCCGGCTTCAGCAAGGCGATGACCATCCTTGACGGTTCCGGTTGCACCGATGCGTTGCGCCAGCAGCCAGGCGTCATAATCGAAAGCATGGGGATTGAGCAGCCCGGCAGGACGCTTCAGTTTCACTGCCAGCCGCCAGCGTTCACCACTGTTGACCGGTGGTCCGTCGTACCAGGCCAGGCGCATCAGTGACGGCACCTTTGCCTGTCGCGACCGGGCATCTGTCAGTTCGAAACGCACAACCCCATCATTGTTCTGGGGCAATCCTGTCACCTGGCCTTCGACCCAACGGGTTTCGCCATCGAGATTCGCCGACAGTCGATCATCCAGCGCCCACTGCGCATTCGCGCCAGCCCAACTGAAGCCGAACAGGAAAAACGCCAATGGATAAGTCCTGAACGGCAGCAACATCAAACCCGTTACGGGCAACACCAGCCATAACCAGACCGGCGGTAATACCGGCAAAAAACGCAGGGCCAGCAGACCCAACGCCAGCGCCATCATCCCTGTGCGCATAAGCCCGTCCTTGAGAGTCCCCTCCTAGGCATAGCCGGCTCACGGCACGTGCATCGTTATTAATTGTCACAAAGTCTGAATGGGCGGCTCATAGAATCCAGACATACTTGCCGCCTTAACCGACCGAGAAGCCCTATGCCCCGGCGCTTATTCAAACGTTACATGCCAGACCCGATCAGCATCAGGGAACACAAATCCTTACGCTTTCTCGGCACGCTGCTGCATGACCCGAACCTCTGGCACCTCAACCGTCACTCGGTTGCGCGGGCCATGGCTGTGGGTTTGTTTGCGGCGTTTCTGCCAATTCCGTTGCAGATGCTGGTGGCGGCCATTCTCGCCATCGTCGTGCGGGGCAACATGCCGATTGCTGTCAGCCTGGTGTGGCTGACCAATCCGATCACCATGCCTGCGGTGTTTTTTTGTACTTATCAGACTGGGGCGTGGCTGATGGATGTGCCGGCTCGCCATCTGCCGGATGAGTTGACCTGGGAGTGGATCAGCGGCGAGCTCTCTACGCTGTGGCAGCCGTTTTTGCTGGGTTCGGTGGTGGTGGGGCTGGTGTTGGGTGCCCTCGCCTATTGTTTGGTGATGATGTATTGGCGGTGGTGGGTGAGTCGGCAGTGGGCTCGGCGGAAGAAAAAACGGATGTTGTGAATGTTAAAAAGGCCTCCTTGTCGGGAGGCCTTTTTTTCTGTGGGCTGGGGTACATATCCGTTACCG
>NZ_BDAG01000074.1 GCF_002091715.1 Pseudomonas migulae NBRC 103157 | reverse complement strand
ACTACACAAATCACCTGTAGGAGCCGGCTTGCTGGCGATCGCGGTGGGGCAGTCGACAAGATGATCGTCTGAACGGACGTCATCGTCAGCAAGCCGGTTCCTACAGGGGGGCGTACGCCTGGAGAGTTTTGTCGTACTGCAGGACGATAAAGGCTGCTTCCCTCGCTACATTGCCGGTCTCGACTCTCGCATCGACATTGGCCGGGAATCTATCGAGCGTATGCCCAAGGAATTCTCTGGTTAATTGAATTTCATCCGGCACTCAGGCACTACACAAATCATCTGTAGGAGCCGGCTTGCTGGCGATCGCGGTGGGTCAGTCGACAAGATGATCGTCTGAACGGACGTCATCGCCAGCAAGCCGGCTCCTACAGGGGTGCGTACGTCTGGAGAGTTTTGTCGTACTGCAGGACGATAAAGGCTGCTTCCCTCGCTACATTGCCGGTCTCGACTCTCGCATCGACGTTGGCCGTGAATCTATCGAGCGTATGTCCAAGGAATTCTCTGGTTAGTTGAATTTCATCCGGCACTCAGGCACTACACAAATCACCTGTAGGAGCCGGCTTGCTGGCGATCGCGGTGGGGCAGTCGACAAGATGATCGTCTGAACGGACGCGATCGTCAGCAAGTCGGCTCCTACAGGGGGGCGTACGTCTGGAGAGTTAAAGTGCAGTCTGCCGGAGGCATTTGAAACCCTGTGGAGCAATGTGCTCGGCCCAGCGAGAGAGCGAATTCTGCCGTTCGGCGTTTCGTCCCTGGGCGACGACGGCGATGACGCCAAGGTCGTGGGCTTGGCTACGCGTTCCTCGGACGATAATCAGCCCCCTGTCGGCGCTGAGCGTGCTTGCGATGGTCGTCAACGATAACGCGGGGCACCCGATTGCCCGCATCGTCCAGACGTTCTTCGCGAGCAGGCTCGCTTCCACAGAATCAGATCAGCGGCATCGGTCAGATCTGTTCCAGCAACCAGCTACGGAAGGCGATCAGCGATGGCAGCCTTTCGTTGCGCGGCGGGTAGGTCAGGTAGTAACTGCGTTGACTGGCGAAGGGCAGGCCGAGGCTGATCAGCTCGGCGTTGGCCAACTCGTCGGTGACCAGGATGCGCGGTACCAGACCGATGCCGATGCCGGCCCTGACGGCCTGGATCAAGTGCGAGGTGAGTTCGAAGCTCGGTCCCAGACGCATCATTCGATGGGGCAGGCCATGGTGGCTGAACCACTCGCCCCAGACGTTGGCATTGTTCGCGACGTTGAGCAGCGTCTGTCCGCCAATGCGCTCCGGGGTCCAACTGTCATGGGCCTCGGCCGCTTGTGGAGACATGATCACCATCAGTTCTTCCGTGTGCAGACGATGGCTGATCAGGCCCGGCAGGTCGGAATTGCCGACGACGATTGCAGCATCGATGCCGCTGGTTTCGAAGTCGATGGCGTCGATCCGGGAGTTGATGTGCACCAGCATGCCGGGATGGGTTTTGTAGAAATCGTGAAGACGCGGCAATAACCACTTCGAACCGAACGTTGGCAGTGTGGCCAGGCGCAAGGTGCCGCTGCCCGATTGATAAGCCATCGCCTGCAACGTGGCGCTGCGGATGCGTCCGAGCGCTTCACTCATTTCCCGCTGATAAAGACGACCGACATCGGTCAGCTGCACCTGCCGGCCTTCGCGGCGAAACAGCGTCAGGCCCAGTTGCTGCTCCAGCGCCTGGACTTGTCGGCTGACGGCGCTTTGGGTCAGTGAGAGCTCCATCGCGGCACGGGTGTAGCTTTCATGCCGAGCGGCGGCTTCAAAGGCCAGCAGCAACGACATGGAGGGGGTGAGGTGGCGGTAATTCATTCGTAAAAGTCATCGATAGCGGCAGGATTATGCGTTTGTCCGGCGCCAAAACCTACGGGATCATTGACGCAGCCGACGACCTGAGGCTGACCGATTAATGCCCAGGCGACAAGTATTTTGATTTTTTTTCGTGATTAGACCGACAAGAGAACAGCCTGCAATGATCGCCCAGTTGCCCACCGTTGCACTCGCGGCACAGTACCCGGAATTTCTTCAAGCCCTGCGTGCCAGCGGTTTCCGCGGTCAGCTCAGTGCCGACTACGCCACCCGCACCGTGCTGGCGACCGACAACTCGATTTACCAGCGCCTGCCGCAAGCGGCGGTGTTCCCGATGGACGCCGACGACATCGTGCGCATCGCTGCATTGATGGCCGAACCGCGCTTTCGCCAGATCAAGCTGACCCCGCGCGGTGGCGGTACCGGCACCAACGGCCAGTCATTGACCGACGGCATCGTGGTCGACCTGTCGCGGCACATGAACACGATTCTGGAAATCAACGTCGCCGAGCGTTGGGTGCGGGTGCAGGCGGGCGTGGTCAAGGACCAGCTCAATGCCGCGCTCAAGCCTCATGGGCTGTTCTTCGCACCGGAGTTGTCGACGTCCAACCGTGCCACCGTCGGCGGCATGATCAATACGGATGCCAGCGGCCAGGGCAGTTGCACCTACGGCAAGACCCGCGATCATGTGCTGGAACTGCACAGCGTGCTGCTCGGTGGTGAGCGTCTGCACAGCCATCCACTGTCCGACTCTGAGTTGGAGGCAGCATGCGCACAGCCCGGCCGCATCGGCGAGGTGTACCGCACCGCGCGGCAGATACAGGAAACCCAGGCCGACCTCATCGAGTCGGTGTTCCCCAAACTCAATCGCTGCCTGACCGGTTACGACCTGGCGCACCTGCGAGACGAGCAGGGGCGTTTCAACCTCAATAGCGTGCTGTGCGGTGCGGAAGGTTCGTTGGGCTATATCGTCGAGGCCAAGCTCAACGTGCTGCCGATTCCCAAGTATTCGGTGCTGGTGAACGTGCGCTACAGCAGCTTCATGGATGCGCTGCGCGACGCCAATGCGTTGCTGGCGCACAAGCCGTTGTCCATCGAAACCGTGGATTCCAAAGTGTTGATGCTGGCGATGAAAGACATCGTCTGGCACAGCGTCGCCGAGTATTTCCCGGCAGACGCCGATCGCCCGACGCTGGGTATCAATCTGGTGGAGTTCAGCGGGGAAGACCTGTCGGACGTGAACGCTCGCGTGGCGTCGTTCGTCGAGCATCTGCAGGCCGACACGACGATCGAGCGCCTGGGCCATACGCTGGCCGAAGGGGCCGAGGCGGTAACCCGCGTGTACGCCATGCGTAAACGCTCCGTCGGGTTGCTGGGCAACGTCGAAGGCGAGGTTCGGCCACAGCCTTTTGTTGAAGACACTGCCGTGCCACCGGAGAAACTGGCCGACTACATCACAGAGTTTCGTGCATTGCTCGACAGTTACGGCCTGGCCTACGGCATGTTCGGTCACGTCGATGCCGGCGTGTTGCATGTGCGCCCGGCGCTGGACATGAAAGACCCGGCCCAGGCCGCGCTGGTCAAACCGATTTCCGATGCCGTGGCCAAGCTGACCCAGCGTTATGGGGGGTTGCTGTGGGGCGAGCACGGCAAGGGTTTGCGTTCGGAATATGTCCCCGAATTTTTTGGCGAACTGTACCCGGCGCTGCAATCGCTCAAGGGCGCGTTCGACCCGCACAATCAGCTCAATCCCGGCAAAATCTGCACGCCACCGAATGCCGTCCAGGGCTTGCTCAAAGTCAACGAAGTCACGTTGCGCGGTGATCTGGATCGGCAAATCGATGAGCGTGTCTGGCAAAGTTTCGGCAGCGCTGTGCACTGCAACGGTAACGGCGCCTGCTACAACTACGACCCCAACGATGCGATGTGCCCGTCGTGGAAAGCCACCCGTGAACGCCAGCATTCGCCGAAGGGCAGGGCGTCACTGATTCGCGAGTGGTTGCGCCTGCAAGGTGCGGCGAATATCGATGTACTGGAAGCGGCCCGGGGCACGTTGTCTTGGCTTGGCGGGTTGCCGACGCGGTTGCGCAACAACCTGGCGCGTTCGCGGGGCGAGGCGGATTTCTCCCACGAGGTGTACGAGGCGATGGCGGGTTGTCTGGCCTGCAAATCCTGTGCGGGGCAATGTCCGGTCAAGGTCAATGTACCGGAATTCAGATCGCGTTTTCTGGAGCTGTATCACGGTCGCTATCAACGTCCGCTTCGTGACTATCTGATCGGTTCGCTGGAGTTCACCATTCCTTATATGGCTTACGCGCCGGGCCTGTACAACGCGGTGATGGGCGCGAAATGGATGAGCCGCTTGCTTGAACGACACGTCGGCATGCTCGACAGTCCGTTGATCAACCGCTACGACTTTCAGGCCACCCTGACTCGCTGCAACGTCGTTGCCGCCAGCGTGCCGGCCCTGCGCGCACTGACCGTCGAGCAACGTCAGCGTAGCGTGGTGCTGGTGCAGGATGCCTTCACCCGTTACTTCGAAACCCCATTGCTGGCGAGCTTTATCGAGTTGGCGCACCAGTTGGGTTATCGGGTGTTTTTGGCGCCTTACAGTGCCAACGGCAAGCCTTTGCATGTCCAGGGCTTCCTCGGCGCATTCGCCAGGGCGGCGATCCGTAACGCCAGTCAGCTCAAGGCGCTGGCTGACTGCGAAGTGCCGCTGGTGGGGCTGGACCCGGCGATGACGCTGGTCTACCGCCAGGAGTACCAGAAAGTGCCGGGGCTCAATGCCTGCCCGAAGGTTTTGCTGCCCCAGGAATGGCTCTTCGATGTGCTGCCTGAAAACCCTCTTCCCGCTACGCAGACATTCCGTTTGCTGGCGCACTGCACCGAGAAGACCAACGTCCCGGCCAGTACTTCGCAATGGGAAGCCGTGTTTACCCGGCTTGGACTCAAGCTGGTGACGGAGGCGACTGGCTGTTGCGGGATGTCCGGCACCTACGGCCATGAAGCACGAAACCAGGACACTTCGCGGACCATTTTCGAGCAGTCATGGGCCGGCAAACTGGACAAGATGGGTGAAGCGCTGGCGACGGGTTACTCGTGTCGCAGTCAGGTCAAACGCTTGGCCAGCAGACAACTTCGTCATCCGTTGGAAGTGGTGTTGGAGCATTCGCGCGTCAAGTGAGAGGGATTGAGTCGTCCTTTGGACGGTCAATGCAGGCTGAAACGCTTGCCTGCTTTTCTGTTTTAGAGGCAGCAGGCCATGCATCGATGACCGACTGCAGGAACTGCCTGGACAACTCAGGGTTGTCCAGCGCCCTGGCAATCAGCATCGCCCCCGCTATCGACGACAGTATGCGCAGCGATTCCTGGTGCTTCTCGTCATGGGTTTCGCCCTCGACCAACTCCATCAGCAAGTCGATCAATTGCTCGATGCCTTTGGTGAAGGAACTGCTGACAGCGCCGCCGGTGCGGGCAACATCGGCGGCCAATGCCGGAATGGGGCAGCCGTCGGTCCAGTTGTTCAGATGCCCTTGCGTCAGGTAACGCCTGATGAGTTCGGGAATCGATTTGGCGTCTTGCCAATCCTGAATATTGGACTCGAACGTCCGGGTTACAGCCTCCGATGCCAGCTGTTCCTTGCCGCCCGGAAACTGTCCGTAAAAACCGCCGTGGGTCAGGCCGACGGAACGCGACAGTTCACCAATACCGATGCCATCGATTCCCTTTTCCCGGTACATACGCGACGCGGCCGTGAGGATTGCCTCTTTGTTCGCGGCGGCCTGGTCTTTCGTGACTTTCATGAGACTGCTCCTGTAGCCCGTTTGGTTTCGCTTACGCAAAGCTTCGCTGAGAGGCTGGTATTGATGATGCGCGTCATATAAAGTCGCTGCAATGGCTTTGTCGGCATCGACGCCAGTCTGGCGATCCCGGGCCGGCGGCTCAAGTCAAAAATCCCTACGTGGACCTGACCCATGAAACGTAATGATCTGCGCAGTATCGATCTGAATTTGCTGGTGGTATTCGAAGCGCTCATCCAGGAACGCAACCTCACTCGCGCTGCTGAGCAGTTATCGCTGGGCCAGCCCGCTGTCAGCGCGGCACTGGTGCGACTGAGAAAGCTGTTCAACGACCCTTTGTTCGAGCGCATCGGTCGCCGGATGGTGCCCACCGCACGGGCATTGAGTGCGGCGCAGACGCTGGGGCCGGCGCTGGATTGCGTTCGTACTGCGATCACCAATACCAAGGTTTGACCGGGCCGATCCCCTTTTTTGTCCTTAAACATGACGGCTATCATTATTGATGATAGCCAACTTCATTTCATTCGATTCGTCGTGACCTCGCGCGAGGCCGAGAATCCGGAAAATTCATAAATCGTCTGGCGGACATACCCCATGGAACAGTCACTCAAACCTTTGCGTTATCCCCTTGCCGCGTTGGCGCTGGTGGCACTTGCCGCCTGTGAACGCACGCCCAGTGCCGCGCAGGCTCCGGGGGCGCCGCATGTCACCGTCGCCAAGGTGCTCGAGCAGCCCATTACCGAATGGGATGAAGTCACCGCTCGCCTGGAAGCACCGGAAACTGTAGAGGTTCGTCCACGGGTTTCGGGGCAGATCGAACGCGTTGCCTTTACCGATGGCGCGTTGGTGAAGAAGGGCGACTTGCTGTTCCAGATTGATCCACGTCCGTTCGAACATGAAGTGCATCGCATCGAGGCTCAGTTGCAACAGGCTCGCGCCACGCTGGTTCGTACCGGTAACGAAGCGCAGCGCGGCCAGCGGTTGTTGAGCAGTAACGCGATCTCCGCCGAGCTGGCCGACACCCGCACCACCACCGCGCAAGAAGCCAGGGCTGGCGTCGATGCCATTCAGGCGCAGCTGGATCTGGCGCGTTTGAACCTCAGCTTCACCCGCGTCACCGCACCGATCAGCGGCCGTGTCAGCCGTGCGGAAATCACCGCTGGCAACATCGTGACCGCCGACACCACAGCGCTGACCAGCGTGGTCTCCACCGACAAGGTCTACGCCTACTTTGATGCCGATGAACGCATGTTCCTCAAGTACAGCCTGCTTTCCCGTCAGGGCCAGCGCGGTCAAGCCACCCCGGTGTACATGGGCTTGTCGAACGAGGAGGGCAACAGCCACCTCGGGCAGATGAACTTTGTCGACAACCAGGTCAATCCGAAAACCGGCACCATCCGTGGCCGCGCAGTGTTCGACAATGCTGACGGTCAGT
The DNA here is from genome assembly GCF_002091715.1 of Pseudomonas migulae NBRC 103157. GTDB lineage: Bacteria > Pseudomonadota > Gammaproteobacteria > Pseudomonadales > Pseudomonadaceae > Aquipseudomonas > Aquipseudomonas migulae_A. Next base: position 5,287 of record NZ_BDAG01000074.1, on the reverse strand, counting down.
ACACCCCCGGTCTGTATGCCCGGTTGAAACTGGTGGGCAGCGCCGCCTATCCCGGCCTGCTGATCAAAGATGAAGCGGTGGGCACCGACCTCGGCAAGAAATTCGTGCTGGTGGTCGATCAGGACAACAAAGCGGTCTATCGCAGCGTCGATCTGGGGCCGAAGCTTGAAGGCTTGCGCATCGTGCGCAGCGGTCTGAAAAAAGAAGATCGCATCGTCATCAATGGCCTGCAGCGTGTGCGGCCCGGCGCAGTCATCGACCCTCAGGATGCGCCGATGGCCAGCCCGGAAACGGTCGCCACACTGGCCCGCCAGCGTCAGGCGATCGATGCCTCCAATCAGACGACCTCCGCTAAATCACCCGCTCTGGTGAAAGCGGAAGCTGCCGCTGCGCCTCGCGGATAAGGAGCATCGACATGAAGTTCTCCCAGTTCTTTATCACGCGCCCGATCTTCGCGGCGGTGCTGTCGCTGCTGATTCTGATCGCTGGCGCCATCTCGCTGTTCCAGTTGCCGATCAGCGAATACCCCGAGGTGGTTCCACCGACCGTCGTGGTCCACGCCAACTATCCGGGCGCCAACCCGAAAGTCATCGGCGAAACCGTGGCGGCTCCTTTGGAGCAAGCCATCACCGGCGTCGAGAACATGCTGTACATGTCCTCGCAATCCACGGCTGACGGCCGGCTAACCCTCACCGTGACGTTCGCCTTGGGCACCGATCTGGACAATGCCCAGGTTCAAGTCCAGAACCGTGTGACCCGCACCGAGCCAAAACTGCCCGAAGAAGTGACGCGCATCGGTATTACCGTCGACAAGGCGTCACCCGAACTGACAATGGTTGTGCATCTGACCTCGCCGGACAAGCGCTACGACATGCTGTACCTGTCCAACTACGCAATCCTCAACGTCAAGGATGAGCTGACGCGCCTGAACGGTATCGGTGACGTAAAGATGTTCGGTATCGGCGACTACTCGCTGCGTATCTGGCTCGATCCGAACAAGACCGCTTCACGCAACCTGACCGCGACAGACGTCGTCAACGCGGTGCGTGAACAGAACCGTCAAGTCGCGGCCGGGCAACTGGGTTCGCCCCCGGCGCCCAATGCCACGAGCTTTCAGATGTCGATCAACTCCCAGGGGCGGCTGGTCAGCGAAGAAGAGTTTGAAAACGTGATCGTCCGCAGCGGTGCGAACGGCGAGATCACTCGCCTCAAAGACATCGCACGGATTGAACTGGGTTCCAACCAATACGCATTGCGCGCCCTGCTCAACAACCAGGAAGCGGTAGCGATGCCGATCTTCCAGCGACCCGGTTCCAATGCGATCGACGTCTCCGACCAGGTACGGGAGACGATGGCCAGGCTCAAGCAGAATTTCCCGGAAGGCATGGACTACGAGATCGTCTATGACCCCACCATTTTCGTCCGCAGTTCGATTGAAGCGGTGGTCCATACGCTGTTCGAAGCGCTGGTCCTGGTAGTGCTAGTGGTGATCCTGTTCCTGCAAACCTGGCGTGCCTCGATCATTCCGTTGGTGGCGGTGCCGGTGTCGCTGATCGGTACGTTTGCGGTGATGCATTTGTTTGGCTTCTCGCTGAATGCCTTGTCGCTGTTCGGTCTGGTGCTGGCCATCGGCATCGTGGTCGACGATGCGATTGTGGTGGTGGAGAACGTCGAGCGAAACATTGAGTTGGGCCTCGACCCGAAGGAGGCCACCCAAAAAGCCATGGGCGAAGTGACCGGGCCGATCATCGCCACGGCGCTGGTGTTGTGTGCGGTGTTCGTGCCAGCGGCGTTCATCTCCGGGCTGACAGGACAGTTCTATAAACAGTTCGCGTTGACCATTGCCATCTCCACGGTGATCTCGGCGTTCAACTCGCTGACCTTGTCGCCGGCATTGGCGGCCGTGTTGCTCAAGGCCCATGGCTCCCCGAAAGATCGTTTCTCCAAAGTGCTGGATCGCATGTTTGGCGGTTGGCTGTTCAAGCCGTTCAACCGTGTCTTCGAAAAGGCCAGCCATGGTTATGTGATTGGCGTGGCCAAAATCATTCGCGGCAGCAGCGTGGCCTTGCTGGTATATGCCGGACTGATCGCCATGACCTACATGGGTTTCAGCACTACGCCGACCGGCTTCGTACCGACTCAGGACAAAAAGTACCTGGTGACCTTCGCGCAACTGCCGGATGCCGCGAGCCTTGATCGAACGGAATCGGTGATTCGCCGCATGAGCACCATCGCCATGAACGAGCCGGGTTTCGACAGCGCCGTGGCATTCCCCGGGCTGTCGATCAATGGTTTCACCAACAGCCCGAACGCCGGCATTGCGTTCATCGGCTTGAGTTCTTTCGATGAGCGTAAAGACCCGAGCCTGTCAGCCCGCGCGATTTCCGCCTCGCTCAATGCCAAGTTCGGTGGCATTCAGGATGCTTACATCGCTGTATTCCCGCCACCGCCGGTGCAAGGCCTGGGCACCATCGGCGGCTTCCGTCTGCAGATCGAGGACCGCGGCAACCTGGGTTATGACGAGCTGTATAAAGAGACGATGAACGTCATCACCAAGAGCCGTAGCGTTCCGGAACTGGCCAACCTGTTCACCAGTTACACCGTCAACGTGCCGCAGGTCGAAGCCGCCATTGACCGGGAAAAAGCCAAGACTCACGGCGTGAAGATCAACGATATCTTCGACACCTTGCAGGTGTACCTGGGCTCGCTGTACGCGAACGACTTCAACCGTTTCGGCCGGACCTATCAGGTCAACGTGCAGGCCGAGCAACAGTTCCGCCAGGAGCCTGAACAGATCGGTCAGTTGAAGGTGCGCAATGATCGCGGCGAGATGATTCCGTTGGCCACGTTCGTCAAGGTCAGCCCGACATCGGGCCCTGACCGGGTTTCGCACTACAACGGTTTCCTCACCGCAGAAATCAACGGCAGTGCAGCCCCCGGCTACAGCTCCGGCCAGGCACAGGCCGCCATCGAAAAACTGCTGAAGGCAGAATTGCCTAACGGCATGACCTACGAATGGACCGACCTGACCTACCAGCAGATCTTGTCCGGCAACACGGCTCTGCTGGTGTTCCCGCTCTGCGTGCTGTTGGCGTTCCTGGTGCTGGCTGCGTTGTATGAGAGCTGGAGCCTGCCATTGGCGGTGATTCTGATCGTGCCGATGACCCTGCTGTCGGCGATTGCCGGGGTGATCATTTCCAAGGGTGACAACAACATCTTCACCCAGATCGGCCTGATCGTGCTGGTCGGCCTGGCTTGCAAGAACGCGATCCTGATCGTCGAATTCGCCAAGGACAAACAGGACCAGGGCCTGTCGCCGCTGGATGCAGTGCTGGAAGCCTGCCGCCTGCGCCTACGGCCGATTCTGATGACGTCCTTCGCCTTCATCATGGGCGTGATTCCATTGGTGACATCCACTGGTGCCGGCTCGGAAATGCGTCGTGCAATGGGTGTCGCGGTGTTCTCCGGAATGCTCGGTGTGACCTTCTTCGGATTGCTGCTGACGCCAGTGTTCTTCGTTCTGATCCGTCGCTACATCGAGCGCAAAAACGCGCGCAATGCCACCAAGGCTCATCAGGCAAACGCACTCAATCAGGAGGCGCATTCATGAATACCTTGAAGCTTTTTTTACCCAGCCTTCTGGTCGTCGCGCTCGCCGCCTGCACGGTGGGCCCCGACTACAAAGCGCCCGACACCGCGCCTGCCAACATCGTGTCGGCGCAAGCCGGACACTACGATCAATCGCGTTTTGAAACGGTGTGGTGGCAGCAGTTCGATGACCCCACGCTGAACCAGTTGGTAAGCAAGTCCCTGGAAGGCAACCGCGACTTGCGCGTCGCGTTTGCTCGCTGGAAAGCGGCCCGGGCGATTCGTGACGACATCAGTAACGACAATCTGCCGGTCGTCACCAGCCGCGTCAGCAGTCAGCATGGCAAGTCGCAAGTGCCGGGCCAGACCGACAGCCGAGTCAATATCGAGCGTTACGATCTGGGCCTGGACATGGCGTGGGAAGTCGATCTCTTCGGCCGGATCCAGCGCCAACTGGAATCCAGCGACGCCCAGGAAGATGCTGCAGCGGCAGACCTGTATCAGCTTCGCGTGACGATGATTGCCGAGCTGGTGGATGCCTACGGCCAATTGCGCGGCGCGCAGCTGCGGGAAAAAATCGCCCTGGCGAACCTGAAGAATCAACAGGACTCGCGCACCGTGACGGTCAGCCTGCGCGACGCGGGCGTGGGCAGCGAACTCGATGTGGTGCGTGCCGACGCACGTTTGGCGGCTGTCGAGGCAACTGTTCCGCAACTGCAAGCGGAGCAGGTGCGGCAGAAAAACCGCATCGCCACGCTCTTGGGTGAACGCCCGGATACATTGAGCGTGTCGTTGAACCCCGCCGAGTTGCCCGCTATTGCCAAAGCGCTGCCGATCGGTGATCCCGCCGAATTGTTGCGCCGGCGTCCCGATGTGCTTGCCGCCGAGCGCAGGCTGGCTTCCGCTACTGCTGATATTGGCGTGGCCACCGCCGACCTGTTTCCGAGAGTGAGCCTGAGTGGATTCCTCGGTTTCACTGCAGGCCGTGGTTCGCAGATTGGCGCCAGCGCGGCCAGGGCCTGGGGGTTGGGTCCGAGCATTACCTGGGCGGCATTTGACCTGGGCAGTGTACGGGCGCGCATTCGTGGTGCCGACGCCAATGCCGAAGGCGCCTTGGCCACCTATGAACAGCAAGTGCTGTTGGCGCTGGAAGAATCGGAAAACGCTTTCAGCGATTACGGCAAACGCCAGCAGCGGTTGCTGTCGTTGATCAAGCAAAGCGAGTCGAGCCGTGCGGCGGCAGACCTGGCGGCTATCCAGTACAAGGAAGGCACGGTGGATTATCTGGTACTGCTGGATGCGCAGCGTGAACGGCTGAACGCCGAGGATGCTCAGGCGCTGGGGGAAATTGATCAGTACCGGGGAATTGTTGCTATCTATAAGGCGCTGGGGGGAGGGTGGGGCAGTGGTGGCCAACGAACTGATGGTGGCTTGAAATCTATCGCCCAGCGCTGACGGTGTGGATCGGCCTGGCGGATACCTTCGATAGGGAAAAGAATTTTTAAGCGGGGGTTGACCGCGTATTTTAATCCTGTACTATTCGCCTCCCGCTAGCGAGCAGCTTGATGTTGCTTCTGGCCTAAGCGATTGATTTTGATAACAAAATCATTAGTTTTTAAGGGTTGCAACTAGAGGAGGCGTGCTGTAAAGTGCGCGCCTCGGTTGAGACGAAAGGCTCAACCAACCGCTCTTTAACAAT
>NZ_BDAG01000073.1 GCF_002091715.1 Pseudomonas migulae NBRC 103157 | reverse complement strand
ACTTGATCTTCAGTGAACACAGATTCTGTGCTCGTCGATGATCCCTGTGGGAGCGGGCTTGCTAGCGATGAACGATAACGCGGTTTTTCAGTCTTCCTTGCGAACCGTTGCCACCTCATCAACCTTGACCTTCACCTTCGTCCCGGAAATATCTTCAAACTCGTAGAAACCTTCCTTGTTATTGGCTTTCGGCATGTCCTTGGTCAAATACTGGGTGCCGTTCTGCAGTGTCACCACCGTTGGCGTCGAGCAACCGGCGAGGGCCAGCAGGGCCGCCATTGCCAGGGGCAAACCCAGAGTCTTGATTTTCATAACCACCTCTCATCCTCCAAAAAACAGCGCGACTGCTTCGAATCCTTCAATCGTCACTGTACCTCTAACGCGGTTGGTACGATGGATCGCGGGAAAGTTCGACTGGCAGCCGAAATAATCCTGATCACGCCGCCGCTTATCCTTTTCCGTTTGCACCGGACAGGGCGTTGCTGGTATCTGTACGCATAACCAGTACTCGCTCCCGATGGCCCTGTTTTCCTGTGACCCAGAATCCGCTCGACGATCCGTTCTATTACTTGAACAACTTCATGCAAGTGCTTGATTGGCTTGAGCATCGCTATGCCGATGTGCTGGCTGTCGAGGAACAAGCCTTCATCCGTGAATTCAACCGGTTGCCCCGCGAGTCCAGGGCGCTGCTGGTGCGGATGGTGATGCGCAAGGGCATTCACTTCCGGGCGAGCAAACTGCACTACCTCGAGATTGGCGACATCGCCAGTGCCGCCAAGCCGTTGCTGGAACTGGGCTGGATCGATGAGCAGGCGCCGCTGCCGCTTGAAACGTTATTCGACGTGTTGCTCAAGGCGGAAATCGTGGAATGCTTCGGCACCGCCATTGATCAGCCCAAAGGCAAGAAGACCGAGTGGCTCCCGATCCTGAGCGAGCAGTTTCCCGAAGCGCTCAGCTTTAGCCAATGGTGCGCGCCACTGGCGGACCGGTTGTTCAGCCTGACCATCATGGGCCTGTGTGATCGTCTGCGCTTGATGTTCTTCGGCAATCTTTATCAGGACTGGTCGGAGTTCGTGCTGGCCGACCTCGGCATCTTTACCTACGAAAAAGTCGAGTTCTGCGCCGAATCCCGAGGCTTGCGCAGTCGTGAGGACGTGGATGCCTGTCTGTTTCTTCACAATTGCCTGCAGCAGCTTGAGGCCGGCGAGGCGGTGGCGCCCATTGTCGAGCAGATCACCGGGCTGACCCTGAGCAATCCCTGGTTGCAGAAACGGCGCGGCAAGCTGTTGTTCCAGATCGGACAGCACTGCGAGCGCATGGCGGATTTCGCCAATGCGCTGAGCATTTATCGCGACTGTGCCTGGCCTGGAGCGAGAGCGCGGTTGATTCGTGTGCTGGAACGCTGCGGCGAGTATCAACTGGCCATGGACCTGGCCACGGTTGCCGGCCAATCGCCAGAAAGCGCTGCCGAACAACAGCACTTGCTGCGTGTATTGCCCAGATTGCGGCGCAAGCTCGGCGGGCCGCCAGCAAAGCGTTCATCCCCAAGGGAAATGCTGCGCCTGGACCTGCAACTGCCCAGAATCGACCCCTCGTTATCGGTGGAGTTCTACGTACAGGCACATCTGGAGGAGGATTCGGCACCGGTGCATTACGTCGAAAACAGCCTGATCAATTCGCTGTTCGGGTTGCTGTGCTGGCCGGCGATCTTCGCGCCCTTGCCGGGGGCTTTTTTCCATCCGTTCCAGCGTGGGCCGGTGGATCTGCTCAACGAAGACTTCCACGCACGGCGGGCCGATCTGTTCCAGGCCTGTCTCGCCGAACTTGATGACGGACGTTACCTGCAGACGATCCGGGAACGGTATGCCGCCAAATGGGGCGTGCAATCGCCGTTCGTGTTCTGGGGCGCGTTAAACGAAGAACTGCTCGATCAGGCACTCGATTGCCTGCCGGCCGAGCACCTCAAACACTGGTTCAATCGTTTGTTGCTGGACATCAAGGCCAACCGCGCCGGCATGCCTGACCTGATCCAGTTCTGGCCGCAGCACAAAACCTATCGCATGATCGAAGTCAAAGGCCCTGGCGATCGCCTGCAAGACAATCAGTTGCGCTGGCTCGAGTTCTGTCATGAACACCAGATGCCCATTGCCGTCTGCTACGTGCAATGGACGGAGCAAGGCGCTTGAGCTACAGCATCGCAGTGCGGGCGTTGTGTGAGTTCACCGCCAAGGTCGGCGACCTCGACCTGCGCTTCACGCCATCGCCGACTGCGCTGGAAGGCATCGTCGGCCACCGGACGGTGGCGTCCCGGCGTAGCGACGGATATCAGAATGAAGTCGCGCTTGAAGGCCTGTATCAAACGTTGAAGGTCAAGGGCAGGGCGGACGGCTACGACCCGGTGCAAAACTGCCTGGAAGAAGTCAAAACCTACCGCGGCGACCTGAGCAAGCAACCGGCCAACCATCGTCAACTGCACTGGGCGCAGGCCAAGGTCTACGGTTGGTTGATGTGCCAGAAACTGGGCCTGGCGCAGATCAACCTGGCGCTGGTGTACTTCGACATCGTCAGCGAAAAGGAAACCTGCCTGGTCGAGGCGTTCAGCGCTCAGGAACTGAAGGTGTTCTTCGAGCATCAGTGCCAACTGTTCCTGCGCTGGGCCGAACAGGAAATGGCCCATCGCGAAGCACGCAATGCTGCGGCGCAGCAACTGGCGTTTCCCCATGCCGATTTTCGCCCGGGGCAACGGCACCTGGCCGAGTCCGTGTTCAAGGCCGTGAGCACTGGCCGTTGCCTGATGGCCCAGGCGCCGACCGGCATCGGCAAGACCGTCGGCACGCTGTTTCCGATGCTCAAGGCCTTGGCGCCGCAGCAGTTGGACAAGGTGTTTTTCCTCACGGCGAAAACCCCGGGGCGCAAATTGGCGCTCGATGCCGCGCAGGTCATTCTCGACAGCGCCGCTGCGCTACCGTTGCGGGTCCTGGAAATGATCGCCAGGGACAAGGCCTGCGAGCACCCGGACAAGGCCTGCCATGGCGAATCCTGCCCGTTGGCACAGGGTTTCTACGATCGGTTGCCGGCAGCGCGCCAGGCCGCCAGCGAGCTGACGCTGTTGAACCAGAACGCCTTGCGTGAGGTCGCCCTGAAGCACGATGTCTGTCCTTACTACCTGAGCCAGGAAATGGCCCGTTGGGCCGACGTGGTGGTTGCTGACTACAACTACTATTTCGATTTCAGCGCGCTGCTGTTCGGGCTGGCCCAGGCCAACAACTGGAAAGTCGCGGTACTGGTGGACGAAGCCCACAACCTGGTGGAGCGTGGGCGGCAGATGTACAGCGCAAGCCTTGACCAGTCGACGCTCAACGCTGTGCGTAAAACCGCTCCCGAGCCCTTGAAGAAAGCCCTGCAGCGGGTCAATCGCGAGTGGAACGCCCTGCATAACCTGCAACTCGCGCCTTACCAGGCCTACGACAAACCTCCGGAGAAACTGCTCCAGGCATTGTCGTCATGCAGTGCGAGCATCGGCGACTACCTCAACGATCATCCCCAGGGCCTGGACAGCGCCTTACAGACTTTCTATTTCGACATGCTGCAATTCTGCCGCGTCGCCGAGCTCTTCGATGAGCAGTTCCTGTTCGACATCAGCAAGCGCGACCTCGACCGTAAGCGCAACCTGTCGCAACTGTGCCTGCGCAACGTGGTGCCTGCCGGTTTCATCCGCCCGCGCCTGACGGCAGCACGCAGTACCGTGCTGTTCTCCGCGACGTTGAGTCCGCGCCATTACTACGCCGATTTACTCGGAACGCCGGCGAACTCAGTCTGGATCGACGTCGAATCGCCGTTTCACGCTGACCAGTTGAAGGTCCATATCGTCAGCCGGATTTCCACGCGGTTTGTCCATCGACAGTCCTCCCTGGCGCCGATCGTCGAACTGATCGCCAGGCAATTCAGCCAACGCCCCGGCAATTACCTGGCTTTTTTCAGCAGCTTCGATTACTTGCAACAAGTCGCACAGTTGCTGGCCGAGACACATCCTCACATCAATCTCTGGTCGCAATCCCGAGGCATGGGGGAAGGGCAGCGTCAGGACTTTCTCGATCAGTTCACTGCACACAGCCAGGGCATCGGCTTCGCGGTGCTGGGCGGGGCGTTTGGCGAGGGCATCGACTTGCCCGGTGCACGGTTGATCGGCGCATTTATCGCCACCCTCGGACTGGCGCAACTCAATCCGGTCAATGAACAGTTGAAACATCGGATGGCAGCGATTTTCGGGGCTGGTTATGACTACACCTATCTGTTTCCGGGGGTGCAGAAAGTGGTGCAGGCGGCTGGGCGCGTGATTCGTACGCAACAGGATCAAGGGGTGGTGATGTTGATCGATGACCGGTTTGGCGACAGCAAGGTCAAGCAACTCCTGCCGCGTTGGTGGTCGGTTGCTCCGTCGAATTCGCTCTCTGTCGAGTAGGAATTTTTACCTTAAAAAACATCGACATATCTTGAAAGCCAAGGCCGTTTGAATAAACGGTGAGTGCGCGCTTTATTGATAGGGCAAGTCATCACTTTCAATCCCGTCTTTGATAAGGAAATCAAGGTATGTCAGAAGCACAGAAGTATGAGTACACCCCCGACCAGGTCACGCAGGCATTCGATGAAATCATAGCGACGATTTTCAGCGGTATTACCGTCGAAGCCGTACCCAAAATGCTGATCGTGGCAGGGGTCGAGGCCTCAGGCAAAACGTACTTGCTGGAAAAAAGCCTGCTGCCTACTGGCCGCTATGAAAACTACGTGCGTCTGTATCTGCCCGAGTACAGAAAAAAACACCCTCAGTACGCGCAGATAATCAAAAAAGGCGTTTTACATGCTTACGAGCACACGGAGGAATTTGTTCGGGAAGTCTGCGCAAAAATCTTTGCCCAGGCGTTCGACAGCAAATACAACATCATCATGGAAAGCGCCTTCGACAGCCTGGATTTCGCTGCCTTTCCGCCGTCGGCGACCGCTGCCGGGTATCAGTTCGAGACTCACATTGTTGGCTGCACTCAAGAATTCGCTCATGTATCGAGTATTAAACGAGGGCTAAAGAGCCTTGAAGTGCAGGCCTTGGAAAGATTTCTCACAGCAGAGAAGCTGGATATCAGCACAAGCCTTTCGCAAGCGATCATTCTGGCCTTCGAGACGGCTGCAAAGGCGGTCAGCGGCTCGCAAATGTTTGTCTATGAACGTGGATTCGGAGCGTTGAACGAACGAATTCTTCGTGCACATAGCGCCTATACAAAAAATACCGATGGTTCCGTCACCACAACGACAACCGGAATGAATTTCACCTACAGCATCTACTCCAAGATTATTCAGAACCTCGTTTTCGCAAGGAGCGATCGCAACGAAATCGTTAAAGAATGCCACTTGGCATTGCTCAAGGCCTCTACCCATGCCGCGGATGTCCCACAATTTGTCTACAACGACTTGTACGCTTACCTCGTCAGGTACGTGTATCGATAGTTCCCGGGGGCAAGTGTCGTGTTGCCGGCTTCGCAAAATCCCGGTTTGCCGCATACTCCAGCAAAATAATCATGATGTGAGGGCTCAATGAGCGAAGATCGAACCAAAGCCAGCACCATCGAAGACGGGCGCTTTCGCTTGTTGATCGACGCGGTGATTGACTATGCGATCTACATGATTGATCCCGAAGGCATCATCACCAGCTGGAATGCGGGCGCCAAGCGTTTTAAAGGGTATGAGGAAGCCGAGATTCTCGGTCAGCATTTCTCGCGTTTCTACACCGAAGAGGATCGCCTCAAAGGACTGCCCCAGCGGGCGCTGGACACGGCGATCCGCGAGGGGCGTTTCGAGGGCGAAGGCTGGCGGGTTCGCAAGGACGGTACACATTTCTGGTGCCACGTGGTAATCGACCCGATTTACGATGCGACGGGCACCTTGTTGGGTTTTGCCAAGATCACCCGGGACCTGACCGACCGCAAGATGGCCGAAGAAGTCCTCAAGCAAAGCGAGCAGCAGTTCCGGCTATTGGTGCAAAGCGTCACGGACTACGCCATCTACATGCTCGACGCCGATGGTCGCCTGACCAACTGGAACCCTGGTGCCCAGCGCATCAAGGGGTATCTGCCCGAAGAAGTGATCGGCAAGCATTTTTCGATGTTCTACACCCCGGAAGACCGCGAAGCCGGCGAACCGAAACGCACGCTGGACATTGCGGTTCGTGAAGGGCGATTCGAAAACAAGGGCTGGCGACTGCGCAAGGACGGCACACGGTTCATGGCGCATGTCGTGGTCGACCCGATTTGGGGCGACACCGGCACATTACTCGGTTTCGCCAAGATCACCCGGGACATCACCGAAGCGACCTACACCCAGCAGGCCCTCGAACAAGCCCGCGAGGCGCTCTTTCAAGCGCAAAAGATGCAGGCCATCGGGCAACTCAGCGGAGGCATCGCCCACGACTTCAATAACCTGCTGACAGTGATCCTTGGCAATCTGGAAATCGTCCGCAAGCGGGTGGGCGAGGATCCGAAAATCACCCGGTTGCTGGACAATGCCGCTCAGGGCGCCTTGCGCGGGGTTTCGCTGACCCAACGCATGCTGGCCTTTGCCCGGCGTCAGGAACTGAAGACCGAGCCTGTCGAAATACCGAAGTTGGTAGAGGGCATTACCGGTTTGTTGCGCAGCTCCCTCGGGCCCTCCGTGGTGCTCGAAACCCGTTTCCCGCAAGAAATCGAGCCAGTGGTGGCAGACGTTAACCAGCTCGAACTGGCTGTCCTGAACCTGGTGACCAACGCCCGCGATGCAATGCCCCACGGCGGGAAAATCCTGATCAGTGCCAAGTCTGAAGAAGCTGGGGATCACCCCTCGCTCGCGCCAAGGTCAGGTCGTTTTGTCTGCCTGAGCGTCAGTGATTCGGGAGAGGGCATGGATGACGCCACCCTTGCCTCGGCGATGGACCCGTTCTTCACCACCAAGGGGGTGGGCAAAGGCACGGGGCTGGGATTGTCGATGGTTCATGGTTTCATCGAACAATTGGGCGGTCGATTCATTCTGAAAAGCCAAAAGGACAAGGGAACCACGGCCGAACTGTGGATACCCGTCTCCACTAACGGTCTGGCCACCAAGCCTGCCCGGGAGGAGGCCGCGCCACCGGTGCCGCGCCTGTGCGTGCTGGTGGTGGACGACGACAGCCTGGTGCTGACCAGTACCTGCCTGTTGCTCGAAGATTTGGGTCATCGAGTGATCAGTGCAGTATCCGGCGCTGAAGCGCTGACAGTGTTCGACAGCGAACAGGCCATTGATCTGGTCATCACCGACATGGCCATGCCGCAAATGGACGGCGCGCAACTGGCGCAAGCGATTCGAAACGTCAAGCCAGACCTGCCAATCATCCTCGCCACGGGTTATGCCGAGCGACTGGAAGGTTTTGCGACCAGACTCCCGCGCCTGTCCAAGCCTTTTACTCAACTCAATCTGGTGGAGATCATTGCCTCGACGATGAAATGACTCATGTCCATGGCAGGCCCCTTGCGATGTAAATCCAGCTGAACTTGTCAGTAGGCGTTTCTTCTAAACGTTTTCCATTCTGCGCGTGACTCCCTTGCCAAGAATACTGACTGAAGCCGCTGACGAAGAAGTCCTGACCGAACACAATGCCAAGATGTTCGGCTCGCCCAAGGAGCGTCTGGATTTCTACCGGCGGGAAATCCAGTACGAAACCAGCATTCTGGCCAATCGCACCGACGCCTACCTCGCGGCGCAATCGTTTCTGGTGATTGCCTTCGCATCGTGCATGGCCAACCTCAATCCCGAGTGGGGCAAACTCTTTACCCTGGTGGTGCCGCCATTCCTGGCACTGTTAGGGCTGCTCAGTTCCCTGAACGCCTGGCCGGGCATTCGCGCGGCTTACGACATCATCGATCACTGGCACTTCAAACAGAGTGAGTTACTGCGCAGCGAACCTTTGATGGGACTCGCCTACGATGAGTCGCCGTTGTTCAGCGAGATGGAGTCGTCCCACAAGGGTTACCGCAAGTCACTGTTGTTCTCAGTGCGCACACCCTGGATTTTTGCCACGTTCTGGGTGTTGCTGGGCAGTTATGCGTTTTATATCCAGGTAACCAATCCCGGCGCGTGAGCCGCAAAAACAAGAAAGCCCGGCGTTTTCCGTAAGGCTGTTCACTCAAGCCGGGCACGTCAGTTTGTGGCGGGGGGATTTCTTGCCCTATGAAGATTTTCTTAAGTGAACAGCATTACGGAAAACGCCGGGCCTTTTATTGCCTCTCACTTTGATCAGGCCGCCAGATTGGCCGCACTCATTTCTTTCTTGTACTGGGCCTTAAGACTTTCCATTTGCGCCCCCAATTCTTCAAGGGTGGCTTTGCCCAGCAGCTTTTTGGCCTGAGGAAACATTTCCTTTTCTTCCTCTTCGATGTGGTGTTCCAGCAGTTCCTTGACCACTTTCACGCGCCCGGCGAATTCCACGGAGGACGGGTCGGTGACTTTCAAGTCAGGCAGCACCAGAGAATCGACGGTGCGGTGTTCTTCCTTGGCTTCGTAATACATGACGTCCTGTTCTTTGCCACCCGCTTTCTTATATGCCGGGTACAGGACTTCCTCTTCGAGTCGGGTATGGAGGGTGATCTCCATTTCAAGCTTGGCCAGCAGCTCGGTGCGTTTTTTAACACCACGCTCGGTGGATTCGCTCAGTTGGGTCAGGATGCCCTTCACACGTTCATGGTCGGCTTGCAACAGATCAATGGCGTTCATGGTCAAGTCTCTCGAATAGTCACGGGGTTGAGCGCGAACGGTCTCAAGGCCGAAGGTCGCTCATAGTCCAGGAGCATTTGTCGTGCCGGATTGGCTACTGAGGTAACGGCCTTGAAAATCAACAGGTTGAACTTGCTAATGGCGAACTGCGGTCATGCAGCCTGCATGAGTCCGGATTTTGACTCATGCAGTTCGCGGTTTCATTTTCGCAGCGCCAAAATACCAATGCCTGTATTCACCAGCGAGGATTCTGGCGCACTAGACCCGATCCCTTGTGGGAGCGGGCTTGCTCGCGAACGGTGTTCCAGAATCAGAGATGTCGACTGACACGCCACATTCGCCATGCAAGCACGCTCCCACATTCGTATCGGGTGATGGCTGATTTCAGGTTGATAAATACCGGCGGACATTCCCAGCCATCAAATCAGGGCTTTTGCTTTTTTCGCTGTTCATACCAAGCCAGCATCGGTTGCGTGCTGATGCCATGGACGAGGATGCTCAGCGCAACCACCGACAACGTCAGGTCGGTGCAAAGTGCCGCAGTTGAAGGCGCGAGCCCATGGTTAAGGGCATAGAAAAGGTAATACAGGCTGCCTATGCCGCGAATGCCGAACCAGCCGATCAACAGGCGCTGACGACCGTCCAGCAAGCCGCGCCAGGGCAGGGCGACGACGCTCAGCGGTCGAATCAGGCAAAACAACACGCCGCCGATCAACAGCGCTCGCCAATCCCAATGCCCAATCAGCACGACACCGAGCAGCGTCACCAGAAACACTTCCATGGCACGTTCTACCAGGCTGCCGAACGCGAGCATGTCGCCCATCATGATGCCGGCAGCGACTTGCGTGTCTTCAAGACCTTCGGTATCGCCATGGACGGCCTGGTGCGGTTCGACGTTCTGGTGGCCGACCACCGGCTGTACCCGATGCTCGGCCGGCAGTTCGTCATCGCCGGTGGATTTGACCTCTTCATGGCGCAGGCCCAGGCCCGCTGCAAACACGGACAAAAAGCCGTAGCCATGAACCGCTTCGGCGCCGACGTACGCCAGGGCAATCAACGCGAGGGCCAGGTAGTCGTTGGGGGAAAGGGTGCTGTCTTCATTCTTGATCCGCAGCGCCAATGTCAGGCGACCAATGGCGCGCCCCATCGCATACCCCGTGAGCAAGCCGGCAGGCACGGCCCAGAGCAGGCTGCGCAGCGCCCAGTCGCCCAGCCAGCCGGGGTTGCCGTCGTGTTGCAACAGCAGCAACCCGAGGATCACGAACGGAAAGGCAATCCCGTCGTTGAGCCCGGCTTCACCGGAGAGGCCGTAGCGCACACTGTCGTCATCCCGGGCATCGTTGACTTGTACCAGCGCCGCGAGTACCGGGTCGGTGGGTGCCAGTATCGATCCGATCAACACGGCGACGCCCCAGGACATTTCGAAACCGTAGTGCAACAGCAGGCTGACACCGGCAATGGTCAACACCATCACCGGTCCGGCCAGGCCGACCGCGATGCGCCAGTTTTTATCCTTGAAGGGCGAGCGCAACTTCAGGCCACACACGAACAGCGAAAAGAGCACCGCGACTTCCGTCAGATGCTCCATCCAGGTCGAGGCGTCGTTCATGTCCAGTTTCAACAGACCCAGTGCTGCGGGCCCGATTGCAATCCCCAACACCAGGCACACCGCCGATGTCGTCACCGGCATCCAGCGCAGGTACGAGGACGTCAACGCCAGAGTGAGCAGCACCGCACCCAACACTGCTACCCAGAGAATGAAGCTCATGCGCTGTACCCGCCCAAAGGATGCGTATTCAAAGCATAGGCTTGCCGCCGGTAATTCCGTAGCGCTGACCGGTGATGTAGCTGGCCTCGTCCGAGGCCAGCAGCACATAAATCGGCGCCACTTCGACGGGTTGTCCCGGCCGTCCCAGCGGTGTTTGCCCGCCAAAGTTCTGCACTTCCTCATCGGGCATGGTCGAGACGATCAGCGGCGTCCAGATGGGCCCTGGCGCCACGCAGTTGACCCGGATGTTTTTCGGTCCCAGCATCTGCGCCAGGCCGGCGGTGAAGTTGGCGATCGCGCCTTTGGTGGTGGCGTAGGGGAGGAGGGTCGGCTTGGGCATGTCCGAGTTGACCGAGCTGGTGTTGATGATCGAACTGCCGGGTTTCATGTGCTTCAGCGCCGCCTGGCAGATCCGGAAAATGGCGGTGATGTTGACGTCAAAGGTCATCACCCATTCTTCGTCCGGGATGTCCTCGAAATGTTCGTGGGTCATCTGGAACGCGGCGTTGTTGACCAGGATGTCGATGCGGCCAAAGCGTTCGACGGTTTTGTCGACCAGCGTCTGGCATTGCGCTTTCTGCGCGATGTCGCCGGGCAGCAACACGCACTGTCGCCCGGCCTGTTCGACCCAGCGCGCGGTTTCCTGCGCGTCTTCATGTTCATTGAGGTAGGCAACGGCGACGTCCGCACCTTCACGGGCGAACGCGATCGCGACAGCGCGGCCGATCCCGCTGTCGGCGCCGGTGATCAGGGCGATCTTGCCGTCCAGACGGCCGGAGCCTTTGTAACTCTGCTCGCCACAGTCCGGGTACGGGTCCATTTTCTTCTGGGAGCCGGGGACGGGTTGGCCCTGTTTCTTGAAAGGGGGTCTTGGATAGTCAGTCATCGTGAAATCTCCGTTCTCAAGGCAGAAGAGTCAAAGGGTGGACCCCGCTCTTTTGTCTTGAGTTCGGTTGGATTTCGGAGGGCTGTGGAATCTCTCGAACTGCATAGATTCCCTGTGGGAGCGGGTTTGCTCGCGAAAACGGTGTGTCAGTCAACATTAATACTGGATGACACACCGCTTTCGCGAGCAAGCCCGCTCCCACAGGGGATGGCGTTGACGAAGTTCGGTCAGGCCTTGAGATTGATCAGGCTGCGCTCCATCCGCGCAATCCCTTCCTCGAGCAACGCACGCGGGCAGCCGAAATTCAGGCGGACGAACTGTTTGCAATCATCGCCAAAATCCAGGCCTGGGCTAAGCCCGACCTTCGCCTGTTCAAGGAAGAACTGCTGCGGATTCTCCAGGCCCAGCGCCGAGCAATCGAGCCACGCCAGATAAGTGCTCTGCGGTACGTTCATGGTGACACCCGGTAGACGGGTGCGAACCGCATCGACCAGGTAATCGCGGTTGCCTTGCAGGTAACCCACCAGCGCGGTCAGCCACGGCCCGGCTTCAGTATAGGCAACCCGTGTCGCTTCCATGCCCAGCGGGTTGACGCTGTCGACCATCCCGCAACGGGCGTGGTTGACGCGCTCACGCAAGGCCCGGTCCTGAATGATCATGAACGAGGTCTTCAGGCCGGCGATGTTGTAGGCCTTGCTCGCCGACATCAGCGTGATGGTGCGCTGGGCGATTTCCGGGCTTAACGATGCGGTGGGAATGTGCTTGCGCCCGTCGAAGCACAGTTCGGCGTGGATTTCGTCGGAGATGATCCAGGCGTCCTGCTCCCGGCAGATGTCGGCTACCGCTTGCAGTTCGTCCCGTGGGAACGTCTTGCCCAACGGGTTGTGCGGATTGCTCAGCAGTAACGCGCCGCCACCGGCCAGCGACTGGCGCAAGGTATCGAGTGGTGTGGCGTAGGTGCCGTCTGCCTGCGTGTCGAAATTCAGTTCAACCTTGTTCAGACCCCAATGGCCAGGGGCATGCCGCAGCGGCGGGTAGTTGGGGACCTGGACCACGACGTTCTGTTGCGGTTGTACCAGGGCGTTCAGGGCCATGTTGAAACCCGACTCCACGCCCGGCAGGAAAATCAGCTCTTGCGGCTGAACGCGCCAGGCGTACTTGTTCCACAGATCGGTGACGATGGCGTGGCGCAAGTCATCCTGAGCCACGCTGTAGCCGAGCAACGGGTGTTCCAGACGCTTTTGCAGGGCCTGGATGATCACCGGCGGCGCGGCAAAATCCATGTCGGCGACCCACATCGGCAATACCTCGGCCGGGTAGCGGCTCCACTTGGTACTGCCGGTGTTGTGGCGATCGAACACCTGATCAAAATCGAAAGTCATGCTCATCTCATAAAGGCCGGGATTAATTCGGCAGACATGATAAGCGCCAAGCCCTC
>NZ_BDAG01000072.1 GCF_002091715.1 Pseudomonas migulae NBRC 103157 | reverse complement strand
GGCGGCCTGACACTCACCACACCATCCAAACCCTGCCGCTAGCGCTCAAACAACTCCATCTGCTCGAACCCGCCCCGCAAATCCTCCAGCCTCACCCCGATCCCCAACAACCGCACCGGTTTCCCGCCGCGATTGAACGCCTGGGTCAGCAGCAGCTGGTAACTCTGAAGATCCCGCCCTGCCCCGGCCTGCTCCAGCGTAGTCTGGGTGAAGTCATGGAATTTGACTTTGACGAACGGCTTGCCCGGCCGATAGCTGTCATCAATCCGCGCCATGCGTCCCGCCAGGGTTTCCAGCAACTCCGGCAATTTATCCAGGCAGCTCACCAGATCCGGCAGATCCACGTCATACGTGTTTTCGACGCTGATCGATTGCCGCCGACTGTCGTTGTGCACCAGCCGCTCATCGATCCCACGAGCCAGGCTCCACAGTCGCTCGCCAAAGCTGCCGAATTCACGCACCAGCGCCAACTTGTCCCATTCGCGCAAATGCGAGCAATCGACAATTCCGAGCCTGCCCAGTTTGTCGGCGGTCACTTTGCCCACGCCGTGCAGCTTGCTCACGGGCAAGCCACTGACAAAATCCTCGACCTGATCCGGTGTAATGACGAACAAACCATTGGGCTTTTTCCAGTCGCTGGCAATCTTGGCCAGGAACTTGTTCGGCGCCACGCCGGCCGAGACCGTGATATGCAACTGATTCGACACCCGCCGGCGGATGTCCTGGGCAATCCGTGTGGCGCTGCCGCCGAAGTGCGCGCTGTCCGACACATCGAGGTAGGCCTCATCAAGGGAAAGCGGCTCGATCAGGTCGGTGTAATCACGGAAGATCGTGTGAATTTCCTTCGACGCTTCTCGATAGGCGTCCATGCGCGGTTTGACGATGGTCAGGTCCGGGCACAACTTCAAGGCATGCCCGGAAGACATCGCCGAACGCACGCCATACGCCCGCGCTTCGTAGTTGCAGGTGGCAATCACTCCGCGTCGATCCGCCGACCCGCCCACCGCCAGCGGCTTTCCGGCCAGGCGCGGGTCGTCACGCATCTCGATGGCAGCGTAGAAGCAGTCACAATCGACGTGGATGATTTTTCGCTGGGTCATATGAAAGCGGTGTTCATGGGAAAGAAAAGGAGACATGGCAGGCCGGATCAGCAGTATCTCACTGACACCTGTATATAGCACCAGTAGTCTGAATGTTCTTTCCCGCTCGTAGGAAAAGTCGTGGATGAATTTATTTTCTCAATCGAAAGACCACCTTCGATAGAGCTGCAAGCCTTGCCACGCCTGACTCGCAGCCGATTACACCGTCGCACTTTCAAGCTAAGCGATTGAACCAGAACAGGTTTTATCTGGATTGAAGGTTGACAGCCCGGCGATCCTCTGTAGAATGCCGACACACAGACGCGGGATGGAGCAGTCTGGTAGCTCGTCGGGCTCATAACCCGAAGGTCGTCGGTTCAAATCCGGCTCCCGCAACCAAACATCAAAAAAGGCTACTCGAAAGAGTGGCCTTTTTTGTGCGCGCGTGTTTTGCAATGGCACTTAAATTCAACTCATGCACGCTTTCCTGTAGGAGCCGGCTTGCTGGCGATGGTCGTTAACGATAACGCGTGCTGCCTGAATCAACGCGGCGCACTCGAGTCCATCGCCAGCAAGCCGGCTCCTACAGGTAACGCGCCATCGGTGTCTCCCAACATTCCGTGAGAGATCTGTTTTTTGGCAGCACGGAGAAATCGTTCTGATTCCGAAACTTAGGTCTCCCCTGCGACCGTTCGCCGCTTATTCACGTTTATTTGACCCGGTTCCGGATTAACGGTTGACACATCAGCGTATCTCTATAGAATGCCGCCACACAGACGCGGGATGGAGCAGTCTGGTAGCTCGTCGGGCTCATAACCCGAAGGTCGTCGGTTCAAATCCGGCTCCCGCAACCAAACATCAAAAAAGGCTACTCGAAAGAGTGGCCTTTTTTGTATCTGTTGAAAAAGTCCTTTCGCAACAATGACCTGTCACTCTGTGGGGATCACTGACACCCTGAGATCAGACTATGCTGAGTCCCAGACGGAACCCTCCACGACAGATGACCTGCCATCGCCGATACCCGGCGAGTGGCGTTAATATTTGTGATTATTTTTTTCTACAGGGATTGGTAACTTGGCTGGATACCCCCATCCTGTCGCGCACAATCCAAGAGGTGATTGATGCGCGCCAACTCGTCTGACCCACAAGACACCGTCACAGCGACACAACCCATCAAGCCCGAGCGTTTGCGCTTGCTTGATCAGGTCAGCAAGTATCGCCAACCCATCGGTCTGGCGGTCACCCTGCTGTTGTTCGCGATCGCGCTGATTGCCTGTCGCCACTTGCTGAGCGAACTCGATCTGTACGCTCTGCACGACTCGATTCTTGAAGTGCCGAAACCGGCATTGCTGGGCGCACTGGCGGCGACGGTCGTCGGCTTCATCATATTGCTCGGTTATGAATGGTCGGCCAGCCGCTATGCCGGCGTAACGCTTGCGCCGCGTATTCTTGCACTCGGGGGGTTCACCGCTTTCGCCATCGGCAATGCCATCGGCCTGTCGATGCTCTCGGGGGGCTCGGTTCGCTATCGTTTATATGCACGTCATGGCCTGGGGGCTTCAGACGTCGCTCACATGACGCTGTTCGCCAGCCTCTCGCTCGGCTGCGCCCTGCCCCCGCTGGCCGCCCTGGCCACGCTGAGCAACCTGCCAGCCGCTTCCGCCGCCCTCGGGCTCTCCGAGATGTTGCTGGGCGTGATCGCTGCCGCCGTGCTGCTGCTGTTTACCGTGTTGGCTGTCGGCATCTACCGTCGTCGCCTGCCGGAGCAGCCTTACCCGGATAACCTGCTGGTCAAGGTTGGCCGCCGCACCTTGCGCCTCCCGGGCCGCCGCCTGACGTTCCTGCAACTGATCATTACTGCCCTGGACGTCGCCGCCGCTGCTACCGTGCTTTATCTGTTGCTGCCGGAAGCCCCGCCGTTCGGCGCCTTCCTGCTGGTGTACCTGCTGGCGCTGGCCGCAGGCGTGCTCAGTCATGTCCCCGGCGGTGTCGGGGTGTTCGAAGCGATTCTGCTGGCCGCCTTTGCCGATAAACTCGGCGCTGCACCGCTGGCTGCCGCGTTGTTGCTCTATCGCCTGATCTACGTGGTGCTGCCGCTACTGGTCGCGTGCGTGCTGCTGCTGATCAACGAAGGCCAGCGCCTGTTCCAGACGCGCCAGTCTTTGCGCGCCGCGTCCGGTCTGGCCGCGCCGATTCTGGCGGTGCTGGTGTTCCTGTCCGGCGTGGTGCTGCTGTTTTCCGGCGTGACCCCGGAAATCGATACACGCCTGGAACACATCGGCTTTCTGATTCCCCATCGACTGGTCGACGCCTCGCACTTCGGCGCCAGCCTGGTCGGTGTACTTTGCCTGCTGCTGGCTCAAGGCCTGCGCCGCCGACTGTCGGCCGCCTGGATGCTGACCACCATTCTGTTGCTGGTCGGCGCGGTGCTGTCGCTGCTCAAAGGTTTCGACTGGGAAGAAGCCTGCCTGATGACGTTGACCGCGAGCCTGCTGGGGGTTTTCCGCCGCTCGTTCTATCGCCCGAGCCGTTTGACCGAATTGCCGTTTTCGCCGCTGTATCTGGTGTCGAGCCTGTGCGTGCTCGGCGCGTCGATCTGGCTGCTGCTGTTCGCTTATCAGGACGTCCCGTACAGCCATCAACTCTGGTGGCAGTTCACCCTCGACGCCGACGCCCCGCGTGGCTTGCGCTCGTTGCTGGGCGCCGCCGTGCTGCTGGTGGTGGTGTCCCTGACCTGGCTGCTGCGCACTGCGCGCCCGGTGATTCACCTGCCGACGCCGGATGAGCTGGACCGCGCGGTAAAAATCCTGATGGCTTCCGCACAACCGGATGGTGGCCTGGCCCTGACCGGTGACAAGGCGCTGCTGTTTCACCCCAACGACGAGGCGTTCCTGATGTACGCCCGCCGTGGGCGCAGCCTCGTGGCCTTGTACGACCCGATCGGCCCGACCCAGCAACGCGCCGAGATGATCTGGCAGTTCCGCGACCTCTGCGACATCCACCACGCCCGCCCCGTGTTCTATCAAGTCCGCGCGGAAAACCTGCCGTACTACATGGACATCGGCCTGACCGCAATCAAGCTCGGCGAAGAAGCCCGGGTCGATCTGCAGCGTTTTGATCTTGAAGCCAAGGGCAAAGAGATGAAGGACCTGCGCTACACCTGGAACCGTGGCACCCGCGATGGCCTGTCGCTGGAAATCCATGAGCCGGGACATGCGCCGATGGATGAGCTCAAGGTGATTTCCGATGCCTGGCTGACCGGCAAGAACGTGCGCGAGAAAGGCTTCTCCCTCGGCCGTTTCAGCGATGACTACCTCAAGCATTTCCGCGTCGCAGTGATTCGTTTCGAAGGGCGTCCGGTGGCGTTCGCCAATTTGCTCGAGACTTACGGCCACGACCTGGCCAGCCTCGACCTGATGCGCGCGCACCCGGACGCCCCCAAGCTGACCATGGAATTCATGATGGTCGGCCTGATTCAACATTATAAAAATCATGGATACGCGCGCTTCAGCCTGGGCATGGTGCCGTTGTCGGGGTTGCAACCCCGTCGCGGCGCACCACTGACCCAGCGCCTGGGCTCGATGGTATTCCGCCGTGGTGAGCAGCTTTACAACTTCCAAGGTTTGCGCCGCTTCAAAGACAAGTTCCAGCCTGACTGGGAACCCCGTTATATGGCCGTGCCCGCCGGACTTGATCCGCTGGTTGCCCTGGCCGACACTGCTGCCCTGATTGCGGGCGGCTTGACTGGATTGGTGAAACGCTGATGATTCGACGCTCCTTGCGGTACGTACTGGCCACACTGGTAGTGCTGGCCCTGATTCTTGGCGGCGGTTACTGGTACCTCAAACGCCCGGCGCCAGAACCGACCCTCGAACGGCTGACACCCGCCGACGGCGCCGCGATGACCCGCGTCATTCCCGGCAACACGCCACGCGCCCAGGTGCTGGTGGCGGTCAATGAAGACCAGAAGCTCAGCGACAAACAATTGATGACCCTGAGCCGCACCGGCTCGGCGCAGATCGTTCAGGTGATCCTGCCCAAGGAATGCCTGCTGCAAAGCCGCGCCCTGCAAGCAGGCCTGAGAGAACTCAAAGGCCCGGCGACCCTGGTCAGCGGCATCGGCCCTGGCGCCGTGCTGGCGTGGCGCTGGTTGTCCGAACAGAAGGACGACAAGTCCCAGGCCGTTTCGGTGGACCTGGCCCTGGAAAAACCCGGCTGTACCCACCTGCTGCCAAAAAGCGCCGCTCACGGCCACTGGCTGGTGGCGTGGAACGACAACCCGGACGACACCAGCGCAGGTTTTGTACGCGACCAACCCAACGCCGAAACCAGCATCAGCGACTACGACATCAACCTGCCGCAAGTGCTGAACAACGAACTGCGCAAGCTTCTCGTCGGTGGCGACAAAGCCGCTGGTGGCCTGCAGATTCCAGTGGTTGAAGTCCCGGCCGGCCAGGCCAAGGACACCGTCACCCTGTTCCTCTCCGGCGACGGCGGCTGGCGCGACCTCGACCGCGACGTAGCCGGCGAAATGGCCAAGATCGGCTACCCGGTGGTCGGCATCGACACCCTGCGCTACTACTGGCAGCACAAGAGCCCGGAGCAAAGCGCCCTGGACCTCGCCGAACTGATGCAGCACTACCGGCAGAAATGGGGCACCAAGCGCTTCATCCTGACCGGCTACTCGTTCGGCGCCGACGTCTTGCCGGCGATCTACAACCGACTTGAAGCCTCGGAACAGCAGCGCGTCGACGCAATCATCCTGCTGGCCTTCGCCCGCACCGGCAGCTTCGAAATCGAAGTCGAAGGCTGGCTCGGCAACGCCGGCAAAGAAGCCGCGACCGGCCCGGAAATGGCCAAGCTGCCACCGGAGAAAGTGGTGTGCATCTACGGTGAAGAAGAGACCGACGAAAGCGGCTGCACCGACAAGACTGCGGTGGGCGAAGCGATCAAGTTGCCTGGCGGCCACCACTTCGACGAGAACTACCCGAAACTGGCCCAGCGGTTGGTGGATGTGATCGAGAAGCGTCAGGCGAAGGAGACGGCGGCTCAGGAGTGATCTGAACCCCGTCTAACGAAAAGCTCCCGTGGCCGTATGGTTGCGGGGGCTTTTTTTGGTTTTCCGACTCAAACGATTTCCTTTGCAGGAGCCGGCTTGCTGGCGATGGTCGTTAACGATAACGCGTACTGCCTGAATGAACGCAGTGCACTTGAGTCCATCGCCAGCAAGCCGGCTCCTACAGGTATTGCGTTGTCTGGTTTCGTTTACTTAAGGTCGCGGAATATCGGATGACGCCCGCAAACCTTGTAGGCAAACTCCGAATCGTGTTTTTTGGGTACTCTGATGCCTTGTTGCGCTTTTCTTTGACGGGATAGTCTCTGGTCGTCGCTGACCATTCAGCGATCGGGCTTGGAAACCCGTCGAATCGAACTCTACGCCACCCATTCATGAATGCAGCCGATTTCACGGCAATATTCTTGAGTAATGGCGGCTGTGCGTGGGACGCCCTCGGGCGTGCCGGTTCCCTGGTTCCCGGTTTTCCAACCTGCGTACAGCTGCCACCCATTCGCTTGGAAACGAGTGTGGCAGCTCCTCGAACCCTGGAGCAAAACCATGACAACAACAAACCCGACCGAACCCTCAGAACTAAAAACCATCGGCCTCACCCCCTTCATCTACTGCTCAAACCAACCCCTATTCCATGTCACTCGAGACGTTCCCCTCGGTGATGCGTTAGCCATGGCCTCCGATTTTCTGTTCCTGGCCAAGGAACTGACCCGAGATGCGGCCTTCAACCGCGATACCGACCGCCACATCTGGGCCGCGCATTATCTGACGGCGATGAGCAAGGCAGTGGTTGATGATGTGGTGAAGGTGCTGGAGCGACCGGCTGCGACGAATACCGAACCCAAAAAATAGTGACCTGAGCGCAATCCCGACAGACGCCGCAGCCCCCTTGTGGGAGCGGGCTTGCTCGCGAAAGCGGACTAACATTCAACATTGATGTCGACTGACCCACCGCCTTCGCGAGCAAGCCCGCTCCCACATTGGATCTCCACCATCTTCACGCTGTGCGTTCAGACACAAAAAAGCCCCCGCTGCCGCATTGGCAACGGGGGCTTTTTGATGTCGCGGGGCTTACATCTCGACCTGCGTGCCCAATTCAATCACCCGGTTCAGCGGCAGATTGAAGAACCGCAAATTGCCATTGGCATTCTTCAACATGAACGCAAACAACGCCTCGCGCCAGCGGGCCATGCCTTCAAGCTTGGAGGCGATGACCGTCTCGCGGCTGAGGAAGTAGGTGGTGCGCATCGGGCTGAAATCCAGGTCATCGAGATGACACAACTTCAGCGCTTGCGGCACGTCCGGCTCGTCGATAAAGCCAAAGTGCAGAATCACCCGGAAGAACCCTTCGCCGTAGGATTCGACCTCGAAGCGCCGAGTCGGCGGCACACGCGGGATGTCTTCGTACACCACCGTCAGCAGCACCACTTGCTCGTGCAGCACCTGGTTATGCAACAGGTTGTGCAACAACGCGTGGGGCACGGCGTCTGGCCGCGCGGTGAGGAACACCGCCGTGCCCTGGACACGATGCGGCGGTTGCACGGCGATACTGCTGATGAAAATCGGCAGTGGCAGCCCGCCTTCGTCCATGCGCTCCACCAGCAACTGCTTGCCGCGTTTCCAGGTGGTCATCAGCACGAACAGCGCGATACCGGCGATCACCGGGAATGCCCCGCCCTGAACGATTTTCGGCACGTTGGCGGCGAAATACAGACCGTCCACCAGCAGGAAGCCGATCAACACCGGCACCGCGAGGACTGGCGGCCACTTCCACAGCAACAGCATCACTGCCGACACCAGGATGGTGGTCATCAACATGGTGCCCGTCACCGCCACACCGTAGGCCGAGGCCAGGGCGCCGGAGGATTCGAAGCCGAGCACCAACAGGATCACGCCGACCATCAGCGACCAGTTCACCGCGCCGATGTAGATCTGGCCCTGTTCGGCGCTGGAGGTGTGCTGGATGTGCATGCGCGGAATGTACCCGAGCTGGATCGCCTGCCGGGTCAGGGAGAACGCACCGGAAATCACCGCTTGCGAGGCGATCACCGTGGCCAGGGTCGACAGGCCGACCAACGGAATCAGCGCCCAGCTTGGCGCCAGCAGATAGAACGGGTTGCGCGCCGCCTCCGGATCACCGAGCAGCAAGGCGCCCTGGCCGAAGTAGTTAAGTACCAGCGCTGGCAGCACAAGGAGGAACCATGCCCGGGCAATCGGCTTGCGACCGAAGTGGCCCATGTCGGCGTACAGGGCTTCGGCGCCGGTCAACGCCAGCACCACGGCGCCAAGGATCGCCACGCCCATGCCCGGATGCTGGGTGAAGAAACGCACGCCCCAGACCGGGTTCAGCGCGTGCAACACTTCCGGGTGCTGCAGGATGCCGTAGACGCCCAACGCGCCCAGGACCAGGAACCAGGTGACCATGATCGGCCCGAACAGAATGCCGATGCGCGCAGTGCCGTGACTCTGGATCAAAAACAGCGCCACCAGCACGACCAGCGACAGCGGCACCACCCAATGGTCGATACCTTCGAAGGCCAGCCCGAGGCCTTCAATCGCCGAGAGTACGGAAATCGCTGGCGTAATCATGCTGTCGCCATAAAACAGCGCCGCGCCGATCAGTCCACAGACCACCAGCAACGTCCGCAATTTCTTATGCCCCGCCGCTGCCCGCCGAGCCAGCGCGGTCAACGCCATGATCCCGCCTTCGCCCTGGTTGTCGGCGCGCAGGACAAACAACATGTACTTGATCGAGACGACCCAGATCAGCGACCAGAAGATCAGCGCCAGGATGCCCAACACGCCGTCATGATTGACCGGCACACCGTAGCCACCGGAAAACACTTCTTTGAGGGTGTACAGCGGGCTCGTGCCGATATCGCCGTAAACCACACCGACCGCCGCGACCAGCATGCCGATCGGCTTTGCCGCCGAATGCCCGGCGCTCGCTACCTGACTACTTGCCTGCCCCATCCAACACTCCTACTACCCAGACCGGACTTCTTTAGAAGAAGCACTATGCTTTGTCACGCAGCATGCGCTGTTTTACTTACAGTTACAGACGTTTTGTTGACTGTAAAAAATCGGTAAAGCGTAACGGCGCGAAGCATAGCGCAGCACTCGTCGTATTTCCCTCCATAAAGCTGGTCAAGTGAACGTCTCATCGCTAGAATTGCGCACTTTTTGATCAGAGGCGCACCAAGCGCCCGTTTGTCGCCTTGCCGTCTTCGGCTGGAGGCGTCACAAATACCGAGGTTAGACATGTCCACCACTCCTGCGCCGGCCAATCCAAAGGTTGGCTTCGTATCCCTGGGTTGCCCCAAAGCACTGGTCGACTCCGAGCGCATCCTTACCCAGCTGCGCATGGAAGGTTATGACGTTGTGTCCACCTACCAGGACGCCGATGTCGTGGTGGTCAACACCTGCGGCTTCATCGACTCGGCCAAGGCCGAATCCCTGGAAGTGATCGGCGAGGCCATCAAGGAAAACGGCAAGGTCATCGTGACCGGCTGCATGGGCGTCGAAGAAGGCAACATTCGCAACGTGCACCCGAGCGTGCTGGCCGTGACCGGTCCGCAGCAGTACGAGCAAGTGGTCAATGCGGTGCACGACGTCGTGCCACCACGTCAGGATCACAACCCGCTGATCGATCTGGTGCCGCCGCAAGGCATCAAGCTGACCCCGCGCCACTACGCGTACCTGAAGATTTCCGAAGGCTGCAACCACAGCTGCAGCTTCTGCATCATCCCGTCGATGCGCGGCAAACTGGTCAGCCGTCCGGTCGGTGACGTACTCGACGAAGCCCAGCGCCTGGTCAAGGCCGGCGTCAAGGAGCTGTTGGTGATCTCGCAAGACACCAGCGCCTACGGCGTCGATGTGAAATACCGCACCGGTTTCTGGAACGGCGCGCCGGTGAAAACCCGCATGACCGAACTCTGCGAAGCCCTGAGCACCCTTGGGGTCTGGGTTCGCTTGCACTACGTTTACCCGTACCCGCACGTCGACGAGCTGATCCCGCTGATGGCCGCCGGCAAGATCCTGCCGTACCTGGACATCCCGTTCCAGCACGCCAGCCCGAAAGTCCTGAAGTCGATGAAACGCCCGGCGTTCGAAGACAAGACCCTGGCGCGCATCAAGAACTGGCGCGAGATCTGCCCGGACCTGATCATCCGTTCGACCTTCATCGTCGGCTTCCCCGGCGAAACCGAAGAAGACTTCCAGTACCTGCTGAACTGGCTGACCGAAGCCCAGCTCGACCGCGTCGGCTGCTTCCAGTACTCGCCGGTCGAAGGTGCACCGGCCAACGACCTCGACCTGGACATCGTCCCGGACGACGTCAAGCAGGACCGTTGGGACCGCTTCATGGCGCACCAGCAAGCCATCAGCTCGGCGCGCCTGCAAATGCGCGTCGGCCGTGAAATCGAAGTGCTGGTCGATGAAGTCGACGAGCAAGGCGCGGTTGGCCGTTGCTTCTTCGATGCCCCGGAAATCGACGGCAACGTGTTCATCGACAACGGCAGCAACCTGAAGCCGGGCGACAAAGTCTGGTGCAAGGTCACCGACGCCGACGAGTACGACCTGTGGGCTGAACAGATCTAAACGCAAAAAATACGAAAAGCCCCGCTCTCTTGACGAGATGCGGGGCTTTTTTACGTCTATCGTTTTGTGGGAGAAAGGATTCGCACCCATCACTGCAAAAGGGGCATTCGGCCATGCGCCAACATTCGGTCATCCACACGCCGAAACAGAGCGACTATCAGGAACTGACTCGGGTCTGGGAAGACTCGGTGCGCGCCACCCATGACTTCCTGCCGGACAGTTACATCGAACTGCTGAAGAACCTGGTGCTGACCCGCTACCTCGACGCGGTGATGCTGATCTGCACCAAAGACTCGCGCCAGCGCATCACCGGGTTCGCCGGGGTCGCGGCGGGCAAGATCGAAATGCTTTTCATCGACCCGGCTCATCGCGGCCAGGGCCTGGGCAAACAGTTGCTGCGCTATGCCATGGAACACCTGAATGCCGATGAACTGGACGTCAACGAACAGAACCCGCAGGCGCTGGGGTTCTACTTCAAACAAGGGTTCGAGGTGATCGGTCGCTCGGAGCATGACGGCATGGGTCAGCCTTATCCGTTGTTACACATGCGCTTGCGCCAAACCCGACAACAGTCGAGCAATGGCTGACACACCACGCAACTGTAGGAGCCGGCTTGCTGGCGATAGCATCACCTCGGTACAAATGACACACCGCATCGCCTGCTTCGCCAGCAAGCCGGCTCCTACAAAAAGCCCAACGGTGAAATGGAGCCGGGATTAACCGGCGCCCAGCAGGTACAATGCCCACCCCTTTTTTGTTACGGCCCTGTCATGACTGACCCGATTCGTCTCTCCAAACGCCTCATCGAACTCGTCGGCTGTTCCCGTCGGGAGGCTGAGCTGTTCATCGAGGGCGGCTGGGTCACCGTGGACGGTGAAGTCATCGACGAGCCGCAGTTCAAGGTCGACACCCAGAAAGTCGAGCTCGATCCAGAAGCCAAGGCCACTGCGCCCGAGCCGGTAACCATCCTGTTCAACGTCCCGGCAGGCATGGACGCGGAAACGGCCATGGCGACCATCAGCGCCGACACCCTGAGCGAAGAACACCGCTTCAGCAAACGGCCGCTCAAGGGTCATTTCCTGCGCCTGACCGCCAGCACCGACCTGCAGGCCAACGCCAGCGGTCTGTTGGTGTTCACCCAGGACTGGAAGATCCTGCGCAAACTCACTGCCGATTCCGCAAAAATCGAGCAAGAGTATGTGGTCGAGGTCGAAGGCGACATGGTGGCTCACGGCCTCAACCGTCTGAACCACGGCCTGACCTACAAGGGCAAGGAACTGCCGCCGGTCAAAGCCAGCTGGCAGAACGAAAACCGCCTGCGTTTTGCGATGAAGAACCCACAACCGGGCGTGATCGCCCTGTTCTGCCAGGCCGTCGGCCTGAAGGTCGTCGCCATCCGCCGCATCCGCATTGGCGGCGTGTCCATCGGTAAAGTGCCGTTGGGCCAATGGCGCTACCTGTCCGGCAAAGAGAAGTTCTAAGACTTTTCACGCCGCCACACATTTTGGCGCCGCGGCTTATGCGGCGCCCACTGCCGAATATCAGGATTGCACACCATGATTCATAACGACGTACTGCGCAGCGTGCGCTACATGCTCGACATCAGCGACAAGAAAGTCATCGAGATCATCAAGCTCGGCGGCATGGACGTGTCCCTGGAAGACCTGTTGACGTACCTCGACAAGAAAGAAGAAGACGAGGAAGGCTTCGTACGCTGCCCGGACGAAGTCATGGCGCATTTCCTCGACGGCCTGGTGATCTTCAAGCGCGGCAAGGACGAAAGCCGTCCGCCGCAGCCGATCGAAGTGCCGGTGACCAACAACATCATCCTCAAGAAACTGCGTGTGGCCTTCGAACTGAAGGAAGACGACATGCACGCGATCCTCAAGGCCGCCGAGTTCCCGGTGTCCAAGCCTGAGCTGAGCGCGCTGTTCCGCAAGTTCGGCCACACCAACTACCGTCCGTGCGGCGACCAGTTGCTGCGCAATTTCCTCAAGGGCCTGACCCTGCGCGTTCGCCAGTAGGAGCCGGCTTGCCGGCGATAGCGATCTTCAAAACGCCATCGCCCTGTAGGAGCCGGCTTGCTGGCGATGGCAATCTTCAAAACGCCATCGCCCTGTAGGAGCCGGCTTGCCGGCGATGGCAATCTTCAAAACGCCATCGCCCTGTAGGAGCCGACTTGCTGGCGATAGCGATCTTCAAAACGCCATCG
>NZ_BDAG01000071.1 GCF_002091715.1 Pseudomonas migulae NBRC 103157 | reverse complement strand
CCCTGAAAGATCGCCACCTCGCTGCGCTCGACAGCTCCTACGGGATTTACGTGTACCTGTAGGAGCTGTCGAGCGCAGCGAGGTGGCGATTTCTTCACGCAGGATTATGGCATTTCAGGCAGTTCCTGGGGACGCAGGTCAAACACCAGCACTTCGGCATCAACACCATTACTCAAGCTCAACAGCCGTTCATCCCGAACCCGCACGCCATCGCCTTCCTGTAATTGCATGCCGTTGAGTTCGACACTGCCGCGAGCCACATGCACATAGGCATAGCGATTGGCGGCCAGTTCCAGGGTGGCGGATTCCTTGCCGTCGATCAGCCCGGCATACACCCGTGCATCCTGGCGCACCTTCAGTGAGCCGTTTTTCCCCTCGGGGGAGATGATCAGTTGCAGCCGGCCGCGTTTTTTCTGCGTGCTGAAATGCTCTTGCTGATAGCGCGGTTTGGCGCCGCTGACGTCCGGCACAATCCAGATTTGCAGGAAGTGCACGCCGCGGGTGGCCGAGTGGTTGTACTCGCTGTGCGCCACGCCGCTGCCGGCGCTCATCAATTGCACGTCACCGGGGCGGATCACCGAACCGGTGCCCAGGGTGTCCTTGTGTTCCAGGGCACCTTCGAGCACATAGGAGAAAATCTCCATGTCGCGGTGCGGGTGCTGGCCAAAGCCTTTGCCGGCGGCGACACGGTCATCGTTGATCACCAGCAGGTCGGAAAAACCCTGCTCTTTCGGGTTGCGGTAGTTGGCGAAGGAAAAGGTATGGAACGACTTCAACCAACCGTGATTGGCCGCGCCGCGATCGGAAGCTTTGCGAAGGGTCAGCATGATGAAATCTCCTGTTGGGACGTTGATTCGTCCGAGTGAGGAGAAGGTTAATGTTTATCGGTTGGTGCAATAAGTAGATGGAAATTGAAATACTGTCTCTATCAGGTTGACAATAATGAGCAGGCTGTTCCCGTTCCATTTGTCCATAATGCACAGCACGCCGAGCGCGTTCTCTGTAGGAGCCGGCTTGCTGGCGATCGCTGTGTATCAGCCGATATTGTTGGCAACTGACACTCTGCTATCGCCAGCTAGCCGGCTCCTACAGGGTTGTTGGTTAGCCAGTAATTCTTTTTTGATCTCAGTGATTTTGAACCATGAAAACCGTAGCAATGGTGCTGTTCCCCGACTTTCTCCTGCTCGACATGGCCGGGCCGATGGAGGTGTTTTCCATCGCCAATCGCTACCTGGCTCCGACGGAGCGCTATGAGTTGTCGACCATCGGCACCGAACACGGGGCATTGCGTGCGTCCAACGGCGTCAGCGTTCACCCCGACGTGCACATCGATCAGGCGGATCAAGCGTATGACCTGTTGCTGGTGCCCGGCGGTCCCGGTGCCTACAGCGAAAAGCACCCGCCGTTACTCGACTGGCTGCAAAGTGCCGTCAGCCGCGCAGGCTGTTATGGCTCGATTTGCACCGGTGCATTTGTGCTTGGGCACGCTGGTCTGCTCGACGGTTATCGCGTTACCACCCACTGGCATTACACCGAACGGCTGATCAAGGCCTTCCCCAAGGCGACGGTGGAGACCGATAAGATTTACGTGCAGGACCGCAACCTCATTACCTCCGGCGGCGTCACGGCCGGTATCGACCTCGCGTTGTCAGTCGTCGCCGAAGACCACGGCAAGAAAGTCGCCCAGGATGTGGCCAAGGTGTTACTGGTGGTGATGAAGCGCCAGGGCAGTCAGGCGCAATTCAGTCCGTTGATGGCCGCTGTCGCGCCCCATGAAACGCCGGTGACCCGAGTGCAGAACTACATGCTTGAGCATCTGGATGAGGCATTCAGTATCGAACGCATGGCGGGCCTGGCCACCATGAGTCCGCGTCATTTCGCCAGGGTGTTTGCCCGCGAAGTGAAGATGACCCCGATGGAGTTTCTACAAAGCGCCCGCATCGACTGCGCCAGGAATCTCCTGGAAACCACGGACTTGCCGCTCAAGACCGTGGCGTTCAAAAGTGGCTTCGGCAGTGTGCGGCACATGCGGTTTTTGTTCAGTGAAAAGCTTGGGTTGACGCCGACCCTGTACCGGGAACAGTCAAGCTAGAGCCTTCTTGTCCGTCTTGCGCACCGTGATGGCCGTGACGCTCCCATCGTTTCAGTTGTACCGTAACCGAGGCCTGCCAAGATACCGTTGAACTCTTTGCAATGGAGGTGCGCGAGCCTGGCGCGTGATGGATGTGCAGTCTTTCGAGCCGTCCCGGGTTTGCGCACGTGAACGTGCATGAACAGCTTTACAAATGTGAACAGCGACGCGGTGCTGCAATTCGGCCCCTACGCACTCCACCTGCGGCAACGGTTGATCCTGGACGGTGACCGGCCGCTGCGCATGGGCGGGCGGGCCCTGGATATTCTGCAGGTGCTGGTCCAGCGCGCAGGCACTGTCGTCAGCAAGGACGAATTGATCGCACTCGTCTGGCCGACGTCGGTGGTCGAGGAAATCAACCTGCGCGTGCACATCGCTGCGCTGCGTCGCGCCTTGGGCGACGGGCAGGACGGGCAGCGCTATATCGTCAACATTCCCCAGCATGGCTACAGCTTTATCGCGGCGGTGGAACGAGTGCCTGCGTGTTCTCTGGCGTCGATCGAGACCGTTCAGAAACCTCAGCACAACCTGTCTGCGCGACTGACACCGGTGACTGGCCGCGACTCGATTGTTGGCAGCCTGGTTCGGCAGTTGCCCGTTCGGCGCCTCATGACCGTGGTCGGTCCTGCCGGCATCGGCAAGACCACCGTAGCGTTGCGTGTGGCCGAGTTGCTCTTGCAGCATTTTCGGGACGGTGTCTGGAGGGTGGATCTGGCGGCGATCGATGACCCTGCGCAGGTGCTCGATCACCTGGCTTGCGCCCTCGAACTGGAGCCCGGGACGATACTGGATGACTTGGCGCAACGCCATGCGTTGCTGGTGCTGGACAATTGTGAACACTTGCACGAATGCTGCCGCACGTTGGTCGAGGACTTGCTGAAATCCGCACCGCGGCTGTCGATCCTGGTCACCAGTCGAGAGCCGCTCAACGCGCAGGGGGAATCGGTCCAGCGTTTGCCGCCACTGACGGTGCCACCGGCGTCGGGATTGCACAGTGTGGCCGAGGCCATGGGCTATTCAGCGGTGCAGTTGTTCGTCAGTCGCGCGCGCGCCCGCCAGCAAGGGTTTGCCCTGCGCGAACAGGACCTCAAGGTCGTTGGGGAAATCTGTCGCCGCCTCGATGGGTTACCGTTGGCCATCGAGCTGGCGGCCGCGCAAATCGACGCGTTGGCGCTGGTGGGCGTGCAAGCCCAGCTCGACAACTGTTTTCAGCTGCTGAGCCACGGCCGGCGCACCGCCGTGCCCCGCCATCAAACCCTTAAAGCGGCGCTGGACTGGAGCTATGAACACCTGTGTCCGCTGGAGCAAACCGTGTTGCAGCGTCTGGCGGTGTTCAAAATGGCCTTTACACTGGACGCGGCGATTGGCGTGCTCGGTTGCACGGCGCTATTGCCCGAGCGCCTGGTTGAAGTGGTGGAAAGTCTGGCGCTCAAATCGCTGTTGTCGCTGGAACAGGGCGGGGGGCTGAGACGGTATCGCTTCCTCAACACCACGCGCGCCTACGCCCTCGAAAAACTTGAGCACAGTGGTGAGCTGCCTGCCTTTGAAATGCGTTACGCCCGCTACATCAGCCGGACGCGCTGGACATCAAGCGGGCAGGTGGTGCTGCAACTCGTCGAGTAAACGACGCACCTTGGTCAGGTCCGGTGTGGCAAAACCCTCAGTGAACCGCTGGTAGATCGGTGCCAGCAGCGTGTGCGCTTGCCGGTGCCGCCCCTGGCGCTGCCAAAGCTGTGCCAGTGAAGTGGCGCTACGCAGTTCCCAGGCAAGGGCGCCCTGATGTTTTGCCACGTTCAAGGCCCGAATCAGCACGGCTTCGGCGGCTTCGGTTTTCAACGGGCAACCTTGCGCCAGCAGCGCATCAGCCTTGGCTCGCAGGATTTCCGCCGTGCTCCAGCCGGCCATGCCGGTGTCCGCCCGTTGCAACAAGGCGTCATCAACGAAGCCGGTGTCCAGCGTGACCATAATGTCCTTGATCAGCCCCGCGCCCGGCAGAAGGGACGAGCGAACCTCGGCGTGGTCGATCACCTGGGCGTAGTGCAGGGCCCAGGTGTAGAACAGCAGCACCGAGTGTTTTTGCGCTTGTTCCAGCAGCAAGCGCAAGAGTTCGCGAGCGGTGCGGGTGTCGCCGTTGTAATGAGCGATCAGGCAACTGGCCAGTGCCAGGGTGTAGCAAATGGAGGTGCCGTGGTTGATCTGCAGCGCAATGTCCAGGGCTTGTCGGGCAGTGCGCCAGGCCTTTTCCGGCTGTCCTTGCACCCAGAGGATGCGTGCCAGAACCGTCAGGGCGGCGACGCTCTGATCATAGTGCACGCCAAAACCGTGGCTGAAGCGATTGAGGTGCCCGCTCTGGGCCATGCGCTGCAGGACCTGCTCGGCATCAGCCCGCGCCTGGTGCTGGTCCCCGGCAAAGTGCAGCGCCAGCACCCTCAAGCGGTGGGCGCTGAGAGACAACACCGCATCACCGTTCAGCCCTAGCCGGTCGAATTGTCGGCTCTGTTCCAGGGCCGTCTGATAGTGCGCACAACTGAGGTTGACCGCGAGGTGCCCGGACACCGCCCGCAATTGACCGGCCACATCGTTGCACTGCCTGGCCAGGTTTCTGGCGCTGACGAAGGCTTCAACGGTCTCTGCCGAGCCGCCCTGGGTGTGATAGCACGAGCTGCCGAGGGCTAGCTTCAGGGCCATTTTCAGCCGAGGGCAAGGCTCGGGCGCCGCGTCCAGCAATGCCAGCGCCTTGCGCACATACACGCCGTGCTCCCTGAGCAGCGACAATTCCTGCCACAGCGGCGCTGACGTCGCAGCCAGACGGATCGCCAATGCTTGCGGTCCTTGCGCGTTCAATCCCCAGTCGAGGGCGGAACGAATGTCTTCCAGACTGCGGGCATAACGCTCGATCCACGTGTGCGTCTGGACCGTCTCCCATTCTTGTTGGGCCTGATGCATCAAGGCCAGGCAGCGTTCGGCATGACGTTTGCGGGTGTCCGGGAGGTCGGCGGCCTGGTCGAGTTTTTCCAGCGCATAACTGCGGGTCGTGTCGAGCAGGCGGTAAAACACCTCTTCATCGCCGACCTCCACGTTCAGCAGCGACTTGGCGACCAATTGTGTGATCGAACCAAACACCTCACGGGGTTCGATGTGTTCGCCGACGATCACCGCCGCTGCCGATTCCAGTGTGAAGCCGCCCCTGAACACACCCAGCCGACGCAGGCAGACTTGTTCACAGGGGCTGAGCAGTTCGAAGCTCCAGTCCAGCGTTGCACGCAGGGTTTGATGCCGGCCCAAGGTGGTCTGACAGCCTTGGGTGAGCAGGCGAAAACTGCCCTGCAGTTGTGTCAGCAATCCGCTCAACCCGAGGCTGTTGACTTGCGCGGCCGCCAGCTCGATCGCCAGTGGAATGCCGTCCAGGCGTCGGCAGATTTCAATCGCCAGCGGCAGTTCGTCATCGGTCAGTTCGAAACTGTCGTGGCTGGCCATCGCCCGCTCGACAAACAGCTGCAGGGCCGAAAACGTCAAGGCCTGAGCGCGGTCGAGCACGGCGATGGGCGGTGGGCAGTCCAGTGACCCAAGGCGCTGGACGAACTCACCTTCGGCCCGCAGGCTCTCGCGGCTCGTGGCCAGAATGTGCACCTCGGGCGCGGCGCGCAGGAGGTTTTCACTCAGCAGGGCGATGGCGTCGATCAGGTGTTCGCAGTTGTCGATCACCAGCAGCATTTGCCGATCATGCAAAAACGCCGCGAGGCCGCTCATCGGTTCGGTGTCGTGCAAGGACAGTTCGAGCAAGTTCGCCAGATGCGCGGTGATCATCGCCGGGTCGTTGATCGGTGCCAGGTCCAGCAGGCGAATGCCGTGCCGATATTGCCCGATCAGTTGCTCGGCGACGCGCAGGGCCACGGTGGTCTTGCCGATCCCGCCGGGACCGATCAGTGTGATGAAACGCTGGCGTGACAGCTGGGCCACCAGGCTGTCGACGAGGGTCTGACGCCCGATCATGCGGGTTCGACGCACCGGCAGGTTGTGGCCGCCTGGCGCCGGTGCCGGTGTCTCGCTCAGTGCCGGTTGCTCGACGTGCTCCAGCGAATACGGCGCGACAAAGCTGTAGCCCCGGTGAGCCACAGTGACGATGTAACGCTGGCCGGCCTGACCATCGCCCAAAGCCTTGCGCAATGCCGCCATGTGCACCCGCAGGTTGATGTCTTCGACTACGCTTTTGGGCCAGACCCTGGCGATCAGTTCCTGTTTGCTGACCACTTTCCCGGCGTGCTCCAGAAGGATCAACAGAATGTCCATGGCACGCCGGCCCAGACGCAGGGGCTGGTCGGCCTCCATCACCAGGCGTTGGCCGGGATAGATCCGGTAGGGGCCGAAATGGATGGCCTGTGCGAGGAAAAGGGACAACGGGTAACTCCTGCTTGCTGCCGTCTGGTATGCGGTTTTCGAGCATATTCGTCAGGTTTGTCGATCAGTGCAACTTGCCGTGCAGCAACTCCCGGGTGTTCGTCTGGCCTGGCAGTTTCCCGTCTCTGTTGCCGAGTTCCGTATTTATTGGGCGGGGAACTCGAAAAGGTGTCGCCTAGGCTTTTGGCGCGCCAGGGAAAATTAACAACGTTTAACTCGTGCTGCGTCTGGTCTACGCCCAAAACTCAGGGTCTTCAACTCCCACCGGTCAGCCGAAGGCTGAACCTTTTGGATTGATGCACAGGGATCGAACACACAGGGAGCGACGCCGGAATGAGCAACGTGGTGGTGGTCTATCACAGTGGCTACGGGCACACGCGGGTCATGGCCGAAGCCGTGGCCGGAGGTGTGGAACGTCACCTGGGCAGCACCTGCCAGCTGATTTCGGTCGAGGACGTGGACCAGCAGTGGGACCGTTTGCACAACGCCGACGCGATCATCTTCGGCGCGCCCACCTACATGGGCAGCGCCTCGGCGCGCTTCAAGGGGTTCATGGAAGCCACGGCGGCGTTCTACCTGGCTCAACCCTGGCGCGACAAACTGGCTGCCGGCTTCACCAATTCCGGCTGCTTGTGCGGCGACAAACTCAATACCTTGCTGCAGATGGCGGTTTTCGCCGCGCAGCACTCAATGATCTGGGTCGGTCTGGACCTGCTGCCTGCGCGCTCCGGCACAGGCGTGTTCGATGGGCAGCTCAACCGCCTCGGCAGCTCGCTCGGCGCCATGGCGCAATCGAATGTCGAACAATCCCCCGAATTCGCACCGCCCGCCGAAGACCGCTGCACCGCCGCGCACCTGGGCGAGCGCGTGGCGCGGCTGGCTGATCGCATGAACCACCCACCGGTTTGATTCACCCCAACCTTCACCAAGGAGATATCGCATGAGTACGTTCACGACCCGAGACGGCACCGAGATTTACTACAAGGACTGGGGCACCGGTCAGCCCATCGTTTTCAGCCACGGTTGGCCGCTGAACGCCGACAGCTGGGAATCGCAGATGATCTTCCTCGCCTCCAAGGGCTATCGGGTCATCGCTCACGACCGCCGTGGTCACGGCCGTTCCAGCCAGCCGTGGACCGGCAATGACATGGACACCTACGCCGATGACCTGGCGCAACTGATCGAGCTGCTGGACCTGAAAGACGCCGTGCTGTTCGGCTTCTCTACCGGCGGCGGCGAAGTGGCGCGTTACATCGGTCGCCACGGCACCGGCCGGGTGGCCAAGGCCGGGCTGATTTCCTCGGTGCCGCCGCTGATGCTCAAGACCGAAGCCAACCCGGGTGGTTTGCCGATTGAAGTATTTGACGGCATTCGTCAGGCCTCCCTGGTCGATCGTTCGCAACTGTACATCGACCTCGCCAGCGGTCCGTTCTTCGGCTTCAACAAGCCGGACGCCAAACCATCGCAAGGCATGATCGACTGGTTCTGGATGCAGGGCATGACCTCCGGCCACAAGAACGCCTATGACTGCATCAAGGCATTCTCCGAAACCGACTTCACCGAAGACCTGAAGAAATTCGACGTGCCGACCCTGGTGGTACACGGCGATGCGGACCAGGTGGTGCCGATCGAAGCCGCCGGCATTGCCTCAGCAAAACTGGTGAAAGGTTCTACCCTGAAGGTCTACCCGGGCGCCCCCCATGGCTTGACTGACACCCACAAGGATCAGCTCAACGCCGATCTGCTGGCGTTCCTCAAGGGTTGATGCACACCGGCGCGGGCGTAGATCCGCGCCGTTTTTGCTCCTGATGAGCCGATTTCTTCGAGTACATGACCATGAAAAAGCTGACCAATGCCACCGGCGCGCCGGTGGTCGACAACCTCAATATCCAGACCGCCGGTCCTCGTGGGCCGGCGCTCCTGCAAGACATCTGGTTACTGGAAAAACTCGCCCACTTCGACCGCGAACTGATCCCGGAGCGCCGCATGCACGCCAAGGGGGCGGGCGCCTACGGCACATTCACCGTCACCCATGACATCAGCCGCTACACCAAGGCCAGTATTTTCAGTGAGGTGGGCAAGGAAACGCCGCTGTTCGTGCGTTTTTCCTCGGTCGCCGGCGAGCGTGGCGCGGCGGATGCCGAGCGCGATATCCGTGGCTTCGCGGTGAAGTTCTATACCGACGAAGGCAACTGGGACATTGTCGGCAACAACACGCCAGTGTTCTTCTTCCGCGACCCGCTGCGTTTCTCCGACCTCAATCACGTGGTCAAGCGCGACCCGCGCACCGGCCTTCGCAACGCCACCAGCAACTGGGATTTCTGGACCCTGCTGCCCGAGGCGCTGCACCAGGTGACCATCGTGATGAGTGACAGGGGGATCCCCACCAGTTTCCGCCACATGCACGGCTTCGGCAGTCACACCTTCAGCCTGATCGACCGCGACAACAAACGCGTTTGGGTGAAGTTTCACTTTGTCTGCCAGCAGGGCATCGAAAACCTCTCGGACGCCGAGGCAGAAGCCGTGGTCGGCAAGGATCGCGAAAGCAATCTGCGGGACTTGTACGAAGTCATCGAGCAGGGCAACTTCCCGCGCTGGAAACTGTGCATTCAGGTGATGGAAGAACAGCAGGCGATCAATTACCGGCATAACCCGTTCGACCTGACCAAGGTCTGGCCGCACGGCGAGTTTCCACTGATTGAAGTGGGCATCATGGAGCTCAATCGCAACGCCGAAAACCACTTCGCCGAGATCGAGCAAGCGGCATTCTCGCCCGCCAACGTGGTGCCGGGCGTGAGCTTCTCGCCGGACCGCATGCTCCAGGCGCGGCTGTTTTCCTACGGTGATGCCCAGCGCTATCGCCTGGGGGTGAACTTCAATCACATACCGGTCAACGCACCGCGTTGCCCGGCTCACAGCTACCATCGCGACGGCGCCATGCGCACCGACGGCAACCTGGGTGGCACCGCCAGTTATTTCCCGAACAGCGTCGGCGAGTGGCAGGATTCGCCGGAACTGGCCGAGCCGCCGCTGCCGCTGGAAGGTTTTGCGCAACACTATGATCATCGGCTGGAAGAGGATCATTACGAGCAGCCGGGCAACCTGTTTCGCTTGCTGGACCCGGCGCGTAAACAGTTGTTGTTCGACAACACCGCGCGAGCCATGAAAGGCGTGCCGCAGGCGATTCGTCAGCGCCATATCGACAATTGCACCAAGGCAGATCCGGCGTACGGGTTTGGCGTGGCCGAGGCGTTGGAGCGGTTGGTGCCGTTGGTTTAAACGATCCTGGCTTGCTCGCGATGGCGGTTTCACGGGCTCCTTCGCCGGCAAGCCGTGCTCCTCAGATTTTGTGTGAACCGTTAATGCCGGACATCCAGGCAACCCGCAGGAGCATGGCTTGCCGGCGAAGGCGCCCGTGAAATCGCCATCGTCCGCAAGCTGGGCACCTACAGGTTTATGCGGGGGAGGGAACGCACGGCCCGGCAACGCCACGCAAACGGATTGATGCCTTCGCTGCGAGTGAAAATGTGGCAGAAATGTGCCTGGTCACAGAAGCCGCATTCGAGGCTGATCTGGGTCAGGCTGAGGTCGGTGCTCTGAATCAGTTGCTTGGCGCGGGCGATGCGCTGGTGGCGAATCCAGTCCTGGGGCGAAAGGCCGGTGCTGCACTTGAACGCGCGCGAGAAATGGCTGCGCGAGAGCGCGCAGGCGCGGGCCAGTTCGGTCACTTCGATGGTTTCGCCCAGACGTTCGAGGATCAGTTGCTTGGCCAGGCTTTCGCGCCACGGGGTCAGGCCTCCCGTGTTTTTCTTTGGCGTTTCAGTGGCGGTCGCGCAGGCGACGTTTTGCTGAGAATGAGCCATGACAAATGTCCGTGTCGGTGAGCGTCATTCTTGGGCGCGAGCGCTCTGGCAGGCGAGTTAAACGTTGTTAATTTCGCCTGCGCGCAGTTAAGGACAACCGTGCCAACTCAGCACATCGCTGCAATTTTCAGGATGCAGGTCCCGTGCATGATTGATGTCATGTGGCGGACCTGTGCAGGGCCGCTTTCGCGATTCGATCAAGGGTGAAGGCATGAAACATTCTCTGGTTTGCGCGTTGGGCCTCGCGATGGCGCTGGCATCCGGCGTTTCCTCGGCTCAGGCACCGGCACAAGTTGGCTCGCAAGTGCCCGGCTATTTCCGATTGGCCGTAGGCGATTTTGAGGTGACGGCATTGTTCGATGGTTACAACGACCTGTCGCCCAAACTGCTCAAGGGCCTGACCCAAAGCCAGATTCGTGCGTTGCTCGCCCGTCGCTCGATTGAAACGCCGGGCGTGCAGACGGCGTTCAACGCCTTTCTGATCAACACCGGCAAGCAATTGATCCTGGTGGATACCGGCGCCGGTCAATGCATCGGTGCAACGGCGGGCATGCTCTCGGACAACATGAAAGCGGCCGGCTACGAGCCTTCGCAGGTCGACACGATCCTGTTGACTCACCTGCACCTGGACCATGTCTGCGGGCTGGTCGATGGCCAGCAGAAACCGGTGTTTGCCAACGCCACGGTCTACGCCGCGAAGGCAGAAGCCGATTACTGGCTCGATCCTCAGGCCCTGGCCAAGGCCCCCGAGGGTGCGAAACCGTATTTCAAAATCGCCCAGGACTCCACGGCACCGTATGTCGCGGCAGGGCGTTTTAAAACGTTCGAT
This sequence comes from Pseudomonas migulae NBRC 103157, assembly GCF_002091715.1. GTDB lineage: Bacteria > Pseudomonadota > Gammaproteobacteria > Pseudomonadales > Pseudomonadaceae > Aquipseudomonas > Aquipseudomonas migulae_A. Next base: position 1,781 of record NZ_BDAG01000071.1, on the reverse strand, counting down.
GCTGGTCAGTCGCCGGTACCGGGTGTCGAGGCCACGCTGGAAGCCGGACACACACCGGGCAGCACCACGTACCGTTTCACTTCTCAGGGGCAGAGCATTCTGTTCATGGGCGATCTGGTGCATAACCTCGCGGTGCAGTTCTTGCACCCGGAAGTCTCGATCGGATTTGACGTCAACAGTCAGCAGGCGATCAAAAGTCGCGCCAAGGTTTTCAGCGATGCCGCTGCGAGCAAGACGTGGGTGACGGCGGCGCACTTGCCGTTTCCGGGGATCGGTCACATCGCCGCAGAGGGCAAGCACTTCCAATGGGTGCCGGTCGAATACGGCCCCTACAAACGAGCGGCGAAAGTCCCGCTGATCGAGTAAAGTCCGATGCCCTCCCAAGGAAACCGTGCCTATGAACCGTAATGATCTGCGTCGCGTCGATATGAACCTGTTGGTTATTTTCGAGGCGTTGATGTTCGAAAAGAACCTGACCCGCGTCGCCGAAAAACTGTTCATGGGGCAACCGGCGGTGAGCGCTGCGCTGGGACGGCTGCGGGATTTGTTCGACGATCCGTTGTTGCTGCGCAATGGTCGCGGCATGGAGCCGACCGGGCGGGCGCTGGCCATTCTCAAGGAGTTGCAGCCGGCGATGGATGTCATTTCCGGGGCGGTCAGCCGGGCGAAGGAGTTCGATCCGACGACAAGCAGCGATGTGTTTCGCATCGGCTTGTCGGACGATGCTGAGTTCGGGTTGTTTCCGCCGTTGCTGCGGCAGCTGCAGGAAGAGGCGCCGGGGATTGTCGTGGTGGTGCGTCGCGCCAACTATTTGCTGATGCCGGCATTGTTGGCCTCGGGTGAAATTTCTGTGGGGGTGAGTTACACCACGGATTTGCCGGCGAATGCCAAGTGCAAGAAGTTGCGGGATATTCCGTGCAAGGTGCTGCGGGGTGATAAACGGCCGGGGACGCTGACGCTCGATGAGTATTGTGAACGGCCTCATGCCATGGTGTCGTTCTCTGGTGATTTGAGCGGCAATATCGATCTGGATCTGGCCAAGATCGGGCGGTGTCGGCGGGTGGTGCTGGGGGTTCCGCAGTTCAGTGGGTTACGGGCGTTGCTGGCCGGGACCGAGATGGTTGCCACGGTGCCGGATTATGCGGCGTGTGCGTTGGTTGAGGGGTGTGCGTTGCGTGCTGAGGATCCGCCGTTTCCGATTGAGGCGGCGCAGTTGTCGATGGCCTGGAGTGGGGTGCATGACAATGATCCGGCGGAGCGGTGGTTGCGGTCGCGGATCAGTGAGTTTATGTCGAGGCCTTTGCCGATTGTGGGGTGAACGTGGCGGCCTTTGGGCCGACCAGGTTTTTGTTGATCTGGGTGTATATCCATTTCTGCGGTAACGGCGGCTGGCGGTTTCGCCCTTACGGCGAGTCCCTTTTGGCAAACGCCCCAAAAGGAACCAAAAGGTCTCGCCCCGAGCGTCCGGCCCCTCGCTAAGGCTCGGCGTTCCTTCGCTCCGGCATTCATCCGGGGGCATCGCCCTCCGGTTGGCTTCGCTGGCACCTACATGCGATGAGTTCGACTGCGTCGAACGGCGCTGCGCGCCACTCCCCGGATGAACCCCTCCACTCAGCCTCCCGAAGGGGCGGGTGGATCAAGATCAAGAGCTGCAGGCGAGCTAACGCTCGGCCTGATGAGTGGTGAGAAGCGGGTGTATGCCGATCTGCTTTTGTAGGCGCCGGCTTGCTGGCGATGGCGGCCTGACAGCCGACCTGTTCTCGCGGCTATACGCAGACCTC
>NZ_BDAG01000070.1 GCF_002091715.1 Pseudomonas migulae NBRC 103157 | reverse complement strand
GGTTGTGTAAGGATGCGCCGGTGGAAGTCGACTTCAACAGTCTCGCCGCTGGCTATGCTGTCGACCGGATTGCCGGGAGGCTAGAGGTATTGGGCATCGACAGTTACCTGGTCGAAGTCACCGGCGAGCTCAAGGCGACGGGCAAAAAGCTCGATGGCTCAGCCTGGAAGATCGCGCTGGAAGAACCTCGGGACGACGAACAGGTGACGCAAAAAATCATCGCAGTCGACGGCTACGGATTGTCCACCTCTGGTGACTATCGCAATTATTTTCAGCAGGACGGCAAGCGCTATTCCCACACTTTCGACGCCCGCACCGGTGCGCCGGTCGCGCACGCCCTGGCGTCAGTCACGGTGATTCATCCTTCAGCGTTAATGGCCGATGGCCTATCGACGCTGTTGCTGATTCTCGGTCCTGAGCGGGGTTGGGACTATGCCGAAACTCACAACATCGGTGCATTCTTTGTGATTCGTGCCGATACAGGTTTCGTCACACGAACCAATCAGGCTTTTGAACGCCTCAGTGGCGGAAAAACCGAATGATTACGGCGATTTGCGCATTGAAGACTGGCGTTGTAGTGCAGGCAAAAGTAGCCTACGACGCGACCAAGGGTTAATGTGCGCGGCGTTGACGCTTCTATAGACTGTGTCCGGGTTCTGCACTGGCCCCAAATTGTTCCTTCACGCCGCAGATCGGCGTGATTTAGCCGCAGGTGCCGAGGGCGCCGCGGCCTGTTCTGAGGAGTACGCATGGCTGTCTACAACTACGACGTGGTGGTGCTGGGTTCCGGCCCGGCGGGAGAAGGCGCGGCAATGAACGCCGCCAAAGCAGGGCGCAAGGTGGCGATGGTTGATAGCCGTCGCCAGGTCGGCGGCAACTGCACCCACCTGGGCACCATCCCGTCCAAGGCACTGCGTCACTCGGTCCGGCAGATCATGCAGTTCAACACCAACCCGATGTTCCGGGCCATTGGTGAGCCGCGCTGGTTCTCGTTCCCGGACGTGCTGAAAAGCGCCGAGAAAGTCATTTCCAAACAAGTCGCTTCGCGTACCGGCTACTACGCCCGTAACCGCGTCGACGTATTCTTCGGTACCGGCAGCTTCGCCGACGAGCAGACCATCGAAGTGGTCTGCGCCAACGGCGTGGTCGAAAAACTGGTGGCCAAGCACATCATCATCGCCACCGGCTCGCGTCCTTATCGCCCGGCGGACATCGATTTCCATCACCCGCGTATCTACGATAGCGACACCATCCTCAGCCTCGGCCATACCCCGCGCAAACTCATCGTTTATGGCGCTGGCGTGATCGGTTGTGAATACGCCTCGATCTTCAGCGGCCTGGGCGTGCTGGTTGAGCTGGTGGACAACCGTGGCCAGTTGCTGAGCTTCCTCGACTCGGAAATTTCCCAGGCGCTAAGCTACCACTTCAGCAACAACAACATCACGGTTCGCCACAACGAAGACTACGACCGCGTCGAAGGCGTGGACAACGGCGTGATCCTGCACCTCAAGTCCGGCAAGAAGATCAAGGCCGACGCCTTGCTCTGGTGCAACGGCCGAACCGGCAACACTGATCAGCTGGGTCTGGAAAACATCGGCGTGAAGGTCAACAGCCGTGGCCAGATCGAAGTCGACGAGGCTTATCGCACCTGCGTGCCGAACATTTATGGCGCCGGTGACGTGATTGGCTGGCCGAGCCTGGCCAGTGCCGCGCACGACCAGGGCCGTTCGGCCGCTGGCAGCATCGTCGATAACAACAGCTGGCGCTTCGTCAACGACGTGCCGACCGGCATCTACACCATTCCGGAGATCAGCTCGATCGGCAAGAACGAGCAGGAGCTGACGCAGGCCAAGGTGCCTTACGAAGTCGGCAAGGCATTCTTCAAGAGCATGGCGCGTGCGCAGATTGCCGGCGAGCCTCAGGGCATGCTGAAGATTCTGTTCCATCGCGAGACGCTGGAAGTGCTGGGTGTTCACTGCTTCGGTTATCAGGCGTCGGAGATCGTGCACATCGGTCAGGCGATCATGAGCCAGCCGGGTGAACTGAACACGCTGAAGTACTTCGTCAACACCACGTTCAACTACCCGACCATGGCCGAAGCCTATCGGGTAGCGGCGTACGATGGCCTCAACCGGCTTTTTTGAGCGGCTCCGGCCGGTGGCCTGAGCCGGCCGGGGAGACCGATTTCAGCAATTCTCGAGCGTGGCAGTGGCCAAACCGGGAAAGTCTGTAATCAGGCTGTCAACGCCGAAGTCGGCGAGTCTGCGCATCAGCGCGGGCTCGTTGACTGTCCATACCGACACATGCAGCCCCTGACGCTGCGCCTTCTGCAGGCGTTCCGGCGTACACAGGGTCCAGTTCAGCGCCAGAATCTCACAGCCATAGCTTTGCGCGACCTTCAGCGGGTCGAGCCAGGCGTATTCGGCCACCAGTCCGCGGGACACGTCCGGCACCAGGTCCAAAGCCGCTTTCAACACTTCTCGCGAACTCGAGGTGATGGTGACCTTGTCGAGCATGCCGAAACGCTGAGCCATTTCGCGAATCGCCAGTACTGTCGTCGCGGCGCGGGTGCGTGAAGCGCTTTTGACTTCCAGCTGCCAGTGCTCGAAGTCGCATTTCTCGAATAATTCTTCCAGCGTCGGAATCGGGCACGGCTTGATCCAGCCCGGGCCGCCCTTGCGTGCGTCGTAGGTCACCAGCTCTGCCGCCGTGTGCTCGACCACCTTGCCGCGCCGGTCAGTGGTGCGCTTGAGCGTCGGGTCGTGGATGACCATCAACTCGTTGTCCTTGGACAGATGCAGGTCCAGTTCGCAGCGACGTACGCCGTGCTTGAGGCATTCCTGAAAGCTGGTCAGGGTGTTTTCCGGTGCTTCGCCCTTGGCGCCGCGATGGCCGTAGATGAGGGTCACGGTTCTTCCTTAAATTAAATGCCTGATTCGTTTTCGCGGGCCAGACGTCGTTCCTGGGCCTGCTTCTGCAAAATGTAGCGGGCCAGCAGTTGACGCTGGGCATCGGTCGGATGTTCGAACTCGGTGCCGACGTCGTAGCCTTCACCCTTGCGATCGCAATGGGTAACGCGCGCGCGCAGCAACAAACCGAGGGCTTGCGGCATCAGCACCAGTTTCACCGACAGGTGCGTGCCCGCGGCAATCGGTGTCGGGTGCTGGAAGTCGACACCACCCTCGGAGATGATCACGGGCTGCGGCTCGCCGATCTGCCCGAGCACGGTGATGGCGATCACCTGGCTGAGCAGGTCGATACGTTTGTTCTGGGATTTCAGGAACGCCGCGAGGTTGCGGTCGCGCTCGCTGATCTGGCGCAACAGGTGTTGCGATTCGAATTCGCTCAGGTGCAATTCGCTGAGCAGGTTGAAGAGTGGGGAAGCATCCTGCAACACTTCCTGGCCTGCGGCTTCGGGAGCGGACAGGGGCCGAATTTCCAGTGCGATCGTGTCCTCGATACGGTAGTATTCGCGGCGATCTTCTTCATCTAATGTCGACATGGCGAACCCATGGTAGCGGCGGTGGTCTGAGTGTAAAGCTGGTTATCGACCCCCGCCACAAGGACGTTCCTTTTCCCTCCGAACAAGCCCCGACATGTTCAGACCTCTCTTCGTATTTATTGGCACGCGTTATACCCGTGCAAAGCGTCGCAATCATTTTGTGTCGTTCATTTCCCTGACTTCAATGATCGGTCTTGCCCTTGGCGTGATCGTGATGATCGTCGTGCTGTCGGTCATGAACGGCTTCGATCATGAAATGCGCACTCGCGTGTTGGGCATGGTGCCCCACGCGACCATCGAGTCCGGCGAGCCGATCAGCGACTGGCAGGACCTCGCCGCCAAGGTCAGGCAGAACCCGCAGGTGGCGGCTGTGGCGCCGTTTACCCAGATGCAGGGTTTGCTGACCAACAACGGCAAGGTCTCCAAAGTGCTGCTCAATGCCATCGACCCGGCGCTCGAACGCCAGGTGTCGATCATTGACAAGTTCATGCTGCAGGGAAAACTCGATGACCTCGCGCCCGGCAGTTTCGGCATCGTCATCGGTGACAAGGCGGCCGCCAAGCTCGGCGCGGCCATCGGCGACAAGCTGACCTTCGTCGCGCCGGAAGTCACCGTGACCCCGGCCGGCATGTTCCCGCGCATGAAACGCTTCACCGTGGTCGGCATCTTCCATGTCGGCGCCGGCGAGATCGACGGATACCTGGGCGTCACCAACCTGCAGGACCTGGCGAAGCTGCACCGCTGGAAGCCGGATCAGGTGCAGGGCATCCGCCTGAAGTTCGACGACCTGTTCCAGGCGCCACGCACTGCGTGGAACATCGCCCAGCAGCTCGGCGAGGACCATTTCTACGCCCGCGACTGGACCCGCACCCACGGCAATCTGTATCAGGCGATCCGCATGGAAAAAGCCATGATCGGCTTGCTGTTGCTGCTGATCGTTGCCGTCGCTGCGTTCAACATCATTTCCACGCTGGTGATGGTGGTGAACGACAAGAAGGGCGATATCGCGATTCTGCGTACCCTCGGCGCCACGCCGCGTTCGATCATGGCGATCTTCATGGTGCAGGGCACTGTCATTGGCGTGTTCGGCACGCTGATCGGCGCCGTGGTCGGGATCTTCGCCGCGCTGAACGTCAGCGCCGCGATCTCGGCCCTCGAAGGCTTGATCGGCCACAAATTCCTCAACGCCGACGTGTACTTCATCGATTACCTGCCGTCGCAAGTGCAGAGCCAGGATGTGTTGATGGTCTGCGCCGCCGCGTTGGTCCTGAGTTTCCTCGCCACCCTGTATCCAGCCTGGCGTGCCGCGCGCACCCAGCCTGCGGAGGCGCTACGTTATGAGTGAGTCGGGCATGAGTGATAAAGCAATCTTGAGCTGCCGCAACCTGGGCAAATCCTACGAGGAAGGCCCGGAGTCGGTTGAAGTGTTGGCCGGTCTGCAGCTGGAGCTGCATCCGGGTGAGCGCGTGGCGATTGTCGGCACCTCGGGGTCGGGCAAAAGTACCTTGCTCAACCTGCTTGGCGGTCTTGATACGCCGACCAAGGGCAGCGTCTGGCTTGACGGCGAAGAGCTGTCGGCATTGAGCGAGAAGAATCGTGGCCTGCTGCGCAACCGGTCGCTGGGTTTCGTTTACCAGTTCCACCATTTGCTGCCGGAGTTCACCGCGCTGGAAAACGTCTGCATGCCACTGCTGATCGGCAAAACTGCGATCCCGGAAGCGCGCCAGCGTGCGACGGCGTTGCTGGAGCGGGTAGGGCTGGGTCATCGCCTCGAGCACAAACCGGCGGAGTTGTCCGGAGGCGAGCGCCAGCGTGTGGCCATCGCCCGCGCCCTGGTGAACAAGCCTGGCTTGGTGATGCTCGACGAGCCGACCGGTAACCTCGACTCCCACACCGCTCAGGGCATTCAGGATTTGATGTTGGAACTCAGCACCTCGATGCGCACGGCGTTCCTGGTGGTGACCCACGACATGAACCTGGCTCGCCAGATGGATCGCGTCCTGCATTTGCAGGAAGGTTGCCTGACGCCTATCTGATTGGTCGAAACCCGATGTTTGAAAAGACGTCGGGTCTTTTTGTTTTTATACGGTGCCCCAGCGAATGTTCAGACCGTTATCGATCTTTATCGGCACGCGCTATACCCGCGCCAAGCGCCGCAATCGCTTTGTTTCGTTCATCTCGATGACCTCGATGATCGGCCTCGCCCTCGGTGTCCTGGCGATGATCGTGGTGTTGTCGGTGATGAACGGGTTCCAGCGCGAAATGAGCTCGCGCATCCTCGGTATGGTGCCCCACGCGACCATCGTCGGCGTCAACCCGATCGACGATTGGCAGCCGGTGGCCGCCGCCGCGATGAAAAACCCGGAAGTGACCGCCGCCGTGCCCTTCACCGAGATGGAAGGCATGCTCTCCTATAAAGGTACGATGCAGCCGATTCAGGTCAGCGGCGTCGATCCGGCGCTCGAGGGCAAGGTCTCGATCGTTGCCCAGCACATCGTTCAGGGGCGTCTCGATGCCTTGAAGCCGGGCGAGTTCGGCGTAGTGATCGGCGAGATCACGGCGCGGCGTTTCCGCTTGAATGTCGGCGACAAGATCACCCTGATCGTGCCGGAAGTCAGCAACGCGCCGGGCGGAATTACCCCGCGCATGCAGCGACTGAACGTGGTGGGCGTGTTCAAGGTGGGTGCCGAGCTGGATGGCTCGATGGCGCTGATCCATGTTGCCGATGCTGCGCAAATGCAGCATTGGGAGCCGAATCAGGTGCAGAGCGTGCGCCTGGCGGTGAAGGATCTGTATGCGGCGCCGCAGGTTTCCAGCGACATTGCTGGCGGCTTGGGCGCGGCTTACAAGGCTGACGACTGGACCCACACCCAGGGCAGTCTGTTCAGCGCGATGAAAATGGAAAAAACCATGATCGGCCTGTTGTTGCTGATGATCGTTGCGGTGGCGGCGTTCAACATCATCGCCACCCTGATCATGGTGGTGAATGACAAGGGCGCGGACATCGCGATCCTGCGTACCATCGGCGCCACGCCACGCCAGATCATGGCGATCTTCATGGTCCAGGGCACGGTGATCGGGGTGGTCGGCACGTTGATCGGCGGCGTGCTCGGCGTGATTGCCGCGCTGAACGTCAGTGAGCTGGTCGGCTGGGTGGAGCGGGTGAGCGGGCAGCACATCTTCAGTTCCGATGTGTATTTCGTCAGCAACCTGCCTTCGGAATTGCAGGGCGCAGATGTGTTGTTGATCTGCTCGGCGGGGTTTGTGTTGAGCTTCCTTGCCACGGTTTACCCGGCTTGGCGTGCGGCGAAGATCGAACCGGCTCACGCGTTGCGGTATTCGTAGGTCCTGATACCGCGTTCGCGAGCAAGCCCGCTCCCACATTGGATCTGTGACGGTCACAAATATTGTGATCGACCCAGATCCAATGTGGGAGCGGGCTTGCTCGCGAAGGGGTCGAACCTGCTGGCCTCAATCCCCTTTCGGCAACTCAATCACAAACCGCGTCCACCCACTCTCCGATTCGCAACGAATCTGCCCACCATGGGCACGAACGATCGACTGGGTAATCGCCAATCCCAACCCCGCATGTTCACTGCTGCCTTCCTGTCGGGCCGGATCCGCCCGGTAGAAGCGATCAAACAAGCGCGGCAGCAATGCCCCGTCAATGCCTTCGCCGCTGTTCTCAATCGTCAGACTCAAACCTCCAGACTGCTCGATAATCCGCACCCGTACCTCGCCCTCGGCCGGTGTAAATCGCAACGCGTTATCCAGCAAATTCGAAAGCGCTCGCCGCAACATGCTCCGGTCACCCTCCATGCGCGCATGACCTTCGCGACTCAACGTCACCCGAGCGTCTTCGGCCAGTGGCGCAAAAAACTCCAGCAACACATTCACTTCGTCCGCCAGTTCCAGCGGTTCTCTCTTTGGCATCAACAAGCCATGGTCAGCCTTGGCCAGGTACAACATGTCGTTGACCAATTGCGCCATCCATTGCAGTTCTTCGAGGTTGCTGTGCAGCGTTTCGCGGTAATCCTCGATGGGCCTTGGGCGGGTGAGGGTGACCTGGGTGTGGGTCAGCAGGTTCGACAGCGGCGTGCGCAGTTCATGGGCGATGTCGGCGGAAAACGCCGAGAGCCGCTGAAACGAGTCGTCGAGGCGTCCAAGCATGGCGTTGAAGTGGTGGGCCATTTCCGCGAGTTCTGGCGGCATGTCGTCTTCGGGCAGGCGAGCGTTGAGCGATTGCGCCGAAACACCGCAGGCGACCGCACTCATGCGGCGCAATGGACGCAACCCGCTACGCGCCGCCCAGGCACCGAGCAGTGCCGTGGCCAGGGCGGACAACCCCACGGTGAGCCAGATCAGGTGTTGCATGCGTTGCAGAAAATGCTGGTGATGGGTGATGTCCAGCAGCAGGGTCAATTGCGGTGAGTCAGGTTTGTCCACAAACAACGGCGCATTCAGGACGCGGTAGTCGGTGTCGTTGTCATTGAGGGTCGATAAACCCGGTTTTTGCGGAAGTTTATCGGGCAGGCTCGCGGTGCTGTCGTACCAGCGCTTGCCGTCGCTACCAGAAATGCGCAGGGACAAATCAGCCTGACGGTTCAATTCATCCGCCAGTCTGACTTCGCTTTCGCTGGATTGAAGATCGTGAAGCGCTCGACGCAAGCCAATCAACTTGCCGTTCAGCAATTGCTGGTCCAGCTCAACGAAGTGCGCCTCGCTGGCCCGACTGAACAATACGCCCGCAAACAGCGAAACCACGGCGGTGCAAGCGGCAAAGAGCAGCGCCAGGCGGCTGCTCAAGGACAGTCGGCGCATCAGGCAGGCCGCTCTTCAAGGACATAACCCATGCCGCGCACGGTGTGGATCAACTTGTTTGGGAACTCGTCGTCGATCTTCAGGCGCAGCCGGCGGATGGCAACTTCGATGACATTGGTGTCGCTGTCGAAATTCATGTCCCAGACCTGGGAAGCGATCAGCGACTTGGGCAGCACTTCGCCCTGACGTCGCAGGAGCATTTCCAACAGGGCGAATTCCTTGGCGGTCAGGTCGATGCGCTGACCGCTGCGTTCGACGCGGCGGCGGATCAGATCCAGGCGCAAATCGGCCAGTTGCAGGCTGGTTTCCTGAGTCGAGGCGCTGCCACGGCGCAACAGGCTTCGGACCCGGGCCAACAGTTCGGAGAAGGCGAACGGCTTGACCAGGTAATCGTCGGCGCCGAGTTCGAGTCCGTGGACCCTGTCCTCCACCGCATCTCGCGCTGTCAGAAAAAGTACCGGCGTATCGAGGCCGGCGCTACGCACGGCTTGCAGGATTTGCCAGCCATCGCGCCCCGGCAGCATCACATCGAGGATCAGCAGCGCATATTCACCACTCAGCGCCAATTGTTGGCCGGTGCTGCCGTCGGCCACCAGATCGGTGTTGAACCCGGCCTCGGCCAGGCCTTGGCGCAAGTAATGGCCGGTTTTCGGTTGGTCTTCGACGATCAGCAGTTTCATGGGCGACTCGAGGTTATTGGAACGAACGCTTTATACCGTGGGCAGCGTCAGTACAGGCCAGCCTGACAAAGTTGTAATCTGGTCGTCAGGTTGGGGGCAGTGCCTTTAGTTTAAAGTTTTTCACAGGCTGAACCTTATCTTGATTGGAGTACGACTATGTTTTTGCGCAAACCTCTGCTGCTGGCCGCGTGCCTGCTGGCGCTGAACTCGCCGGCGTGGGCATCGCCGGCACAGACCTTCGACTTCGGTCGACCGGCCACGGCCGACAAGGCTGATCGCAGCATCGAAGTGGTGATGGGCGACATGTCGTTCACCCCCAAGGCCCTCGATATCAAGGCGGGTGAGACGGTTCGCTTTGTGCTGGTGAATAAAGGCCAATTGCTGCACGAACTCAACCTCGGCGACGCGGCGATGCATGCAAAACATCAGCAGGAAATGTTGAAGATGCAGCAGAGCGGCATGCTTACGCCTACAGGCATGAAGGAAATGGACCACGGGTCGATGGCTGGCATGGATCACGGAATGATGAAGCACGACGACCCCAATAGCGTCCTCGTTGAACCGGGCAAAACCGCCGAATTGACCTGGACCTTCACCAAAGCTACCAGCCTGGAATTTGCCTGCAATATTCCAGGCCACTATCAGGCTGGGATGGTCGGCAAGTTGACCGTAGGCGCTGTCGAGTGAAACGAGGCTGCGATCTTTTAAAGGGGCGCAAAAGCCCCGCCGGACACGAAGCACTCAAAGACGGGCACAAAGGCTGGTAGAATCCGCTGATTCTTCAGTCAGGTTTCCACCATGCATCCCGCAGCCGAACACTCGCCGCTGGGCAAATCCAGCGAATACATCGCCACATACACGCCGTCCTTGCTGTTCCCGATCCCGCGCACCGCGAAATGGGCCGAGCTGGGCCTGACGGCAGAAACCCTGCCGTACAAGGGCGTGGACTTCTGGAACTGCTTCGAGCTGTCGTGGCTGTTGCCGTCCGGCAAACCCGTGGTGGCGATCGGCGAATTCAGCATCCCGGCGGATTCGCCGAACATCATCGAATCCAAGTCGTTCAAGCTGTACCTGAACTCGCTGAACCAGACGCCGTTTACCGACACCGCGAGCCTTGAAGCGACGCTGGTGAAAGACCTGTCGGCTGCGGCTGGCAAACCGGTTGGCGTGCGGATTCGCAGCCTGAAAGACGTTGAAGCCGAAGGCGTCGTGGCGTTGCCGGGCGTTTGCATCGACGATCTGGAGATCAGCGTCAGCAACTATGAGCATCCGCGGCCGGAGCTGCTGCGTTGCGACGAGTCGCGCATCGTCGAGGAGAGCGTGCACAGTCATTTGCTCAAGTCCAATTGCCCGGTCACCAGTCAGCCGGACTGGGGCAGCGTAGCGGTGGAATACCGTGGCGCGGCGCTGGATCATGCGAGTTTGCTGGAATACATCGTGAGTTTCCGCCAGCACTCGGACTTCCATGAGCAGTGCGTGGAGCGGATTTTTCTCGACCTGCAACGCTTGCTGAAACCGGAGAAGCTGACGGTGTATGCGCGCTACGTGCGACGTGGCGGGTTGGACATCAACCCGTATCGCAGCACTGAAACCGTTCAATTGCCGAACCACCGCCTGGTCCGCCAATGACGATCCAATGTGGGAGCGGGCTTGCTCGCGAATGCGATTGATCAGTCAGCGTTGATGGTGCCTGATAAACCGCATTCGCGAGCAAGCCCACTCCCACAAGGGATTGCGTTGCAAACCGCAGATATGAAAAAGCCCCGCTATCACTAGCGGGGCTTTTCTGTATCCGGTGGGTTCAGATTCCCATATTGCCCAAGGCCTGCACGATGTTGCGCAGTGTGCCGGCGAGGGTAGGGTGCTCAATTTCGAAGCGCTCTACGGCCAGATTCACATTGTCGGAGAGGCTGGAGTCCTGGGTTTTGGTTTCGAGCTCGATTTCGAGTTCGATCTGTTGCATCAATGCATGCAGGTCTTCGCGCTCGGCTTCCGTCAGCGGCGGATTCTGTTCCAGTTGCTCGCGCAGAGTATTGAGCTGTTCTTGCAGTTCGCGGGCAGGCATGGCGTTCTTCCTTTTATCGATAGGCACTGGCATAGACCGTAGCAGCGCGCCAAAGGTCTATGGCTGACCTTTAGATTAATCCACTCGCGCGAAACCTGCATGATCCGGGTCAGGGCTTTTCACCCTTGAGGCGACGAAGGCTGATGTCGGCCAGACAGGTGTCGAGCTCGCCGAGGTGATCGATCACCGAGTGCACGCCCAGGCTGAACAGTTGCACCGTTGCCTTGCCGCGCAGGTGTTCGCGTTCCTTTTGGCTCAAGGCTTGCCATTCGCTGGGCGCCAGCCCGCAGAGTGAGCCGCAGGAGGCCAGGCCAATCGTCCACAGCCCGGCATTCAGGCCCGACTGCAGCAATCGCGGTTCGCCGCTGACCAGCACGCAGCCATCCAGGCGCTCGACATTCAGCGCCATCAAGGCTTGCCAGCACGCATTCGGCGCGGGCCAGGGATTGATTGTTGCGGGGTGTTGCGAAGGTTTGATCCATTCCGGCAAAGCGGTGGCCAGGGAATGGCAAAGGGCAGGGGCGAGTTCGTCGAGCCAGGCGCAGGGAATCTGCTGGCGTTGCAAGCTGTGCAAACTGTCCAGAGCCCCCGGCGTGACCTCGGCGTGCTCGGCAGAATGAGCGTCGTGCCGGCGCGTGCGGGCGCCGAAATCCACCAGGCAACCGCTGAGGCCGAACAGGACGGCGGTCAGGCTGGGTGCGGTGAGGGGCAAGGCTTCGGCGTGCGGCATGTCAACGTCCCTGAAATAGCGACAAGGCTATGCGTTGCCGGTGACAGTTGGATGACATTGATGTGAATCGCTCACAGTCAGGGAGAATCATCCGTAGGCCATCACGCATGCTACTGCCTAAAGCTGCTTTTCCACCTTATACTAGCGAGCTTAATGCCCGGGCCAAGACGCCCGCGCCAGTACAAACCAAGGAGTTTTCTATGCGCTGGAGCAATCATCTCGCTCAGCTTTTTGTGTGCGCCAGTGTGTTACTGGCTCCGTTCGTTGCTCAAGCAGCTTCGGAAGACGACCCTTGGGAAAGCATCAACCGTCCGATCTACAAATTCAACGATGCGGTCGACACCTATGCGCTGAAGCCTTTGGCGCAGGGCTACCAGTTCGTCACCCCGCAGTTTCTCGAAGACGGCATCCACAACATGTTCCGCAACGTCGGTGATGTCACCAACCTTGCCAACAACATCTTGCAGGCCAAACCGGCCGCCGCCGGGGTCGATACCGCGCGCCTGATCTTCAACACCACCTTCGGCTTGTTGGGCTTCTTCGACGTGGGCACTAAAATGGGCCTGAACCGTAGCGACGAAGACTTCGGTCAGACGCTGGGTTACTGGGGCGTAGGAAGCGGTCCGTACGTGATGTTGCCGTTTCTGGGCCCGAGCACTCTGCGTGATGCTCCGGCGAAGTACATTGATGGCTACACCGGCCCATACCCGTACATTCACGATGTGCCGGTGCGTAACTCGATCTTCGGCCTGAATATCGTCGACACCCGCGCCAGCCTGCTGTCCGCCGAGAAGCTCATCACTGGCGACAAGTACACCTTCATCCGCAATGCGTACTTGCAGAACCGCGAATTCAAAGTCAAAGACGGTCAGGTCGAAGACGATTTCTGATATCGACCGATAAAACGAAGAAGGCGGCCAGTTGGCCGCCTTCTTTGGTTTTGGATCCGGGTTATTTCATCTTCAGGATTGTAAGGCCGAGTTTCTGACTGCCGCCGTCCTGTTCTTTCACCCACACCACTTCAGTGTCGGCCTCGAGGCCTTTGAGTGCTGCGTGATCGGAATCGATCCGTACGCTAAGGCGGTCACCGACCCTGAACAAACGAGGTGCCTCAACCTGCATGCCACTGCTGGAAAGGTCGATACAGACGGCTGCAACCTCGTCTCCTTCGTGAATCAGCGCTACATCTGCATCAACCCGCATGCGGATGAAATCACGCTTTTCGCTGTAGTCCCGATCGGTTTGACTCATGGCCTTGATCCTTCCATTGGGTTACGGTTTTGCCTGTTCTTATAACTCCCGGTGATTTGACAAGTAAAGACGTCAAGCGACCATCGGCGTGAGCTTGAAACGCCCCGCGGATGGGAGTACCGTCTGCGCCTTAGAAGGGCACCTCTGGTGTGCCTGCAAGTAAGGTGAATGCCCGAAAGCGGTGCAGCAGGGAGGCTAGAAAGCGAATCCAGTAGTGTGTGCGGGGTCAATTGCCCAGCCTGCTACGCCAACCTAATTCTGGCGCCGTTTGCCCACATGCCAAAAACCAGTGCCACGCTGCTGATAATCGATGATGACGAAGTAGTGCGCGCGAGCCTCGCCGCCTATTTGGAAGACAGTGGTTTCAGCGTCTTGCAGGCCAGCAATGGCCAGCAGGGTCTTCAGGTATTCGAGCAAGACAAGCCCGACTTGGTCATCTGCGATCTGCGCATGCCGCAGATGGGCGGACTCGAACTCATCCGCCAGGTCACCGAGCGATCACCGCAAACCCCTGTGATTGTGGTGTCGGGTGCCGGCGTGATGAACGACGCGGTCGAGGCCTTGCGCCTGGGCGCAGCGGATTACCTGATCAAGCCTCTCGAAGATCTGGCTGTGCTCGAGCACTCCGTGCGCCGGGCCCTGGATCGCGCGCGCCTGCTGCTGGAAAACCAGCGCTACCGCGAGAAGCTGGAAAAGGCCAATCGCGAGCTCGAAGCCAGCCTGAACCTGCTCCAGGAAGACCAGAACGCCGGTCGCCAGGTGCAGATGAACATGCTGCCGGTCAGCCCGTGGACCATCGACGAGTTCCAGTTTGCTCACCAGATCATCCCGTCGCTGTACCTGTCGGGTGATTTTGTCGACTATTTTCGGGTCGACGAGCGTCGGGTAGCGTTCTACCTGGCGGACGTTTCCGGTCATGGCGCCTCTTCAGCCTTCGTTACCGTGCTGCTGAAATTCATGACCACGCGCTTGCTGTTCGAATCCAAGCGCAACGGCACCTTGCCGGAATTCAAGCCTTCGGAGGTCCTTGGTCATATCAACCGGGGGCTGATCAGTTGTAAGCTGGGTAAACACGTCACAATGGTCGGTGGAGTCATCGACGAGGAGACAGGTTTGTTGACCTATAGCATCGGCGGTCATTTGCCGTTGCCTGTGTTGTACACGCCAGACAGTGTCCGTTATCTGGAAGGGCGTGGCCTGCCGGTGGGTCTCTTCAATGAAGCCACCTACGAAGACCACGTGCTGGAACTGCCGCCGACGTTCAGCCTGACACTGATGTCTGATGGCATTCTGGACCTTTTGCCAGAACCTACACTCAAAGAAAAAGAAGCGGCTTTGCCCCAACGGGTCAAGGCAGCGGGCGGCACCCTGGATGGGTTGCGGCAGGTTTTTGGATTGGCCACGCTAGGGGAGATGCCGGATGATATCGCCCTGTTGGTGTTGAGCAGGAATCTTTGATGAGTACCGGTAGAATCCAGTTCGCCGAGCAGGACGGGACCTTCGTCCTGAAGTTCGTCGGTGAAGTTCGCCTGACTTTGTGTTCGGCGTTGGATGCGACTATTGAGCGGATCTTCACGGCGTTGAACTTCAACGCGATCGTGATCGATCTGACCGAAACCCGCAGCATCGACAGCACCACCCTTGGCCTGCTGGCCAAACTGTCGATCCTGTCGCGGCAAAAGGTCGGCCTGCTGCCGACCGTCGTCACCACCCACGAAGACATCACCCGTCTGCTGCAGTCCATGGGCTTCGAGCAGGTGTTCAACATCGTTGACCGCCCGATCCCGTGCCCTGAGTGCCTGACCGACCTGCCAGACCAGGATCAGTCCGAGGAAGTGGTGCGGATCAAAGTGCTTGAAGCGCACAAAATCCTGATGGGGCTGAACGATTCGAATCGTGAAGCGTTCCATGATCTGGTGAATGCGCTGGAGCGGCACTGATTCCCTGGAATTGATGATGTGGCTGCACTGGCCTCATCGCCAGCAAGCCGGCTCCTACACGTGATAATTCGGTGGAGAAA
>NZ_BDAG01000069.1 GCF_002091715.1 Pseudomonas migulae NBRC 103157 | reverse complement strand
ATTGGATCGGCGCGGACACATAAGTCTTGTCTGGCGCTGTCCCTGTGGGAGCGGGCTTGCTCGCGAAAGCGGTTTTTCTGATGTCGCAGGTTTCAGAGCTTGTCGAGCGTGCGCGGTTTACAACAGCGCAATCGCGACCAGCGCGCAGACCGCGATGACATACAGCGCCGTGGGCTCGATGTTTTCGGTTTGGCCGTGTCGGGAGGATATCGCCATTCAGGTCTGGCAACACAAAACCGTGGACGATTCGTCCTCGACCGGTTGCCTCGGTATAGTCTTGCCGCAATCAAAACACCTGACTGAAAAACACCCCAAGGCTTTCCATGAAGAGCAGCACCACCCTCCTCGTCACCTGCAGCACCGTTTTTCTCGCGCAGCTGGGCATGAGCATTTACCTGCCGGCGCTGCCGGAAATGTCTCGGCATCTGTCCGCCGACGCTTCGCAGGTTTCCTGGGGGTTGGCGGTGTACCTGATCGGCATGGCGCTGCCGATGTTGTTCTGGGGCAGCCTGGGTCAGCGCATCGGTCGAAAACCAGTGCTGCTTGCGGCGCTTGGTATTTATGGGTTGGGCAACCTTGCACTGCCCTTGGGCCAGACGCTGGAATCCTTTCTGTTTTTCAGACTGGTTCAGGGCATTGGCGCCAGCGGGATTTCGGTCATGGCACGGGTGTTGATCCGCGACAGTTTTCGGGGGGACTTGCTGGCCAAGGCACTGTCCTGGATTTCAATTTCTTTCGTGGTGGCGCTGGGGATTGGCCAGTATCTAGGGTCGATTATCCAGGTCACTTTGGGCTGGCCGGCGATTTTCTACCTGCTGGGCAGTGTCAGTCTGTTACTGGCGATGGTCGTAGCCCGGGTCACGTTCCCGGTGCGGGAGGAAGACCATGTTCAGTCGGCGGCGTGGCCCAGCTACTGGCGCATTCTGCGTGATCGAGCCTTCCTGCTTCCGGCACTCACTGGCGGGCTGGGTTATGGGGTGATCATCGCGTTCAACACCGCGGCGCCGTTGATTCTGCAAGGACCGTTCAACTGGTCGGCTGTGGAGTACGGATTATTGGGTTGGCCAATCAGCGCGGCCTATTTCCTGGGGGCATTGGGGGTCAATGGTCTGGTGCTGCGCACCGGTCAGCGTCGGTTGATGACGGCGGGTGTGGGGCTGGTGCTGGCCGGCAGCGCGGTGATGTTGCTGGGGAGCATCGCCGGCACTTCGATTGCCCTGCTGTTCTGGTTGCCCTACTGCGTTGCGGTGTTCGGCCAGTCGTTGAATTACCCGATCAGCCTGTCGCTGGCCAACGACGGTTCGCCGGTCGGCGGTGCTTATGCGATGGCGCTGAGCGGGTTCATTCATCAACTGATGGCGGCTGTCATTGGTGGTATCGCCAGTCTGATCGCCAGCCAGCAGGCATGGCCGCTATCACTGTTATGCACATTGCTGGCCTTGGGCGCGATGCTCTGCGTGAGGCTCGCGCCCGGCCGTAAAACCGCCTAGAACGCGCTGCGGAAAATCTCCTCGATCTGCCGTTGATCCGCTGCCCGAGGATTGGTCACGCCGCACGCGTCTTTCAGGGCGTTGGTGGCGAGGGTCGGGATGTCGTTGAGCCGGACACCGAGTTCACGCAGTCCGGCGGGAATCTCAACGTCTCTGGCCAGGCTACGAATCGCCGCGATGGCCGCCTGGGCACCCTCTTCCGGGCTGAAACCGCGGATGTCGGCACCCATCGCATGGGCTACATCCGTCAGTCGAGCGGCGCAGACCACCGCGTTGAAGCTTTGCACATGCGGCAGCAGCACGGCGTTGCACACGCCATGGGGCAGGTCATAGAAACCGCCCAACTGGTGAGCCATGGCGTGGACATAGCCCAGGGACGCATTGTTGAACGCCATGCCCGCGAGGAATTGCGCGTACGCCATGTTCTCCCGTGCGGCCATGTCGCTGCCGTCGCGCACGGCCAGGCGCAGGTTCTGACTGATCAAGGTCATGGCCTTGAGCGCGCAGGCATCGGTGATCGGGTTGGCGGCGGTGGACACGTAGGCTTCGATGGCGTGGGTCAGCGCGTCCATGCCGGTGGCTGCCGTCAGGCTTTTGGGCATGGCGACCATCAGCGCCGGGTCGTTGACCGACAACAGCGGCGTGACGTTGCGGTCGACGATGGCCATTTTCACGTGGCGCGATTCGTCGGTGATGATGCAGAAACGCGTCATCTCGCTGGCCGTGCCGGCGGTGGTGTTGATGGCGATCAGCGGCAATTGCGGCTTCTCGGATTGATCGACGCCTTCGTAATCGCGGATCTGCCCGCCGTTGGTTGCACACAACGCGATGCCCTTGGCGCAGTCGTGGGGCGAGCCACCGCCCAGCGACACGACGAAATCACAGCGGCTTTCCTTGAGCAGGCCCAGGCCCCTCTCGACGTTGGCGATACTCGGATTAGGCTTGGCACCGTCGAAGATCACCGAGTCGATGTCCTGCATCGCCAGTTTCTCGGCAATCATTGACGCCACGCCGGCCTTGGCCAGCCCCATGTCGGTGACGATCAGCGCCTTGCGAAAACGGTACTTGCCAATCGCGTCCATGGCTTCGTCAAGGCAACCGATGCCCATGATGTTTACCGGGGGGATGAAAAATGTGCTGCTCATGGGTGAATCTCCTGGCGGGGGCCGAACCGATAGTGCCGATCCAGCGGACACCCGCAGGATCAACCCATCGATCGCACCGGATGTTGATCTGGCTCAAGTCCGGGTCGTGATAAAGTCGCCGCCCATCCGACCTTTTGCTTTTTTGAGACAACGACCGCAATGACCGATTTCCAGGATGTCGATGCCCAACTTGAAGACTGGAACGCCTTGCGCACCACCGCCTCGATCAGCGGCCTGCTGGTGGGCAACGGCGCCAGCCGTGCGGTGTGGGACGATTTCGGCTACGACTCGCTGTTCGAAAACGCCCGCACTGTCGAAGAAAAGCCGCTGAGCCAGTCAGAGCTGAGTGTGTTCGACGCAATGCAGACACGCAGTTTCGAGCAGGTGCTGGGCGCGCTGAAAACCACCAGCCGCGTGAACAAGGCCCTGGCCGTCAGCTCCGCTGCGCCGCGCAATCGCTACTACGCGATCAAGGAAGCGCTGATCAACACCGTGCACGCGGTGCACATCCCTTGGCGACTGGTGGTGCCCTCGACGCTGGCGACGATCAGTCAGGAACTGGGGCGTTACCGGACGGTGTTCACCACCAACTACGACTTACTCAATTATTGGGCGATCCAGCACCAGCCGGACGCCATTACCGACCTGTTCCACGGCGCTGAACCGGGTTTTGACTTGAGCGCCACGGCGACCGACAAAACCCGCTTGCTGTACCTGCACGGCGGTTTGCACCTGGTGCGTAATCAGGACGGCACGGCGCGCAAACTGATGTCGACCGAGGGCACGTTGCTGGGCAGTTTTGCGATCAACAACACGATCAAGACGCTGGATGACGTGCCGCTGTTTGTGAACGAAGGGCCGAGCGCGGACAAGCTCAAGACTATTCGCAGTTCGGATTACTTGTCGTTTTGCTATGACCAGTTATTGGGGCATGGCGAGGGGTTGTGTGTCTTTGGCCACGCGCTGGGCGAGCAGGACAGCCACATCGTTCATGCATTGCGTCAGGCAAAACCGAAGGTGGTGGCGGTGTCGATTTATCCGCGCAGCAAGGCGTTTATCCAGCATCAGAAGCGGCATTACGCGAAGGTGTTTGAAGGGACCGGATCAGAATTGCGGTTTTTTGATTCGAAGACACATGCGTTGGGGAGTCCGAAGCTGACCGTTCCCGTCGAGGACTAAAGCAAACGCATGACCTGTGGCGAGGGGGCTTGCCCCCTTGCCACAAAACCCCAGCGATCTCATTCCTCGCTGCTATGCACCACCACCAGCAACTGCGCCTTGACCTCGCCCACCGACCGGATCCGATGCGGTTTCTGTGCATTGAAGTGCAGCGCATCACCGCGATCGAGCAGCACGCGCTCGTTCATGAAATCCACTTCCACCCGTCCTTCATGGACGAACAGAAACTCCTCCCCCAGGTGTTCCTTGAAGGTTTTGTCCGCGAATTCAAACGGCGGGTAGATGATGAACGGCAACAAGCTGCGCTCACTGACCTGATGCGCCAGCACCGCATAGCCGGGGCTTTCATCGTTGGCCGCCAGGGATTGACGCTCGTGGCTGCGCACCAGGCTGAAGCTGTCGAGGCTGACGTTGTCTTCGGAGAACAACTCCTCGACCTTCACGTTCAGCGCCCTGGCCAGTTTCAGCGCAGCGGCAATCGACGGCGTGTTCAACCCGCGCTCGACTTTCGACAGATAGCTCTTGGTCATGCCGGATTTTTCGGCCAGGGCCTCAAGCGTCACGCCAAGTTTTTTTCTCAGTAATTTCAAACGGATAGACATGTAGAACGATTAATCCATCAAGGAGGCGACGATTTGTCCTTGCCAATGACACAAAGTGTCATATAGCCTCTTTAGTGTCATTTGCATGAAGCCACCCAAGGACACCGATATGGCCAAGACCTTAGCACTACCCAAAGAGCAACTGGTCAAGCAAGCGTTGACCCAGATGCAAAGTACCCTGGCGGATAATACGTGGACCGACCGGCAAAAGCTGGCACTGACCTGCCGGATTTTGTTCGAGAATGGTCACGACTCCGGTCTGGCCGGGCAAATCACCGCCCGCGGCCCGCAGCCTGGCACTTACTACACTCAACAACTGGGCCTGGGTTTCGACGAGATCACCGCGAGCAACCTGCTGCTGGTCAACGAAGACCTGGAAGTGCTTGAAGGCCACGGCATGCCCAACCCGGCCAATCGTTTCCACAGTTGGGTCTACCGCGCCCGCCCGGACGTGAACTGCATCATTCACACGCACCCGACCCACGTCGCGGCGCTGTCGATGCTGGAAGTGCCACTGCAGATTTCCCACATGGACCTCTGCCCGCTCTACGACGATTGTGCGTTTCTCGAAGGCTGGCCGGGTGTGCCGGTCGGTAACGAAGAAGGCGAACTGATTGCCGGTGCACTCGGCGACAAACGGGCGATCCTGCTTTCACACCACGGCCAGTTGTCGACGGGCGCGACCATCGAGGAAGCCTGTGTCATCGCGCAATTGATCGAACGCGCCGCCAAGCTGCAATTGCTGGCGATGAGTGCCGGGACCATCAAGCCGATCATCCCGGAGTTGGGCCGCGAAGCCCATGACTGGATCTCGAAACCCAAGCGCCATGGCGCCGCTTTCAACTACTACGCTCGGCAAAACCTGCGTCAACACGCCGATTGCCTGAACTGAACCCACACACTTTGAAGAGGAGCGTCGCCATGTCGACCCCAACGATTCACGGCATCATCGGCTACACCATCACCCCGTTCACCGCCAATGGCGAAGGCGTTGATCTCGACGCGCTCGGGCGTTCCATCGACCGCCTGATCGACGGCGGCGTCCACTCGATCGCGCCGCTTGGCAGCACCGGCGAAGGCGCTTACCTGAGCGACGCAGAGTGGGATCAGGTCGCCGAATTCAGCATCAGGCACGTGGCCAAACGCGTGCCGACCGTAGTCAGCGTGTCCGACCTGACCACCGCCAAAGCCGTGCGCCGCGCACGCTTCGCCGAAGCCCATGGCGCCGATGTGGTGATGGTGCTGCCGACCTCCTACTGGAAACTCAGCGAAGCGGAAATCCTCGCCCACTACCGCGCCATCGGCGACAGCATTGGCGTACCGATCATGCTCTACAACAACCCGGCCACCAGTGGCACCGACATGTCGGTCGACCTGATCCTGCGCATCGTCAATACCGTGGACAACGTGACCATGGTCAAGGAGAGCACCGGCGACATCCAGCGCATGCACCAACTGCAACGGCTCGGTGAAGGTCAGGTGCCGTTCTATAACGGCTGCAATCCGCTGGCACTGGAAGCCTTCGCGGCGGGTGCAAAGGGCTGGTGCACGGCGGCGCCGAACCTGATCCCGCAGCTCAATCTGGATCTGTATGAAGCGGTGTTGGCCAACGATTTGAGCAAGGCGCGTGACCTGTTCTATCGCCAGTTGCCGCTGCTGGATTTCATTTTGAAGGGCGGCTTGCCAGCGACCATCAAGGCGGGCTTGCGCGCGACCGGGCTGGAAGTGGGCGACCCGCGGTTGCCGGTGTTTCCGTTGGGTGAGGCTGGCGTCAATCAGCTACAAACCTTGCTGAAAGCATTGCGCTGATCCGGAAACCTGCGCGAAACCCTTGTAGGAGCCGGCTTGCTGGCGATGGTGTGTCAGTCGACGCATAGGTTGCTGACACACCATCGCCAGCAAGCCGGCTCCTACAGGGGGGATGGTGTTGTTTTTTAGAGCACCGGCAACGTCTTGTCCTTGATCACCGTCGTCGGACCGTTGGCCTTCACACTCGCGATGCCTTTGTCCCGCGCGGCATCAGAGGAATAGGTTTCGCTGTTGCCGATAATCTCGTGGTTGCCGGCCTTGAGGTTGAAGTACGGCTGACCGTCCTTGGTGGTCTTTTTCTCGTAGCGTTCATCCAGCGGGCTGTTCTTCTGCACCGAGGCTATGCCGCCTTCGGCAGCGCTGCGGGTGGTGTAGTGCTCGCTGGTCAGAATGGTTTCGGCATTCGCCGCTTTCAGCACGAAGCGAAACTGGCCGTTGCTGGTTTTGCTTAACTCATACCATCCAGACATGCTCTTTCTCCTTGGCGATTGAGAGGTTTCGCGCTTCAGAGTAAAGACCAGCCCTGTATTTTTGTCGCCTGTACGGACACCTTCGCGAGCAAGCCCGCTCCCACATTTGGAATGCGATCAAATGTGGGCGTGGGTTTGCTCGCGAATGTAGCAACACGGCTTGTGCTACTTCGCAGCCGCGCGTACCACCGACAACTCCGGCGCCTGCACCCGCCGCTGACTCAAATACCGCGTACAACTCACCCGCAAAAACGAAGCAAAATTCACCACTTCCCCACGGTAATCCATCACCTCTTCATACAGCTTGGCGATCAACTGGTTGGTGGTCATGCCGTCGACCCCGGCGATTTCGCTGAGGATGTCCCAGAACTGATTCTCCAGGCGCAGAGTGGTGACCACCCCGCAGATGCGCAGCGAGCGGGAGCGCGATTCGTAGAGAATCGGATCGGCTTTGACGTAGAGCTCGCACATGGAATCGTCCCTCGTTACAGCGTGATTTTGGTGCCCAGCAAGCCGAGGAAACCGGCGAGCCAGCTCGGGTGGGCCGGCCAGGCCGGAGCAGTGGCCAGATTGCCTTGAACGTGACCTTGCGTCACCGGGATATCGATGAACGTGCCGCCCGCCAGGCGCACTTCCGGCGCGCAGGCCGGATAAGCGCTGCACTCGCGGCCTTCAAGAACGCCTGCCGCTGCCAGCAATTGCGCACCGTGACACACGGCGGCGATCGGCTTGCCGGCCTTGTCGAAGGCGCGCACCAGGTCCAGGACTTTTTCGTTCAGGCGCAGGTACTCCGGCGCCCGACCACCGGGGATCAACAGTGCGTCGTAGTCGGCTTCGGCAACCTTGGCGAAATCGAAGTTCAGGGCAAACAGGTGGCCGGGTTTTTCACTGTAGGTCTGGTCGCCTTCGAAGTCATGGATCGCCGTGCGCACGGTCTGGCCAGCGGATTTGTCCGGGCAGACGGCATGCACCGTGTGACCGACCATCAGCAGTGCCTGGAACGGCACCATCACTTCATAGTCTTCGACGTAATCGCCGACCAGCATCAGGATTTTCTTGGCAGCCATGGGGAGGACTCCTCTGGGAAATACGTAAGAGTATTCAAGGTAGTCCTTAATCTGCGTGACAGGTAATACCGGACTACTACGCCGATTAACTGTAGGAGCTGCCGAAGGCTCGGGCCGCGTTCGGACGATCTTTTGATCCTGGAATGGAGCACATCGGATTTGTGGCGCGGCGGATGAAAAGATCGCAGCCTTCGGCAACTCCTACGTTGCGAGCATTACTCGCAACTGTACGGATAACTCTGCGCTTAGCTGTAGCACCGCAGCCTGCCTGCTTTATGGCTAGATGAAGACACTTTCCCATCATCCTCGATTCCGGTCCCCCATCATGTCCACCCGCGAAAACACCGGCATGGCCCTCGGCCTGCTCGGCGTCGTCATCTTCAGCCTCACCCTGCCCTTCACACGAATTGTCGTGCAGGAACTCCATCCGCTGCTCAACGGCTTGGGCCGTGCGCTGTTCGCGGCGATTCCGGCGGCGATATTGTTGCTGTGGCGCCGGGAAAAATGGCCGACCTGGAAACAGATCAAAGGCCTGACGCTGGTGATCGCCGGGGTGATCCTCGGCTTCCCGGTTTTATCTGCTTGGGCGATGCAGACCTTGCCCGCGTCCCACGGCGCTTTGGTCAACGGCCTGCAACCGCTTTGCGTGGCGTTGTACGCCGCATGGTTGTCCCACGAACGACCGTCGAAAGCCTTCTGGGCCTGTGCCGCGCTGGGCAGTGCGCTGGTGCTGGGTTACGCGCTGATCAGCGGCGCCGGCAGCATTCAGGCCGGTGATTTGCTGATGCTCGGCGCGATTGCCGTGGGCGGCCTGGGTTATGCCGAGGGCGGTCGCCTGGCCAAGGAGATGGGCGGCTGGCAGGTGATCTGCTGGGCGCTGGTGCTGTCGACGCCGCTGTTGATCGGGCCCGTGTTGTACCTGGCACTGCAACATCAGGGCGAGATTTCGGCCAAGACCTGGTGGGCGTTTGGTTACGTCTCGCTGTTCTCGCAGTTCATTGGATTCTTTGCCTGGTACGCCGGCTTGGCGATGGGCGGCATCGCCCGGGTCAGTCAGATCCAGCTGTTGCAGATCTTCTTCACCATCGCGTTCTCGGCGTTGTTCTTTGGTGAACATATCGAGCCGATCACCTGGCTGTTTGCTGCCGGGGTGATTGTGACGGTGATGCTGGGCCGCAAAACCGCGGTCAAACCGGCCCGCATTGCAACGGCATGACCTTGGTCAATCCCGAACCCATTGCCACTGCATCACTCTGTAGGAGCCGGCTTGCTGGCGATGGCGTCACCGCGGTGCATCTGACCGACCGCGGTGATGCCATCGCCAGCAAGCCGGCTCCTACAGGTAATTGTCGGCTCGGAGCAGGGTTTCGAGGCAGTGCTCGGTAATCTGATAGAAATCCTTCAGCTCCTGAATCTTCACCAACAACTGAGCCGGGTCCACCGGCTCGGCACGTTTGACCGCCAGGATCATCTTGTTCTTGTTGGTGTGGTCCAGTGAGATGAACTCGAACACCTTGGTTTCATAACCGCAGGCTTCAAGGAACAACGCACGCAAACTGTCGGTGACCATTTCCGCTTGCTGCCCCAGATGCAGACCGTATTGCAGCATCGGCTTGAGCAGCGCCGGGCTCTGGATTTGCAGGCGGATCTGCTTGTGGCAGCACGGCGAGCACATGATGATCGAGGCGCCGGAACGAATGCCGGTGTGGATCGCATAGTCCGTGGCAATGTCGCAGGCGTGCAGCGCGATCATCACGTCCAGCTCGCTCGGCGCCACGCTGCGCACGTCACCGCACTTGAACACCAGGCCCGGATGTTCCAGCTTCGCGGCAGCGGCGTTGCACAGGGTGACCATGTCTTCACGCAGCTCGACGCCGGTCACTTCGCCTTCGGCGTTCAAGGTATTGCGCAGGTAATCGTGGATCGCGAACGTCAGGTAGCCCTTGCCCGAACCGAAATCCGCGACCCGCACCGGTTTGTCCAGCGCCAGCGGCGAAGTGGTCAGCGCATGGCTGAAAACCTCGATGAACTTGTTGATCTGCTTCCACTTGCGCGACATCGCCGGGATCAGCTCGTGCTTGCTGTTCGTCACACCAAGGTCGGCGAGGAACGGACGACTCAGGTCGAGAAAGCGATTCTTCTCACGGTTGTGCTCCGCGGACGGTACCTCACGCAATTGCTGAGGTTTGCTCTTGAACAGCGAAGACTTGCCCTTTTTGCTGTATTCGAGCTGGGCTTCATCGGTCAGCGACAACAAATGCGCATTCTTGAACGAGGCCGGCAACAACGCGGCGATGGTCGCCACGCCCTCGGCCAGCGGCAGGTTCTTGGTGATGTCGCGGGTCTTGTAGCGGTAGACGAAGGACAGGCAAGGCTGATCCTTGACGGTCAGTTGCTTGATGATCAGCCGCTGCAGATCCGCTTCGGTGCCAACGTACTTGGCCAGCACCAGCTTGATGAAGGCGTTGGCGTCGAGGCTGGTTTGCAGCAGGTCGATGAACTGGGCGTGGTGATCCGGCGCGAGGCTGGCGGGAGTGGCGGTGACGGACATGAAAAAAACGGCCTCGGGCGGAGCGAATCGGGAATGGCGGGTATTTTAGGGGGGATGGCCGTTCGGGACACGCAGTTATTTACCGAACGGTGCAAATCCTCAGGCAAGCCGAGCTCTCTGTGTTTACCGATAGGTGCGAACCCTCAGGCAAGCCAGGTTCTCTGTGGCGAAGGGACTTGTCCCCGTTGGGTCGCGAAGCGGCCCCCTGCATTCTTTCAGTTACACCGTGCAAACTGGATATGCGACTGCTTCGCAGCCGAACGGGGACAAGTCCCCTCGCCACAAAAGCCCTCTCACCCACAGAAGGTGTATCAACTCCAGAAGGTTGAATCAGCCCAGCACCACCAACCGATTCGGCAATTCATTCCTCACGTGCGTTACCGGCACGTGCACCTTGAGCAACTCGCCGCACGCTTCAACACACGTCACAAACCCCTGCAACGTCTGCCCCTGTTTCACCTGCTGGGTGAACGCCGCAACAATCGCGTCCCAGTTCTTGTTGTCCAGCCGCTTGGAAATCCCTTCGTCCACCAGAATTTCCACATAACGCTCGGCCTCGCAGACGAAAATCAGCATGCCGGTGCTGCCCACGGTGTGGTGCAGGTTCTGCTCCAGAAACTGCCGACGCGCCAGGTTCGAGGCGCGCCAGTGACGCACCGAGCGCGGGATCAGGTGCGTGGTGACTTTGGGAATGCGGAACACCAGGCACAACACGATGAAAGTGCCCCATTGCACCAGCAACAAGCTGTGCATGGTCAGCCAGCCAGTCAGGTAATGCACGACACCCGGCACCACCAGCGCCAGCAAACTGGCCCACAGCAGCGGGATGTACGCATAGTCGTCGGCGCGGGCTGCGAGCACGGTCACCAGTTCGGCGTCGGTGTCGCGTTCGACCCGGGCGATTGCCTCGGCAACTTTGCGTTGTTCGTGTTCAGTCAGTAGTGCCATGTCTAAAAGTGCCCGCTCGCCATTGTTATTATCTGAAGGGTGTTCACCAGCCGCCCGAAGAACCGCCGCCCCCGAAACTGCCCCCGCCGCCGCTGAAGCCACCACCTCCACCGCCGCCACCAAAACCACCGCCGCCAAAACCGCCACTGGAACCACCCGAGCCACCTCGGCCCGCCGGCAGAATCCCGAACATCTGCAACACAAATATCGTCAGGATGAACAGCAACACCAGGAACACAAACACCCCGGGATGCCGCGAAACGAAGTCACTCTCCTGATTGCCGCCGGAGTCGTACACCGTCGACGGTTCATCCAGCGGACTGCCGCCCAACACCACCAGCATCGCCGCGACCCCGTCGCTGATGCCCTTGCTGAAGTTGCCGGTCTTGAACGCCGGAGTGATCACCTGGTTGATGATCACCGAACTCTGCGCATCGGTCAGGCGATCTTCCAGGCCATAACCGACTTCGATCCGCAACCTGCGCTCATCGCGAGCGACGATCAACAGCGCGCCGTTGTTCTTGTCCTTCTGCCCGATGCCCCAGTAGCGACCGAGCTGATAGCCGAAGTCTGCAATGTCGGTGCCCTGCAGGTCCGGCAACGTCACGACCACCAATTGTTCACCGGTGGCTTTTTCATGGGCATTGAGCTGTTGCGTCAACTGCTCGCGCACCGAGGGTTCGATCATTTGGGCGTTATCCACCACCCGCCCGGTCAGCTCCGGAAATTTCAGCTCGGCCCGGGCTGTCAGGGCAAACACCCAGAGCAACAGCACCAGGCCCACTTTCAACACGCGCATTGGCAACCTCATCCGTGTACCAGCATCAACACGTTTGTTCCTACAGGGTGATCAGAACTTCACTTCAGGCGCTTTTTCGGCGCCGGGGCTGGTAGCTTCGAAGGTTTCACGGATCGGCAGATCGCTGTACATCACGGTGTGCCACAAGCGCCCCGGGAAAGTACGGATTTCGGTGTTGTACTTCTGCACCGCGAGGATGAAATCACGACGCGCCACCGCGATGCGATTCTCGGTGCCTTCCAGCTGCGATTGCAACGCCAGGAAATTCTGGTTGGCCTTGAGGTCCGGATAGCGCTCAGAGACCACCATCAAACGGCTCAAGGCACCGGTCAGTTGATCCTGCGCTTGCTGGAACTGTTTGAGCTTCTCGGGATCGTCGAGGGTGTTGGCATCCACCTGGATCGAAGTGGCCTTGGCCCGCGCTTCGATCACCGCGGTCAGGGTTTCTTCTTCGTGTTTGGCATAGCCCTTGACGGTTTCCACCAGATTGGGGATCAGGTCGGCGCGGCGCTGGTACTGGTTCTGCACCTGGCCCCAGGCTGCCTTGGCCTGTTCGTCAAGGGTCGGAATATTGTTGATGCCGCAACCGGCCAGCAACGTGGTCAGCAACATCAAGGCTGCGACGTGCAGGCTCGACCGAGTGTGGTGTCGTACATTCATCTGGTTTGACGCTCCCTTCAATTCCGTTGAAAAACAACCAGCGACCTTCTGGACCGCCTCTTGGGGCATAATCTGCCGCCGCCACTGGATTGCATCGAGCCAATGGGCTAAAAGATGCCCCAGCGCAAAAAACACGCAGAAGTGTGCTGCATTTACCTGAACAACAATAGTCGCTCCCTAAATTTTGGCTGACCGGCGCGTATTCACTGCCGTTTAGGCTTTAGAGAAAACCATTCATGAAGAAGCTGTGTTTGCTGGGCCTGTTCGTCAGCCTGGCCAGTCATACCGTATTGGCCGCCACGACGCCCGCACCTCTGGAGAACAAGGACGCTTTCATCAGCAACCTGATGAAGCAGATGACCCTCGATGAAAAGATCGGCCAGTTGCGCCTGATCAGCATCGGCCCGGAAATGCCCCGGGAGCTGATCCGCAAGGAAATCGCCGCCGGTAACATCGGCGGTACGTTCAACTCGATCACTCGCCCGGAAAACCGTCCGATGCAGGACGCGGCGATGCGCAGCCGGTTGAAGATCCCGATGTTCTTCGCCTATGACGTGATCCACGGCCACCGCACCATTTTCCCGATCCCGATTGCGCTGGCGTCGAGCTGGGACATGGACGCCATTGGCCTGTCCGGGCGCATCGCCGCCAAGGAAGCCGCAGCAGACAGCCTGGACATCACCTTCGCGCCGATGGTCGACATCTCCCGCGACCCGCGTTGGGGCCGCACCTCCGAAGGTTTCGGCGAAGACACCTATCTGGTGTCGCGCATCGCCGGCGTGATGGTCAAGGCTTTCCAGGGGACTGGCGCGAACGCGGCCGACAGCATCATGGCCAGCGTCAAGCACTTTGCCTTGTACGGCGCGGTCGAGGGCGGTCGCGACTACAACGTCGTCGACATGAGCCCGGTCAAGATGTACCAGGACTACCTGCCGCCGTACCGCGCCGCGATTGACGCCGGTGCTGGCGGCGTCATGGTTGCGTTGAACTCGATCAACGGCGTGCCGGCCACGGCCAACACCTGGCTGATGAATGACCTGCTGCGCAAGGAATGGGGCTTCAAAGGCCTGGCGGTCAGCGACCACGGGGCGATTTTCGAGCTGATCAAGCACGGCGTTGCCGCTGATGGTCGCGAAGCCGCGAAGCTGGCGATCAAGGCCGGCATCGACATGAGCATGAACGACACCCTGTACGGCAAAGAACTGCCCGGTCTGCTGAAGGCCGGCGAAATCGAGCAAAGCGACATCGACAATGCCGTGCGCGAAGTGCTCGGCGCCAAGTACGACATGGGCCTGTTCAAGGACCCCTACCTGCGCATCGGCAAGGCTGAAGATGATCCGGCCGACACTTACGCCGAGAGCCGCCTGCACCGCGCCGAAGCCCGCGACGTTGCGCGCCGCAGCCTGGTGTTGCTGAAGAACCAGGGCGAAACCCTGCCGCTGAAGAAAACCGCGAAGATCATGCTGGTCGGCCCATTGGCCAAGGCACCGATCGACATGATGGGCAGTTGGGCCGCCGCCGGCAGACCTGCGCAATCGGTGACGCTGTTCGACGGCATGACCAGCGCACTCGGCGCGCAATCGACGCTGATCTACGCCCGTGGCGCCAACATCACCAGCGACAAGAAGGTGCTGGATTACCTGAATTTCCTTAACTTCGACGCCCCGGAAGTGGTGGACGATCCGCGTTCGGCGCAAGTGCTGATCGACGAAGCGGTGAAGGCCGCCAAGGATGCCGATGTGGTGGTGGCCGCGGTGGGCGAGTCCCGTGGCATGTCCCACGAATCGTCGAGCCGCACTGACCTGAACATCCCGGAAAACCAGCGTGAGCTGATCCGCGCCTTGAAAGCCACCGGCAAACCGCTGGTGCTGGTGCTGATGAACGGTCGACCACTGTCGATTCTCCAGGAGAAGGAACAGGCCGACGCGATTCTGGAAACCTGGTTCAGCGGCACCGAAGGCGGCAACGCCATCGCCGACGTGCTGTTCGGCGACTACAACCCGTCGGGCAAACTGCCGATCACCTTCCCGCGTTCGGTGGGCCAGATTCCGACCTACTACAACCACCTGAGCATTGGCCGGCCGTTCACGCCGGGCAAACCGGGCAACTACACCTCGCAGTACTTCGATGACACCACCGGCCCCCTGTTCCCGTTCGGCTTCGGTCTGAGCTACACCGATTTCAGCCTGACCGACATGGCGTTGTCCTCGACCACGCTGAACAAGACCGGCAAGCTCGACGCCAGCGTCACGGTGAAAAACACCGGCAAGCGTGACGGCGAAACCGTGGTGCAGTTGTACATCCAGGACGTGACCGGCTCGATGATCCGGCCGCTGAAGGAATTGAAGAACTTCCAGAAAATCATGCTCAAGGCCGGCGAACAGAAAGTCGTGCACTTCACCATCACCGAAGATGACCTGAAGTTCTTCAATGCCCAGCTCAAGTACGCGGCGGAGCCAGGCAAGTTCAACGTGCAGATCGGCCTCGATTCCCAGGATGTGACGCAGCAGAGTTTTGAACTCCTGTAACACCGCGCCCCCCCC
>NZ_BDAG01000068.1 GCF_002091715.1 Pseudomonas migulae NBRC 103157 | reverse complement strand
CAAGGCGCCTTTCATGATCAAGAACATGATGAAAACTGCTTGCCTGGCTGCACTGATTGTCACCAGCGCCACAATGCCGTTCGTCCAGGCACAACCATTGCCGCTCGATAAAGTCGGTGATTTACATAATGAAGACGTCGAGTGGCGCAGCTTTCCAGCCTTCCCCAAAGAAGTGAAACTTGCTGTGTTGGCCGGCGACCCGAGTAAGCCAGCACCCTACGTGGTGAGAGTCAAAGTGCCGAATGGCACAAAATTAATGCCCCATACACATCCTGAGGACCGTATCTATACCGTCATGTCCGGTGTTTTCTATATTGGCTTCGGTAAGGTTTTTGATCCGGCCAAGCTGGTTGCTTACGGTCCAGGCAGCGTAGTGATACTTCCGGCCAATACGCCACACTTTCACTGGGCCAAATCAGGCGAGTACATCTCACAAGTCTACGGAACGGGTCCGCTTGGTCTTGTGTATATCGATAGCCATGATGATCCTCGTAATGCGTCGAACTGACTTCACCTGAAAAAACGTCGACCCCTATCGTTCAGGTCAGGTCTTTGACACCTTGATGAAGCATTCTTGCAAGCAACCGTTATTGGCCAATGGGTGGCTGTCGGGGAGGGCAATTTAAATTCGACCGACTGACTGTTTCCGGCCAAAACAGTCATTCACTAAATCCCTGATGAGGCAATGCAATCGAAATCAAAACTGCATCAGCGCCAACATCTCTGATTCATCATTGTTCTCCCGTAACCCGTGTTTTGCTCTTCGTCAAAGTCAGGCTCAACAGTACCGAAATCAATATGATGCCGCCGACTGTGGTCAGCGACCATTGGATCGGCATGTGCCACCACGGCGCGACCAGCATCTTGCCGCCGATGAACACCAGTACGATGGCCAGGCCATATTTGAGCAAGTGGAAGCGGTAGGCCATGTCGGCAAGCAGAAAATACAGTGCGCGCAGGCCCATGATGGCGAAGATGTTGGAGGTGAACACGATGAAGGGGTCGGTGGTGACGGCGAAGATAGCCGGGATGCTATCGACCGCGAAGACCAGGTCGCTGGCCTCGATCAGTACCAGCACCAGGAACATCGGAGTCGCCCAGCGCAGGCCGTTCTGGCGCACGAAGAAGCGCTCGCCATGAAAGCCATCGGTGATGCGAAGATGGCTACGCAGCCAACGCAGCAAAGGGTTCTTTTCGAGGTCTGGCTGCTGGTTGGCGAAGATCAGCATCTTGATGCCGGTGATGACGAGGAAAGCACCAAAGACATAGAGTAGCCAGGCAAACTCCTGCACCAGCCACACACCGGCGAAAATCATACCGGCGCGCATGATGATGGCTCCGAACACGCCATAGAGCAGGACGCGGCGCTGCAACTCTGGCGGCACGGCGAAGTAGCCGAAGATCATCACGAAAACGAACATGTTGTCGATCGACAGCGACTGTTCGATCAGGTAGCCGGTGAGAAATTCGAGCGTTGTACGCTGGGCCACTTCGGCACCGACATGGCTGTGCAGATACCACCAGAGCAGAGCGGCGAAGACCAGTGCCAGGCTGACCCAGGCGGTGACCCAGGCCAGCGCTTCGCGGACCGAAACACGATGTGCTTTGCGCCCGCCGAAGACGAACAGATCGAGCGCCAGCATGGCAAGGACGAACATAATGAAGGCGGCCCACATCCAGGATTGGCCGACGCTGATGGCGGTCATTTACTGTCTCCGCATGAAGCAGCAATAGGCTGGAGGAGTCATGCTAACGAGCCTGTTACATCAACAAAAATCATTTATTCATTGCGAATAGTTCGTTTTTTACGAAGTGTTGATTCAGGCGTTCAACTACCGGCAATCGCATTGGTTCTGCTAGGTGCTCAAGGTGGGTGGCATGGCGCGGTTCCAGCACCCCGCCTCCTGCTCGATCGTGATGAAAAGGTCTGCTACATCCTTCGACAGGCTTGGCAACTGGTAAGCCGGTGATGCAGGCGTATATTGATAGTGTCGATCCAGGTAGTTGAGGCGATAAAAGATCGCCAATGGTGGGACAAGCGAAAGTGCTGGGGGCGCTAGCGAATAACCCAGAACGTTTGGAGGTGTCACATGAGGCGGTATCAACGACTCTTTCTGATCGCAGGTCCGACCATGCGTCACTCGCCGGCGATGGAGCGGGCAATCGCATTGGCCGACGCTACAGGCGCAGCGCTGCATATCGCGGTGTTCATCGAAGACTTCGACCTTATGCGGTTAATGAGCAACAGTGAACAACTTCGTGAGAGTTGCCGGCAGGAGAACCTGCAGTGGTTGAAGGATGAGGCCGAACTCATACGCAGGAAGGGCATCAATGTGACCACCGAAGTTGCATTGACCCGTGACCCGCTGCAAGAGATCCTTAAGCATGTGGCTGAAATGCAGCCGGACCTGACTATCAAGGACGTACATCATGAATCAGCGCTCAAACGCGTATTCGTCACGCCTTTGGATTGGCAGTTGTTGCGCGAATGTCCGACCCCCATACATCTGGTCAGCGAAGTCAGGTGTCCGCTTCCTCGGGTGATTGTGGCAGCGGTTGACCCATCGCATCCAGAGGGTCAGATCAGCGGAATCAACGACAGCGTCATTCAGGCTGCGAACGAATTGGCGACGCAATGTGATGCTGAATTGCACATGCTGTATGCCTATGAACTGACACACACACATTTCTCTGATGCAGGTGCTGGCGCCGTGACGATGCCAGGCTTCAGCAGCGACGTGCGCCGGTCACTCGAAAAGTGCTTCATTGCCTTGGCTGGACGCCACGGCGTGCCACCTGAGCGACAACACTTCATTGCAGGACCGCCAACCAAAGCAATGACCGACTTTGCCACTCACACTCGAGCGGATGTCTTCGTAATGGGAAATACCCATCACAAAGGGGTGGACAAGCTGGTTGGCAGTACCACGGAGCATGTTCTGTATCAGGTGCCTTGCAGCGTTTTGGCCATCAAGGGAGAAGCGGATGACTGAAGAAAAAAAGCCGCCACTATCGCAGCCGGCTGTTGGTGCTGATGTGGTTTTGACCCAAGCTGCTGACTTCAGCTGACCCTTAGGCGGTCTCTATGAAGACACGCATAAGACCCTCGATTACCGAGCATTCAGGT
The DNA here is from genome assembly GCF_002091715.1 of Pseudomonas migulae NBRC 103157. Lineage (GTDB taxonomy): Bacteria > Pseudomonadota > Gammaproteobacteria > Pseudomonadales > Pseudomonadaceae > Aquipseudomonas > Aquipseudomonas migulae_A. Next base: position 13,814 of record NZ_BDAG01000068.1, on the reverse strand, counting down.
AGGTCAACGATTTCCGGTAGCCAGGATCAAAACCGTATCAGCGCCAACATTGAAAGCACCGTCAGAAACTTGGGGATTGAATTGCCCTGATTTTTTAGACACAAATTACCGGCAGCTATGGGGCGAAATCGGTCTGTCGTGAAAGGCAGAGATCGGCCAAAAGCTGCCGGTGGGCAGAGCGATGGCGATTGAATAGCTATGCTGAGTCTGTTGCCGGAACTGATTGAGCAGATAGGGCTATCCGTCCATGGCGTATAACATTCTTCAGTGGCAGCCAATGTCACAATGCCTGGCCTAGTCAGGGTCCGGAGACCTAACCCTTCGGTGCGACGGACTGCGTTTGGCAACCGCTAAACTCAAACATTAGGGCTCGTCAGCAATGTCACCACTTGCCTATCTCGTCCAAATCCTAGCCGGCCTTCTTGTCACGTTCTTGCTCGGCCTGATGGTCAAACCGTTGTTGACGCATGCGACGAAGTCAATGTCTCTGCCACCGCCAAGCAGCGCTCTAGCCAGCGAATGGGCGAGGGTGGTGTCTGGGAACGAAGGCGGCAGTGTGCTGGGCTATTTAGAGCGTTTTCTGTTCTTCTGCGCTTTCTTGGCAAATGCTGATGTTGTAGTGGCTGGTTGGCTTGCCTTCAAGGTCGCATCAAAGTGGAATGCTTGGACAAACGTCGTCTCTGTACCGAAAGACATCCTTGGTGTCGACCCCATCGGTTTCTTAATCGCCCGTCGTAGCTGGGCGTCACACCTTCTCATGACGTTTCTCGTCGGCACGTTAGCAAACGTAATCGCGGGGTTTCTTGGTGTCGTTGTCAAACGCCACGGTTATGCGCTGGCGATGAGTATTCTATGCTGAGACAGACGAGCCCTATAACCCTACAGTCGAGGGGATGCTGCACGATGAAGCCGCGTACCGCCCCTCACTTCCACGTTAGGTATTCAAGGTAGCCGTGATGGGAAACATGCTCGGGAATATTATCGGTGCCGTGCTGATACTGATTGCGGCTCTTTTTGGGTATACCCGAAAACGCTACTCGGCAGCTATACCTCGATACGGGAAACTGGCTCCACATGCCCCGAACCGAGAGGGCTGGCTATGACCTGCGTACTTAGGAGGGATGATGGATCGCAACTTGACGGGTTTGTTTATCGGGGCGGGAGCTTCATATGATGTTGGTATGCCGCTGGTTTGGGAGCTTACAGCGGAACTAAAAAACTGGCTAACTATTGAAAAATTAAAATCTTTCAATATCGGTTGGAGAGCACAGGGTAGTGGTCATCCTGATGAGGTCATTGATGACTTTATTAGCGTATTTTCAAGAGATGATCTGCATTATGAAAGTATCCTAGGGTATCTAGAGGTCCAGGCCCGAAGAGAGCGCTCCTTGTCTTCCCACTACCATTCTATATATGCCTGGCTTGTTGAGATTATCTATTACAAGCTTTACTTGAAGCATTGTGGTGGCGCAGAATTTATTATTAATCGCTTGGAATTGTATAGGGGGGTTTTTCACCTGTATCAAAAAAACGAGCCGCTTTGGATATTTTCGCTTAATCACGATTCGATCATTGAAATGATTGCGAAGAAATTTTCTATCCCACTATTTTCTGGGCTTAATTCAAGCGATATAAGGTTGCCCCGTCGTAACTCCGCAGGGGAGATTGTTGGTTACATGAATGTGGAAGCTATAGAAAAAGAGACGCTCGATCATGGCGCGATGAACTTTCCCAATCCGGCTAAAAAGGGAATATATTTGCTTAAGCTCCATGGTGCGCTTGACTTATTTACCTTTAATGATGGTCATGATTTGCTGAAGCTGGTACCTGATGGAGAAACACCAGAGGCGGTGATATCAGTCTTAAAGGCCGCAAATGAGGAACTTGTGTACGTTGAACCCTCTGCTCCTGGCGGCAAGCTGAAAGCCCTCAATGAGATCGCTTACGAGGATTCAGAGGGGGTAATGCAGTTTCTACGTCGGAGCCTACTTTCGGGAGCCCATAAATTCCAGGAAAACGCTTCTCAGGTTTTACCTAAAACAATGCTTAACCACTTCAAGGCGAACATAAATTTTGTCAGTAAGTTAGTTTGCGTAGGCTATGGCTTCGGTGATCATCATGTGAACGAAGTTCTGAAAGGCTGGCTAACGTTTTCGTCAAAACGATCTATAGAAATAGTAAGCCCGAGCATCAGCGCAGTACCACCTTTTTTGCTTCATCTTGCTTCTCAAGTGCAACTCATAAACTCTGGTGCCACGGAGTATTTTGACTCGGTTGCGGGAATAGAAAGAACCCAAGCTGAATTGATCTCAAAAGTAATTACCGCTGCCAGCCGTAAAGCTGGCCCCCAAAGAAGCGCCCAGATTCTAGAGGAGTTCCGCAAGGATGAAGACAGGAGAGCTGAGGAGATGTTTGCGCAGAGGCTTGCGCTGTACAAGAATGCCACAGCCTGTGATGAAAGTGATATTGACGGTCTGATCTTAAGAGCTGAAGGCGAGAACAGCAATGCGGAAGTTGATTGTTTGAACCGGCTTCTTGCGCGTTTTACAGCTGAATCGCAATAGTTCTGCATGCGGCGATTATCATGACAAAAATCATAATAAGGTTTTTGTCCTTGGCGTAGTTCTAAGCGTTGATAATCGCGTTCCCCAACGCTCCCCCGTAACACAGCAGCACCCGGCATTTTCGTTCCGGTTCTGACTGCCGAACGTGCTCTAAAACGTTTTCACACAGCCTGGACCCATAGCTACCGGTGGCGAAAGGCAGAAAAGGTCATTATGGGGCAGACCACATTTAGAAAATGTGGTCTGCCCCTGAAATCACCTGGCTCCTTCATCGAACATCTGCGTTGAAATCCAGCACTCGCGTGGCACCGTCAAAGTGACGCGATCTCGTGCCCAATGGATCAGAAACGGCTCTCAGCCTTGGGGGCCGGTAGCCAGAGGCCAACCGATGCGCGCTGCACGCAGGAGGCTAGCCTTAACAACCAAGCGGTGAAATGGGGCAATAACGAATATGTAGGCCCGGCCTAGACGGTTGTGGCACTGGACCACGGTTGAAAAAACGAGTTGGCGACTGCCTTCTGGATCTACCTCTCCAGAACACAGGATCGATATCCGGAAGTCGAGGTGCTTGTCGTCCTCTCCCAACACGATTTCAGTCTGGTTCGAGCTGTAGACCTTGAAGATTTGAATCCGATTCGCAAGTGTTGCCAAATGTTTGGCTGTCTTGATACCAAAACAGGTAACGATAGTGTCTCGGACTTTCATGAGCCATCCGATCCAGGATGGCTGGTGGGAAAGGATGAATCGAGCTAGCAAATCTGGATTGCGGGAGGTGCCCGCCGGGAGCCGAATCGCAAAAGCGTCCGCCAGGTTCATCGACTTGTAAAGGTGGGTGATGCCGGACCTCGGGGGGACTGGCACGGACATAATGAGCTCAAAGTCTCGGGGCATCGGGGATCTCTCCTGAGTTCCAACTACCAATTAGATGACATGCCATGTCGCGTTTCTTGTTTCGATGGTTTGTCGTATAACGCTCCTTGTCGGATACTGAGCCCGATCAAGGCATCATAGAGCTCTTGCTGCCCAGCTGGCAAAACAGGGAGCAACGTCGCTCGGCGCTTGCCGACATCGAACCAGGATTCAACCAGCCATCCCACCAGATAGAGCGCCGAAAGGCATCCACCAGCAGTTGCAACATTCCCCTGGCATACAAGAGGCTGGTCCACGGGGTCAAGTCCCAGAGCTTGCAAGCTCGATCGTGCATCCGGGTGTGTAGTTGCTTGGCCGCTGAGCAGCCCAAGCCGTTTGAGAATGAAAGCTCCGGCGCATATCGAGCCGATTCGCTGGCGTCTGGAGTCAAGTTCAAACGACGGCAGGAAATCTGGGGCGGCAAGTGCAGCGGGTATCCCTTCCTTGCCGCTGACAAACAATACCGCGTCGGCACTATTGGCCTCTGAAAGCGGACCGTGCACCGAAACAGGCAGGCCGTGCGCCGATCGCACGATAGCGCTAGAACCCAATATCCGGACGTACCAGTCCTCAGTGTTGCGGCCCAAAATGTCCCACATCAGGAATAGGTCGATATCAGTGAATTGGTCGAAAGCAACCAGAACGATTTTCTTCAAGGCGAGCTCCATGAAAAGTGCTAGCGTGCAAAACGCAACGGCTATCTTTGCTGGTGTTCGCAGCGTATCAATCGGTTGCGCACCATACACAGTCTGTATGGCGCTAAATATGGAGCGAAATAACGGGTGGGAAAATTAACTCGCAACCATTGGATCGCGGCTGGTTTTGAGGCCCTCGACCAAATAGGACATAGTGGTGTTTCGGCCGAGAGTCTATCGCGCAGATTGAATGTGACCCGCGGATCGTTCTATCACCATTTCCGTAATCGCGAAGACTTTGTCCGCACCTTGCTGGCCGCTTGGGAAGAAGACTACACGGAGCGCATGCTCGCTTATGCGGCGCAGGGTCGTAGCGCGGGCGAAATCTTGAAACGCTACTTGAGTATTGCCGCTGAAAAACAACCTGGACGGGAAGTTTCCATCCGCGCCTGGTCGCTGCACGATCCGTTGGTAGGCGAGTTTCAGCAGCGTGTTGACACAAGACGACTAGACTTCGCGATACGGACGTGCCGGCGCTTGGTCCCTTTGCCAGGCGAAGCAGAAGTGATTGGTCGGGTGGCTCATCTGTGCCTGATTGGTGGTCAACAGGCAGGGCTGCGACGTGATGCCACTCGCTTCAACAGTTTTCTGAGTCGAGCCTTTTCACTTTTCGAAGGAGCTCTTCCACCGTGGCGTGCCTAAGTCGCGCGCTAAATTGGGTAACGGAATAAATAGAGTTCGCGTGCGGCTAAATTCTCGGCAGCACTCAATTCCTTCACCGAATGGCTGCTTGAACGCCATTCCCTTCAAGGCAAGCCGTCTGGCTAACGCGATCTAGCAATCTCCAGTTCTAGTGCACGCCATTGGTCTCATAGGGCTAACGTCCAAGCCACTGGCCTACGGCACTAACTTGAGTACGGCCTTCACCGCGCGCATACCCTGCACAAGGCGTATTCCTCGTACGCTTACTGATGTTCGTTGGGCAATACCAGATGTGTATCACTTGCCCATCCAAAAATCAGGACCTGCCGAGCGACCGCTTCTGGCCGCTTGCTGCCCGTGACGAAGGGCCGTAGTCGACCCTCAGCAGACGGTCACGACCGTCTGCTGAGGGGCGATTTCTACCGGCTCAGTTAACCATCACCTCGTCCAGTGCCTGCTCGAGGGTACTGACCGTGCGCTCGATATTGTGCAGCTTTTCGAGTCCGAACAGACCGATGCGGAAGGTCTGGAAGTCGGCCGGCTCGTCGCATTGCAACGGCACTCCGGCGGCGATCTGTAGCCCGTGGTTGGCAAATTTCTTACCGCTCTTGATGTCGGCATCGTCGGTGTAGCTCACCACTACGCCAGGGGCCTGAAAGCCGGGTGCGGCCACGCTTTTGATGCCTTTGCCGGTCAACATTGCGCGCACCCGATCGCCCAGCGCCTGTTGTTCGTCGCGGACCTTGTCGAAACCGTAGGCTTGTGTCTCTTTCATCACTTCGTTAAACCGCGCCAGGGAATCGCTGGGCATGGTCGCATGGTAGGCATGTCCGCCCTGTTCGTAGGCCTGCATGATCTGCAGCCACTTTTTCAGGTCGCAGGCGAAGCTGCTGCTTTGCGTTTGCTCGATGCGCTCGAGGGCCAGCGAACTGAACATCACCAGGGCGCAGCAAGGGGAGGCGCTCCAGCCTTTCTGCGGTGCGCTGATCAGCAGATCGACTGCGCATTTGTGCATATCAACCCAAAGCGCGCCTGAGGCGATGCAGTCCAGCACGAACAGGCCACCCACTGCATGCACGGCGTCGCCGACGGCCCGCAGGTACTCGTCGGGCAGGATAATCCCTGATGAGGTTTCAACGTGGGGGGCGAAGACAATCTGCGGCTTCTGTGCCGCAATGGCTGCCAGCACTTCGTCCAGAGGGGGCGGGGCGTAGGCAGCCTGGCGACCCGTGTCGACCGGTCGGGCTTTCAGCACCGTGGTGGCCGCCGGGATGTTGCCCATCTCAAGGATCTGGCTCCAGCGATAACTGAACCAGCCGTTGCGTATCACCAGGCATTGCTGGTTGGTGGCAAACTGTCGCGCCACCGCTTCCATGCCGAATGTGCCGCTGCCCGGGACCACCGCAACAGCCTGGGCGTTGTAGACCTGTTTCAGGGTCCTGGAAATGTTCTTCATCACGCCTTGAAATGACTGCGACATGTGGTTGAGCGAGCGGTCGGTGTAGACCACTGAGTACTCAATCAGTCCTTCGGGATCGATACTGGGATATAGCTTTGACATGGGGTGACTCCTTGGCAGAGATCTCAGTGATATCGACCCTGCCCTAAGCCTTGGCAAATGACAAGAATGCTCGGGATTGAATGGCGACATCCAGAAAGCAGCGCGATCAAAGCAAATGCCGCTCGATCCACTCTGCAACGGTGGTGGTTTCGATTTGCCGTTCAGCGTTGTAACTCTGCGCCTTGTCCCAGGCGACGCCTTTACCCTCGGCAAACACCGCCCGGTACTTGCGCGTCGGATCATCGGGGGCGGCGGCCAGATCGGCCATGAGCGCGGGCACTGTCCATTCGACACGCTCGACCGTGCGGTTCAGCAAACGGTCGACGGTGTCGGCCAATTGCCCGTAGGTGAGGGTGTCACCGGTCACGTAGACAACCTGATTCACCAACGCTGGATCGAACAGGATAACGGCGGTCAGCCGGCCAATGTCCTCCGGCGTGGTGACCGTCACGGCGGTGTTCCAACTGCCCAGGGCGCGGACGGTATTCTGCGCCAGATCGACCACGCCGAACGCCGGCTCGAACAGGAAACTGGTGAACATGCCGGTCGAAATGATCAGCCATTGCAGCCGCGATTGAGCGCGCAGCAATTGGCGCACATCCAGCTGCTCGTCAAACAGATCTTGCGGGCTGCCCCGACCGATCACGTCGTAATCCACACCGAACTGCCACGGCACATACCGCTTTACCTCCGACTGCAACGCAGCGCGGGCGAGTTTGACTTGCGTCCCGCTACCGGCGACGAAACCGAGGCAACTGACCAGCGTATCGAAACCACTAAACCGCGCAGCCAGCTGCTCGATAGAATCGTTCACCGCATCGCCCGGCAGCACCTTGATACCCAACGTGTCCAGTTCTTCGAGCGTTTGGCGTTTGTGCGCCGACGTGGTATCGATGGCCGATGGCCGCAGCATCACCGTAACGCGAGCCTCTGGCCGAGCGGCCAGCTCGCGCAGTACCGCCATGCCAAGCTCGCCGGCACCTAATACCAGAATGTTTTCGGTTTTTGCAGGGTTGAGCGGGTGCATCGACAACTCCCAATGAATGATCAGCAACGATTGTTTTTCCATCCTGTCACCCTTGGCGAACGTTCAGAAGAAGGCACACGCGTGATACCGCATGACGAAATGAGTGAAGAAGAGGTGATCCGCCAGTCCCAAGCCGCGTGCGATGCACTCAGCGCCGAGGACGACGGACTCAAGCGCGAAGTGCTGACCCATGCAGGCAATCGCTGGTCGCTGGGCATCGTTCATACCCTGGGCTGCGCGGGGAAATTGCGTCACGCCGAAATTGGAAGGCGCTTGGAGGGGGTTACGCAACGCATGCTGACCCGCAGTTTGCGGCAACTGGAACGTGACGGGTTGATCGTGCGTTTTGATTACGGCGAGGTGCCGCCGAGGGTGGATTATGAGCTGACGCCGTTGGGGCGGAGCTTTCTGGCGCGGATGGTGCCGTTGTGGAGTTGGTTGGTGGAGAATGCGGAGGGTTTTCGGGCTGCGCGGGTGCGGTTTGATGGTGAGAACCGATCTGGCGAGGCGTAGAAAGGAAAGCAGGGGGGGGAGGAGTTCGCTGTTGGTTTGCGTTTGGAGAAAAGGGTGCGAGATGGCGAGCGGCTGAATCCACAGCCAAAAGCGGATGGTCTATTCGAAAACAACCACCTTCTTCCTGATTCGATTTTGTCTGCTAGACATATTGAAGGCAAGTTGCCACTTTAGGTTAATTCATGGGTATGGCTGTACTACGTCAAGGAGTAGGTAGGTGACGATCATTCAGGAAATCCACGCGTGGTCTAAGGGACTGCCAGCTTGGCAGCAAGATGCAATTGCTCGCCTCTACCAAGACCGTATGCTCAGTGCCGCCGATCTTGACGACCTTTATGCATTAGCCAAAGCTGAAACTGGGATCCCAGACCCAGAGGGCCGAAATCCTAAGGAGCTTGAAGACGCACTGATAGCTCAGCCCGCTGATCCAGCACGGCTTGTGCAGTTGGCTGCGATCAAGCAACTTGTGAACGTAAATGCCTTAGCTAACGGGGGAAGTGTCCCCATCTCCTTGACTGGCCTGACCGTTATTTACGGGGAGAATGGCGCAGGAAAGTCCGGTTACTCCAGGGTATTCAAACATGCGTGCCGCGCGAGGGATCGGCGTGAGCCGATTCTTCCAAACGCCAACCTTGACCCCAAGACTGGCGGCGTCGCCCAAGCTGTATTCGAAGCTGTAATCGACGGCGTGGCTATCGATCTTCCTTGGCAATACGGTGCCGTTGCACCCGAGCCGCTTTCGGACATTGCCATCTTCGATACTCATTGCGCTCGTGCCTACATTGATAACCATGGTGACTTCGCTTACGCGCCATACGGGCTGGATATCTTGGAAGGGTTGGCCGGCTTATGTAACAAGCTTAAGGCACGTGCTACCCAAGAGAAGGCGGCGAATGCTCCGAGTGACATCGCATATGCGGCGCTTACGAAAGATCAAACGCGGGTCGCCACCGCATTACTCGGCATCCCGAGCACGACCCTCCCTGAGCAAATAGAGGCTTTGGTCACGCTCAGCCAAGCCGAGCTGGATCGACTGGCGCTCTTGACTCAAACCCTCGCCGAAGCGGATCCGAAGCAAAAAGCACAAGCGTTGCGCCAAAAGGCAACTCGCTTCTCGGGGTTCAAGGATCGCTTGGCGGCAGCGATTGCATTGATTGACGATAAGACGGTCGATCAGCTCAGACAGCTTATTGATAAATCGAAAACGGCAAAAACTGCAGCAGAGTTGGCTGCTAAAGAGTTCAAACAAACCCCAGGTCAACTTGCTGGCACCGGAGGTGAAGAATGGAAGGCGCTGTTTGATGCAGCCCGAGTTTTCGCGCAAGTGAGTCATCCTGGTCATGAGTTTCCGGAGGTTCCTGAAAACTCTGCATGCCCTCTCTGCCAAAACCGCCTTGGTCAAGAAGGCGCTGCGCGCCTAGTTCGCTTTGACACCTTTATCAAGCAGGCTGCCGAAAAGGATGCGAAGGATACTCGTGACACTGCCACCACGGCCTATAGAGCAGTTCAAAAGGCTGCCCTCGATGTAATGTTTCGTGATGGTCTGGTGGAAGAGTTGACCGAGATCGCCCCCGAGCTCGCAGCAGACTGTTCGTCGATGCAGGCGTGCCTGGGCACCCGTCAAACTTCGATTTTGAAGGCAGCTGCGGGTGAGCTTAAGTGGGAAGAGATATTGGCATTACCGACCGACCCATGCCCCGGTTTGGCCGGTGTGATCGAAGGTTTACTGAATCAAGCCAAGGCGCTGGAGGCAACGGCCGATGAGAAGGTCCGGGCCCAGATGACGGCGGAGAAGCGGGAGCTTGATGCACGGATACGTCTGGGCGAGATCAAGGCCGCTGTTTTAGAGGCGATTGCCAAGCATGAGGCCAGTCGCAAGCTTCAATTGTGCATCGATGGCTTTGAGACTCGAGCCATTTCCAGAAAATCCACTGATCTTTCGCGGACAACAGCCAGCCAGGAACTGGCGGACGCTCTCAACGACGAACTCAAGCGCCTAAAGGTGCATCAGCTTCAGATTGTGATGAAGCCCGAGTCTCCAGGGGGGAGAACCCAATTTAAGCTGGTCCTGCAATTGCCCGGCGGAGGTACTCCAGCAGCCATTCTCAGTGAAGGGGAGCAGCGTGCTATTGCCATTGCATCATTCCTTGCGGAGATCAAGCTTGGCAAAGGACGTGGTGGAATAGTCTTGGATGATCCAGTGTCATCGCTAGATCACCGACGTCGCTGGGAAGTTGCAGAGCGGTTGGCTTTGGAAGCGCTCACCCGGCAGGTGATTGTTTTCACTCACGACATCTACTTCCTTTGCATTTTGGAGCAGAAGGTCGAAGAGCTTGGGGCCCAATTGACAAAGAACTACATACGCCGTACCGCAGAGGGATATGGTGTGCACTCGCAGGATCTGCCATTCGACGTTGTGGGTACCAAGGATCGGCTGGCAAGACTCCGACAAGAGCTGGTGGAGGTTCGCAGAGCGCAGAAGAGCGGGGATGAAGATGAACATCGTCGCTTGACTGCTGCTTGCTACGGTCGTTTGCGCCTTGCTTGGGAAAGGTGTGTTGAGGAGGTACTGTTGAACGGAGCGGTCCAACGGTTCGGCGAGGGAGTATCGACACAGCGCCTCAAGTTGGTCGTTGTCACCGATGATGATTATCGAGAGGTAGACAGCGGAATGTCCAAGAGCTCCAAGTTCGAACATGACGCGGCAACGCACGTTGGACGACTCCCTATACCTGAACCTGACGAATTGGAGGTGGATATCGAGAGACTGGCGGCGTGGAGGATTACGCTAGATAAGCGCTCGAAAGAAACAGCCAAAGCTAGGGGCTAAATCCTGTTCTAGCTCAACAGAATAAAGATCTCAGATCTTTTTATAGCTAAATAAAAAACGGGCGCCTTCAGCGCCCGTTTTCATTCACTCCTTCGTCTGCGCCCGCAATCGCCGACCGATCACATCCATCAAGTCACAACCATCCCGCAACGGAATAGCCAGCAGCTGAGAAAAATCCTTCAACACCACCGTATCGCAACCAAGCTCAGCACGAAAAGCGATGTTTTCCAGCACCTGAGTTACCGTCCGAATTCGGTAATCAGCCGTGGCTTGCAGTACGTCGAGTGGAGCTTGGGTATCGATGAGCAGGGAGGCCGGGATCAGGTCGATTCCGGTGAGGGGCATGTATCTTTCCATAGATGAGACTCCGATCAGGGCAAAGGTTGACTGCCCCTCAATCGTCGCCAAACGAATGGGTGACAGCTGTACGCAGGTTGGCGAACCGGGATCGGGATACCGGCAGACCCGAAGGTCTCCCGCGCACAGCTGCCATAAAGACAACTTTGCGGGCATGCAAAAGCGACTGCATTAAAGCACAGTGCTTTTGCATCCGATCCGATCAGGTCGCCAAACCCGAATCGCCATTTTGGGCGACGGGTCGGACTATAAGCTTCATCAGGACGGCGGGGTAGGTGAGGGATTCCGAGGTTTGTGTAGGATTTTTTGTGCCGTCCTAGGACCGTTACACCAGTTCCGATTAATCAGCGCTGTGAACGATTCACTCCTGCGAGCTAGCAGCGGCAAAGTTCGTGCGTCTTCTTCCAAGGCAACTCTGATAAAGTCCTCCATCGTTTTAATCGCTGACAGGGAGTCATGCATGGCTAAGCCGGCCGCACGCGTTACCGATCCAACTACTTGCCCTATGCCCGGACATGGCGCCAAAGCCATCGCTTCCGGGTCCTCTGATGTGTTTTTTGATGGCCTCGCAGCCGCCCGCAAAGGTGACACCTGCACATGCGGCAGTGCGCTGGTTTCGGGCGTTGCGACGACTGTGTTCATCAATGGTAGAAATGCCGCGTTGATCGATACTGCGGGAAGCCACGGAGACATCGTGATTGGCGGCTCTGGTACCGTCATCATTGGCGATTCTCATACCCCCGTACCTTTCATCCCTCCCGTGCCTCTCGCCATTCAGAAAATTTACGGACAATCCTTTAGCGTCACCGACAGTGTGACGGGCAATCCTTTGCCCTTCCGTGACTATGTCGCAACAGTCAATGGTGTGGAGACCACTGGCGTAACCGACGTTGATGGCATTGCCCACATCAAGACACCGACTCCGGACGCCAACATTTCGCTTCACATCAAATTCAACGCCCCCGCGCGAACGCTTCACGAGTTCTCGGAGAAACAATAATGGCTGCCAACTTCGCAACGCAGGCGACCGCGCAAGAAATAAAACCTGGCGAGTTTATGTGCCCGATCCCGATTTCCGTGAATGACCGAGCTGCCACTCGTGAGGCAATTATCAAAAAGGTTCAGTCGTTGAGTGCGACGTTTGTCGAACGCTCGTCTTGGGGGGCTGTGAAAGGCAAACCGGAGATGGTCATGGATTGGGACTATTCCATGATTGCGCTGCACCACGCCGGTCGCAGTCATAGCTGCACGCCAGGCGCAGAGCAGATGCAGGAGATTCAAAAAGGCCATCTGAGCCAGAAGTATGACGATATCGGCTATCACTACGGGATCGATTGCACCGGGCAGATACTCGAAGGACGTGACATCAGGTTTCAGGGCTCAAGTGTTCTGAAATACAACACTGGTCTTATTGGCATTGTCCTGCTGGATAACCTGACGACACCGGAAGAGGGGGGCGACTGGGTCGCGAAAGGGCGTGTAGCCCTCGACAGCATCGGCTACAGCACAACCAACGTGATACCAGCTGCGCAAATTGACGCGTTGATGCACTTGATTGACGCATTGAAAAGTGTGTTCGTCATCAAGCACTTTGGTGGTCACAGGGAGTACCCAGGACAGGCTTCCGAAGGAAAAATCTGTCCCGGTAACGTCGGAATGGAATTGGTCAAAAATATCAGGGTGAAAACCCAGCTATTACCTCCACCGGTGCCACAGCCATGAAAAAGCTATTAATCGCAGCGATGCTTTTGGTGCTGGCCGTGCTCTACGTCGGGTACTACGAAGCGCTTGAAGATGGTGATATCGAGACCATTCTGTTTATCAAAAAACACCCGACTGTTCAGATGAAGTTCTACAACATCCACGCCAATGATGGAGAGATTCGGAGAGTGGAGCGGCTTTCGGAGGAGGAGCGGATGTGGATTATCGATTACTGCAGATACAGATTAGGAATCGACACCGCGTTAGAGACTCAGGACGACGTTGAAATGTGTAGAAAAAAATAATCAGCGGTTGGGAAACGCTGGTGGTCAGATCCCGCGATAAAAAACGGGCGCTTGTAGCGCCCGTTTTCATTCACTCCTTAACCTGCGCCCGCAATCGCCGACCGATCACATCCATCAAGTCACAACCATCGCGCAACGGAATGGCCAACAGCTGAGAAAAGTCCTTCAGCACAACCGTGTCGCAACCGAGTTCGGCACGAAAGGCGATGTTTTCCAGCACCTGCGTAACCGTGCGGATTCGGTAGTCAGCCGCAGCTTGCAGAACGTCGAGTGGCGCTTGCGTATCGATGAGCAGGGAGGCCGGGATCAGGTCGATTCCGGTGAGGGGCACGTATCTTTCCATAGGTGAGATCTCGTTCAGTTAGATGAGAACCGCCAACAGATCGTCGCCAAACGAATAGGGTGGCAGTTGCGCGCAGGTTGGCGAACCGGGAACGAGTAACCGGCAGACCCGAAGGTCTCCCGCGCGCAACCGCCATAGTACAGCGGTTTTGCAGTTGCGACGACGCCTGCAAATGAGCAGGCGGCCCTCGCATTCGTATCTCGGGTCGCCAAACCCGTATCGCCATTTTGAGCGACGGGCCGACTTTAGACTTCCTCGGAACGGTAGGGAAGGTGACGCATTCCGAGGTTTATGTAGGAATTTTTATGCCGTCCTAGGACCAATAATTACGTTGCTGAATGGATCGAAAACAGCGCCAAAACGGGGG
>NZ_BDAG01000067.1 GCF_002091715.1 Pseudomonas migulae NBRC 103157 | reverse complement strand
AGCCGCCCCCGGCCATGGATGGCCGATGGCGGCGGGCCCACGGAGCAGGACCGGAGCGAGGGCATGCCGAGCCTAGGCGAGCCACCGAACGAAAGGGGCAAAAGCGCTTGGTTACTTGGCGCTTTTCAAAGTGACTCGCCGTAAGGGCGAAACCATTAGCCGCCGTTACCGCAGAAACGGATATGCCCCCAGTCAAAAGCACCTCCCTCGCCAAAGATCCAGCCAATCGCTGACCTTTTTTATGTTTCCGAATATACGTTGCACAAAATTTTCACAAAGCCTTCAAGACAATTCGCCCGCGCCTGTCGTGCTGGTCAGTAATCAATGGCAATGCCGCGATTGATCGTGCAACATTTGCGCACCGCGCAAACCCCGGGGCCGAGAAATGGCCGACAGAGGGCAGGGCGCAGCTGTATTTTTGAAACTTCAACTTCCAATGGGTCCTAAAACGACATGGCAATCCCGGACGCCCTGAGTCAGCAGCGAGCTTCTAGTCGCCTGCTGCAACCGACCGTCAAATCGCATCTGGCCTACACGTTGCTGTGTGCCCTGGTCATGATGGTCATGTTCAGCCTGCTGCGCGTGGCGCTGCTGGTCTACAACCGCGAGATGATCCTCGAAACCCCGGCCTCGACCTTTTTCGAAGCGTTCGCCAACGGCTTGCGTTTCGACCTGCGCCTGGTGGTCTACCTCAGCATTCCGCTGTTGTTGGCTCTGTTCAGCGCCCGGGCCATGGCGGCCCGCGGGTTCTTCCGTTTCTGGCTGACCATCGCTTCGAGCATCGCGTTGTTCCTCGGCCTGATGGAGATGGACTTCTACCGCGAGTTCCACCAGCGCCTCAACGGCCTGGTCTTCCAGTATGTGAAGGAAGACCCGAAAACCGTGATGAGCATGCTCTGGTACGGTTTCCCGGTAGTTCGCTACCTGCTGGCCTGGGCCGTGGGCACCTTGATCCTGACCCTGGCGTTCAAGGGCGCCGACCGTGCAACCCGTCCTCGCGGTCCGTTCAGCGGCGGCAGCATCGGCACTCGCCAGGTCGCCCCGTGGTACGCGCGCATCACAGTGTTTGTGGTGTGTTTGCTGGTCTGCGTGGTCGCTGCTCGCGGCACCCTGCGCCAGGGGCCGCCACTGCGCTGGGGTGACGTCTACACCACCGACTCGAACTTCGCCAACCAGTTGGGGCTCAACGGCACCCTGTCGCTGATCGCGGCAGCCAAAAGCCGGATGTCCGAAGAACGCGACAACATCTGGAAAGCCACACTGGAGCAACCGCTGGCCCAGCAGAACGTGCGTGACATGTTGCTGACACCCAGCGACAAACTGGTCGATCCGGAAACGGCCGCTGTTCGCCGCAACTACACCCCGAATGCCGACAAGACCCTGCCGATCAAGAACGTCGTCGTGATCCTGATGGAAAGCTTCGCTGGTCACTCGGTGGGCGCGCTGGGGCGTCCGGGCAACGTCACGCCATACTTCGACAAACTGTCGAAGGAAGGCCTGTTGTTCGACCGTTTCTTCTCCAACGGCACGCACACCCACCAAGGGATGTTCGCCACCATGGCCTGCTTCCCGAACCTGCCGGGTTTCGAGTACCTGATGCAAACGCCGGAAGGCAGTCACAAGCTGTCTGGCCTGCCGCAGTTGCTCAGCGCCCGTGACTACGACGACGTGTATGTCTACAACGGCGACTTCGCCTGGGACAACCAGTCGGGTTTCTTCAGCAACCAGGGCATGACCAACTTCATCGGGCGTAACGACTTCGTTAACCCGGTGTTCTCCGACCCGACCTGGGGTGTGTCCGACCAGGACATGTTCAACCGTGGCCTGGAAGAGTTGAAGGCCCGCGACGGCAAGGACAAAAAACCGTTCTATGCCTTGCTGCAAACCTTGTCCAACCACACGCCATACGCTTTGCCGACACCGTTGCCGGTCGAGCGCGTGACCGACCGTGGCAGCCTCAACGAACATTTGACCGCCATGCGTTACTCCGACTGGGCGCTCGGTCAGTTCTTCGAGAAGGCGCGCAAGGAGCCTTACTTCAAGGAAACCCTGTTCGTGATCGTCGGCGACCACGGTTTCGGCAATGAACAGCAGATCACTGAAATGGACCTGGGCCGTTTCAACGTGCCGATGTTGCTGATCGGGCCGGGTGTCCAGGACAAGTTCGGCCAGGTCGACCACACCGTGGGCACCCAGATCGACATCGTGCCGACCATCATGGGCCGTGTCGGTGGCGACGTGGTCCACCAATGCTGGGGCCGTGACTTGCTGAACCTGCCGGAAGGCGACAAGGGTTTCGGCGTGATCAAGCCGTCGGGTAGCGATCAGACCGTAGCGTTGCTGACCGCAGACCGTGTGTTGGTACTGCCGAAAGAAATGCCGCCGAAGCTGTATCAATACGAACTCGGCGCCAATCCGAAAGGTGAACTGATTCCGGCGTCCGCTGACGAAGCGGCCCTTAAGCAGAAACTCGAGTCGTTCATCCAGACAGCGACCAAAAGCCTGATCGACAACACTGCCGGTGTGGTTGACGGCAAGCCGGACTGAGTTTTCGGCGCAATAAAAAAGAGGCCCTTGAAGGGCCTCTTTTTTTTTGCCTGTTAACTTTTTATATCTTGCCGAGTAACAGCAGGATCAATAGCACCACCAACACCACGCCGATGATACCCGACGGGCCATAACCCCAACTTCTGGAGTGTGGGAAGACCGGCAGGCCGCCTACCAGGAGGAGGATAAGAATAATGATTAAAATTGTGCCCATGTCGATTTCCTTGTTGGAAGTGTTCTGGAATTACTTGGTGTTTAACGTTCAGCTGGACTTCAAAAAAACCAAGCTGCTTACAAAATCCGACTGTCGCGGATGAAAGAAAATTCCAAGTTTTTTTAATGTTTTTTGAAGAAAGGATTATTTCGTTTTAGAGGGATTAAGTTGATCCGCCCGCGTGCGCGGTTTGCTCAGGCCATTCAGCAATCTGATGGAGCGTGGGTTGGGCGATGTCCTTCGCTACACTCGGCGCATCTTCCCCGGAACAACAAGGCTGTTTGCTATGCAAAATCGCATGATGATCACTGGCGCGGGCTCGGGCCTGGGTCGCGAAATCGCGCTGCGCTGGGCGCGTGAAGGCTGGCAACTGGCCTTGTCGGATGTCAGCGAGGCCGGTCTGCAGGAAACCCTGAAACTGGTCCGCGAAGCTGGCGGCGATGGTTTTATCCAGCGCTGCGATGTCCGCGATTACAGTCAGCTCACCGCTTTCGCCCAGGCCTGCGAAGTGAAACTCGGCGGCATCGATGTCATCGTCAACAACGCCGGCGTCGCCTCGGGAGGGTTCTTCAGCGAACTGTCCCTCGAGGACTGGGACTGGCAGATCGCGATCAACCTGATGGGCGTGGTCAAAGGCTGCAAGGCATTTTTGCCGCTGCTGGAAAAAAGCAAAGGCAAGATCATCAACATCGCGTCGATGGCTGCGTTGATGCAAGGCCCGGCCATGAGCAACTACAACGTGGCCAAGGCCGGCGTAGTGGCATTGTCGGAAAGCCTGCTGATCGAACTGGCGCAGCAGGAAATCGGCGTGCACGTGGTGTGCCCTTCGTTCTTCCAGACCAACCTGCTGGACTCCTTCCGCGGCCCGACGCCGGCCATGAAAGCCCAGGTCGGAAAATTGCTGGAAAGCTCGCCGATCACAGCGACCGATATTGCCGACTACATCTATCAGCATGTGGCCGCCGGCGAATTCATGATCCTGCCCCACGAACAGGGGCGCATGGCCTGGGCGCTGAAGCAGAAGAATCCGCAACTGCTCTACGATGAAATGACCGTCATGGCCGATAAAATGCGCGCCAAGGCCAAACAGACCGCAGGCTGAGCTTGCCCGTCGACAACGTCGTCGTTAGGGTGGCCACCACGGTCATCCTCGCGAGACGTTTTGCATGCTCAATTACCTGTGGTTTTTTCTTGCCGCACTGCTTGAAATCGCCGGCTGCTTTGCCTTCTGGATGTGGTTGCGCCAGGGTAAAAGCGTCTGGTGGGTCGTGCCGGCGCTGCTCAGCCTGACGTTGTTCGCGCTGCTGCTGACCCGTGTCGAGGCGACCTACGCCGGGCGCGCCTATGCCGCCTACGGTGGCATCTACATCATTGCGTCGATTGGCTGGCTGGCGGTGGTCGAACGGATTCGTCCGCTGGGTTCGGACTGGATCGGCGTGGCGCTGTGTGTGATCGGTGCGAGTGTCATTCTGTTCGGCCCGCGTTTTTCCGCTTCCTGACGCTTCGTTCCCACGGGTTGTCGGACGTTTCCTAAGGAGACGTTCGGTTGCAACTGTAGGGCGGGACTGATTTGCTCCCGCTGCATTGAAGGCCCACCGCGCACCGGGCATCTTCAGGGTTCGATAACCCTGAAGGACGAATGCCATGCTTGTACTCAGCCGCGTTGTGGGGGAAATGATCTCCATCGGTGACACCATTTCCGTGCGGGTTCTGGCCGTCAATGGAAACAGCGTGCGCTTCGGCGTCGAGGCGCCGCAGAACGTCAACGTGCACCGGGCCGAGGTCTACGAGCGCATTCAGGTCAAACTGGGGAAAACCAAGGCACGTTGAAGGCGTCAGTCAAACAGGTGCTTGGGCACGTCGTGTTTGAGCATCAACTGGCACTGCTCGCTTTCCGGATCGAAGACAATCAGTGCCTGGCCCTTGGTCAACGCCTGGCGAACCCGCAATACGCGGGTTTCCAGCGGCGTGTCATCGCCGTTGTCGGTGCCGTCACGGGTCACGAAATCTTCGATCAGGCGGGTCAGGGTGTCGACTTCAAGTTGGTCGTGGGGAATCAGCATAGGCACCTCGGCTAAACAATGGGCGCGATGCTACGGCGAATGATGGGTTGCGGCTAGCCTGGGTTCGTCTGTTGCCTGGTCTACCGCCATCGCGAGCAAGCCCGCTCACACAGTTGACTGCGTTTCTCCTGCAGGAACTCGGTCAACTGTGGGAGCGGGCTTGCTCGCGATGGCAATCTGTCAGACGACGACAATCCAGGATCAGCTCTCGGACCGCTGCCCCACCAGGCTATCCACCGACGGCACCCGCGTATCGCTCTCCATCTGCGTGTCATGTTCGATCTGATGACTGAAGCGGTCCAGCGACCCCTTCGCAGGCTGTGCATCGCTGGCGAACACCGGCGGGCTGAGAATGTAGGCGCCGAGCAGGCGGCTAAGGGCGGCGAGGCTGTCGATGTGCGTGCGTTCGTAGCCGTGAGTCGCGTCGCAGCCGAAGGCGAGCAGGGCGGTGCGGATGTCATGGCCGGCGGTGACCGCCGAGTGTGCGTCGCTGAAGTAATAGCGGAACAGGTCGCGGCGCACCGGCAACTCGTTGTCGCTGGCCAGTCGCAGCAAGTGCCGGGACAAGTGATAGTCATAAGGTCCACCGGAATCCTGCATGGCCACGCTGACCGCGTGTTCGCTGGAATGCTGGCCGGGCGCGACCGGCGCGATGTCGATGCCGACGAATTCGCTGACGTCCCAGGGTAACGCCGCCGCCGCGCCGCTGCCGGTTTCTTCAGTGATGGTGAACAGCGGATGGCAGTCGATCATCAATTCTTCGCCGCTGTCGACAATGGCTTTCAGTGCCGCCAGCAATGCGGCAACACCGGCCTTGTCGTCGAGGTGACGAGCACTGATGTGGCCGCTTTCGGTAAATTCCGGCAAGGGGTCGAAAGCCACGAAATCGCCGACGCTGATCCCCAGGGAATCGCAATCGGCGCGGGTGGCGCAATAGGCGTCCAGGCGCAGTTCGATGTGATCCCAACTGATCGGCATTTCATCCACCGCGGTGTTGAACGCGTGCCCGGAGGCCATCAGCGGCAACACACTGCCCCGGATGACGCCATTGTCGGTAAACAGGCTGACACGACTGCCTTCGGCAAAACGGCTCGACCAGCAGCCGACCGGCGCCAGCGTCAGGCGGCCATTGTCTTTGACGGCGCGAACGGCAGCGCCGATGGTGTCGAGGTGAGCGGAAACGGCGCGGTCCGGGCTGTTTTTCTTGCCCTTGAGCGTGGCGCGGATCGTGCCGCGGCGGGTCATCTCGAACGGAATGCCCAGCTCTTCAAGGCGTTCGGCAACATAGCGCACGATGGTGTCGGTAAACCCGGTGGGGCTGGGAATGGCGAGCATTTCCAGCAGGACTTTTTGCAGGTAGTTGAGATCTGGTTCGGGGATTTTGCTGGTCATGGAAACTCCTGATGAGTTGAGCGCATCGATGGTTTCGATGAGGAAGATTTGTGTCGCCTGAACTGACGCCTTCGCGAGCAAGCCCGCTCCCACAATGGAACGCGATCAAAATGTGGGAGCGGGCTTGCTCGCGAAGGGGCCCGTCCGGGCACTACATCACTAAGAGATCGCCGGCTGACTACGCGGAAACAATAAATCCACAAATCGCTCGGCCGTCGGTTGCGGCTCATGATTGGCCAACCCGGCGCGCTCATTGGCTTCGATAAACACATACTCCGGTTGATCCGCCGCCGGCACCATCAGGTCCAGCCCGACCATCGGAATGTCCAGCGCCCGCGCCGCGCGCACGGCTGCATCCACCAGGGTCGGATGCAGGATCGCCGTGACATCTTCAAGCACACCACCGGTATGAAGATTCGCCGTACGCCGCACGAACAGATGTTCGCCCGCCGGCAGAATGCTGCTGTAGTCGTACCCGGCCGCTTTCAACGTTCGCTGGGTTTCAGCATCCAGCGGGATCTTGCTTTCGCCGCTGGTGGCCGCCTGCCGTCGCCGACTTTGGGCTTCGATCAGCGCACCGATACAATGCTGCCCATCACCCACCACTTCCGCCGGGCGGCGAATCGCCGCGGCGACCACTTCAAAACCGATGACCAGAATCCGCAGGTCGAGGCCTTCGTGGAAGCTTTCCAGCAACACGCGGCTGTCGAACCGGCGGGCGGATTCGATGGCTTGCAGCACCTCTTCGATCGTCCGCAAATCCACCGCTACGCCTTGGCCCTGCTCGCCATCCAGTGGTTTGACCACCACCCGCTCGTGCTCGTCGAGAAAAGCCAGGTTGTCGTCGGCGTTGCCCGCAAGCTGTTGCGCGGGCAGGTTCAGGCCGGCATTTTTCAGGACCTTGTGGGTCAGGCTCTTGTCCTGGCACAACGTCATGCTGATGGCACTGGTCAGGTCGCTCAGTGACTCACGGCAACGGACCCGCCGACTGCCATGGATCAGGGTGAACAGTCCCGATTCGGCGTCATCGACTTGCACTTCAATGCCGCGCCGATGGGCTTCTTCTACGATGATTCGGGCATATGGATTGAACTCGGCTTCGGGGCCAGGGCCCAGAAACAACGGCTGATTGATCCCGTTCTTGCGCTTGATCGCAAAGGTCGACAGGTTGCGAAATCCGAGTTTGGCGTAAAGACTTTTCGCCTGGCGGTTGTCATGCAGCACTGACAGATCGAGGTAACTCAGCCCACGGCTCATGAAGTGCTCGATCAAATGCCGCACCAGCACTTCGCCGACGCCGGGACGCGAACAATGCGGATCGACGGCCAGGCACCAGAGGCTGCTGCCGTTTTCCGGATCGTTGAACGCCTTGTGGTGATTGAGGCCCATGACGCTGCCGATGATCGCGCCGCTGTCTTCGTCTTCGGCCAGCCAATACACCGGGCCGCCGAGATGACGCGGGGTCAGCAGACTGGCATCGATCGGCAGCATTCCACGTGTCTGATACAGCTGATTGATCGCCTGCCAGTCCGCATCGCTTTGCGCGCGACGAATGCGAAAGCCGCGGAACACGCGGGTCGCCTGTCGGTAATCGCTGAACCACAAGCGCAAGGTGTCAGACGGGTCGAGAAACAGCTGCGCCGGCTCCAGCCCCAGCACTTGCTGGGGCGCGGCGACATACAGGGCAATGTCGCGCTCACCCGGCTGCTCATTCAGCAACTCCTGGGCGAGGCTCGCCGGATCGGGGAACGTGTGGCCGATCAGCAGCCGGCCCCAGCCGCAATGCACGGCAATCGGCGCGGCGCCCAATTCGCTGCCGTCTTCGGCCAGACGCGCCTGCAAGCGTTCATAAGAGGGCGCCTGACCGCGCAACAGGCGTTGGCTATACGCCGTGGCGTGAGGTTTCATCGATCAGATTCCTTGTTCGCTTAGCCACAGGTTCAGCGCCGCCAATTGCCACAGCTTGGAGCCGCGCAACGGGGTCAACTGGCCTTGTGGATCGGTCAGCAGACGGTCGAGCATCGCCGGGTTGAACAGGCCGCGATCCTGACTCGGATCCAGCAGCAGTTCGCGTACCCAGTTCAGCGTATCGCCTTGCAAATGCTTGAGGCCCGGCACCGGGAAGTAACCTTTCTTGCGGTCGATGACTTCGCTCGGAATCACCAGCCGCGCCGCCTCTTTCAACACTTGCTTGCCGCCGTCCGGCAGTTTGAATTTACCCGGCACCCGGGCCGACAATTCCACCAGGCGATAGTCGAGAAACGGTGTGCGCGCTTCCAGGCCCCAGGCCATGGTCATGTTGTCGACGCGTTTCACCGGGTCATCCACCAGCATCACGGTGCTGTCCAGACGCAAGGCCTTGTCCACCGCTGCATCAGCGCCGGGTTGGGCGAAATGTTCCTTCACGAAGTCGCCGGCGGCGTCATTCGCGGTCAGCCATTCAGGCTGCACAGTGGCGGCGTAGTCCTCGTAGCTGCGGTCGAAGAACGCATCGCGATAAGCCGCATAGGGATCGGCCGCGCCATCGACCTGCGGATACCAGTGATAACCGGCGAACAACTCGTCCGCACCCTGGCCGCTCTGCACCACTTTGCAATGCTTGGCCACTTCCCGGGACAATAGATAGAAAGCGATGCAGTCATGACTGACCATCGGCTCGCTCATGGCGCGGAACGCCGCCGGCAGTTGCTCGATGATCTCTTTTTCGTCGATGCGCAGTTGATGGTGTTGCGTGTTGTAGTGTTTGGCGATCAAGTCCGAATACTGGAACTCGTCGCCACGTTCGCCGCCGGCATCCTGGAAGCCGATGGAGAAGGTCGACAGGTTTTCCACGCCGACTTCGCGTAACAGACCGACGAGCATGCTCGAGTCGACACCGCCCGACAGCAGCACGCCGACATCCACCGCTGCCCGTTGACGGATTGCCACGGCATCGCGGGTGCTATCGAGCACGCGATCGCGCCAGTCTTCCAGTGTCAGGTTCATCTCGTCGGCGTGGGGGCCGTAGGGCAGGGTCCACCAGGTTTTCTGCTCGGTGCTGCCGTCCGCTTCGATACGCATCCAGCTGGCTGGCGGCAGTTTTTCGATGCCGGCCAGCAAGGTGCGTGGCGCCGGGACCACCGCGTGGAAGTTCAGATAATGATTGAGCGCCACCGGATCGAGGATCGGGTTGATGTCACCGCCCTTGAGCAGTGCCGGCAGAGCAGAAGCAAAGCGCAGGCGCTGGCCGGTGCGTGACAGGTACAGCGGCTTTACGCCGAGGCGGTCGCGGGCAATGAACAGGCGCTTGGCATCACGCTCCCAAATGGCGAAGGCGAACATGCCGTTGAGTTTCGGCAGCAGCGCCTCGCCCCAGGCGTGGTAGCCCTTGAGCAGCACTTCGGTGTCGCCACCGGAATAGAAGGCATAACCGAGGCTTTCCAGTTCGGCGCGCAGTTCCGGGAAGTTGTAGATCGCGCCATTGAACGCCAGGGACAAGCCCAGTCGATTGTCGACCATCGGCTGCGCCGAGCCGTCCGACAGGTCCATGATTTTCAGGCGACGATGGCCCAGGGCAATCGGCCCCTGACTGAAAAAACCCCACGCGTCAGGTCCGCGAGGTGCCAGGTGATGGGTGATTCGTTCAACGGCTGCAAGGTCCGCAGGTTGATGATCAAAGCGTAACTCGCCAGCTAATCCGCACATAAATTCCTTACCGGTTTTTCCGTTGGGGAGGGTCTATCGATACCCGGCCAAAACAGCGGGTACTCAGAAACTGACCCGTCACGGTAGTGGGAGTTTTAGATCGATAAGTAATAAGCAGGTATTGGCGGGTGAACGGCGAGCAAGGCAGAAACGTGCATTGCCGGGGCGGTAAATATTGCTCGGATGCATAGGAGTAGCTGTTTGGATGCACGCCTGTTCGACCCGGTATTCGAATTATTAAATGCCGTTCGAGCTTCATAAACTGAGGGCCTCACAACGCAATAAGGATATTGCTCATGCTGACCACGACACCCAATTCCGCCTCCGCGGCAGTGCCAATGACACCCGCGCAACGTCTCGAAGCGTTGTTGGAACACACAGGCGATCTGGACAAGGCGCAAGTGCTGCAAGCGTCCATCCCGCATTGGTTGGCGACGGCAGATCTGAAAGTGGTGCAGGCTTTGACCTCCGCGTTCGAGGAGTCTTTTCTGGCTCAAGCCAAGGTCAAAACGGCGCTCGAAAAGCTCAAGCCACTGGACGAATTCTGCAAAGAGCAACTGACCGGCTTTCTCAAGGGTAAGTGGACGATCGATTTCGATGTCGAGCGGGACACGCTGGACATCACTACGAAAACCTACTTCTCGACAGGCGTGCTCCCGGTCCTCGGCTCCGCAAAGAAAGAAATCACCACATCACGCAGCCTGCTCCACGCCGCCATGGAAAACTTTACGCATGCGCAAGCGAGGAGTGGCGGTATTCCCGCGGACTCAGTGATACGAATCGATGCAAAGGCCCAATCAGGTACTCAGATAACCCCGGAACAATTCGCCAAGCTGTGTCGTGAGTTCGACCTGGGCGCCCGCTATCAGCGTCATATCGACGAGGCAATGGCGTTGCCTGTCAGACCCGCTACAGGTGCGCCGGTCGATGATCGAGCCTCCGCTGCTGACATCCGGAAGTTGAAGGCGCTGGACCTGCAAGTCGCCCTCCACATGGCTTACCTGAAAGAAGACATCACCCACGCCGTTTATACGATGCTGCCGAGTGTGATCGAACAGGATCTCCCTGCGGCTCAAATCAGGGGTGCACTGTTTGATGGCGGGCCGGTGTTCTGGCAGGGCCTGATGATTCATGACACCTGCATCTGCGGGGTACTGGTATTTTCCAGGGTCTCCATCGACACCGAGTCGAAAGCCCGCTGCGTGGTTTACATGCCGAACGAGCCCCGACGACCGCTGTATGAGTACGCCTCGCTGGATGAGTTCAAGACCTACCTCACCCTCAAATTGCAATCCAGAAGCTACAGGAAAATTTTCGCCGAGCAGTATCTGCACGGCCACGATAAAACCGGTTTTTTTACCTCGTTTGACAAGGGCAAGACCTTGGGCACGCTCACGGCCACGCCCGCCGACACCTGCCTCGGCGATTTTTTCTTCAGCGCATTTGTCAAAAAAGCTCAAGAAGACGCGCGAATCCTTGCCGTACCGACCGAAAACGTCGATGAGCAACAACGGGAGAAAACCATTCAGGCATTACTGGATGGCGGTCTTGTGCTGTTGAACGCCGCTGCGTTGTTCGTACCGGTGATTGGCCAATTGATGTTGGCGGCGGCTGTCGTCGACCTCGTCAGCGAGGTGTATGAGGGTGTGGTTGACTGGACGCATGGCGATCGGGCGCAGGCGCTGTCCCATTTGCTGAATGTGGTTGAAAACGTCGCGCAGTTGGCCGCGTTTGCCGCTGGCGGCAAAATCATCGCGACAGCCATCCGCAGAGGCGCGAAAGAGCAGATGGCCTATTTCGATGGTTTCGAGGCCGTCACCCGCTCTGATGGTAAAGCCAGATTATGGAAACCCGACCTCGAACCCTATAAGCAGACCACAACGTTGCCAGCCGACGTGCAACCTGATTCGCAAGGGCTTTATCGACACGCCGGACAGACGTCGATTGTCATGGACGGGGCACCCTATCGAGTCACCCGCAACGCTGCGGGGTCGGCATGGACCCTCAATCATCCTGTGCGCACTGACGCCTTTCAGCCTGCCGTCGAGCGAAACGTGGAAGGTGGCTGGCGGCATGTCTATGAACACGCGCACGAGTGGCGCGACGGTGCTTACGCGTTGGGCCGCACGGATCAGCGCTTTTACGATCTGGGCAGTGACCTTGAAGCGATTGCCGACATCACCGGCATGACGCCTGACAAGTTGTATCAACTGCATGAAAGCGACCTCAGGTTGCCGCAGCGGCTGAATGATTGTGTCGAGCGCTTCAAGATCGACCGGCGTGTCACCGCGATGATCGACGCGATGGCGCGGGGAGAAACCTCGACTACGGACTTCGTTCAAGAGCAACTTCATACATTGCCCAGGTTGCCCGGCTGGCCGAAGGAGCGCTTCATTGAAGTGCGGGACGAAAAAGACCTCGTTGTGTCCCGCTTCCCCGAAACAGCGCCACACGACGATGATGTCGACAGCGTGCCCGTTTACCAGGCGGACCTGGACTCGGGGCGACTGCTCGATACCGTCATCAGTGGCCTCTATCCGGTTGAAGTCGAAGCGATGATTGGCGTTTCGACGACCGAATCGAAATCGCTGCGGTTGACCAGAAAAATCGCCAGCCATCTCAAGGGTAATCGCCAGCCGCTGTTTGATTGGCTCTATAAAGCCTGGGACGGCACCGCCAGCGGTGACGTTGAGACGCTGGGCGAATACGCTGCTGATCTCCCCGTTCGCGTGCGTCAGGAGTTGCTGGAAAACGCCTCTGGCAGGGATCGCAGCTTTCTGCGCGACCGCAAGATCCCCGGCATGGAGCTCGCCCGGCAGGTCAGTGAGGCACGGGCCACGTTACGACAGGATCGCGCGCTCATGGGGGTGCGTCTCCCGCAACTGGCGAATGCCGACACCGACAAACTGACGCTCGGGTTGATGGATCGCGTGCAAGGCTGGGATGACGGCTATCGACTCGAAGTACGACAGGGAGCGGCTACCGGCCCCTTGCTGGACAGCGTGGGCGAAGCGGATGCGCAGGCGCTCGGGGTGATCGCCAAGACGTCCACCGGCTATCAGGTCACCCAAACCAATGGCAATGTGTCTTCCACGCAGACGAGCGAAACGCTGCTGCAGTCGATACTGGATGCATTGCCGGCGACCCAACGTACACGCATGGGGATTACGGGCAACGAGACGCTGGATGGCCCTTCGTTGCGATCGCGACTGACGAGGGCCGCCGCTGGCGATCCGGCGCATACAGGGCGAGTGTTGCGGGGGGAGCGCAGTGATACAGCGAAACACCTGTCCGCCTGTGTCCAGGAGGATCCTCCCGCTGCGAGTACGTATGCAAGGGGCTTGATTCGTAAAGTCAGAAAACTCTATCCGATGTTCACCGATGCTCAAGTCTCGTCGTTTCTCGACAACGCCGGCAGCACTCGGATGCAGCGGGTGAATCGAATCAAGGAGCTTGAGCAGCAACTGAAGAAACTGCTCGGTGTGCTGCACACCTGGCGTGACGATGAAGTGCAAATGAAGCAGCTGCCGGGGCAGCTCAACGACATTCGTGTCAGCCGTCGTCAGGTCGCCATCGCGATCGAAAACTGCTGGCGCCGGGTAACGCATCCGCGTTGGCCGCAAAATCAGTCTTTGACAACACTCACGCTGGAACGCAATCCAGTGGGCGCATTGCCGACGCTGACTGAACAGGATGTCGCCCATGTGCGCAGCCTTTCCATCAAGGACATGCAGGCGGGCGATGAGCTGGCATATTTCCTGACTCCGTTCAAAGCGCTCGTCAGTCTGGAGCTGGACCGCAATCAACTGACACGGTTGCCTGAGGTGTTGTCGCACATGCCCGACCTCAAGTACTTGAGCCTGAACGGTAATCAGATAAAGCTGACCGAACACACGTTGCGCAAACTGGCCGACATGGGCAATTTGCGCACGCTGGCGCTCAGCGGCAACCACTTGGGGGCCACGATCGATGTCAGCAAAATGCGGGATCTGCAATCGCTGTTCCTGGGCAATACCCACGCTACGGAGCTGCCCGTGGGGCTTTCCCGCTTGCCGTATCTGGACTTCGCAGACCTGCGAAGCAACCAGATTCGGGAGTTGCCAGACTGGCTGTTCCAGGTCCCTCGGCGATTCGCTCAAACGATCAACCTGCGCTTTAATCCGGTCTCTGCGCAGAGCCTTACGCAGCTGGAAACCTACCGTGACAGTACGGGCATCGGAATGGGCCTGCTGGACGATAAAGCCACGGTGCTCAATGAACAGCGGGCTCGAGACCTATGGATGTCGAAACCCGTTGAAGAAACCTATGCCAGTCGTAATCGTGTATGGCTGGCGCTGAAAAACGAACCCGGCTCGAATGGATTCTTCGAACTGCTGGCTGAAGTTGGAAGCTCGGCGGACAGCCGTTTTGTGCACGAAGACATGACCCGACGGGTCTGGAGTGTCATTGAGGCGACTCAGATGGACCCGGCGTTACGCGCTCACTTGCTGTCGATGGCAGTGAAAGCCAATTGCGCGGATTCTGCGGCCACGATTTTCAGTAACCTGGAGGTGGCCGTGCATATCGACACGGTGGTCCGACTGTCCGCCAATGCCCATGATCAGGCATCTCGACTGTTGAGCCTTGGGCGACGCCTGTTCCGACTGGATCGCCTCGTCAAACTCGCTGGGGAACATGCCACTGCCACTCCCGCGCTCGATCCGGTGGAAGTAGAGCTGGCTTATCGCACCGGCCTGGCTGACAGGCTTGAACTTCTCGGTCAGCCCCGGCATATGCGTTATGCATCGCTAAGCGGCGTCAATCAGAAGGACCTGGATAGTGCCTACAACAAGGTCGTCGCCGCAGAAATCTCCCCCGATCTGTCGACTTACGTAAGTGGCCGCACGTTCTGGAGCGATTTTTTGCGACAGCATCACGGCCAACAGTTCACCGACCTGACTGCGCCGTTTCACGAGCGGATGGAGACAGCCTTTGAAAACCAGGCGACGCTTGGCGCGGGCTATCGCCCACAGGTCGACGGTATCGCCGATGAATTGAAGGCCGCCGAAACCGCTTTGTTGAAGCGCCTGACCGAGGCGGCGATGCAGGCTGAGGAGTCAAAGACTTGCTTTGCGCTGGATTGAACGCCTCAGGCCTTGCCTCGAATCAAGCGCCGCAACGCGAAGCGGTTCGGATGACACGCCTCCGCCACGGCTCTGGGCAATGGCAGCGGTTCGTCATCCAGCCACGCAGCAAGCAATTCGCCTGACAAGGGCGCGGTGATCAGGCCACGCGAACCGTGGCCGCTGTTGACGTACAAGCCGTCCAGCCATGGACAAGGGATGTCCGGGATTTGCCGGGCATCCTTGCTCAGGGCGCTGTAGGTATCGGCGAACGCCTGAACATCGGCCAGCGGCCCGACAATCGGCAGGTAATCCGGGCTGGTGCAGCGAAACGCTGCGCGACCTTCGAGCGCTTCGGGCTGCAATGTGTCTGCGCCGAGACGGGTGAGCAGGTCGACGGAGATTTCTTCGAGCATCTGCAGATTACCGGCATGCTCGGCGGCGGTCGGTGTCAGGTCGTCGTTGTTGAAATCGAAACTGGCGCCCAGCGTATGTTCCCCCAATCGTGCCGGGGCGACATAACCTTCGGCGCAGACCACGGTGCTCAGGTGTTGGCTTTCACGTGTCTGGGGCAGGCGAGTGATCTGTCCGCGAATGCGCTTGAGCGGCAACTCGCTGCTGTAAGGAAAACGCTTGATCTCGGCGGCGCCGGCCAGGACCACTACCGGTGCATCGGCCAGCAACGTATCGCCTTCCCAGGCTTGCCAGTGTCCTTGCGTTCGACGCAGCTCCAGTACATCGTGATGCGTCAGAACCCGGATGTCGGGGTGCTTCGCTTGCCATTGGCACAACGCTGGCGGATGCACCCATCCGCCTTCGGGGTAATACAACCCGCCCCATTGCAGACCGATACCCGCACGCGCTTCGGCCTGTTCTCTATCGAGTGTGTGCAGCAAGTCTTCGGGAAACGCCTGTGCCAGCTGCGCCTGACGCTCGGCCTCCTTGGCGTTGAAGGCCAGTTGCAGCACACCGCATCCGTCCCAGTCGATACCTCGCTGCAACTGTTCAAGCACGCGTCGGGTGTAACCGAATCCACTGATGATCAATTGCGACAAGGCCGTGCCATGGGCCGAGAGTTTGAGATAAAGCACGCCTTGAGGATTGCCCGAGGCTTCCTGCGCGAGCGCAGCGTGGCGCTCCAGCAGGCTGACTTGCCAACCCCGCGCCGCGAGGCTGGCGGCCGTCGCGCAACCGGCCAGGCCGGCACCGATCACCAGAGCCCTGCGTTCGCCAGTCAGCGTTGTCGGGCGCGCAAACCATGGCTTGGCCGCAGCGGGCGCAGGGACTTCTTCAGGCCAGCCAAGGAACGTGCCCCGCAGGATCTCCCATTTGTGGCCGATGCCGGGCGTGCGCTTCATCTTGAAGCCTGCCGCGTTCAGCAGACGACGCACCCAACCGGTGCTGGTGAAGGTGCTGATGGTCGAACCGGGCGCCGCCAGCCGGGCAAGCTCGGCAAACAGTTCGGCGGTCCACATGTCGGGGTTTTTCGCCGGGGCGAAACCGTCGAGAAACCAGGCGTCGATCTGTGCGTCCAGTTGCGGCAGCTGTTCCAGCGCATCGCCGATCAACAGGGTCAACGTCACGCGACCGTTAGCCAGTACCAGCCGCTGGAAGCCTTGATGGATCGCCACATACTGTGCGAGCAACTGATCGGCAAACGGCTTGAGCTCTGGCCATAAGGCCAGTGCCCGTTGCAGATCAGGCGCACTCAACGGGTACTTTTCGACACTGACAAAATGCAGTCGCGCACCGGCCACTGCGTGGTGTTCGAACAACTGCCAGGCACACAGAAAATTCAGCCCGGTGCCGAAACCGGTCTCGCCAATGACCAGCCTCCCGCCCACCGGCAATGCGGCAAAACGTTCACGCAGTGCGTTCTGTTCGAGGAAGACGTAACGGGTTTCATCCAGCCCGGACAGGTCGGAAAAATACACATCATCGAACACCCGCGAACGCGGGAGCCCTTGGTCGTCCCAGTCGAGCTGGGCGTGGGGCAATACAGGTTTCATGGCAGGCTCGGCAACGGCAAGTCGGCCATTCTAGCCGATCGCCGAGTCGCTGCTTGATCCATGGCAAGTACCACGTCGGGAAGGGCGGGGAGAATAGTCGCCGTTGGGCCTGTAGAACGAGCTTGCTCGCGACGGACTCAGGAGCAGTGCGCTTGTTCAGAAAGCACGCGTTATCGTTTACGTCCATCGCGAGCAAGCT
>NZ_BDAG01000066.1 GCF_002091715.1 Pseudomonas migulae NBRC 103157 | reverse complement strand
TCGCCATCCATGTTGAATATGAAACGGAGATCGCCAGTAAGCCGGCTACTGCAGGGTTTGTGTGGGCCGTTGCCTTGTCGGGCCAAGCTGACTAACATGTCAGAAAATTCATCCTATGATTGGATGAAAGGGCGAATCCTATGTCAGAAATGTCTCCATTAGTTAAGCGATCCCTGGTCGATCAGGCCCTGGATCAGTTGCGCCTGCGCATCACCGAAGGCGTCTGGGCTGTCGGCCAACGTCTGCCCACCGAGCCTGAACTGTCGGCAGAACTGGGCATCAGCCGCAACACCGTGCGCGAAGCCATGCGCGTGTTGG
This sequence comes from Pseudomonas migulae NBRC 103157, assembly GCF_002091715.1. GTDB lineage: Bacteria > Pseudomonadota > Gammaproteobacteria > Pseudomonadales > Pseudomonadaceae > Aquipseudomonas > Aquipseudomonas migulae_A. The sequence goes on along the minus strand of NZ_BDAG01000066.1, from coordinate 17,568 downwards.
CGTTTTCCGGTTTGATCGAAATCCGCCAGGGTGACGGCAGCTATTTACGGGCCGTGATCGATCCGCTGGACACCCTGAAAGCGTTGTCCCGCTGCTCCCTCGAACAGGCGCGGGAAACACGGCACATCCTTGAAGTCGAGGCCATCGGCCTTGCCGCCCTGCGCAGGACCGACGAAGACCTCATCGAATTACGCAAAGCGCTCAACGTTAGCGGTGATCACTATCACGGCGATCTCGACAGCTACATCGCCTGCGACCTGGTGTTCCACCGTCGCCTGGTGGACGCCGCGCACAACCCGACCCTCAGCGAGTTGTATCGCTATTTCTCCAGCGTCGTCGGCGCACAACTGCGCCAGACCTTAAGCATCACGCCTCGCCGCCAGGAAGTGTTCGACCTGCACGTCGACCTGCTCGATGCCGTCGAGCAACGCGACCCGGAACGGGCCAAAGCCCTGTCGAGGCAGTTGATCAATGAACCTTGAAACCGAGAACGCCATGTCCAGCAGCAACCGTCACATCACTGAAGCCAAGCGCACGGCGGAGCTCGAGGAACTGCTGATCGATGCCGAGGCCGATGACGAAGCGGTCCAGCAGAGTCACCCGATCCTGCGGCGTCCGTGGCTGTTATTGCTCGGCCTGATTCTGGTCGCGCTAAACCTGCGCCCGGCGCTGTCGAGCATGGCGCCGATGCTCAGCGACATCTCGAAGACCTTGGGGTTGTCGGCAGCGCAGGCCGGTTTGCTGACAACCTTGCCGGTGCTTTGCCTTGGCTTGTTTGCGCCGCTGGCGCCGATTCTGGCGCGCCGTTTCGGCGCCGAACGGGTGGTGCTGGGCATTCTTCTGACGCTGGCGGGCGGAATCATCCTGCGCAGTTCATTCGGTGAAATCGGCCTGTTTGCCGGCAGCGTGCTGGCCGGCGCGAGCATCGGGGTGATTGGCGTCTTGTTGCCGGGCATCGTCAAACGCGACTTCGCCAAACACGCAGGTACCATGACCGGCGTCTACACCATGGCCCTGTGCCTGGGCGCAGCCATGGCGGCGGGCGCGACCGTGCCGTTGAGTGAACACTTCGACAAAAGCTGGGCCTTGGGCCTCGGCTTCTGGGTGATTCCGGCGTTGGCGGCGGCGATTTTCTGGTTGCCGCAAGTCGGTCAGAAACACGGCGCGCACAACGTTGCCTACCGTGTTCGCGGTTTGTTGCGTGACCCGTTGGCCTGGCAAGTGACCTTGTACATGGGCCTGCAATCATCGCTGGCCTACATCGTGTTCGGCTGGTTGCCGTCGATCCTGATCGGCCGCGGCCTGACACCGACCCAGGCGGGTCTCGTCCTGTCGGGTTCGGTGATCATCCAGTTGGCCAGTTCACTGGCGGCACCGTGGCTGGCCACGCGCGGCAAGGATCAGCGCCTGGCGATCGTGATCGTCATGGCGCTGACCCTCGGCGGGCTGTTCGGTTGCCTTTACGCGCCGATCGAAGGCCTGTGGGGCTGGGCGATCCTGCTCGGTCTGGGGCAGGGCGGTACGTTCAGCCTGGCATTAACCCTGATCGTGTTGCGCTCGCGGGATTCGCACGTGGCGGCGAACCTGTCGAGCATGGCCCAGGGCTTCGGTTACACCCTGGCGTCCATGGGGCCGTTCGCGGTCGGCATCGTGCACGACTGGACCGGCGGCTGGAACGCCATCGGCTGGATTTTCGGCGTGATCGGCCTCGGCGCCATCCTCGCCGGCCTCGGCGCCGGGCGTTCGTTGTACGTTCAGGTGGTCAGCGAAAAGGTCTGACTACAGATACACAACGTCCAGCGTCGCCGAGCCGTCGAGTTGCACATCGGTGCTCAGGTCCAGTTCGGAAGAGGGCGAGATGACCGTTTCAAGGATGACCCGGCTCGTCAGGCTCTGGATGGCAATCGGGCCGGCGTTGCTGCCGGCCACGTCGGTAAACCCCAGGTAACTTCTGGCGCCAATCGGAATGGAACGGCTGTTGGATGAACTCCAGGCTATGCCTCCGGTGGTGGAGTCCGTGCGAAAGACCTGCGGCAGATCGTCCACCACCGTGGTGGCCGGATCGAAGTTCAATGAGTACAAGCCGACTTTGTTACCGCTGCCATCGTGGTTCAGACCGTAGTAAATCTCGCTGTTGACGACGGCCGAGCCATCGCGGTTGTCGTGCATCATCAGAGCGAAGCGCGCGGGCGCATTGCACTGGATGTTGAGGTCGAGCGTCTGGTCGCGCAGTCGTGTTCGCTTGTTCACGCTAAGGTCTTGCCGGGAGATTTTTCCGTAGTTGACGAGGCCGCTGTTGGACAGTGTCGGTGAGCAGGCGAGTGGGGTGATCGTGCCGTTGACGGTCAGGTCAGTGCTCGACGCGGCGAAGGCATATGGGGCAGTGCTGATCAGTACTGCAGCTGCAATTGTTATGAAGTGGTTTTTCATTAATGAGCGCTCATTCATTTGAGGTAAAAAACGGCTCTCCTGTAAAGGAGAGCCGGCATCATTTAGAAGTACTTCATTTCGAATGTTGCAGAACCGTCGACGGTGATCTCGTCGGTCAGGGTCAGGCTGTCCGCCCGGGCGATATAGGTCTGGATTTCCAGTTCCATTGTCAGGTCTTTAACGGGAAGGGGGCGGTTAACTCCTACCGATGTCAGCTCTCCAGGGCCTATTTGATTTGTGCGCTCCCACCGCGTTCCACCGTCTAGCGAGTAGATCGCTTGAACAGTTTCCCCATCCGCCAAAGCGCTTTTGATAACCGCTCGGAATATACCCAGTTTTTCAAGTGCGTTGGTTTCCCCCAGACCGAACCAATTATCGGCCAATGAGGTCGCGGCCTTGTTGTCGATAGCGTTCAGCGCAAACATATTTGCTGCATTGCAATTGACATTTAGTTGCATCGGCTGGGTGTTCACCAAGGTGTTTGAAGTTAGGTCGAGATCCTTTGCCGAGATCTTCCCGATGTTGACGATGCCCCCGTCAGACAACGTCGGCGTACACGCATTGGGCGTGATCGTGCCGGTGACGCTCAGGTCAGTGCTCGATGCAGCGAAGGCGAGGGGTGAAGTCAGGACGATGAACGCCATCGTCAGAGCGTGTGGAAATTTTTTCATGGGACAGGATTCGCTATGGTGGGTCAGCGGAATAAGTCCTTGCCCGAAGCGTGACCCCGGGCAAGGTCTGCTACGGGGTTATGGGTACAAGACTTCGAGGGTGACCAAGCCGTTCAGGGCGGCATCGTTGGTCAGGTCGAGTGAGTCGGCGCGGGCGATGTAAGTGGAGACCCGGAAGTCCATTGTCAGATCCTTGATGGCGATCGGAGTGGCTGGGCCGCCGGGTACACCGAACGCAGAAATGGTATCAGGCTCCATATGGGGCACCTGGAGCCAGGTGTCGCCATTGTTTCTGGATAGGAGTGGCCTTGCCAAAACGCCATCGGCCATTGGATTCATGAGTCGCGCCTCAAAGTAGCCGAGTTTTTCATCACCATTGATTTTGCCCAAGCCAAATCCAATGTAAGGTTCCGTACTCGAACCGGGCTGGTTATCGATCGGCCTCAGTCTGAACGCTACCGGCGAGTCGCAATTCACGATGAGTTGCAATGTCTGGAAGGGCAAACGCGTCTCTTTGTCCTGATTCAAATCCTTCGACGAAATTTTGCCATGGTGCACATTCCCGCCATCGGACAGCAGCGGTGTACAAGCACGGGGCGTGATGGTGCCGGTGACGCTCAGGTCAGTGCTCGATGCGGCGAAGGCGAGGGGTGAAGTCAGGACGATGAACGCCATCGTCAGAGCGTGTGGAAATTTTTTCATGGGACAGGATTCGCTATGTTGGGTCAGCGGAATAAGTCCTTGCCCGAAGCGTGACCCCGGGCAAGGTCTGCTACGGGGTTATGGGTACAAGACTTCGAGGGTGACCGAGCCGTCGAGGGCGGCATCGTTGGTCAGGTCGAGTGAGTCGGCGCGGGCGATGTAGGTACTTATCAATAGGTCTGTTACCAGATCCTTGATGGCGATCGGAGTGGCTGGGCCGCCGGGTACACCGAACGCAGAAATGCTTTCAGGCAGCATGTCGGACCCCTGGGACCAAGTGTCGCCATTGTTAATGGATCGGAGTGCCCTTGCCAAAACGCCATCGGCCATTGGCCTCCTGAGTAGTGCCTCAAAGTAGCCGAGTTTTTCATCACCATTGATTTTGCCCAGGCCAAATCCAAGGCCCGGTTCCGTACTCGAACCGGGCTGGTTATCGATCGGCTTCAACCTGAACGCTATTGGCGAGTCGCAATTCACGGTGAGTTGCAATGTCTTGTCTGTCAGTTTCGTCTCTCTGTCCTTATTCAAATCCTTCGACGAAATTTTGCCGTGATGCACGTTCCCGCCATCGGACAATTTCGGTTCGCAAGCATTGGGCGTGATCGTGCCGGTGACGCTCAGGTCAGTGCTCGACGCCGCCAGCGCATAGGGCGCCACGCTGATCAGCGCGGTGGCGGAGAGTGCTGCAAAGTACTTTTTCATCATTGTCTACTCACTTCTATTGTTGTGTGTCCTGACTGCCCGGAGGTGCTCGAGTGCGCTGCGGATTCAGCAGGATCGGTTGGGTGCTACAGATAAATAATCTCGATCGTCCCCGCGCCATCGAGGTCGATGGCGCTGCTCAGATCCAGGCTGTTGGTGGGGGCGATGACGGCCTCCACGGTCACCGTGGTGCTGAGGTTCTGGATCAGCGCCGGGCCGGCCATGCCGAGGTTGTCGGTGAAGCCCAGGTAGCGGCTTTTGCTGATGGGCACAGAGACGGAGCCGGCCGTGCTCCAGGCCATGCCGCCGGTGGTGGAGTCGATCAGGTGCAGGCGCGCGAGGCCGTCGGCGCTGGTGCTGGCCGGGTCGACATTCAGCGAATACAGGCCGATGTTGTTGTTGCGGTTGTCCTTGCCGAGGCCGTAGTGAATGTCGCTGTCGACGGTGGCCGAGCCCGAGCGGTTGTCGTGCATGATCAGCGCGAACGAAGTGGGCGCGTCGCAGCCCACCCTCAGATTCAATGAGCGTGGCGGCAGGCGAGTGCTTTTGTCCGGGCTCAGGTCATTTTTCGACAGGGTGCCGAAGGCGACCACGCCGCCGTTGGACAGCCCCGGCTCGCAGGCCGCTGGCGCGAAGCGGGCGCGCAAGGTTGCCTCGCGGGTGCGCCCGGCAGTGACGGCGTCGAACACGCCGGTGGTCTCCCAGGTGACCGCGTCGCGGACCTGCATCCCTTGCTCTTGAACCCAGGCAGTCAGCTCGATTTGTGCGGAAAAAGTACGACCGTGCAGCGGCGCGCCGCCCTGCACCGGAACGACGCCGTGCGCCGGGCGCCAGATCAGGTTCGATGCCGTGACGGCAGGCGGCTGGCCCACACCGGCAATCAAGCCGATCTCTACCGGTTGGCCATCCAGCACCGCGTCGTGAACGCGCACCTGATAGCTGCCACGTTCGGCAAAGTGAAAACGTTCGGCCGTCGCCGCCAAGGCGCGATAAAACACGCTCATGTCGGTGGGTTGCGAGCAGCTCAGGCTCAGGCTCAGCTGACGTTCGCCGAGCTTTCGTTCGGGGGCCGAGTCGGGACGTATCGCCCGGTTCATCAGCCCGTAATCCAGCACGGGCTGGCTCAGGTTGAACTGGCATTCATCCGCAGACGCCCAGGCGAACGGGGTGAAAGCGCTCAGCGCCAGAGGCAGTAGCAAATAGCGGGGCAGGTTCATGAACATCATCCTCAAAGGGCTCGGCACTTGGCGGGGGCGGTTTCGTAATACGCGTTGGTGTCGGCGTCCGCCGGCAGCTCGAAATGCAGTTCGCAGCGCTCCAGCCCCGGTGCGCTGATCCACAGCGCTCGGGCGTCGAGGACGTTGGGCAGAAACACCAGGCCGCCGTCCTGCACCAGGGTGACGAACTCGCCATCCTCGGTGTTCACCGATGCGCCGCGGGGCAGGGGCGCGCCGTTGGCGGTGGTGGCCTTGAGCAACGCGCGGCGGGTCAGGGTGAGGCCGAACTCGATGCTGTCGACGGCGCCGCGGCCGGCCGAAATCACCGCCAGCCCGTTGTGAATGTCGGCGTTGCGCGGCAGGGTTTTGGTGTCGACTTCCACCGCGCTGCGGCCGTAAGCCGCCACCTGCGGGATGACGGCCTGGCCTTGCCAGTCGGTCCATACCGGACCGCTGGGCGTCGACACTTTGATGGCGCCCATGTCGCCCACCGACAGCAGGGCAAAAGTGTCGCTCACCGGGTAAGGCGAGAGCGTCACGCCGCCGCCATGCAGCACGACGCCACCGCGGGCACTGGCCTGATAGCTGGAGCGTTCGGCATCGTCGCGGGTGTAGTTCAAGTCCAGTTGGGTGTAGCGCGGCAACAGTGAAACGCCGGCGGTGGTCTGCACTTCCTTGTCCCGGGTGTCGTGCTCGACGCCGACCCGGTAGGCCAGTTGATCGTTGATCTGTTCATTCAAACCCACACCGCTGCGGTATTCGCCAGCGGAGCTGCGCACCCAGGTGCGTGCCCGGCGGTTCTCGCCCAAGGGAATGCTGAGGTTCAGGTAGACGCTATCGTCGTTGCGGTTTGCGCCGCTGACTTGCCATTCCGCCGTCGCCGAAACCGACACACCACCGATGTTGGTGCCCCAGGAAGCGAGGGCGCGGCTGCTGCTTTGGCCGTCGAACGAGCTCGATCGGCTGACACCGCCGCTGAACGCGCCGACCCACGGGTGCGACCAGGACAAGGCAGCGCTTAGCTGGTCGCGGTAGCGGGATTTACTGTCATCGGAGGTGTTGTCGAACACCGCGTCTTGCAGTTCACGGTAGCCAAGGGTCCGGTAAGAACTGCCGGCATTGAACGCCCACTGCTCGCTTAAACGGTGCGATGCGCTCAAGTCAGCCTGAAGCCCCTGACTGGCTTGCCGGCCACCGGCGTCGGCACCGGTGAGCGTGGCTTGAACCTGGGTAACGGGCGATGGCAGCAGGCCGACGCTGACACCCGCCGCGCGGTAATCGGCGGCACCGGTCAGGCCTGCGCTGAGCAACACTTGCGGCGTAAGTGAACCGCTCCAGCCGCCGCTGATCACCCACGGATCGCCACCCTGTTCGTCACCGGTACTGCGCACCTGGCCGGCCGCCAGCGAATAACCGGGCGCCGGCAAACCGATGCCGAGCATCGCGGCCGGCACGGTAAAGCTGCGCTCGCTGCCATCGGCTTCCTTGATGGTGACTTCCACGTCGGAGCGGGTGCTGAGCCGGCGTACATTGGTCAGGGCAAACGGCCCGGCCGGCACCACCGTGGAATGGATCAGCGCACCGTTCTGCCGAACTTCTACCTGCGCCTGACTGTTGGCGATGCCTTCAATGACCGCGCCTTGACCTTCGATCTGCAGCGCTTCCTCATTCAACACTTGCACGCCGGTGATCTGCGCGCCGGCCAGCACCGGGTTATACAGATTGATCTGGCCCGCTTGCAGCACCGCTTCGTGACTGGCAAACGTGCGTTGGGCGTAAGCGGCGATGTGCGTGGTGCGCGAAACGTCGTCCTGCCAGGTCTGCACCTGACGGCTGCGCACGATCCAGTCACCGGCGTTGAAACCTGCTTCGGTATTGGCCGAAGCGAAGCGGCTGCTCTGATCGCCGGACTGGCTGCGCAAACCGCTGACGTCGTAGTTGAGCAAACCGGCGATGCCCCCGGTTTGATAACCCGAAAAATCCCGCGCAGTGGGGCGTATGGCATCGGTGGGCACGATCAGTGACAGGGCCAGGCTTGTCGGATCCGGGTCGATGACGGTCTGCGGTGAGGGACCGAGAAAATCGTGGCACTGACTATCGCCCAGCAGACGGTCCGGCACATTCAGGTTGGCCGCATCGAGCAGGGCGCGATCGAAGCACAACGCGCCTTCGCGATCGAACGTGACGTCGACCCGGCCATGGCTCTGGCCATTGACTGTGAGCGTGACGGGATGCCGTCCTGCCGAGAATCGCGGCGTTTGCATCAGCACCGACGCCAGCGCCGGGTCGATGCCGCGCTGAAGCAGTGTGTTTTTGTCGAACGATGCCGGCACAGGCACATTACCGTGGGCGTCGACCACTATCAGCGCATTGCTCAGCAGCAGCGCAACCGTGGTCCACCGCCCAGGGTGAGGGCGAGCGGCGGTCTGAACAGCGGGCACGGCTTCGCCATCACGGTAAATCAATACTGTGTTCATTGGGTTCACTTGAGTTATGCCGGCGTGCTGACCGATTCTCTGTGGCTCAGACACGCCTTTGGCGACGGCAGAAGGGCCGTGGCCTCGAAACAGACGCTCACTGTTCCTTCATGAGCGCTCTCAGGGGGTTCAGGATTTGATCGGGGCCTCGTAATGCGGCACCGCGAAACCGTAGACCGTCGCCGGTTGAAAACGCACTTGCGTCGCGGCCCCCTCAGGCGCCTTGACGCTGATGTGCTCACCGGGCAACACATAGGTTTTCGGCAACATCGCGCCGCCCGCTGACGGCAGCAATTGCACTTCCTGGCCCAGGCGTACGACGTAAGGCGTGTCGTTGCGCACGGTCAATTGACCGTCCTGCAGCGACCATTGCAGGTCGGTCCACGGCGTGCGGTTGGGCGCCAGCCCCTTGGGATGAATAATCAACGGCAGATTCTGACGCACCGTCACGCCGACACGGGCATGCCCGGCTTCGGCGGCGGGTTTTCCTTCAGGGATACCTTCGAAGATCACCCGCTTCAAACGCTGGGTAAGCAACGGTTTTTCGGTTTGAAGAATGAAGCGCACCAACTGGGTTTTCGAGGCTTCGACGCGTGCCAGCGGAGGTGTCACAAACACCAGGGCTTCGCCGTCCTCGGCAATGTCTTCGATGGTGACATGCATCAGCGCCAGGTTGGCATCGGTGTTGGTCACCGTCACGGAAGCTTCGCCATCGGCCTCGTTGACGATGACCACCGATGTGTTCGGGACCATTCCGTCAGCCTGGGCCTGGGTGGCCAGGCACAGGGCGAGCGCAGCGATACCGCCATGCAGAAAATGGCGCGTGTGGGATAAAAACATCGTCATGACGTGTCTCGTTGAGTGTTCGGAAAAAGGGGCCGGCAATGCCGGCCGGTCGGTCAATAATTGAGCTGTACGGTGACGTGCCCGTCGATGGGGACTGCATCGGTCAGGGTCAGGTCATTCGCGCGAACGATGGTGGTGACGGCCGACAGCCGGGTGTGCAGGTCTTTGATGGCGATCGGCGTGCCCAGGTCGGTCGGCATTGCAAACGCGGTCAGGCCGGCATGCCCCAGGTAGGGCGACACTCGCCAGCTGGCCCCGTCGTTACTGGACATGATGGTTTTCACCGGGTTGCTGTCTGCTATGGCATCGAACAGGCCAAACGCCACGCTGCCCAGGTGCTGGTCATCGTTGATGACGCCCAGGCCGTGGTGGTGCGGGTCGATGGCTGACGAGCCTTCGCGGTTGTCGATGGTCGTCAGGGTAAACATCGTGGCGCCTTCACAGTTCACGTACAGGTACAGCGTGCCGGTTTCCAGCTGTGTGGGCTGATCCGGATTCAGATCCTTCACCGTCACTTTTCCGTGGTGGACAATGCCGCCACTGGAGAGGATGGGTGTGCAGGACTTGGGGGTGATCAACCCGGTGACGCTCAGGTCGGTGCTGCTGGCGGCAAGGGCTGAAGGTGCGCTGGCGAGCAACAGCGGAGCCAATAGAGCAAGGGAGCATCGTTCCATGATGAGTCGTCCTTTGAGTGAGCGGGCAACGCCGGGTGACTGGCGTTGCCCGTTGAGTGGTGACGGGTTACAGGTATTTGATTTGCAGGGTGGCGTTGCCGTCGAGTTTGACTTCGTCGGTCAGGGTGAGGGTGTTGGCGGGGGCGATTTGGGTGCTTAGCCACATGTCCACTGTGACGTTTTCTACGAACGCAGGTGTCCAGGTGCCACTGGTGTTGTTACCAAATGCGACCCACTCGTTTGTTGCTTTCACGACGTCATCGTCAAACCTTTCCCAGGTATCGCCTTCGTTAGACGAGAGCATAACGAGCACTGGAACGTCCGCGACCGGGTTTTTAAAACCCAGCTGATAGGTGCCTAATTTTTCAGTCCCGTTAATCAGGCCCAGTCCCATCTGGGCAGATACGAATGATGTGCCTGGCCGGTTATCGATAGTGCTGATCGCAAACTGCGCTGATGCAGTGCAGCTCACTGTGAGTTGAATGGTTTCTACTCCGAGTACGGTGGGTACCGCCTCATTCAGGTCTTTCACGGAAATTTTTGCGTAATCGACGATGCCGCCTTTGGCGAGTGTCGGTTCACAGGCCACCGGAGTAATGGTGCCTGTAACCTTCAGGTCAGTCTGGGACGCAGCGAAAGTGGACGATGCGCCCGTCAGCAGCAACGCAGCCGTCAGAAGGGATAAATGCTTGTTCATGTGTTGGCTCTTCCTTGAAGGAGGATTGTCGGTAATTGTCCTTTGCAGACAGGGCGCAATCTAACGATCGAGGTAGCCAGGCGGAATGCAACTAATACGAAAACTGCGGGCTCGGTGTATGAAAGAGTGTCGCGGGCTAAAAAACGTCATCCTTTGGAGCGTCGTCTGTAGTCTTTTGGTGTGGGCGATGTAGGCTGGATACAGGGAGGAGTTTTTTTGAGGAGAAAGAGCGGGAACAAATGGTAATCAGCGGGGGGAGTCATTCTTTGATCGAGCGGGCAACACGGATGACTGGCGTTGCCCGTTGAGTGGTGAAGGGTTACAGGTACTCGATCTGCAGGGTGGCGGCACCGTTGAGTTTGACTTCGTCGGTCAGCGTCAGGCTGTCAGCACGTGCAATAAAGGCGTTGACCCAAACGTCCAGCGAAAGGTTCTTAAGGGCGTCAGGCGCCCAAACCCCTGCAGTCTGGTTGCCAAATCCCATCCACTGAGTCTTCCGGACCAAGCCGCCCCCCGACACCCTCCAAGTAGCCCCCTTATCATTTGATTCCAGTCTTGTCACCGGAACATCGGCGACCGGGTTCTGAAGTCTCAAGTTGTAATATCCCAACTTCTCGGTTCCGTTGATCAGTCCGAGGCCGAAAGTAATATCACTGCTCGGGGCTGATGCGTTTTCCTGGTTGTCGATGGTTCTGATCGCAAATCGCGCTGATTCATTGCAGTTCAGTGTGAGCTGGATTGTCTCGGGTCCGAGGTCTGTGGCTGTAGTCAGATTAAGGTCTTTCACAGATATCTTTGTGTAGTTAACAATGCCGCTATTGGCCAGGCTGGGTGTGCACGCTACCGGTGTAATGGTGCCTGTAACCGTCAGGTCAGTCTGGGACGCAGCGAAAGCGGATGATGCGCCAGTCAGCAGCAACGCAGCCGTCAGAAGGGATAAATGCTTGGTCACTTGTTGGCTCTTCCTTGAAGGAGGATTGTTGGATGTTGCCCTGATCGGGCAGGGCGCAATCTAACGATCGAAGTAGTCAGGCGGAATGCAACTAATACGAAAACGGTCGGCTTGGTGTATGAAAGGGGGTTACGTGTTCCTGGCCGTCAGCTTTCGGACTGTTGTCTGTAGTCTTTCGGTGTGGGCTGTGTAGTTCGTAGGTGCAGGGCGTTTTTCCTGGTTTGGGTCGGCGTCAGGTTGGAGCTCTGCGGAAACGGGCAGCGTGAAGTATCAGGCGCTGCCTGTTAGAGAATGGCGGGTTACAGGTATTCGATCTGCAGGGTTGCAGCACCGTCCAGTTTCACTTCGTTGGTCAGGGTCAGACCGTCGGTGGGGGCAATGTAGGCGGTGACGAACAGGTTTGCCGCAAGGCTCTGAAGAGCGACAGGCGCCCAGTTACCTCCGGTTCGGGTGCCGAATCCTTTCCAATCCCGCTTGTCAAACAGGCCATCCCCGACTGTCCAGGTCGCCCCCTCGTCTCGTGAGTTCAATGGTGTCACAGGAACATCGGCGACCAGGTCCCGAAGTTCCATGGAGTAACCGCCCAGCTTCTCGGTTTCGTTAATCTTGCCAAGACCGTAATGGAGAGCACTGTCGTAATGTGATGTGTTTGCTCTGTTGTCGAGGGCACTGATCGCAAAGGACGCGGGCCCATTGCAGCTCACTGTGAGCTGAAGTGTCTTGGTTTCGAGAAGGGTGGGGCCGGACGTGTTCAGGTCTTTTACAGGAATCTTTGCGTAGTCGACGATGCCACCATCGGTCAGCGTGGGTTCGCATGCCGTAGGCGTAATGAGACCTGTAACCGTCAGGTCAGTGCGGGACGCAGCGAAAGTCGACGATGTGCTGGTGAGAAGCAGTGCTAAAGCCAGTCGGGAAAACTGCCTGTTCATGTGTTGGTTCTTCCTTGAAGGAGTTGCAGGAATGTGCCCTTTGCGGACCGGGCGCAATTTATCGATCGAGGTTGCCAGGCGGAATGCAACAAGTACGAAAACGGTCGGCTTGGTGTATGAAAGGGTGTTGCGGGTTCCAGGCCGTCAGCTTTCGGACTGTTGTCTGTAGTCTTTCTGTGTGGGCTGCGTAGCTTAAAAATGTAGGGCGCTTCTCTTTGTTTTATCGGAGAAAGGACAGGGCCCCGGATACATTGGGTGAGGTGGTTACGCGGTCAAGATTGGACGTTGTGGTCGACACCGGACGGCGCTATTTTTCGCGCATTCCAGTCACCAAACAGGATAAATCCGACAATGCGCGTAATCATCGCTGACGACCATCCGGTCGTTCGTATCGGCTTGCGGATGCTCATCGACCTGAGCAAACCATGTGTGATCGTGGGGGAAGCCGATGGCCCGGACAGCCTGTTCAGGCTACTTTCAACCACGCCGTGCGATCTGTTGGTCACGGACTTCTGCATGCCAGGCAACCAACAGGCAGACGGTCTGAAAATGCTCAGCACGCTGCGACGTCGCTACCCGTCGACCTCGATCATTCTGGTCACGATGTTTGCCAACGTCACGACGCTGAGGGCGGCTTTCGCTCAAGGCGTCATGGCGATCATTGCCAAGGACGCGTCGGCGACGGAGCTGCCCCTGGCAATCAAATCGGTGAGCGAAGGGCGGCGGTTTATCAGCGAATCCCTGCGCGCGGCGCTGGTTCAGGCGGATGCCGAGGCTCAATCGGGTTCACCTTCACTGTCGGCCAAAGAACATGAAGTCGTCAGAATGCTCGCCAGCGGCATGACCGTCAGCGAAATCGCCGGCTACTTCAAACGCAGCGTCTCGACCATCAGCAAACAGAAAAGCATGGCCATGCAGCGGCTGGGCATTTCCACAGATGTGGATCTTTTCGCGTATGCCCGTGACAGCGGCATGGTGCATTAGCGCACCAGAAGGTATTCCCGTCACGAATGCCGGTAGTGTTCCGTGCCGTTGTTGACTATCGTGCAGGCAATCTTGCGAAAACCGTTTACACACCCAGGGAGCCTGCACATGAGTGATGCCCACAGCGCATTGATCACCCAGTTCTATCAAGCCTTTCAGCGGCTGGATGCCGAAGCCATGAGCGCCTGCTACACCGACGATGTGGTGTTCAGCGATCCGGCGTTCGGCGAACTGCGCGGTCGTGATGCCGGTGACATGTGGCGCATGCTCACCACCCGCGCCAAGGACTTTTCCCTGACGTTCGATAACGTGCGCAGCGATGAGCGCACCGGCAGCGCGCATTGGGTGGCGACTTACCTGTTCAGCCAGACCGGCAACACCGTGGTCAACGACATTCAGGCGCGGTTCGTGTTTCGTGACGGCAAGATCTGCGAGCACCACGACCGCTTCGATCTGTGGGCCTGGTCACGACAGGCACTGGGCTTCAAAGGCTTGTTGCTGGGCTGGACGCCGCTGGTGAGAAACGCCGTACGCGCTCAGGCCTTGAAGGGGCTGAAGGCATTCCAGGCCAGTCGCTGATAAGATCGCGGCTTGTTTCCTTTCAAGCCTTGATCTTCACGTGAACACGCCGAGCGAATCCTCCGTCATTGCCGCCGAACCGCTGCCGGTCAGCAAACCGTGGTTCGTGTACCTCGTTCGCGCGGCCAATGGTTCGCTCTACTGCGGGATCAGCGACGATCCCGTCCGCCGCTTCGCCACTCACCAGAGCGGCAAGGGCGCGCGCTTCTTTCTCTCCAGCCCGGCCGTGGCATTGGTCTATACCGAAGCTTGTCGCGATAAAGGCGAAGCGCTGCGCCAGGAACGGCTGATCAAAAAACTCAAGAAAAGCGCCAAGGAATGCCTGGTCTCGACCTTTGCGGCGGGCTTATCAATCTGACTGATAAGTTCCCATCAGGCAGATGGGTGGGATGCTCATGGATTGCGCGCTAAGCTGCGGATTCATTACCCGTGCGGCGGAGCCGAGCATGTCAGAGTTGATTCTTCATCATTACCCGACGTCCCTTTTTGCCGAAAAGGCCCGCCTGTTGCTGGGCTTCAAGGGCCTGTCCTGGCGCTCGGTGAACATTTCGCCGGTGATGCCAAAGCCAGATCTGACGGCCCTGACTGGCGGCTATCGCAAGACCCCGGTGTTGCAGATTGGCGCTGATATTTATTGCGACACCGCGCTGATCGCCCGTCGTCTGGAGCAGGAAAAGGCCTTGCCGGCGTTTTTTCCGGAAGGTCAGGAAATGATCTCGGCGGCCTTCGCCGCCTGGGCGGATTCGGTGGTGTTCCAGCATGCGGTCAGCCTGGTGTTTCAGCCGGAGTCTATCGCTGTGCGCTTCGCCAAAATGCCGCCGGAAGCGATCAAGGCCTTCGTCGCCGATCGCGCCGGATTATTTAGCGGTGGCAGCGCGACCAGGTTGTCCGCTGAGCAAGCCCGGCATCAATGGCCGACGATCATGGGGCGCCTGGAGCAGCAACTTCAGCGCGAGCAGGGTGATTTCCTGTTCGGCGATCCGTCGATTGCCGACTTTGCCTTGGCTCATTGTCTGTGGTTCCTCAAGGCGACGCCGGTGACTGCGCCGTTGGTGGATGCTTACCCGGCGGTTTCTGCGTGGTTGGGGCGAGTGATGGGCTTCGGTCATGGCGCGTTCAGCGATATGACGTCCGAAGAGGCGCTGGAAGTGGCGCGCAATGCGACACCGGCCGCGTTGCCGGATGAGCGGTTCGATGAACCGAATGGTTTTGAGGCGGGTCAGCAGGTGGTCATTGCCGCGACCGATTATGGCGTCGATCCGGTGGCCGGGGAGTTGTTGTTTGCGGGCAGGGAAGAATTGATTCTGCGTCGAGAAGACGAGCGGGGCGGCGTGGTGCATGTGCACTTTCCGCGGTTTGGGTTCCGCATCGAAAAACGCTGACGCACACTTGTAGTTGTGGCGAGGGGGCTTACCCCCGTTCGGCTGCGCAGCCGTCGTAAATCCTGTCATTGCGGTTCGATGATGAAATGCTGGGGCCGCTTCGCTACCCGACGGGGGCAAGCCCCTTCGCCACAGGGATTGAGTGAGTCAGATGAATTACTTCAGGGCTGCGAGGATCGCGTCGGGGTCATACCCACGAATCAACGTTCCGTTCACATCGATAATCGGAATTCCGCCGCCACCCAGCGCTTCGTAAGCCTTGCGCGCCTCGGCATCTTTCTCGATATCGAATTCCTTGTACTGAATGCCTTTCTGATCAAGATAGCGCCGGGTCAGTTTGCAGTAACCACACCATTCAGTGGCGTAGAGCACGACGCTGGCCTTGGCCTGAGTCTGCTCGGACACCACTTGCGAGGGGTTGAACACCCGCTCGATCTTGCCCCAGTTCTGATAGACCACCACCACCAGCAGGATCAGCAGGAATTTCTTCAGTACGCTGCCGAGCATCAGTTGCGCCGCTTGAGCTGGTCAGTCAGCTGAGTGGGCAGGCCTTTGATGATCAGCGTGCCGGCTTCTTCGTCGTATTCGATCTTGGAGCCCAGCAGATGCGCTTCGAAGCTGATCGACAAGCCTTCGGCACGGCCAGTGAAGCGGCGGAACTGGTTCAGGGTGCGTTTGTCTGCCGGGATCTCTGGCGACAGGCCGTAGTCTTTATTGCGGATGTGATCGTAGAAAGCCTTCGGGCGTTCTTCGTCGATCAGCTCCGACAGCTCTTCCAGGCCCATGGGTTCGCCCATTTTTGCCTGGCTGCTGGCGTAATCCACCAGGGTCTTGGTTTTCTCTCGGGCGGACTCTTCCGGCAGGTCTTCGCTTTCGACGAAGTCACTGAACGCCTTGAGCAGGGTGCGGGTTTCGCCGGGGCCGTCGACGCCTTCCTGGCAGCCGATGAAGTCGCGGAAATACTCCGAAACCTTTTTCCCGTTCTTGCCTTTGATGAACGAAATGTACTGCTTGGACTGTTTGTTGTTCTGCCACTCGGAGACGTTGATCCGCGCCGCCAGGTGCAATTGCCCCAGGTCGAGGTGGCGGGACGGTGTCACGTCCAGCTGATCGGTCACTGCAACGCCTTCACTGTGGTGCAGCAGCGCGATCGCCAGGTAATCGGTCATGCCCTGTTGATAATGCGCGAACAGCACGTGGCCGCCCACAGAGAGGTTCGACTCTTCCATCAGTTTTTGCAGGTGTTCCACCGCCACACGGCTGAACGCGGTGAAATCCTTGCCGCCGTCGAGGTATTCCTTCAGCCAGCCGCTGAACGGATGCGCCCCGGACTCGGCATGGAAGAAACCCCACGCCTTGCCTTGTTTGGCGTTATAGCTCTCGTTGAGGTCGGCAAGCATGTTCTCGATGGCGCTCGACTCGGCCAGTTCCGAGTCACGAGCGTGGAGAACTGCGGGCGTGCCGTCGGGTTTTTTGTCGATCAGGTGGACGATGCAATGACGGATCGGCATGGGCTTCTCGGCTGTTTGAAGCGGCTGGTTGGAGAGAGCAGGGCAGGCTCCCGAAAAAGTGCCAAGTGTACCGCAGCGCGTCCCTCGTAGGAGCTGCCGAAGGCTGCGATCTTTTTTAAGTCCTGGTCAAAAGATCGCAGCCTTCGGCAGCTCCTGCAGGTGGGGTGAAGGGCAATTTTCAGCCGACCACTGCTGCTTATGCAGTTTTTTCCTGTTTTAGAGCAATAAAGCTGACCAAATGGGTAGCTAGAGGCGGATATTTCCCCGTCTCTGTGCTAGTTTTGCCCCGTCTTACGCGAAGTCACTGCGTTAAGCGTGCATTCAGCATTTGTCAGGTCGAACCAAACCCTGATTTCGGTATCTATAACCCCGATCCCGTGGTTATTTGGCCGAGGGTGCCAGATCCAGAAGATCGGGCTCGATGGCTGACACTGCACTCTGCAATCCATATGAATTTGATAGGGAAGGAACACTACATGGCTCTTACTAAAGACCAACTGATCGCCGACATCGCTGAAGCTATCGACGCGCCAAAAACCACCGCGCGTAACGCTCTGGACCAACTGGGCCAAATCGTTGCCGATCAGCTGGAAAACGGCGGCGAAATCACTCTGCCAGGTATCGGCAAACTGAAAGTGACTGAGCGTCCTGCCCGTACCGGCCGTAACCCTTCGACTGGCGCTGCCATCGAAATCGCTGCCAAGAAAGTTATCAAGCTGGTTGTGGCCAAAGGCCTGACCGACGCTGTTAACAAGTAAGACGCAGTAAAAAAAGCCGTGCCCCGGAGTGATCCGGGCACGGCTTTTTTGTGCCTG
>NZ_BDAG01000065.1 GCF_002091715.1 Pseudomonas migulae NBRC 103157 | reverse complement strand
TAAACGGTGTTCATGCGCCGTTTGCAGCAGCCACCCCTTGAACGCGGCCATCGCCGACGTTTCGGGTCGCGACTGCAAGCGGGTCAGCCAATAGCTGCCGGTGGTGATGCCGATCGCGAACGGTTGCTCGATGGCACCTGTTGCCAGTTGTCGGGCGAACATCAGCGGTGGCGCCAAAGCCACGCCCATTCCTTGCAGCGCCGCCTCCATCATCGCCAGCGAGGAATCGAAGACGATGCTCCGGGGCGGCGCGGCATAGGCAGGAAGGCCGGTGGCCTGAAACCATTCGGGCCACTCATCGGTGCGGTAGGAACGCAGCAACGTCTGCTGCAGCAGATCGGCCGATGTGTGCAGTTGCCGGGCAATCTCGGGAACGCACAACACCGACAACGGCGCCTCGATCAAGCGCACCGCTTCAATCCCGTGCCACGCCCCCGCTCCAAAGCGAATGGCGTAATCCAGCCCTTCAGCCGCCACGTCCACCCGATTGTTGTGGGTCGACAGGCGCAAATCTATGAACGGATGTTTCGCCCGGAAGTCGGCCAAGCGCGGCAACAACCAACCCACCGCAAACGTTCCCACCGCGCCCACCGACAGCACTTCGCGAAAATGCCCGCCCTCGAAACGCTCGAGGGTTTCGGCGATGCGGTCGAAGGACTCGCGCAGCACCGGCAACAACGTCTCCCCTTCACTGGTCAGCATCAAGCCGCGAGGCAAGCGTTTGAACAGCGTGACGTTGAGCTGGGCTTCCAGGCTTTTGACCTGATGGCTCACCGCAGCCTGCGTGACGCACAATTCAACCGCCGCCCGTGTGAAACTCAGGTGGCGTGCAGAAGCCTCGAAGGCGCGCAGTGCGTTAAGCGGTAATTGCGGGCGGATCATGCCAACTCCCTAATTTTTCTAATGGCTCAGCCGAAAATTTGTCGTTTGTCGAGCACCAGCAGAATGACTAGATTTGGCACGCCTATCGGCGGCCCGATTTATAAACCGCTCGGAGTGTAGCGGGTTTAATCATCAAATCTTATGGACAGCGGCTCAATCATGCATAACTTAAAAATCGGCAAGGTCTTATCCTGCAGCGCTTTCGGACTGCTCCTGGGTGCTGGCTACTGCGTTGCCGGAAGTCAGACTGACGCGCAGATCGAAGCGGTAGTGAAAGCTGCGGTTGTCCCGGTCATGCAGCAACAGAACATTCCCGGCGTGGCCATCGCGATCACGGTGGATGGCCAGCCGCATTACTTTAACTACGGCGTTGCCTCGAAGAAAACCGGAACGGCTGTCACCGAAGACACCCTGTTCGAGATCGGCTCGGTGAGCAAAACCTATACCGCCACCCTCGCCGCCTACGCCCAGTCCAGCGGAAAACTGTCCCTGTCCGACACGGCCAGCCACATCCTGCCTGAGTTGCGGGGCAGCGCATTCGATCGCGTCAGCGTGCTGCAACTGGGCACGTACACCGCCGGTGGCCTGCCGCTGCAATTCCCGAGCGATGCCGATGCGCCGGACAAAATGCTCGGCTATTTCAAACAGTGGAAACCGGTCTACGCCGCCGGTAGCCATCGGCAGTATTCGAACCCGAGCCTGGGGTTGTTCGGTTATCTCGCGGCCCACAGCATGGGCCAGCCATTTGATGCACTGATGGAAAAAACCGTGCTGCCGAAACTCGGGTTGCAGCACACTTTCCTGAAGGTACCGCCCACCCAAATGGCGCTTTACGCTCAGGGTTACACCAAGGATGACAAGCCTGTGAGGGTTGAGCCGGGGGCACTGGATTCAGAGGCGTATGGCGTAAAAACCAGCGCCTCGGATCTGCTTCGCTACGTCGAAGCGAACATGAAGCCGTCGGGCCTTGAAGCGCCGATGCAGCAAGCCATCGCCGCGACGCATACCGGCTACTACACGGTTGGCGACATGACCCAAGGCCTGGGCTGGGAGCGCTACACCTACCCGATCAGCCTCGACAAACTGCTCGCTGGCAACTCATCGCAGATGGCGATGGAGGCGCATAAAGTCCAATGGCTCAACCCGCCGCAACCTCAACCGGCCAATGTGCTGTTCAATAAAACAGGCTCAACCGGTGGCTTCGGTGCTTACGTGGCGTATGTACCGTCGAAGGGTATCGGCATCGTAATCCTGGCCAATAAAAACTACCCGAACCCGGAGCGGATCAAGATCGCGCACTCGATTCTGAGCGCGTTGGCTCAATAGCCTGGAACCGCACCTCTGTAGCAGGGGCTCGCTCCTTCAGGGGGTAAGCGGTGTAAACAAAAATGGGCGACCTGTTGAGGTCGCCCATTTTCGTTAGCGCGTGTCCATCGCTGTGTTCAATCGTCAGGCATTTCCGGTGGCTTGGCGGGCTTCGCCGGCTTGCCCGGTTTCGTTCCCTTGGCGCCCTTGACCGGTTCGGCTTCAGTGACCGGCGGCGGCGTGGGCACCGTGGCTTCTTTCTCGGCCGGCGGTAACTCGTCGACGGTTTTGAAAATCGTCTTCAGATCAACCGCATCCGATTGCTCGAGTTTCTTTTCGCCGTCCTTGCCGACCAGAATCACCTTGGTCTTCGCCCCGGCTCCCAACTTGAGCGAACGGATCAGCGCCGCCGTGTCTTGTGGTCCCAGGTCTTTGCCTTCGCGCTGGCCCATCAGGTTGAGCACGGTGTACAGGACCAGGTTGCGGTCGGTGAACTCTTTGCGATTGGCCGGCTCATCCAGCGACTTTTTCAGGCTGACCCACGTCGGATCGACCGTGCTCGGAGCAATGACAATCAGCGGCCGGGACCTGCCCTTGTCCATGTCCAGCGGTGAGTCGCCATCGGCGGCGAGCAAGGGGCCGGCAATCGCCAGCAGGGTTGTCAGGGTCAATGACCTGATGAGCATGCGCATCTCCTTTTGATATCCACGCTCTAATGATTGCGCATCGCGGCGATCGTTCCGGGTGACGCACCGCAATTGTGTCTCGCCTTGACCCAAGCTTAGGTCAGGGCGGTCATTGCGCAACAGGCTGGACTAATCTCATGGTTCATAAACAAACCACCTGATCCGCCGTGAGGATTTCTCGATGAGCGCTCAGCTGAACCACACCATCGTTTGGTGTCGCGACAAGCAGACATCGGCCAACTACCTGACAGAACTCCTCGGCCTGCCCGCCCCCGAGCCCTTCGGGCCGATGCTGATTGTCAGGTTCGACAACGGCGTGTCGCTGGATTACTACGACAATGACCCGCCGATAGCCTCCCAGCACTATGCGTTCCTGATCGGCGACGACGATTTCGATGCGGCCTTCGCGCGCCTGCAAGCCAGGAAGCAACCGTGGTGGGCTGATCCGGGTAAGCAGCACCCCGAAGAGATCAATGATTATGGGGGTGGAAGGCGTGTGTATTTCGATGACCCGGACGGGCATCTGCTGGAGATTTTCACCCGTGAATGACTGAGGCCAGAGGCAACCATCAGAACGCCAGTTTGTAGCCGATCAGCACCAGCATCGTGGCCAGGCAAGGTCGCAACACTTCATCGGAGATACGGCCCGTCAGGTGACTGCCCAGGTAAATCCCCGGCAACGAACCGACCAGCAAGTAGCCCAGCACATGCCAATCCATGTTGCCCATGCTCGCGTGGCCAAGACCGGCGACCAGGGTCAGCGGCACGGCGTGGGCGATTTCCGTGCCGACCAGACGGCGGGTCGGTAGCAGCGGATAGAGGATGAACAACGCCACGGTGCCCAGGGCGCCTGCGCCAATGGAGGTCAGGGCGACCATGGTGCCAAGGATCAGGCCGGTGATCACAGTCAGCACATTCAAGCGCTGGCCGCTTGGGTTGTACTCGCCGCCCGCTCGTTTGTGGGCAAAGTCGAGCAAGCGTTTCTTGAAGAAAATCGCCAGTGCCGTGGCAAACAGCACAAAACCCAGTGCCTGTTTGATGACGGCGTTCATCGCATCCGGGGAGGTTTGCAAACTGCTCAGGAACCACAGCGTCAGCGCCACCGCCGGCACACTGCCGAGGGTCAGCCAACCGGTAATCGCCCAGTCGATGTTCTTGTTCTTGCGATGCACCAGCACGCCGCTGGATTTGGTAATCGCGGCGTACAGCAGGTCCGTACCCACCGCTGTCGCCGGATTGATGCCGAACCATAGCAGGATCGGCGTCATCAGCGAGCCGCCGCCCACGCCGGTCATGCCGACAATGAACCCCACCACCAAACCTGCCACAACCAAACCGAAGTTAACGAAATCCATTAACACGCCCACTGAAAACGCATGAAAAAACTGGCCAGCAGCATAGCGATTTTTCTTATAACTACTTATATCGATAGGGTCTATCGTTATTCCTTCTGCCCACACGCGGACCGTGTAGGAACCGAGTTTGCTCGGCTCCTACAGAGGACTCACTGCACAGGCAGGAAATTGAGAAACAGCAGACTCTGCGCGTAATTCAGGCCGATCCGCCGGTAGCGCTCGTCCAGCATCTGGGTCAGCAGGTCCAGGCGCGCGACGATCTTGCCGAACTCCACGGCGAAACTCAGGTTACTGCCCTCCTCCGAGATCTCGTTGGAGAACAGCAAGGGGTCGCCGTTCTTGTTCTGCCGCTGGCTGAGGATCCAGGTGGCTTTCTCGATGTTGCGCGCGGCGTTGTTGACGAAGGTCGGGTTGATCGCATCGGTCATGTAGAACTCCAGCCGATTGCCGTGAGCGGTGACCAGCATGCTGCCGATGGCATAGATAAAGGCACCGACCCGGTCGCCGAGGAATTCCGGACTCATGGCGTAACTCAGCGCCGCCAGATCTTTCTTGCCCCCCAGGGTCGGCAGCGGCTGTTGTTGCTCAATGGCCATGCGCACCTGTTTGCCTGCGGTGCGAGCGTCGAGGAAACCGGATTTCTTCAGCTCCTGTGGGTTGCGCAGGTAGAGCTTGCTCATCAGCAGGTAGAGGCTGTCGAGGTTGTCGCGCATCGCCAGGGTGGCCATGCGGTCGACGCTGGTCTGGAGGAATTCCTGGGGCCGGCCCTCGCGAAACTGGCTGACGATGTCCCGGCCTTGTTGCTGGCTGCACCCGGTCGTGAACAGCGTCGACAGGACAGCGAGCAGCAGGCAGTGGCGGCGGATGTACACAGCGATGAGGGGTAAAACTCGGGCCATGGGGGCTTGGACTTGGACATGGGCCGGCAGAGGGGATCGCCGCAGGCTGGCAAGGGATAGAGCCGTGGATTGCGAAAAAGTGCAGTGCCGGCAGTCCGTCAACCTGAGCAGTTCTTTATTCCATTCGCAAATTAGTAATACTTTATTAGTGCAACTCCATAAATATCAGCTATAAATCCTTCCTTGTTCGCCACACAAAGCGACAATTAGTATGACTACTTTGCAAAAAACAACAAAAAAAGGAAGGTAAACCATGCTTCAATCCCGACAACCCTATTACGTCCTCGGACTGTCCCTGATGATCGCCACACTCACCGCCCAGGCCGCCGGCCTGTCCAGCGAACACAAAGCGTTCGGCAAAACCAGCGACGGCACGCCCGTCGAGCAATACGTGTTGCGTAACAGCCACGGCATGCAAGCTACCGTGATCACTTACGGTGCGACGCTGCAATCGCTTGAAGTGCCGGACAAGAACGGCAAGGTGGCGGACGTAGTGCTCGGCTTCGATGACGTGCAGGGCTATCAGAGCGGCACGGCCTACTTCGGCGCGACCATCGGACGTTTCGGCAATCGCCTCGCCAATGGCGCCTTCGAACTCGACGGCAAGCGCTATCAGGTGCCGCAAAATGACCACTCGAATTCACTGCACGGTGGCCCGCAAGGCTTTGATAAACACGTGTGGAAAGCCGAGCCGGCCAAAAGCAAGGACTCGGTGGGCGTGACCCTGACCTACCTGTCGGCGGACGGCGAAATGGGCTTTCCCGGCAACCTGAAAACCGAGGTCACCTACAGCCTCAACGAGAACAACGAGCTGCGCATCGAGTACAAGGCCTCCACCGATAAGCCCACGGTGCTGAACCTGACCAACCACAGCTATTTCAACCTGGCGGGCGCCGGTAACGGTGACGTGTTGCAACAGATCGCGACCTTGCACGCCAGCCACTACACACCGGTCAACGGCAAGTTGATACCGACCGGCGAACTGGCACCAGTCGCCGGCACACCTATGGACTTCACCCGACCCACCGCCATCGGTAAACACATCAAGGCCGATCATCCACAGCTGAAATTCGCCGAGCCGAAACAGGGCGGTTTTGACTTCAACTGGGTACTGGATGCCAAGGGCGATCCGCGCAAGCTCGCCGCCGATGTCAGCGACCCGCAGTCCGGGCGCCGCTTGCAGCTCTACACCACCGAACCCGGCGTGCAGTTCTATACCAGCAACTTCCTCGACGGCACGGTCAAGGGCAAGGCCGGCAAAACTTATGCGCATTGGAGCGCGTTCACCCTGGAAACCCAGCACTACCCGGATGCGCCAAACCAGCCAGACTTCCCGTCCACACGCCTGGATCCGGGCAAGACGTATACCCAGAGCACCGTGCTGAAATTCTCCGCTCAGTAACCCCTGTCACCTGTAGCAACTGCCGGCCCGCGAGGCCGCGTTCGAGGACGAAGTCCGCGATAAATCCAGCGCTTGCGAGGACTGCGCCAGCGCACGCGGTCTCGCGAGCCCGGCAGTAGCGACACGTGCGGGGAACCCATGGGCTATTCTGCTGCCAACCGAAGTATCGACCGAATGACATTAAGGAGATTTTCATGCGGACCCTCGAACTGGCCGGTGTCGACGTACCCGTCATTGGCCAGGGCACCTGGCGCATGGGTGAAGATCACGCTCGACATGCTGAAGAAGTCGCGGCGCTGCGCCTGGGCATCGAACTGGGCATGACCCTGATCGACACCGCCGAGATGTATGGCGAAGGGGGCGCCGAGGAAGTGGTGGGCGAAGCGATTGCCGGCCTGCGCGATAAGGTGTTTCTCGTCAGCAAGGTCTATCCGCATAACGCCAGCCGCAAAGGCATCCCCCAGGCCTGCGAGCGCAGCCTGCGCCGCTTGAACACCGACTACATCGACGTGTACCTGTTGCACTGGCGCGGCCAGTATCCGCTTGAAGAAACCGTCGACGCCTTCGAACGCTTGCGCGCAGACGGCAAGATCGGCCGTTGGGGTGTGTCCAATTTCGATGTGGATGACCTGGAGGAACTGGCCTCCCCGGCGTGCGCCACCAATCAAGTGCTCTATAACCTTGAAGAACGCGGCATAGAATTTGATTTACTGCCCTGGAGCCAACAGCATCGGCAGCCATTGATGGCGTACTGTCCCATCGGTCAGGGCGGGACGTTGCTGGCCCACCCGACACTCAACCGGGTGGCCACCCGTCACGGCGTGACACCGGCGCAGGTAGCGCTGGCATGGATTCTGCGACAGGATGGTGTTATCGCCATTCCCAAAGCGGTTCGGCCTGAACACGTGCATCTGAATGCACAAGCCGCGCAATTACGGCTTGAGGCCGGGGATCTGGAGGCGCTGGACCAAGCGTTTCGCGCGCCACAACGCAAACAGCGACTGGCCATGGTCTGAGCCATCGCGGTTTTGTCAGAGGGCTTCTCATGAGAAGCACCGATCAGCTCGACGTCTTCAACCTGCAGCGCTTTATCCAGGCGCAGGACCCGGTGTTCGAGCGAGTGAAAAACGAACTCGGCACAGGACGAAAGCGCAGTCACTGGATGTGGTTCATCTTTCCGCAATTCATCGGCCTGGGTGGCAGCGAAATGTCGCAACGATATGCCATTCACTCGAGCGAAGAGGCCTCAGCCTATCTGGAACATGCATTGCTGGGGTCCCGACTGCGAACTTGCGCACAATTGGTGCTGAACATCCCGCAGCGTTCCATCGCGGAGATTTTTGGCCATCCGGACGACCTGAAATTCCATTCGTCGATGACCCTGTTCGCCCAGATCGCCCCGGATAACAGCCTGTTTCAACAAGCGCTGGACCAGTATTTCCACGGAATCCCGGACGCGTGGACGTTAACCCTGCTGGACTCAAAACAGGCCCAACTGCCCCCCAATCAGGGTTGAGAAATCGTCGTCCACGAACGGCAGGATCGCATCGGCCACCGGTTGCAGTTGCCGCGTGACGTAATGGTCGTAATCGATGGGCGCACTGCGAATCTCCAGCGGCTCGGGCCCGGCGACGGTGATCACGTAACTGATCCAGCCGCCATTCTGGTATTGCCGCGGCCGACCCTGCCGATCGTTGTAGTCGTCGGCGATCCGCGCCGCGCGAACGTGTGGCGGCACGTTGCGCTCATAGTCGTCCAGGGTGCGGCGCAGGCGCTTGCGGTAGATCAGGCGATCGTCGAACTCGCCCGCCAGGGTTTTGCGCACGTACTCGCGCACATAATCCTGATACGGCTGGCGATGGAATATCCGCGTGTACAGCTCTTGCTGGAACTGCCGGGCCAGCAGCGACCAGTCGGTGCGCACGGTTTCCAGCCCCTTGTAGACCATCTCGTCTGTGCCGTCGTCACGTGTGACCAGCCCGGCATAACGCTTCTTGCTGCCCTCTTCGGCGCCACGAATGGTCGGCATCAGAAAGCGCTTGTAGTGGGTTTCGAACTGCAGCTCCAGCGCGCTTTCAAGCCCATATTCCTGTTGGACATGCTCGCGCCACCACTGGTTGACGTGGTCCACCAGCGCGCGGCCGATTTGCGCCGCTTCCTGCTGACCGTGGGCCCGGCGCAGCCAGACGAATGTCGAGTCGGTGTCGCCGTAGATCACCGTGTGCCCCTGGGCTTCGATCAGTTGTCGGGTGCGCAGCATGATTTCGTGGCCGCGCAAGGTGATCGACGAGGCCAGACGCGTATCGAAGAAGCGGCAGCCGCTGGAACCGAGCACGCCGTAGAAAGCGTTCATGATGATTTTCAGCGCCTGGGACAGCGGCGCGTTGTGTTCGCGCTTGGCGGTTTCGCGGCCTTCGGCGACCCGGGCGACGATGGCCGGCAGGCAATGCCGGGCCCTGGAAAAACGCGCACCGCGGAAACCCGGTACGGACTCGCTGTCGTCAGGATGGCGCAAGCCTTCGATCAACCCGACCGGGTCGATGAGGAAGGTACGAATGATCGACGGATAGAGGCTTTTGTAGTCGAGCACCAGCACCGATTCGTACAGGCCCGGCTGCGAGTCCATGACAAATCCGCCGGGGCTGGCCTGCGCCGGTTTGGTGCCGAGGTTGGGCGCGACGAAGCCCTGACGGTGCATCAATGGCATGTACAGGTGGGTGAACGCCGCCACCGAACCACCGCTGCGATCCGCCGGCAACCCGGTGACGCTGGCCCGCTCAAGCAGGAACGTGAGCAATTGGGTTTTGGCAAAAATCCGCGTGACCAGTTCGCAGTCCTTGAGGTTGTAGGTGGCCAGGGCCGGTTTGTCCTCGGCGAACATGCGGTTGATTTCGTCCATGCGCTGGTACGGCGTACTGATCGCCTTGCCTTCGCCGAGCAGGGTTTGCGCGACGTTTTCCAGGCTGAACGAAGGAAAACTCCAGGTCGCCGAGCGCAGGGATTCAATGCCATCGATGATCAATCGCCCGGCGGCCGAGGCAAAATAATGGTTGCGACTGCCGTGTTCGCGCCACTGCATTTCTTCGCCGCCCCGCCCCAGTTTCAGCGGCACCGCCAGCCGGCGTGCGTGTTCGTGCAGCACGCGCAAATCGAACTGCACGACGTTCCAGCCGATGATCGCGTCCGGGTCGTGGCGGGCGAACCATTCGTTGAGTTTTTTCAGCAGCAGGGTTCGGGAATCGCAGTATTCGAGTTGGAAATCCACCGCGCTGTCGTCGCCATTCGGTGGGCCGAGCATGTAGACCTGGCGCTCGCCGCAACCTTCCAGGGCGATGGAATACAGATCACCTTGCGCGGTGGTTTCGATGTCCAGGGACACCAGCCTGAGCGTTGGACGATAGTCGGGATCGGGCTTCATCTGCGCATCGAGCAGCAGGCCGTCGGCATTCGGTGTACCACCGAAGATCACGGGCGCCGTGATGAAACGCTCCATCATGTAGCGTTCCGGTGGGCGCACGTCGGCCTCGAACATCTCGACGCCGGCCTTGCGCAGCGCGGTCTCCAGACGCATCAGTTGCCCGTGTTGCTGGCAATACAGACCGAGCACCGGGCGATGCTCGAAATCCTGAAGGGCCAGGGGTTTGAGCTCGACGTTTTTTTCGCCGTGCAACAGCGCTTCGGCCTGCTCGCGCTGTTCAGCCGGAATGAACGCCACCGACGGTTGATGAGGCAGGCGGATGCGCCGGGGACCGGTCTCGGTCGCCAGCCAGAACTCGACTTCCGTACCGGCCGGGGTATCGCGCCAATGCCGGGTCAGGACGAAGCCCCGCTGTAAATCCACCACTGCAACCTCAAATCCGATTCAGATGGTGATTCTACGCGGCATTCCCGCCAATAGCAGTGAACGCCTGGATGGATGAGCTCTTGTAGGAGTTGGCTTGCCAGCGATAGCGCCCGTTCAAACGATAAATAGGTCGTCTGACCCACCGCTATCGCTGGCAAGCCAGCTCCTACAGGTCGGTGGTGTGTCCGAAAATGTGAGGTTTATCGAAGAAAAACAGCTGAATGACGTTTTTTGCGCGTTATCTGCCGCTTTCTGCCTTGCCCTCAGCGCTTGCGTCTACGATTCTTCAAGAACAACGACAACACCCGAGAAGCCATCATGAAAACCGTCGCCCAACTGCTCAAGTTGAAAGATCAGAAAAATCAGGAAGTGCACCAGATCAAGCCCGATCACATGGTGCTGGAAGCGCTGATGAAGATGGCCGAGAAGAATGTCGGTGCCTTGCTGGTGGTAGAGAATGACCAAGTGCTGGGCATCATCAGTGAACGCGACTACGCGCGCAAACTGGTGCTGCATGGTCGCTCTTCGGTCGGCACGCCGGTGCGCGACATCATGGTGTCGCCGGTAATCACCGTGGACACCCATCAAACCGTCGACACGTGCCTGGGCATCATGTCCGACAGACGTCTGCGCCACCTGCCGGTGGTGGAGAACGGCAAGCTGATCGGGTTGCTGTCGATCGGCGACCTGGTCAAGGAAGCCATTGCGGAGCAGGCTGAACTGATTCGTCAGTTGGAGCAGTACATTCGCGGCGAATAACTCCAGACACTGCCCGCTCCCACATTTTGATCAGCGGTGTTCAGGATGGCCAATGCCGCGCAAAGACCGGTGCCAGCGTCGGGTGCCGGTCAATCCTCTCCAGCCAGGCGAAAAACCCCGGTCGGGCGCTGCGCAAATGTTCCCGGCTACCCGCCCAGCGCGTGATCACCGCCGCCAACACATCCAGCGCTCCCGGCGCCTCATCCCCCAGATACAACTCGCCCGAGAACTGATCGGCGAACACCTCCCAACTCCAGTGCAATCGCTCGCGGGCACCCGCCACGAGGTTGTCCCTGGAGGGCTTATCCGCCACGGCCAACCAGCGTTCGGGATAGTCGATGATGCCGATCGCTGCATAACAATTGCTGACGATGTACACCAGGCCACGGATCGCCTGATCGCGCTCGGCGGCGTTATCCGGCAGCAGTTTCGACTTGGGAAACGTGAGCCCGAGATGAATAAGGATCGCCGCACTTTCGGTCAGAACGCTGCCGTCGGGCAACTGCAAGGTCGGGATCTGCTTGAGCGGGTTGAGCTTCTCCAGGGCGTGGGCCGCCTCCGTGGAAACCTCGACGTCGATGAAGCGGTAAGGAATCTCGCAGAGCTCCAGCGCGGCTTCGATGGCGGCGGCACCGGAGTTCTGGTGTCCATAGAGCTGGTACATAAACACCTCCATTGCGTGTTCTCTTTGTAGCAGGTGACGCTGGCCGTGCCTGAAAATTTCTTTTTCAGGCGTGCATCCAAATCGCTTTCCGACGGGTAGTACCTGTAGCAGCTCCTTTTGCTGCATGACGGAATACTCATTAGCGGAGAGATTTTCATGAATGCCAGACAGCTGATTTGCCTTGCCGGTTTACTCGCCACCGTCCCTGCGGCCCTGGCCCAGACCAGTCTGCCCGACAGCATCAAGGTGCCGGACGGGCACAAGGTCGCCCTGGAAACCACCGGGGTCGGCGAGATCACTTACGAATGCCGCGACAAGGCCAACGCCGCCGGGCAGACCGAATGGTTCTTCGTCGGCCCCAAAGCGGTGCTCAATGATCGCAGCGGCAAGCAGGTCGGTACCTATTTCGGACCACCGGCGACCTGGCAAGCGAAGGACGGCTCGAAAGTCACCGGCACCCAGCTGGCCGTCGCGCCATCGAGCCCGGGCAACCTGCCCTATCAACTGGTCAAGGCCAACCCGGCCGAAGGCAAAGGCGCGATGAGCGGTGTCAGTTACATCCAGCGCGTGGCACTCAAGGGCGGCGTCGCGCCAAGCGCCGAATGCACGACGGCCAACAAGGGCAAGCAGGAAGTGGTGAAGTACCAGGCGGATTACATTTTCTGGGCGGCCAGCTAAACCCCGGCCCGATGCAATCTTCTGTTGGAGCGAACTTGCTCGCTCCAACAGGGGTCCTGATTGTTTGCTAGATTGCATTCGGACTGCCCCACATAACGGCTGAGATCTGTGTCCTTGCCCGAACCCATTTTCGACTATGAAGCCCGTCTTGCCGCCTGTGGCCGGGGCGAGCGTCAAGCCCTGCGGGATTTGTACGTGCAGGAAAGCCCACGGCTGCTCGGCGTGGCCAAACGCCTGGTGCGCGACACCGCGCTGGCCGAAGACATCGTCCACGATGCGTTCCTCAAGATCTGGGCCGGTGCCGCCGGTTTCGACCCGACGCGGGGATCGGCGCGGGGCTGGATGTACAGCGTAACCCGGCATCTGGCGCTCAATTTCATCCGCGACAACAGCCGCGAGATCCAGGGCGATACCGACGTGCAAAACGACGCTGAAACCTTCGATGCCGACGTGCACTCATCACGTATTCATCGGTGCCTGGAACAGCTTGAACCCTCAAGGCGCATTTGCATCCTGCATGCCTACGTCGACGGTTATTCCCACGCGCAGATTTCACACAAACTCGGCACCCCGCTGGGCACCGTCAAAGCCTGGATCAAACGGAGCCTGACGGCCTTGCGGGAGTGCATGGGATGACCACCCGACCTGTGGATGAAACCCCGGACGAACGTGACGAACTGGCCAGCGAATATGTGCTGGGCACGCTCTCGGCCGAACGGCGCACCGAGGTTCAACAACGCCTGAACGACGACGCCGAACTGCGCACGGCGGTCGATGCCTGGGAACGTCGCTTGCTGGGCCTGACCGACCTCGCCGAGCCCGAAAACCCATCGCACCTCCTGTGGCAACGCATCGAGCGCAGTGTCAACGCGTTGAACCGACAGCCAGTCACGCCAACGGCCGAGCGGTCATCCTGGTGGAATCTTTTGCCGCTCTGGCGCGGGCTCGCCGGGGCGGGGCTGGCGGCGACGTTGCTGCTCGGTGCGTTGCTGCTGACCCAAGCCACGGTCAAACCGACGTATATGGTGGTGCTGGTCGCGCCGCAGGACAAAGCGCCGGGTTGGGTGATTCAAGCCAGCAACCGCCGGGAGATCCAGTTGATTCCGCTGGGAGTGGCAGAGGTTCCGGCGGACAAGGCGCTGGAGTTCTGGACCAAGGCCGAAGGCTGGCAAGGACCGGTCTCGCTGGGGCTGGTCAAACCGGGACAAACCCTGTCGGTGCCCCTGGACAAACTGCCGCCGCTGGAACCGAACCAACTGTTCGAACTGACCCTGGAAAACCCCAGCGGCTCGCCAATCGGCAAACCGACCGGGCCGATTCAGTTCATTGGGCGGGCGGTGAAAGTCATCTGATTGCCGCCGCCGATCACCGCCACACAGGACAAGCCATCCGATTCATCACTGCCGTCGATGTTCACCATCACGTCAATGAAGTTCTCTTAAAAACTCCGGGGCGTAACATCGCCTCCATACCAACCAATAACACCCCGGAGCACACGATCATGAAACGCCAACTCTTCCTCAGCATCGCTTTCTCGGTTTTTGCAGTTAACGCTTTTGCCGCTTCTTCTGCTCACCCGGTTGTCGCTGAGGGAGGGTCGGATCGTCTGATTGAAAGCCGTGTGGCTGAGGGTGGTTCGGATCGTCTGATCGAAAATCGCGTTGCTGAAGGTGGCTCGGATCGTCTGATCGAAAACCGCGTCGCTGAAGGCGGCTCGGATCGTCTGATCGAAAACCGCGTGGCTGAAGGCGGCTCGGATCGTCTGATCGAAAACCGCGTGGCCGAAGGTGGCTCTGATCGTCTGATCGAAAACCGCGTCGCTGAAGGTGGCTCCGACCGTCTGATCGAAAACCGCGTTGCCGAAGGTGGCTCCGACCGTCTGATCGAAAGCCGTGCAGTGTGAATGAATGGCTGTACCGCAAGACTCGACAAAAAAACCCGGTCTCATCAACCTGATGAAGCCGGGTTTTGCGCTTTTTTGAAACCGGTCACTTCCCCGCCCGCGCCATGCAGCGCTGATAACGTTCATCAACCCGTTTTGCAAACCACGCGGTGGTGAGTTTGCGGGTGATTTTCGGGCTCTGCAGGACGATCCCCGGCAATACCGCACGCGGCAATGAACGGCCTTCGGCTTGTTCGGCCAGCTCGAAGACCCGTTGATACAACCGGGTGTCCTCAAACTCGAGGCTGTTGCCCTTCTCCAGTTGATCCCTGATGGTCGGGTTGCGCATGTCCAGGCGCTTGCCGAGGGCGCGCACGGCCAGTTCCGTGGTGCCGGGCATGATCGAGCCGTAGCGCACCAGATCGCCGTCCAGCGCCAGCGGGATGCCCGAAGCACGGCTCACAGCGTTCTGAAACGCGGCATTGCGGCTTGCGTACCAGCCAGCGTTGAAATCGGCGAAGCGGTACAGCGGCTGCTTGTAGCTCACCGGATAACCGAGCAAGTGAGCGATGCCGAAATACATGCCGCCGCGACGGCTGAACACTTCATGCCGAATCGTACTGCCCACCGGGTAGGGATAATTCCGGGCCTGTTGTTCGGCGAAGTCGATGCTCACCTGCATCGGGCCACCGGTGTGCACCGGGTTGAAGCCGCCGAACAGCGTTCGCCCCATGGGCACCATGCCGATGAAGTCATCGAAGATCGCGCTGAGCTCCTTTTCGCTGCGCGCGGCATTCAAGCGATCGCTGTAGCTTTTGCCGTTACTTGAACTCACCTTCAACGCCCCGCTCACCAGCAGGCCGGGGATGTGGGCTTTCGCGGCACGCCGGTCGATTTCATCCCGGGCGATCTCGCCCAGGCCCGGCACCGACGGATCAACCTGGAAAGTCGATTCCTGCTCGGTGACGGCCAGCACGGAACACAGGTTCTGCGTGGAGGGATAAATGTTCTGCGCGGCAAAGGCAGCGTAAATGTCCGTGGCCCAGCCTTGGCGGTCCGCGGTCTTGGCCGGCAGCAGGCGAACGATCTCGGCCTTGACCTCGGCAGGTGGTCGGGCCGGGGCTTCCTCGCTGCGCTGCGTTGCGCACCCGGCAAGAATCAACAGCGCCGCGACGCTCATGATCAATCGATTGGCTTGCATACTGCTCCATCAAATCCGTTGGGCCGGGGTAACCATACGATCAATCCCATGACGCAGGCTATGACTGTGCCGGCGACACACTGTTCCCTCCACAGACACGCCGCTCCTGCAGGGCCTTTTTCCGTTGGGCAGTCTGTCTGACGGCCCTCCTCGCCTGAACCATACTTGAGCCAAACGCCGGGGAGGACAGGCGCATGAACCGTAGCGACGTACTGATCATCGGTGCCGGCCCCACCGGGCTGGTGCTCGCACTGTGGCTGAGCAAACTGGGGATCCGCGTGCGGATTCTCGACAAGACATCGGCACCCGGCACCACTTCACGAGCGCTGGCGGTGCAGGCGCGGACGCTGGAGTTGTATCACCAACTCGACCTCAGTGACGCCGTGATACAGAAGGGACATCGCGTGGCGGCGGCCAACTTCTGGGTCAAGGGCGAACCGGTGGCCCGCTTGCCGTTGAGCCGGGTCGGCGAGGGTTTGACGCCTTATGCGTTCCTCGAAATATTTCCTCAGGACGAGCACGAGCGATTGCTGATAGAACGCCTGGAAGCCTTTGGTATCCAGGTCGAACGCAACACCGAGCTGGAGAGCTTCGAGGAAACCGGCGACGGCATCACCGCACGTCTGCGCTTGCCCGACGGTCAACAGGAAACCTGTCAGGCTTGCTACCTCGCCGGATGCGACGGCGCCCGCTCGATCGTGCGCAAAACCCTCGACACCGGATTTCCCGGCGGCACCTACCAGCAGATCTTCTATGTGGCGGACGTGCAGGCCAGCGGGCCGACGTTCAATGGCGAACTCCACGTGGATCTTGATGAAGCGGACTTTCTCGCGGTGTTTCCGTTGGCCGGCGAAGGCCGCGCGCGGCTGATCGGAACGGTGCGCGACGAACGCGCCGAGCAGGCTGAAACCCTGCAGTTTGAAGACGTCAGCAGCCGGGCCATCGAGCATCTGAAGGTGCAGATCGAACAGGTGAACTGGTTCTCGACCTACCGCGTGCATCATCGTGTGGCCGATCACTTTCGCAGCGGCCGGGCCTTTCTATTGGGCGACGCGGCCCACGTCCACAGCCCCGCAGGCGGCCAGGGCATGAACACCGGGATTGGCGATGCCATCAACCTCGCGTGGAAACTCGCCGCCGTGTTGAGCGGCGGTGCCGCGCCGCATCTGCTCGACACCTATGAAACCGAGCGCATCGCGTTTGCCCGCAAACTGGTCGCCACCACCGACCGGGTGTTCAGCTTCGTCACCGCCGAAGGGCGCATTGCCGATTTGCTGCGCATGCGTCTGGCGCCATTCCTGTTGCCGAAAATGGCTTCATTCGAGACCTCCCGCGAGTTCCTGTTCCGCACGGTGTCACAGATCACCCTCAATTATCGCGGGATGCCATTGAGCATCGGCGTTGCCGGACACGTGCATGGCGGCGACCGGCTGCCTTGGGCGCACGATGGTGAAGGGGATAATTTCAGGTCGCTGAAGTGCCAGAGCTGGCAGGTACACGTGTACGGCGACACCAGCGACGAAATGATCGCCTGGTGCCACGAACATCACTTGCCGTTGCATGTGTTTGGCTGGCGGCCGGCGTTTGAAGCGGCAGGCCTGGGGCGTAACGGATTTTATCTGTTGCGGCCGGATACCTATGTGGCGATTGCCGAGACGTGCTCGGACCCGAAAGTGATCGAGCGGTATTTCCGCGATCGCGGTATACGGCCGTTTTTCGGCTCCTGAGTGCGCCGCAATTCCTGTAGGAGCAAGCTTGCTCGCGATGAGGCCGGACCCTCCAGCCTCTCTGGTGACTGACCTACCGCTATCGCCAGCAAGCCGGCTCCTACAGGTTTTGTGTATTTTTCAGATCCCGGCCAAGGCCAGGTCCATCGCGAAGTAGGTAAAGATCAAATCCGCCCCCGCCCGCTTGATCGCCCCAAGGCTCTCGCGTACCACGCGGTCTTCATCGATCGCCCCGGCCTGTGCGCCGAACTTGATCATCGCGTACTCGCCACTCACCTGATAGGCCGACAGCGGCAGGCGCGAGACTTCGCGGATGTCGCGGATGATGTCCAGGTACGCGCCGGCCGGTTTGACCATCAGCGCGTCGGCGCCTTCCTGTTCGTCCATCAGCGATTCACGCACCGCTTCGCGGCGGTTCATCGGGTTCATCTGATAGCTTTTGCGGTCGCCCTTGAGCGCGCTGCCGCCGGCTTCACGGAACGGGCCGTAGAGCGCCGAGGCAAATTTGGTCGAGTAGGCCATGATCGCGGTCTGGGTGAATCCGGCGTCATCCAGCGCCCGGCGAATCGCCTGGACCTGCCCGTCCATGGCCGCCGACGGCGCAATCACATCAGCACCGGCACGGGCTGCCGCGACGGCTTGCTTGCCGAGGTTGATCAGGGTCTGATCGTTGTCGACTTCGTGGTTGTGCAGCACGCCGCAGTGACCGTGGCTGGTGTATTCACAGAAGCAGGTGTCGGACATCACGATCATTTCGGGCACTGCGTCTTTGGCGATGCGCGACATGCGCGAGACCAGGCCGTTGTCGCTCCAGGTGTCGCTGCCGTTGCTGTCCAGGTGATGCGACACACCGAAGGTCATCACCGACTTGATCCCGGCCCGGGCATAACGCTCGATCTCGCCGGCCAGTTTCGATTCCGGTATACGCATCACGCCGGGCATGCTCTTGATCGGCACAAAGTCGTCGATTTCTTCCTCGACGAAAATCGGCAGCACCAGGTCGTTCAGGGTGAACTCGGTTTCCTGGAACAGGCTGCGCAGGCTCGCATTGCGGCGCAGACGGCGTGGACGTGCTTCGGGGAACTGACTGGACATGGGGGGTTCCTGAAATCGGAGGACGAGACGAAAGTAGTAAGGGGGCGAAAGCTTATGCCCTGTGCGCTGTCAGTTACAAACCTTAGCGGAGTAAAAACCCTTACCGCTTCGGCAACAATTCCCGCACCCACCACAAAACACAT
>NZ_BDAG01000064.1 GCF_002091715.1 Pseudomonas migulae NBRC 103157 | reverse complement strand
ATGGATGGCCGATGGCGGCGGGCCCACGGAGCAGGACCGGAGCGAGGGCATGGCGAGCCTAGGCGAGCCACCGTACGTCAGGGGCGCAGGCGCTTGGTTACTTGGCGCTTTTCCAAGTAACCCGCCGTAAGGGCGGAACCCTAAGCGGCCGTTACAAAAGAAACGGATATGCCCCCCATCACACCAGCAAGCGCAGAGCCAAAGCCTTGGCCTGACTAGCCACATCAGTCACCGCCGTACTCTCCCACCACATCCCCCGCAACGGCGGTCCCATGGCAAACAACCGACTGACAACCCGCCCGTCCGCCCCCAGCACCGCGCCATCAACCGCCGCCGCAATCCCCAACGCCAACGGCCCCGGTCGCACCAACCCGCGGGCCAGCAACTGTTGCGGCAACGGTCGCGCCACCCGTCGCCAGTCGTACTCGATCCCGCTGGAATTGATCAACGCAGCCCCGCTAACGACAACCGTCTCAGCCTCACCACGACGACGAATACGAATGCCCACCTCATCACCCGACACAATCTCCAGCCCCTTGAACGAAGCCGCTTGAATCCGCAAACGCCCTTCCCCATGCAACCGCTCCACCAACTGCGCACTCAACGGCGGCGAACGGTGATGGTGACTCTCCCACCAGGGCCGCACATGCCGTACAAACTGCCGACGCTGCACGTCCGTCGCCTGACTCCACAAACGGCCAATGTGCGCCCGCACCGTGTCCAGCGGCGCCTGCCAGTCGATGCCCTGCGCAACGGCATCCCGACAATGCCGTCGCAATTCACGCACCAACTGTCGCGGCGTGCGAATACTCTGATCCTCGGCAAGAAAATCCGCCCAGGCCGGCGGTTGCCGGCGCACATGCGGCAACAGCCCATGCCGGGAAAACACTTCGATGGGCCCACGATGCCCGGCCTGTTCCAGCGACACCACGGCATCGACCATGGTCAGGCCGGAACCGATGATCAGCACCGTCGATTGCGGATCGAGCTGACGCATGGCCGCCACGTCCCAAGGATCGAGCGCCGCGGCGTTCAGACCGCTGGACTCGGTCTGCGGCGTGCGAGCGGCGGGAAACATCCCCGTCGCCAACACCGCATATCCACCCTGCAACCGCTGCCCGTCACTCAAGTTCAGCCGCACCGAATCGCTCAACGTTTCCAGGTCAACCACCTCGGCCCGCACATGCTCGACGGTCGAGCCATTCAAGGCGCCCACCGCTTGCGCCTCGGCCAGGCGCTGCTGCACGTACACACCGAAAAGCCCCCGTGGTGGAAACAGCTCGCTGACCGGCACATGCTGCTCATCGGACTCCGGCCAGCCGCCGGCGGCGATGTACTCGCTCAGCCACTGAGTCAGGTCATCGGCATTGTCCGGGTCGACGCTCATCCGCGCCGCGTTGCCGTTGAGCGTATGGCCCAACTCGACCGCGCTGTAGGCCTCGCCCCGTCCGAGTTCGGCCCGAGGCTCGATCACCAGCAACGAGCGCTTGCCGGGCAGACGCAACAACTGCGCCGCCAGCATCGTGCCGCTGAGGCCGCCGCCGATGATCAGGATGTCTGCATGGCGGATGACGTCGGTCGCCTGTCCGCTTCGGGTTTCAGTCATGGCGTTCTCAATGTTCAGTGTTTACCTAGATAGAAGTCATGCAGATCGCCCCGCGCCAGCAACGCCTCGCGGCTGCCGGACAACACCACCCGGCCGGTGTCGAGAACATAGGCCTGTTGAGCGTATTTGAGCGCCACATTAATGTTTTGCTCGGCAATCAGGAAGCTCACCTGCTCCTCGCGATTGAGTTGGGCGACGATCTCGAAAATCTCCTGGACGATAATAGGCGCCAAACCCATGGAAGGTTCATCAAGCAGTACCAAAGTAGGACGGGTCATCAACGCCCGGCCGATGGCGACCATCTGTTGTTCGCCACCGGACGTCAGCCCGGCCTGGGTCTTGCGCTTGGTTTTCAGACGTGGAAACCAGGTGTAGATCCGCTCCAGGTCCCGGGCCATGTCCTGGCGACTCAAACCTCGCACAAAACCGCCGCTGCGCAGGTTGTCCTCGACGGTCAATTGCGGGAACACGTGTCGCCCCTCCAGCACATGCACCATCCCTTGGCGCACCCGCACACTCGGATCGACACCCGCCGTGTCCCGACCGAGAAACTCGATCGCTCCGCGACTGACCTCCGCCCGCTCGGCCCGCACCAACCCGGAAATCGCCTTGAGGGTGGTGCTTTTGCCCGCGCCGTTGGCACCGAGCAATGCGACGATGCCGCCCTTGGGCACCGTCAGCGAAACCCCCGCCACGGCCAGGATTGCGCCGTCGTAGACCACCTCGATGTCGTTGACTCGCAGCAATTCGTTCACAGCAATGTCGCTGGCGGCTTCGCTCATGGGTTACTCGTCCCCGGTGCAGGTGCGTGGTGTCAGGCCTTTTTCCTTGGCGAAGGCCGCGGATTTCTCATCGATCAGGGGTCGCAACAAGGCGCGGTCGGCGGCGATCCAGTCGCTGATCAGCGTCCAGTTGGCGCCGTCCCACTGCTGGACCCGCGCCGAGCCGCCACCCTCGTGATCCTTGCACGACAACTTGAGGTTCTGCATCAGGCCGAAATAGCCCATGTCCTTGAGCCGTGCGTCATCGATGTTCAGGTGTTCCAGCCCCCAGCGCCCCTCTTCGCCATTCAAGGGACGCTTGCCGAATTTGCCTTGGGCGGTGCGGATCGCTTCCACCATCACCGCGGCGTTCACCAGCCCGGAGTTGTAGTAGACGCTGCCGAAATTCTTCAGGTCCTTGAGGTCGCTTTTGCCCTTGTCGAGGATGTGCTGCTTGAGGCGTTTGTGGATCTCGAAATCGGTGCCGGCCGGGTATGGCGTCAACGCCAGATAACCTTTGGCGGCGGCGCCTGCGGGCAGTACGTCCTCGCTGGAACTGGCCCAGATGTCGCCGACGATATGGTCCACCGGGAAGCCGAAACGCGCAGCGGTCTTCACCGCTACCGGCGTCGACACGCCCCAGGTGCGCAGAAACACCCAGTCCGGGTTGACCTGGCGAATCTGTCGCCATTGCGACGATTGTTCGTTGCCTGGATCGGCCACCGGAATCTGGATGTTCTCGAAGCCGTATTTCTCCGCCAGCAACTTCAGCGGGCCGAGGGTTTCCCGGCCATACGCCGAGTCGTGGTAGACCGTGGCGATTTTCTTGCCCTTGAGTTTGTCGAAGCCACCCTCGCGCTCGGCGATGTAATTGATCAGGCTCGATGCCTCGCTGTAGAAGGTCAGCATCACCGGGAAGTTGTACGGGAACACCGTACCGTCGGTGGCCTCGGTGCGCCCGTAGCCGAGGGTGATCAGCGGAATCTTGTCGACTTCCGCGCGCTCGCTCAACGCATACGCCGCCGGTGCGCCGTTGGGTGAATAGATCGCCACCGGCGCGCCATCCAGGCCCTTCTTGAAGCGCTCATAACACTCGATACCCTTCTCCGCTGTCCACTCGGTTTCACATTCCTGCCACACCAGTTTGACGCCGTTGATCCCGCCTTCCACCTCGTTGATGTAGTTCAGGTAATCGAGCATGCCGGCCCAGACCTGCACACCGCTGGAGGCATAAGCACCGACGCGATAAGTGGCCAACGGGAAGAATTGCTGGTCCGGCGAAGCTTGAACCACCGGCACTGCACTGCTGAAAACGGCCAGCGTCAAAGCGGCGCTGACCAACGAACGTTTCAAGGATGCACGCATGTTGTCTCTCTATCTGATAATGGAAAGGATTCAGAAGCGCAGCGGCCAGTGACTCAGCCGTTGACGAAGGTTGCTCAGCAGGCGGATCAGGCCTTCCGGTTCCTTGATCAGGAACACAATGATCAGCACGCCGAAGATGATTTTTTGCAGGTTCTGCAGTTGCCCCGCGTCCACCGAACCGCCGAACAGGGCTTGCCCGGCGTGGCTGAGCAGGATCGGCAACAGGCTGATAAACGCGGCACCGACGAAGTTGCCGGCGATGCTGCCCATGCCGCCGATAATGATGATGAACAGGATCTGGAACGACCGGTTGATATCGAAGCTGCTGGCGCTGGCCGTGCCCAGGTAAGCGAAGGCCCACAATGCCCCGGCGATGCCGAGGTAGAACGAACTGACGGCAAACGCCAGGTGTTTGTAGCGCACCACCGGAATGCCGATCACGGCAGCGGCGGTGTCCATGTCGCGGATCGCCATCCAGTTGCGGCCGATCTGGCTTTTCACCAGGTTCACCGCCACCCAGGTCAGCACCAACACGGTAGTCAGCGTCAGCAGATAGCGGCCGAGCGGCGTGTTCAGGTCATGGCCGAACAGCGCGAGCTTCGGTGCGGAGAGGGTTCCGGACGATCCGTAGTTATAGAACCAGGGAAATTTGACGAACAGCCACTCCAGGAAGAACTGTGCCGCCAGCGTGGTGACCATCAGGTAAAAGCCTTTGATCCGCGAACTCGGCA
Source organism: Pseudomonas migulae NBRC 103157 (assembly GCF_002091715.1). Lineage (GTDB taxonomy): Bacteria > Pseudomonadota > Gammaproteobacteria > Pseudomonadales > Pseudomonadaceae > Aquipseudomonas > Aquipseudomonas migulae_A. Next base: position 16,529 of record NZ_BDAG01000064.1, on the reverse strand, counting down.
GACCGAAGACGAAGCCCACCACCGCGCTGATCAATCCGCCGCCCAGCAATGCGACGGGCAGACCGAGCTCAGGCAAGCGCAGCAAAAATCCATAGGTGGCGAACGCCCCGACCGCCATGAACCCGGCCGCGCCGACCGAGGTCTGGCCGGTGTAGCCGGTGAGCAAATTCAGGCCGAGGCCAGCCAGGGACAACACCAGGAACGGGATCAGGATCGCGTTCAGCCAATAGTCGTTGCCGGTCAGCGGCACAACGATGAAGGCAATCAACAACAAGCCAAGCAGTCCAAACGGGACACGACGCTGGATCAACACCGACGGCGCGGTTTCGCGGGCAAGGGATATCGACATGGGTTCAGACTCGCTCGATGGCACGCTCGCCGAACAGGCCGGCGGGACGGATGTACAGGAAGGCCAGGGCCAGGACGTAAGCGAACCACGGCGTGATGCCGCCGCCGATCAGCGGACCGATGTAAACCTCGGCGAGGTTCTCCGCCGCGCCGACAATCAATCCGCCGACGATGGCCCCGCCAATCGAGGTGAAGCCACCGATGATCAAGACCGGCAAGGCCTTGAGCACCACCAGCGACAGGGAAAACTGCACCCCTTGGCGAGCGCCCCAGAGCAACCCCGCCACTAACCCGACAATGCCCGCCACCGCCCAGACGATCTGCCAGATGCGGTTGAGGTTGATGCCGATCGACAGCGCGGCGGTGGTGTCATCGGCCACCGCGCGCAGCGACACGCCAATGCGGGTCTTGTTGAACAACAGCGCCAGCACCGTCACCAGCACGATGGCGGCCGCCGCGGCGATCAGGTCGAACTGGCTGACCATCATCCCGCCGATGAACACCGGCACGTCGTCGATGCCCAGGTCCAGGGCTCGCACCTGCGAACCCATCAGGCCTTGGGCCAGGCCTTCGATAATGAATGACAACCCGAGGGTGGCCATGAACAACGTGATCTGCGAACGGTTGACCAAAGGACGCAGCACCAGCCGTTCGATCAGCAGTGCGCCGATCACCATCACCACAACGGTGAGCAACAACGCCAGGGCAAACGGCACGCCCTGATCGTGCAGGCTGACGAAGGTCAGCGCGGCGAACAGCAGCATCGCGCCCTGGGCGAAATTGAACACGCCGCTGGCCTTGTAGATCAGCACGAAGCCGATGGCGACCAGCGAATACATGGTCCCGGCCAGCAAGCCGCCGAGCAGGGTTTCGAAGAAAAATGTCATCAGTGCACCACTCCCAGATACGCCGCGATCACTTCAGGATCGGCCTGCACTTGGGCCGGTGTGCCGTCACCGATCTTGCGCCCGTAATCGAGGACCACAACGTGATCGGACAGGCCCATGACCACGCTCATGTCGTGCTCGATCAAGACCACGGTGGTGCCGAGGTCGCGGTTGATGTCGGCGATGAAACGGGCCATTTCCTGTTTCTCTTCAGCGTTCATCCCGGCCATCGGCTCATCCAGCAGCAACAGGCGTGGGCCGGCGATCAAGGCTCGCCCCAGCTCCACGCGTTTTTGCAGGCCATAAGAAAGGTTTCCCACCGGCACATCGCGATGGGCTTGCAGTTCAAGGAATTCGAGAATGCCCTGGGCCTGCTGGCGAAAATCTTCAGCCTCGCGGCGGGCGCGCGGCAGGTTGAGTGCCTGCTCGATGAAGCTGCTGCGCAGATGCCGGGACAGGCCGGTGAGGATGTTGTCGATCACGCTCATCTTCTTGAACAACGCGTTGTTCTGGAACGTACGGCCGATGCCCCGACGCGCGGCGGTCAGCGGATCGATGCGTTTGAACGGCTGCTGCTCGAAGACAATCGAACCGGCGTCGAAGCGGTACACACCGTTCAGCACATTGAGCAGCGAGCTTTTGCCTGCGCCGTTGGGGCCGATCAGCGCGCAGATCTCGCCCCGACGCACGTCGAATGACAGTTCGTTGATCGCTTTTACGCCTTTGAACGACAGGGAAATGCCGCTGACTTGCAGGATGGAATCGGTCGAGCTCATGCGATATCCCGTTTGAATTCGGTGAGCCAGGTGGGCTGCGGTTGAGCGTCAGGGCTGCGCGTGGCTTGCCAGATGAAATGCAGGTTGTGGAAACCGAGCAGTCGACGAACGCGATTTTTGATCAGGCGTTGCAGGCCTTTTTCCGGGTGGGCGATGGCCCAGTCGCACAGGCGCCGGCGCCAGGTGTCATGCGGAGCAAGACGACTTTCGATTTCCGCCGCCAATAGCTGCAGGCGTTCCGCCGAGAGCAACAACCCGGAAGGTGCCACTTCGCGACGGTCGCGGCTGGCGCTGCCGGGGCTTTCCGGGAACGCCAGGGAGTGGCCGCTGGTCAGCCACTGCTCGAGCAATACCGTCAGTCCGGCCTGCCATTGCGTGCCCTCCTCGCTCCACAGTTGCGGGTTCTTGCTCCAGCGGTTGAGCCGTTGCGGGGTGTCCACCGGGCCGATCAGGTCGTTGAAGCTCAGCAGGGATTGCCCCTGATGGAGCCAGCATTGTTGCGTCTGCCGCCCCTGAACGAACGCGTGCGTGGGACTGCTGCGCCACAGAATTTTGTGCAGGGTTTCGGGGTCGAGGTTTTCCGGCAACGTCAGCAGTTGCCCGCCAATGTGTTGGGCAGCCAGGGCCAGCAGCAACAGATTCGGTTCGAACGCGCCGCTGAGGGCCAGGCGTGAATCCTCGATGAAACCTTGCTGGCGCAAACCGTCAGCCAGGCGCTCGACATCGCGCAGGACGTCGATCCAGCGCCAGACAAACCACTGGCCGTGACGCTTGTGACGCAGCGCCGGTTGCAACGGACTGATCTGCGCCCAGTGGCGCAATTGCTCCAGTGCCTTGGGCAACTCGACCCGCCACTCGGCGGTGTCCGCGAGGGGCGGACGTTTGAGTTCATGCACGCTCATGGGTGGACCTCCTGTTCATGGGCAAAAGCGTGCGGTGGTCCGCTGGGCTGAAATCTCTAAAACAACCGCGATCAACTGTGGGAGCGGGCTTGCTCGCGAAAGCGGTCTATCGAACGACAGTCATGTTGAATGTGCCAGCCCCTTCGCGAGCAAGCCCGCTCCCACAGGTTTCGTGTCGGTGGTGAAATATGTGAACGACATAACACCTTGTAGGAGCCGGCTTACTGCGGGCGGCGTTCCGGCGATGGCGTCTACGCCGACACCACTTTCTTCGCCTGTGGCCGCAACGCCGCCAAGTTCCGATATCCCGAGCCCGGGTGAATCTCCGGCAACTGCGGCCCTTCGCCGAACAACTTCTCGCGCAAAGTCCCCGCCGCGTATTCGGTCTTGTAGACCCCACGCTTCTGCAACTCCGGCACCAGCAGTTCCACGGCGTCGATAAAGGTTTCGTGAGTCAGCGCATACGCCAGGTTGAAGCCGTCCACATCGGTTTCCTCAACCCACTCCTGCAACAGATCGGCAACCGTCTCGGGGCTGCCGACAAACAACGGCCCAAACCCGCCAATGCCGACCCAATCGGCCAGTTCGTTAGGCGTCCACACCTTGTTCGGATCGGCCGTGGAGAACGCCTCCACCGCCGATTGAATCGCGTTGGTGTGCACATGCTTGAGCGGCTCATCCGGTTTGAACTGACTGAAGTCGATCCCGGTCCAGCCCGAAATCAGCGCCATCGCGCCTTCGTAACTCACCCAGGTTTTGTATTCCTCGAACTTGGCTTTGGCCTTGGCATCGGTCTCGCCGAGGATCACGGTTTGCAGGTTGAAGATCAGAATCTTCGACGGATCGCGACCGGCCTCGGCGGCACGGCGACGGATGTCGGCCACGGTTTTTTTCAGCAGCACTTTCGATGGTGCGGCAACGAACACGCACTCGGCATGTTCAGCGGCGAACTGCTTGCCGCGACTGGATGCGCCAGCCTGATAGAGAACCGGCGTACGTTGCGGCGAGGGTTCGCAGAGGTGAATGCCCGGCACCTGAAAGTGTTTACCGACGTGCCGGATTTCATGGATTTTGCTCGGATCACTGAAGATCCGGCGCTCGCGATCGCGCAGGATCGCGCCCTCTTCCCAACTGCCTTCCCAGAGTTTGTAGCAAACCTCCAGGTACTCTTCGGCGTAGTCGTAACGGGCATCGTGCTCGGTCTGGCTTTTCTGCCCAAGGTTCTTGGCGCCGCTTTCCAGATACGAGGTGACGATGTTCCAGCCGGCGCGGCCCTTGGTCAGGTGATCGAGGGTCGACAGGCGTCGGGCGAACGGATACGGATGCTCGAACGACAGCGATGCAGTCAAACCAAAACCCAAGTGCTCGGTGACCAGCGCCATCGGCGGAATCAGTTGCAGCGGATCGTTGACCGGCACCTGCGCCGCCTGACGGATCGCCGCGTCACCATTGCCGTTGTAAACGTCATAGATGCCCAGCACATCGGCGATGAACAACCCGTCGAACTTGCCGCGCTCGAGGATTTTCGCCAGATCGGTCCAGTATTCGAGGTCTTTGTACTGCCATGAGCGATCCCGTGGGTGCGCCCATAAACCGGGCGACTGGTGACCGACGCAATTCATGTCGAAAGCGTTGAGGCGGATTTCACGAGGCATCAGGCGACACTCCTGAAAACCGCGTTAATAAGAAGAGGATATAGTCGAGGGGTGGCAGAGTTGGTCAGCATGACACTAAGGCTCCAGATGGATATAGAAGTCTTAATGCACAAGTCAGGCCAGAAAGAGGAGGTGCTTAGTTTCTATACCTAAGGAAGAGCCACACAAAACATTGAGCCATCCAACAATACAAACTGTTCGACAACTGTTTGCAGAGCAACACTGCCAGATTAAAAGTGCTCAGATCCGATACGGAAAAGAGCACTCGCTCTATTATGTTTGCAGCAGATCAAGAAGGAATATGTGGAACGACCGCACATTCAGATTCAGATTTTTCATTTTTGCTTTCGCATCGGTAGCCCAAAACGACCGGACTCCCGAGGACTTTGTCGTCCCATTCAACCGTAGTGCTCAAACCGTCCCCAGCCGTCTCTACTACACGCGAAACGATAGTTATTTTCTGCCCTCCCGCATAGGAATAACAGGCAATTTCATCCCCAGACTTAGTGGTGTTGTTGAAACAACTAGGTGTGTTAATTCGATAGGACTTCTCATCAATCAACACAACAACTTCAGGAGCCTTCAAGTAATGAGACATTTCGCGATCCTCTTAAGTCATCAACAATGGCTTTTTCGTAGCTTTTGGCTGTTGGAAGTCACCGACTGTTCAGCGCACCCATTGCACTGAGTCATGATTTAAGGCCGACGGCGAATGACTGTCTACTGTCAAAAGTAACAGGGGTCCGGACATATTAGACAGACGGTAATTTGTTATCAGATCACAGCGGGGTGTATTTCAGCCCCGACGACGCCTGTCATTGCAACAGGCGCTCGGTCAATAACCAGCAGAAAACTGCCGCACTCATCGCATGATCCGTGAATTACTCAAACTTCACCGGACGAATCCCGTTCAGTCGAAAATTGCCAATAAGGTGAAGCTTCCAACGCAATGGATCGTGCAGTGATCCCTGCAAAACTGTGCGTTGCCCGGTAAGTTCGAATTCAGCATCGCTGACCGTGCTCAGTGCCTGCGCACTGGCAAGATGCGACTCGGCGATAGCGACACTGATCTCGCTGTCGTCTTCATGACGATTCAAGAACTCTTGCGCACGTTCGAGCAGCGCCGCGGCGACTTCAATGCGAATGTGCACATCGCCGAAACGGCTGATGACAAACGGATCGTCCGTGGTTTTACTTTGCTGACGAACGAACCGCAAAGTCGCATCGAGCAAGCTGCGGGCGTTGTGCAAATCATGCTGACTTTTGGCCAGGGGTTGCCCGGCAACGATCGGTTGGGTCAAGGCATTCATGGTGGGTTCCTCAGTTCCAGGCGTGGCGCGCGGGCTTTACGCCGTTGAGCAGGTAGTTGCCGATCAGGTGATATTTCCAGCGCGCCGGGTCGTGCAGCGTGTGGGTCCGGGCATTGCGCCAGTGGCGATCGAGGTTGTGCTTGCCGAGCACCGAGCGGGTGCCGGCCAGTTCGAAGAGTTTGCTGCTGGCGAGCAAGGCGATTTCGGCAGAGAGGACTTTGGCCTGGGCGACCACTACCGAGGCGTGAGCCACGGTGTCTTCATTGGCGTTGAGCAACGCCGCGTCGATGGCCTGGCCGGCCTTTTTGAGGATCGCTTCGGTGCCGTGGACGCGCCATTCGAGCTCGCCGATAGCGGCGATGCTGAACGGGTCTTGCCAGCCGTGATCCTGTCCGCTGTCGATCCATGGCCGGGATTCACGGGCATAGCGCTTGGTTTCTTCCAGCGCGCCGACGGCGATGCCGGTGTCCACTGCGGCTTGAATGATCTGTGAAATCGGACCGTCGGCGGTGGGTTCGTCAAAGGCTTTGTGAGCCGGAATCACCGCGCTGAGCGGCACCTTCACGGCGTTCAACGTGACACCGCCGCTGGCGGTGGTTCGCTGACCAAAACCGTCCCAACTGTCGATCACGGTCAGGCCGGGGTTGTCGCGCTCGATGAACGCGATGAACGCCTGGTTCTGCTCGTTGACCGCCACCGCCGGGACGATGTGCGCGAACAGCGCGCCGGTGCAGTAGAACTTCTCGCCATCGATTTGCGCGGTGTCTGTGTCGAAACGAATACGGGTTTCGAAGGCCCCGGCGTTTTTGCTTTTGGATTCGGAGAAGGCATTGCCGAAACGGTAACCCTGCAGGACTTTGCCGAAGTAGTAGCGCTTCTGCTCTTCAGTGGCGGTTTGCAGCAGGATGTCGAGCACGCCGAGGTGATTTTGCGGGATCTGGCCGAGAGATGAGTCGGCAGCGGAAATGATCTTGATCACTTCCGCCACCGTCACGTAGGAAACGCCAGCGCCGCCGTACTCCTTGGGAACAGTGATCCCCCAGAGACCACTGGCGGAAAACTCGTCCAGCTCGGCAACCGGCAAGCGTCGCTCGCGATCGCGCACGCTGGCCTCGACGGCGAAGCGTGCAGCGAGCTTGTGAGCGACGGCGATTGCCTCGGCGTCCGAGCGGATCACGTGGGCAGTACGAAGGGTTTGGGCAGAGGCTGTCATGGGCCGACTCCGGGATTCTGGTGAATGCACCAGGGCTTTTGCAGGAGTCGTGCCTGAAACTAATTTGCTTAAATTTCAATAAGTTGATGAGTCAATCGAGAAACCCGTGCAGCTTGAAAACAGCAATGTGTCTATCCGGTGTTGATCGGCGAACAGTCAGATCACCACGTTTCTCACGAACCGCGCCGCCACCGGCCCGTCGTTGCGATAAGCATGGGGCTGGTTGCTGGCAAACATATAGAACTCACCGGCAGCGATCTCATGGGGCGTGTCACCGAGCATCAAGGTCAGACAGCCTTCGAACACATAAATCTGTTCGCTCCAGCCATCGGCATCCGGTTGCGACGGGTAAATCTCCCCCGGTTGCAGGCACCATTCCCACTGTTCGACTTCACGGGTGGCGGTGGCCTTGGACAATAAAACGGCCTTGCTGCCGGGAATCTTCCCGGCCCAGGCCACTTCGTTGATGCGGCTCGGATCTCGGGCATCCGGCGCCTGGATCAAATCGCTGAACGCTACGTCCAACGCTTCCGCTACGCGGTCGAGGGTGGTCAGGCTGACGTTCTTCTCGCCGGCCTCGATGGCGACCAGCATACGGCGGCTGACCCCGGACTTTTCCGCCAGCGCGGTCTGGCTCATGTCGGCGGCGTGGCGCAGGCGCCGAACGTTCAAACTGACGTGCTGAAGGACCGAAGCCCGCTGCGTTGAATCTTTGTGCACTATATTGCTCACTTAGTGGGGTTGGGCAGTATACTGCGCAACATTCGGCGCATTGTGCGTCGCCCTCAGGTAGCGCGCAAGGTCATGACGTCGTTGAACTCCTCCCCGGCTTCTTCCCGTTTCTCACGGTTCAGCAAGGCCGAGTGCGTGCTGGTGCTGATCACCATGGTCTGGGGCGGCACCTTTCTGCTGGTGCAGCACGCCATGACTGTCAGCGGACCGATGTTCTTCGTCGGCCTGCGCTTTGCGGCGGCGGCGATTATCGTCTCACTTTTTTCCTGGCGTCACCTTCGGGAATTGACCCTGTTCGAACTCAAGGCGGGCGCCTTCATCGGCGTGGCGATCATGCTCGGTTATGGCTTGCAGACCGTCGGGTTGCAGAGCATTCCCAGCAGTCAGTCGGCCTTCATTACCGCGTTGTACGTGCCGTTCGTCCCATTGTTGCAATGGCTGGTGCTGGGGCGACGTCCGGGGCTGATGCCGAGCATTGGCATCATGCTGGCATTTACCGGGTTGATGTTGCTGTCGGGGCCTGCGGGCGCGTCGTTCAATTTCAGTCCCGGTGAAATCGCCACGCTGATCAGCGCCATTGCGATTGCCGCTGAAATCATTCTGATCAGCACCTATGCCGGCCAGGTCGATGTGCGTCGGGTGACGGTGGTGCAATTGGCGACCACCTCGGTGCTGGCGTTTTTGATGGTGGTACCGACTCAGGAAGTCATTCCTGACTTTTCATGGTTTTTGCTGTGCAGCGCCCTCGGCCTCGGCGCGGCGAGTGCGGCAATTCAAGTGGCGATGAACTGGGCGCAAAAAAGCGTTTCACCGACGCGGGCGACATTGATTTATGCGGGGGAGCCTGTCTGGGCCGGGATCGTCGGGCGGATCGCCGGGGAGCGGTTGCCGGCGATTGCGTTGGTGGGTGCTGGGTTGATTGTCGCGGCGGTGATTGTGAGTGAGTTGAAGACCAAGGGTAAGGCTGCTGCGGTCGAGGAAGAGTTGGAGCAAGAAACTCAGGGGTAAACCTCAAGATTTGAAGCGCCTGATAAATCGTCTTCGCGAGCAAGCCCGCTCCCACATTAGTGTTGTGTGGCGCCGCGGTAGTGTGAACGCCGCCGCTCCCTGTGGGAGCGGGCTTGCTCGCGAAGGGGCCGGACGCTCGCCCAGCGATCAATCGGGCAACGACCGAATGATGTCAACCAAGTCATCTCTGGTGATCTCATTGGATTTTATGGCCGCAGCAACATCCTCCCTGGAAAGAGGAGCGCGTTTGAAATTCTTCTTCAGGATCTCGGGATCAATATTTGATACCCAAAGAGGAGAAATGAAATTTCCTCGGTATTCCGGCCTCATCGGGACATCTTCATGAGCGATGGCCCCTTTATGGTTGAGGTAAACGATATAGCGATCATGCCCTTCGGAAAAACGCTTGTCGTAGTAAAGAGTGACGCCGGCAGGCAGTGCGTAGAAATACTCATCGCCATCGGCCCCTTCGATAAGCAAAGGCTCTTGGGTCCTTAGCATTTTCCTGTCATGGCTCATCGATACATTGTAAGAAGCGACAACGGCCAAGATAGCCGCATTGACAAACACCAAAACAACCAGCCAGAAAAACGACTGCTTGTTCGTAAAAATCCTTTTTGTCATGGCGCGCCTCTGTCGTTGGGGCGACAGATTCGGGCGCAGGTGTGACTGACGCAAGCGTTTTTGCTTTTGGTGTCAAATGCGAGGGACTCATCGCGATGATTACTCACCATAACGGTGTATCAATCGAAAGATGGCCACTGCCACAGCGCCTTCGCCGGCGAGCCGGCTCCATCCCCTTACCCTGCCTCACGAAGGCTCCAGCCCCGCTGAACACAGCCCTCTGAAACAATGTGAATCAGGCTTTTTCCATCTACCGTGTAGGATTCTGCGACAGCTTGCCGTTTGGTGATCCGGGGACTGGCACGTATGATGCTTCACAAACTTCCGCAGATTAGAAGCCTATGTCCCTGATAGTTCTACTGCTTCTGCCCTTTGTCGGCAGCTGTCTGGCAGCCGTGCTGCCGCACAACGCGCGTAACACTGAATCTTTGTTGGCTGGCGTCGTTGCCCTCATAGGCACCGTCCAGGTCGCACTCCTGTACCCACAGATCGCCCATGGTGGCGTCATTCGCGAAGAATTTTTCTGGTTGCCCAGCCTGGGCCTGAACTTCGTTCTGCGCATGGACGGGTTTGCCTGGCTGTTCTCGATGCTGGTGCTGGGCATCGGTACGCTGGTATCGCTATACGCCCGTTACTACATGTCGCCGGACGATCCGGTGCCGCGATTCTTTGCATTTTTCCTGGCATTCATGGGTGCCATGCTCGGCCTGGTGATTTCCGGCAACCTGATCCAGATCGTGTTTTTCTGGGAGCTGACCAGCCTCTTTTCATTCCTGTTGATCGGCTACTGGCACCACCGCGCGGATGCGCGACGCGGCGCCTACATGGCGTTGATGGTTACTGGCGCTGGCGGTTTGTGTCTGCTGGCGGGGGTCATGCTGCTTGGCCATGTGGTTGGCAGCTATGACCTGGACAAGGTCCTGGCCGCCGGCGATCTGATTCGCGCACATGCCCTCTATCCTATTCTGCTGCCCCTGATTCTGATCGGCGCGCTGAGCAAAAGCGCGCAATTCCCCTTCCACTTCTGGCTGCCCCACGCGATGGCGGCGCCGACGCCGGTCTCGGCTTATCTGCACTCGGCGACCATGGTCAAGGCCGGAGTTTTTCTGCTGGCGCGCCTTTGGCCATCGTTGTCCGGCAGTGAAGAATGGTTCTACATCGTCAGCGGCACCGGTGCCTGCACCCTGTTGCTCGGCGCGTATTGCGCAATGTTCCAGAATGACCTCAAGGGTCTGCTGGCTTACTCGACCATCAGCCACCTCGGCCTGATCACCCTGCTGCTGGGCCTGAACAGTCCGCTGGCTGCCGTGGCCGCCGTGTTTCACATCCTCAACCACGCCACCTTCAAAGCGTCACTGTTCATGGCGGCCGGGATCATCGACCACGAAAGCGGCACCCGCGACATTCGCAAGCTCAGTGGCCTGATCAAACTGATTCCGTTCACCGCGACGTTGGCCATGGTCGCCAGTGCCTCGATGGCTGGCGTGCCGTTGCTCAACGGTTTCCTGTCGAAAGAGATGTTCTTCGCCGAAACCGTGTTCATCAACGCGACGGCCTGGATCGAGACGACCCTGCCCATCGTCGCGACCATCGCAGGTACGTTCAGCGTTGCTTATTCGCTGCGTTTCACCGTCGATGTGTTCTTCGGCCCGACCGCAACCGACCTGCCGCACACCCCGCACGAACCGCCACGCTGGATGCGCGCGCCGGTAGAGCTGCTGGTGTTCACCTGCCTGATCGTGGGGATTTTTCCGGCGCAAGTGGTCGGCTCGTTACTGGCCGCTGCGGCCCTGCCCGTCGTTGGCGGTACGCTGCCGGAATACAGCCTGGCGATCTGGCACGGCTGGAACGCACCGATGATCATGAGCCTGATCGCCATGTCTGGCGGCATCGTGCTCTACCTGTTGCTGCGTAACCAACTCAAGCGCGGACGCTTCAAATACCCGCCGATCATCGGCCTGTTCAACGGCAAGCGCCTGTTCGAGCGCAGCCTGGTGATCATGATGCGCCTGGCCCGTCGCCTGGAGCGACGGATCAGCACCAAACGCCTGCAGACCCAATTGTTCCTGATGGTGCTCGCCGCCGTGCTGGCCGGGTTGATCCCGATGCTCCACAGCAGCCTGAGCTGGGGCGACCGGCCGAAGATTCCGGGCTCGATCGTATTCGTGACCCTCTGGCTGCTGGCGATTGCCTGCGCGCTCGGCGCGGCGTGGCAAGCCAAGTATCACCGGCTCGCGGCCCTGACCATGGTCAGCGTCTGCGGACTGATGACCTGCATCACCTTCGTCTGGTTCTCCGCGCCGGACCTGGCGCTGACGCAATTGGCGGTAGAGGTCGTGACCACGGTGCTGATCCTGCTGGGCCTGCGCTGGTTGCCGCGACGGATCGAAGAAGTCTCGCCGCTGCCAAGCACACTGCGCAAGGCACGCATCCGTCGACTGCGCGACTTGCTGCTGTCGATCGCCGTCGGCGGCGGCATGGCACTGTTGTCGTACGCGATGCTGACGCGTCAGACACCCAACGATATTTCTTCGTTCTACCTCAGTCGCGCCCTGCCCGAAGGCGGCGGCAGCAACGTGGTCAACGTGATGCTGGTGGACTTCCGCGGCTTCGATACCCTCGGCGAAATCACCGTGCTGGTGGCGGTGGCATTGACCGTGTTCGCCCTGCTGCGACGCTTCCGGCCGCCGAAAGAAAGCCTGCAACTGCCGGCCCAACAGCGCTTGCTGGCGCCGGACGTGGTGACCGATCTGGTCAACCCGCGTCACGCCAGCGACACCGCGCTCGGCTTCATGATGGTGCCGGCGGTGCTGGTGCGTCTGTTGCTGCCGATTGCGTTCGTGGTATCGATCTACCTGTTCATGCGCGGACACAACCAACCGGGCGGCGGGTTTGTCGCGGGGCTAGTGATGTCGGTGGCGTTCATCCTGCAATACATGGTCGCCGGCACGCAGTGGGTCGAGGCACAAATGAGCCTGCGACCGCTGCGCTGGATGGGCACCGGCCTGCTGTTCGCCACGGCCACCGGGCTCGGGGCGATGGCAGTCGGTTATCCGTTCCTGACCACCCACACCTGGCATTTCGAACTGCCGGTGTTCGGTGACATTCACATCGCCAGCGCGCTGTTCTTCGACATTGGCGTGTACTCGGTGGTGGTCGGTTCGACGCTGTTGATCCTCACCGCCCTCGCCCACCAATCGGTACGCGGCCACAAAACCGCCGCCCTGCCCAGATCCGTCGCCATGAAAGGAGCCGTCTGATGGAAGAAGTCATCGCAATCGCCATTGGCGTGCTGGCCGCGTCCGGCGTCTGGCTGGTGCTGCGACCTCGGACGTTCCAGGTGGTCATGGGCCTGTGCTTGCTGTCGTATGGCGTCAACCTGTTCATCTTCAGCATGGGCAGTCTGTTCATCGGCAAGGAGCCGATCATCAAGGACGGTGTGCCGCAAGACTTGCTGCATTACACCGACCCGCTGCCGCAAGCGCTGGTGCTGACCGCCATCGTGATCAGTTTCGCCATGACCGCGCTGTTTCTCGTGGTACTGCTCGCGTCTCGTGGTCTCACCGGCACCGACCATGTGGATGGCCGGGAGCCTAAAGAATGAATGCGATGACCCACCTGATCGCCGCACCGATTCTGCTGCCGCTGCTGACCGCCGCCATCATGCTGATGCTGGGCGAGAAACACCGACCGTTGAAGGCCAAAATCAATCTGCTCTCCAGTCTGTCAGGCCTGGGGATTTCCGTGCTGTTGCTGCAATGGACACAGACCACCGGCGTGCCCGGCTCTATCGGCGTGTACCTGCCGGGCAACTGGCAAGTGCCGTTCGGAATCGTGCTGGTGGTCGATCGCCTGTCGGCGATGATGCTGGTGCTGACCGGCATCATTGGCGTCAGCGCCCTGCTGTTCGCCATGGCCCGCTGGGACGGCGCCGGTTCGAGTTTCCACGCGCTGTTCCAGATTCAGATGATGGGGCTGTACGGTGCGTTCCTGACGGCGGACCTGTTCAACCTGTTCGTGTTTTTCGAGGTGCTGCTGGCGGCGTCTTACGGCTTGATGCTCCATGGCTCGGGTCGGGCGCGGGTGTCGTCTGGGCTGCATTACATCTCGATCAACCTGCTGGCCTCGTCACTGTTCCTGATTGGCGCGGCGCTGATCTACGGCGTCACCGGCACCCTGAACATGGCTGATCTGGCACTGAAAATCCCGTTGGTGCCGGAAGCCGATCGCGGTTTGTTGCATGCCGGCGCGGCGATTCTCGCGGTGGCGTTCCTGGCCAAGGCCGGAATGTGGCCGCTGAATTTCTGGCTGGTGCCGGCCTACTCTGCGGCCAGTGCGCCGGTGGCGGCGATGTTCGCGATCATGACCAAGGTTGGCGTCTACACCTTGCTGCGCCTGTGGACCTTGCTATTCTCCGGTCAGGCCGGCGCCTCGGCGTACTTTGGCGGCGACTGGTTGATCTATGGCGGCATGGCGACCATCGTCTGCGCTGCGGTGGCGATCCTCGCCGCGCAACGGCTTGAGCGCATGGCGAGCCTGAGCATTCTGGTGTCGGCAGGGATTCTGCTGTCGGCCATCGGTTTCGCCCAGCCGAACCTGATCGGCGCGGCGCTGTTCTATCTGGTCAGCTCGACCCTGGCATTAAGCGCGCTGTTCCTGCTGGCCGAGTTGATCGAACGTTCGCGTTCGGCCAATGAAATGCCGCTGTTCGATGACGGCGACCTGATTGCCCGGCCGCTGGAATCCCTGCAACCGCCCAAAGGCATCAACCTCGATGACGAACAGAAAGCCGTGGTCGGCCAGGTGATTCCCTGGACAATGGCGTTTCTCGGTTTGAGCTTCATCGCCTGTGCGTTGTTGATCATCGGCATGCCGCCGCTCTCCGGGTTCATCGGCAAACTGGGCCTGCTCAGTGCGTTGCTCAACCCGCTGGGACTGGGCAACGGCGCGGGGGAACCGGTGTCGAACGCTGCGTGGGGCTTGCTGGCGTTGCTGATTCTCTCCGGGCTGGCGTCGTTGATTGCCTTTTCGCGCCTGGGTATTCAGCGCTTCTGGACCCCGCAAGAGCGACCTTCGCCATTGCTGCGACGCTTCGAATGCGTGCCGATCGTCGCGCTGTTGGGCCTGAGCATTGTGCTGACCTTCAAGGCCGACCCCCTGTTGCGTTACACCCAGGCCGCAGCGCAGTCGTTGAATGATCCGCAGCAGTACGTGATGGCGGTACTCGGCACCCGTGCGGTGCCGAGCCCGGAAGCCAAAGCCGCGGTCGCGCAGGTGCAACCATGAAACGTCTATTTCCTGCCCCGTGGCTGTCGTTGGCGCTGTGGTTGTTGTGGCTGGTGCTGAACCTGTCGATGAGCCCCGGCAATCTGCTGCTGGGCGCCGTACTCGGTTTTTGTGCGCCGTTGATGATGCGCAAGTTGCGCCCCCTGCCGATTCGCATTCGGCGTCCCGGCGTGATCCTGGGTTTGTTCTTCATCGTCGGTCGCGACGTGCTGGTCTCCAACCTCGCCGTGGCCTGGGGCGTGCTCAACGCCGGGCGCCGGGCACCGCGCTCGCAATTCATCAAAGTGCCGCTGGACTTGCGTGATGCCAACGGCCTCGCGGCACTGGCGATGATCTGCACCGTGGTGCCCGGCACGGTCTGGTCGGAACTGGCGCTGGATCGCAGCATTCTGTTGCTGCACGTCTTCGATCTGGATGACGAAGCGCTGTTCATCCAGCACTTCAAGGCGACCTACGAGCGCCCCTTGATGGAGATCTTCGAATGAGCCCGTTGCTGTCGAATGCGATTCTGCTGAGCCTGTTCATTTTTTCGCTGGCGATGGTGCTGACGCTGATCCGCCTGTTCAAGGGACCATCGGCCCAGGACCGGGTTCTGGCGCTGGATTACCTGTACATCATTGCGATGTTGATGATGCTGACGCTGGGTATTCGTTATGCCAGTGACACGTACTTCGAAGCGGCGCTGCTGATTGCGCTGTTCGGCTTTGTCGGCTCGTTTGCCCTGGCGAAATTCCTCCTGCGTGGCGAGGTGATCGAATGAACGCTGAACTGTCTCTTTGGGTAGAAATCCCGGTGGCGATCCTGCTGGTGCTCAGCAGTGTTTTCGCATTGATCGGCGCGATCGGGCTGGTGCGCATGAAGGATTACTTCCAGCGCATGCACCCGCCGGCGCTGGCCTCGACCTTGGGTGCGTGGTGCGTGGCGCTGGCTTCGATCATCTACTTTTCGGCGCTCAAGTCAGGGCCGGTGTTGCATGCCTGGCTGATCCCGATTCTGCTGGCGATTACCGTGCCGGTGACGACGCTGCTACTGGCGCGGGCGGCGTTGTTCCGCAAGCGTATGGCGGGGGATGACGTGCCGGCTGAAGTGAGTAGTCGGCGGACGGAAAGCGGGAGTTAGGTTCAGAGATTTGTATTGATTGGCAGGGCCTCTTCGCGGGCAAGCCCGCTCCCACATTTGACCGAGTTGGCCGGACGAACGCGGTCAAATATGGGAGCGGGATTGCTCGCGAAGGCGTCAGTCGAGGCAACTCAAGTCCAGGCGACGGCCAACAACCCGCCCCCCAACACCACACACAACGGCGAATAAACCCAAGTGTCGAGCCGGGCAAACTTCGACCCTTTGACCTCCTTGAAAAACCCCACCAGGTTCGAATCGCCGATCGCCCGGGCGAACATCAGCATCGCGATGGCGCTGATTACCCATTGCAGCGATTGATGGGACACCGCTGGCATCCACCAGCCGACCCGCAAACACACCAGCGCAGCAATCAACAGCAATCCGAACGCCACCAGCAACGTCAGCCACGCCGAAGGCTTGAACGCGGGCCGCGAACTTGCGCCGTCCTCTTCCGGCACCTGAGGCACCGCCGCCACAGCCGCCCACTGGCCACCCAGCGCCCAGTAGACATGTATCAGGCTGATCACCGCGAAGATCGTCACCAGCCATTGAGCCAACACAAACGTCATGTCGAGGATCCTTGAAAGGGATTTAACAGAATCATCCTAGTCGGCATTTTTAGATGTGCGCGACTGATTAACGGGGATGAAGTGCCGCCCCCATGCGCTC
>NZ_BDAG01000063.1 GCF_002091715.1 Pseudomonas migulae NBRC 103157 | reverse complement strand
ATGGAGCACGTTGCTGCGCACCGCGAGAGGTGCGAGGCCGATTGAATTTGATTTGACCATAAAGGGCCTTACATCAACTTCCATCTGCGAAACGTATCTTCGAGACACCTGAGCGGAATCATCGGCGAGCGCCAGGTCTCTTGGGGCAGCCCTAGATCCTGAAGCAAATCCGGCAATGCCCGCAGCAAACGAGCATCCGCCTGTAAGCGATCGAACAACCATTCTGGATCTGCCCAATGCGCGAAGCGAGCACACACAGCCCTCCAATCGACCGAACCTAGCCGTTCAATCTTTGTTGGCCACCGTGTAATCCGCATAACGCCCTCGATATCCATCACCATAGGCGCAACGTCGTAGATGGGTGCAAAGCTCACTCGCTCCTTGCCCCGAAGGATCGAGAGATTTCCGCCATGGTTATCGGTGTTCCCGAGAGCCTGGTTGATCAAATCCCGTCGCAAGTATTCGCTAAGCATGTCCGGTATTTCAGACTCTTGGCCGGCAGCAATCCATGTTTCCGCTAGCCGATCCACGACGTCGAAATGATTCAAACAACCACCTCGATTGCTGACGCCGCATAATGAATACATTGACTCTACTGCGATGCGCTCCACTCCCCCCAAAGAGACCTTCCGATCGAATCTTTGCATCCAAATGCTAGGTATCTTCGCTACTTTGTGGGCCAGGCCATCGGCGGCGATCGTGTCGATCCCCAGTTTGCCCAGCGCGCGGTAAAAACAGTATTCGGAATGCAGGATGGTGCGGTCTAGCTGAGTGGCGGTGTTACGCGGGAATTTAACAAACCAATGCCGGCACACCTCCGCGTCGCTTAGCACCCCGTCGGGATAAAGCTGGCCCGAAGCATCCTCGACCAGCAGCATTTTTGGAGCTTCACCGCCGGCCCCGAGAGCGCCGGTTATTGTCATCCCGTTTTCCTTGGCATGGTC
Organism: Pseudomonas migulae NBRC 103157; assembly: GCF_002091715.1. Lineage (GTDB taxonomy): Bacteria > Pseudomonadota > Gammaproteobacteria > Pseudomonadales > Pseudomonadaceae > Aquipseudomonas > Aquipseudomonas migulae_A. Next base: position 22,299 of record NZ_BDAG01000063.1, on the reverse strand, counting down.
GAGAAAACCCATGCCTTTTTGGACAACCTCTTCTCGGGTAGCCCCATCAGGCACTCTGCCTGCGGAATACAGCGTTTCTGCCGCGCTCTTTATGCGCAGGTGTCCAATGGGGGCAGCACATTGCTGCAACAGAAAGAGATCAATCGACATCCCTGGCGGTACTACCGATCTCGACAAGATGTGCCGACGTGCAGCACCAGCCGGGATGACATCGTGCAAAAAAGCTGGGGCAGTCTCACGCCGAATGTCCCACTCCAGAGGGAGGTTCGTACTGACGGCAGGCGCTTTAACCGTACCCAGTTGAACGTACTGATCCACAAGGTATTCGGGCACATAGTTGATGTTGCACCGACTTCGCAGGCTATCTCTAGGTGAATCGAAGCTGACCACCAGTGCATCGCACCATCGACCATCCGCGTGAATTTGAAGTGTGATGGATTCCATACGTCTCAGCACATTATCGCGCCACAGCAGGGCACTTAAAACTTCGAAAAAGAGGGTTGCGACTGCCGTTGCTCCATTTTTATAATTAACTCATAACAAAAATAAGGAGAGCACCATGAACTACAACTCTGCGGAATACATCAAGCAGTACAACAAGACTCTGAGTGAGCATTGCGATTGGGAAATTCAGCTATCAACCGACGAAGATCATAAGGTGTCCTTTGCTGTATTTCACTTAAACACACATCCCTCAGAGCAAGACAAGCCTGTGTTAATTGGCTATATCCCCTTAACAACTCCAGTGGAATCGCTGATCAGCTCCGAAATACTCTGCAATAACTACTACCACTTGGGGCAGACTATTGGGATAAAAGCTCAATTTTATTACCTATCAGAATCAGGAGCATTTCCGCTCCAAAAAGAGTGATAGGAACATCTAAGTAAACTCCAATCGTCATCAACTGAAGGCTCAGAGCTCAACATGCCGCCTCATCAGTCCTTCAGTTGTCATGTGTTTTCAAGTGTTGGAAAACGAGTCATCAATCAAATCCCCTAGCGCGTTGATTGCAGGCAAGCTGGCATGCTTTCTCGCGCCACGGCCAGCCAAGATGTACAGCTTGTCTTTGCTTTCAAAAAAACACCCATGGAAGTCTTTTTGATATCCAGTGATTAAAGCTTCACCAGTTTGGACGCGAGTTTCGCTGTCAAACACAGCTTTGCTTATGAACAGAACAGTAGGTTCAAGTCCCTGTTTCCTTACTTCACGCTCCTGGGCCTCGGAGAGCAGCAAGTCGACGATCATCCAATTCCGAACAATGCAAAATGGCTGCCCCTCGAACTCCTCACGCGCCAGTTGAATGAGCTCACCGTCTTCAAGCTGAGAGCCACCGAGCATCTGGGCGGGGCCATACAGCACATCTTCAATCAAATCTGCTTGCACACTGTTGCCTTGTTTTCTAAAGACTTTCAAAGCGACACGGTTCCAGACATCTGGGAGCCGTGCATCGTGGGATTTGGGTTACCTGGGATGCCGATTGCAAAGCCTGTAGTTCGCTAGTGGATCATATTGATCTCAGGCATGGCGCCGTTTTCATGCCACCAGTGGCAAATCACATATCGACTACCGTTGTATGTCTCGAATAGCTGATACCCCTGCAGCTCAACCACTCGTTCTATCTGGGAAGTCCGGATTGTTTTGCCATCCGAGAACCGCCCACGTGTTTCAGAAAAAACCACTCCGATCATGCAGGGAGGCTGGAATTCGGCGCAGCACAGATAGCCTGTCACTTGGACACCGAAATCAATTTTCTTGGCGTCCAAAACGCATGTTGGTAAAGCCATACTTTCTTTTCCTAAGCCTCTGTTATCGACCACGAGCAACCCACAAAGCACCTCAATGAACTCGATCGAAACGATCTAAAGCACCGTTCTGAAAAAGCCAGTGGGCAACGACAAAAATCCCACCATCGATTGTCGTAAAAACGTCGTAGCCTGCACGCTGGCTTCGATCTACAACGGGTAGCGCATGTATGGGTAAACCTTCTGGGTACTTTTGCGCCGGGTCGCAGAACAGAAGACCTGTAATTTTTTGAGGCCGCTCCAGAGCGCACAAAAGGTACCCAACAACGTCTGGATCAGCGATGACAGCTCGCGCTCTCTCAATGACCGCTGGATACCTGTGAAACCTGAAGTCGGACAATCTCGCTCCGTAAGTTTTGATCCAGTACATCCTCCCCCTCCTCCATCACCGATCAGATTTCGATCGTGAAATCCGAGATGAAGCCTGTGCGCTCTTTTGGGTATCCACGTGGGTTCGTGATCAAACGGCACCCGTTCAGTTCAACATCCACGGCACGGTGTGTATGCCCAAAAATCCAGACGTCCACCATCGAAATTAACGAGTGCCACTGGTTTGTATAAGCCGCACTTAAATGGCCCTCATGCTTATCACCAGCCACCTCCGGAACTGGGCAATGGTGCGTGATAACAACCGTTTTTCCTTCGAAAGGCTTGGCGAGTTCACCGACCAGAAAGTCGAAGGCATCGTGATTTCGTTCGATCACGTCCGCCGGACGCAGCCGGCGAAAGCGTTCCTCTGCTCTGATCACCTGAAAGTCATTCATCCACATGCCGCAAGTCACCATCGCTTCCACCGGGTCTCCGGTGGATGAGAAATCCGTCCAGGCTGTTGTGACCAGAAAGCGTGTTTGGTTGCAAATCCAAACCTGGTTTTCCAGCACATGCACATGCGGCGCAGCGGCCTCTCGCATTTTTCGAAGAGTGTGGTCGATGTGGCCTTTGTAAAATTCGTGATTCCCTGCGCAGTAAAGGACGGGCTGGTTGAACGTCTCGTTGGCCCAGCTGACGCCTCTCGCCTGGGTGTCGATGTCGCCGGCTAGGACGACGATGTCTGCGTCAGTCGAGGGCGGTTCAAATGGGGCGAACTCGTTGTGCAGGTCTGAGTAAATTCGAATCCTCATGGGCTCGCTCGATCTCGATTTAAACCTATATTGCTTAGACCCTAGGCGCAGCTTCACGCGTGGTGAGTGCGACCTGCCCTCCTAACGGAGCAGATGCGCAGGGTCGAAAAGCCAGAAGTTCCGATAATAGCAACAAATTGCATTTATCGGAACAGCTGCGATGTGGCCCCATCCTTGTCTTTTGGGACGAACATGTCGCTCACTAAACAGCTTGCCGCAGCAATCAGAGTGATTCGCAGGCAACGTGGATTCGGGTATGAGGATCTGGCCGACGTCAGCGTGCAACGCCATATCAGTGCGTTGGAGCAGGGCAATGCCAACCCCAGCCTTGGCAAGCTGATGAGTCTTGCCGCCGCATTAGACTTTGATCCCGTGGCTCTATTGGCGATATGCGTTGCCCTGCGAGATGGCAATACTCCCGATCAAGCACTCGAACGCGCCCATGCCCAACTGAGTGACTTCAAATACTTGGGAGGTATCAAGCAGCTGGAGAGCGAATATGCCGGAAGCCAACTGGTCAAGCGCCACCCTGGGAAACCGGCCAATAACGAAAATGCAGAGGCGGTTAAAAGATTAAAATCTGAAGGTTTAAGCCAAGCTGAAACATGCAAGGTTCTTGGATTGTCAAAATCCACAGTACATCGTTACTGGCAAAAGGATTGAGTTTCGTACTCGCTTCGCTCCATCGTCTTTGCTGCTTACATTGATTCGAGCTCTATATATAATTATTCAGCTGATCAAACTTGCTCATCGACGAAACGAGACCTCCATTCGCAACGTGCAGAATTCAATGATCGCTGCACCTCTACGACCTACTTTGATTGGCCTCTTTCAAGTTTCATCTTTTATAGTGTCAGCAGCTAGCTGAAGTTCAATCCGCCTTTAGGATTAATAACATAGTCAATCACTACATCCGTCCCTCGAACATTTGAAGCAGGAGGCTTGATGGAGACAACCCGAAGCAACGCGTAATTGTTGCACCTATTCTTCAAGATGATAATATCATCCACGTTAGGGGACATATCCTCAGGTGATAGTTCGTAGGAACTCGCATCCTTAACGTCAGTGAAGTAATTGGCATCTCCAGCTATTGCCGCCCCAATTAAGCTTGGATGGAAGCGTGTTTGAAGATGGACAGATGTGGGGGAGTTTTCTGAGAAATTTGGATGAAACCCATAGTCACCCTCCCCCAGCTCAGCAGAGTGCCTCAGGTGAAGCTGCACTGTCACCCGCCCAGATTTCCTTCTCGACCTATATCTAGGGTTAAACGGCCACCATAGCGTCAAGATAGGAATAGAACTGGCACAGGTAACGACCAAGGGTTCCATATTGAACGGTGCGCTACCGTTATACGCCAGCTCAACTATTAACCAAACTCCGGCCAAGACCAATGAAATGGATGAGAGAGTGATAAGTGTATATTTTTGTGATCTTGATAAGTTTTGACTCATTCAACAAAATCCAAGCACTCAAAGAAAATTCATATCGATGCAACGACTTTTAAAGTTGAAGTGCGCATCGAGCCATGGCACTGCACAACCAACCCCCCTTCATCCAAGCTGGAGTGCAATCGCCTTCCGCTTGCAAAAAATTTATAGCAGCATTTGCCCCAACCTTCACTCCCACACTAGGCAGTCCAAAACAAATGAAGTCCCTCTATTAATAAATCTCCCCATTTCATCTTCCGGAGCAATATATTTCAGCCCAGCGAATCGGAAATCTTTAGATGGGAAAGAACTGGCTTGAGGGCTCGACTCTCGGAACGCGCAGTAGAAAGCTACTTGAGGTGCAATTTCTTCAAATACTTTCGAAAGCTCTAACGAGCGGGCGTGTTCAAAATGATGCTCATAGAGCACTCCTATAGAATTCACCCCAGCACGCGAAAAAGACTCTCCACGCATAACAAGTTTTAGTGCAGTTTCTTTGGTAACCACATTACCAAAATGTCGAATAACATTATAAATCTGCTCTACCACTCGATTTCCATCACGCGTATTTCTTAATTTATCTCCAAGTGCAACAGCCTCAGCTATTAGTGTATTTAAGCTAATGACCCCTCCTTGCGAGGAGGACGTGCCTAAAAGCGGCTGAACAGCCTCAGCTATCTCATTTTTATTGACAGCTCTGGCACATCGGATGGCATCACTAAGTGTTAATGTTAGTTGAGTCTGCCCCTCCCAGCGTGCGATACCTTTGAGCTCACCTTGCAAGCCTGCTTGAACAGTTTGTGTCACAGGAACCCAAACCGTCCAAGTTTTATTAATCATGGCCAGCGGATCAATTTCTGCACGCTGTTCCAGCAGCCACTGCTGTAGCCAGATATACCATGCTTGCTTTGTGGTAAGACAAACAAATACCAGCAAAACAGGATATCGACAGGCATCTGCATAACGGAGATACTTCCGATCTATCACAATTTTCACAAGACCATTTTTTTGCTTACACTGATCTTCGGATTTTATCTGTACTTTTAATATATTTCCTTGCACCTCACCTTCGTGCAACTCAAATTCCATATCGATTCCATAGTCCTCGCCGAGGTCACGAGATAACCAATGCAGACTTTCTTCAACATGGGAGGCGAGCCACTTATGGCCTCTGGCTCCAATTTTTTGCGAGGGTGAGCGAGTTGACATGGTGTGGCGTCCTTTTAGTGATGGGCATAACGGCCGGTTCGTCTTCCGTAAGCAGCCCGACTTGCGATGGTAGCACTATGCCTTAAAACTAAACCACTCTAGCGGTGGGCGCGCTCATGAGATAACTAAAATCATGCGTCTCTACTGTGAGGATATTGAGTGACCGGTAGGCATGGAAAGGAACGGCGTACTGAACCACGCTCGCGAGCCGGGAACAGAGGCAGCACATAACATCATCAAGTACGTATAAGTTAGTCTGAGGGACGTACTGAATACGTAGCACCTACTCCCAGTGCGGGAGTAGGTGCAATGTACATCAAGCGATCGCGTCAGCTAGACGTTTAGCGATGAAGCCCCGCGTACGCCAAGTAGCACGCACAAATGACTGGAAGGTAGCCTGCCCTTTTAGAGTCAACTCATCAGCATGATCAGTTACGATGACCTGCGGCATTAAGCCAGTGGCTTTTTCAGTTTGCTCGCAGAACTCGACAAGCTTGTCGAACATGTTGGTTACGGAACCGATGTCTTCGTCGACATGCTTAGCCCGCTCCGTGAGCGCCGCCAACGCTTTGGGATCGAACCCCTCCTCTCGATGATCAATCTTGGCGGGGAAATAGACCTGCGTCGGCTGATCCAAGAATAGGATAGGAGGGATTTTGCAGCCCTCTTCGTGCTTTAGAGCGAATACAGAATGCAGTGCCAGGAACAGAGTCAGGTGCGTGTACAGCCAATTGGCACCGCTACCCATCGAGCGTAAGTACACATTGCCCATTGTGGGGCTGTCATGCCAAAGGTCGAAGGTATGAAGGTCAAATTTCAAGTTAATAGGCTGGTAAGCCTCCTCGAAATCAAAACCTGCGCCGATTCGAGACATTTCACTGTTGATAAGATCACTTAGATCAGCCATTTTACCAGGAACGTCGTACTCATCCAAAAGCGGTTTTATTTCTGCAAGCCTGTCCTTAATTAACTGCTGTGTAGCTTCGAACTCCGACTTTCCTCGACTCCCATAATCCTCGATCACGTCCTCAAGACGATGCTTGACGCGCAATGCGATCTCATCAACCGTTTTACTTCTCTTCAGATCCTCGACCTGTTTAGCCAGTTGATTAATGTTGGCTTGAATACCGGAAAGAGTATCTTTTTCCTTCGCAAGCGCCTTACTCAACTTACTTTCTTCATCTCGAAAGCTTTCACGCACATAGGAAGAAGTTCTGAGCTCACGGTTCATCCAGTCAATAGCAACTGTCAGCTTGTTTGCCTCCTGATCCACCTGCTCACTGGGCGCATCGCAAAATGGGCAATGGGCGTCACTGATTTCGGCGTATTCGGGCACAGGAATTTCGGTGATACCTTTGGCGAAATCTTCAGTGAGGCTGATCGAAGACTGCACAGCGTGGACTTTATCTTGTAGTCCGCGAACGATGACCGTCTGCTTCGAGCGTTCCTCTTCCAAAGATTTTTTGCGTACTGAATAAGTGTCCGTCAAGCTGTCGATGCGAACGTTGGCGTCTCTTATCTTTTTGAACGAGGGTTTCACGCTTCCTGCAATTTGAGCACCTGTCAGCCCTATGAGATCCGTACCACTGACTGATTTGTACTCCGCCAAGAGTTGGTCAACTCTCTTAATGAACTGCTCTTTCTCTTCCTTCTTTTTAGGTATCTGAGCTTCGATTTTTTTCAGTTCTGCCTTGAGCTGATTGCTCTCTTGGGACAGCCAGAAATATTTTTGATCTGCGAAGTTCATGAAAATTTTTAGATGTTCGATGGCCTGCTCACGTTTCTCCTTTTCATCAAAACGATAGAAAAGCGCGTGTTTGTTCGCCACCAAATTTTGATGCTGAAGCATATAGGACACGAAGCTGCGAACCGAAGGGGTTGAGCTCTTCGACTTACCTAGTTCACGACTACTAAGATCTTCATCGATATCCGTCATGGTGACTGAAAAATATCGACCAAGCTCCTTCTTAAAATCCCGCAGCGGCAAGAACAAGCTGGACGAGAAAAACTCTTTAACGTTTTTCATTTTCAGGAAAATTTCGTCAAGCGTGCCATTCACTTCGCTGATAAAGAGCTTATCGACACTCCGCATACGTGCCAGGAGCAGTTGTTCCTTCTCAAACTGAAGTAATGTAAAATATATTTTCGAGCGCTCTGTTATGACACCCTTTGGAATTGTGTCATCACTATTACCAAAGCAAAAATCAAAAATCTCGATAATCGCGCTCTTACCCATGGATGACTTGCCAGTGATGATGTTCAAGCCAGTCTTGAGCGTTACTTGATGGATAACATTATCGTGATCAATCACACCCACCGACTTTACGAAGCACTTCATAGTTGAACTATCCCTAGCGACTTGAATACAGGTGGAGCTTCCCGATCGTCCAGAAGCCTTGCTAGATTACGGGCCGAGGCTATTTTCTTCCCCATTCCATTTAATGGCGGAAAGGTTTTCTTTGTAGCCCGAACGACCATGTCATCATCTATTGTCAGATACCCTGAATTGATGAGACTCATCAACGTAATGTTGGTGACCTCTCTCAGCGAGTGAATTCGTTTGTGCACCCCGGCGATGCGTGACTTGTCAGACACCATGGTTCGCCAAGTATTGCGCTCGCTAATGCTCCGCAAATATAACCCCGTAGCGTCATGCAGAACAAATGGAAGTACTAGGTAACCAAACAGCACATTCTTCTGGGTCTCTTTCAATTCGCAAAAGAACGCATGAAGAATTGGAGCCATAATAAAAGGGCTCCGCTGTAGGGTATGGATATGATCGACTGTTGAGAGCCTCATCACCAAAGCCTCCAATGCAATTTCTCATTTCCTTCTTCGTCTTCGTCATCGGCCAACATATGCCAAATTCCATTTCGAAATTCAGGCGTTGTACCGTCAAATGCAGGCATTCCATCAACGGGCTCCCCGCATCGGGTGTCGAAGAAGTTTTGCGACTCGAAACACCAGTCGTCCTTTGGCTTCCTTGAGCAGCGTCTCATCTCTGCTGATCTCAGGCTTTTGTGTCTCTTGAGTTGATCTTTTTTGTAATTGTCGACATCGGATTTTTCAACAGTGAATCGCTTGAACTCGCTACTGATCGTATGCACAGTAACTAAGTGCTCTAGAATAGCTTCAGGCACGCGTTGACCATATTCGATTTCATAGAGCTTTTTTACAAATAGCCTATCAGCATAGACGGACAAATCGACCTGTCCCGCAAATGCATCAGTATCCACCGTAGGAAATTTACGGGAGTTTCGCCCGTACTGGGCTAACAATCTGGATAGCTTAAGATCGAAATCTTGATAACTAATCATCCATCCAGATTTAGATAGGCATGGTTCAATGAGATATCCCAGAAGCGCTTCAAAATATTCGTCACGCTTCAACGGATCGACACCCTTGCCGTACCGGCTCTTGGCATTCTCCGCCCGTGTTTTTAAATCTGGTTCAGCAGAGATTATTTTTACTTTTTCTATCACATCCTGGAGAACACATCTGCGTTCGCTGGCCATCACGAACTGCTGATTTTTTACTGCTTTAGAAGGCCTTTTACCCGAAGTGGCAATACGGGCTTCACTATCAGATATTACCTTATCCAAAAACTTCAGCCGTTCTTCGCCAGACAGATTGTTCCAATGTCGGAGCTCAGCCGTTGCACCATATGCCTGTGTGGTGAGCAAAACCAACTCAGAATATTTTTCTTGCTTAAACTTTGGCGACAACCAGTTTTTTAACGTATTCCAGAAATTGTTATGACCATCGGTGAGGTCATCGACAAAGTTTTTGACTTCAACTTGAACGCTTCCGCTGACGGTCACATCACCAAAAACTTCTAGCCATAAGGTTTGCCCATCTACCAAGTCATGGCAGTATTCCAAGGTTACAATAAGTTGGTAGCTTATAGCTTCGAGTAGCCTGGTTGCATCGTTGCTGAGCTTGCTCACACCATTCTCCAATCATTGCTTCACCGTTGCGGCGAGGATATATTTTGCGAGGAGAATGAGATGAAGCCGTCCTGGCAAATCCATTACCACAACTGGAAAAATCAATTCAGGTACAGCAACCGTGTACCTCGAAAAGCCAAACTATAAATACTGTTTATATATACAGCATCATAAAGCGATAGATCTTCGATTGTAGCTTGATGGCATTTTGTTAGCAAAAAGCCCTATGTCGGCGTATAGCTTGATAGCCAACGGGTTGTTTTCACCGTCAGCAAGAGGGATTCATGGCTTTCACAACAGAGAATGGGGATTCAGGTTCGAATGCAACGACGCCAAGATGTCCATCAACGCAAGCACTTGGGCAACACGTCTAAGCCAGCTCGGAAAGACCACAGTCCGAGTGAGTATACCGACCGAACTACCGGATCCCGCTTACGTTATGCAAGCATTCCAAGCCAGCAAGAAGGCAACTTCAGGGGAAGGTTGCCCTTCCCCTCTTTGATGATTGGCGCCATGAAAGGCAGGCACCAGCGCCCCTCCCTAGAGCTTGCCCCGACCCAGGCACATCAAGGGACGGGGGATCGACATACCGATGCAGGCTTGCTAAATGCCGGAGGCCTCGCGGCGTTGCCACAGTTTCTTGGCTACAAGTTGAAAAATGTGCCCTGCTCGGTGATTGTTCAGTTCGGCAGTTGCGCCCAGCAGCATCGATAACCGACCAGGCCGTGCCTCAAACCGCTCCATCAGGGCTCTGCGCTCAATCTGAGCCAAGGCATTAAGCTTCACTGAACGAATAGTCCTGATCCCCTTCCTGGACTTACCGATAAAAATCCAACCTTTCTGGATTTCAATGTTATCTGAGTACTGATCAAAGTAAGGATGAACCCAACGATAGCTTTCAGGCGTAGTGGGTAATGGTGCATTGGCAGGAATCTTCACGGCGAGCGCAGGACAGTGCTTCTCAGCTTCCAGCTTTTTACGACCTGCACGCCTTTTAATCAAACCATTTAAAGTTCGGTTGTACCCTTGTTTTTTTGAATTGCACGTCCCACAAGACAAAGATAAATTTCTTACTTCGAACGTGTAATCACCATGTATATTTTTTTCGATGAAATGCTCCAAGTGGACGGCATAATCATCGTAAAGCATCCGCCGACAGAGACTACATTTTGCCTTTTGCGCCTTGCGCAACAATGGCTTCAAGGCACCCTTGAATGCCGTAACTGCTTTTACACCGCTGTCCCAATCAAGACCTAGCAGGTCTGCGGCCACAATGCCATCAGGCAGAACTGGGATCGGATGAATCCGCTCAAAACCAACGTTAATCATCTCCCGACGCTCCAAGAATCGCCTCGATCACTTCAACGAGGGGGTCTTCGGATTTCAGAGCCGACTTAATAGACATCAACTCATCGGTCAATGCGAGCAGATCGGGATGTTCAAACCCATCTTTTTCTATAATAGACACTGCGCGCTGAACCACATCCACTACGATCCGATTTCGGCTAGAAGTTATCCCGAACTGCTCCAGTAGAATGTCATCAGATGAAGCGCCAAATGAAGCCACACTGACGATGGGCTCATCATTTGACAAATCCACAATCGTGCTACCTTCCAGCGCGGCACCGACAATAAGCGGAGAATGGGTGCATACAATCAAATGTCCAGACTTCATCCCTACTTGGCAGATCCCATGGACTGCGGCCATGAAATCTCGCTGCCACTGTGGGTGAAGGCTATTATCGGGCTCATCCAAAAGCATCAGCGAACCTTCCTCCACACCAAAACCAAGCCCCATGAGATTCGTGTACATATGATACTCACCAGAGCTCAACTCAAATATGGAGAAAGGCTGTTGGACACCTACCCTTTGAACCTTTACATCGCGAAGCGAAAAAATATCAAGCATAAAGCCTAGGCGAACCACATCATTAGACGCAGTTTTACAGCGTATGCCACCACTACCCATATTTAAAACAAATGTGGATTTGGACGAGCGCATAAATTCGGAGAAGTCTTTAAATACATGCTCATCAAATTCATTCAAAACACTAAAAGCCACACTTTCTGAGATATGCTGCGACGCCCTAAAATCATCGATATTCAATGATCCCCTCAGCGACTCCACTGCAAAACCCTGCTCCACCCTTGAAAGCAAATTCACGGATCGACGAGCTTTTTCTTTGCGCACTTGAACTGACACTTCTAGTTCGGGAATAATATTGGCAAATTCATGAGCTTTTTTGTAAAATGGCCACTCATAGCGCGCGGACTTATTTCCATCCAAAGCAAATATCAGCACCGTCTCAAAGGGTCTTTTTTTGCTGAGTAGATTCGCTCCTACCCTTTGCCCAATGTATGCGTACTGTTCTGTAGCGAACTCGGTGCTACCACCACCAGATTTTTCCTTAGAAGGGAACCTGTCTGCAACGGAACCTGAGGCGCAAATGACATGCTTCATGCTCAAGCCATCACTTACGTTTACTGTGGCCGACGTAGACTTAGGAGCGATCACCCCCGCGACCAGCTCTCTCAACATCGTGCTTTTATAGGATCCGTTCTGCCCAGTAACGATGGTACTTCTAAATCCGTGCTGACCTATTAATCCCTCTACCGCCACGAACGGTATAGTTCTCCAAATCTCACCCCAATCTTGAAATTTGATAAAATTAATCATTCAGCTGAATTCCTTTTTCTAGAATTTGCGCAATTAAAGGCACTGATTCAAGAGTATTCTGAGCACCCGCCAATCTGTAGATCTGTAGATCTGTGATCTGAATCGCCCCGGACTCTTCAGGCACCTTGCAAGATTACTGTGAAACGCTTTTCAAACTTTACCATTGACAACCGATTGTTAACACCATGGCGACCCTTAGCGTTGTAGAACATCTTGATAGAATCAAATACATCACTGCGCGCACCTTGAGGTTTGCTGAAGCGCCTTATCCAGAAATTCCGACTCAAATCTACCCCCAGATCAAAGGCAGACTCTTGCCGTCTCAACACCTCAACCAACTTCGCCATAAGCTGAAGAAACCTGGCACCGCAGGTCGAGACGCTTCGCCCGAGCAGGTTTGAAAAAGACGTGATGCAGTGGGCGATCGCGGAGATGTGATGGTCGTGGGGACTCTCCTGCAGCGAGAGCTTAGGGCGTACGATGGCTTAGTGGAGTACCTGTGATTGGTGATTACAGGTGCTCGGTTGAGAGGGGGATCAGTGCTTGCGGGATTGGACGGATGAGCGGGGTGTCCATCGATATCGGTAAAAATGGACATTGGACAGAAAAACTTAACCTACTGATCTGTAAAGCTTTGTCATGTCCATTTCTGCTCCGAGCTCACACGTAAGGAACTTCGACAAGACCATCGTTTCGATTCCGACCTGGCGCCTGATGTCCGAGTCGTTCAAGAACTGGCGCGGTATGCAGCAGTCTGGCGGGCGACGGATCAAGCGCAGCCTGTTCATCGATGCCAGTGGTGTGCGCTTCATCCGTGATGACGAAGAGCAGAAGCTGTCGCAGGTACATCTGCTGACCGATTACATCAGCCGCAAACAGGCAGAACTCAAGGCGTGGAACGAAGCCCAGGGCAATGTGGCAGCGATGTCGGCCAACCGCCGGCGGATGACCAACATCGGGACCTTCCGCGCCTATGCGCTGGCGTATTTGAAGAGTCATCCGGAGATCCAGCCGAACATGACCTGCATGGTTCGGCAGATGCAGACCACGGCACAGGGGATTCCACTGGAAATCTATTGCTTCACCCGCACCACGGCGTGGGCGGATTACGAGCGGATTCAGGGGGATATTTTCGATTACTTGCTGGCGGTGCTGCCGGAGTTCGGATTGAGTCTGTATCAGCAGCCGAGTGGCGGAGATTTACGGGCCGGGTTGCTCCCGGCCATGCTAGGCGCGAGCCACATCCCCGAACCGGAAAAACACATCATGTAAACCACAAAAAACTGTGGGAGCGGGCTTGCTCGCGAAGCCGTCAGGTCATTCGACATTGATGTCGACTGACATTCCGCTTTCGCGAGCAAGCCCACTCCCACTGTCATTGCGTTTGAGGTTATTTGACCTGCCGCTGCGGTGCCTTGTGCACCATGGTGTAAGCGTAATCCACGCCCATGCCATACGCGCCGCTGTGTTCCAGCACCAATTCCATCACGGCTTCGTAGGTCTCTTTGTGCGCCCAGTCACGCTGGTATTCGAGCAGCACTTGTTGCCAGGTCACCGGCACCGCACCGGCCTGAATCATCCGTTGCACCGACATGTCGTGGGCTTCTTTGGTGGTGCCGCCGGACGCGTCAGTCACGATGTAAACCTCGTAACCTTCAGCCAATGCTTCCAGAGCCGGGAAGGTCAGGCAGACCTCGGTCCACAGCGCAGCGATGATCAGTTTCTTGCGACCGGTAGCTTTCACCGCATCGACCAGCGCCTTGTCTTCCCAGGAGTTCATCGAGGTGCGCTCGATAGGCTTCTGCTCTGGGTGAACAGCCAGCAACTCCGGCCAGATGAAGCCGCTGAAGCTTTCAGTTTCGACCGAGGTGTAGATCGTCGGCACGTTGAAAATCCTGGCGGCCTTGGCCAGGCCCACGGTGTTGTTCTTCAGGGTCTGACGGTCAATCGACTGCACGCCGAACGCCATTTGCGGCTGGTGGTCGATCAGGATCAGGGCGGAGTTGGTTGGGTTGAGCAATTCACGGTTAGACATGGCGCGTTCCTTTTGATGTCGATCATTCAAATCAGTAATGGGTGAGTCGACGCGGCTTCCAGAAGCTTTGTCGTCGGCTTGGATGTCACTTTAGGGGCTAGCGAAGAAAGGGACAATTACCTAAAATCGAGAATCATTGATTCAAAAAAAGGGACAATCATGGATCGCATCGAATGCATGCGCGCTTTCGTCGTCACAGTCGGCGAGAACGGTTTCGCCGCCGCTGCACGGGCAATGGATGTGCCGCGATCAAAAGTCAGCAAACAGATTCAGGCGCTGGAGGAAGCCATCGGCGTGCAATTGCTGCAGCGCACCACGCGCAGCTTGCACCTGACCGAGGCTGGCGCGGAGTACTTCGACGCGGCGCGGGAAGTACTGGCCTCGCTGGACGAGGCGGAGCAGCGCGCACGTAACGGCATTGGCGAGTTACGCGGGGTGCTGCGGGTCAATGCACCGATGTCCTTCGGATTGCGCCGATTGGGGCCGCTGATTCCGCTGTTTCATGAACAACACCCGAACATAGAGCTGCAACTGGTCCTCAGCGACCAGCAGGTTGACCCGGTGCGTGGTGGTTTCGACGTGACCATCCGCATCGCCAGCATGCCGGACTCGACGATGATTGCCCGGCAACTGGCGCCGGCCCCGCGAATCATGGTCGCCTCGCCGGCGTATCTCGAACGCGCCGGCACGCCGCAGACACCACAGGATCTGCGCAACCATCAGTGCTTGAACTACGGCTATTTGCAAAGCGGCGTGAGCTTGCAGTTGTGTAATGGCAAGGAAACCCAACGGGTCAACGTCACGGGCCCGTTGCATGCCAACAATGGAGACCTGCTCGCTCAGGCGGCCGAGGCCGGCATGGGCATCGCGCTATTGCCCAACTTCATCGTCGAGGATGGGTTGGCGGCTGGCCGGCTGGTGCCGGTCATGTGTGAATGGCAGGCGCCCGCGATCACGATCAACGCGGTGTACCCATCGGCACGCCGGGTGCCGCAAAAGACCCGGAAGTTCATCGAGTTTCTGGTGGTGCAGTTGGCAGAGAAATAACGCGCCCCTTTGCAGGAGCCGGCTTGCTGGCGATCGCCTCGACGCGGTGTGTCGGAGAGAATCGCCAGCAAGCCGGCTCCTACAGGAGTCAGGTGATAGCCAGCGACTTTCGCACACCCAGCCGGCTGATCCACACCGCCATCAGAATCACCGATCCGCCAAGGAACAACCGCCCCAGCTCTTCATGCTGATTCCAGATCAGCAAATTGATCAGCAGCCCCACCGGCACATGCAGGTTGTTCATCACCGCCAGCGTCCCGCCATTCACCAGGCACGCACCCTTGTTCCACCAGTACAACCCCAGCGCAGTCGAGACCAGGCCGAGGAACACCAGCACGCCCCATTGCAGCGGTGCTTCGGGCAGGAAATTCTGTTTGCCGAACAGCAGAAAGGCCGGCAACGCCACTGCCAATGCGCCCAGGTAGAAGTAACCGAAGCGCCGGTAATGCGGCAGATCGCTCGGATGACGCGCCACCAGATGCTTATAAAGCACCTGCCCGGCGGCGTAGGTGAAGTTGGCCAGTTGCAGCAGCAGGAACCCCATGAAGAAATCCGGGTTGATCCGGTCAAATCGAATCACCGCCGCGCCGAGCACCGCCACCAACGCTGCGACCAGCGCCCATGGATTGAAGCGCCGGTTCAGCGCATCTTCAATCAACGTCACATGCAACGGCGTAAGGATGGTGAACAGCAACACTTCCGGCACCGTCAGCACCCGGAAGCTCAGGTACAGGCAGACGTAGGTCACGCCAAACTGCAATGCGCCGATCAGCAGCATGCCGCGCATGAACGCCGGTTCCACCGAACGCCAGCGCGTCAACGGAATAAATACCAACCCCGCCAGCAACACCCGCACCAGCACGGCGAAGTAACTGTCGACATGACCGGCCAGGTATTCGCCGATCAGACTGAAGGAAAACGCCTGGATCAGCGTGACAAAAAGTAGATAGCCCATGCTCGCCTCGTTTTGAATGGCGGCGACGATAGCGGGTTTTGCCTGATACCGCGAGACACGCAGATCCCTGTAGGAGCCGGCTTGCTGGCGATGGCGGTGTATCAGCAAACATCAATGTTGAATGTGACATCGCCATCGCCAGCAAGCCGGCTCCTACAAAGGTATGCGGCCCCCCCCCAAATCGCAGGCAAAAAAAAAAGGGATGCGTGCCCCCCCAAAAAATCGCAGGCAAAAAAAAGCCCGATCTCGCTAAAGCGTTCAATCGGGCTACAGCACTCAGGAGCAACAAGTGCAAAGGGAGGTCGATGCGCGTACAGGCTTGAAGGGTTGCGCCAGGTCACTAGACCATCCAGCGATTATCTGGCGATTAAAGCCTCAAGCCACTTGGGCGAGCCTGGCGTTGGCCTGGTTCAGGCCCTTCTCCTGGAAGTCGCCGCCCAGGTTCATGCCTTCGGCATGGATGAAGGTCACGTCGTGGATGCCGATGAAGCCCATGACCTGACGCAGGTAAGGTTCCTGATGATCCGCGGTGCTACCGGCATAGATCCCGCCGCGAGCGGTCAGCACGTAAGCGCGCTTGCCGCTGAGCAAGCCTTGCGGGCCGGTGTCGGTGTACTTGAAGGTCACGCCGGCACGCAGCACGTGGTCGAGCCAGGCTTTCAGCGTGCTGGGGATCGCGAAGTTGTACATCGGCGCAGCCATGACCAGCACGTCGGCGGCCAGCAATTCATCGGTCAACTGGTTGGAGCGCTCCAGGGAAACCTGTTCGATTTCGCTGCGCTGCTCGGCAGGTTTCATCCAGCCGCCCAACAGGTTGATGTCCAGGTGCGGCACCGGGTTGGCGGCCAGGTCACGCACGGTGATCTGATCGTTGGGGTGGGCGGCTTTCCACTGGCTGATGAAGGTCTGGGTCAGTTGACGGGAAACCGAGTCTTGCTGACGGGCGCTGCTTTCGATGATCAGAACGCGGGACATGGGATGTAGGCTCCATCTGAGAATGTTGTAAGTCGATGGAGTGAAGGTTAAACAGAGTCATATCGATGAAAAAGCGCAAATAACTGCTATAACCCATCAATAAATTCGTTTATAAGCTGAGCGTACTTCCTGTGGGAGCGGGCTTTCACGAGCAAGTCGAATCGTCGCGCCGCCGCTCCCACAGGGTCGCGATGCTATTTGGGGGTGCAGGTCAGGTTGATGCGCATCTTGATGATGGTCCGGTTGAACTTGGCGGTAGCACTTTTGTGCTTGCCGGCAGCCACTTCGATATTGCGGGTGCGCGGTGCTTCCGGACCGTTATTGAAAACCACCTTACAGACGGCATCGGTGCTGCCGTAGTTGTTGACCTGAATGGAGGCGATGTCGGTATCCGTGTCATACGCGTTGTAGTCGATGCTCAAGCCGTTCAACTGTTTTTGTACGTCGATGGGGTAAGCAAAGGCAGTCAGCGGCAGCATCGCCAACACCAAACAACAGAATTTTTTCATTCGACAGTCTCCAATAAGGACTGCCAGCTTAGGACAAGAGGAGCTCAACATGAAAGCGCCCCGCGTGACCCTTGATCAATGGCGAACGCTGCAGGCCGTGGTCGACCACGGCGGTTTCGCCCAGGCCGCCGAAGCGCTGCACCGCTCGCAATCGTCAGTCAGCTACACCGTGGCACGCATGCAGGACCAGCTCGGCGTGCCCCTGCTGCGCATCGACGGCCGCAAAGCCGTGCTGACCGAAGCCGGCGGCGTGTTGCTGCGCCGCTCGCGGCAACTGGTGAAGCAGGCCAGCCAACTGGAAGATCTGGCGCATCACATGGAGCAAGGCTGGGAAGCGGAAGTGCGGCTGGTGGTCGACGCCGCGTACCCAAGCGCCCGCCTCGTCCGCGCCTTGACCGCGTTCATGCCGCAAAGCCGCGGCTGCCGGGTGCGACTGCGCGAAGAAGTATTGTCGGGGGTCGAAGAAGTCTTGCTCGAAGGCGTGGCTGACCTGGCGATCACCGGCTTCAGTATTCCTGGCTATCTGGGCGCGGAGTTGAGCGACGTCGAATTCGTCGCCGTCGCCCACCCTGAACACGCCCTGCACCGTCTGAACCGCGAACTGAATTTCCAGGACCTGGAAAGCCAGATGCAAGTGGTGATCCGCGACTCCGGCCGCCAGCAGCCACGGGATGTCGGCTGGCTCGGCGCCGAGCAGCGCTG
The DNA here is from genome assembly GCF_002091715.1 of Pseudomonas migulae NBRC 103157. Lineage (GTDB taxonomy): Bacteria > Pseudomonadota > Gammaproteobacteria > Pseudomonadales > Pseudomonadaceae > Aquipseudomonas > Aquipseudomonas migulae_A. The sequence continues at coordinate 3,892 of NZ_BDAG01000063.1, read as the reverse complement.
GACCGTCGGCAGCCTCGCCACCGCCGCGACATTTGTCGGCAGCGGGCTGGGTTTTGCGTGGTTGCCCCGGCACATGATCGAACGCGAACTGAAGGAAGGGACCCTTAAGCTGCTACCGTTGGACCAGGGCGGCAGCCGTAACCCGAGCTTCTACCTGTATTCGAACAAGGACAAACCGCTGGGCCCGGCGACGCAAATCCTCATTGAACTGCTGCGCACTTTCGATACCGCGCCGCTGGATGCTCCCTTCGCCGCCCCTGAACAAGCCTGACACGGAGTAACCCATGGCCTATTTCGAACACGAAGGTTGCAACCTGCACTACGAGGAATATGGCCACGGCACGCCGTTGCTGCTGGTCCACGGGCTGGGTTCCAGCACGCTGGACTGGGAAAAGCAGATCCCGGCGCTGTCCGCACGCTACCGGGTAATCGTGCCGGATGTGCGCGGCCATGGTCGCTCGGACAAGCCTCGCGAGCGCTACAGTATCGCCGGGTTCAGCGCCGACCTGGTCGCCCTGATCGAGCATTTGAACCTCGGCCCGACACATTATGTGGGGCTTTCGATGGGCGGCATGATCGGCTTTCAATTGGCGGTGGATCAGCCGCAATTGCTCAAAAGCCTGTGCATCGTCAACAGCGCGCCCGAGGTCAAACTGCGCAGCCGCGACGACTATTGGCAGTGGTTCAAGCGCTGGAGCCTGATGCGCGCGCTCAGTCTGGGCACCATCGGCAAAGCCCTGGGCGCCAAGCTGTTCCCGAAACCGGAACAGGCCGAATTGCGTCAAAAAATGGCCGAGCGCTGGGCAAGAAACGACAAACATGCTTATCTCGCCAGCTTCGACGCGATCGTTGGCTGGGGTGTTCAGGAACGACTTTCCAGAGTGTCCTGTCCAACCCTCATCGTCAGCGCCGACCGTGACTACACACCGGTGTCGCTGAAGGAGACTTACGTAAAACTGCTGCCCGATGCGCGGCTGGTGGTGATCGCCGATTCGCGCCACGCCACCCCGCTGGATCAACCCGAACGCTTCAACCAAACCCTGCTCGAGTTTCTCACCGCAGTCGACACCACTACACTCAGGATCACTGACCCATGCTGAAAAAAATCGCCCTCGTCGCTGGCTCCGTTCTGTTTGCCGCCAACCTGATGGCCGCCACGCCCGCCAAGGCGCCGCACGTGCTGCTGGAAACCACCAACGGTCAGATCGAAATCGAACTGGACCCGGTCAAGGCGCCGATCAGTACCAAGAACTTCCTTGAGTACGTCGACAGCGGCTTCTACAACAACACGATTTTTCACCGCGTGATTCCTGGATTCATGGTCCAGGGCGGTGGTTTCACCCAACAAATGCAGCAGAAAGATACCAAGGCACCGATCAAGAACGAGTCCAAAAACGGCCTGCATAACGTCCGTGGCACGCTGTCCATGGCCCGTACTTCCGTGCCGGATTCGGCCACCAGCCAGTTCTTTATCAACGTCAAGGACAACGACTTCCTGGACCAGGGCGATGGCTATGCGGTCTTCGGTAAAGTCGTGAAAGGCATGGATGTCGTGGACGTCATCGTCAACTCGCAAACGACTACCCGCGGCGGCATGAAAGATGTGCCTGCCGATCCTGTGTTCATCAAGTCGGCCAAGCGCATCGACTGAAACAAAATGCACAGGGAGTGTTGAGCGGCCGCCGGTCTCCGGCGCCGCTCATATCGTTTAAAGGAGAGCCCGTGCGCGGGCGGAGAACAAATGCTTTATCGCCGTTTTGAAAAACTGATCGACATCTTCCGTGACGCTCCGACGGCGGCTCCGCCCGATCGTGTTTTCCCCTTCTATACCTATTACCTGAAGCAAGTCTGGCCGATGTTTGCGGTGTTGCTGATCGTCGGCCTGTTCGGTGCTCTGATCGAAGTGGCGCTGTTCAGCTACCTGAGTCGCATCATCGATTTGACTCAAGGCACACCCAACGTCGACTTCTTCAAGATCCACGGCGTGGAACTGGCCTGGATGGCCGTGGTTGCGCTGATCCTGCGACCGCTGTTTCTCGCCTTGCATGACATCCTGGTGCACCAGACACTCAGCCCCAGCATGACCAGCATGATCCGCTGGCAGAACCACAGCTACGTGCTCAAGCAGAGCCTGAATTTCTTCCAGAACGACTTCGCCGGGCGCATCGCCCAACGCATCATGCAGACCGGCAACTCGCTGCGCGATTCCGCCGTGCAAGCGGTGGACGCGCTGTGGCATGTGCTGATCTACGCGATCAGTTCACTGGTGCTGTTCGCCGAAGCCGACTGGCGCCTGATGATCCCGTTGCTGACCTGGATCGCCGCCTACATCGGCGCCCTCTGCTACTTCGTGCCACGGGTGAAAGAACGCTCGGTCGTGTCTTCGGATGCGCGTTCCAAACTCATGGGGCGGATCGTTGACGGCTACACCAACATCACCACGCTGAAGCTGTTCGCCCACACCAATTTCGAACAGCAATACGCCAAGGAAGCCATCGAAGAGCAGACCGTAAAAGCCCAACTGGCTGGCCGCGTGGTCACCAGCATGGACGTGGTCATCACCAGCATGAACGGCGTGCTGATCGTCACCACGACGGGTCTGGCGTTGTGGCTGTGGACGCAGTCGCTGATCACCGTCGGTGCCATCGCCCTGGCCACTGGCCTGGTGATCCGGATCGTCAACATGTCCGGCTGGATCATGTGGGTAGTCACCGGCATTTTCGAAAACATCGGCATGGTTCAGGACGGTTTGCAGACCATCTCGCAACCAGTCAGCGTCACCGACCGTGAAGCAGCGAAACCGCTGGCCGTTGCCCGTGGTGAAGTACGCTTCGAGCACGTGGATTTTCACTACGGCAAGAAGAGCGGGATCATCGGCGACCTCAACCTGACGATCAAACCCGGTGAGAAAATCGGCTTGATCGGCCCGTCCGGCGCCGGCAAATCGACCCTGGTCAACCTGCTGTTGCGCCTCTATGACGTGCAGGGCGGGAAAATCCTGATCGACGGCCAGAACATTGCTGACGTCGGTCAGGAAAGCCTGCGCGAGTGCATCGGCATGATCACCCAGGACACGTCGCTGCTGCATCGCTCGATCCGCGACAACCTGCTTTACGGCAAACCCGATGCCACCGACGCCGAACTCTGGGAAGCGGTGCACAAGGCCCGTGCCGATGAGTTCATTCCGTTGCTGTCGGACGCCGAAGGGCGCACCGGGTTTGATGCGCATGTGGGTGAACGCGGGGTGAAACTCTCCGGCGGCCAGCGTCAGCGGATCGCCATTGCACGGGTGCTGCTCAAGGACGCGCCGATCCTGATCATGGACGAAGCGACTTCGGCGCTGGATTCGGAAGTCGAAGCGGCGATTCAGGAAAGCCTGGAAACCCTGATGCAGGGTAAAACCGTGATTGCCATTGCTCACCGGCTCTCCACCATCGCCCGGATGGACCGGCTTGTGGTGCTTGAGAAAGGCAAGATTGCCGAGACGGGGACCCATGCTGAGCTGCTGGCACATGGCGGGTTGTATGCGCGGTTGTGGCAGCATCAGACTGGAGGGTTTGTCGGGATCGATTGATTGGGGATTGGGGATTGGGGATTGGGGGCATATCCGTTGCTGCGGTCACGGCTGCCATTGGTTTCGCTCTTACGCGAGTCACTTGGAAGAGCCCCAAACAACCAAAGGCTCTTGCCCCTTTCATTCGGTGCCTCGCCCAGGCTCGGCGCCCGCAAGCTGGCTCCTACGGGTAATACGTATGTGTTCGGAATGTACACGATCAACTGTAGGAGCCGGCTTGCTGGCGATAGCGGTGGGTCAGTCACCTGTTTATTAACTGAACGGACGCTATCGCCAGCAAGCCGGCTCCTACAAGAGATCGGTGTACATCTCCCGAAT
>NZ_BDAG01000062.1 GCF_002091715.1 Pseudomonas migulae NBRC 103157 | reverse complement strand
GCCCGCAGGAAAGTTCGTACAGCAATGCCGGACGGCTCCCGGCTGTCACAGTCTCCCGACAATGCTAAGGTTCGGCCCTAGCTTTTGTATTTTTCCAAGGAAGCCTTTATGCCGGACGCAACGTCCCTCAGTGCTGGTTTTATGGTGGTTCACGGCAACCGCCTGGACGAGTTGCGCAGCCTGGTGGTCAGCTGGATGCGGCGCTACCCGCTGGCCCCCTTGGAAAATGAAATCGCTTTGGTACAGAGCAATGGTATCGCCCAGTGGTTGAAACTGGCACTGGCTGAGGACCCGAAAGAGGACGACATGGGCGGCTGCGGTATCGCGGCAGCGATCGATGTGCAGTTGCCGGGCAGCTTCATGTGGCAGCTCTATCGCATGGTCCTTGGACGAGATGAAATCCCGGTCAAATCCCTGCTCGATAAAGCCCCGCTGACCTGGCGCCTCATGCGCTTGCTTCCGCAGTTGATCGATCATCCACACTTCGAACCTCTGCAACGTTTTCTTACCCATGACACCGATTTGCGCAAACGCTATCAACTGGCCGAGCGACTGGCCGACTTGTTTGACCAATACCAGGTGTACCGAGCCGACTGGCTCGAGGACTGGGCAGAAGGTCGTCATCAACTACGCAACGTTCGGGGTGAAGCGAAAGCCCTGACCCCTGCCAACTGCTGGCAGGCAGAATTGTGGCGTGCACTGTTGCTGGATGTCGGTGAACAAGGCATGGCGCAAAGCCGTGCCGGCGTCCATCAGCGATTTATCGAACGTATCAACAGTCTGGACACTGCGCCGGATGGACTTCCTTCACGAGTGATCGTTTTCGGTATTTCTTCGCTTCCCGCCCAGGCGCTGGAAGCGCTAGCCGGGCTGGCCCGTTTCAGTCAGGTTTTGCTGTGCGTTCATAACCCGTGTCGTCACCATTGGGCGGATATCGTCGCCGATAAAGACCTGTTACGGCATCAATACAAACGTCAGGCTCGCAAGAGTGGTATGCCGGTTGTCCTCGATCCGCAAACCCTGCATCAGCATGCCCATCCCCTGTTGGCTGCGTGGGGCAAACAGGGGCGGGACTACATCAATCTGCTCGATAGCTACGACGATCCCAATAGCTATCGTTCGGCATTTCGTGACGGGCGAATCGACCTGTTCAGTGATAGCCAGCCACTGAACATGCTCAATCAATTGCAGGATGACATTCTTGAATTACGTCCTCTGAATGAAACGCGTGAGCGCTGGCCGGCAGTCGATCCAAAAGTGGATCAATCAATCCGTTTTCACATCGCCCATAGCGCCCAACGCGAGGTGGAGATCCTTCACGATCAGTTGCTCTCCCGTTTCAGTGCAGATCCTGAGCTAAGGCCTCGCGACGTCATCGTGATGGTCCCGGATATCGACAGCTACGCCCCGCATATTCGTGCAGTATTCGGGCAGCTTGAACGCCATGATCCGCGCTTCATTCCCTTCACGCTCGCAGATCAGGGGCAACGAGGCCGTGATCCGTTGCTGATCGCTGTCGAACATCTGCTCAAACTGCCGGACAGTCGATTCCCCGTCAGCGAAATCCTCGACCTGTTGGATGTTCCGGCCCTGCGCGCTCGCTTTGGTGTGGAGGAGCGAGACTTGCCCACCCTGCATCGCTGGATTGAAGGCGCAGGCATCCGTTGGGGCATGAACGCCGGGCAACGAGCGGGTTTAGGCCTGCCTCAGGAACTGGAACAGAACAGTTGGCGTTTCGGGCTGCGACGGATGCTGCTCGGCTATGCCGTGGGAAGCGGCAGTGCCTGCGAAGGCATCGAGCCCTACGACGAGATTGGTGGTCTGGATGCCGCACTCATCGGTCCTCTGATTGCTTTATTGGACGCGCTGGAGATTGCCCACCGGGAACTCTCACAACCGGCGCCGCCCATGCAGTGGGGCATGCGGTTGCAGGCGTTGGTGCAGTTGTTTTTCCAGGCCAGTAATGAACATGACGACTACCTGTTGGCCCAGCTCGAAGAGTTGCGTGAAACCTGGCTTGAGACCTGTGAGTCGGTCGGTTTGCACGACGAATTACCGTTGACTGTCGTTCGCGAAGCCTGGCTCGCCGGCCTTGATCAAGGTCGCTTGTCCCAGCGCTTTCTCGCCGGCGCAGTCAATTTCTGCACGTTGATGCCGATGCGCGCGATCCCGTTCAAACTGGTCTGTCTGCTTGGCATGAATGACGGCGATTACCCGCGCGCGCAACCGCCTTTGGACTTCGACCTCATGGGCAGCGATTACCGACCGGGTGACCGCTCGCGCCGGGAAGATGACCGCTATCTGCTGTTGGAGGCGCTGCTGTCGGCATGTGATCAGCTCTATATCAGTTGGGTCGGCCGGAGCATTCGCGATAACAGCGAGCGTCCCGCGTCCGTATTGATCGGCCAGTTGCGCGACCATCTGGCCAGTGGCTGGCGATTGCACAATGCAGATGAAGATCTGCTTGAGGCCCTGACTCAGGAGCATCCGTTGCAGCCGTTCAGTGCCCGTTATTTCCATGAAGGCGATGACCTGTTCAGCTTCGCCAACGAATGGCAGGTGCTTCATCAAGCTGTTGAGCCAACAAGCGAAACCAACATCCTGGCCCCTTACGTTCAGGAAGAGCCGCTGAGCCTCGGTCAGTTGCAGGACTTCCTGCGCAATCCTGTGCGACATTTCTTCAGCCAGCGATTGAAGGTGTTCTTCGAAGCCGCTGAAGTGCCGCTGGCCGATGAAGAGCCCTTTGTACTTGATGCGCTGCAACGCTATAGCCTCAGCGACAGTTTGCTTGGTGCCGCGCTGGCACAGCTTGAGCGTGCGGATGAGGTGTTGGACGCGCATGCCAAACGCCTGCAAAACAGCGGGCTACTGCCCATGGCCGGTTTCGGCGAATGCCTGCAACGAGAGTTGATCGAACCGTTGCCGGATCTGCTGCAACGCTATCAACAGCTTCTGACGTTATGGCCCACGCCACTCGCCAGCGCTCTGCCAGTCAATCTTGAACTTCAAGGTCTGCGCCTTGAAGGTTGGCTCAGCGGTCTGCATCAACGCGCAGACGGTGGATTGCTGTCGATCACCACGATCCCCAACAGCATCGGCTCAATCAAATCCCGCAAGTGGCATCGTCTGACACGACCATGGATCAATCATCTGGTTGCTTGTGCCAGTGGCATGGAGATGACCACTGCACTTGTGGCCAGTGACGACAGTCTGTTACTGGGGCCGATTGAAAAAAATACCGCATCCCTAATCCTGAGCGACCTGTTGATGGCCTGGCAAACGGGCATGCGCCAGCCTCTGCCCATTGCGGTGAAAACAGCGTTTGCCTGGCTCGCTCAGACAGATCCGGTCAAAGCCGATGCCGCTGGCCGCAAAGCCTATGAAGGCGACGGCATCACCTCGGATGGCGAGCGCCGGGAAAGTCCCGCGCTCGCCCGGCAGTTTGCCGACTACGACGCACTGATTGCCGATGAGACCTTCCCTGATTGGTGCAACGCTTTGTACAAACCGATGCTTGAAGCGCCGTGGCGTTCATTGAGCAGCGAGGAGGCGCGCTCATGACCGCGAAAACACCGTTGGCCCTGGCATTCCCGCTGCGCGGCAGTCAACTGATTGAAGCCAGTGCGGGGACCGGAAAAACCTTCACTATTTCTGCGCTGTATCTGCGCCTGGTCCTCGGCCACGGTGGCGAATCGAGTGGCTTCGGGCGTGAATTGTTGCCGCCGCAAATCCTCGTTGTGACCTTCACTGACGCCGCGACCAAGGAGCTGCGCGAACGTATTCGAACGCGCCTGGCAGAAGCCGCGCGGTTTTTCCGCGATGAAACACCGCCGCCGGATGCCCTGATTGCGGAGCTGCGCGATCAGTACCTTCCGGAGCAGTGGCCCGGATGCGCGAACCGTCTGGACATCGCTGCCCAGTGGATGGATGAAGCGGCTGTCTCGACCATCCACAGCTGGTGTCAGCGAATGTTGCGCGAGCATGCGTTCGACAGTGGCAGCCTGTTTACCCAGACCCTGGAAACCGATCACAGTGATTTGCTGGGCGAAGTCCTGCGCGATTACTGGCGATTGTTCTGCTACCCGATGCAAGGCGATGCGCTGAACTGGGTGCGCGGTAATTGGGGCGGTCCGGCGGCCCTGTTGCCACGAGTTCGTGGGTTGTTCGCCAGTGAACGCGACAGTGTCGCAGGCAAAGAGCCTGCCGAGCTGATCATTGAATGTCTGCAGGAACGACGGGCAGCTTTGATCGAACTCAAAATGCCCTGGCGTCAGTGGGCAGACGAGTTGCTTGCGATCTGTCACGAGGGTGTTGCCAGCAAAAGCGTCGATGGGCGCAAGATGCAGGCGCGCTACTTCGAACCCTGGTTCGAAAAGTTGAAGGCCTGGGCCGAAGACGAGTTGCTTGAGCAGTTGGATATCGGCACTGGCTTCACTCGCCTGACCCCCGAGGGTATGGCTGAAGCGTGGAAAAAAGGCGAAGTCCCCAATCATCCGGGACTGGACGCCATGCCTGGCCTCAAGGTCAGTCTCGATGGATTACCGACTCCCGATGCCGCGGTTCTGCAACACGCCGCCCAATGGGTGAGTGCACGGTTCGAGGCAGAAAAACGTCGTCGCGCGGAAATGGGTTTCGATGACATGTTGCTGCGCCTTGATGCCGCGCTGCAATCCGAGGGCGGCGAGCGCCTGGCGACCTTGATTCGCGAACAGTTTCCGGTGGCGTTGATCGATGAGTTCCAGGACACCGACCCGGTACAGTACCGGATTTTCGAAAGCATCTATCGCATCGAAGACAACAACCCCGAATGCGGCCTGTTCCTGATCGGCGACCCAAAGCAGGCGATCTATGCCTTTCGTGGTGCCGATATCTATACCTACTTGCGCGCTCGCCAGGCCACCGCTGGCCGACTGCATACATTGGGCACCAACTTCCGCTCCAGCCATGGCATGGTCGGTGCGGTAAACCATGTATTTGAGCGCGCCGAATCGCGCGAGGCAGGGCGTGGCGCCTTCCTGTTTCGCGAAAAGAATGGCGAAAATCCCGTGCCGTTTCTGCCGGTCGCCTCCCAGGGACGCAAAGAAATTCTGAGCATCGAGGGGCAGGTTGTACCCGCGCTGAACATCTGGCACCTGTCCGCCGATCAACCGCTGTCCGGTGCGGTTTACCGACAGCAATTGGCTGCCGCCTGCGCCAGTGAAATCACCGCGTTGCTTAACGGCGGACAGCAAGGCAAGGCCGGTTTCCTCCAGGACGGCAAGGGCTTCAGAGGTCTGTTACCGGCGGATATCGCGATCCTGGTGCGCGACGGCAAAGAAGCTCAGGCCGTACGCGCCGAACTCTCCGCTCGTGGTGTGCGCAGCGTTTATCTGTCGGACAAGGACTCGGTGTTCGCCGCCCAGGAAGCCCACGATCTGCTCACCTGGCTCAAGGCCTGTGCCGAGCCGGATGTCGAGCGTCCGTTGCGGGCAGCGCTGGCGAGCATCACCTTGAACCTGTCGCTGGCCGAGCTTGAGCGGTTGAATCAGGACGAGCTTGCCTGGGAAGCGCGGGTCATGCAGTTCCGTGGTTATCGCGAGCTCTGGCGCAAGCAAGGCGTGCTGCCCATGCTGCGTCGTTTGCTGCATGACTTCCAGCTGCCTCAGGCATTGATCGCGCGCAGTGACGGCGAGCGGGTGCTGACCAACTTGTTGCATCTGTCGGAGTTGCTGCAACAGGCGGCCGCCGAACTTGACGGCGAGCAAGCTTTGATCCGGCACTTGTCCGAACATCTGGCGCTGTCCGGTCAGGCGGGTGAGGAGCAGATCCTGCGCCTGGAGAGTGACGAGCAACTGGTCAAGGTCGTGACTATTCACAAGTCCAAGGGGCTTGAGTATCCCTTGGTGTTTCTGCCGTTCGTGTGTTCGGCGAAACCGGTGGACGGTAGCCGTTTGCCGCTGCATTACCACGATGAGTCGGGCAATGCTCGAGTCACCCTGAAGCCCACGCCCGAGTTGATCGCACTGGCGGATGATGAACGCCTGGCCGAGGACCTGCGTTTGCTTTATGTGGCGCTGACCCGGGCTCAACACGCCTGCTGGCTTGGCGTCACTGACCTCAAGCGCGGTAATAACAACAGCTCGGTGTTGCACCTTTCTGCGTTGGGTTATCTGTTGGGCGGCGGTGCTCCATTAGCGGAGTCGCAAGGCTTGAGGCGTTGGCTGGAAGACCTGCAGCAGGATTGTCCCGCGCTGAATTACAGTGAGATGCCTGAAAAGACGGATGAGCATTACCATCCGCCGCAGAACGATGCGACGTTGCTCGCTCCCCTGATCCCCAAGCGCAAGGCCAGCGAAAACTGGTGGATTGCTTCCTACAGCGCCCTGCGCATTGGCGAAACCCTGAGCATGGGCAGTGACGAGGCACCGGAAAACCCGCAGGCGCAAAAGTTGTTCGACGACGAGCGCCTCGATCCCGAAGCGCCGCGCGAAGTGATCGCCGGCGGTGCCGATATCCATCGATTCCCTCGCGGTCCGAATCCCGGCACCTTTCTCCATGGTTTGCTTGAGTGGGCCGGTGACGAAGGTTTTGCCGCCACGCCGCAAGCCGTGGAAGACGCGATTGCCCGTCGCTGCAACCGTCGTGGCTGGGAAGGCTGGATCACCACGCTGAGCGATTGGCTGCAGCACTTGCTCAAATCCCCGCTGCACATCGGCGCGGGACAGGCGCCCGTGATTCTTGGGCAACTGAAGCAATACCGTGTCGAGATGGAGTTCTGGTTCGCCAGCCACAAGGTCGATGTACTCAAGCTCGACGAGTTGGTCCGCCAATACACTCACAACGGTGTTGCTCGTGTCGCGGCTGAACCGGTGCTGCTCAATGGCATGTTCAAAGGCTTCATCGACCTGACGTTCGAGCACGATGGTCGTTATTACGTCGCCGATTACAAATCCAACTGGCTGGGCGTCGATGACATGGCCTACACCGAACAGGCCATGGAGCAGTCGATCCTGGACAACCGCTACGACCTGCAATACGTGTTGTACCTGTTGGCCCTGCATCGTCAGCTCAAGGCGCGGCTGGCCGATTACGATTACGACCGGCATGTCGGAGGGGCGTTGTATCTGTTCCTGCGCGGAACGCGCGCGTCCAGTCAGGGCGTGTATTTTGCCCGTCCTCCCAGAGAGCTGATCGAGCGTCTGGACCGGCTGTTCCAGGGTAAGCCGGAACCCAAGGCCGAACCGGCCTGGGAACAGGGAGTATTGCTATGAGCCGCACCTTCGCCGATTTGTTGCCCACACCGTTGGCAGCCGAAAGCCTGGCAGGTCTGGCGCCGTTGAGCCGTGCCGATGATTTGCTGTTGTTGCTCACGCGCTGGGTCGAGCGCGGCTGGTTGCGGGCGCTGGACAAAGCCTTCGTTGCCTTTTTGCACGAGCTTGCTCCAGGCGGTGATCCATTGGTGCTGCTGGCGGCGGCGTTGACCAGTCATCAACTGGGTCACGGTCACGTCTGCCTGGATCTGTTCGAGACGCTCAAGGCACCGGATTTCGCCCTCTCGTTGCCACCGGAGGGCGACCTGCAAAGTGGCGCGATGCTGCTGCCTTCGCAATTGCTTGAGACGCTGGACGGCGCCCACTGGTGCAAGGTCCTGGCTGCCAGCAGTCTGGTTGCATTGGCGGCCGATAGCAGCGAAACGGCACAGCACAGACCGTTGGTGTTATCGGGAAAACGTTTGTACCTGCGCCGTTACTGGGGGTACGAGCGACGTATCGATGACGCGCTACGCCTGCGTCTGGCGGAGCACGAATCCACACCGAATGATTTGTCCCAACGTCTCACCGGTCTGTTCGGCCCGGCTCGGCCCGGCGAGGTGATCGACTGGCAGAAACTCGCGTGTGCCTTGGCGACCCGCAGTGCATTCAGCATCGTCACCGGCGGTCCCGGGACCGGCAAGACCACCACGGTCGTACGTTTGCTGGCGCTGTTGCAGGCACCGGCGGTGGAGGCAGGCAAACCACTGCGCATCCGTCTCGCCGCCCCCACCGGTAAAGCGGCGGCACGGCTGACGGAGTCCATCAGCCAGCAAGTCCGAACGCTGGAAGTGGCCGAGGCCGTGCGAGAAAAAATTCCGTCAGACGTCACCACTGTGCACCGCCTGCTCGGCAGCCGTCCCGGAACCCGACACTTTCGGCACCACGCCGGTAATCGTTTGCCATTGGATGTTCTGGTGGTCGACGAAGCCTCGATGATCGACCTGGAAATGATGGCCAATCTGCTCGACGCGATGCCGGCCCATGCCCGACTGGTGCTGCTCGGTGACAAGGATCAACTGGCATCGGTGGAAGCCGGCGCCGTGCTGGGCGATTTGTGTCGCGACGCCGAGGCAGGCTGGTACAGCCCACAGACGCGCCAGTGGCTGGAAGCGATCAGTGGTGAAAACCTCGAGACCAGTGGTTTGCAGGAAGACACCCACGGGACTCATCCGTTGGCCCAGCAGGTCGTGATGCTGCGCCACTCTCGTCGGTTCGGCGAGGGCAGCGGCATTGGCCAACTGGCTCGCTGGGTCAATCGGCAGCAACCGGAAGAAGCTCGCAAGTTATTGGCGGCTGGAAACCATGATGATGTGTTTTCCCTGCCTCTCAAAGGTGAGCACGACAGGGCGCTGGAGCGCTTGTTGCTCGAAGGCCACGGCGACGGGCCGCAAGGGTATCGGCATTACCTGAGCCTGCTGCGCAATCAGCGACCGTCGCTCGACAGCACCCTCGATGATCCGCGCTGGACCGATTGGGCTCGCGACGTGCTGCGGGCCTTCGATGCCTTCCAGTTGCTGTGCGCCGTGCGCAAGGGGCCATGGGGCGTGGAAGGCCTGAATCAGCGAGTGACTGACGCGCTGCTCAAGGCCCGACTGATCGACAGTAACCAGCCGTGGTACGAAGGTCGGCCAGTGCTGATGACCCGCAACGACTATGGCCTGGGCTTGATGAACGGTGACATCGGCATTGCTCTCAAGCTGCCGGAACGCGAGGGGCCCGACGCAGGGCGCCAGGTGCTGCGCGTTGCCTTCCCGCGCAACGACGGCCAGGGCGGTGTGCGCTTTGTCCTGCCGAGCCGGCTGAATGATGTCGAAACGGTGTACGCCATGACCGTGCACAAGTCCCAGGGCTCCGAGTTCGCCCACACGGCGCTGATTTTGCCGGACGCCCTGAACCCGGTTCTGACCAAGGAGCTGATCTACACCGGCATCACCCGCGCCAAGCACTGGTTTACCTTGATCGAACCGCGAGCCGGCGTGTTTGAAGAGGCGGTGCGACGCAAGGTCAAGCGCCTGAGCGGGCTGATGCTGGAATTGGAAGAGGCCATGTCGCCGGGGGATTGAAGAAGGCAGCGCCTGACGACGGAAACTGTCCGAAGTGCCGTCTTGTGCCGCCTCGCGAGCGTTTCGACGCTATGCTATCGTTGCGGCATCATCCTGATACGATCGAAGAGAATCCCTGCATGAAGGTGGCTGTCTGGACGACAGAGCGCATTGTTGTCTGCAAGCGAGTCATGCTGGCAGGCCTTCTCTGTTTGCTCAGTGGCTTCGTTTTCGCGCAAGTGCAGACGCTACCCGGCATGGCCGATCAACGCGCCCAAGCCGTTACGCAGGTAGTACTCGGCATCCTCAGTTATGCCCGTTGGCCTGTTGAGCCAGCACAACTGCGTTTGTGCATAGTCGGTCCCACCGAATACACCGACGATCTGGTCAAAGGCACGACCCAGGCTACCGGCCGTCCCGTTACCGTGCGCCGTTTGCTGGCCGACAACCCGTCCATTGTCGGTGAGTGCGACGCAGTGTACATCGGCAAACTGACCAGCGAGGAACGCAGCCGGCTCTTCGCTTCGCTGGCGGGGCGTCCGGTGCTGAGCATCAGCGAAAGCGATGACCAATGCACCGTCGGCAGCCTGTTCTGCCTGCGAGTCGGCGATGAGCAGGTGTCTTTTGAGGTCAATCTGGATTCCGTCGCCCGTAGCGGCGTGAGAATCCACCCCAGCGTGCTGCAACTGTCCCGCCGCAAGCCGGCGGCACCATGACGCTATTCAAACCGGATAGCCGCCCGACCTTGCGCTCGGTCATCGGTCGCGGTCATTTGATCGTCGCGCTGGTGGGCGTGGCCATGGCCAGCGTCTCGCTGACGTTGCTGGGTGTACTGGCCTTGCGGGTTTACGCCGACCACAACCTGCACCTGATTGCACGCTCCATCAACTACACCGTGGAAGCAGCGGTGGTGTTCAACGACAAGGCGGCCGCCACGGAGGCCCTGGCATTGATCGCGTCCACCGAAGAAGTGGCCGATGCCCAGGTGTTGGACGAGCAGGGCAAGTTGTTGGCCCGTTGGCAGCGACCGGAAACCGGGTTTTTCTCGGACCTGGAAATGCAGATGGCCAAGGCGTTTCTGGAAAAACCGATCAGCATGCCGATTGTCCATCAGGGCCAGGAAATCGGCAGTGTCCAGCTCACCGGTCACGGTGGCAGCCTGATGCGCTTTTTGCTCAGTGGACTGGTGGGTATCGTTCTGTGCACCGCTGTCAGCGCCTGGATGGCGCTGTATCTCGCACGCCGACAACTTCGCGGGATCACGGGCCCCCTGCGCAGCCTGGCTTCCGTGGCTCATGCTGCACGCAGTGACCGTGCCTTCGACCGGCGTGTGCCGCCGGCCGCCATTGCCGAACTCGACAACCTGGGCAACGACTTCAATGCCTTGCTCGACGAACTCGAATCCTGGCAGACCCACCTGCAAAGCGAAAACGAAACACTGGCCCACCAGGCGAGCCATGACAGCCTCACCGGGCTGCCGAACCGGGCGTTTTTCGAAGGCCGATTGATTCGTTCTCTGCGCAACGCCAGCAAGCTCAACGAACGCGTGGCAGTGCTGTTTCTCGACAGCGACCGGTTCAAGGAGATCAACGATAACTTCGGGCACGCTGCCGGCGATGCGGTGCTGGTGGCCGTGGCCAATCGGGTTCGTGCGCAACTGCGCGAAGACGATCTGGTAGCGCGTCTGGGGGGCGATGAATTTGCCGTCCTGCTGACCCCGCTGCACAAGACCGAAGACGCCGAGCGGATCGCCGACAAAATCCTTGAAAGCATGGAAATGCCGATCCCGTTGCCGGGGACCAGCCAAGTGTTGACCTCTCTCAGTATCGGCATCGCCGTGTACCCCGATCATGGGACGACACCGGGGGCTTTGCTCCACGCTGCCGATGCGGCCATGTACCAAGCCAAGCGCCTCGCCAGAGGTGCTCAGCACACGTCAGGGGCGGAGCACCCTGTCGCCGATGTTCAAATCAGGAGCTAATACCCGTGTTCTCACTCCCCCTGCGATTCTTCACGATCCCCCTGTTCATGGCCGTGCTGGCATTGTCCGGTTGCCAGACGGCACCGCAAAAAGGCCTGACCCCGGCGCAGGTCACGATGCTCAAACAGCAAGGTTTCGAGTTGACCGACGAGGGCTGGGCATTCGGGTTGTCCGGCAAAGTGTTGTTTGGCAGTGACGTCGAAACGCTCAATCTGCAGAGCACCGAGATCGTCGAACGCATTGGCAAGGCATTGCTGAGTGTCGGGATCGAGCGAGTGCGGGTCGATGGTCACACCGACACCTCGGGCAAAGAACCGTATAACGAACAGCTGTCCCTGCGCCGCGCGAAAAGCGTTGGCAAGGTTCTGACCACAGCGGGCATGAAGGAACAAAACATCCAGCTACGCGGCCTCGGCAGCAGTCAGCCCGTCACCTCCAACGACACCGCCGCCGGCCGAACCGAGAACCGCCGGGTGTCGATCGTGGTCAGCGCCGATTAATCGGCGAACACCATGTCCCGCCGCTCACCCATCAACAGCCCTTGATTCTGCTCGGTGACCGTACGGATGTAATCCCACAACAGGGTGATCCGCTTGAGCTTGCGCAAGTCCTCCCGGCAGTACATCCAGAATTGCCGGGTGATGTTGATCTCCTCCGGCAACACCGGCAGCAGACGCGGGTCCTGCGCGGCGAGGAAACACGGCAAGATCGCCAGTGACCGCCCCTGCTGCGCGGCCACGAATTGCGCTATTACGCTGGTGCTGCGCAGATTGGCACTGGCGCCGGGCAGCACGTTTGCCAGGTACAACAGCTCCGAACTGAACGCCAGGTCGTCGACATAACTGATGAATGAATGTTTGCCCAAGTCTGCCGGGCGGTGGATGGGCGGGTGTTTGTCCAGATAGTCCTGGGTCGCGTACAGCTGCAATTTGTAGTCGCAGAGTTTGCAGCAGACGTAGGGGCCATGCTCGGGGCGCTCCAGCGCAATGACGATGTCCGCCTCGCGCTTGGACAGGCTGATGAAGTGCGGCAGTGGAAGGATGTCCACCGAGATCGCCGGGTAGGCATCGACGAAATGGCTCAGTTGCGGGGTGATGAAAAAGCTGCCGAATCCTTCCGTGCACCCCATCCGCACGTGCCCCGACAGCGCCACGCCGGAACCTGAAACCTGCTCGCAGGCCATGTGCAATGTGCTTTCGATCGACTCGGCATAACCGAGCAATCGCTGGCCTTCGGCGGTCAGGACGAAACCGCTGGTCCGGGATTTCTCGAACAGCAGCGTGCCCAGCGACGCTTCCAGCGAACTGATGCGCCGGGACACAGTGGTGTAGTCCACCGCCAGGCGCTTGGCCGCGGTGCTGGCCTTGCGGGTGCGGGCGACTTCAAGGAAAAACTTAAGGTCATCCCAGTTCAGTGAACCTAAAGACGTGATGTTTTTTTGCATGATGGACCGGCTTTTATGTGCGTTCTTATTAGAAGTTTGCACATCTATACTCCAAAAACAGTCCGACAACCAAATCGCGACAGCCGTCTCATCCCCAGGCGAGTTTCTCCCCTGAAAGCTCTCTGTATAAGAACAATGTCCAGGAGACCAGCATGAACGTATCGCTCACGCCCAACGAAACCACTGTGCAAAAGGTCAAGCTGTTGATCGACGGCGAGTGGGTCGAATCCCAGACCACCGAATGGCACGACATCGTCAACCCGGCGACCCAGCAAGTACTGGCCAAGGTTCCGTTCGCCACGGCGCAGGAAGTCGACGCCGCGATCAGTGCCGCCCATCGTGCCTTCCAGACCTGGAAGCTGACCCCGATCGGCGCGCGCATGCGCATCATGCTCAAGCTCCAGGCGCTGATCCGTGAGCATTCCAAACGCATCGCCGTGGTGCTCAGCAACGAGCAGGGCAAAACCATAGCCGACGCTGAAGGCGATATTTTCCGCGGCCTGGAAGTGGTCGAACACGCCTGCTCCATCGGCAGTCTGCAAATGGGCGAATTCGCCGAGAACGTCGCGGGCGGCGTCGATACCTACACCCTGCGTCAGCCTATCGGCGTCTGCGCCGGCATCACCCCGTTCAACTTCCCGGCGATGATTCCGCTGTGGATGTTCCCGATGGCCATCGCCTGCGGCAACACCTTCGTGCTCAAGCCGTCCGAACAGGACCCGATGTCGACCATGCTGCTGGTGGAGCTGGCGATCGAGGCCGGCGTTCCGGCAGGCGTGCTTAACGTCGTTCATGGCGGCAAGGACGTGGTGGACGCGCTCTGCACGCATAAAGATATCAAGGCCGTTTCCTTCGTCGGTTCGACCGCCGTTGGTACGCACGTCTACGACCTGGCCGGCAAACACGGCAAGCGCGTGCAATCGATGATGGGTGCGAAAAACCACGCCGTTGTGCTGCCGGATGCCAACCGCGAACAAGCGCTGAATGCGCTGGTCGGTGCCGGTTTCGGTGCGGCCGGTCAGCGTTGCATGGCCACCTCCGTGGTGGTGCTGGTGGGCGCTGCCAAGCAATGGCTGCCAGACCTGAAGGCGCTGGCGCAGAAACTCAAGGTCAATGCCGGCAGCGAGCCGGGTACTGATGTGGGCCCGGTGATCTCCAAAAAAGCCAAGGCGCGGATCCTCGATCTGATCGAAAGCGGCATCAAGGAAGGCGCCAAGCTTGAGCTGGATGGTCGCGACATCACGGTTCCTGGCTATGAGAAGGGCAACTTTGTCGGCCCAACCCTGTTCTCCGGCGTGACGCCCGATATGCAGATCTATACCCAGGAAATCTTCGGCCCGGTGCTGGTTGTGCTGGAAGTGAACACGCTCGACGAAGCCATCGCCCTGGTCAACGCCAACCCATTCGGCAACGGCACCGGCCTGTTCACCCAGAGCGGTGCGGCGGCGCGCAAATTCCAGAGCGAAATCGACGTGGGTCAGGTCGGCATCAACATTCCGATTCCGGTGCCGGTCCCGTTCTTCAGCTTCACCGGTTCACGCGGTTCCAAGCTCGGCGACCTCGGCCCGTATGGCAAGCAAGTGGTGCAGTTCTACACTCAGACCAAGACCGTCACCAGTCGCTGGTTCGATGACGACAGCGTCAATGACGGTGTGAACACCACCATCAACTTGCGTTAAGGAGCCGGACATGAAAATTGCTTTTATCGGTCTCGGCAACATGGGCGCGCCGATGGCGCGCAACCTGATCAAGGCCGGCCATTCGCTGCGGCTGGTCGACCTGAACAAAACCGTTCTGGCCGAGCTGGAACAACTGGGCGGCAGCATCAGCCCGACGGCCCGTGAAGCGGCTCAAGGTGCAGAACTGGTGATTACCATGCTGCCCGCCGCGGTGCATGTGCGCAGCGTGTGGCTGGGTGAAGACGGCGTGCTGGCGGGAATTGCCAAAGGCGTGCCGGCCGTGGATTGCAGCACCATCGATCCGCAAACGGCGCGTGATGTCGCGGCAGCCGCTGCCAAACAAGGCGTGGCCATGGCCGATGCGCCAGTGTCGGGTGGCACTGGCGGCGCAGCGGCCGGGACGCTGACCTTCATGGTCGGCGCCACGCCGGAGCTGTTCGCCACCCTGCAACCGGTGCTGGCGCAAATGGGCCGCAACATCGTCCACTGTGGCGAAGTCGGCACCGGGCAAATCGCCAAGATCTGCAACAACCTTCTTCTCGCGATTTCCATGGTCGGCGTCAGCGAAGCCATGGCGCTGGGTGATGCGCTCGGGATCGACACCACGGTGCTCGCCGGGATCATCAACAGTTCCACGGGGCGTTGCTGGAGTTCGGAGATGTACAACCCGTGGCCGGGCATCGTCGAAACGGCGCCGGCCTCGCGCGGCTACACCGGCGGTTTCGGTGCCGAACTGATGCTCAAGGATCTGGGACTGGCCACGGAAGCGGCACGTCAGGCGCACCAACCGGTGGTGCTCGGCGCGGTGGCCCAGCAGTTGTATCAGGCGATGAGTCAGCGTGGGGAAGGTGGCAAGGACTTCTCGGCGATCATCAACAGCTATCGCAAACCACTGTAGGAGCCCGGCTTGCTGGCGATGGCGGCGGATCAGTCACCATCAATGTTGAATGTGCCGGCCCCATCGCGAGCAAGCCGGCTCCTACAGGTATTGCATGTGCGCATCGACATTTACCGGGAAATCACGTCGGGTGATTTCCCGGTTTTTTTGCATCAGGCAAACACGAAATACTTGCGCACGGTTTCAACCACTTCCCACGTGCCTTTCATCCCCGGCTCAATGACGAAAATGTCACCGGCACGCAGATGGATCGGCTCTTTTCCTTCCGGGGTGATGATGCAGTAGCCCTCGCGGAAGTCGCAGTATTCCCACTTCACGTATTCCACATACCATTTGCCCGGCGTGCAGATCCAGGTGCCCATGATCTTGCTGCCGTCTTCGCTGGTGTAGGCGTTGAGGTTGACGGTGTGCGGATCGCCTTCGAGCTTTTCCCATTTGCAGGCGTCGAGGACGGGCAGTGGGTGAGTGTCGCGAAGAACGGTAATCGGTGCGGACATGATGACTCCGAGCGTGAGGGATAACTGAAGTCGCACCCTATCGGGCTTGGTGCGGCATCAGTTGTCTGTGCTCGACATCGGGGTGTCCAGAAACGCTCGGTCATGGACGTATCCCATAAAAAAACGCCCCGGTATTCATCGAATGTCGGGGCGTTTTTTTATTCAGTGTTTATTGAGCCACTGGCAGGTTTCGGTGCCGGGCGATGCGCAACCGGTAGCACCCGTAGATGACCAATACCCACACCGGCATGGCGTACACCGAAGCGCGCACCGGCGGAATCATCCAGATGACGCCGATGATCACGGCCATGAACGCCAGGCACAGGTAATTGGTGTACGGCGACCAGAAAGCCTTGAAGCCTGGCACGATGCCGCGCTGCACCATGGCCTTGCGAAACTTCAGATGCGTCAGGCTGATCAGTGCCCAGTTGATCATCAGCGAGGCAACCACCAAGGCGAAGAGCAACTCAAGCGCTTCATGCGGGGCAACGTAGTTGACCAGCACCGCCAGCATCGTGATCAACGCTGAAACGCCCAGTGCCAGCAACGGAACGCCTTGCTTGTTCAGCTTCATCAGCACCTTGGGTGCATCGCCTTGTTCGGCCAGGCCGTAGAGCATGCGGCTGTTGCAGTAGACGCCGCTGTTGTAGACCGAGAGCGCGGCGGTGAGTACCACGAAGTTGAGGATTTGCGCGGCGGTGTCGCTGCCGATCAAGGCAAAAATCTGCACGAACGGACTGCCGCTGTAGGCATCGCCCGAGGCGCCCAGTGTCTGCAGCAGCTGGTCCCAGGGATACAACAACAGCAACACGGTGAGAGCACCGACGTAGAAGATCAACACCCGATAAACCACTTGGTTGATGGCCTTGGGAATGACCTTCCGCGGTTCGCTGGCTTCGGCGGCGGTGATGCCGACCAGTTCCAGGCCGCCGAAGGAGAACATGATGAACGCCATCGCCATCAGCAGACCGGTGGTGCCGTTGGGGAAGAAACCGCCGTGGCTCCACAGGTTGCTCACCGATGCTTGCGGGCCGCCGGTGCCGCTGAACAGCATGTAGCAGCCGAGGAGGATCATGCCGATGATGGCCACGACCTTGATGATTGCGAACCAGAACTCCATCTCGCCGAAGACTTTGACGTTCAGCGTATTGATCAGGTTGACCAACACGAAGAACACCGCCGCGCTGACCCAGGTGGGAACCTCCGGCCACCAGAACTGCACGTACTTGCCGACGGCGGTCAGCTCGGCCATGCCCACCAGCACATACAGCACCCAGTAGTTCCAGCCGGACAGGAAACCGGCAAAACCGCCCCAGTAGTTGTGAGCGAAGTGGCTGAACGAGCCGGCCACCGGTTCTTCGACAATCATCTCGCCCAGTTGGCGCATGATCAGGAACGCGATGAAACCGGCAATCGCATAGCCGAGGATCATCGACGGTCCGGCGGACTTGAGCACTCCGGCGGAGCCCAGGAACAGCCCCGTACCAATGGCGCCGCCCAATGCGATCAGTTGAATGTGACGATTTTTCAACCCCCGCTTGAGCGTTGCCGGTTGCAAGATTTCATCCGCCATCTGGTTCCCTTTTTGGTTGTTGTGGCCAGGCCTGATTTGAAGGGGCAGATATTACTCTGCGCGGCCTTCGTCATACAGGTGCCAGTTGGGCCAAACACTGGTGTTCAAGGCGCGCGCAACGCGTCGAGCAAGGCTCTGGCGTAACCGGGCAGGCCAGTGAATGAGCGGGCGCACAGCAGCAGTTTGCGCTGTGCCCATTCTTCCTTCAGGGCGAAGCACTTGAACGGTTGACTGACGGCCCGGCGCTGGATCGCCGCCAGCGGCACAATCGCCAGCCCGGCACCGTGAGCGACCATGCGCATCACGCCGTCGAAGCCTTCCGCACGGATGCGGATTTGCAGGCGCATCCCCGCGTGCAGCGCCTGTTCTTCGAGGTACACCGCCAGTGCACTGTTGGCGCTCAGGCCAACGTAATCGTGATGCAGGGTGTCGCTGAAATTCGGGGGCGCGCCGTTCGCCAGTGAATGGTCGGGCGGCATGATCAGCACCAGCGGATCATCGCGAAAGGGCAGGGTTTCGAGGGCTTGGGTGTCCACGGCATCGGAGACGATGCCAAGGTCTGCAGCGCCCTGGCGCAGGGCGTGAGTGATACGGGCGCTGGGCAACTCTTGCAGGTCAATGTCGAGGTTGGGATGGCGGCACAGGAAGTCCGCCAGCACTTCCGGCAGGTGCTCGGTGATTGCTGTGGTGTTGCACAACAAGCGCACCTGACCTTTGACGCCTTTGGCATATTCGGCCAGGTCCTGCTGCATGCGTTCGGCCTGTTGCAACAGGAGCCGGGCGTGTTGCGCCAGGGCTTTTCCCGCAGACGTGGGGGTGACACCGCGCCGACCGCGTTCGAGAAAATCGGTTCCCAGAGAGGATTCCATCGCACGGATTCGCGCGCTCGCCGCCGCCAGGGATAAATGGCTGCGAGCGGCGCCGGCGGTGATGTTGCCGGTATCGAGGATGTTCAGGTAGAGGCGCAGGTCGGTCAGGTCGAAGTGCATTAGAACGGCCTTCTGGTATGTGTTGTCTGGTCGGACGCCTTCGCGAGCAAGCCCGCTCCCACATTTGAAATACATTCCCCTGTGGGAGCGGGCTTACTCGCGAAGGCGTCAGTTGCATCGACAATTTCCTATGCCTCCACCAAAACAAGAGGCAACCTCAGTATATGGCAGATTTTCATCCGACCATTCCGGGCTCAGGATAGCCCCATGAATACACTCGCCGCGTTCTACCAAAACCTTGGTCTGGCCCTTTCACTGCTGGTCATTGCGACGTTCTTGCTGGCCGGGATGATCAAAGGCGTCATCGGGCTCGGCCTGCCGACCATCGCCATGGGCCTGCTCGGTCTGGCTATGGCGCCGTCGCAGGCTTCGGCGCTACTGATCATTCCCGCGACCCTGACCAACGTCTGGCAACTGGCATTCGGCGGGCATTTGCGCGGGTTGGTCAAACGGCTGTGGCCGATGCTGCTGGCGATCTTCATCGGTACCGGCGCCGGCACGCTGTGGATCGGCATGGCCGGCGGTCACTGGGTGGTGCGAGGGTTGGGCGCGGCGTTGCTGCTCTACGCGCTGAGCGGGTTGTTCCTGCCGACCTTGCGCGTCGGCAACCCGACCGAACGCTGGCTCGGGCCGATGTGCGGTGTGCTGACCGGCGTCATCACCTCGGCCACCGGCGTCTTCGTGATTCCGGCGGTGCCGTACCTGCAAGCACTGGGCTTGAGCAAGGATGAACTGGTGCAGGCGCTGGGCTTGTCGTTCACCGTGTCGACCCTCGCACTCGCCGCCGGCCTGTTGTGGCGCGGGGCGTTGGGCGGTGGCGAGTTGAGCGCGTCATTGCTGGCGCTGATCCCGGCAGTGCTGGGCATGTTGCTTGGGCAATGGCTGCGTCAGCGGATCAGCGCGCCCTTGTTCAAACGCGTGTTTTTCATCGGCCTGGGCGCACTCGGCGGCCACTTGCTGATCAGCGGGTAGCGGACGACGGGCTAAGCATCTCGATGTCGCGGATCTCGAAATCCTGCTCCAGATATTCTTCGCGCTGCTCGAGGAACTGCTTCATGTGCGGCAGGTTCGAGTGGACGTCGAGGTGGGCCTGGGATTGCCAGATCTCGAAGAAGATAAACAGGGTCGGGTCCTGTTTGTCGCGCAGCATGTGGTACTCGATGCAGCCGGGTTCGGCACGACTGGCTTGCACATAGCCACGGAAAAACGCTTCGAAGGCATCGGATTTTTCCGGGCGGGTCTTGGCGTGCAGGATGAAGCCTTGCATTTCACTCATCAGAAAACCTCCTCAAGTTCAGAATCGGCGCAAGTCTATGGCAACAATCGCGTGTTGATTCGTGCGTATGAGTCAAATGAGTTTTGTGAATTCAGGGCTTATTCCGCGCGAGGCGGGCCATTAACCTGCCGCCATCCAATTTCTGACCCTTCCGAGATTTTTCATGAAAAAAGTCCTGTTGCTCAATGGCGGCAAAAAGTTTGCTCACTCCGACGGCCGCTACAACGCCACCCTGCATGAAGCCGCGTTGAGCGTGCTGGATCGCGGCGGCATTGACGTGAAAGCCACCTTCATCGACGAGGGTTACGACGTCGCCGAAGAAGTCGCCAAATTCCTCTGGGCCGACGTGATCATTTATCAGATGCCCGGCTGGTGGATGGGCGCGCCATGGACCGTGAAGAAGTACATCGACGAAGTCTTCACCGAAGGCCACGGCAGCCTCTACGCCAGCGACGGTCGCACCCGTTCCGACGCCTCGCAAAAGTACGGCAGCGGTGGTCTGGTGCAGGGCAAGCAATACATGTTGTCGCTGACCTGGAACGCGCCGCAGCAAGCCTTCGATGACCCGACCGACTTCTTCGAAGCCAAGGGCGTGGACGCGGTGTACTTCCCGTTCCACAAGGCCAACGAGTTTATCGGCATGACCGGTTTGCCGACGTTCCTGTGCGTTGACGTGATGAAGCGTCCGAACATCGAAGCCGACGTGGCGCGCTATGAACAGCATTTGACCGAGGTGTTTGGCCTCAAGGCTTGAGGCTCGGCTACTATCGTCATCTGGAATCCCAAACTGTAGGAGCCGGCTTGCTGGCGATGGCGTCTTCGAAAACGCTATCGCCAGCAAGCCGGCTCCTACAGTAAAAGCGGCGGTGAATTATCGATAAGGGCCACACGTGAAAGCCAGATCCGATGAGTTGCAGATTTTCGTCTGCGTGATTGAGTGCGGGTCCATTTCCGCTGCTGCCGAGCAGGTCGGGCAAACACCTTCGGCGGTCAGCCGTACGCTGTCGCGGCTGGAGGCCAAGCTCGACACCACACTGATCAACCGCACCACGCGCCGCATGGACCTGACCGAGGAGGGCAAGTATTTCTTCGAGCACGCCAAGCTGATTCTCGATCAGATGGACGAGCTCGAAGAACGCCTCAATTCGCGCCAGCAAACCCCGTCCGGGCGCCTGCGGATCAACGCCGCCTCGCCGTTCATGCTGCACGCCATCGTGCCGTACATCGACGAATTCCGTCGGCTCTACCCGGACATTCAGCTCGAACTCAACAGCAACGACCTGATCATCGACCTGCTCGAACAGAGCACCGACATCGCCATCCGCATCGGCACTCTGGCCGACTCGACCCTGCACGCCCGTTCGCTGGGTTGCAGTCCGCTGCATATCGTCGCCAGCCCGGCCTACCTTGAGCAACACGGCACACCGATGGTGGTCGAGGACCTGACCGGGCACGCACTGCTGGGCTTTACGAACAACGAAGGCCTCAACCAATGGCCATTGCGCTATGTGCACGGTGATCGCTGGCCGATTCAGGCGTCGATCAGCGCGTCCAGCGGCGAGACGATCAGGCACCTGGCGCTGGAAGGCCAGGGCATTGCCAGCCTGTCGCATTTCATGACCATCGACGACATCCGCGCCGGGCGTCTGAAGGTGCTGCTGGCGGATTTCAACAGCGGCTACCGTCAGCCGATCAACGCGGTGTACTACCGCAACTCGCAACTGGCCCTGCGGATTCAGTGCTTTCTGGACTTTATCCAGGGCAAATTGGCGGTTTACGCAAACTCGGATTTCAAGGGCTGATTCGTGATCCCTGCGCAAGAGTGAATTGGGTCAACGGGGATTTTTCGTCAGTGATGACTGCTTGATACTCGTTGCATCACTTATTCACGCAGGGAGTTTCTCCATGAACGTATTCGTTACCGGCGCTGCCGGTTTTATTGGCGGCTCCATCGCCACGGGCCTGGTCCGCGCTGGCCACACGGTCACCGGCCTGGTGCGCAGCACCGAACAGGCCAATGAGTTGAGCGCTTTGGGCATCACCCCGGTCATCGGTACTCTTGACGACAGCGCACTACTGGCCGAACAGGCTCGCGCTGCCGACGCCGTGATCAACGCCGCCAGCAGCGACCATCGCGGTGCGGTGGAAGCCTTGCTCAATGCCTTGCGCGGTTCCGGCAAAGTGTTCCTGCACACCAGCGGTTCGAGCATCGTCGGCGATGCGTCGGGCGGTAAATCCAGCGATGTCATCTATCACGAAGACAGCCTGCCAGAACCGACGGTCGACAAGGCTGCTCGCGTGGCCATCGACAACCTGATCCTCGCTGCGGCAAAAGACGGGGTGAACTCGGCGGTGATCTGCAACACCCTGATCTACGGCCACAGCCTGGGCGTCAAACGAGACAGCGTGCAGTTGCCGCGCTTGCTGAAACAGGCGCGCAAAAGTGGCGTGGTGCGTCATGTCGGCACCGGCCAGAACATCTGGTCCAATGTGCACATCGAAGACGTGGTGTCGCTGTACCTGCTGGCGCTGACCAAAAACGTACCGGGCACGTTCTACTTCGTTGAAAGTGGTGAAGCGTCGTTCATCGACATGACCACGGTGATTGCCGAGGCGTTGAATCTGGGCGAGCCGCAAGACTGGCCGCTGAAAGATGCCGAGGCTGAGTGGGGTTATGAGATGGCCAACTATGGTTTGGGTTCCAACAGCCGGGTTCGCGGCAAGCATGCGCGTGAGTTGTTGGGCTGGGTGCCGAAGCGGACGTCGGTGGTTGAATGGATTCGGGACGAGATGGTGTGAGTTCGCTCTAGACCGCGTCGCTTCCTTCGCAAGCAAGCCCGCTCCCAGATTCGGCCGTATTCCTCCAGATGGAATGCGCTCGAATGTAGGAGCGGGCTTGCTCGCGAAGGCGTTTTCCGCAGCCCTACAACTGGCCGGGTTTCCCTCAATTCCGTAACATCCGCCTCCTCTTTCCCTGCTGTGTCCGATCCCCCATGAAACCAATCCGTCTGCGCGCCGATGTCCTGGCCGGACTCACTACCTCATTCGCCCTGCTTCCCGAATGCATTGCTTTCGCGCTCGTCGCCCACCTCAATCCGTTGATGGGGCTTTACGGCGCGTTCATCATTTGCACCCTGACCGCGCTCTTCGGCGGACGGCCGGGGATGGTCTCCGGTGCGGCCGGTTCGATGGCAGTGGTCATCGTCGCGTTGGTGGTGCAGCACGGTGTGCAGTACTTACTCGCGACGGTGTTGCTGGGTGGCCTGATCATGCTGGCGTTCGGGTTGCTGAAACTGGGAAAACTGGTGCGCATGGTGCCGCACCCGGTAATGCTCGGCTTCGTCAACGGCCTGGCGATTATCATCGCGCTGGCGCAAATCGAACACTTCAAGAGCGGTGACGCCTGGCTCAGCGGCACACCGCTTTATGTGATGAGCGGATTGGTGGCGCTGACGATGGCGATTGTCTATCTGCTGCCGCGCCTGACGCGTGCCGTACCTCCGGCATTGGTGGCGATTCTGGGGGTGGGGCTGGCGGTGTATCTGCTCGGCCTGCCGACCCGCACGCTGGGCGACATGGCGCACATCGCCGGTGGCTTGCCGACGTTTGCATTGCCGGACATTCCATGGACGCTGGACACCCTGCGCATCATCGCGCCTTACGCGATCCTGATGGCGCTGGTCGGTCTGCTGGAAACCCTGCTGACCCTGAACCTGACCGACGAAATCACCGAAAGCCGTGGCTTCCCGGATCGCGAGTGCGTGGCGCTGGGCGCGGCCAACATGGTGTCCGGTGTGTTTGGCGGCATGGGGGGCTGCGCGATGATCGGCCAGACAGTGATCAACCTCAGCTCCGGGGGGCGTGGCCGATTGTCCGGCGTGGTGGCCGGCGTGCTGATTCTGCTGTTCATCCTGTTTTTATCACCGTTGATCGAGCGTATCCCGCTGGCCGCATTGGTTGGAGTGATGTTCGTGGTGTCGCAGCAAACCTTCGCCTGGGCTTCGTTGCGGGTGGTGAACAAAGTGCCGCTGAACGACGTGCTGGTGATCGTCGCGGTGACGGTCATTACCGTGTTCACCGATCTGGCGACGGCGGTGCTGTGCGGGATCATTATTGCCGCGCTGAACTTCGCCTGGCAGCAGGCTCGCGAGTTGTACGCCGACAGTCACCTCGAAGCGGATGGCAGCAAGCTTTACCTGCTGCATGGCACGTTGTTCTTTGCCTCGACGACGCCTTTTCTCAACCAGTTCGATCCTGCCAATGACCCGTCCGTGGTGACGATCGATTGTCGTCACCTGAGCTTCGTCGACTACTCGGCCATCGCGGCGCTGAAGACCCTGCGCGAGCGCTACGCCAAGGCGGGCAAGCATCTGCGGGTGCTGCATCTGTCTGAGCGTTGCAAGAAACTGCTTAAGCGCGCGCGGGTGAATCACGACTGAGGCCCCAACCCT
>NZ_BDAG01000061.1 GCF_002091715.1 Pseudomonas migulae NBRC 103157 | reverse complement strand
CGTAACCGCAGAAACGGATATGTACACCCGAAAAATTGACCAGCTACGCCCCACTCAACCCCTTGATCACCAAATCCACATTCCCCTCCAGCTCACCCACCGGATCCTCCGCATCCACACTCAACACCACCAACCGACTACCCGCTTCGGCAATCACCGCTTTCACTGCCTCCGAAGGCTGCCGATGATGCAACACCACCGCCACGTCATTGTCCTTCAGCGTCGCACCCAATTGCTTCAGCGCTTCAGGTGTCCACTCGGCATCCGGCCGTGCATCGAGCCCAATCAGCTCCAGATTGAGCCCGCCAATCAGATAGCCAAAGTGATCGCTCAGGCTCATCACATTCAGATTGTCGGCTCTGGCCAACCGCGCTTCGCTATCGGCGCTGAACTTGAGCAAACGCTGTTTCAGCGTCGCAAGGTTGGCCTCGATCACAGGCTTTGCAGCAGGCGCCAGGCGCACCAGATCCGCCGCCATCACATCCGCCATGCGCCCCATGTTGTTGCTGGAAAACCATGGCTGACTGTTCAAACCATCCACCTTGTTGCCCGGCAGCACGGCGATGCCGGGCAGGGCGCCGTCCACCGGGCGCGCGGCGTCGACTTCGACGATACGAATGTTGCTGCGCCGGGAGATCGGGTACAGCGGATCATCCGCCCACAGCGAACGCAGACCAATCACCGCATCGGCGTCCGTCGCGAGTTTGGCCAGCGCCGGCGCGCCACGTCCGGTGAAGTAAGCCGTCTGACGGCTGCCCGGCAAGTTCGCCGGCGCCGCACGTTCAAGGTTGACGTTAGTGCCCTTGAGCAACACTTCGCCCAGCCCGTAAGTGATCGGCAGCGACGCCAGCACGTGCAGCGGTTTGGCGCTGTCCGCCGCAAACGAGGTGTTAACCAGCCCGCAGAGGGCGAGGGCCAGGGTCAGTTGACGCAGAGAAAATGACATTTATCCAAGGTTCCCTTTCAGACTGGGGACGACACCGCGCGCAATGGCGGCGAGGGCGAAGGCGATACCGGCCACCAGAATGATCGCGGCGCCGGACGGGATAGGCAGGTCGAAGACAATTGGCGCAAGAATCCCGCACAACGTGCTGATGGTGGCGATCAACACCGAACACCAGAAGAACCCCTTCAGTGACTGGCTGAGCAAGCGCGCCGCTGCTGCCGGAATCACCAGCAATGCACCGACCAGAATCGCCCCGATGACTTTCACCGCCGCCACGGTAATCAGCGTCACCAGAATCACGAACAGGTAATCCAGGGTCTTCACCGCCACGCCGCGCACCGCCGCCAGTTGCGGGTTGAAACTGGCGAGCATGATGCGGTTGTACAGCGGCAACGCCAGCGCCATGACCAGCGAACCGACGATGGCCAACACCAGCAAATCATTGCCATTGACCGTCAGCACCGAGCCGAACAGCACGTTTTCCAGAATGTGCACGTTGATCTTGCCCGCCAGAATCAGCAGCAGACTCGCGCCCAGCGCCAACGATACCGACAGGAACACGCCGATCAACGTATCCGGCGCCAGACCTGTGCGGTTGCGCAGGTAGTTGAGCAAAATGCCGAACAACAGGCAGTAACCGAACAGGCTGCCATACGGCCCGGTGTAGGGCTCACCGAGCAGAATGCCGATGGCCACGCCGGTCAGTGCGGCGTGACCCACGGCTTCGGAGAAAAACGCAAAGCGCTTGACCACCACCAGCGTGCCCAGACCGCCCAGTACCGGGCCGATCAGCAAACCGGCGAGCAGGGCGTTGACCACGAATCCATAGGCCAGCGCTTCAGGCAGATAACCCGAAGACGCCCAGCCTTGAACCATCAAACGAAAGGCTTCGTAACTCATCGGGCAGCGCTCCGTGGATGGGTTGAAAACAGCGTCAACACTCTTTCGGGCGTCAGTGCCTGCTTTGGCGTGGCATCGAACAGCACCCGGCGATTGAGCCCGGTGACGCGATCCGCCAGACGCCCGACCGCTTCCAGATCGTGCTCGATCCACAGCACAGTGATGCCGCTCTGGCGCCAGTCACCCAGCAACCGTTCAAACACCTGAATGCCCGCCTCATCGAGGGCCGACATCGGTTCATCGAGCACCAGCAACTGCGGTGCCGGAATCAGCCCCTGTGCCAGCAACACGCGCTGACGCTCGCCACCGGATAACGCGCCCATGCGCCGCTTGCGTTTGTCCTGCATGCCGACCCGCTCCAGCGCCTCACCGATCGCCGCGGCGTAATGCTTGCTCAACCCGAGAAACGCCGGGCGCCGCTGACACATCGCGGCCATGAAATCGTCGACGGTCATCGGCAATCCGCGATCGAATTCCAGCGCTTGCGGCACATAGCCGATGGTGCCGGGTTCGCCGGTCCATTGCAGGCTGAGGCGACCCTGATGCGGCATCTGCCCGAGCAGGGTCTTGATCAATGAACTCTTGCCGCCACCGTTGGGGCCGACCAGCGCATGCACGCTGCCGGGCCGGACCTGGAAGGTCACCTTGTCGAGGATCGTCGTGCGCCCCAGCGTCAGGCTGACCTCCGCAAAATCCAGTGTCGGACCGCAGACCTGTGGGAGCGGGCTTGCTCGCGATTGCGTCGTGTCAGTCGACATTGATAGTGTCTGACCCACCGCATTCGCGAGCAAGCCTGCTCCCACAGTGGATTCGGAGTCGATGAGAGTTTCTTTAGCCGTCATGCGCCCGACTCCTGAATCGCCCGGACCACGGTGTTGAGGTTGCCGGTCATTTCCTTTTCGTATTTGTCGGCGGTGTATTCGCCATAGGAGATGTGCGACAGCGGGTACAGCTTCACCCCGGATTCCCGCTGGATGGTGTCGACGTAGGTGGACGGGAAATCCATCTCCGAGAAGATCACTTTCACGTCCAGTTCGCGCAGTTGATCGATGGTCTTTTTCAACTGGCTCGGGCTCGGCTCGATGCCGTGCGCCGGTTCGACCACGGCGGTCACTTCCAGGCCGAATTCACGCAGCAGGTAGTCGTAGGCCGCGTGAACCGTGGCCACCCGCAACTCGGCATTCGGCGCCTGAGTCAATTTCGCCAGGGCGTCGGCGCGCATCTGCCGCAGGCGTTTGCCGTAGGCGCGAGCGTTCTGGGTGTAGGTCTTGGCGTTGGCCGGGTCGAGCTTGCCGAGTTCCCGGGCGATGTTGTTGACCTGGGCGATCGAGGCGCTGATCGACAGGAACGTGTGCGGGTTCACCACTTTGCCGGCTCCGCGCGCGGCCGTGCCGGTGGCGGCCAATAACGGCACATTTTCGTTGGCTTCGATCACCGACACGTTCGGCGTTTCGCTGGCAGCGATCATGCGGTCGGCGAAGTCGTCATGACCGACGCCGTTGAGCACGATCACGTCCAGCCCGCTGATGCGCTTGATGTCTTCGGCGCGGGGCTCGTAGGCATGCGGGTTGAAACCGGCGGGAATCAGCGGCACTACTTCGGCCTTGTCGCCGACGATGTTGGCCACGTAGCTGTAATAAGGGTGCAGGGTGATGCCGATGCGCAGGCGCTTGGCTTCGTCGGCGCTGGCCAGTGGCATCAGCAGCAAGGCAAGCAGGCCGACCAGCAGCGGGCGCAGGAATGAACGTTGAGATGAAATAGGCATGGGAAAGCGGTCTTCTCTCGGGTGAAGGCGAGGGTTCAGTGGCGGTGCTGGCGGGTCACGCCGGCATCGAATTGCGCGACGATCTGCTGCCAGCCAGCGCTTTCCAGCGCGGCGTCAGTGACATCGGTCGGGGCCTTGAGGTCTGCGGCGCGGTTGAGCCAGATGTCCGGCGCGTCATCCTCAGCCGTCAGGCGCATCAGAAACGAACCCGCTACTGCGGGCGTCTGGCTTTGGCCGAAGTAAGCCTTGGCGTCGAGCAATTGCCAGGCATGAGCGCCACGGCTGACGGAACTGGCGTCTTGAGCGAACGGCGCAAAACCCTCGTCGGCGAGGGCGCCAGGTGTCGGCAGGGTTTGCTGTTCCTGACGCAGCAGGTGGATCTCGTCCAGCGTCACCCGTAAATCGGCGTAGATGCCTTGCTCCGAAGCGCTCAGGTCGCGGCGCGCATCCAGTTGATGGCTGCTGACGTTACTGGTTTCCTGGGACTCATGGCGCCAGGCGACTACCGAACCGGCGACCGCCAGGATCATCAGGCACAGCAGCAACACATACAGGGTTTCATGGCCGGCACCGGCCGGGCGGACGACGTGTGTAGTTGGCGTACTCATGGGGCTTGGATGTCCGCTTGGTCGATCTCGACGACGTGGCCGGGGCCGGCATCGAACAGCACATAAAATTCGGCATTGGGCTTCTTGAAGGTCAATTTGGAATCGGCACCGAGCTTGCCCGGCACCAGGATGGTTTCGTCGTAGCCGATCACGTCGAGGGTCACGCCCGGTGCCCCGCTGCCGTCAGAGAAACCGCCGGTGCACTGGATCTGCTCGGCGTCGATGGCCTTGCACTCGCACATCGGGTTGTGGGCCAGGGCGCTGGCGCTGAAGCCGGCGCACAGCATCAGCAAAACAGCGGGGAGAGGGCGAAAGGCGTTGCTCATGGTTTGCCTCCTTGTTTGTTCAGCCACTCCAGGGTGGCGGGGGATGCCTGGCTCAGGGGAATGGACGCTTGATGCATCGCGCCGTCCCAGCCTTCCATGGTGATCCACAGCTCGGCGTCGGCCTGGGTCTTTTCCGGAATCGGCAACATGGCGCCCATGCGGTAAGGCGTACCAAAGAAAATCACCCCGGCGGCGCGCAGGCTGCGGGGTTTGCCAATGCGCAGGTAAGTGGCCTTGACCTGCTCGCGGCAGCTGTCGCACAACGCCGCATTGAAGTTCTTCATGTAACCGGCCGGGCCATCGAGGCGCGGTGCTTCGTTGCGCAATTCCGCCAGGCGCAGGCTCCACGGCCCGACCTGAACTTCCCCGATTTCCCGCTCACCCAGGCCGGTGTCCCCGCGAAACAGCGCGGCATCGGCGAAGTATTTAGGCATGAAGCCCAGCGGTACTAGCAACAGCAGAACGTTGATGTGGAAGCGCCATTTGTGCCAGAAGCGGCTCAGTCTGGAGCCCGGTTTTTCGGCGGTGAACAGGCTCATTGGCTGACCTCCGTGGTGTCGCGGCGGGTGGCTTGAGCGGCGTCGGCAGTGCGCGGGCGTTTGTGGCTGCGCTTGAGGGCGTTGGCGGTGGCCAGGGCGGTGCGCTTGGTCCAGATCAGCAGGCCGCTGAGGACCATCATGCTCAGGAGCAGGCCGAAGAAGAACCAGATCAACTTGATCCAGAGCCCGCCGAAATCGCCGGTGTGCAGCGGGCGCATCGATTCGGTCACCAGCTCCAGCCCCGAACGGTCCGAGAGCAGGCGGGTGACAGCGACATCGCCGGTGTATGGGTTGATTTCGGCGGTGTGGAACATCAGCGGATACCAGCTGCGGCCGCCGACCGAGAGGTAACTGTAGGCATTGGCGGGCAGGCTGACGAAGCTGTCTTCGAGGCCGGGAATGCGTTGCTTCGCTTCGCGGATCGCGGTTTCAAGGCTGATCATCGGTGCCGGCGAGCCATCGGCAGTGAGGGGCACGCTTTCGCGCGGAACCACGGGCGCCACCGGGGCGGTGGAAATCGTGATCTGGTTATCGAACATGAACGCTTCGATCAGGAACCAGGTGCTGGTCACGGAAATCACCGCGATGAACCAGATCGACCAGATGCCACTGAGACGGTGAAAGTCGCCCCAGAAAATCCGCGCGCCGTGACGCAGGCGCAGGGTCGGTCGCAGAAAGCCTTTCCAGAAGCGCTTGTAGACCACCAGCCCGGTAATCAGCGAAGCCAGCAGCGGCAGGCTGAGAAACGACACCAGGTACCAGCCCCAGCTGTAGCCATTGGTGAACGGCACCAGCCACCATCCGTGCAAGGCGCGGGTGAAGGCCCTGAAGTTGAATTGCGGAGCCGTGCCCTGGATCACGCCGCTGTACGGGTTGACGTACACCACAACCGAACGGCCATCGGGGTAGGTGACTTCCACGTCCAGGGCGAAATGCGATTCGTCGGGGCGGCTGATGCTCTCGACCAGGATCTGCGGCTCGGCTTGCTTGATCGCCGCGATGATCTGGTCGTAGCTCAGTAGCGGCGCATCGCCTTCGGGTTGGCTGGCGCGCATCTGCGGGTTGGCCAGCCAGACGATTTCCTGGCTGATCACCGCCAACGTGCCGGTCACACAGACGATCAGCACAAAAAACCAGATGGGGAGCGCCAGCCAGCTATGGACCAGAAACCAGAGTTTTGAACGGGATTTCTTTGACATGATCAAGGTCTTGTATGGATGAGAGGGCCTTGGCTGCGGGCTTCCCAGCATGGGGTCCATGAAAAGTACGGTCGTGGCTTTTGCCTACGCGAACCGCCTGCATCTCTATAAGACGAATGAGAATCAGAAATCCCGAACCGGGATATGAAAGTAAATGTTTCCTATTGCTGAAAACGCATAACCCCCTGTGGGAGCGGGCTTGCTCGCGAAGTCGGTGTGGCAGTAACAGATAGGGTGCCTGACATACCGCCTTCGCGAGCAAGCCCGCTCCCACGGGGGACCTGCATTCATTTCAGATTGCTGTGCTGCCTTGATCCAACACGAAACATGGTTCACGGGATCACTCTGCGGCCATTGATGGGGCCGGGCGACTGCCTAAGATGGGGCGCAGACGCCTGAAACCCGCGAGCCTGAGCGAATACCCCATGACTTCAGCAAGAACCCTTTATGACAAACACATCGATTCCCACACGGTGTGTCGTCTCGATGACCAGGGCCACGTCCTGTTGTACATCGACCGCCAGGTCATCAATGAATACACCAGTCCCCAGGCATTCAGCGGTCTGCGCGAGGCCAGACGCGGAGTCTGGCGCGCCAGCACCGCGCTGGCGGTGGTCGATCACGTCAACCCCACAGCACCGAATCGCGTGGCCGCCATGCCGGACGCCGGCGGGGCGCGGCAGGTGTCGTACCTGGCGGAAAATTGCCGGGACTTCGGCATCGAATTGCTCGACATCCTCGATAAGCGCCAAGGCATCGAACACGTCATTGCCCCGGAGCAAGGCTTCATCCTGCCAGGTATGGTGATTGCCGCGGGCGACAGCCACACCACCACGTACGGCGCTCTCGGCGCGTTCGGTTTTGGTATCGGCACTTCGGAGATCGAACACCTGCTGGCGTCTCAGACCCTGGTCTACAAACGCCTGAAAAGCCTGCGTGTAACGGTGGACGGTGCACTGGCGCCGGGGCTGACGTCCAAGGACGTGATTATGGCGCTGATCGGCCGGATCGGCGCGTCCGGGGCCACGGGCTATGCCATTGAGTTCTGCGGTTCGACCATCGATGCGCTCAGCGTCGAAGCGCGCATGACCATCTGCAACATGGCGGTGGAGGCCGGGGCGCGTGGCGCGTTCATGGCGCCGGACGAAAAAGTCTTCGCTTACCTCAAGGACAAGCCCCGTGCACCCAAAGGCGCATTGTGGGAACAGGCCGTCGAGCAATGGCGCGCCTTGCACAGCGACGCCGATGCGCAGTTCGACCGTGAAGTGTCGCTGGACGCCAGCTCGCTGGAGCCGATGGTCACCTGGGGCACCAGCCCGGACCAGGCATCACCGATCGGCGCCCGTGTACCGGACCCGCAAGACGTCAGCGACCTGATCCTGCGCCAAGACATGCGCCGCGCCCTGAATTACATGGGCCTGGCAGCCGGGATGGCGCTGAGCGACATCGTCATCAGTCACGCCTTCATCGGCTCCTGCACCAACGCGCGCATCGAAGACTTGCGCGATGCTGCCAGCGTGGTGCGAGGCAAACGCGTTGCCGGGCACGTGCGGGCGATGATCGTGCCGGGCTCCACCGAGGTGCGCAATCAGGCGGAAGCGGAAGGCCTGGCGGCGATCTTTATCGACGCCGGGTTCGAGTGGCGGCAGTCCGGTTGCTCGATGTGCCTGGCCATGAACGACGACGTGCTGGCGCCGGGCGATCGCTGCGCTTCCAGCACCAACCGCAATTTCGAAGGCCGCCAGGGCGCCGGCGCTCGCACGCATTTGATGAGCCCGGCAATGGTCGCCGCTGCCGCGATCACCGGCCGCCTGACCGACATTCGCCACTTTGGAGATCGCCCATGAGCCTGCAACCGTTCACCCGCGTCAGCGGCAAGGCTGCGCCGATGCTGGCGGCCAATATCGACACCGATGTGATCATGCCCAAGCAGTTTCTCAAGGGCATCGACCGCACCGGTCTGGATCGAGGGTTGTTTTTCGATTTGCGGTTTTTGACTGACGGCCAGCCCAACCCCGGGTTCGTGCTCAATCAACCGGCATGGCAGGGCGCGAGTTTCATGGT
The DNA here is from genome assembly GCF_002091715.1 of Pseudomonas migulae NBRC 103157. Classification (GTDB taxonomy): domain Bacteria; phylum Pseudomonadota; class Gammaproteobacteria; order Pseudomonadales; family Pseudomonadaceae; genus Aquipseudomonas; species Aquipseudomonas migulae_A. The sequence goes on along the minus strand of NZ_BDAG01000061.1, from coordinate 19,041 downwards.
GGTCGGGCCGAATTTCGGCTGTGGGTCGAGCCGGGAACATGCGGTCTGGGGCTTGAAGCAGATGGGCATCCGCGCGCTGATCGGCAGCAGTTTTGCCGGGATCTTTTATGACAACTGCCAGCGCAACGGCGTGTTGCTGATTACCCTCGATGAACCGCTGTTGCAGCGGTTCGGCCGGGTCGTCAGCCAGCCTGAGGGGGCGCAGATCAGCGTTGATCTGCAGGCTCAGGAGATTCGCCTCCACGACGGCGAGCTCATCCCGTTCGAAATCGACACCTTACGCAAAACCGCGCTGTTGCTCGGCCTCGACGCCATCGGCAGCACCTTGCAGCGCAGCGACCAGATCAAAGCCTTCGAACGCCAACACCTGGCCGCCAACCCCTGGCTGAGCTGACACCACCCTCTGTAGGAGCCGGCTTGCTGGCGATAGCGTCCGTCCAGTCAACAATCTCATCGCCTGATACACCGCTATCGCCAGCAAGCCGGCTCCTACAGGGAATGCGTTATACCGATAGATCCTCGAAATGCGCTTGCAAAAACTCCACGCACGCCCGCAACTTCCCCGAGTACGCCAGCCGTGTCGGGTACACCGCCCAGACGTTGGCGCTCTGACTGTACTCGGGCAGCAACTGCACCAACCGCCCCTGATCCAGCAGCGGTTTTACATCCCACAATGACCGCAGCACCACACCGCGTCCGTCCAGTGCCCACTGCAAGACAATCTCGCCGTTATTCGACGACAGCGGTCCGCTGACCCGCACGCTTTCTTGAACCCCGTCGCGCTCCAGGTTCCAGATGCCGAACGCGTTGTCACGCTCCTTGATCACCAGGCAATGATGTTGCTCCAGCTCGCTTAACGTCTGCGGCACACCCTGGCGTTGCAGGTAACCAGGCGCCGCGCACACCACTCGCCGATTGCTCACCAGGCGCCGACCGATGTGCTGACCGGGAATATCGTCGCCGACGCGGATCTCCAGATCGAAGCCTTCACTGACGATGTCCACCACCCGGTCGAACAGGTCGAGGCGAATCTCCAGGTCCGGGTAGCGCTCAGCCAGCAACGACACGGCCGGCGCCACGTGGTGACGGCCGAAACCGAAACTGCTGCACAGATGCAGACGCCCGCGAGGGCGGTCGTGGGCGTCGGAGAGTTCATCGTGCAGTTGCTGAAAGTCATCGAGAATGCGCAACGCCCAGCGCTGCACGCGCTCGCCGTCCTCGGTCAGGGCGATGCGGCGACTGGTGCGGTGCAACAGGCGCGTGCCGAGGGTGGTTTCGAGAATCTGGATGCGCTTGCTGACGTAGGCGGGCGACAGGCCCAGTTCATCGGCGGCCGCGGCGAAACCGCTTTTGCGCACGACGGTGAGGAATACACGCAAGTCTTCGGGAAGGGGCACGGTGTCTTTCTTGGTGGTCATGACAGAACGGGCACTGGCGGCATGAGCCGCCAGCATAGCAGCGCGGTGCAGGTGTCAGCGCAGGAAACCCAGCACTTCGGCAAGCAACAGTCCGGGGGCTTCTTCGGCGATGTAATGACCGGCGGGCAGCGCTTTGCCGCGCACGTCGGTGGCAACGAGTTGCCATTCCCTGAGCGGTTCGAAACAGCGTCCGACCGTGCCTTCGGCGCCCCACAGCACCAGCAACGGCAGGTTTATATGATGCTCGGCGTCGAGGTCGGCACGGTCGTGCTCCAGGTCGATGCTGGCACTGGCGCGGTAATCCTCGCAGATTGCCCGCGCAGTGCCCGGCAGCTTCAGGCAGCGCAGGTATTCGCCAAAGGCTTCGGCGGTGAAGGGTTTCAGGCCGGCGCTGCGACTGCCCATCACACTGCGCAAGTAGGCTTCGGGGTCGGCTTCGAGCAAGGTTTCCGGTAACGGCGCCGGGCGGATCAGGAAGAACCAGTGCCAATAGGCGCGGGCAAAGGCTTCATTGGTTTGCGCGTACATCGCCAGCGTGGGGGCGATGTCGAGCAGCACCATGCGTTGTACGGCGTCCGGATGATCCAGGGCCAGGCGATGGGCGACGCGGGCGCCACGGTCGTGGGCCAGCACCGAGAACCGCTCGAAGCCCAAGGCGTTCATCAGCGCCACGGCATCCTTGGCCATCTCGCGTTTGGAGTAATTTGTATGGTGATCGTTGGCCAGCGGTTTGCCACTGTCACCGTAACCGCGCAGGTCGGCGGCGATCACGGTGAAGTGCTCGGCCAGTTGTTCGGCGACCTTGTGCCAGATGACATGGGTCTGCGGGTGTCCGTGCAGCAACAGCAGGCCCGGCCCGCTGCCGCCCATGCGATAGGCAATGTCGACACCGTTGACGTGGCGCTGGTCTTTCAGGAATCCGGCGAACATGGAGGCCTCCTTGTTGTAGTTGCCTGCATCCTGAAAGTGTTGCGCGGTGAGGGCAAGGCGCAAAGCGTGGTGGGCTTGTTCATGAAGCGTGTTCAAGCAGATGTGTGGCGCCTGGGATGGCCCCCTCGCGAGCAAGCCCGCTGCCACATTTAATCTTCGCCGTGACACAGATCCAATGTGGGAGCGGGCTTGCTCGCGAAGAGGCCGGGTCAGGCACCGATGATCTCAACCCTGCTGAAACATCTCCTTCGCCCGCTGCTCAATCTGATCCTGGGTCAGATCCTCCTTGCGCGTGGCCAGAAACCACAAATGCCCATAGGGATCCTTCAACGTCCCCGATCGGTCGCCATAAAACTGATCCTTGACCTCGGACACCACCGTGCCGCCGGCCGCAATCGCCTGTTTGTATGACTTGTCCACATCGTTCACATACAGATGCAAGCCCACGGACGGTGACGTGTGCGGATTGCTCAACGGTCCCTGATCGCACGGCGTGCCGAGCATGATCGGGCAATCGCCGATGCGCAGTTCGGCGTGACCGATGCCGCCGTCGGGCATGGACAGGCGCATGACTTCAGTGGCACCGAAGGCTTTCTTGTAGAACTCGATGGCTTCTGCCGCTTTCTGGATGCCCAGGTACGGGGTGATGCTGTGATAACCCTCTGGAATGGGTTTGACGCTCATGACGGTTCTCCCTGTTTTTGTTATGGGATAAAAATGTCGCGAGCATACAAATATAGTAGGAGCTGCCGAAGGCGGCGATCTTTTGATCTTGATCATGATTCAGGCGTCGGGGCGACGAACATCAAGGTCAAAAGATCGCCGCCTTCGGCAGCTCCTACGGGGGTTGGGCATGACGACGCTGCTGTTGAGCCATCAACAGCGATACAGCAGATTGCTCGGGTTTCTTACTCGAAACTGCTTGAGAACGCCCTGAACTGCCCGAAAAACGGGCTCGGGCGGTCAGGCACAGAAGCTGCAATGTCCTCTGGTAAACACTGGTGCCGAGAGACATGCATGCCTGAATCTGCCGTTTACTCGATCAACCCGCCGGCCGCCCATCGGATCGCCGCCCCCCGAAACACCTGAAAATCCGTGAACTGGAGGGTGCGTTACTGGCGCGTTCGGTGAGCCAGGTGGACCTGGCGTTTGTCTTCGCATCGAGTTTCTGGTGGCCCGGCCGGACAACATCAATGACCCGGGTTTGCAGAAACTGGCCAAGGCGTTGAATTCCGATGAGGTTCGGCAGTTCATTCTGACCCGCTACAAAGGACAGATTGCGCCGGGGTTCTAAATTTTTGTTGATAGACAGGACGCCATCGCGGGCAAGCCACGCTCCCACAGGTTTTGTGTCGTTTGTAATAATGGTGAACAACATAAACCCTGTGGGAGCGTGGCTTGCCCGCGATGGCCGCGCCGCTATTTAGGATCTGTCCCCGATTCAAGAAGCTGCGCCCCCGGCCCTTGCTCTCCCAGCACATCCCCAAAATTGCGCAACGGACACGCCTCCATCGACAAACACCCACAACCGATACAGCCATTGAGTTTGTCCCGCAGCAAGGTCAGCTGTTTGATCCGCTCATCCAGCTCCCGGCTCCACTGCGCCGACAACACCTTCCAATCCGCCGCCGTCGGCGCCCGGTTATCCGGCAGGGCTTTCAACGCCTCACCAATCTCCGCCAACGGAATCCCCAGGCGCTGCGCCACCTTGATCAGCGCCACCCGCCGCAACACTTCCCGTGGATAGCGCCGCTGGTTGCCCTGATTGCGATTGCTTGTGATCAGCCCCTTGGACTCATAAAAATGCAGCGCCGTGACCGCCACGCCGCTGCGGGCGGCCAATTGGCCGACAGTGAGTTCTTTATGCAGATTTTCCGAGGTGATCATTTAACAAATGCCCCTTGACCTCTAGTTAACTTGAGGTTTTACCCTGCAAGCCTTCGGATCGCAAGATCCGCCTTACACGTCAGCGGGGACTCTTCATGCAAGCGCCAGAGAAAAATCGCAGCTTCACCCAGTTGATCGAATTCGAGATCGAGCCCCATCAACAACCTGCGTTGGTGTCGGCGTTATCGAGGCAGACCGAACGTCTGGCCCAGGGCTACAGCGGATTTCTGAGTGCCAGTATCCAGGCCAGCGACGACGGCCGGCGGGTGCTCAATTACCTGCAATGGCAATCTCGCGAGGCGGGGGAAGCCGCGTTCCGCAGTTTTGAAAGCGGCGAGCAGGATTTCTGGCAGCTGATTCGCGCCCATCAGGCGAAAACCGTGACCTTCGGCTCGTTCCAGGTGCTGCACAGTCTGGAACGTAGCCATGACGACGCGTTGCACTGCAATCTGGTGGGTTAAATCGACAATTGCATCAGGCGCTCGCCTTGCACGTTTTCCGTGGGCCGGCGCTTGTTCACCGCCAGTTCGCCGATCTTGATCAGTCGCGTGCGCGTTACGTTGCGGCTCAAGCCCAGCAGGGCAGCGGTGTGCACCTGGTTGTAATGACTGAAACGATAAGCCGCTCGCAACAGCGCGTCTTCGACCTTCTCGTGCAGCGCGCCGGCCTGTTCCTCGAAGAGCTTCTGAAACGCCCGGTCAAGCAAGGCTTCCGGTGAGTCGTCGACGCCCGCATGGTGATCGTCCTGACGCTCGATGCGCATGTTCGACAGGCGCAAGTCATCGCGTTCGATCACCCCGTTACGGCAGATCAGCAGGGTGTGGTGAATGACGTTTTCCAGTTCGCGAATGTTGCCCGGCCAACTGTAGCTGCGCAGTTTCAGTTCGGCCTCTTTGCTGATGGTGACGGTGCCGTAGCCCAGGCGCTGGCTGTAGGCTTCGACGAAGTGTCGGGTCAGCGGCAGGATGTCGTCGGGGCGATCACGCAGCGGGCTCAGTTCCAGGCTGACCACATCGAGGCGGTAATACAGATCCTCGCGAAAATGCCCGGCGTTGATGGCTTTTTCCAGCTGCACGTTGGTCGCCGCCAGCACGCGCACGTTGATCGGAATGCTTTTGCGCGAACCCAGTCGCACCACTTCGCGCTCCTGCAACACCCGCAGCAACTTGACCTGAATCGCCATCGGCAGATCACCGATTTCATCGAGGAACAACGTCCCGCCATCGGCTTCTTCGAACCAGCCGGCCTTGGCGCTCAAGGCCCCGGTGAACGCGCCTTTTTCGTGGCCGAACAGCTCGGCCTCGACCAGCGATTCGGAAAACGCACCGCAGTTCACTGCCACGAACGGGCGGTTACGCCGGGCGCTGAGGTTGTGGATATGTCGCGCCACCAACTCCTTGCCGGTGCCGGTTTCGCCAATGATCAGCACGCTGGCTTCGCTGGGCGCGACTTGTTGGATGTGGGCGAGCAGGGCCTGGGATTTCGGGTCTTCGAACACCTGGGCGGTGGCGCGGATGGAGGTGGCCAGGGCGGGCGAGGGCGGTAGGGTCAGCAGTTGCATGGGGCAGGCTCCATGAGAAGGCTATGAATAGAAAGTCGGAATCGGCAGGGACTGGTTCAGTGCCCAATCGCCCAGTTCATGGAGTTTGTAATCCACCGGGTCGTGCAGGGTTTGCGTGCGCAGGTTGCGCCAATGGCGGTCCAGTCGCAGGGAGGCGTGAGTCGAACGCGCGCCGGTCACCTCGAACAGCCGGCTACAGAGTTCGAGGCCGTTGCGGGTGGCGGCGACTTTGGCCGTGGCAATGGCCGTGGCCAGATGTCCGCGTTCTTCGGCGCTGAGGTTCGGGCCTTTCGCCCAGGCCTTGTCGAGCAGATCGGCCGCGCGTTCCACCAGCAATCGAACCCCTTCAAGCGCCACCCAGAATTCGCCGTAGTGGCCGAGCACGTAGGGGTCCTGACGCACATCTTGAACGTTGGATTTGTGCCATGGACGGGTTTCGGTGAGGGTGTATTGCCGCGCCTCTTCGAAGGCGCCTTCGGCGATGCCGAGGAACATGTGCGTGAAGGTGAGCTGCGCGATCAAGGGCCGCAGGCAGGCGAACGGTGTGCTCAGCGGGCCAGGATCGAGCAGCAGTTCCGATTCTTCGACCCGCACCCGTTCGAACGTGGCGCTGCCGCTGTCGGTCTGGCGCTGGCCCATGTTGTTCCAGTCGTTGTGCAGGGTGATGCCGCTGCGACCACTGGGAATGGCGGCGATCAACAACTTGCCGCCGGCACTTTCGTCGACCGCCGAGGCAATCAGCATTTCCGAATCGCTGGCGCCGGAGCAGAAACTTTTCTTGCCGGAAAATTCGCGCCAGCCACTGAGTTTCTTCACCACGGTGCGCGTGTCCAGCGGGTTGAGGGCATTGCCCCAGAACCAGTTCTTGCGTGCCGTTTGTTCGAACCACGGCTGCCATTGCTCGGGCCGGGCGAACAGGCGCACGGTGGCGAGCATCAAGTGATGAAAACCGAAGACGTGGGCAATCGAGCTGTCGACCTTGGCGAACTCGCGCACGATGGTCAGGGTTTCACTCCAGCTGGCGCCGAGGCCGCCGTACTGGACCGGAATGCTCAAGGCGAGCAGGCCGCTGTGGCGCAACGCGTCACGCTCGGCTTTAGGCGTACCACCGCGCTCGTCGCGCTCGACAGCGGTCAACGCAAATTCGGCGGCCAAACGGCGGGCGGTGTGCAGGGGGGATAACAGGGCGCTTTGCGGCTTGGCAGTCACGCGGGGTTCCTCATGGAAGTCGGCGCATTCCCCTGTGGGAGCGGGCTTGCCCGCGATGGCGTCGTCACCTTCAAAACAAATGTCGAATGTACGGACGCTTTCGCGAGCAAGCCCGCTCCCACAGGGATTGCTTGTCAGGCCGTGGCTTTGGCGGGCAGCACATCATTGGCGATCATTTCGCCAAACGGCCCGGTGAGGTTGGTGACACCGCGCCCGGCCAGGCTGGCGTACGGTTCAGGCAACAAGGGGAACACCAGCTCGGCAAAGCGATACGCCTCTTCAAGGTGCGGGTAACCGGAGAAGATGAAACTCTCGATCCCCAAGTCCGCGTACTCCTTGATTCGCGCCGCCACTTGCTGCGGATCACCCACCAGCGCCGTCCCCGCGCCCCCGCGCACCAGGCCGACACCGGCCCAGAGGTTGGGGGCAATTTCCAGGTTGTCGCGACGTCCGTCATGCAACGCGGCCATACGCCGCTGGCCTTCGGAATCGAAACGCGAGAACGACTTCTGCGCGGCGGCGATGGTCTCGTCGCTGATGTGCTCGATCAGTTTGTCGGCGGCTTTCCAGGCCTCTTCGGCGGTCTCGCGCACGATCACGTGCAGGCGAATCCCGAACTTCACCGTGCGCCCGTTGCGTGCCGCGCGCTCGCGTACATCGGCGAGTTTTTCGGCCACCGCGGCCGGCGGTTCGCCCCAGGTCAGGTAGACATCGACCTGTTCAGCCGCCAGTTCATGGGCCGCTTCCGACGAACCACCGAAGTACAGCGGCGGATAGGGTTTCTGTACCGGCGGATACAACGCCTTGGCGTTCTGCACTTGCAGGTGTTTGCCTTCGAAGTCCACCGCTTCGCCTTGCAGCACCCGGCGCCAGATCTTCAGGAATTCGTCGGTGACTTCGTAGCGTTCGCTGTGATCGAGGAAAATGCCGTCGCCACGGTTTTCGTCCGGGTCGCCGCCGGTCACCACGTTGATCAGCAAACGGCCGTTGGACAGCCGGTCCAGCGTGGCCGCCATGCGCGCCGAGACCGTCGGCGAGATGATGCCTGGACGAATCGCCACCAGGTAGCGCAGGCGTTCGGTCAACGGCACCAACGCCGAAGCGATCACCCACGAATCCTCGCAGGAGCGCCCGGTGGGAATCAGCACGCCGTGGTAGCCGAGGCTGTCGGCGGCCTGTGCCACTTGTTTCAGATAGTTGAGGGTCACAGGACGTGCGCCCTGAGTGGTGCCCAGATAATGGCCGTCGCCGTGGGTCGGCAGAAACCAGAAAACATCCATGAAGAGATCCTTAAGCGATTTTCAGCAGATTTTTGGGGTGCACGCCAAACAACGGCGCGGCGCGTTCTGCAGCAAGACGAATGCGGGCCTTCAAGGGCTCACTGGTTATTTGGTAATTGGCGAAATCGGCTTCGGTGGCGTAGACGCCGATCGGCAGGGTCAGCGCCTGGAAGAAACTGAACAGCGGCCGCAGCTGATGATCGAGGACCAGCGCATGCCGTTCACTGCCACCGGTGGCAGCGAGCAGCACCGGGGTGTCGATCAGCGCGTTCAGATCGATCAGGTCGAAGAGGTGTTTGAGCAGGCCCGGGTACGAACCGCGATAAACCGGCGCGGCGACGATCAGCAGGTCAGCGTTTTCGATGGCTTGCAGCTCGGCTTCGATGTCTGCGCTCAGTTCCTGGCGCGACAGTGCAGCGCCCAGTGGACGCGCAATGTCGCCCAGTTCGATCAGCTTGCTCTCGATCGGCAATTGCCCGGCCAGCTCGGCCAACAGCGCCTGGGTCAGCACTAAGGTGCGGGACGGCCGCCAGGTACCGCCGGACAGGGCAACGACTTTCAATGGACGCGACATGATCAGTTCCTTTTTTAAACAGTTGCTCAGCGAGCAGTGAGTAGTCACAGGGCTTGAGCAAGAGCTGTACCAATCCATCGAGCCCTTGTTTTCCGTGGCTTGCAGCGTATTGATGAACGCGCGCTGTTCGATTTGAAGGACTGTTTGTTGAATGACTGTTGCCTGGCAAACAGTTGCGTGGGCAACAGTTGTTAAAGGCGATGGGGTTGTTATAAAGGCTCTTTGTTATTCCTCAAAAGAACATTGTTTGATATTTATAGATCATTAAGAAATATGATCGTCCCTTGTAGGCGCCGGCTTGCTGGCGATGAGGCCCTAGAGTCATACGGTGTTCTTACGGCCGTCCTCGCCAGCAAGCCGGCGCCTGCAACGGGTCTCAATACCCACTATCGAAAGCGTTGATTTCTGCTCATCGAAAGGCGCGGGTAGCCTGTGTTCATTGCCCCGAACCCAGATGCCAGGACGCCACATCATGAAAACCCTACTCACCACTTTCTTGTTGCTCGCGGTCTCCGTTCTCGCCGGCTGTGCCAGCCATGTGTCTCCGGAGTTGCGGCCCTATACCGCTGAAGAAACCCGGGAACTGGCGCTGGAAGCGTTGAATCGTCGCGGCTTGTCTTTCGACGAATACCACGCCAAAAAAGCTGAATTGCTTGGCGAACCGCAGAAGTCCTTCAGTTTCGACAAACAAGGCGAGATGAACGCCGAGCGTGCTGTCCAGCTTCACGGCCGTCCAAGCTGAGCGACTGTACCGCTCGAAGTTTCATGCAACTGTCCATGGGTTTCCCCCGGGGTGTGCGATAGGGTCAGTACCTGACTGACCCTGATGGACTGCCACCGATGACGCTCTCGCTCGATCTGCTGCTGGGCTTTGCCCTGTTTGCCCTCGTCACCTCAATCACTCCCGGCCCTAACAACACAATGTTGCTGGCATCGGGTGTGAACTTCGGCTTTAACCGCACCATCCCCCATATGCTTGGCATTACCTGCGGCTTCTTTGTGCTCGTCGTGGCAGTCGGTTTCGGCCTGGGCGCGGTGTTTCAAACCTATCCGTTGCTCTACACCGTGCTGCGTTATGTCGGCGCGGCGTATTTGCTGTACCTGGCGTGGAAAATCGCCCATTCCGGGCCGGTATCCGACGGCGAACAGGGGGAGAGCAAACCGATCAGCTACCTCGGCGCGGCGGCGTTCCAGTGGGTCAATCCCAAGGCGTGGATCATGGCCATCGGTGCGATCAGCACCTACACACCGATGCAGGGCTATTTCACCAATGTGGTCGTGATTGCGGCGGTCTTCGCCCTGATCAACCTGCCGAGCGTCGGTGTCTGGGCGGCGTGCGGCACGCTGTTGCGCAACGTACTCAAGGATCGTCGCTGGTTACGCCTGTTCAACTGGGGCATGGCCGCGCTGCTGGTGGTTTCGTTGTATCCGTTGTTGCTCGAAAGCTTTAGCTGACGCATTGCTTCATCCGGTTGCCCGATGCCTGTTAAGCTCGACTTCAGGAGCGTTCCTACGCACTTTTCAATGAAGTCGTACTTCTATTACGCATCCGATCAGGTATTGCTGGTTGACTGGTTCCCAGCACCTGATCCCGGAACAAGCTCTGCGAGTCTTTTATGAATAAACGTCCGTTGTATTTCGATTACGCCGCCACCACGCCGGTGGATGAGCGGGTCATCCACGTCATGGTCGAGTGTCTGGGTTTCTCCGGCAACTTCGGAAACCCGGCGTCCAGCTCCCATGCGTTCGGCCAGCAGGCCCGGCAAACGGTCGAGCAGGCGCGGCAGCAGGTGGCCGAACTGGTCGGCGCGCAAGCAGACCAGATCGTCTGGACCTCTGGCGCCACCGAATCGAACAACCTCGCCCTCAAGGGCGTGGCCCAGGCCCGGGGCATGACCGGGGGCCATGTCATCACCAGCCAGATCGAACACAAGGCGATTCTCGACACGGCGAAGCAATTGCAGGACGCGGGTGTTGCGGTGACGTATCTGGTGCCGGACGAGGAAGGTTTGATCACCGCGCAAGCCGTCAGCGAGGCGATGCGCGAGGACACTTTTCTGGTGTCGCTGATGCTGGTCAACAACGAACTGGGGACGCTCAATGACATCGCGGCCATTGGCGAAGTGGTGCGCGCCCGCGATGCACTGTTCCATGTCGACGCCGCTCAGGGCGCGGGGAAAGTGGCGATCGACCTGACTCGGTTGCCGGTGGACCTGATGTCGTTTTCGGCGCACAAGATCTACGGCCCCAAAGGCATCGGTGCGTTGTATGTCGGGCCTCGCGCGCAGCAACGTTTGCAGGCGCAGATTCACGGCGGTGGCCACGAAGGCGGTTTGCGTTCCGGTACGTTGGCGACTCATCAGATTGCTGCCATGGGGGCAGCGTTCGCGTTGGCGGCACAAGTGTTCGATGAAGAGAAAACCAGGATCGTGCGTCTGCGTGAACGTCTGCTCGAACCTCTGCTGAGCATTTCAGGCGTTCGCCTCAATGGCAGTCCGACCCAGCGCATTCCTCATACCCTGAGCCTGACCTTCAACGAAGGCGAGTTCAATTCCGCGGCGTTGAGTGCCTCGATCGCGTTTTCCGCGACCTCGGCCTGCAACTCCGCCAGCAATGCTCCCTCCCACGTGCTGTTGGCCCTGGGGCATGACGCCCGCTCGGCGAGCCGCACTATCCGCTTGAGCCTGGGACGTTTCACCACCGATCAGGATATCGACCAGGCGGCACAACTGATCAAAGCGGCCTGCGCCAGTGCTCCGGCGTTCTGGCAGTAGCGTCTTAAAGCGCCGACCGGGATCGGCACTCAACAATAATGATGAAGTGATTAGCAGGAGACATGATGAGTACGCAGCCTTCGATCAACGGATCGGTGCCCGAGCGCCTGGCGCACACCCGCGAGCTGATGAGTCGGGAGGGGATTCATGCCCTGCTGGTGCCGTCGGCCGACCCACACTTGTCGGAATACCTGCCGGGTTACTGGCAGGGGCGGCAATGGTTGTCGGGTTTCCACGGTTCGGTCGGCACGCTGATCGTGACACCGGATTTCGCCGGCGTCTGGGCGGACAGCCGTTATTGGGAGCAAGCGACCAAGGAACTCAAGGGCAGTGGCATCGAACTGGTCAAGCTGCAACCGGGTCAGCCCGGGCCGCTGGACTGGCTGGCCGAGCAAACCCCTGAAGGCGGCGTCGTCGCGGTGGACGGTGCGGTGATGGCCGTGGCCTCGGCGCGTACGCTGGGTGGCAAACTGGAGGAGCGCGGCGCCCGTCTGCGTACCGACATCGATCTGTTGAGCACAGTCTGGAGCGATCGCCCGACGCTGCCCAACGAACCGATCTATCAGCACTTGCCGCCTCAGGCGACGGTCAGCCGTGGTGAGAAACTCGCCAACCTGCGCGAGGTGTTGAAAGAGCGGGGGGCCGATTGGCATTTCATCGCCACCCTCGACGACATCGCCTGGCTGTTCAACCTGCGCGGCGGCGATGTGTCGTTCAACCCGGTGTTCGTTTCCTTTGCGCTGATCAGCCAGCAACAGGCCACCCTGTTCGTGGCCCTGAGCAAAGTCAGCGCCGAGCTGCGCGCGATCCTCGAACAGGACGGCGTAACCCTGCGCGACTACAGCGAAGTGGCCGACGCCTTGCGTGCGGTGCCGAGCGGCGCGAGCCTGCAAGTCGATCCGGCACGCGTCACCGCCGGTTTGCTGGAGAACCTGAACAGCGGCGTGAAACTGGTCGAAGGCCTGAACCCGACGACATTGGCCAAATCGCAGAAAAGCCTGGCCGATGCCGAGCACATCCGTAAGGCCATGGAGCAGGATGGCGCGGCGCTGTGCGAATTCTTCGCCTGGCTGGAGTCGGCGTGGGGCCGTGAACGCATCACCGAACTGACCATCGACGAACACCTGACCGCAGCGCGCACCCGTCGTCCGGATTACGTGTCGTTGAGTTTCAACACCATTGCCGCGTTCAATGCCAATGGTGCGATGCCGCATTACCACGCCACTGAAGAAGAGCACGCGGTGATCGAAGGCGACGGTCTGTTGCTGATCGACTCCGGTGGCCAATACCTGGGCGGCACCACCGACATCACGCGGATGGTGCCGGTCGGTACGCCAACCGATGAGCAGAAGCGCGATTGCACGCGAGTGCTCAAGGGCGTCATTGCGCTGTCCCGTGCGCAATTCCCTCGGGGCATTTTGTCGCCGTTGCTGGACTCCATCGCCCGTGCGCCGATCTGGGCGGAAAGCGTCGATTACGGTCACGGCACCGGGCACGGCGTGGGCTACTTCCTCAACGTTCATGAGGGTCCGCAAGTGATTGCCTACCAAGCCGCGGCGGCACCACAAACCGCGATGCAACCAGGCATGATCACCTCCATCGAGCCGGGTACTTACCGTCCGGGCCGCTGGGGCGTACGGATCGAGAACCTGGTGTTGAACCGTGAAGCGGGCAAGAGCGAATTCGGCGAGTTCCTGAAATTCGAAACCCTGACCCTGTGCCCGATTGATACCCGCTGCCTCGAGCCGTCGCTGCTGACGTCGGACGAAAAACAATGGTTCAACGCGTACCACGCCGAGGTGCGCGAACGCTTGAGTTCGTTGCTCGACGGCGCAGCGCTGGAGTGGTTGAACACTCGAACGGCCGCTATCTGATCGGCCTGAGTTCAGGCGCTGATTGCAGCGCCTGGCTCATGTAATCGACGAAGGCTTTGACCCTGGCGGATTGGCGACGATTCGCCGGGGACACGGCATGGATCGGCAACGACTGCGCAATGTAGTCCGGCAGGATCGCCATCACTCGCCCGGCTTTCAAATCCTCGCTGAACAGCCATACCGGCGACAGCGCAATCCCCAGTCCCCCCAACACCATCTCGCGGATCGCCTCCGAGTTGTTGCTTTGTGCGTTGCCCTTGATCCGCACTTCGTGGCGCTGGGCATCTTTGTCGTAACTCCACAGGTTCTGACTGTTCAGCAGGTTGAACTGCAGGCAGTTGTGCCCGCTCAGTTCTTCCGGTGATCGCGGTTGACCGTGTTGCTTGAGGTAGTCCGGCGCTGCGACGGTCACTCGATGAGTGGTGCCGATGTGGCGGGCGATCAGGCCGCTGTCGTGCAGCTCGCCGATTCTGATCGTGACGTCCAGCCCTTCGCGGACCAGGTCCTGGTTTTGATCACTCAGTTGCAGATCAATTTCGATGCCGGGATGGCGTGTCAGAAATTCTGTCAGGCGCGGGGCAATCTGCAAGCGCCCGAAACTCACCGACGAACCGATGCGCAGGTGACCGGCAATGCGCTCCCTGCCGGACTGGAAGCTGTGCTCAGCTGCATCGACGGCCGCGAGGATTTGTCGACATTCATCGTAGTAGCGCTGACCTTCATCGGTCAGGGAAAGCTGACGGGTGCTGCGGGCGATCAGTTTTCCACCCAGTTCGGTTTCCAGCGCCTTTAACACTTTGCTGATGGTTGGCTGGCTGGTCCGCATCTCTCGGGCAACGGCAGAAAAGCTGCCGCGTTCGACGACTCGGACGAAGATCGTCATTGCATTGAGTTTGTCCACGGGGTTTCTCATTGATGCCAAATAGGCATGCTTACTATAGCTATATGGCGTCTTATCGGTATGAGTGAACAGGAGGAAGATTTATCCCACAGACACCTCTGACGGGAATAGGCGAAATGACTGACTTGATTGAAATGCGCGCTCTGATTGTCGACTCGGCTAATGCACCGCTACGCTTGGCCTCCATTCAACGACCGGTGCCCGAAGCGGGGCAGGTGCTGGTCAGGATCAAGGCCAGCGGGGTGAACCCGCTGGACGGGAAAATCCGCGCCGGCCAGGCGGCTCATGCACGTCAGCCGTTGCCGGCGACAGTGGGCATCGATCTGGCGGGAATTGTTGAAGTTGTGGGGGAGGGTGTAACCGGATGGCTGCCGGGCGACGAGGTTTATGGCATGGCCACCGGAATTGGCGGTACGCAGGGCTCATTGGCGGAATACGCAGCGGTCGATGCCCGGTTGCTGGCGCGCAAGCCAGGCAATTTAAGCCTGCGTGAAGCGGCGGGCTTGCCGCTGGTGCTGATTACTGCGTGGGAAGGATTGGTGGATCGGGCGCGGGTGCGGCCGGGCCAGAAGGTGCTGATTCACGGTGGGGCGGGTGGTGTAGGTCATGTAGCGATACAAATTGCCCGGGCCTTCGGTGCTCAGGTGTTTGCTACAGGTTCGGCAGGGAAGCAGGCAATCATTGAAGGTTTCGGCGCGACGTTTATCGATTATCGCCAGTCTTCGGTCGAGGAATATGTAGCGCAGCATACGGATGGGGAGGGCTTCGATATCGTCTATGACACGGTCGGTGGCGAAACCCTGGACGCATCATTCAAGGCGGCGCGGGTGTATCACGGCCATGTGTTGAGTTGCCTCGGTTGGGGGCAGCACAGTCTGGCGCCGCTTTCGTTTCGCGGGGCAACGTATTCGGGCGTGTTCACGTTGTTGCCGCTGCTCACCGGTGTCGGGCGCGAGCATCACGGGGAGATTCTTCGCGAGACGGCGCGGTTGATAGAGGCGGGCAAGCTGATGCCATTGATGGATCCTCGGACGTTCACACTGGAAACCGCCGAGGCCGCCCATGAGCTGCTCGCTTCGGGCGCGGCTCAGGGGCGGTTGGTCATCGAGATTTAAGCCAAGGCTTCACGGATGAAGTCCAGTCGATCCTGGCCGAAGTACAGCTGGTTATCGACAAACATGCTGGGTGCGCCGAACACGCCTCGTTGCACCGCTTTCTCGGTGTTGTTCTTGAGCGTGGCTTTGACGTCTTCATCAGCCGTCAGAGCCAGCACTTCAGTGGGATCAAAGCCGTTCTGCGTCAGCACGGCGGCGACGGTCGCCAGGTCAGCGAGGTTGCGACCCTCAACCCAAATCGCACGGAACAGGCAGTCGATAAAGGCCTGGAAGCGTTCTGGATGGCGCAGTTGCATGCCGGTGACCGCGCGCATCAGCATGAGTGTATTGATGGGAAAGTTGGGATTGAACTTCAGCGGCACGCCATAGCGTTTGGCGTAACGGTCCAGGTCCTGAAACATATAGAGGCCTTTGGCCGGGATGGCCGCTGGCGAAGCATTGCCGGTGGCTTTGAAGATGCCCCCCAGCAGGATTGGAATGTAGATCAGCTGACTGTCGGTCTGCGCGCAGATTTTCGGCAGTTGGGTGTAAGCCAGGTAGGTGGCGGGGCTGCCTAGGTCGAAGTAGAACTCCACGGCTTTGCTCATGGTCGATGCTCTCTGATTATTGTTGTAGGGAGGGCTTTACCAGCGTTCGCTCCAGGGGCGCAGATCCAGTTCGAAGGTCCAGGCATCGCGAGGCTGGCTGTGCAGGTACCAATAATTCTCGGCAATGTGCTCGGGATTGAGGATGCCGTCCTGATCCTTGGTCGCATACTTCTCAGGGAACGTATCCCGAATGAAATCGGTATCGATCGCGCCATCGACGACGACGTGAGCGACGTGAATATTCATCGGCCCCAGTTCGCGGGCCATGCTCTGGGCCAGCGCACGAATGCCATGCTTGGCGCCAGCGAACGCCGCGAAACCTGCCGCGCCACGCATACCGGCGGTAGCACCGGTAAACAGGATCGTGCCCCGTTGACGCTTGGCCATGCGCTTGGCCACCTCACGGGCATTGAGAAAGCCTGAGAAGCAGGCCATTTCCCAGATCTTGAAATATTTGCGAGCGGTTTCTTCGAGAATACTGCACGGCACGTTGGCGCCGATATTGAACACAAACGCTTCGATGGGGCCGATCTGGCTTTCAATCTGCTCGACCAGCGCAATCACGTCCTCTTCCTTGCGCGCGTCGCAGGCAAAGCCATGGGCTTCACCGCCAACAGCATTAATGACGTCCACCAACGGCTGGAGTTTGTCGGCGCTGCGCCGGGTAACGCACGCGACGAAACCTTCTTGAGCAAAACGTTTGGCGATAGCGCCGCCCGTGGCATCACCTGCGCCAACAACCAGTACGACCTTCTTGTTATTCATGGGTAGATCCCTTTGCTGAACGATCGTTAACTAAACGAACGTTATGCTACGATTCGGCAGGCGTCAAGACGATCAATCCTGAGGGAAAGGCAATGCGTTACTCGGCCAGTCACAAACTGGAAACCAGGGAAAAGCTGCTTGAAAGCAGTGCGGTGTCGGCGAAGAAGTCCGGTTTCTCTACGGTCGGTGTCGATGCCTTGATGAAGGCAATTGGCTTGAGTGGCGGAGCGTTCTACAGTCATTTTTCGTCGAAGGATGAACTGTTCGCTTCAATCGTCGAGCGAGAGCTGTGTGAAAGTCTGGAACGTCTCGGGGCGAAACAGGATCGTGAAAAGCTCGAACGCTGCCTGAAGCACTACCTGAGCATGTCCCATGTCGAACATCCGGAATCCGGTTGTGCGTTGCCGGCATTGGGCGCGGAAATTGCTCGTTCAGACTTGGTGATTCGCCAGCAGGCAGAGAAATGGATTTGTCGGCTTCAGGAGCGTTGGGCGCAGATTCTGGAGAGTGACAGCCTGGCATGGGCCATTCTGTCGCAATGCATCGGTGCGTTGGTTGTAGCGAGGATGCTCGCTACCCCAGAGATTCAGCGCACGGTATTGAAGTCCAGCTACGACGAGATTGGCCGTCAGATTGCAGGCCCGCGAACCTGAAGAGATGGCATCAACCTATTTGCAGATGACGATCATGCTGCGGCTGGTATAGCCGGCGGGATTGAGACCAAACGGGTAATCGCCCGGTTCTTCCACGCCATCTCCGGACTTGGCGATGACTTTGTATCCCTTCGGCGCGCACGAATTGGCGGCGCTGGTGTAGCACTTGTCCCAGGATGACGAGAGCCCGGAACAGTTGACATGCAACCCTTTCTTGCCACGTTTGGTATGGGTTTCCGATGTCGCCGCGCAGCCCGCAACTGCAAGTACGGCGATCAGTATCAAAATTCGTTTCATTGCTGTCCTTAAAGCGTCCCCGGATCTTTGTGCCCGGGTCTGGCTGCACTCGCTTTCTCTCGAAGCGTCTCTGATATCCCTATCTTGAAAAGTCCATGTATGACATTGGGTTGCGGGCCTAAACATGGCCTAAATGCGCGGTAAATACCAGAGCTTCGTCAAATCCTGTATCAATCCGCCGCAACGGCGGGCTTGGCGGCGCTTCCCATGGTCATGGTCGCGCCGACGGAAGCCAGAATGATGCACAGGATAGCCATCCACTGTGACAGTGAAAGGAACTCATGGAGGAACAGTAAACCTGACAGCGCGCCGATCGCTGGTTCAATACTCATCAGTGTTCCGAACGTGCGGGCCGGCATTCGGGTCAGGGCGACCATCTCCAGCGTATACGGCAGGGCGGTGGACAGGATGGCAACGCCGATGGCCACAGGGATCAACGATGGCGTCAGCAGCGCGGCGCCCGCATGAACAATGCCGATAGGCGCGACGAACAGCGCGGCGATGATCACCCCCAGTGCGGCAGTCTGTACGCCGTTGTCGGCACCGGCCTTCTGGCCGAAAAGGATATATAGCGCCCAGCAGACACCGGCACCCAGGGCATAGCCCGCACCAAGCAGATCAAGACTGGCACTTGTTGCTCCTGTCGGTATTAACAGCATCAATCCGATGGCGGCCAAGGCGATCCACAAAAAGTCGATCGCTCGACGCGAGGCATAGATGGCGACCGCCAAGGGGCCGGTGAACTCCAGCGCTACCGCGATGCCCAGAGGAACGGTGCGCAAGGACATATAGAAGAGGAAGTTCATGCCGCCCAGCGCCATTCCGTAGACGATGACGGTACGCAGGGACTTTGTGGTGAGCTTCGCCCGCCACGGGCGCAGAAGCACGATCATGATCAGGCTGGCGAAGATCAATCGCAGGGTCGTCGTTCCTTGAGCGCCGATAACAGGGAACATGCTTTTGGCCAGGGAAGCTCCAGACTGTATCGACGCCATGGCTATTAAGAGCAGGCCCACCGAGAACAGGGTCGAGGCAAGGCTGCGAGGCTGATCATTCATTGCGTGGCATCGTCCAAGGCAGGGAGCGAAAGAGTTGTTTCAAGTGTTGGGCAATATACTGCGCATTCAAGGCGGGCGCGTCTATATATAAGCGGTGATTTTGAACTTCCTGATAGAAAAGCTAAATCAGGGGTTGACGGCAGATTCTGGAAGTCTAT
>NZ_BDAG01000060.1 GCF_002091715.1 Pseudomonas migulae NBRC 103157 | reverse complement strand
GCCCGGAATAAAATCCAGATCAGGCCCTGCACAAATTTGCACAGTTATTTTCGATTCATGACACTAGAATAGGTCCAACTTTTTCGGAGTCATAGCCTTTATGCCAGATCCGGTTGACGCCTCCGGGCTGTCAGAATTACCGCTGGACGACTTGGTGGCGTGTCATGAGTGCGACTTGCTGATGCGCAAGCCCGAACTCGCCCATGGCGAGAAAGCCCTGTGCCCGCGCTGTGGTTACGAGCTCTACGCCCATCGGCACAATGTTGTGCAACGTAGTCTCGCCTTGGTCATCGCCGCACTGTTGTTGTACATCCCTGCGAACTTTTTACCCATCATGCAGCTCAATCTACTCGGGCAGTCGTCACAAGACACTGTCTGGACCGGCGTTGTTGGCCTGTTCGATACCGGGATGCAAGGTGTTTCGGTCATCGTGTTTCTGTGCAGCATGGGAATTCCGCTACTCAAGCTGCTCTGCCAGCTGGCCGTGCTGCTAAGTATTCGTTTTGATGTCGGCCGTAGTTACGGTTTGCTGCTTTATCGAATTTATCACCATCTACGAGACTGGGGGATGCTCGAGGTTTACCTCATGGGCGTTCTGGTGGCGATCGTCAAACTGGCAGATATGGCAGCAATCACTGTCGGTCTCGGCCTGGCGTGCTTTATCGGTTTGTTGTTGGTCCAGGTTTGGCTGGAGGTTGTGATGTCGCCTCATCAGATCTGGCAGGCTTTATCAGGAGAGGATGCCCATGCGGGCGATTGATGCAGGCATTCTGATTTGTACCGAATGCCATGAGTTGAACAAGCAGGACGCTGACACCGACGAGCAGGTCTGCACTCGTTGTGGTGCGCTGGTTCACGCGCGCCGCCCGAACAGTGTGATGCGCACATGGGCGCTGCTGGTGACGGCAGCGCTGCTCTATATCCCGGCCAACGTCCTGCCGATCATGACGGTCAGCTCTCTTGGTCAGGGCGACCCCAGCACCATCATGTCCGGTGTGATCCAGTTGGTTCAGCACGGCATGATTCCCATCGCCGCCGTGGTGTTTATCGCCAGTATCCTGGTGCCGACGTTCAAACTGGTGGGCATCGCCTTGCTGCTGTTTTCGGTGCAGCGCCGCCAGCCACTTTCGGCACGCCAACGCATCTGGATGTACCGCTTTATCGAGTTCATCGGCCGCTGGTCGATGCTCGATATTTTTGTGATCGCCATCCTGGTGGCGGTCGTCAATTTTGGACGGCTTGCCAGCGTCGAAGCCAATCTTGGCGCCATCGCTTTCGCCAGTGTGGTGATTCTGACGATGCTTGCCGCAGTAACTTTCGATCCCCGACTGATTTGGGATAACACGGAGTCGGACGACGACCATGACTGATTTGCCTACAGCGAAAACCCGACCGGCCTCGAACTGGTCCGCCATTTGGGTCTTGCCTCTGATCGCCCTGATCATTGGCGGCTGGCTCGGTTGGCGTGCCTATAGCGAAACCGGCATCGAGATTCAGGTGCGTTTCGAAAGTGGTGAAGGCATTCAGGCCAACAAGACTGAAGTCGTTTACAAAGGCATGTCGGTCGGCAAGGTGAAAACCCTCACGCTCGACGACGAAGGCGCCTCCAAAGGGGTGATTGCCACCGTCGAGATGAACAAGGACGTGGAGCCATACCTGCGCACCAGCACACGCTTTTGGCTCGTCAAGCCGAGCGTGACCCTGGCCGGCATCACAGGGCTGGAAACCCTGGTCTCCGGTAACTATGTCGCGGTCAGTCCGGGCGAAGGGGAGCCCACGCGCAAGTTCAAGGCGCTGGCCGAAGAGCCGCCGCTGTCTGACGCCCAGCCCGGTCTGCACCTGACCATCAAGGCAGATCGCCTCGGCTCGCTGAACCGTGGCAGCCCGGTGTTCTACAAGCAGATCCGGGTCGGGCAGATCAAAAGCTACTTGTTGTCCGAGGACCAAAGTACCGTTGAGCTCAAGGTGTTCATCGAGCCCACCTACGCCAAGCTGGTGCGCAAACACACACGTTTCTGGAATGCCAGCGGCATCAGCATCGACGCTAACCTGTCCGGCGTGAAAGTACGCAGTGAATCCCTGGCCAGCATCGTCGCCGGCGGTATCGCCTTCGCGACGCCGGAGAACCGCAAGGACAGCCCGCCCACCGATCCGAGCCTGCCGTTCCGTCTCTATGAAGACTTCGATGCCGCCGCCGCCGGTATTCGGGTCAAGGTCAAACTCAGCGACTTCGAAGGCATGCAGGCCGGCCGGACGCCGGTGATGTACAAAGGCATTCAGGTCGGCACGCTGAAAGCGCTCAAGATCGATCCTGATCTGTCCAGTGCCACCGCGGAATTGACCCTTGATCCGCTGGCTGAGGATTACCTCGTTGACGGCACCCAGTTCTGGGTGGTCAAACCCTCAATCTCCCTCGCAGGCATTACCGGTCTCGAAGCGCTGGTCAAAGGTAACTACATTGCCGTGCGTCCAGGTGACAAGGGTGCCGCACCGCAGCGTGAGTTCGTGGCACGACCGAAGGCGCCGCCGCTCGACTTGCGGGCACCGGGCCTGCACCTGGTGCTGTTCACCGAGAACCTCGGTTCACTGGAAGTCGGCAGCCCGATTCTCTACAAGCAGGTCAAGGTCGGTTCGGTCCAGAGCTATCAGTTCTCGCGCAAGAAAAAACAGTTGGTGATCGGTGTACACATCGAGAAGGAATATGAGGGACTGGTCAACGCATCGACCCGTTTCTGGAACGCCAGCGGTATTACGCTCACGGGTGGGCTGACCGGTGGAATCCAGGTCAAAAGTGAGTCGCTGCAAAGCCTGATGGCCGGCGGCATCGCCTTCGAAACCCCGCAAGCCAAAGCGCCATTGCAGAAGCGCATTCCACGTTTCCGTCTGTTCGCCAGTCATGACGAGGCCAACCAGAAAGGCACCGTGGTCACGATCAAGGTCGATCGCGCCGATGGCTTGCGCAGCGGCACCCCTGTGAAATTCAAAGGCCTGGATGTCGGCAAGATTGAAGACGTCGACCTCAGCGATGATCTGCAATCGGTGCTGCTCACCGCGCGGATCACCGAAGTGCCGGAGCGCATTGCCCGGGTTGGCAGTCAGTTCTGGGTGGTCAAGCCCGAGCTGGGTCTGATCAAGACCTCTAACCTCGAAACCCTGGTCACAGGCCAATACATCGAAGTGCAGCCGGCCGCGAAAAATCTTGGTCCGCAGAAGAACTTCGTGGCCCTCGCCAGCCCACCGGAAACCGCCAAACAGGAAGCCGGTTTAAGCCTGGTCCTGAGCGCCGCTCGGCGCGGTTCGTTGAAAACCGGTGTGCCGGTGACGTATCGCGAGGTCACCGTGGGTAAGGTGACGGGTTATGAACTGGGCCAGACCGCTGACCGTGTTCTGGTGCACATTCTGATCGAACCGAAGTACGCACCATTGGTGCGCAGCGGCACACGTTTCTGGAACACCAGCGGTTTTGGTTTCGACTACGGTTTGTTCAAGGGGGCGACGGTGCGCACCGAATCGCTGGAGACGCTGATTCAGGGTGGTATCGCTTTCGCCACCCCGGACGGTGATCGTATGGGCAGTCCGGCACGGCCTGAGCAGACGTTTCCGTTGTTCGACAAGTTTGAAGATGAATGGCTGACCTGGGCACCGAAGATATCGCTCGGTAAATAGCAGGAAGTTGAGGGGGCGTCTGTGAGGCCGCCTTCGCGAGCAAGCCCGCTCCCACATTGGATCTATGTCGGTCTGGCATTTGTGTACGACATCAATCAAATGTGGGAGCGGGCTTGCTCGCGAAGAGGCCCTAAAGTTCACAACGAACGCCACGCCATAAAAAAGGCCGCGATCCATTTGGATCGCGGCCTTTTTATTGCCTTCGATTAACGCAAATCAGACCGCATCCAGTTCCGGCTCGTCCGCTTCAACGTTAACGGCAGCCTTCACCTCATCGTGACGACGAATGTATTTCCAGTCCGCCTCGTCAATGTAGATCCCGTTCGGCCCGCTGCCGCCTTCCAGGTCAATCGCCACACTGGCGCAGACCTGCGGCTTGACGCTCGCCAGAATCGGCACGAAGCCCAGTTGCAGACTGGTTTCCAGCAGCGCTGCCTGGTTCTTCTCGTCGATGTCCGCCGCCTCGTCGAGGTAGTAGGGCAGGCGTACACGGCCGGCCTGGTCGCGGTCCATCAAGTGCAGCAACAAGTACATGTTGGTCAGCGCCTTGATGGTCATCGTGGTGCCGTTGGACGCTGCGCCATCGATGTCGGTGTGAATCACCGGTTGACCGTTGACTTTGGTGATCTCGAACGCCAGTTCGAACAAGTCCTTGAGGCCCAGTTGGTTGTGGTTCGCCGCCACCAGACGCGCCAGGTATTCCTTGGCTTCTTCGTTCTTGTTGTCCTGATCGGCGCTTTGGCTCAGGTCGAATACGGAGAGGGTTTCGCCTTCTTCGTACTGGCCGGCGCTGTGGATGATCTGGTCGATGTGCTTCAACGCTTCCTTGTTCGGCGCGAGGACGATACGGAAGCTCTGCAGGTTAGAGACCTGGCGCTTGTTGATCTCGCGGTTGAACAGCGCCAGTTGGTGCTCGAGGCTGTCGTAGTCGCTGCGGATGTTGCGCAGCGTCCGGGCGATGTCGGTGACGGCAGCGCGGCGTGCCTTGCCGAGGGTCAGGGCTTCGTCGGTGCGGTGTGCATACGCGTTGATCAACAGTTGCAGGCGACGTTCCATATCGTCTTCGCTGTCGAACTTGGCCACGCCCTTGAGGCGCACCTGGGCGTACAACGCGTCGATCTGCCCGTCGCTGCGCAGCAAGCCTTGCCAACTGTCCTGATAGTCATTGAGCAGCGGCAGCAGGTTGTCCATGGAATCGTCGATCGGGTCCATGAACGGCGTGCCGAACGGCAGGTCTGCCGGCAGCAACTGACGGCGGCGCAGGGCGTCGTCGAGGGTGCGTTGCTTGGCTTCCATGTCGCCGATCTGACGGCCGACCAATTGCAGCTTGGCCGACAGTTGCTGGACGCGTTCGGTGAAGGCGTCGCTGGAACGCTTCAACTCGTCCTGCGCGGCTTCCATTTGCGCCAGCTGCTCAAGCTTGTCGCCTTCTTCGGCGCTCAGGGTTTGCGAGCGACGGAAATCCTCCAGGGCTTTCTGCGCATCCAGCACTTGCTGGTACAGCGCTTCGGTCTGGGTTTTGCTCGCGGCGCGATCGGCTGCCACGGCCGCCTGGGTTTTGAGCTGCTTGAGTTCTTTTTCCAGCCGCTCTTTCTGGTCACGCAACGCGGCGCGGTCAGCCAGCGCTTGCAACGCCGGAGGTTCGATGTGCGAGAGGTCGATGGACAGGCCCGGCACTTCGAAGCGCTCGCCTTTGAAACCGTCGAGGATCAGCTCCATGGATTTGACCCACTGACCGTCCTCGTCCAGCGCAATCCCGTGTTCGCCCAGCGGCAGGCTGAACAGTGCGCTGTTGAACAGACGCATCAGGCGCTCGACGTCCTGTTGCGAAAATTCTTCGCGCAGGCGGGCGTAGCTGTTGTTGTCGGCATGATCGAGTTGCTGTTTCACCGACTTCAGGCGCTTTTCCAGATCCCGCAGACGTTCTTCGAGGTCTTCGGCAGAGAACTGCCGCGACTGCGCCAGCGCACCGGCCAGTTCATCGTGAGCGTCCTTGGCCGCGAGCAACTGCTGCTCGAGCACTTTGACGTCATCGACCAGCGCGAAGCGATTCTTCAGCGCCGACAATTCACCGAGCCAGCGCTGGATGCCACTGATTTCCCGCTCCAGGCGCATCAGTTCCTGAGTGCCGCCACGCTGATCGTTTTGCAGCGCGTCCTGTTCGTTGCGGTAGTGCTCGGCCTGAATCGTCAGCTCTTCCTTGCGCGCACTGGCGTAGTCCGACCAAGTGCCGAGCAGTGAGTCGAGTAGCGGTGAGATCCGGTGCAGCTTGCCGCGCAAGATATTGCGCTGGGTCACGCCTGCCGCGAGCGCTTCAACCAACGGGCCAGCGGTGACCAGCGAGTTGTAGTCCTGCTCCATGCGTCGTACATCGCGGAACGCTTCTTCGCACGCGGCGATGTAATCGACGCTGCCGGAGCGCAGGCTGTGTTCGAAGGCATCGAGGAACAGCTGCTTGAGCTTGGCTGCGGTGATTTCGCGCATGTGCAGCAGGTTGATGAACAGGGCGCGGAAGGTCTTCAGGCTCTGTTCGCTGGTGGAGCGCAGCGGGATCAGCGTGAGGTCCAGCGGGATCGACGTGTGGCCGCCCACCAGCAAACGACGCAGTTCATCCGGCTTGAGTTCGTAGGCTTTCAGGCCTTCGCGCTCAAGGTTGGTGAACAGTTCTTTCTGGCGCAGGCAGGTGTCGTTTTTCTGGTAATGCGCCAGGTCCAGTTTGCCGGCATAGGCAAAGAACTGATGGCCGAAACCACCGCCCGGGCCGCGACCGACCACGCCGATCACGTGCGGACCGTGGGGCAGCGAGACTTCCACCAGGATGTAACTGGTGTCCGAGGCGAAGTAGAAGCGCCGGGATTGTTCCAGGCTGTACTTGCCGAAACTCATGTCCGACATGCGCGCCAGAATCGGGAATTGCAGCGCGTTGATCGAGGCGGATTTACCGAGGTTGTTCGCGCCGTAGACCGACAGCGGTTCTTCCAGCGGAAACAGGCCGAGGCTGTAACCGGCGGTGTTCAAAAGGGCGAAGCGGCGAATGCCGTAGCGTTCCTTGCTCATGCGTCGGTCTCCTGTTCTTCGGCAATGGCGCGGGCCAGGGCGTCTGCTTCGCTTTCTTCAGCGAAGTCGCTCAAGTCGAGCGGGTCATCGGTTTCCAAAAGTTTTTCGTCGCTGTCATCGTCGATCAAAACCGGGACCGGCAGCGGCAATACGCTGTGCAGGCTGGCCGCCAGGTCACGGTCCTGCTGAACCGACAGGCAAACATCGAGGAAACGGTGCATCGGCGGCAGGAAACGGTAGACGCCGTTTTCTTCGCTGGCGAAACCGAGCTGAGTCATGCGGCGCATGATTTTTTCTTCAAGTTCTTCGACGGTCTGCACTTCGGCCTGGATGAACAGGTCGCGGTACTTTTCCAGCAACGACGGTAATTCATCGCGGCCGAGGCTGCCGCCGTCGAGCACGGCGATCGGGTCACGGCCCTGATCCGCCAGATGCTCGACGAGGATGAAAGTAAACAGCGCCAGACGTTGCGCCGTCTTGTTCACCGCTGCGGCGGCGAGGTCCGGCACGAAGTAGTAGAAACCACGGGTGTCGCAGACCAGTTCAAAGCCCAGCGCCTTGAACAGCGTGCGGTACTGATCCTGAAAGTTCGACAGTTGCGCGTACAGCTCCGGATCGCGGCGGCTGACGTGGTAGCCCTTGAACAGCTCGCGAAAGATCGGCGCCAGCTGGGACAGTTCGGATAGATCAAGATGCATGTGGGATGCTCGCAGAATCCTCGGCGGCGTTATCGCGGGCCGAGAGCAGGGCGAAGGAGCGCAGGCTGACCTGATGCTCGTGAGTGTGGTAATCGCGGCGTTCCAGACGCTCGCGTTTAAAGCGCTTTTCCCGCGACAGGCGCGAGAACCAGTACAGCAATTCGTCGGTGGCGCCGTCCGGCTCCTGCTCCAGCAGCCAGGTCATCAGGTCCGGCATCGGCAGGGCGTCTTCGCAGCGTTCGAGCATTTCCCGTACGGTGCGTGGCGCGCGCGGCGCTTCGCCTTTCTGGGTCTTGTGGGCCTTGGGGAAGCGCGCCGGTTTCGGCTCGAAACGGGCCAGCGCGTAAACGTAGGCTTCGACCTGACTGGCGCTGCCGAGGAAGGTGCTTTGCGGCCGGGTGAACATTGGCATCGCCGCTTGTGGCACCGCATCGATGCCTTTGCGACGGATGGCCGACAAGGCCAGCGCCGCGCCACGGGTCACGGCGTTGTGACGACGGGCTTCTTCACGCAGCGGCAGCAGCAATTCGCGGGCATGCCGCAAGGTCAGCTGGGCGCTGGTCTGCATTTCGAGAATGCGTGCGTGGGTGCGCAGCAGCATGTCGTCGTCGACCAGGTGGCCGAGGCGCTGCTGCTCGGTGAGCATCTTCAACAGCACGTTTTCGACCTTGCGCACACCTTGTTCGAAGGCGCCGTCGGCGTTCACCAACTGAATCATCGGCTCGACGTATTCGTCCCAGGTCGCCAGCACTTCGGCGTAACGCTGACGCAGCGGGATCTGCCGGTCGCTGGTCTTGGCGCGTTCGGCCACGGCCACCAGGGCCTGTTCGTCGTTGGCGAGCTTTTTCAGCACATCGCGCACGCGCATGTCGAGCAGGCGTAACTGGCGCGCCAGGTCATGGCTGTCGCGGATGTCGAAGGCGTCTTGGATATAACCGGCCAGGCGTTCGAGGTGACGCAGATAGGCTTCGATTTCCAGGCACAGGCCCAGACGGTGCTCACGTCGCAGGTAAGCGAGGAAGTCGTGGATCTGCGCGTTGAGCTCGAAACGGTTCGGGCTTTTTGCCACGGGAACCAGAATGTCGAGGCGGATCCACACGTCCAGCAGGCTGGTGATGTCCTGCGGCGTACTGTCGAGTTGCTGGGCGGCCAGTTGCGTGCGCAGTTCGTTGAGGCTCAGTGTGCCTTGGTCGAAGTGCTCGCACAGTGGCTCCAGAAGTGCCCAGTGTTCAGCGAGGGCGCGCAAGACGCGCTTGGGTTCGATCATCGGAATGGCCGGCTGGTTGGCGATTAAAAGCCGCGATTGTACTGCATCGGGACCGATGCGATTCACTCTCGGGACGGGCTGTCACCATTTTTCATAGGTAGAAAGACTATCGGTGAGGTCTATCGATCAACAGCGTGAGCGATCTTGAGCGAAGGGCGGTAGAATCAGCGCACTATTAGTTATCCACAAGTGGCCGACCTTTGCTTATCGAGTCCCGTCGTCGCGCTTATTTGACCGCCATGCAGGTGGTCAACTGGCTGCCGCGCACTGAATTGCCCTTTGCCGCGCCTTCGCGGCCCGAGCTGCTGGAGATGCCTGAGCCATTGGTCGTCGCACCGGTGGCGCTGGCGCCAGTGGTCGATGCGCCCGCGGAGCCTGTGGTCAAGCCGGCCGAACGGGTGAAAATCGAGGTGCCGCGGCCATCGTTGGCCAGCACGCGTGACAACGCCAAGGTTGAAGAAGAGGAGGCACCGGTCGCGGTCAAGGCGCCAGTAGTGCCGCCCCCGCGATTCGCCCTGCAATTGTTGCGCGCCGGTCGCTGTCTGCTGCTGGTGGAGTTACCCACAGGCGAAACCTTCCAGACCCGCGACCCCGCTTATCTGTTGCTCAAGGACA
This sequence comes from Pseudomonas migulae NBRC 103157, assembly GCF_002091715.1. Lineage (GTDB taxonomy): Bacteria > Pseudomonadota > Gammaproteobacteria > Pseudomonadales > Pseudomonadaceae > Aquipseudomonas > Aquipseudomonas migulae_A. The sequence goes on along the minus strand of NZ_BDAG01000060.1, from coordinate 19,430 downwards.
TGCTGCGCGCCGCCGGTCTGCCGGACAGCCCGCAGATCGTCGGCGAGCCGGTGCGCTGGCCGCTGCTGGCCCGAGGCACGATGGACCAGGGACCGGAAGTAGCCCGTGACTTCGTGCAAGGTTTTCTGTCGGCCCGACTGGAAGACGCGCCGTGCGTCTGCGTGTGGCTGATTGGCTTGCCGGCGGTGCGTTTCGCCGGTGAGGCGAATGCCGAATCCTTCAACCGTGAACTCCAGGTCGACGGCCTGGGTACGGTCTGGGCCCTGCCGGGTCTGGAATTATTAATGGAAGAGCCACAGCGTAAGGCTGATGTCTGGCAAGCCATGCGTCGGCTAATGGCGCGCTGGAAAGAATCAAATGAGTGACGCTGTATCGTTTCGCCCGATGACCGAGGCGGACCTGGACGCTGTGCTGAAAATCGAATACGCGGCGTACAGCCATCCCTGGACCCGTGGGATTTTTCTCGATGGGCTGGGCAAGTACCAGATCTGGCTGATGTTTGAAGGGCAGCAGCAGGTCGGGCACGGCGTGGTGCAGATCATTCTTGATGAAGCGCACCTGCTGAATATCACCGTCAAACCGGAAAATCAGGGGCGTGGACTGGGGTTGACGCTATTGGAGCACCTGATGTCGATTGCCTATAAGGCTGAGGCTCGGGAATGTTTTCTGGAAGTGCGCGACAGCAATCGGTCGGCGTTTAGGTTGTATGAGCGGTATGGGTTTAACGAAATTGGACGGCGTCGGGATTATTATCCTGCGGTTGGCGGGCGGGAAGATGCCGTGGTCATGGCCTGCACTTTGGTGGATTGAACCCCGGTAGGAGCTGCCGAAGGCTGCGATCTTTTGATCTTTACGTGCCGCGACTATGAAAGATCAAAAGATCGCAGCCTTCGGCAGCTCCTACGCGAAAATCCGGTCATTCAGATAGATCACCGACTCCCATCCATCGGATCCTGCTTCGCCAATTCCTCCTCATCCAGACCATTGCCCCCGCCAATGTCATCTTCATCGACAATGCTCAAATCCCAATCGGCCTGGCCACCTTCACCTGCCTCATGGGCATCCCGAGCACCGTCTTCACGGATCAGGGTTTCCGGGCTCATGTCATCGTCGGTGGACTCATGGTCAGCGGTCGAGGCGCCGGTCATGCCTGCTTCACGCACGCGCCCCCGTGGCATTAGTCGCTCGCGCTCGTTTTCCGTCAGTTCATCGCCGATTTTGGCGCTGGGTTCTTCCTCGTCGAAATCCAGCTCATGTATCGAACCCATGCGGTCTTCGTTGTCGTCGATGGGCTCGGGTTGCGCCGCATCGTACGGACGTCGTGAATCAGTCATGGCAATTCCTCATACTGTGGGCCTTACTACGGTGGACCCACTGGGCTCCTCAGAATTCCACCGCCATGGAGTGCAGGTAATATGCATCAGCGGCAATCTGCATCTCGCGCGTGACCTCGACGGACGGTTGTCTGTCAAAGCAGCGCATCATTCTCGAGGCTTCATTGCATGAACGAATTACAAGATCTGATTGATAACAACGAGCGCTGGGCTGACGCGATCACCAAAGAAGATCCTGACTTCTTCGCCAAACTGGCCCGTCAGCAAACGCCGGAATTCCTCTGGATCGGCTGCTCCGACGCCCGCGTACCGGCGAACGAGATTGTTGGCATGCTGCCTGGCGACCTGTTCGTCCACCGCAACGTGGCCAACGTGGTGCTGCACACCGACCTCAATTGCCTGTCGGTGATTCAGTACGCGGTCGACGTGCTCAAGGTCAAACACATCCTTGTTACCGGCCACTATGGCTGCGGTGGCGTGCGCGCATCGATGCAGGACCGTCAGTTGGGCCTGATCGACGGCTGGTTGCGTTCGATTCGCGACCTCTACTACGAAAAACGCGAAGAACTGGCCCTGTTGCCGACGGAAGAAGAGCGGGTCGACCGCCTCTGCGAACTCAACGTGATCCAGCAAGTGGCCAACGTCGGGCACACCACCATTGTGCAAAACGCCTGGCATCGTGGGCAGAAGCTGTCGATTCACGGCTGCATCTACGGCATCAAGGATGGCCGGTGGAAGAGCCTGAACGCCAGCATCAGCGGTTTCGAGCAGTTACCGCCACAGTACCGTTTGCGCCCGGTCGAGGCGCAATAAAACCCTCAGCCCGGGCGCCGTCGGCGGCGGTTCTGTAAAAACAGCTGGCCATTGGCATTCGGCAACTCGTCGTAGCCGGTGATCCAGCCCCGGCAGCCAGGACAACTGCAGCGGCAGGCGAACTGCCGCTGCAGTTTGTCTTCCGTTGCGGCAAGATCAATCATCAGCCGATCGCCCTTATTGATGTCTTTCAGCGCCCATAACCACAGCTCGCTCATGTCGAGAAAGGCATTGGGGTCGCAGGCGTGGCTAAGCAGGCCGCAGAAAAGTGGATCGTGAACATGGATGCCCGGCGCCAGTTGTCGGGTATATCGGCAGCGATAGGGCAGCAGATGACCGGAAACACGACACATCCGGCTCAGGCGGGGGAAATCGCGCAGGGCTGCGACCCCGATGGCCTCCCCTCGAGCGTTGTGGATGGTTTTAAAGTCATTTATGGACGGGAATCCAAGGCGAAGGGGCAACTCTGGAAATGGGTAGATGCCATTGGATGGCGGTGGGATTCCTTGATCGGCGTGGGCTCTCATAACAATCCTTGTCGGCGGGGTGCTGCGACCTCCGTCAGCTGACATCCTGTCAGCCCTGCAGCACATGGGTACGCCTCAAGACTCTCGCAAAAGAAACAACCGGTCTACTGTCATAACTGACAGAGGAGAAACGCGCGTTCCCACGTCAGCCAAGGCTCACGCAGGAACGCTGTTCAGCATTTTACAAAGGCGGAGCAGGTATCGCGGTCGCAGGCGCCGGGACCTTGAGCTGTTTGAGTTGAGACTTGATCGGTGTTGTCGCGCACTTGGCGGCGGCTTGCCCGGGCGTCAGGTTGCGAATCGAGGTGTAGAACAGCTCGCAGGTCTTATCTGCCTGGGCCACCTGCCAGGTTTGGGTGCAACTTTTCAGTTCAATGTCTGGATTGCTGTCCGGGTCGCGGCCCATGGCGGCCTGCCAGCACGCGGCACTCAAGTCCTGGCCCATGACTTTCAGGCCCGCCGCGTCGGCCTGGGCCTGGGGATCTTTGCCGGTATAGCTGTCCGGGTCGGCGGCGTACCAGATATAACTCGGGTGGTTGGAACCCAACACCGGCACTTTCACCCCGTCCTTCGGACTGATGCTGACCAGGCCCAGCACGTTCACGGTCGGCCCGTATTGCTGTTTGATCCAGTTGCGCACTGGCGCACCGAAAGCAACCATCGGCAGCGCGGTACCGCTGGCGTTCTGGCTGACTTCCTTGACCATGGTGGTCTGGTAGTCCTTGAAGTAATCGTAAACGCCTTCCAGATCCTTGCCGGCGTTGGATGGCGCGGCAATCGGCGCGATGTCGATGATGGTCTGGAAAGCCGGCGTCTGATCGGCAGCGATCCCGTTGACCGTCAGCAGCGTGGCCCAACGATCGGTTGTCTTGGACTCCAGGTAGTCCTGGGCCTGGGTCAGCGAGTAATCGGGCGGGAAGTGCAGCAATTCGACGCTTCTACGGTTCTCCAGCGCCATGCCCAGCGGCAGGAACAAATACCAGCTGTAGGCCCATTTGCCGTCGGCATTCAGCTTGCTGGCGCCGGTGTAGGCCAGATCGCCTGCATCGAGCAGCGCCGCCAACGGCTTTTCATAGCCTCTGGGCACCCCGGTGATGGCGGCATAGAGCTGATCGTTATCGGTTTTGACCTGCACCTTCGCATCTTTGTAACCATCGCGCTGCACGCTTTGCGTCAGGTAATGCTCGACGGTTTGCTCCAGCGTCCAGTTGCGAAAGCAGATCACGTTGCAGTTGTTGGGGTAGGCGAACAGCCGCGTGACGCGCTCGGTGCTGCCCAGCTTCAGATCGGCATCGGCGTGGGCGGCGGTGCTCAGCGTCAGGGCGGCAAGGGTGAGTGCTGCGAGTTTGAACATGCTCAGATCCTTTTCAGCGTGTGGGCCTCCGAGGCGGAGGCGGGTGACAGGTCGGCTTACATGCGGCGCAGTGTTTACCTCACTCAAGCACTGCTAGACTGGCGCAATACTGCACTGGGTAAAGGTGAAAAATGAAGCCCTCGGTTGCGCTTGACCTAAAACGAGTTGCCGTTCGTGAGGTTGTTGGCCGCTTTCGGACAGCCAATCCCCGTGTGTTCGGTTCGGCATTGCTCGGAACGGATAAAGAGGGGAGTGACCTTGATTTGCTGGTAGATGCACTGCCAGGTGCCACGCTTTTTGATCTTGGTGGCCTTCAGGTCGAACTTGAGGATTTGTTGGGGGTGAGTGTCGATCTGCTGACGCCCGGCGATCTTCCAGTGAAGTTTCGCCAGCAGGTGCTTGAGCAGGCTCGTCCCGTATGACCGATAACCGTCTCGGCGATTACCTTGACCATATGCGTCAGGCTGCAGGGGATGCGCTGATCTTTGTCGAAGGTTTGAGTAAAGAAGAGTTCTTCGACGACAAACGGACCCAGCAAGCCGTCATCATGAGCCTCATCATTATCGGAGAGGCCGCGACCAAAATCATGGATCGCTACACCGAATACACCACGCAGAACACTCAGGTGCCATGGCGCAGCATGCGAGGTATGCGCAATCGCATTGCTCACGGCTACTTCGATATCAATCTGGAAGTGGTATGGGATACGGTTCAGGCCGCCTTGCCTGAACTTCTGCAGGTGTTACCCAACGATCAAGGCTGATTGCACCTGCCTCACAGCAGGTGCAATCAATTCCGTTTACGGCATCACCGGCGCCGTATACGTCAGCGTCGTGCCCAATGCCCACAGCAGAAACAGCACCAGCGGCGTGTGCACCAGCAGTTGCACGAACGAAAACCCGATCAAGTCCCGCGCCTTCAACCCCAGCACGCCCAGCAGTGGCAGCATGTAGAACGGGTTGATCAGGTTCGGCAGGGCTTCGGCGGCGTTGTAGATCTGCACGGCCCAGCCCAGGTGGTAGTTCAGGTCGGTGGCCACTTGCATCACGTACGGCGCTTCGATGATCCATTTGCCGCCACCCGACGGAATGAAGAACCCGAGGATCGCCGAGTACACGCCCATCAGCAGCGCGTAGGTGTCGTGGGATGCGATCTGTACGAAAAAGGTCGAGATGTGGTGAGCCAGGGTTTGCGCGTCGGTGCCTTTGACCGTGGTCATCAGCGCGGCGATCGAACCGTACAACGGGAACTGGATCAGGACGCCGGTGGTGGTTGGCACTGCGCGGGAGACCGCATCGAGGAAACTGCGCGGGCGCCAGTGCAGCAGGGCGCCGAGCATGATGAACAGGAAGTTGTAGGTGTTCAGCCCGGAAATCGCACTGATCGCCGGTTTGGTCGAGAACTCGTGGAACAGCCACCCGGCTGCCAGCAGTACCAGCAGAATCGTCAGCAGCGGGCTGTGTTCCAGCCATTCGCCGGGACGAGTGCGCGGTTGCAGCGGCGGCAGGTTGAAGCTCGGATCGATGCCGCAGGCTTTTGCATCACGGGCCGAGTTCGGGCCGGGTGCGGTGGCGTAGGCAATGATCAGCGAGATCACGATCAGCGCCAGCAACATCACGCCGGACTGCCAGAGAAAAATCGTTTGTGTGAAAGGAATCACCCCGGTGATCGACAGAATCGACGGCGGCAGGCTGGCCGGGTTGGCCTGCAATTGCGCCGCTGACGATGACAGGCCCAAGGCCCATACGGCGCCAAGGCCCAGGTAGGCGGCGGCGCCGGCCGCGCGGTAATCCATTTTCAGATCGACGCGGCGGGCGAGGGCGCGTACCAGCAAGCCGCCGAATACCAGCGACAGGCCCCAGTTCAGCAGTGACGCGACCATGGAAATCAGTGCCACCCACGCGACGGCGGAACGGCCGTTCTTCGGAATTCGCGCCAGGCGGTCGATCAGCTTTACGGCGGGGGGCGAGCTGGCGACCACATAGCCGCCGATCACCACGAACGCCATCTGCATGGTGAACGGGATCAGGCTCCAGAACCCGTCACCGAACGCCATGGCGGCGTCGGTGGGTTTGGCGCCCATAAACAGGGTGGCGACGGCGACGATAATCACCGCCAGCGCGGCGAACACCCAGGAATCGGGAAACCAGCGTTCGGCAAAACTGGAACAGCGCAGGGCAAAGCGGGCAGAGCGGGTATCTTCGATATCAGCAGCCACGGGAGTACCTCGATTTTTATGTTTGTTGTGGTCTTCAAGGCCGCAGAGGCTTATGCCGTTGTTAATGTAGGAGCGAGCTTGCTCGCGATGAACGTAAGAGCGCCGCGTTTAGCCAGTCAACACGTGTAATCGTTATCGACCATCGCGAGCAAGCTCACTCCTACAGTTTCGATCGGCATTGGCTCCAGAGGCCCGTCTGGACAGGTGCCAACAGTAAATCAATCGGTCACGTCTTGTGACGAAGTTTTACCAGGCTGAGACTTTGGTCTAACGGGTTGTCCGCTGGCGCGATTGCGTAGACCATGGGCGCCTTGGTTTTTGCCTACGCCAGAGTTCTTTTGATGACTGCTCACAACGATTCGCGCCCGGCACCGTTCAGCCGTTCGGACTACAAGACCCTTGGCCTCGCGGCCCTCGGTGGCGCGCTGGAAATCTACGATTTCATCATTTTCGTGTTTTTCGCCCTGACCCTCAGCCAGCTGTTCTTTCCGCCGGAAATGCCCGAATGGCTGCGCCTGCTGCAAAGCTTCGGGATTTTCGTGACCGGTTATCTGGCGCGGCCGTTGGGCGGGATCCTGATGGCGCATTTCGCCGATCGGCTGGGGCGCAAGAAAGTCTTCAGCCTGAGCATTTTGATGATGGCGCTGCCGTGCCTGCTGATCGGCATCATGCCGACCTACGCCCAGATCGGCTATTTCGCGCCGCTGCTGCTGTTGGCCCTGCGGATTCTGCAGGGGGCAGCGGTGGGCGGTGAAGTACCGAGCGCCTGGGTCTTCGTCGCCGAGCACGCACCGGTCGCGCACCGTGGTTACGCGCTCGGTTTCCTGCAAGCGGGACTGACCTTCGGTTATTTGATCGGCGCGCTGACGGCGACCTTTCTGGCGCAGGCGTTCACCCCGGCGGAAATCCTCGATTACGCGTGGCGTTACCCCTTCCTGCTGGGTGGCGTATTTGGCGTGATAGGTGTCTGGCTACGCCGCTGGCTCAGTGAAACCCCGGTGTTCATGGCGATGCAGGCCAAGCGCGATGCCGCAGTCGAACTGCCATTGCGCACGGTCTTGCGCGAACATCGCCTGGCGATTTTGCCGGCGATGATTCTTACCTGCGTGCTGACATCGGCGGTGGTGGTGTTCGTAGTCATCACCCCGACCATGATGCAGAAAACCTTCGGCATGACCGCCAGCCACACCTTCGCCCTGAGTGCGTTGGGCATCGTGTTCCTGAACATCGGCTGCGTGCTCGCCGGTTTGCTGGTCGACCGTATCGGCGCCTGGCGAACGGTGATGTTGTATAGCCTGCTGCTGCCGTTGGGCATTGGCGTGCTCTATACCAGCCTGATCAGCGGCGGCAGCTGGATCGGTCTTGCGTACGCGATTGCGGGCCTCGGTTGCGGTGTGGTCGGTGCGGTGCCTTCCGTCATGGTCAGCCTGTTCCCGGCGCGGATTCGCGTCTCGGGGATTTCCTTCACATACAACATTGCCTACGCCGCGTGGGCGAGTATCACGCCGCTGTTGCTGATCGGCCTGATGCCGTGGAGTCCGTGGATTTGCGTGATCTTCTGCGCCGTGATGGGGGCGGTGGGTGTGAGCAGCGCGTTGTATTTCGGTGCGCGCATGCCCAGAACAGGCAGTTGCCCGGCGGCTGGCGCCATTTGATTGAAGGTGGCGCGGCGCACATGACAACTATTTTTGTAGGACAAGCCTGAAACACTCTTCAGAAAATATCTCCAAGGCCGATGGCTAGGCTGTATACCGCTTTCTATCCCTGCCCATCGGTGCTTTCCCATGTTCAACAAACGCTTGAAGCAAGAGTTGTCGGCTCTTCGCGAAGAACTCTCCAGCCTTCAGCAAGTGAAGGAAAGTCTGGAAAGCGAGATGCTGGTCCTGACCCTTGATCCCGATGGGCGAATTCAGTCGGTCAATCAGAATTTCCTCAGCGAGATGCTCTACAAGAGCCACGACCTGATCGATCGTCCGATCGAAGACATCGTGCCTCCCCACGTGAAGTCCGATGAATTCCATCACCGTTTCAAGGTTGCGCTGACCCGTGGCGAGCACTTCGCCGGTACGGTGCGCCTGTTGCGTGGCGATGGCCAGGAAGCCTGGTTGCGCTCGATTGTGCAGCCGGTGCGCTCCGCAGACGGACGGATCAAACACTTTTCGATTTACTCCAGCGACCTGACTCGCACCATCGAGGCCTCCCGTGAGCACGAGAACCTGATCGGTGCGCTGGTTCGCTCGACGGCGGTGATCGAATTCGACCTGGCTGGCAACGTGCTCACAGCCAATGAACGGTTCCTCAACGGCATGGGTTACAGCCTGGCGCAAATCAAGGGCAAACATCACCGCACCTTCTGCGAAGCGCAGGAGCACAACAGCGCCGAGTATCAGGACTTCTGGCGTCGTCTGAACGCCGGTGAATTCGTGGCCGGCCGTTTCAAGCGCGTCGACAGCCACGGGCGTACCGTCTGGCTGGAAGCGTCCTACAACCCGGTGGTCGATGCCAACAACAAGCTCTACAAAGTGGTGAAGTTCGCCACGGTGATCACCGATCAGATCAATCAGGAACAGGCTGTCGCCGAAGCGGCCAACATTGCCTACGGCACCTCGCAACAAACCGATCAGAGCGCCCAGCGCGGCACCGCCGTGGTGACCCAGGCGGTAAACGTGATGCGCGACCTGGCCAAACACATGCAAACCGCCGGCGATGGCATTGAAGCGCTGAATGAGCAATCGCTGGTGATCGGCACCATCGTCAAAACCATCAGCGGCATTGCCGAACAGACCAACCTGCTGGCGCTCAACGCGGCCATCGAAGCGGCCCGGGCCGGAGAACAGGGCCGCGGTTTTGCCGTGGTGGCGGACGAGGTCCGGCAACTGGCTTCGCGCACCAGTCAGGCCACCGATGAAATTGTGTTGGTGGTGCGCCAGAACCAGGACATGGCGCGTAACGCCGTATCCCTGATGACCGACGGTAAACTTCAGGCCGAACAAGGCCTGGCGCTGGCGGCAGAGGCGGGTACGGTGATTGTCGAAATTCAGGACGGCGCGCAGAAAGTGGTGAATGCGGTCGGGCAGTTCGCCAATCAGCTATCGAGTTGATGGCTAGCCTCTAAAAGATCGCGGCCTGCGACAGTTCCTACAGGGTGTACGCCATGCCAATGTAGGAGCTGCCGCAGGCTGCGATCTTTCGTCCGTTCGAACTCCCTGTAGCGGGATATAGCTACAATCGGCTCTTTTCCCAGGAGCAGATGCCCATGAGCGCTTCCCATCGCCGCCCGGTTCCCTTGTCCAAGGCTTATCGTCTGCTCAATCATGGGCCGACCGTGCTGGTCAGCGCGGCCCATGACGGGCAGCGCAACATCATGGCAGCGGCCTGGGCCATGCCCCTGGATTTCGAGCCGCCGAAAATTGCCGTGGTGCTGGACAAGTCCACCTGGACCCGGCAACTGCTGGAAGCGTCCGGCACGTTCGTGCTGAACGTACCTTGCGCCGCGCAGGCCGATATCGTGCAAACCGTTGGCTCGACTTCCGGCCTGGAGCTGACTCAGGGCCAGGGCCGTGACAAATTCCAGACCTATGATTTGCAGACCTTCAGCGGCGAGCTGATCGATGCGCCGATGCTCGAAGATTGCGTGGCCTGGCTGGAATGCCGACTGCTGCCGGAGCCCGGCAACCACCAACAGTACGATCTGTTCCTGGCCGAAGTGATCGCCGCTCAGGCGGACGAGCGCGTGTTCAGCGACGGTCGCTGGCACTTCGAGGGGCACGATGCGTTGCGTACCTTGCACCACGTGGCAGGCGGGCATTTCCTGACAATCGGCGATCCGGTGGACGGCAAAACCTTACAGCCGTAAGACTTCACACCCAAACGTCATTTTCAGCCGTGCGCTCGCCGCCATTGCTGCCGGTGTTCAACACGCCCCGGGGTTCGATCAGCAGGAGTTTCACCTCCTGCCCGGCGAACGGTTTGTGCTCGACCCCCTTGGGCACCACGTACATTTCGCCGGCATTCACCAACACGTGGCCATCGCGAAAATCGATGCGCAACTGGCCTTCGAGAACGATGAAGGCTTCGTCGGTATCAAGGTGGTCATGCCAGATGAAATCTCCCAGCAGCTTCACCACCTTGAACTGGTAGTCGTTCATTTCGGCGATGACCCGCGGTGTCCAGTGCGCGCCGATCCGGGAGATTTTTTCGGCGAAATTCAGGCTTTCGTAGGCTTTCATGGAGCAGCTCTCGTGGTTGATCGTGAAACCACGATAGCCAGCGCAACAGCGTGCTTCTTGTACGATTGTGCGTGGCTCAGCGGCGGTGCATTTTCATCCAGCGTGCTGGGGACAAACCGTAGGTTTTGCTGAACTGGCGGGTCATGTGGCTCTGATCGGTGAAGCCGGCGATCAGCGCGGCGCTGACCAGCGACTGGCCCTGAATCAGCAGCGAACGAACCAGGTCGAGACGGCGCATGGTCAAGTAACGGTAAGGGCTCGTGCCGAACAGCAGGCGAAAATCCCGCGACAGGCTCCAGCGATCCCGGCCGCTGTGGTGCGCCAGTTCTTCCAGCGTCACGGTGCGATCCAGTGCACCATGCATGTATTCCCGCGCGCGCTCCGCAGCCCTGTAGTCGAAGCTTGCAGACCTGGCAGTGACGCCGCCAGCGCTGTTCAAGGCTTGCGCCAGATCGAACAGCGCGTCCTGCTCTTCCAGCGGTTCGAGGGGGCAGTCGAGGCTGCGCAACAGGACTTCGGTGGCCGCGAACAGGCGTGGATCGGTCGACAAGCCGTTCTTGATGAAGGGCAGCGGTTGACCGCCGAGCATCTGCTGAATCAGCGCCGGTTCGATGTACATCATCCGGTACTGGAAGCCGGTCTCGGTCCCGGCTTCGCCGTCGTGGATTTCGTCCGGGTGCAGCACCATCGTCCCGCCGGGGAGGCTGTGGCGCCAGCCGCCGCGGTACTGAAAACGCTGCACACCTGCGAGGGTATGACCGATGGCGTAGGTGTCGTGGCGGTGCAGGTCGTAGCCATGGCCGGCAAAAAATGCCTCGAACCGCTGTAGCCCGCCAATATCGGGCGCGCGGTGGAACCAGTCATTGCGCGGTGGGTGCCTGGTCATAGTGAACGTTGCCTGGAACTCGATGCCGATCACGTTACCCCAGTGACCGGTCGTCTGTCTTCTGGCCGATGGAAGGCCGCGCGCGAGTAGAAAATCGAAGGCAAATGTTGCACTGTGTGGCACATCCTCTGCAGCCAAGAAGGCGATCCACATCATGGAATTTTCTCACCTGGGCTATGCCGCACCGCTGTTGTCGCTGGCACTGTTGTGGACGGTTGCGGTGGTGACACCGGGGCCGAACTTCTTCAACATCGCGCAACTGGCCGCCAGTCAATCCAAGCGTCACGGTGTGGTGGCGGCACTGGGCGTGGCCACTGGCACCGTGCTGTGGGGGCTGGCGGGCGCGTTGGGTATCAAGTCGCTGTTTAGTGCAGCGCCGACGCTTTACCTGAGCTTCAAGATTGCCGGTGGCTGTTACCTGATCTATCTGGGCTTGAAGCAGTTCCGGCGTAAACCGCCCGTTGTTGCGGGCAAGTCCGGCTCGATTGACGGAGCGGGGCGCACGTTACTGTCGGTGTATGGCCAGGGCTTTCTGGGCAACATGACCAACCCCAAATCCGCCTTGTTCGTCGCGACCATCTTCGCGACGGCCATGCCCGCGTCTGTGCCGCCGATGTTACTGGCGCTGGCCGTGCTGACCATGGCGACCTTGTCCTTCAGTTGGTACAGCGGCGTTGCGCTGCTGTTTTCCAGTCGTCGGATGGCGGGGGCTTACGACCGTTCACGTAAATGGCTGGATCGCTTTGCTGGCAGTTGCTACTTGTTGTTCGGTGCGCATCTGGTGGCCAATCGTTGAGGAATTCTGAATGAGCAAACTGCGGGTAGGCATTATTTTTGGCGGCCGTTCGGCTGAACACGAGGTGTCGCTGCAATCGGCGAAAAACATCGTCGACGCGCTGGATCGGTCGCGCTTCGAACCGGTACTGATCGGCATCGACAAACAGGGTCATTGGCACCTCAACGATCCGTCGAACTTCCTGCTCAACCAGGAAAATCCGGCACTGATCGCCCTCAACCAGTCCAACCGCGAACTCGCCGTGGTGCCGGGCAAGGCCAGTCAGCAACTGGTGGAAACCTCAAGCCAGGAACTGCTGGGACACGTCGACGTGATCTTCCCGATCGTCCACGGCACCCTGGGTGAAGACGGTTGCCTGCAAGGGTTGCTGCGCATGGCCGATCTGCCGTTTGTCGGCTCCGATGTGCTGGGATCGGCGGTGTGCATGGACAAGGACATCAGCAAACGCCTGTTGCGCGATGCCGAGCTGGCGGTCACACCGTTCGTGACCCTGACTCGCGCCACGGCGGCGCGCACCGGGTTCGCCGAGGTCCAGGGCAAGCTTGGCCTGCCGCTCTTCGTCAAACCGGCGAACCAGGGCTCTTCGGTGGGCGTGAGCAAGGTCAACGACGAGGCCGAGTACACGGCAGCTGTCGAACTGGCCCTCGGTTTCGATGAGAAAGTGCTGGTCGAGTCCGCCGTCAACGGCCGCGAGATCGAATGCGCAGTGCTCGGCAACGAAGACGCCATCGCCAGCGGTTGTGGCGAAATCGTGGTACGCAGCGGGTTCTATTCCTACGACAGCAAGTACATCGACGCACAGGCCGCTGAGGTGGTGGTTCCGGCTGATATCAGCAGCGAAGCCAGCGAGCGCATTCGTTCCCTGGCCGTCGAGGCATTTCAGGTGCTGGGCTGTTCCGGGCTGGCGCGGGTCGATGTGTTCCTGACCGACAGCGGCGAAGTGCTGATCAACGAGATCAACTCGCTCCCCGGTTTCACCCGCATCAGCATGTACCCCAAACTGTGGCAGGCCACCGGCATGACCTACAGCGAACTGGTCAGCCGCCTGATCGAGCTGGCGCTGGAGAAACACCAGGCGCGGCAGGCGCTGAAGATTTCTCGCTAGGGTGCGTGCGACTATTCAATCAAGGGTTGAGGAATGAGCGATTCAACGGTGTATCTGTTTTCCTACGGCACCTTGCAGGACAAAGCCGTGCAACTGGCCAACTTCGGACGTGAGCTGACCGGCAGTGCCGACGCGATGTTGGGGTACGAGCAGTCGTGGGTGGAAATTACCGATCCCGAGGTGTTGGCCACCAGCGGCAAGACGCACCATCCGATCCTTCGTCCGGGCAACGAGAACAGCGCGCGAATTCCGGGGATGGTGTTTCAGATCACGGTTGAGGAGTTGGCCGCTGCGGATAGTTATGAAGTGTCCGATTACAAGCGTGTCAGCGTGGTACTGGAGTCCGGGATTGAGGCGTGGGTTTATGTGAGTGTGTAGATGCGCAATGCGGCGACTGTGATTAAGACCTCGCTTATTATTCTGGTGTGTCAGCGTCATTCGCCTTAAGGGTTTTCCAATGGTTGAGGGATAAAGCCTTGCTCTCTGAGCCCCTTAATAACGCCTCGCATCAGGTAGTTATTTGAGAACCCGATAGTGTATTGCCTTGCTCCTTCGTTGATCGGGAGGAGCATTCCTTGGCTAACCAGTTTTTTGATCAAATAGGTACGTTGGCTCCCTGATAGATCCGGTAGCATACTTGCGAGATCGGCAGACTTGACGATGCGGTCAGTGATTGATTTATTCAGCACAGCCTCTTCTGTTTTGGTAATCCATTCACGCTGACGAGCGAATGTAACGGCAGGCGTGAGAATCGAGTGCTTTAGATAGGCATAGTCGGTGAGTCGATCGACCTTGGCAATCTCATCCTTTACTCCCTTCAGTACATAGATGCACCACGCTTCAAGTCCGTCTGTGGTACCGGTGTCAGCAACACTCAGCATTGTGTAATAGCGCTCACGATCGTTACAGAAAACGGCCGTGGGATTCAGCACTCTACCGCCTGTATTTACGTTGAACCCGTATTTCATCAAGAGTGCGTAAGTGAGTAGTCTCACTACACGGCCATTGCCGTTTCCAAAAGGGTGAATCCAACCGAATCTATGATGAGCCAAGGCGATCTTCATCAGATCGTATTTCGGCAGGTCGTTGTTATTCACAAACGCAACCAGTTCCTGCATGTATCCCTGAACCTGAACAGCTTCAGGCGGAAGGTGATCTGACTGCGCGATACGTACTGGTGTTTGACGGTAGGCGCCTGGAGTTCGGTCGCCTTCGCGCTTCAGTTCCTCGACAGTCATCGCATGAATTTCGCGAATGGTCCGTTCTGTCAATGGTTCACCAGGCCGCATGATTTCTTCGATATAGCTCATGGCTTTTTCGATGTTGGCAATTTCACGCAGCTGATCACTGTCCGTTGCCTTACCTTCGATTTTGCTGTCGAGATAGTCGGCAAGCGTTGTATGGTTGCCCTCAATCCGTGCTGACCCTAGGCTTTCTAGCGTATGGAAGATTGCCTTGAGTTGGAAAAACACCGGGGCTGGAGTATCGCCTTCCAGGCGCAGTCGTCGTAGGTGCTCCAACTCACTCAAGACATCCACCAACGGTGAGTCGAACGTCGGATTCAGGAGCTGAAGTTCATGATGGGAAAATTCAGGCATATGAAATTTATCTCTGAGGCTACAGGAGGTTATCTCTAATGAGGGCCTCAATAGCCCTTATTTATAGGGCTATTTTCGACGGGGGTGTGAAAATTATCTCTAATCGCTCTCTGCGAGAAGTTAAAAACTGCAACGGAATAAGTAAAAAAGGCCTACCTCCCGGTAAGCCCTATCCTTGCTGCGTACGACTCAATCCCCCAACGCTTCCCCCTCCCGCCGCGGATCCGCCCCACCCGCCAGCGACGCTTTCCCCTGCGCATCCTTGACCCGGACAATCGCCTGAGTGCCGCTGGTCATGTCGATCTCGCTTACGGTGTGCCCCTTGTCCTTCAACGCCTGAATCGTCTCCGCGCTGAACTGCCCCTGTTCCAGCTCGGTCGGGCCGTTGCGGCTGCCGAAGTTGGGGAGGTTGATGGCGGTTTGCGGGTCGAGGTTCCAGTCGAGCAGGCCAACGGTGGATTTGGCGACGTATTCAATGATCTGCGAGCCACCAGGAGAGCCGAGGGTGGCGAGGAGTTCGCCGCTCTGGCGGTCGAAGATCAGGGTGGGCGCCATGGACGAGCGCGGGCGTTTGCCGGGTTCGACGCGGTTGGCGACTTTCTGTCCGTTTTCTTCGGGGATGAACGAGAAGTCGGTCATCTGGTTGTTGAGCAGAAAGCCCTGAACCATCAGGTGCGAGCCGAATGCGGATTCGACCGTGGTGGTCATCGACACCGCACCGCCCTGGTCATCGACCGCCACCACTTGCGAGGTGGAAATGCGCAGCGGTGAACGGTCCGGCGCATAGGCGACCTGAATGCCCGGTGGTGTGCCAGGCTTGGCTGTGCCCATGCTGCGATCGCCGATCAGGGCGGCGCGGCTGGCCAGATACGTCGGGTCCACCAGACCTTTGACAGGGACCGGTACGAAATCGCTGTCGGCGACGTACTGTGCACGGTCGGCGTAAGCGAGGCGCTCGGCTTCGGCGATCAGGTGCACGGCTTCAGGGGCTGGTTCGGTCCCGGCGGGCTGGGTGCTTTTGACCGGCTTCAGTGGCGCCAGGGCATAACGCGGGTCGCGGGTTTCCAGGGCCTGCAAGGTGCCGAGGATCTGTGCCACGGCGATACCGCCCGACGACGGCGGCGGCATGCCGCAGACCTGCCAGCGTTTGTAGTCGGTGCACAGCGGCGCGCGTTCCTTGGCGGTGTAGCCGTTGAGGTCGTTCAGCGACAGGCTGCCAGGGTTGGCGTGGCCCTGAACCTTGGCGACGATTTCCTGGGCGATGGGGCCTTTGTACAACGCATCGGGACCTTCCTTGGCGATGCGTTTGAACGCGGCGGCCAGCTCCGGGTTTTTCAGTAGGGTGCCGACGGCTTTCGGGCTGCCATCGGCGTTGCGGAAATACGCCATCAAGTCTGGCGAGCGCTGCATGGACGAGTCCGACGCGATCAACTGATGCAGGCGCGGCGAGATGGGAAAACCTTGCTCCGCGAGCCTGATCGCCGGCTCGAACAGCTGCGCCCATGGCAGGCGCCCATGTTTCCGATGGGCCAGTTCCAGCGCCCGCAATACGCCGGGAGTGCCCACGGAGCGACCGCCAATCTGCGCCTGAGTGAACGGCATCGGTTTGCCGTCGGCTTGCAGGAACAGCTTTTCGGTGGCGCCGGCCGGCGCGGTTTCACGACCGTCGTAGGTGCGCACGGTTTCGCCGTCCCAGAGCACGATCAACGCACCACCGCCGATACCCGAGGATTGCGGTTCGACCAGCGTCAGCACGGCTTGCATTGCGATCGCGGCGTCAATCGCCGAACCCCCCTGACGCAGCATCGCTCGTCCGGCTTCGGCGGCAAGCGGATTCGCCGCTGCGGCCATATGCTTTGAGGCGTGCCGGGTCTGCAAGTCGGTGCGATAGCCCGAGGCGGTTTCCGGTGCGAGGGGTAACGTCGAAGCGGGCGGAGCGTTGCACGCTGCAAGAGTCAACGTGCTGGCAATCAGCGAAAGGGCTGACAGGCGATAGCGATTCCAGTGAATGGCTGTAAACACGCGGGGCACTCCGTCCGTGGGAAAGGTCAGTGGACTTTATCGGCCGACAGTCAGTGACGCAAACCATAGGCGTTTTTGTCCTTCATCCGTCGACGGATTTTCTGTAGGGTCAAGGGCAGCAGACGCGTCAGAAGATCAACAAGAGGCAGACATGCAGACCGACTTCCCCGCACAGCCGAGCTATGGCGCTCAGCGTGAACAGTTTCTGGCAGCAGCGAATGTGGCCGGTGCGACATTGACCGAGTATCCACACCCGCTCAAAGGCCCGTTCGGTGAACCTCTGAGCACCGATGTGGCGGTGCTCGGTGATCCGGGCGCCAAGCGCTTGCTGATCGCGTTGAGTGGCACTCACGGGGTCGAAGGCTTCTATGGCTCGGGCTGTCAGATCAAGTGGATGCAGGAATTGGGCAAGCGTTCATTGCCGGTCGATGTCGCCGTGGTGTTTGTCCATCTGATCAATCCCTGGGGCACGGCGTGGCTGCGTCGGGTCAACGAAGACAACATCGACCTCAATCGCAATCACCTGAATTTCGAACATCCGCTGCCGGACAATCAGGCCTACGCCGCGCTGCATGAAATCTATGCCTGCACTGAGCTGACAGGCCCGGAGCGTGATCGCGCCGATGCGCTGCTTGATCAGCAGATCCAGGAACACGGTTGGCCGGCGGTGATGTCGATTGTCGAGGGCGGCCAGCACAGTCATCCCGACGGACTGTTTTACGGCGGGCGGGCGCCGAGCTGGTCGAACCGCACGTTGCACCGGATCCTTCAAAAACATGTCGCTCACGCCGAAGTCGCAATGTGCTTCGATTTGCACACCGGCGCCGGGGAATACGGCCATCCGATGTTGCTGACCATCACCGAGTCCGCTTATCCAGCGTTGCCGGATGCGCAGGCGATCTACGGACCGTGGCTCTACACGCTGTTGACCGGCGCCGACACGCTGAGCGAAACCGGCGTGGCGGCGACAGCAACCGGCTATACCTCGCAGGCGCTGGTCGACGCACTGCCGCAGGTGCGATTGATGCCCTTCGTGATCGAGTGCGGGACTTATCCGGGGGCAGAGGTTCATCGTCATTTGCGCGACGACCATTGGCTGCATCTGTACGGCGATCCGAGTGATGCGGTAGGGCGTGAAATTAAACTGAATCTGCTGGAGCAGTTCTACCCTGCCGACAACGATTGGCAGGCGATGGTGTGGCTGCGGACGTGGCAGATATGGGAGCGGGGGTTGTCCGCGTTGGCGGTGATGCGGTTGTGACAGGCGCAGGTGGCCGATACAGGTTTTGTGTGGGCCAATGATTTTGCACACGACATATCCCCCTGTAGGAGCCGGCTTGCCGGCGAAGCTTTTAGCTATCCCTTAGACGCCGTCACCTGCAAAACCGTTAATTAGCGATTTGCCCTACATCCGCTTCTTACTTTCCTGACTTCTTTCTCTCCTTATCCCCCGCACAGTCTCGCGCGCCATTTTCTGTGCGAGGGATTGCCTGTGATCGACCCGATTGTTTACGCCATTGCCCGCCGTTGGGTGCGTTGATGGAGCCCGTGGCGCGCATCGAGCAGGAACTCGACGGCTTCAAGGACACGCTGGGCTTGTATCGCCTGCAGCTTGGGCACTTGTTGAGTCGCAATGCCGACCGGGTCAGCCGGGCGTTGGACAAGCCTTCGCTGATAGGCATGGAGCGGTTCATCAAAGTCGGCGACACCACCAAGTCGGTGAGCAGTGGTGATGACGACTTTTTCTCCACCGTCGCGCAGTGTCCGAAGAACGGGATTCTGCTGATCGAGAGCAAGTTCGAATCGGTCTATGACATTCCGCTGGGCAATATCCAGGTTGATGTCATCGCGATGGATGGCGGTGAACAGACGACGATCACGCTGGATGAAAACGGTAAGGGAAAGTTTGAGGGGAAGGCCGGGAAGTTCTACCGCGTTCATGTCCAGAGTGATGGGTTCGAAATGAAATTTGACGAGTCTGGCGTGCCTTTCACGCTGTACCCCATAAAGTAGGAAAAGCGATGCTTATTGACCCTGGCACTGAACAGCCTTACATCCCTACACCCTCATATTTTCTGGGGGGTTTCGATATTTATGATCGTGAAGAGACGCTTGGGGAGGAGCTCGAGAAATACGACCCTAACGATCCAGCTGATCGCGAAGAGTTAATACTCAAGTATTGTCTGTCTCGGAAGAGATCATATCGCCACAGGTATCTTCTTTATAAGTGTTTGGGAGAAAGTCTTCAGGATAAGAATTATGACTTCCAAGCATTGCTTGAGCATGATCCTGAAGAGTATTCGTCTCTCCCCGATGGTTGGGACGAGATGAATTGTCCACGGTCTTTTTTCGAAGAAATCTTTCGCTTGGCGGCAATTGAGTGGAAGGAAGACATTCATAGGGCCAGCCTTGAAGATCAATCCACTTGGTGACACCAGTTATCTATTTGGCAGGAAGATTTTTTGACCGCTTCGCGCTCAATTCGCGGGCAAGCCACGCTCCCACAGGATTGAAGGCGTTGCCGGTTTTAGTGGTCTGACTCGATCCT
>NZ_BDAG01000059.1 GCF_002091715.1 Pseudomonas migulae NBRC 103157 | reverse complement strand
AGGGGCAGTTTTTTTGGCGCAAGGCTGCGCCGAACCCCGGCGACGAGCGCGGGGGCGGGCAGGGGGCTCAGGTGATTGTTCTTAGAGGGCGGGGGCGTAGACTTCGCGGCCGGCGAACCAGGTTTGCAGCACTTGGGTGTCGTGCAGGGCTTTGTTGTCGACGCTGAACACGTCGCGGTCCAGCACGATGAAATCGGCTTGCTTGCCGGGGCTCAGCGACCCGATCTGCTTCTCCAGGCCGATAGTGCGCGCGGCGTTCAGGGTGTAGGCGTAGAACATGGTTTCGCGGTCGAGACGTTCAGAAGCGTTGAGCACGCCCAACGGGCCGTCGCGAGTGATGGCCTGGGCCATGGCGTTCCACGGGTTTGGCGACGACACCGGCCAGTCACTGGCGCCGGCGATGGTCGCGCCCTGTTTGAGCAGCGAGTGCGCCGGGTATTGATAGCGGAAGGCGAGGGCGCTGACATACGGCTTGATCATGTCCAGCGTGTAGTCGTCGGCGGTGGCCCACAGCAATTGCATCGAAGCGATGACATTGAGCGGTTTGAACCGCGCAAATTCTTTCGGATTAACCATCTGCAGATGCGTGATCGAATGCGTCACGCCGCTCTGGCGATCCTTGCGCGCCTGGGCGATGCCGTTCAACGCCTCACGCACCGCGCGGTCGCCGATGGCGTGGATGTGCACCCGCCAGCCACGCTGATCGATGGCGCTGACCAGTTCACCGAAATGTTTCGGATCGATCAGCAACTCACCCTGTTTGTGCGAGTTGCTGTACGGATCGATCATCGCCGCGCTTTGCGCCGGGTATTCGATCACGCCATCGGCGAAGATCTTGACGCCGGGCAAGGACAGGTTGGGGATGCCCTGGAATTGCTGACGGACCTTGTCCAGCGTGTCGAGATCGGCGGGTACGCTTTTCGGATTGGCCACCAACAGCGCGGCGACGTGGGCGCTCATACCACCGGTTTCGGACAGCGCTTTATAAACGGGCAGCACGCCGACGGTTTTTTCCGTGGGGTTGAGCGCGAACACCGGTTCGCCGGGCGCGGCGTTGGCGGCTGGGTCCATCCACGCGGTAATGCCGAGGCTGTTGTTGTAGCGCACGGCCGATTGCGCGGCTTTGAGCATGTCAGCGGCGCTCGGCACCGGCATTTTCGAGGCGACGCGGTCCCAGCCGGCATCCACCACGAAACCATTGGGACGGCCATCGGCGAGTTTGCCGATGGTGTCTTTCTCGGCGTCCGGCAGATTTTTCAGCAGCGCGGCATCAATGCCGGCGCGTTCGAGCATCGCGTTATTGGCCCACGCGGTGTGGTGGTCGCTGCCGGTGAACACCACGGGCACCTTGGCCCATTCGCCCGTGTTGAATGTTTTGCCAAAGGCTTCGGCCTGCGCCCAATAAGCCGAACTCATGCCAGCCACGCTCAACACATCGCCATGTTTCGCTTTGCCGTCATCCCGCCAGCCGCGCAGGCGTTTTTCCAGCTCATCGAGGTCAACCACCTCGTCTTGCATGTTGGCCGAGACCATTTCCAGACCGCCGAAAATCGCGTGGGAATGGCTGTCGATCAGGCCAGGCATCAATGCCTTGCCGCCAAGGTCGACCACTTTGGTTTCAGCTGTGATCAGGTTTTTGATCAGCGCATCGCTGCCGGCCTGCAACACTTTGCCGTCCTGCACCGCCAGCGCCTGCACCCTCGGGTTGGCACGGTCGGCGGTGAAAATCTTGCCATTGAGCAGCACCAGGTCGGCCGCTGCCATGGCTTCCATCGAGGCAAAACTCACGGCGGCCATCAACAGATTCGGGATGAATCTTTTCATTGAATGTTTCCTTGTTATTGCGTCTGATGGCCAGATTAGTGGCTGACTAGGCGCAGCAGAACGCCTCACTCACGAAAAACGTTTTTGCCTGAATGGAAAAAGCATGGACAAGTTGGGTGCACTGAAAATGTTCGTGGTCACGGCGCAACTGGGCAGTTTCAGTCGCGCCGCCGAGCAGTTGGGCAAGACACCGTCGGCCCTGACCAAGGCGGTCAATCACCTGGAAGCCGAGTTGGGTGCCCGGCTGTTCGAGCGCAGTACGCGCCGAATTTTGCTGACGGAATCCGGGCGGCTCTATCTGGAAACCGCGCGCCAGGTATTGCAGCGACTGGACGAGGCCGGCGAGGAAATCGAGCAGTTGCAGCATGGCTTGCGTGGCAATCTGAAAATCACCGCGCCGCTGGCCTATGGGCAGGCTTTTCTGGATCAGGTCTGCGGCGGTTTTCTGGAGCAATACCCGCAGATCAATCTGCAAGTGGACCTGTGCGATGAGTTCGTCAACCTGCTGGAAAGCGGCTATGACCTCGCGTTGCGCGAAGGCCATGACGATTTGCCGGGATTGATCGCCCGCGTCGTTGGCAGCAATCGCCTGGCGTTGTGCGCCAGCCCGGCGTATCTGGCGCGCAAGGCATTGCCGGTCACGCCGCAAACCCTCGATGACCACGAATGGCTGCTGTATCGCCATCCGTTGCTCAGCCGCGAATTCTGGTGGGCCGAGCGTGACGGGCAGCGTCTGAGCCTGCCACAACCGCCGGCGCCGCGTTTGCGCAGCGACAATTACGACCTGCTGCTGGCCAACGCGCTGGCCGGGCGCGGCTTGCTGCACACGCCGTTGTGGAGTGCCGCGCCGTACATTGCCGACGGGCGGCTGGTGCGGGTAATGGCTGACTACGACATCGATCCGGACAGCTTTGGCGCGCACATTCTGGTGGTGTACCCGAGCCATCGGCGGGCGACCGCGAAAGTGCTGGCATTTATCGATTACATCGCAGACTTCCTGGCCTCACGTGGCTTGGCTCCCCTGTAGAACTCGTCAGCTCCTACAGACAAGTACTTGTCAGGAAAAAGCCGAAAGAGTACAAATGTACTCCATGACGAATCTTACTCCCCGCCGTACCGCCATCCTGACCTTTATCCGTGATCGAATCGCGGAGCACGGCCAGTCCCCGAGCCTCGCTGAAATCAGCGAGGCCTTTGGTTTCGCCTCCCGCAGCGTGGCGCGCAAGCATGTGCTGGCGCTGACCGAAGCCGGTTTCATCGAGGTCAATCCGCATCAGGCCCGGGGCATTCGCTTGCTCGGCCAACCGGCGCGGCCCGAGTTGCTGGACATCCCGGTTCTCGGCCGGGTGGCGGCGGGTGCGCCGATCGGTGCCGATGCCGAGGTGCACAGTCGGTTGCTGCTTGATCCTTCGATTTTTTCGCGAGTGCCGGACTACATGCTGCGGGTCACGGGCGACTCGATGATCGAGGACGGCATTCTCGACGGCGACCTGGTGGGCGTGCACCGCAATCCCGAGGCCTTTAACGGTCAGATCGTCGTGGCGCGGCTCGACGGTGAAGTGACCATCAAGCGTTTCGAGCGGGTCGGCGAGTCCGTTCGCCTGTTGCCCCGTAACCCGGCCTACAAACCGATCATCGTTCAACCCGATCAGGACCTCGCCATCGAAGGGGTGTTCTGCGGTCTGGTGAGGCAAGGGTGATGGGCGCCGTCGTTGCGCTGGACACGCTGTTCAATGGCGGTCAGGTCTGGAAAGGCCGGCCTGCGCCCCCGACCGTCAGCCCGCAACCCACCGGGCATGCCGCGCTGGATGCAGCGTTGCCCACCGGTGGCTGGCCGGAAGCGGCGTTGACCGAAATTCTCCTGGCCGGGCAGGGCGTTGGCGAGTTGCAACTGGTGTGGCCGGCGCTGGCGCGGCTGTCGGCAGCAGGCGAACGCATTGTGCTGGTGGCGCCGCCATACGTGCCATACCCGCAAGCCTGGCAAAACGCCGGGGTCGATCTGCGCCAGTTGTCGATCATCCAGGCCAGCGAGCGCGATGCGCTGTGGGCGGCGGAACAATGCCTGCGTTCGGGCAGTTGCGGCGCGGTGCTGTGCTGGCCGCACAAAGCTGATGACCGGGCGTTGCGGCGCTTGCAGGTGGCGGCGGAAACCGGCTCGACCCTGGCGTTCGCCTATCGCTCGATCAATGAAGCCATCAATCCTTCGCCCGCAGCCCTGCGCATCGCCATCGATGCCAGGCCTGCGCAATTGCGCGTGCTCAAGTGCCGGGGCGGGCTGGCCCGTTCGGCGCCGATTGCCTTCCCCGTGGGGCATTGAGGTTGCCATGCGCTGGGTGTGCATTCTTTTCCCGCAATTGGCGCTGGACGCGGTACTGCGTCAGCGCGCCGACCCCGATGAGCCACTGGCGCTGCTGACCGGTCCGGCGCAGCGTCGGGTGTTGCAGGCGGTCAACGCTTCGGCACGGGCGCTGGGCTTGCGGCCCGGTCAGTCGATGACCGCCGCCCAGGCATTGAGCAAAGGCTTTTTCACGGCGGAATACGACGCTGCCGAGATCGAACACTGGCAGCAGTTTCTCGCCGCGTGGGCCTACCGTTTCAGTTCCCAGGTCAGCGTGCATTACCCGCGGGCGGTGGTATTTGAAATCGAGTCCAGCCTGGGGCTGTTCGGGGACTGGCCGCAACTTGAAGCGCGATTGCGCGCCGAACTCGGCGAGCTGGGGTTTCGGCATCGGATCGTGGCGGCACCGAACCCGGTGGCGGCGCGGATTCTGGCCAATGCCTATGACGGCCTGGTGGTGCCCGACGATCAGGCCTTGCAGCATCATCTGGGGCAATTGCCCGTCGACCGGGTCGGGCTGGAGGCCAGCGTCGCCACGGCGTTGTCGCGCATGGGGCTGCGTACCTTGAGCCAGGTGCAGGCGTTGCCGCGGCAGAGTCTGGCCCGGCGCTTCGAGTCTCAGGTGCTCAAGCACCTCGATGCTCTGTTTGGCACGCGGCGACTGGCCTTGGCGTTCTACCTGCCGCCGGACCGGTTCGATGTGCGCATCGAACTCAATTTCGACGTGCAGTCCCATCAGGCGCTGCTGTTTCCGTTACGCCGGTTGACGGGCGATCTGTCGGCGTTCCTGTGCGGTCGCGACAGCGGCGTGCAGCGTTTCGACCTGCACCTGGAGCACGCCGGGTTGCCGGACAGCGTGATTAAGGTCGGCCTGCTCAGCGCCGAGCGCGATCCGGCAATGCTCTTCGAACTGGCCCGAGGGCGCCTGGAACAGGTCCAGGTCGAGGCGCCGGTGCGCGGTTTTCGCCTGCGCGCCGAAGACTTGCCGGCCTTCGTTCCCCAGTATCAGGAATTGTTCGACGATCGCCCGCAGCAGTCCTTGCCCTGGGAGCAACTGCGCGAACGCTTGCGCGCCCGGCTCGGGGATGACGCGGTGCATGGCTTGCGGTTCCAGGCCGATCACCGGCCGGAGTGCGCGTGGCAGGCCAGTGCCGACAGCCAGCGTTGCGCAGACATGCCGGGCGTGCAGCGTCCGGGCTGGTTGCTGACCGAACCGCAGGCGGTCCATGAAGGTTCGACGCGCATCCTCATGGGCCCGGAGCGTATCGAGTCCGGTTGGTGGGACGGCGACGACGTGCGCCGCGATTACTACCTGGTCGAAACCCGTTCCGGCCAGCAGGGCTGGGCCTATCGTGCAGTCGGTGAGGACGGCCCGCTGTGGTTGCAGGGCTGGTTCGCATGAGCATCGACTACGCCGAGTTGCACTGCCTGTCGAACTTCAGTTTCCAGCGCGGTGCTTCCAGCGCCCTTGAACTCTTTCAGCGGGCGAAAAAACAGGGCTATCAGGCGCTGGCGATCACCGATGAATGCACCCTTGCGGGCATCGTCCGCGCCTGGCAAGCGGCCAGATCCGTAGAACTGCCGCTGATCATCGGCAGTGAAGTGCGCATCGAGAACGGCCCGAAACTGGTGCTGCTGGTGGCGAACCTTGAGGGCTATCAAAACCTGTGTCGGCTGATTACCCGGGCACGGCGGCGCACGCACAAAGGCCAGTATCAGGTGTTGCGGGAGGATTTCAGCGAGCCGTTGCCGGGGCTGTTGGTGTTGTGGGTGCCGGATGCGGTCGATGATTTTCAGAGCGGCCACTGGCTGAAACAGACGTTCGCCGAGCGCCTGTGGCTGGCGGTCCAGCTGCATCGCGGCCAGGACGACAGCGGGCGATTGAGCGCATTGCTGACGCTGGCGCGGGAATTGCGAATCCCGGCAGTGGCCAGCGGCGATGTGCACATGCACACCCGTGGCCGACGCGCCTTGCAGGACACCATGACCGCGATCCGTCATCACCTGTCGGTGGCCGAGGCCGGATTGCGCCTGCACCCCAATGGCGAGCGGCATCTGCGCAGCCTCGATGCCTTGCAATCGATCTACCCGCAAGCGTTGCTCGATGAAACGCTGACCATTGCCCGGCGTTGCACCTTTGATCTTGGCCAGTTGCGTTATCAGTATCCCCGCGAGCTGGTGCCGCAGGGGCAGACGGCCACGTCCTGGCTGCGTCATTTGACCGACGAGGGGATCGCATGGCGTTGGCCAAAAGGCCCGCAAACCAAGGTACTCAAGCAGATCGACAAGGAACTGGAGCTGATTGCCGAACTGGGTTACGAGAGTTACTTTCTGACGGTTCACGACATTGTCCGGTTTGCCCGTGACCAGCACATTCTTTGTCAGGGACGCGGTTCAGCCGCCAACTCGGCAGTGTGTTTCGCGTTGGGGATCACGGAAATCGATCCGGATCGCACCACGCTGTTGTTCGAGCGCTTTCTTTCAAAGGAGCGCAACGAGCCGCCGGATATTGATGTGGACTTCGAGCACGAACGCCGTGAGGAAGTCTTGCAGTATGTGTTCCAGCGTTATGGCCGGACCCGCGCGGCGCTGACCGCCGTGGTCAGCACGTATCACTCGGCGGGTGCGGTGCGCGATGTGGCCAAGGCGCTGGGTTTGCCACCGGATCAGATCAATGCCCTGGCCGACTGCTGCGGTCACTGGAGTGATGAAACGCCGACCGTGGAACGCCTGCGTGAAGGGGGTTTCGATCCCGACAGCCCGGTGTTGCGCCGGGTGCTGAGCCTGACCGGGCAACTGATCGGTTTCCCCCGGCACCTGTCCCAGCACCCGGGCGGTTTCGTCATTTCCGAGCAGCCGCTGGACAGCCTCGTGCCGGTGGAAAACGCGGCGATGGCCGAACGCACCATCATTCAGTGGGACAAGGACGATCTGGACGCGGTCGGTTTGCTCAAGGTCGATATTCTTGCGCTGGGCATGCTCAGCGCGATTCGCCGTTGTTTCGATCTGCTGCGCCGTCATCGCGACCTGGACTTGAGCCTGGCGACGGTGCCCCCCGAAGACTCGCAAACCTACGACATGATCGGCCGTGCCGACACCATCGGCGTGTTCCAGATCGAATCCCGGGCACAGATGTCGATGCTGCCGAGGCTTAAACCCCGGAATTTTTATGACCTGGTGATCGAGGTGGCGATCGTTCGGCCGGGGCCAATCCAGGGTGGCATGGTGCACCCGTACCTGCGACGGCGAAACAAACAGGAGCCTGAGACTTACCCGTCACCGGAACTGGAAGCCGTACTCAAACGTACGCTCGGCGTGCCGTTGTTTCAGGAGCAGGTCATGCAAATCGCCATCGTCGCCGCCGACTATAGCCCCGGCGAAGCCGATCAGTTGCGCCGTTCCATGGCCGCCTGGAAACGCCACGGAGGCCTCGAGCCACACAAGGAACGCCTGGCCGCCGGAATGAAGAAAAACGGTTATACGCCGGAGTTCGCCGCGCAGATTTTCGAGCAGATCAAAGGTTTTGGCAGCTACGGATTCCCCGAGTCCCACGCCGCCAGTTTTGCCTTGCTGACCTATGCCAGTTGCTGGTTGAAATGCCACGAGCCGGCGGCCTTCGCCTGTGCGCTGATCAACAGCTGGCCCATGGGTTTCTATAGCCCGGACCAGATTCTGCAGGACGCTCGTCGGCATCATTTGCAGATTCGCCCGGTGGACGTGCGCGCCAGCGACTGGGATTGCAGCCTTGAACCGATTATCGGCGCGCAGCCGGCGATTCGCATGGGGCTGCGGATGATCAAGGGTTTTCGCGAAGACGATGCGCGGCGTATCGAAATCGCGAGGTCGAAGGGAGCATTTATCGACATCGCCGACCTTGGCGAACGGGCGCGGCTCGATGCCCGTGCGCAGGAGCAACTGGCCGACGCCGGCGCATTGCGAGGGCTGGCCGGTGACCGGCATCGGGCGCGCTGGGAAGTGGCGGGGGTGCAGAAACAATTGGGTTTGTTCGCCGGTTTGCCGAGCCAGGAAGAGGACGCGGTGGCGTTGCCAAAACCCACGGTCGGCGAAGACCTGCTGGCCGATTACAACAGCCTCGGCACTACCCTCGGTCCGCATCCGCTGGCCCTGTTGCGCGGCGAATTGAAAGCCCGACGCTGCCGCAGTTCGAAGGAGCTGCTGGAGGTCGAGCATGGCCGACCGGTCAGCGTCGCCGGGCTGGTGACCGGTCGACAGCGTCCGGGCACCGCCAGCGGCGTGACCTTCGTCACCCTTGAGGACGAGTTCGGCAACGTCAACGTGGTGGTCTGGCGCGACCTGGCTGACCGGCAACGACAGGTGTTGGTGGGATCGCAGTTGCTCAAGGTCGATGGGCGCTGGGAGAAGGAAGGCGAGGTGCGGCATTTGATTGCCGGGCGTTTGAGCGACCTTAGCCCGCTACTTGACGGCATCAACGTGCGCAGCCGGGATTTCCATTGAAGGATCATGCCGTTAATTTTCTGCACAACACTGAACCTGTAGGAGCCGGCTTGCTGGCGAAGCGGTGGTGGCCGTGATGACGCCATCGCCAGCAAGCCGGCTCCTACAGGTTGTGGTGACTTTCTGATTATTTAGCCTCTGGCCAAAACCGTTCGCCACCGCCCGGCGCGTCCGTCCACGCCTGCAACGAGCGGGTCGGTAAATCGAAATAATCCCGGGTACGCGCATACCCATGTCCACCCATCCGCCCAATCGCATCGAGCCCCAGCTGATCGATGTACAGGGTTTTCGGGTCGATCAGTTCATCCCGCACATGGGCCATCAGCACTTCGCCGAAGATGATCTCCCGCGACTGCCCGATGGACAGCGCCATCATCCGTCGGCACTCCAGCGCCACGGGCGCCTCGCCGATGCGCGGGCATTTCACCGTGGTGCCGGGAATGGCCGTGAGGCCGGCGGCGGTCAGTTCGTCGAAGCCGGGAGCGAAGGGCACGGCGCAGACGTTCATCGCTTCCACCAACGCATCGCTGACGATGTTGACGGTGAATTCCTGATTGAGCTGGATATTGCGGGTGGTGTCCTTGGGGCTTTGGTCGCCGTAGTTCTCAACGCCCAGTGCGAGGATCGGCGGGTCGGCCGACAGCGCATTGAAGAAGCTGAACGGCGCGGCGTTGATCCGTCCTTCGCCATCGATCGTGGTAACCAACGCGATGGGGCGAGGCACCACGCTGCCGATCAGAATCTTGTATTTGTCCCGCGCACTCAGGGTGCTGAAGTCGAAGCTTTGCATGGGCAGAAATCTCTAGAGTAGGGGATTCATTGCGCTCAGTGGCGCGTGCGCGCTGTAGTCGTCGGCGAACGGGATGGCCGGTTTGAACAGGGTTTTCCAGTCCGGTTGGCCAAAGGCCCGATCGCTGTGGCTGCGCATCAGTGTTTCGAATTGTCGTTGGGCCTGGCGTTGCAGGGCGGGGTAGTCGACGCCTTGAACCTGGCCGTCCTGCATCACGCAGCGGCCATCGATGTAGCTGGCGATGCAGTCGTCACCGCGCCCGGCCAGTACCAGGTTTTTCAACGGATCGAACAGCGGCCCCAAATGCAGGCCGCGAAGGCTGAACACCGTGATGTCGGCCTTGCACCCCGGCGCCAGTCGGCCGAGGTCATCACGCCCCAGCGCCTTGGCGCCGCCGAGGGTGGCAGCGTTGTACATGTCCAGCGTGCTGGTCAACGAACTACCGCCCTCCATCAAGCGAGCGATGTTCAACCCCTGACGCATGTTGTCCAGCAAGTCCGCCGGCCAGGTGTCAGTGCCCAGCGCAAAGTTGATGCCCTTGGCCCGATAGCGCCCGAACGAGTTCAGCGCCTCGCCGTCCCGGGCAAACACCACCGGGCAATGCACCAGGCTAGCGCCGCCATTCACCACCCGTTGCAGGTCTTCATCACCGTGGGTGTAAATGCCGTGGGGCAGCAGGCTGCGTGGTGTCAGCAGACCCCATTGCTCCAGCCACGCCAGCGGCGAAACACCGCGTAATTGCTCGACCATCGCCACTTCGCCAAGGCCCTGACAGCAATGCAAACGCATCGGTGCGTTCAGCTCACGGCTCAGCGCGGCGGTGCGTTGCAGCAGCGCCGGGGTGCAGGTCTGAATGCGATCCGGCAGCAGCGCGCCACGAATCAGACCGTCATGTGCACCGTCGAAGTCCTCGAAAAACCGCGCAGCCGCGTCGAGCCCGGCCATGCCCCGGGCTTCATCCCAGTGATGCCCCAGGCTTGCATCGGCGCGCCAGTAACTCATGCCACTCATGTAGCAGGGGCCAAGGTAAGTCCGCAGTCCCAGCTCGGCTGCCACACCGGCCACTGCAGCAAATTCGTCGTAGGTCTCGGCCCACTCGCGGTAATACATCGAGGTGATCGGCATGGCGGTGGTGATGCCATTGCGGATCAGCTGCGTGAAGGCGTAGCGGTACTTGAAGACTTCTTCATCCGCGGTGTAACTCTCCCGTGGACCGCCGGCCAGATAGTCTTCGGACCACATTCGGCCCATGTCGCGTTCATCGCCGTTGTCCAGGGTCAGCACCGTGGAGTCGAGGTCGCCGAGTGCATCCAGATCAATGAAACCGGGACCGATCAGCGCGTTGCCGTAATCGATCCACTGATCCACCGGGCCGGCATAATCCCTGCCGACAAACACGATGCGCGAGCCTTCGAACACCACTTCGCCGTCGCGCCACAGCACATGTTGCGTGCCGTCGAAACCGACCACGCAGCTGCTTTTCAGGCCGATGCATTTCACAAGCGGCTGTCCAGCAGTCGGCCACCCGCGGCTATCAACTCGCCGCGCCGATAAACCTGGCGCACGGGCCGCGACACCACGGCTTCACCCAGCGTCTGTACCGGCATCAACAGGAAGTCCGCCGGTTGACCGACCTCCACGCCAAAATCTTCACAGCCCAACGCCAGCGCGCCATTCACGGTCGCCGCTGCAAACGCCGCCGCGAGCTCCTCGTCCTTGTTCAAGTCGAAACGCAGCGCCAGCAGCATCGCCCGTTCCAGCATGTCGCCGTTGCCCATGGGCGACCAGGCGTCACGAATACCGTCGGAACCCAGGCACACATTCACCCCGGCCTCGCGCAATGCAAGGAACGGTGGTACCGCGCAGTCGGCGGGTGCCGAACTCATCAGCGAAATTCCCAGCGCCGCCAGCCGTTCGGCCACCGGTTTGACCTGGCTCCACGGTAGCATTCCGAGGCAATACGCATGGCTGATCATTACCCGACCATGACGCCCGTAATGCTCGGTGTAGTCGGCGATCAGCGCGATTTGCCACAGGCCCAGTTCACCTTTGTCGTGCAGGTGAATGTCGACACCACGGTCGAATTCGCTGGCCAGTTTGAACACGAAATCGAGCTGGGCGACGGGGTCGTTGTCGATGCCGCACGGGTCGAGACCGCCAACATTTTCCACGCCCAGGGCCATGGCTTCGCGCATCAGTGCGGCGGTGCCAGGGCGGCTGATCAGGCCGGTTTGCGGGAACACCACCAGTTGCAGGTCGATCAGGTCGCGGTAGCGTTCGCGCAGCTGTTGCATGGCTTCGACATGGCGCAGGCCGAAATCCGGGTCGATGTCGACGTGGCAACGCATGGTCAGGGAGCCGCGTGCAATGCAGTTTTCCAGCAGAGCCCCGGCGCGTTCGGCGATAGGGCTTTTCACGTCACGCAGCACTCGGCGCTCGTTGGCGATGTAATCCTTGAGCGTCGGTCCGGCGCTGTTCGGGCGCCAGGGTTGGCCCCAGAGGGTTTTGTCGAGGTGGACGTGGCTTTCGACCAGGGCCGGGGTGAGGAGCTGGTTCTGGCCGTCGATGTCGGTGGCGGTCAGGGCCGCGGACGATGCCGGGCGACGTTGCTTGAACAGACCGTTTTCGATCAGCAGGTCTTCGGCGGTGGAGCCGTAGGGGCGCACGTTGCGCAGCCAGCGGGGTTGGGTCATTGCATACCTCGAATTCTGTGTTGTGTGGAAGGGCCTCATCGCCAGCAAGCCGGCTCCTACATTTGAAATGCATTTCCCTGTAGGAGCCGGCTTGCTGGCGATGGCCGCGCCTCGGTCTCAAGCCAGCCAATCAGCCCTTGAGCTTCGACCAGATCCGGTCCTGCAGCGCCCGCGCCTTGTTGCTGCACTCTTTCTCGGGGCGCAGGCGCGAGGCGAACTCGTCGGGCATGTTGATCGCATCCATGACCCGCCATTTGGCGTCGATCAACTTGTCGCTTTGGATGCCGTTGGCGTAGGCGATGGCGTTGGACACGGCGGCGGCGTTTTCCGGTTTCATCATCCAGTCGATGAAGATCTTCGCGTTGCCGGGGTGCGGGGCGCTTTTGGGCACGGCGAAGTTGTCCTGGAACATCGCCAGGCCTTCTTTCGGATACACGTATTTGATCGTGCTCTTCTGCAATGTGGCGCGGGCGGTGGAGCCGTTCCAGTTCTGCATCATGATCACTTCGCCGGAGGCCATGCGGTCGACGGTGTTGTCCGAGCTGTACATCTTCAGGAACGGTTTCTGCTTTTGCAGCAGTTCCAGAATGCGCTTGGCGTCCTGCGGGTTTTCGCTGCACTCGTCGACGTTCAGATAATGGCTGGCGGCATTGATCACGCTGCTGGAGGTATCGAGGGCGGCGAGTTGGCCTTGCAGTTCCTTGCGCGGTTCGAAGAACTCTTTCCACGAGTCGTCGAGTTTGCCGCCCGGCACACGTGCACTGTCATAGGAAAACCCGGTGGTGCCCCACAGGTATGGCGCCGAGAACTTACGGCCAGGGTCGAAACTCGGGTCGCGGAATGCCGGTTTGACGTACTGGAAGTTGGGCAGGGTCGACGCGTCGATTTCCAGCAGCAGGTCCTGATTGATCAGGGTGCGCATGATTGACTGCGACGGCACGATCACGTCATACGCCGCGCCGCCGGCCTGCAACTTGGCCAGCAGGGTTTCGTTGCTGTCGTAGCCGTCCATGGTGACCTTGATGCCGGTCTCTTTTTCGAACTTGGCCAGCAGGTCCACCGGGTAGTAATCGGTCCAGTTGTAGAAGAACAGTTCCTTGGGCTCGGCCGCCTGCGCGGTAAAAACAGTGAAGCAACTGAGGGCCAGACCGGCGACGCCATACCGCATGCTTTTCAGTTTCATAAAAGAACGCTCCAGGATTATTGTTGTTTGCCGCGCTGTCCCAGCCAGAAGGCCAGCACCACCAGCACGATGGAAATCACCAGCATCAGGGTCGAGATCGCGTTGATCTCCGGCGTCACGCCGGCCTTGATCGCCGAAAAGATGTACACCGGCAACGTCGTCGAACCGGGGCCGGCCACAAAAAACGTCATGATGAAATCGTCGAGGCTGACCACGAATGCCAGCACCGAGCCGGACAACACCGCCGGCCACAACAACGGCAACGTCACCCGGCGGAATACCTGCCACGGGTTGGCGTACAAATCGTTCGCCGCTTCCAGCAGGCTTTTGTCCAGGTCGTTCAAACGCGCGCGGATCGGCAGGTAAGCGAACGGAATGCAGAAGCCGATGTGTGCGACGATCACCGTCAGCAAACCGAGCTTGATCCCCAGCGCCATGAACAGCAGCAACGTGGCCACGGCAGTGACGATCTCCGGCAGGATCAGCGGCAGGTTGATCCCGCCCTCGACCATCTTCTGCCCGTAGAACGGCCGGTAAGTCGCCAGCGCCGCGAGCAGTGCAATGGCCGTGGCGCAAACCGTGGCGATGCTGGCGACGATGATCGAGTTCAGCGCCGCTGTCTGGATCGACGGGTTGGCCAGAATCCGCCCGTACCAGGCGAACGAAAACTCGGTCCACACCGTCGCCGAGCGATTGGCGTTGAAGCTGTAGGCGATCAGCACAAAGATCGGCACGTACAGATAGGCCAGGATCAGCAGGCTGACTTCGCGGGTCAGCGGCAGTTTTTTCAGGTGCAGGGCGATCATACGGTGGCTCCCCGACGAAGCGTTTTGGCGGCGCTGCGGCTATAGAGCGCGTAAAGCACAAGGGACAGCAGCAGAATCCCCAGCAACAGGAACGACAGCGAACTGCCCAGCGGCCAGTTGCGCGCGGTGCCGAACTGTTGCTGGATCAGGTTGCCGATCATCAGCGTCTTGCCGCCGCCGAGAATCGCCGGGGTGATGAAGGCGCCGAGGCTCGGCACAAACACCAGCAACGCGCCGGCAATCACCCCCGGCATCGACAGCGGCAGGATGATTCGCTTCAGTGCGTGCCAGCGATTGGCGCCCAGGTCGTAGGCGGCCTCCACCAGGCGCCAGTCGAGTTTTTCCAGGGTCGAGTAGATCGGCAGAATCATGAATGGCAGGAAGCTGTAGACCAGACCGACGCTGACGGCGAAGTCGTTGTAAAGCAGAGTGATGCCGCCCGCCTGCGGGAACAGCGCGTTGAGGCTCTGGGCAACCCAGCCATGCTCGCGCAGGATGATCAGCCACGCGTAGTTGCGGATCAGCAGGTTGGTCCAGAACGGAATGGTGATCAGCAGGACCATGAGGTTGCGCCGGCGCGGGGTCAGGCTCGACATCCACAGCGCCACCGGAAAACCGAACAGGAAGCACAGCAACGTCGTGCCACCGGCCTGGAACACCGAGCGCAACAGCGCCTGGGCATAGACCCAGTTCAGTTCCAGTTCGCCGTCGAAACCTTCCTGGAAAAACAGCTGCACGTAGCTTTGCAACTGCCAGTTGGCCTGCCAGTCGACACCGCCATACACGTTGCGTGGCAACAGGCTGATGTAGCCCATGATGCCCAGCGGAATGGCGATCAGCGCCAGCAAAGTCAGAACCACCGGGCTGAGCAACAGCGCGCGGTTGAGAGCGGGAGAAGTGCTGCTGACGCTCATCTCAGGCCTCCATCAACAGGCAGGCGTGGGGCGGCAGGTTGACCGCGACGCGATCACCGACTGCGCGACCGCGGTTCAGGCCTTCGTTGTTTTCCCGCAGCATGACCTTGATGTCGTTGTTCAAGCGGCATTGGTAGAGGGTTGCGGTGCCGACGTACAACACCGCTTCAATGATGCCGCGCAGGTGATGCGGTTGCTCCGGTTCGACCAGTTGTGAACGCTCCGGGCGGAACGCCAGTTGCACATTGCTGCCGTCGAAGCCCTGGGCCGGGCAGGGGATTTCCACCGGCATGCCGTTGGGCACGAAGAGTTTTTCGTTCTGCTGACCGCGTTTGAGGTGGCCGGGCAGGAAATTGATGTCGCCGATGAACTGGGCGACGAACTGATGCTGCGGCCGTTCGTAGATATCGTTCGGCGTGCCGATCTGCAGGATCTTGCCGGCGGACATCACCGCGATGCGATCGGACAGCGTCAGGGCTTCTTCCTGATCGTGGGTGACGAAAATGAAGGTGATCCCGGCTTCCTTCTGCACGCGCTTGAGTTCGACCTGCATCTCTTTGCGCAGCTTGAGGTCCAGCGCCGACAGCGGTTCGTCCAGCAACAGCACTTTCGGTTTCGGCGCCAACGCCCGGGCCAGGGCCACGCGTTGTTGCTGGCCACCGGACAATTCGGCGGGTTTGCGTTTGGCCAGGTGTTGCATCTGCACCAGCGCCAGCATCTCATCGACGCGCCGAGGAATAACCTTGTGATCAAGGCCCTGCATCTCGAGGCCGAAGGCGATATTCTGCGCGACACTCATGTGCGGAAACAGCGCGTAACTCTGGAAGACGGTGTTGACCCGGCGCTTGAACGGCGGCAAATCATTGACCGGTTCGCCCGCCAGACGGATCTCGCCATCGCTGACGTGTTCGAAGCCGGCGATGGTGCGCAGCAGGGTGGTTTTGCCGCAGCCGGACGGGCCGAGCAGGGTGAAGAATTCATTGTCGGCAATGTCGACTGAAACGTTGTCGAGGGCTGGAGCCAGCCCCGGATCGTCGGAATACCGCTTGGAGACGTTACGCACTTCGATTGCGACTGGATGACCCATAATGGTGCATTCCTCCAATTATTGTATGCAATATCTGGATGCAATCTACAAATAACCGGATTAATCTGCTTGT
Source organism: Pseudomonas migulae NBRC 103157 (assembly GCF_002091715.1). GTDB lineage: Bacteria > Pseudomonadota > Gammaproteobacteria > Pseudomonadales > Pseudomonadaceae > Aquipseudomonas > Aquipseudomonas migulae_A. The sequence goes on along the minus strand of NZ_BDAG01000059.1, from coordinate 12,995 downwards.
GCAACCCCCTTTTTCAAAGGCTGCTCATCGCCTGGGGCCGGTTGTTTAGCGCTAAAGGAGTGTTCAAATGACCGAGAAGAAACTCGAGACCACGGTCGACCGCGTCTACCAAGGGGTTTACGAGGCGATCAGCAAACGTTCGTTGCGTCCCGGCATGAAGCTCGGCGAGGCGTCGTTGGCGGAGCTTTTCAATGTCAGCCGCACGTCGGTTCGTGCTGCGCTCAAGCAATTGGAGGCGGATGGATTGGTGACGACCGAGCCCAACAAGGGGGCGTCGGTATCGCTGCCCAGCGATGAAGAGATCCGTTCGCTGTTTGAAACGCGGCGCTTGATCGAGATCGGCATCGTCAGCGAACTCTGTCGCCGGCGTGATACCGCGGTGACCCAGGACTTGCGCGATCACCTGTTGCTGGAGGATGAAGCACACCGCAGCGGTGACCATGAACGGTTGATTCATCTGCTCGGCGAGTTCCACATCAAACTCGCGCAAAGCCTGAACAACCCCGTGTTGCTGGACTGGTTCCGCAAACTGATTTCCCGCGCCTCGCTGTACGCTGCTGCGCTGGATGACGACAGCCACGAAGCCTGCCGCGACGATGAGCACCTGCGCCTGATCGAGTACATCGAGGCCGGCAACCAGAGCGCCGCGATTGAACTGACCTGCATGCATTTGAACGGTATCGAGAAGGCGATCCTCGATGTCGCTGCCACCTTGAAAACGGGGTATCACCCGCTCAAGCACCTGATCGAGGTTTAACCACAAAGCTCAAACCTGACCTGGTTCCTGTGGGAACGAGCTTGCTCGCCCCCACAGGGATTTGTGGCGCCACGGATTGCCGCAAGAATCAGCTAACCTTCCATGAAACCATTGGCATCCGCGATGCTCGAAACAAACGGGTGCAGTTACCGGATATAGAGCCAGCCAATGCAGTTTCTAGACGATAGCCACGGGTGTGCCGGATGGAACGGCGAAATGGCCGGGCGCATCCGTGCGTTCGACTGGAGCCAGACCGAGCTGGGGAGCATCGACGCCTGGCCCGCCAGCCTGTGCAGCGCGGTGCAGCTGTTGCTCGCCTCGCCACTGCCGATGGTGATGTTGTGGGGCCACCCCGGTTACATGATCTATAACGACGCGTACTCGTCGTTCGCCGGTGGCCGACATCCTTATCTGTTGGGCGCTCCGGTGGAACTGGGCTGGCCGGAAGTCGCCGAGTTCAACCGGCATGTGGTCGATACCTGCCTGGCCGGCGGCACCTTGTCCTATCGCAACAAAGAGCTGGTGCTGTTGAGGGACGGCGTGCCCGAAGACGTATGGCTGGACCTTTATTACAGCCCGGTGGCCAATGACCAGGGGCAGCCGGCCGGGGTCATGGCGATGGTGGTCGACACCACTGACCATGTGATTTCCGAGCGCCGTCGCCAGGAAGCCGAAGATGCCTACCGCGCCGACAATGAACGGGTGCGCCTGGCGTTGAATGCCGGGGCCTTGCTCGGCTCATTTGTCTGGGACATCAAGGGCAATCTGCTTTCGGGCGATGAACGCTTTGCCCGGACCTTTTCCTATCCGGCCGGGTATAACCTCGGCGACTTGCCGACGGACTTCGCTGAGGCGCGGATTCATCCCGACGACCGCAGTTGGGTCAACGAGCAGGTCAATCAATCCGTCACCACTGGCGAACCCTTCAACGCCGAATATCGTGTGCGACGCCCCGACGGCAGTTACCTGTGGGTGCAGGCCAGCGGTTGCTGCGAGTTCGATGAGCAAGGCGAACCGTTCCGCTTTCCCGGGGTGTTGATCGACATCCACGAACGCAAGACCGCCGAAGAATCCCTGCTCAAGTTCACCCGGAATCTGGAGCAGCGCGTCGCCGACGAAGTCGAAGCGCGGCTGGCGGCGGAAGAACAACTGCGCCAGTCACAGAAACTCGAAGCCATCGGCGGGCTCACGGGGGGCGTGGCTCATGACTTCAATAACCTGCTGCAGGTGATCGCCGGCAACCTGCACTTGCTGGCGCGACATGAGCCGGACAATGCCAACGTGCAGCGCCGGGTCAGCGCCTCGATTGCGGCGGTGGAGCGGGGCGCGAAACTGTCCTCGCAATTGCTCGCATTCGCCCGCCGTCAGCCGTTGTCGCCAGCGGTGTGCGACCCACGGCAGATCTTCGAAGGCCTGGGCGAATTGTTGCAACGGGCGTTGGGCGAAACCATCCAGATTGATGTGCGGTTGCCTCAAGCGTCCTGGTACATCAACGTCGATCGCAATCAACTGGAAAACGCGATTCTCAATCTGGCGATCAATGCCCGTGACGCCATGCAGGGTGAAGGGACCATTGAACTGAGCGCCGAGAATGTCGTACTCGATCGCCGGTTCTGTGCAGGCAAGGGGATTTCGGCGGGTGATTATGTTCGTGTCGCCGTGGCCGATTCGGGCGTCGGCATGTCGCCGCAAGTGCTCGCGCAAGCGTTCGAACCGTTTTTCACCACCAAGGCCGATGGCCAGGGCACGGGGTTGGGGCTGAGCATGGTGTTCGGTTTCGTCAAACAGAGTGACGGGCACATCGAGATGTCCAGCGTCGAAGGGCAGGGCACTCGGGTGCAGCTGTATTTTCCACGGAGCCTGCGCCCCCCGCTCGGTGAAACAGCGCCCCATGACACGCCGCAACGCGGCGGTCACGAAACCATTCTGGTGGTGGAGGACAATGACGCGGTGCGCGCTTCGGCGGTGGAATTGTTGAGCGAGGAGGGCTATCAGGTCCTGACCGCCGCCAACGGCGATGCCGCCATGCAGATGCTGCTGGACGGGGTGGAAGTGGAGCTGATTTTCACCGATGTGGTCATGCCCGGGCTGATCAAGAGTTCGGACCTGGCGGCCTGGGTCAAAGTGCAGACGCCACCGGTGGCGGTACTGTTCACGTCCGGCCACACCCGTGACATTATTTCGCGCAATCACCAACTCAGCCCCGATACCTTTTTACTGAGCAAACCCTATAGCCCCGAAGCACTGACCCGGATGATCCGCACAGTTCTCAATGGCTGAACACACAACTATTATAGGAGCCGGCTTGCTGGCGATGGCGTCCGTGAAATCGCTATCGCCAGCAAGCCGGCTCCTACAATGGGATCGCGTGAATTCCCGGCAATGCGTCAATCCTTCGAACCTTCTGATCAAGGCACCCCATGACTTCCAAGCGCACTCCCGATTCTCCTTCCGGCATGGTCAGAGTGCGCGGTGCCCGTGAACACAACCTCAAGAACGTCGACGTCGATATCCCGCGTGATGCGCTGGTGGTGTTCACCGGCGTATCCGGCTCGGGGAAATCATCCTTGGCATTCTCGACCCTGTACGCCGAAGCGCAGCGGCGCTATTTCGAGTCCGTGGCGCCGTATGCGCGACGCTTGATCGATCAGGTCGGCGTGCCTGACGTCGATTCCATCGACGGCCTGCCGCCCGCGGTCGCCTTGCAACAACAGCGGGGCACACCGAGCACCCGCTCTTCGGTGGGCAGCGTGACCACGTTGTCGAGCCTGATCCGCATGCTGTACTCCCGCGCCGGCAGTTATCCGCCGGGGCAGCCGATGCTCTATGCCGAAGACTTCTCGCCCAACACACCCCAAGGCGCTTGCCCTGAATGCCATGGTTTGGGTCGGGTGTACGAAGTCACCGAAGCGCTGATGGTCCCGGACCCCAGCCTGACCATTCGCCAGCGTGCGGTCGCTTCCTGGCCCACGGCGTGGCAGGGACAGAACCTGCGGGACATCCTCGTGACCATGGGCTACGACGTCGACAAACCCTGGCGCGACCTGCCGAAAAAGCAGCGCGACTGGATTCTCTTCACCGAGGAAACCCCGACCGTTCCGGTGTATGCCGGGCTTACACCGGAAGAAACCAGAGTCGCCCTCAAGCGCAAAATGGAGCCGAGTTACCAGGGCACCTTCACCGGTGCCCGGCGCTACATCCTGCACACCTTCACCCATTCGCAAAGCGCGCTGATGAAGAAGCGTGTTTCGCAATTCATGCTCGGCAGTCCGTGCCCACTGTGCGACGGCAAACGGCTCAAGCGCGAGGCGTTGTCGGTGACGTTCGCCGGTTACGACATCGGCGAGTTATCGCAGATGCCCTTGCTGCAAGTGGCCGAAGTCTTGAAGCCGGTTGCCGCTCACAGTTACCTCGAACAGGCCGATGAGGCGGGCGAGGTGTTGAGCCACGACCAGACCCGCGAGGCCCGTGAGCAGCGAGTGGCCCACGGCGCCAGTGGTCACGCCAACGCGCCGGATGTGCGCCACACGCCCAACCTGTCGGTGGAAAAACGCCTGGCCGCACAACGGATCGCTCAGGATTTGCTGGAGCGGGTCAGCACGCTGACCGACTTGGGGCTCGGTTATCTGGCGCTGGAGCGCAGCACGCCGACGTTGTCGTCCGGTGAGTTGCAGCGGTTGCGACTGGCGACGCAATTGGGTTCACAGTTGTTCGGGGTGATTTACGTGCTGGATGAACCGTCGGCCGGTCTGCATCCGGCGGATGGCGAAGCGCTGTTCGAAGCCTTGCAGCGCTTGAAAGCCGCGGGCAACACCTTGTTCGTGGTCGAGCATGACCTGGAAACCATGCGCCGTGCCGACTGGCTGATCGATGTGGGCCCGGCGGCGGGCGAGCATGGCGGCCGCGTCCTGTACAGCGGGCCGCCACAGGGGCTGGCCGAAGTGACGAACTCGCAGACCCGCGCGTACCTGTTCGCCGATCAGGTCACTCAGCCGCGAACCAGCCGCAAGCCGACCGATTGGCTGCGACTGGAGGGCATCACCCGCAACAACCTGAGCAACCTCAGTGCCGAGTTTCCGCTGGGCTGTTTCACTTCGGTGACCGGCGTTTCGGGTTCCGGTAAATCAAGCCTGGTCAGCCAGGCGCTGCTGGAACTGGTGGGCGCGCATCTCGGGCGTTCGGTGAGTAACAGCGAACCGCAAGAGCTGAGCCTTGAGGATGACGCACCGCAGGTCAGTGGCGGCCAGGTCAGCGCAGGGCTGGAATCGATCAAGCGTCTGGTGCAAGTCGATCAGAAACCCATCGGTCGCACGCCGCGCTCTAACCTGGCGACCTACACCGGGCTGTTCGACAACGTGCGCAAGCTGTACGCCGCCACACCCGAGGCGCAGGCCGAGGGCTACGATGCCGGTCAGTTCTCCTTCAACGTCGCCAAGGGCCGCTGCGCGACCTGCGAAGGCGAAGGCTTTGTCAGCGTCGAGTTGCTGTTCATGCCCAGCGTCTACGCGCCATGCCCGACGTGCCACGGCGCACGCTACAACCCCGAAACGCTGGCGATCAGCTGGCAGGGTTTGAACATTGCGCAGGTGTTGCAGTTGACGGTGGACGAAGCGGTCGAGGTGTTCGTTGAGGAGCCGGGTATCCGTCGCTCGCTGGAAGTGCTGCGGGATATCGGTCTGGGTTATCTGCGCCTCGGGCAGCCGGCGACCGAGTTGTCCGGCGGCGAAGCCCAGCGGATCAAACTGGCCACCGAACTTCAACGCAACCAGCGCGGCGCGACCTTGTATGTGCTTGACGAGCCCACCACCGGGTTGCATCCGCGGGACGTCGATCGCTTGCTCGAACAATTGAATACGCTGGTAACGGCGGGGCACACGGTGATTGTCGTCGAACATGAAATGCGCGTGGTGGCGCAGAGTGACTGGGTGATCGACATCGGGCCGGGGGCTGGGGATCAGGGCGGCAGGATTGTGCTGGCGGGTACGCCGCAGAAAGTCGCCAAGAGCAAAAAGAGCCGGACGGCGCCGTTTTTGGCTCGGGTGCTTGGGGTCGCTTGAGAGATGGGGTGCCTTTGCTGGCCTCATCGCGGGCAAGCCCGCTCCCACAGGGATTCGCGGCGTTCACAAAACCTGTGGGAGATTCTACGTTGCAAGGCAAGCCTGCTCCCACAGGGATTTGCTGCGTTCACAAATCACCTGTGGGAGCGGGCTTGCCCGCGATGGCGGTCTATCAGGCGCAGTCGAGGGTGCGGCGAACCTTGTACAGCAGTTCGCTGATCTGGAACGGTTTGATCAGCATGTCCATGCCATTGCCGAGGAACACCTGGCGGTTAAGGGCATTTTCCGCGTAGCCGGTCATGAACAGGATCGGCAACCCTTCTCGCCAGCTACGGGCGACGTCCGCCAGTTCCCGGCCATTCATGCGCGGCAAGCCCACGTCCGTCAGCATCAGATTGATGGAAGGGTCGTTTTGCAGACGTTCCAGCGCACCTTCGATATCGCCCACCTGCGTGCAGCGATAACCCGCATCCGCCAGCACTTCGGCAACGAACATGCGCACCGCCGGCATGTCTTCGACAATCAGCACGTGCTCGCCGGAGCCTTGCGGGTCCACGACTGAAGGTTCTTCTTCAACGGAGGTCGGGTCCGCCGAGGCAGGCAGCATGATGGTCACTTCGGTGCCGCGTCGCGCCACGCTGCGGATGTGCGCGTCGCCCCCGGATTGCCGGGCGAAACCGTAAATGCTCGACAGCCCCAGCCCGGTGCCCTGGCCCAGCGGCTTGGTGGTGAAAAACGGGTCGAACACCTTGTCGATCACACTGTGTTCGATGCCGGTCCCGTCGTCGCGTACCGACAGCGCGACGTACGCCCCGTCCGCCAGTTTCAGGTCCCCGTGGGAGTACGCCGCGTAGGTGCTGACCCAGATATTGCCGCCCAGGGGCAGCGCATCGCGGGCGTTGATCACCAGGTTCAGCACCGCACTTTCCAGTTGAATCGGATCGACCAGCGCAATTGCGGCTTTGGAGGTCAGTTCGAGTTTCAGCGCGATGTGTTCGCCGATGGTGCGTACCAGCAATTCTTCCAGCGAACGGATGTGTTCGTTGATGTCCACCGGCCGGGTATCGAGCGGTTGCTGGCGGGCGAAGGCCAGCAAGCGATGAGTCAGCGACGCGGCGCTGGTGGCCGAGTTCAGCGCCGCTTCGGCGTACAGAACGACCTTGTCGGTGCGCCCGTTGGCGACGCGTTTCTGGATCAGCTCCAGGCTGGTGATGATGCCGGTCAGCAAGTTGTTGAAGTCATGGGCGATGCCGCCGGTGAGTTTGCCCAGCGCGTCCATTTTCTGCACCTGCAGCAACTGCGCTTCGGTACGCACCCGTTCGGCGATTTCATGTTCCAGCTGCGACGTCGCATCATCCAGCCGGGCCAGGTGCGAGCGTTCACGGTGGCGATGTTCAGTGACGTCCTCGACGAACACCAGGCTCAGCTCCGGCGTGCGATAGGGCGAGATCTGCCACTCGGTTTCCCGTAGTTCACCTTCGACGCGCATGTTCAGCGTGCCTTTCCAGCGTTCGCCAGCGGTCAGGCGCATACGCAGTTCGTCGAGGATGATCTCCTGCTGGTCGGCGAAGCACTCGCGCAAGGCGTCCGGGTCGTGATTGTCCTGGATCAGCCGGGCGAACGCGTGATTGCATTCATGCACCTTGAACTGGGCGTCCAGCACGGCGATGGGTGCCGAGACGTTGACGAAAATCTCGCGAAAACGCGCTTCGCTTTCACGCAGAGCGTTTTCGGTATCGCGAACCCGCAGCAGCGTGCGCAAGGTCGCGAGCAATACATCCGGGTCCACGGGGTGGATCAGGTAGGCATCGGCACCGGCGTCCAGGCCGGTGATGATGTCGCCGGTCTGGATGGACGCGGCGGACACGTGGATCACCGGGAGCAGGGCGGTGGCGACCTCGGAGCGCAGTTTGCGCACGATGTCGAAGCCGCTCATGTCCGGCAGGTTGACGTCGAGGATCAGCGCGTCGATGAACTCGCTGTCGATCAGGGCAAGCCCGTCGCCACCCGTACCCGCTTCAAGCACGGCGTAGCCATGCGGTTCCAGACGTCGACGCAGGGCGTAGCGCGTGGCGGCGTTGTCATCGACGATCAGCAGGCGGATATCACGTTTCATCGGCGGGCTCCATGGCGATGGCCAGCGGGATGATCACAAAGAAGGTCGAGCCGACCCTCGGTGTACTCTCCACCCCGACGTCACCTCCCAGCAGTGCTGCGAAGCGTTTGCACAAGGACAGACCCAGGCCTGTGCCGCGCAAGCGTTTTTGCAGGGGCGAGTCGACTTGGGAAAAGTCCTCGAACAATGCGCCATGCAGCTCCGCAGCGATACCTATTCCGGTATCGGTCACGGCGAAGCGGACCTGGTCGCTGCCCTCCAGCCGCGCCGAAACGCGGATTTCGCCGCGGGTGGTGAACTTCAACGAGTTGGAAATGAAGTTGCGCAGTATCTGCGCGAGCTTCTTGTCGTCGGTATAAAGCCGTGGCAGGCCGACGGGTTCTTCGAAAATCAGGTCCACGGCGCTGGCATCGACAATCGGGCGGAACATGCCGCGCAGTGCGGCGAACAGGTCGAACATGTCGAACCAGGCCGGCGATATGGTGATGCGCCCGGCTTCGATTTTCGCCAGGTCCAGCAGGTCGTCGACCATGTCGCTGAGCTCGCGTGCGGCGGTGCTGACGAACGCCACCTGCTTGTGCTGTTCCACGCTCAACGGTCCGTCGAGTTCATCGGTCAGGATACTGGCGATGCTCAGGATCGAGCCCAGGGGTGTGCGGAACTCGTGGCTCATGTACGACAGGAAACGGCTTTTCAGGTCCGAGGCCTGGCGCAACTGTTCAGCCTGGGTATCGAGCTCGGCGTACAGCGCGAGCACGCCCTGGTTGGTCTCGTCCAGCTCTTCGCGCAGGGCGTTGGCTTCGCTTTGCAACTGCGCGATCAGCGCAGCTTGTTCGTCGATCTGACTCAGGGGTATCTCAGCCATGGGCTGTCTCCAGAGCGATGACCAACACCGTAACGTCGTCCCGTCCACGGCAGAAATCGCGGTGCAGAATGGCGGCAATCACGGCGGGATGGCGGTGCACCAGGCCGGGGTAATCCTGCAGGTTCCAACGGGACTGCAGACCGTCGCTGTACATGATCAACAAATGCCCGTTCACGTGTGCATAGTCAAACGGCTGCGCCTTGCGGTATTGCCCGCCGACGATGCCGGGGTGGGAGGCCATGCCGCGGGATTTGTCCGGGGCGATCAGGCAGGCGCCGATGTTGCCGATGCCGACGAATCTCAGCGCGTTGGCCTCGCCATCGAACTGAGCGATGGCCAGCGCACCGCCACGGGTACCGGTCATGGCGATATGGATGTCCTCGAGCAACAGCACCGGCGAAGTGAACGGCGACCGGGCAAAGGTTTTTTCGCCGGCGCGGGCGGCACGTTCAGCTTCTTCGCCATGCCCCAGGCCGTCGATCACCAGCGCACTGATGCGTGGTCCGTCGAAGGCCAGGTGAAAGACGTCACCGCAGGCCGGATCGTCATGCAGCGAATGCTGGCTGACGCCGACGCGTCGGTCCGGTGCCTTGTCGCTGCGCGGGTAAAAGCGCGTCAACAGCACCGCACCACGCGCATCGGCATAGGTATCGAATACGTCGGTCTGGCGCGACACTGCGCCAAGCCCAATGCCCTGGGTGCCGCGGGTGGAAAACCCGTCGGCCAGGCACGCCTGCAAATCAAAGCCTTTGGCACGGTCGATGGCGAGCATTTCGATGCCCGCCCCTGAAAGGCGTGGCACCACTCTCAGGTGCATTTCGCCCCGGGTGGCGTGCTTGAGAATGTTGCTGGCAAGCTCGGTGGCCACCAGCGCCACACGCCCGGCATCCGTAGCGTCAAAGCCGTTTTTTTCTGCGAGGTGCTGAGCGGTGCGGCGAGCGTGACCGATCTGGCTGCTGTCTTCGATGATTAATACCTGCGTCATCGAACCGCCGATATTCATGTCCATCGGGTGATCGTTATGCGCGTGCCTTTGCCGGGCTCGGTGTCGAGTTCGAACTCTTCCACCAGCCGCTTGGCGCCGGTCAGGCCCAGCCCCAGGCCGCTGCCGGAGGTCCAGCCGTCGGTCATTGCCAACTTGATGTCGGGGATGCCCGGGCCTTCGTCGCGAAAGACCAGGCGCAAACCGGTGCGCGCATCTTCGTCGAGAATTTGCCAGTCCATGTCACCGCCACCGCCATACACCATGGTGTTGCGCGCCAGCTCGCTGACGGCAGTCACCAGTTTGGTCAGGTCGATCAGGCGCATGCCGCATTCCTGGGCGAGTTTGCGCGCCATTTGCCGGGCCAGCACGACGTCCTGCTCGATTTGAATAGGCTGGCTGCCGATGCTGCGCACGGTCATTGCTCGCGTACTCGATCCTGAAGCAGTTTCATCCCGCGTTCGACATTCAGCGCCGTGCTGACGCCGGGCAAGGTCAGGCCGAGCTCCACCAGGGTGATGGCGACAGCAGGTTGCATGCCCACCAGCACGGTCTGGGCGTCCATGATTTTCGACAGCCCGGAAATGGTGCCGATCATCCGGCCGATGAACGAATCGACCATGTCCAGCGCAGAAATATCGATCAGCACGCCCCGGGCGGATGTCCGGCTGATGCGCTCGGACAAATCATCCTGAAGCGTCAGGGCCAACTGGTCATGCATGTCGACCTGAATGGTCACCAGCAGGAAGTTGCCCATCTGCAAAATCGGAATACGCTCCATCGGCTCAGTCCGCCTTGCTGACGGTGATGCCCAGTCGGGTCAGGGCCAGTTTCAGCGCATCGGCCAGGTTGGCTTTGGTGACCACGCCTTGCAGGTCCAGCCCCAGGTGCACGATGGTCTGGGCGATTTGTGGACGCACACCGCTGATGATGCAATCGGCACCCATCAGGCGAATGGCCGTCACGGTTTTGAGCAAGTGCTGGGCGACCAGAGTGTCGACGGTCGGCACGCCGGTGATGTCGATGATGGCGATTTCCGAGCCGGTGTCGACGATGCGCTGCAACAGCGATTCCATCACCACCTGGGTGCGTTGCGAGTCGAGGGTGCCGATCATTGGCAGCGCCAGTACGCCGTCCCAGAGTTTGACCACCGGGGTCGACAATTCAAGCAGTTCTTCCTGCTGACGCTTGATCACCGCTTCGCGGGATTTCTGGAACGTGCGGATCGTGTGCATGCCCAGCGCATCGAGCAGTTCGGAGGCTTCCCAGAGTTGTTCGGCCAACAGTGCCGGGTCGTCCTGGTAATGATTTTGCAACAGTGCGAACAGAGGGCCTTTGAGCGCGAAGATGAAACTGGCGGTCTGCTGCGAGTCCTGGCCGAGCAGGGCGCGGCTATGGGAGAGCTTTTCCAGAAACTGGCGAATCTCGTCCCAGCCTGGCGCCGCTACATTCTGGCTGTTGCCGTTTTCAAGGCCGGCGATGATCAACTGCAGGAATTCCGAAGTCTGCTGCTTCAGATCCAGCTCTTTTATATTGCGTGTGGCACCACTGGTCTCAAGGCCGTGGGCCCAATCGGCAAGGAGTTGCGCCTGATTTGTCTTCATCGCATTGAGTGTGGTGGTTTGCAGTGCTGCCATGTGCCTTGACTCCCTGAAAAGTGTGCGCCGATTCCTCAAAAAACGACCGGTGCAAGTCAGTGACATTTCTCGTATGAAATAGTTGTTTTCTCCCGCGGGATATTTTCATCCGGCGCACCGATGGAACGATGCCTGCCGCAAAGCTTCGAATTCACAAGGCCGGTGTTTCAGCCGCGCGATGCCAGTGATGAAAGAGGTGCATATGACCGATCAACGTGAGCTTGAGGAAAACGCTAAAACCGCCGAACCGGAAAGCGCCGATAAAGCGGTTGACCAGAAGAATCGCAACACCGACAACGACAATGAGTTCAGCCCGGGCTTCAAGCCGCATCCGGATCGCGCTAAACCTGGCGAGGAGACGGACGCCGACATCGATACCGACGGCGGCTAGTACTGGCTACCGACGCAAAAAAAATACCGCCTCCCTGGAGGCGGTATTTTTGTTTTGGTGCGCGTTACTTGCCTGGATGGGCGGCTTGCAGTTTTTTCGCCGCAGCCAGGTGTTTTTCCAGGCCCGGCAACATTTTTTGTGCGAAACCTTTCAGTTCGGTGGCGCCTTTGATTTTGTCATCGGTCACGGTGTTGGCTTCTTTCTTGAATAATTCGATGGTTTCTTCGTGCGCCTTGACCTGATTGTCGGCGTACGCGGCGTCGAACGACTCGTCACGCATGTCGAGGATCTTTTCCTTGGCCTGCTTCACCAATGTCGTGGTGTCAGGCACCTCGATGTCGTGTTTCTTCGCAATGGCTGCCAGTTCATCGTTCGCCTTGGAATGATCGGTGATCATCATGTTGGCGAACTCTTTGACGTCGGCCGAGGCGCTTTTTTCCAGGGCCAGCCGGCTGGTTTCGATCTCGGCGATGCCGCCAGCGGCCGCCTTGTCGACGAAGTCATTGTCAGTGGCCGCGAAGGCCGCGCCCATGCTGGTGCTCAAGGCTACGGCCAATGTGAGGTGGCGCAGGGTGAATCCGTCCATTGGTTTTCTCCACACAGGTTTTTATGGGCGATCGAGTGATCGTTAATCTGTGGAGGCCGACGGACGGGCAAAGGTTTTATCGGGTTTGCGGCAGGACGACGAACGGACACCGCTGGTCTGATAGGCGGTCGACAGAACCTGCGGACCGAGGCCATTCTGATAGTTGGTGAACGCAATCGATCGCGTTTGCCACCGATCAACCAACGGAGGTGTTCCATGCCGGTGCCACACGACCTTTATCAGGACTTGAAACTTTCAAAGGAAGATATCCAGCAAAAACGCACCAAGGATCCGTTACTGGATTCACTGATCAACAAGTATTCGCAGGCGGACGCCGAGGTGGTAAAGGCTGAAACCGCCCAATCGGATGCGCCCAGTGATGACGCACTGAAGAAGCTCAAGGCGAAGCGAGTGGAGGTTAAGCAAAAGATCGTTGATCGGCTCCAGACTCCATCCTGAAACTCCGTCCAGCCACCGACGACCGGTGGCTGAAAAATTGGAACGGCGATAAATCCCGGCACCTCAAATGATCAGAGTCCGACTTTACGGCTCCATTCGAGGTGCCTCATGAATGACCCAAAGTTCCCGAGCGAAGAGCAGGGCG
>NZ_BDAG01000058.1 GCF_002091715.1 Pseudomonas migulae NBRC 103157 | reverse complement strand
CCCCCCTTTCAGGCTTTACTCGCCAGTCCCCGAAAACACCGCGACAATTTCATCGATGACCGCACGAACCCTCGCGGTATGCCGCAAGTCCTCATGGGTCACCAGCCACACGTCATACGGCACCGGTCGCGTGCGCTCAGGCCACAACCTGACCAGCCCGTCCCTCTCCCCCATGTACACCGGAATTTCCCCCAGCCCGATCCCCGCGGCAATGGCCCGACGCACAAGCAGCCCCGAACTCAGGCTCGACACGATGCGCCCGCGCCCCAGCGGTTCCGAAACCAGCGTCATCTCCTTGTTGCCCTGCAAATACGGCTGATACACCACCAGGTCATGTCCTTCGAACAACGAACCCGGCGCGGGCACGCCGTGGGCGTCCACATAGTCTTGCGATGCAAACAGGCCCACCGGCCAACGCGCGATGCGCCGGGCGATCAGGTCCGGGTTGTCCGGTCGGGTATTGCGCACGGCGATGTCGGCTTCGCGTTTCGACAGGCTGATCATTTGCGTCGATGCGTCCAGTTGCACGCGCACGTCAGGGTGCTGCTCGTGCAAGCGAGCAATGGCCGGGATCAGGAAGTCGATGGCCATGGAGTCGGTGGTGCTGACCCGAACGGTACCCGTCAGTCGATCATCAAGCCCTTGAATCCGGCGCTCCAGTTCCAGCGCCGAATGCTCCATTTTTTCCACGGCTTTCAATGCGGCTTCGCCAACGGCGGTCAACGCGTACCCCTCGGAGGTGCGCAGAAACAGCGTCGCACTCAAGGACTTTTCCAGTGCCGTGATTCGCCGGCCGACGGTGGCCTGATCGACACCCAGAACCCGCGCTGCGCCGCGTAGCGTCGATTCCCGGCAAACCGCCAGAAATACCCGTGCGTCATCCCAATTCATACGGCTCTCCACTGATGCATATATGCATCACGATAGCGCAAACTCGCTGCGTTATTGAATCAGAAAACAGGGATAAGCTGGGCGTCATAGATAAATCAACAGGACAGCCCCCATGCTCAGCACATCAACCACCCCGCGCAGCGCGATATGGCTGCCGATCTTCGCCGGACTCTGCGCCAGCCTGGTCAGCATCGGCCTGGCGCGGTTTGCCTACACACCGTTGATTCCCTCGTTGATCCAGGCGCACTGGTTTTCCGCCAGCGACGTGGTGTACCTCGGCGCCGCCAATCTGGTCGGTTACCTGATCGGTGCACTGATCGGCCATCCGCTGGCCCGCCGCACCTCCAACAAAAGCGCGCTGCGCCTGATGATGCTGGCGGTGACGCTGTCGTTTTTCGCCTGTGGCTTTCCGCTGTCGGTGAGCTGGTTCTTCGGCTGGCGCCTGCTGTCGGGCATCGCCGGCGGCGCGATCATGGTGCTGGTCGCCGCGACCGTGCTGCCGCATGTGCCGGTCGCCCGCCGGGGTTTGGCCAGCGGTGCGATTTTTCTGGGCATCGGTTTGGGCATTGCCGGATCGGGCACGATTGTTCCGCCGCTGCTGAGCCTGGGTTTGCAGAACACCTGGTTCGGGCTCGGTTTGCTGGCGCTGGTACTGACCGCCGCCAGCTGGTTCGGTTGGCCGTTGGCCGCGCACCCGGCAACTGTCACGCCGTCAGGTAACGAAGCCAGTGTGCCGACCGATCCGCAGGTTTATCTGTTGTTTGCCCAGTACGCGTTCATGGCGGCCGGCCTCGTGCCCGCCATGGTGTTCCTGGTGGATTACGTCGCCCGCGGGCTCGGTGCCGGGTCGCATTTGGGTGCGCTGATCTGGGTGATGTACGGTCTCGGCGCGATTATCGGTCCGGTGAGCTACGGTTTCCTGGCCGACAAACTGGGCGCACGGTTGAGCATTCGCCTGGTGCTGGTGGTACAGGCGCTTGCCGTGGGTCTGCTGTCGATTTCCAGCTCATTCACCGCGCTGGCCTTGCTGGCAGTGATCCTCGGCTCGTTCCCGCCGGGCATCGTGCCGCTGGCACTGGCCCGGGTTCACGAACTGATCCCGCAGCATCACCGGCAGCAAATGGCCTGGAGTCGCGCCACCGTGTCGTTCGCCACATTCCAGGCGATTGCCGGGTTTGCCTATTCGGCCTTGTTCAACGCCAGCGGCGGGCATCACGGGTTGTTGTTCATCATCGCGGCGGGAGCCATTGTCGTGGCGCTGCTGCTGGAACCTGCCATGCGCCTGCTGAACCGTCATGATCGGCTGCAACCGGTATTGAACTGAGTCACTGCCACCTTGATGTGGTCAACTTACTGAACACCTTCCAGACAGGACGCTCCCATGATTCTGCCCTCCACCATGACCCTGATCGAAATCACCGAACCCGGCGGCCCTGAGGTGTTGAAGCCGCGCCAGGAAGCCGTCCCCACCCCCGGTGTGGGCGAGGTGCTGATTCGCGTGCACGCCGCCGGGGTCAATCGCCCCGACGTGATTCAACGGGCGGGAAAGTACCCGATGAAACCCGGCATGAGCCCGATCCCTGGCCTGGAAGTGGCGGGCGAAGTGGTCGCGGTCGGTAAAGACGTGAGCGAATTCATCGTCGGCGACAACGTCTGCGCACTGACCAACGGCGGCGGCTACGCACAATACTGCGTCGCACCCGCCAGCCAGACACTGCCGATTCCTCAAGGCATGGATTGGGTGCAAGCGGCGGCGGTCCCGGAAACGTTCTTCACGGTGTGGGCGAACCTGTTCGACATGGGTGGCGCCAGCAAAGGCCAGCGGGCATTGATTCACGGCGGCACCAGCGGTATCGGCACGACGGCCCTGATGTTGTGTCGCGAGTTCGGCGTCAAGGCATTCGCCACGGCAGGCAATGAAGAAAAGTGCGCGGCGATCCGCACGTTGGGCGCGGAGGCGATCAACTACCGCGATCAGGATTTCGTCCAGGTGATTCAGGAAAAAACCGCTGGCAAGGGCGTCAATGTGATTCTCGACATCATGGGCGGCTCGTACCTGAATGCGAACATCGCGGCGCTGGGTATGGAGGGTCGACTGGTGATGCTGGGCTTTCTCGGCGGCGCTCACGCCAAAGACGTCGACCTGATGGCGATCATGAGCAAACGCGCGACGATCACCGGCTCACTGATGCGCTCGCGAACCCGCGAAGAAAAAGCTTCGATCGCCGAGCAACTGCGCGAGTACGTCTGGCCGGTATTGGCTGCCGGGCGGTGTCTGCCGATGATCGACAAGGTCTATCCGCTGGCCGATGCGGCGCAGGCTCATGCGCGGATGGAAGGTGGCGATCATATTGGCAAGATTGTGCTGCGAGTCGATTAACAACACCGCCCCTTTGTAGGAGCAGAGCTTGCTCTGCTCCTACAAAGGGATGGGTGAACGATTGTCGAAAATGTTCCCGTCGCCGGGGCGCATCTGTTAAAAACCGAACTTCAGTTTTTACCGATGGACCACCCAATGCCCTCCTCCCTGCTCACACGTCTGCGCCGCCGCTGGCTGCCCTTGCTGTGCATGGCCCTGCTGGTTGTCGGTCTGCCGGTGAGTTGCGGAGTGCTTGAGCACACCGAGCGCGAGCTGCTGTTTCGTATCGAGCCTGGCACCGCCGGCTGGTATCGCGGCTTGCCGAAGGATGTCCAGGAATTCGACATCAAGTCTGCCAGCTTCAAAGGCGGGCAAAACCTGCACGCCTGGTGGTGGCCCGCTGCCCGTCGTGATGCACCATCGATTCTCTATCTGCATGGCGTGCGCTGGAATCTGACAGGTCAGGCATTCCGCATCGAGCAATTGCGCGCCATGGGTTACTCAGTGCTGGCCATCGACTACCGCGGTTTTGGTCAAAGCAAAGGTGATCTGCCATCGGAAACCAGCGTGTATGAAGACGCCCGGGCCGCCTGGGAACGTTTCAAGACGATGCAACCCGACGCCAGCAAACGCCTGATCTACGGCCATTCCCTCGGCGGCGCCGTGGCCATCGACCTGGCGGCTGAACTGGCCGCACAGGCCAAAAAAGACCACGTCGTCGTTCCGGTGCGCGGTCTGGTCATCGAGTCCACCTTCACTTCGCTGGGCGATGCCGTTGCGCAGGTGGCCGAAAGTAATCTGCCGGTGAAATGGCTGCCCGTACGCTGGTTGCTGTCGCAGAAATTCGATTCCATCGACAAGATCGTCGACATCGATATGCCACTGCTGGTGGTCCATGGCCTGGCCGACGCGTTCATGCCCTCGCGATTCAGCCAGCAGTTGTTCAATGCCGCCAGCGAACCCAAACGCCTGCTGCTGGTGCCGGGTGGTACGCACAACAACAGCATGAGCCTGGGCGGCGCCCAGTATCGCCAGGCACTTGAAGGCTTGATGAAGGCAAAACCGCCGCAGATGGCCGGGCCGGCATTGATTCGCGGTACCCAGGACTCCTGACGGCTATCGATAACCTTGCGCCTGCAGGTTGAACAACTGCGCATAACGCCCGCCCGCCGCCACCAGACTGTCGTGGTCGCCGCGCTCAAGGATTGCGCCCTGATCCAGCACGATGATGTGGTCGGCATTGCGCACGCTGGAAAACCGGTGGGAAATCAGCAGCGTCATGCGACCTTCGGTGTGCTCGCTGAAATGCTCGAACACCGCCGCTTCCGCCGCCGGGTCGAGGGCTGAAGTCGGCTCATCCAGAATCAGTATGTCGGCATCACGGCGCATATAAGCCCGGGACAAGGCGATCTTCTGCCATTGCCCGCCGGACAGCTCCTGCCCGCCGGCAAACCAGCGGCCCAATTGCGTGGCATAGCCGCGATCCAGACGCTCGATGAAAGGCGCGGCCATGCCCTCGGCGGCGGCGGCCTGCCAACGTTGTTCATCGTTGAACGCCAACGTATCACCGACACCAATGTTCTCGCCCACGGAGAACTGGTAACGGATGTAATCCTGAAAAATCACACCGATACGCCGACGCAGTGCGCCTTCTTCCCACACCTGCAAATCGCTGCCGTCCAATAGAATGCGGCCCTGATCGGGACGGTAGAGACGGGTCAGCAACTTGATCAGCGTGGTCTTGCCTGAACCGTTCTCCCCCACCAGCGCCACACTGTGCCCCGGCACGAGGTGCAGATCGATGCCTTCCAGCGCCGCGCGGCTCGCCCCCGGATAGCAGAACCCGACGTTCTCGAACCGCAAACCATCGCCGGGCAGCGCCCCCTCGGTGAGATGCCCGGTATCCGCGACGACGGGTTCAGCCAGGTATTCATAAAGACTCGACAGGTACAGGCCATCCTCGTAAAGACCGCTGATGGCGCTCAAGCTGCTGCTCACCGCCGTCTGACCTTGCTTGAACAGCACCAGGTACATGGTCATCTGGCCGAGGGTGATACTGCCGTGAACGGTGTCGACCACCACCCACGCGTAGGCCAGGTAAAACGCCCCCGTGCCCAGCAACCCCAGCACAAAACCCCAGCCATCCCGTCGCAAGGTCAACCGGCGGTCCTCGGCGTAGAGTCGCGCGAACGTCTCGCGATACCGCTTCAACAGCAGCGGCGCGAAACCGAACAGCTTGACCTCTTTGATATAAGCCTCGTGGGAGAGCAGCGTCTCGATGTAGTTCTGCTGCCGGCTCTCTGGCGCACGGCGGGTGAACAGCCTGAAGGCGTCACCGGAGAAATGCGCCTCGGCAAAAAATACCGGCAGTGCGCCGACCACCAACAGCACCAGCGCCCACGGCGAAAAATGCACCAGCAACACACCGAAGCTGATCAGCACGATCAGGTTCTGGATCAGCCCCAGCGACTTCATCACCAGTGCCAACGGTCGGGTCGACGCCTCGCGCCGCACACGAACCAGCTTGTCGTAAAATTCCGAATTTTCGAACTGCACCAACGACAACGTCTGGGCTTTCTCCAGAATCATCGTGTTGACCTTCTGCCCCAACTGCACCCGCAACAGCGACTGCTGCACCGACAGCGCCCGCTGAGTTCCGGAAAGCAAAGCAAGCACACCGGCTTCAAACAGCACGTAACGCACGACCGGCCATAACGGCGCACTGCCCTGCTGCGCATGCAACTGCATGGCGAACACCACGGCATCGACGATGCGCTGGCCCAGCCAGGCGGCCAGCGCCGGGAGCATGCCAGCGATCAGGGTTGCAAGCACCAGGCCCAGAAACAATCCGCGAGAGGTTCCCCAGACAAGGAGCAAGGCGCGTCTGGCCTGGTCGAGCAATGAGGTGACTCGGGAAAGGCTCGCAGGCATGTTTATCTGCTGCGCTTGCGCGGTTTCTGAAACTCTCTTCTTGAAGGTGGAGGACCGGTTGGAATCACCAGCCCGGGGGGAGGAGGACCACCATTTTCCCATTCCTCCATTAACCGCCTCAGCTCAGGCGGCATTTCTGTAGGCATTTTGCATGTCATTTGATCACCCTATTGTTTTTGCGAATTCGACCCACTGCACTTTTGAAGCATCAATAACAATAACCTTGGCCCTGACAGGTAACGGATTGTCGTGGTTATCAATCCAGCGAGGAAACTCGAGAACAAACTGTCCGTGGGCAGGCTCCGATGGCCATTCGCTTGGCCAGCCAAACAGACGCTTCCCTCCGGTCAAATGCAGTATTACGAATCCCTGTCTCGATAAAAAAGCACTGTACCACTCGCAGGGGAACGAATTTTTGGTGGTGACTTTCAGCCTCCTGAGTAACGCATGAAGCTTGTCGCTGTTCGCAACGTGGCACGAAAGAAATCCCATCAGCACCGCAATCACCGCTGACCATAAAGCCTCCGATTTCTTGTCCCAGGCGCCAATTGAAAAAACGTGTTCCCCCGTTAAAAGCAGCATCGCCCCCAAACCGACAACCAGTGACTGAATCACAAACGTGAAAATCAGCGCCTGGACTATCTGTCCAAAGGTGTCCGGCCGTTTGAACGCCGTGAGCGAGTAGAAAATCCAGGCGGCTAAAAAGCCGGGAAGCAAATACTGCAGTAACGGAATGACTTCCTTGACCAAGCTATCCATGCCATTTCCAATCCATTGAAAAAATCGACCCGGAGCAAATGAATACAGCACCTCTACGGCCTGTGTCATCCATTGCTTAAGTGCGGTCGTCACAAGAGATTTCGGGACTACAAGCGGGACTACAAGCGGAAAATCCTCCTACATTTAACAAAGAAAAACTGGACGAAAACTCAATCCGGATCCGACGTCATGTGTTCCTGAAACCGCGCCCGATACCGACCCGGACTCTCCCCCGTCCACTTTTTGAACGCCCGATGAAACGCACTTGGTTCCTGAAAGCCCAGTTGCTCGGCAATGTCACCAATGCTGGCCTTGCTCTGACGCAACTGTTCAAACGCAACGCCGCGACGCACTTCGTCCTTGATCTCTTGATAGGAACACCCTTCCCGCTCCAGCTTGCGGCGAAAGGTGCTGGGACTGAGGTGTTGTTCCAGGGCAAATGCCTGCAAGGTCGGCCACTGGCTGTAATGACTGTTGCGCAAACGCTGATGGACCTGCGACGCCAGGCCATGCTGGTTGCGGAAGCGAATCACCAGCCATTGCGGTGCAGTGCGCAGAAACACTTTCAGCGAGGCGAGGTCCTGAACCACCGGCAAACGCAGGTAATGGCTGGCGAATTCGATTTCGGTGCGCTCGGCGCCGAAGGTCAGGTTGGGACCCCAGAGCAAACGGTCGTCGCTGAGGGCCACGCGCGCATGACGAAAATCCGCACGGTCGATGGGGATGCGTCGACCGCCCAGCCAGCACAGCAGGCTGATCATCAGCACCAGAAACGTCTCTTCACCCAAACGCGCAACATCATCGTTTTGCGCACAGGTATCCAGGCTGATGACCGCACGTTTGCCACGTACCGTCAGCGTGCCGCGAAAGTCACGAAGGAACAGCGAAAAGTTGCTCAGGCACTGACGCATGGCTTTGTGCAGATCGGGCTCCTGAATCAAGGCGCGGCAAATCAGCGCGAAGCTGCCCGGCGGCATGCCGTGGGAGTCGAGCCCGAAGAATTCGTCGTCGAGCTCGCGGATCTGGATCAGCCAGAGTGCGGCAAACGCACTGGCCGGCACCCGCGCCACGGGCTGCTCGATCAACGCCGGGTCGATACCTGCCTGTTCCAGCGCAGCCCGCTGTCGCTGCGGATTGTCCCCCAGCCCATGGATCATCGCCTGCACGAAGTAGGCGGCTACCGAGTCCTTTTCCCGCATCTGAACGCTTCGCTCCCCAATCACCCGAATGGCAAAAAACACCAGCACCGTTGAACAGTTTCGGCATAGGACAACCGTCCCGCCGGTTCTAGACTCGCGACCAATAGTACGCCTTCGGCCGTTGCCTCGGCCAAGGTATCGCAGGGTTTGACCGGAAGGACGTGTACATGAATCTGCAAAACATTGGCGTGATCGGCGCCGGCACCATGGGCAACGGCATCGCGCAAGTCTGTGCCCTGGCTGGCTTCAATGTGACCTTGATCGACATCTCCGAGAGCGCTTTGCAAAAGGCACTCGCTACCGTCAGTAAAAACCTCGACAGGCAGGTCAGCAAGGACACGCTGACCCAGGAGCAAAAGCTCGCCGCCCTCGACAAGATTCGCACCAGCACCGATTACAGCAGCCTGCAAAACGCGCAACTGGTCATCGAGGCCGCCACCGAAAACCTCGACCTGAAACTGCGCGTGCTGCAACAGATTGCCGCGCAGGTCAGCACCGAGTGTGTGATTGCCTCCAACACGTCGTCGCTGTCCATCACCCAGCTCGCCGCCAGCGTCAGCGAGCCTGAGCGTTTCATCGGCCTGCATTTCTTCAACCCGGTGCCGGTGATGGGTCTTATCGAAGTGATTCGTGGCCTGCAAACCAGTGACGCAACACACGCGCTGGCGCTGGACATGGCCACGACCCTGGGCAAAACCGCGATCACCGCCGGTAACCGTCCGGGTTTTGTGGTCAACCGGATTCTGGTGCCGATGATCAACGAAGCGATCCTGGTGTTTCAGGAAGGCCTGGCCAGTGCCGATGACATCGACGCCGGCATGCGCCTGGGTTGCAATCAGCCGATCGGCCCGCTGGCGCTGGCGGACCTGATCGGCCTGGACACCGTGCTGGCGATTCTCGAAGCCTTCTACGACGGTTTCAACGACAGCAAATATCGCCCCGCGCCACTGCTCAAGGAAATGGTCGCCGCCGGCTACCTGGGACGCAAAACGGGGCGTGGCTTCCATGCCTATGCCTGAGCGTTGCTCACGTTTCGCCGAGTACCGGGACAAGGTGCTGGAGCTGTTTGCCAGCAAGGGGTTCGGGCAGGTCGGCATGCGTGAGCTCGCGACGTGCCTGGGGCTCGCCCCGGGTTCGTTGTATCACCATTACCCCAGCAAGCAGCACTTGCTGCTCGACCTGATCGAAGAGTTCTATGAAGAACTGTTGTCGACGCTTGGGCGTATCGATCAAAAAACTTCAGCGAAGCGCGACAAGTTGCAAAACCTGATCCGCGCACACCTGAACCTGCATCAGGAAATGCCCTGGCATTTCCGCCTGGCGGAACGCGACAGCGGCTGCCTGAATGATGATCAGCAGGCCCGCGTTCGGCAGTTACGCGAACAGTACGAACGCAAATTACTGCTGATGCTCGGTACCAGAGCCCGCCTCAGCGAACAGGCGCAACCTGCCGCCGCACATGCTATCGCCAATCTGCTCAACAGTGCGCCGAGCTGGCTGGCGCACCAGGCGCTGGAGGAACACGAGCGGGTTGAGATGCTGGAAAACCTGGTCGGCGGGGCCATTGAACGTTTGCTGCGTCCCACGGTGCCACGCGCAGTGGCCTGAGAAACCGGCCGGGTTTCAGCGGATCGAGCGAGCCGTCGATGCAAAGCGTGAACCCACGCCGCATAATGGCGCCCCCCTCAAACACAAAAAGGAATTCGTGTGTTATCCCGTCCCCGCACCCTCTGGTCATGGCTCTACTACCCCCTGAGCTATATCGCCGTCTTCGTACTGATTCTGCACATCGCCGCCTTCGACTGGTCGCTGATTACGCCCATTGATGTCGGCGGAACCTTTATGGGGGGCGGCATGGCGACCCAGCTTTATCTGATCGGCTGGTGCGCCGCCACCGTCGGCCTGCTACTTGCCGTTGTGTTTCGCTTGCCGGGATCGATCTACGGCTGGATCAGCGCCGGACTTTTGCCTTTGGGCATTGGCGCCTGGTGGCAACTGAACTACCCGGCAAACGCCGACCAAATGATTTTGAGCACCAGCCGACAGCAGATCGGTGTGGCCATGCTGATCGGCGCGGTGTTCCTGTGCAGCGGTTTGTATGCCCGCTCAAAAATCAAAAGCAGCGTCTCCAAAACATCGCCATCACGGTCCGGAATGCTTGGGCGGATAACCGTCGCAGCCACGTTGCTGACCTTGTTTGTCGGCGTGCCCATGGCCATCTTCAAACAACAATCGTTACCGAACTGCGCCGTCAACAAGGCGGGTCAACAGTTGACGGTCTGCCTGGGTGAAGACGATGTGCCGGTGATCGTGGATTGAGCGATAACCCGCACCGCTTCAATAGAAAAAACATCTAAACGATTTTTGCCAATTACCACCTCTAAGGCTTTGCTAATGCCGTTGCAGGAGCGAGCGTGCTTGCTCCTGCAGGCATACTTTCCTCCGCCTGTTGTCAACGGGAGCACACAATGAAAATCAATCCCTACCTCATCTTCAACGGCGACTGTAAAGCCGCGTTCACCTTCTATGCCCAAGCCCTGCAAGGCCAGCTCGACATGATGATGACCTTCGGTGAAAGCCCGGCCCGCGAGCACTTTCCGGCAGACCTGCACAACCTGATCATTCATACCCGCCTGTCGGTGGGCGATCAGGCAATCATGGGGTCGGATACCACACCTGATCGCCCCACGGATGACATGGCCGGTTGTTCGGTCTCGCTGAATGTCGACAGCATTGCCGAGGCGGAGCGTGTCTTCAACGCGTTGGCCGAAGACGGCAGCGTGCAAATGCCTCTGGAAGCGACCTTCTGGGCCGCACGTTTCGGGATGCTGGTCGATCGGTTTGGCGTGTCGTGGATGGTCAATTGCGAAAAGGATCAGTGACATTCAGGCAAGCAAACGCCCAACCTGAAAAGGTTGGGCGTGGTGGAAACGCTCGGACCGAGAGATCGCGTTCAAGTACCGGTAACGGCTGCGCCTACCCCTTAACGCACACCACCTGGCGCAAGGTATGCACGACTTCCACCAGCTCGCGCTGGGCGTGCATCACGTGGTCGATGTCTTTGTAGGCCATCGGTATTTCATCGATCACCGCTGCATCCTTGCGGCACTCGACGTGGGCGGTGGCGCGGATCTGATCTTCGACGGTAAACAGGCTTTTCGCTTTGGTTCGGCTCATGGTGCGGCCAGCGCCGTGGCTACAGGAGCAGAACGATTGCTCGTTGCCGAGCCCGCGAACGATGAAACTTTTCGCGCCCATCGATCCCGGAATGATCCCCAACTCTCCCTTCTGCGCCGACACCGCGCCTTTGCGGGTAACCAGGATCTCCTGACCAAAATGCCGCTCTTTCTGCACGTAATTGTGGTGGCAGTTCACCGCCTCCAGGGCGACGTCGAACGGCTTGCTGATCACTTTCCGTGTCGCCTGAATCACCGATTGCATCATCAGCGCACGGTTCTGCCTGGCGAAATCCTGGGCCCAACCGACGGCTTCAACGTAATCATCAAAATGCCGACTGCCTTCTTCGAAGTAGGCCAGGTCGCGGTCCGGCAGATTGGCGATGTGCTGGCGCATGTCGGCCTGAGCCAGTTGAATGAACAGGTTGCCAATGGCGTTGCCAACCCCACGTGAACCGCTGTGCAACATGAACCAGACCCGATTGGCTTCATCCAGGCACACCTCAACGAAGTGGTTACCGCTGCCCAATGTGCCCAAGTGCCCGCGATTATTGGTGCTGGCGAGTTTCGGGTACTTGTCGGTGATTGCCTTGAACCGTGGGTTCAAGGCAGCCCAGGCATGCTCGGCCTGTTTGGGAACACTGTCCCACGCACCTTTGTCCCGGACGCCACGACCAACGGTGCGCCCATGGGGTACCGCTTTCTCGATCGCGCAACGCAAACCATGCAGGTTGTCCGGCAAATCAGCAGCGGTCAGCGACGTGCGCGCGGCGATCATGCCGCAGCCAATATCCACCCCGACGGCGGCCGGGATAATCGCGCCCACGGTAGGAATCACACTGCCGATGGTCGAGCCCTTGCCCAGGTGCACGTCGGGCATCACCGCCAGGTGTTTGAAGATGAACGGCATCTTCGCGGTGTTGATCAATTGCTGCCTGGCTTCGTTTTCCACCGGAACGCCTTCGGTCCAGAGCTTGATCGGTTTGCCGTTGGCGACGTCCAGCAGTTGATAGGTACGGTCTTGCATGATGCGGTACTTTCCAGTGGCCGATGATTCGGCGCTGTTCTGAAGACTGAGCCGTCTGTGAGTCTTCATAGTATCGCAGCGAAACCACGTTGCAGATCCTCGATCAACGCCTCGACATTCTCCATCCGCAGCGCTGCAACGGTCTTTCGTGTCGACCACGCGGTGTAATACCGCCAATCTGCTTGCGCGAAAAGCCTACGACCTGACCGCGCGAGCCAGGGGTTGTCGTTTTCCTGGCAGCCGACTCAGAGCTTGGCAATCGAGACCTCGGTGGATTTGACGAACGCGATCACCTCGCTCCCCACCTTCAATGCTTGCATAAAACCTGTAGGAGCCGGCTTGCTGGCGATGGCGTTCTGGCCGGCGCCATCGCTGGCAAGCCAGGCTCCTACAGAGGTCGTGGGGTGTTCGGTATTGGCGGCTTGCACAAAACCTGTAGGAGCCGGCTTGATCTGGCGATGGCGTTCTTGCGGGTGCCATCGCCAGCAAGCCGGCTCCTACAAGAGGTCGTGGGGTGTTCGGTATTGGCGGGCTTGCACAAAACCTGTAGGCGCCGGCTTGCTGGCGATGGCGTTCTCCCGGGCGCCATCGCTGGCAAGCCAGGCTCCTACAGAGGTCGTGGGGTGTTCGGTATTGGCGGCTTGCACAAAACCTGTAGGAGCCGGCTTGCCGGCGATGGCGATTTCAAGGACGCCATCGCTGCTGAGCGGCGATCCTACGAGGCTGGCTCCTACGGATTAAGTCGGACCCGGAGTCGGAAAACTCTGAAATGCTCAATTTCGAAAGCGTCTCACGTCAATTCCTGTTAACCCCTGATAAGTTGCACTGACCCGGCTCCGGGACGTTTGGTTGTGTTGACCATGGAAGGTCAAAGCAAGCGTTGCATCAACGTCCCGAAGCCTGTGCCACGTCACAGGAAAAGGAAACCTGGATGCTCGACGCAAAAAAGCGCGCCCGTTTCAGCCTCATGATCAACGACTTTAAACACAATCTGCAGGTGCTCAGGTTCACCGGCAAGGAATGCATCAGCCAGCCTTACGCCTTTGAAATCGAACTGGTCACCGACAGCCGCGACATGAACCCGAATGACCTGTTGCACAAACTGGCCTTCCTCGCCTTCAACAACACAGACGACGGTATCCACGGGCAAATTCATTGCGTGGGTAAAGGCAGTCTCGGCAATGGCCTGACCCGCTACAGCGTGACACTGGTACCTCGACTGGCGTACCTCGATCACCGCACCAATTGCCGAATTTTCCAGCAAATAACCGTCCCGCAAATCATTGCGCAGGTGCTCGAAGGCCACGGCATTCATCGTGATTTCCACCAGTTTCAACTGGGCAGCGTTTATCCGGATCGCGAGTACTGCGTTCAGTACATGGAGTCCGACTTAGCCTTCATACAACGCCTCTGCCAAGAGGAAGGCCTGCACTACCACTTCCAGCACAGCTGCGAAAAACACGTGATGGTGTTCGGCGACGACCAGACCGTATTTCCCCACCTCGACCGTCCGACACCTTTTAAACACGACAATGGCCTGGTCGCCGAAACGCCGGCGATCAACCACTTTGACGTGCAAGTGAAAGCCGGCACCAATCGCACCACTCGCCGCGATTACGACTTCAAAAAAGCGCGTATTTTGCTGGAGGCCGAGAGCAAGTCCGATATTCTCAGGGCTCAGCCGGATCTTGAGGATTATCAATACCCCGGTCGTTTTACCCAGCGTGATCGCGGCAAGCTGTTGAGTCGACGCGAACAGGAGCGTCACGGCGCCGAGTGCCAGGAGGCACGAGGCAAAAGCGATCAGCCGATGTTGCTCTCCGGACACTTCCTGCCACTGTCCGAACACCCCGACGAAGAATGGAACGACCTGTGGTTGCTGACCGAAATCGAGCATGAGGGCGCGCAGCCGCAAGTCCTGCAACAGTACGCGGCCTACACCGGCACCTGCGTTGAAAACGGCTTTCAGGGTTATCGCAACCAGTTCCACGCCACACCTTGGGACGTGATTTACCGCTCGCCACTGACCCACGACAAACCACGCATCGCCGGCGTGCAGAGCGCCGTGGTCACCGGCCCGAAAGGTGAGGAAATCCACTGTGACGACTACGGCCGGGTCAAGGTGCAATTCTTCTGGGATCGCGAAGGCCGGTACGACGACAAAAGCAGCTGCTGGCTGCGAGTCTCCTCCCTTCTGGCCGGTAATGCCTTCGGCGGCTTCGCCGTGCCAAGAGTCGGCATGGAAGTCCAGGTCACTTTTCAGGACGGCGACCCCGATCACCCCGAAATCAGCGGCTGCCTTCCAAATAGCGCCAACCCGGTGCCCTACGAATTGCCCGCCAACAAAACCCGCAGCGTATTCCGTTCCCGCAGTTCGCCGGACAGCACGGGGTTCAGCGAACTGCACGTTGAAGACCGTGCCGGCCAGGAATTGATTTACCTGCGCGCCCAACGGGACATGGAACAGCGGATAGAAAACGACAGCCGTCTGGAGGTCGGCAACGAGCAGCGCACCACCGTCAAGGGCGACAGCGTTACCGTGCTGCAAGCCACGGAACACCGCACCACCATCGGTGACCGGCACGTACAGCTCAACGCCAACGATTTTCTGCAAGTTACCGGCAACAGCCATACCCATGTTGATCAAACGCTAGCCTTTAGCGCTGGCCGGGTGGTTGTTATTGAAGCCGATCTGATCATTCTGAAGGCCGGGACGAAGGTCACGATCGAAGCTGGTGGTGAACATTTACAGATAGGCGGCGGCGGAATTTTCGGCAGCAGCGAACTCCAGATTGGTGGTGCTCCGATGCGCGTGCCAGCCGCCTCAATCGCAATGCCTCGGTCAGTTGATGGCTTGTCTGTGCCACCTGAACTGCCGCCCATGTTCGCGTCTTCCCAGCCCGCACTGATGGCGGCAAGCAACGCGTTGGCGGCGGACTTCTGCCCCATTTGCGAAGCCTGCCGTGATGGCGTCTGCCCAACGGAAGGAGCCGCCGCATGATCAACACACTCCCCCGCCAATGGATGAACGAACAGCGCCGCTCGGGCCAAGAACTGTGCCTGGTGCTGGACTCGCAGAACGAGCGCGAAACCCGTCAGCTGTTGTTGAAGTCCAGCGGACATGACCAATACCTGAGCGTCTACAACGCAACAACCCTCGAGAATCTGGCCGATGTCGGTCCGTTTATTTTCACGCTGGATCAGTCAGGCGACAGACGCCTCGACGATCTGCTGGATCATCCCGAACGCAACTGGGGCTGGCTCGTGAGCGTGGAAAAAGGTGCCTTGCGTGGGTTGGCCAATCACTGGCAAGAGCGGTTGATTGTCGGGACGCGTCCCTATCAGGCGCTGTATCGCTTTCACGACAACCGCGTGTTGAGCCGCGCGCTGAAACATCTGCCGCCTGAAGAATATCCGGCCTTTCTTGGGCCGGCGATCAGCGTCTGCTACTGGGACGGCACGGCTTGGAAAACAGCTCAAAACCCCGCCCCCGGCACGCATACCGTGCCGGATAACCCACTCTGGTTGCGCACTCCCCTGCCCCAACCGCAGGCCTCGGAAATTCGCCGGCTCAACGCCCATCGGTACTTGCTGGCCGAGCATGTCGAGGCCTACGCCAACCTCGCTGAAGTGCAGGAACCTGATACGTGGTTGCGTGAGCGCTTGGCCCTGGCGGAAGCGTGGGGGTGGCTGGAGCCGGAGCAGATGGAGTTTCTGTTGATTCAGAGCTTGCAGGCGCCGGGGTTTACGTTGTCGCCGGAGTGGGAGGTGCGGGGGGATGAGAGTCCGGTGGAGCACTTTGAACGGGTGCGGCAGTGGGTGGAGTTTTGGCGGGGGGATGTGCCGATATGAAGTGGATGTCAGGTAATGCAACTGTGGGTTTAAAACAGACAAACATGGAGAGTTCAATGCGAAAACTAATTTGCTCCTTAAGTGCCGCAGTCTTGCTTTCGAGTAGCGCCATCGCGTGGTCTGCATCGAAGGTTAGTTCGAAAGATCTACCACCAAATGCTGCGGAGCTGATGCACGAGGCACAACGTCTGAGCGGTGAGGCATTGTGGGAGCAGGCCACGGTCAAGGCTCGAGCGGCTATGGAGGCGGCCCGCGCGAGTGAAGACCTCGATGGCCCGGAGTTCGAGGCAGGGTACTTGCTCGTCATTCTCCTGCACATGCAAGGGAAATACGTCGAGGCCCGGAACGCCGCCGAAGAGCAGATTGCTCGCTGGGACGCCAAATCAGCATCTGCCGGACAAACCGGTAGTCGCGATCCCCGCAGTTTGAAGATGCTTAGCCTCGCAATCGAGGCGAGCATGATGACGGGAGACAGCGAGAAGGTCATGCGCTTTCATGAAAAGCTCTATGCGGTCGCCAGCCCCTACCCTGAGTCATGGCGCCTGGCGCCGGAAGAACCACGACTGCGTTACGAGCTGGCTGACTTCTGGATGCCACTGATGTTGGGGCAGTGGAAGTTAATGGCGTTCGAACCGGTAGATAGTCGGGGTGTCGGCATGCGCGTGCTTTATACGCATATATCGGCGGGTAGCAATCTCAGCGCGGACATATCACTTTCTTATAAAGAAAAACTACGCGCCATGAACGCGGCGCAACGGCAGGAGTTTCTCGAGTCCTACCGGGAGGTGCCCATTGCACCGGCGCTGGTTCGGGCAATGCCCGATCTACCCTTTGCCGCGGCGACGTCTATCAAGGTCGAGAAGGCTGGAGGATGTAAGGGCGAACACTGTGTCGCTGTCCACTGGAAGGCACTAAACGGCGACTGGATGATGGACATCAATGTGAATTTCCAATCGCCAGAAAAAGACCAGGCAGCGGAGCATGTACGCCAACTGTTCGCAGCGCTGAAATGGCACAGTGCGCCATTGCTGTTTCGCGAGCGCACGATGGCTGAGCAGAATCGGGAGATGGATTCGTACTGGGCGGCTCCTGGTGGTCAGTCGAAGGCCGCGGAACTGGCAGAAAAAGCACTGCCCGATGCCTTTTTCCCCGAGGAAATTGCCCGTCTCAACACCTACATTGGGGTGGCACAGTATCGGCGCGGTGATTTAATCGCCGCCCGCCGCTCGCTGGAGTTGGCCCTGCTTGCCCGAGAGCATATCTCGATCCTTGGGGCGTACTACGAGACTACGCTGGATTACGCGGCAGATATCGCCTATCGCCAAGGCAGGGATGCCGACGCCATCGCCCTGAACCGGACTCTGATGGAATGGCAAGAGGACAATGCAGGACTGGGCTGGGGAATAACGGATGACGAGAACGCATTGATCAGTTGGTTGGATGACGTCCAATTGCCTTGGCGAGTGGGCAACCACCGCCTGAGAGTGACCGGCGCCGGTCGTTTCTCCTACGAAAACCTGTCAACGCGGGCGAGACTCGGGCTGACAGTGGGATTGGAGCCTTCAACGGATGTTGAGATGGAATCCGTCATGCGAGCCTTCATGGAAAAAAAGTTACGACTGCAAGCGGGAGACGTGCGCAAGACAGCGTTTTCACCGAAGTCTGCCAAGAAAGGAAATCAACGGGGAATCGGCCGCAAATGGCAGTTCGATGTAAAGAAACTGGATGACGAGAAAGTGGCTGCCGACAAGACACCTGTAACCGACTCTCTGCTGCCACCCCCTACAAAAATGACGTTCTGGATCGTGGATCGCAAGGACCGACGGTCAATATTGCGGGCTCCCATCGTGCACGGGGATCAATCCGAAATAGAGGCGGATCAGATTGCACGCGCGTTGTCTTGGTAGGACCGAAGAACGGGTGCTTATTACGATGGCAACTACACCAATTTCAGCACCTCCAAAATGGTGGGTGGGCGCGTTTGCACTATTTACCCTGAGTGCACGCAATAAGGACATTAATCACATGCCAATCATTTCTTATCGGCAGAAACACCTGCTGAAATTTTCTTCTTTGTTTTGCTGCATCGCATTAGCCACAGGCTGCGCCAAGAACCAGCCCAATACATTTACCTTCACCGCCGATTTACCGCCCGATTTTGCATACGTCGCAGCGGTTTACTACGTACCCGCCGAAGGTGAGGCCTGCACTGTTGCAACAAAGGACAACTTGGCGCCGGTTTTCAATGACCAATGGCGAAAAGAATACAAACCCGATTCCGAAATAGAGATTCATATAACGCGCAAGGGCTGCCCGTTGGTCGTTAGGCGCATCGAACTGGAGATCAACTCGGCGTATGGAAAAGATCGAGGCGACTTCGGAAGGGAAAGCGCCATGGTTGTTATTCGCCATGAACTGAAGGAGCAATCCAAAGGCACTTTTAGTGAAGCGGGTGAAAGTGTCTTTTACGGTCAGTGCCAGTGGCTGTTTCGCACTGCGGGTGCTCAGCGACGCATCGTTAAAATCCTCGACTGCAAAACGACCGACGCACAGGGCCAACTAGGGCGTGGGCGCCCATTTGCGGCGTACACCCTTGATCAGCTACCTGGGAAGACCGTGAAGATGAAGATCACGTTGGCCACGAAGGAAAGACCTGGCTGGGGTGACACCTGGGTCGAAGTGCCCGGTGGCTGGAAGCGTTGCATGGGGAAAAATTTTGAAGATCAGGATGCTTTCTGTTTTGGAAATTACTCTGATTTCAGCACTTTCAAAATGCCAGATGGCCGTATCTGCACTATTTACCCCGGCTGCACGGAATAAGGAGATTCGGAAATGACATCTATGGAAAAAGAACTTGCATCGCCATTGAGCAGCAGCGTACTGACATGCCCCTTACAAGGTAGATGGAGCAGCTTCCAACTGGTCGACGAGTTCGGCTCTGGCGAGCCGTATTCGGGACTGGCTTATTCAGCAACTGACTCTGAAGGCCAGAAGTACACTGGGCATCTAGACATCACAGGTACGGGCAAAATAAACAACCACTTTGCGGGCCCCATTGCGTTGTTTCTTGACCAAAAATATGAAGGTGGGGAAACCGTTTATGTGCGAGCCCAAACAAGACCACACTACGCGCTCAAAATCACCGAACTCCAAGTACGCGCCGAACAAACACGTTATCTGAATCAAAACTCAACCCGTACCCAGACAAACCCCGCACAAGCCTGTGCAGACGAATTCCTCCAAGTAGAAGTACGTCACTTGGTCAAGCATGTTTCACACTTGCCGCCCGAGGTCTATCGTCTTTATCCGCATAGCCCGAACCGAGCGAAGACCATGGGTGAACATGGGAGGCTCGGCGTTGCTCTGCTTCCACTGAAACACACAGTTCTGGAAGTTCGCCCTCTACGAGCGTTGCGACCAATGCTGTCGACTGCTCCCGAATTTTGTGCGTTGAATCTCTATCAGTTCGCATTAATGGCTACCCTGAGCTACTGCCCTTTTGGCATGAAACCTGAAAAACGCCCCATTGAAAAAGGGCCTGTGTATTTTCCCGTGCAACCCAGCGTTGGAAACTGGTTCGGCGATTCATTGGCAAAGTCTGATGAGCTGTGGCGTGTCGATGCGGGGCAAACCAAAGCTTTCTACCCACTATATGAGGATGTGCCGTACTCCAAACGCCTAGAAATTGTGCCGTTTGATCCGGACCTCTATGTAGTAAACGACCCTGAGCTAAAAGACGATCAGGAACACCCAGCCAAAATTCACTTTCTCGACGATACCGACAAAAAAGGAGCCACCGATACCCAAGCTTTCATTACCCACAATGACGAACTGATCCTGATCGCGGTACGTGGCACCTACGAACTCATCGCGGATGGACTGCGCGATGCCGATGCATTCCAAGTGCCGTTTCAAGAAACTGAGAGCAAAGTACACCGTGGTTTCTACGAGGCCGCGCAGAAAGCATATGAATTCGTTGTTAACTATCTCGACAAATTCTATGCAGGGCAAAAACTGCTCATCTGCGGCCACAGCCTCGGTGGCGCCGTTGCATTGCTGCTCTCGGAAATGCTGCGTCGTCGCCCGGCTTTCGACTACACCCTCCAGCTCTACACTTACGGCGCACCCCGCGCAGGCGATGCCAATTTCGTCGCCGGCGCGAAGGATCTGGTGCATCACCGCGTCGTCAACCACAACGACCCGGTGCCGAGCGTGCCGGGCAGGTGGACGGACACCAAAGCCGGTGTCTTTACGACGGGGTTGGCTTTGACGTTTTTCAACGTGCCGGCAGGTTTGTCGGTGTTTTTTACGGGCGTCACTAACTGGACGGGCCAGCCGTACGATCACCACGGCAAGTTACAGCACTTCATGCCGGTGGAATTTAGCGATGGGAACAAGTCCGCGATCCTGTGGGAACCGGGATGTGACACCATCACTCAACATGCCGCGTGCAGTTTGGCGCTTCAGCAGAAAAACGGGTTGCCGCATCGGTCGCCATTGCTGCAGATTTTCCACGTCTTGGATCATTTGATGGCCGACGGGTATGTTCCGGCGTGCTGGGCGGTTTTGCTGCGGTGGCAGGCAGCGCACGAGAAGAAACGTTCGCGGGTTACGGATCTAGAGTTTGAAATGGTCGCGGGTTCGCTGGCACGCGTCACCACCCAGTTACGTGACATAGAACGTGGATTGCCGGCGCGGTCCGACGCCTACGTGCGCACCCAGGAGAACAACATCCGAGCACTCGACCTGGAAAAAAGCAGGATTGCAATCACAGTCGATCGCTTGAAACGCGTGCGTGAAGAGAGGGTGACGGCACACGCGCTTTACGGGTCGCTGCTGGAACAGCCTGAGCAACTGGAGGCTAACGTGGCGCGCTGGCTGGCGCATCCCGAAAACAAGGTTAAAGACCCGTTCGCCATGGCGCCGGAAGACCCGGAGGGGGACGCGCTGACGGCTTCGATTTATGGGCACACCGTCGGGGCGCCGCACACGCTGGATATCGATTCGATCTGTTAAACACGCCCGTGTTTAAAAGCCCCGCCGGTTACTTCACGAAAGCTACAGCGCCTTGCGTCATTGCCTACGGTTACGCCAGAATCCGCCGGCTTGTGCGCCTTGGGCCCGGGTTCTATCGTTGGTCGGTCGCTGAAAAAACAGTGATCGGGTTTGGTAGCCCGGATATATGAGGTGTACGGCATCATCATTTGCAGCGTTTTTTCTCTGCATTATGGTGGCCATGCACAGGGCGTCTTCGGGCGCGCCGGTTTCCTCATATCCCGGTCTACCAACCTGCGTATGGCCACCACCCCTCGTTTGGTAGCGAGGCTGATGGCTCCTTTTTTACGATATGAGGAGTTCGATCCATGTTCAAAGTAACGCCCAACCCGCCAGAAACCGATCCGACATCCCCCTCCGAAAATTTCGACCCGGAAAACCCCGACGAAACCTCGGACCGCATCCCCTCCCACGCCGACATCCGTGCTACCCCACGCACACCGAGCACGATGTACACCCTCGATCCACACATCAACACCGAAGACCTGCTGGGACACGCGTGCGAATCACTGGCCTCAGCCCATGTCATGACCATGGATCTGGCGGACCGTACGCTCGGGCCGAGTCGCAATACCCTGCTGGGCATTGCCCAAGTGATCATGCTGGGCGAACTCAACGTGAATCGGGCGCTGGATCAACTCGATCCGATCGAGTAGCCGCCGCCCTGTGGCGAGGGCGTGTTCCCTCGTCGCGACCACTGACCGAATCACTTGATCCGATAATGAAAGGTATTGCGCACCGCCGGCACCGAAACCACCTGGCCGTCGACGACTTTCGGCTGATAACGGAAGGTGTTGGCCGCCGCTAACGAGGGACGCATGAACAACGGATGACAGCCGTCGAGCACCTTGGGGTTCTCAACCTTGCCCTGCGGGTTGACCGTATATTCCACGGTGCAATCGCCTTCGATGTTCTTGTCCAGCGCCCGTTGCGGGTAGTCCGGTGCTTCCTTGCTCAAGGGCAAATACTGGCGGCTGTTGGCAGCGGCCTGTGCCGTTTGTTGACGGGCGCGATCCGCGTTCAGGCGTGCCTGTTCGGCTTGTTGCGCCTGTTGCACTTGCTGTTCGGCGAGACGCTGTCGTTCAGCGTCGCGGGTGCGCTTTTCCGTTTCCAGCCGCTGGCGTTGCTGCTCGGCCTGAAGGTCGCGTTTTTTGTCTTCGACACGCTTGCGCGCCAACGCCGCCTGCTCGAGTTTTTGCGCCTGGATCTGTGGATCGACGACGGGTTTGGCGGGCGCAGCAATCGCCGGTTCTGGCGGTGTCGGTTCGACCAACGCCGGTGTCGGCTCAGGCGCCAGGGGCTGTGGTGCCGGCGGCAACATCACCAGTTGAGTTCTCAGCACGGAAGGCGGCTCAACGGGCGGCTTCTGCGGCGACCAGCCGTGCACCAGCAACGCGAGGACGGCCGCGTGCAACGCCACCGCCAGGCTCGCCGCCAGACTGTTCTGCCAGAACCCGCTGCGAATACTGGGCGGCAACGTCATCGAAGGACTGTGCATGATCATTGCCGTCATTGCGGGGCCTCGGTCACCAGCCCGAGATTGCTGACGCCGCCCTGCTGCAGCGCCGCCATGGCCGCGACGACGCTGCCATAACCGGCGTCCTTGTCGGCGCGGATGTAAACCTGTGTGTCGTGCCGTTCGGTGACGATTTGCGCGACCTTCGCGCGCATGTCATCGAGGGTCACGGCGCTGTCGGTCTGATGCTGGGTATCGAGTTCGCCGCCGACATTCCAGTAGTAGCCGCCCTCGGCTTTCACCGACAACGTGAGGATTTGCTGACGCGTGTCAGTGGCCAGGGCTTCACTGGCGACCTTGGGCAGTTCGATCTTTACGCCTTGGGTCAGCATTGGCGCCGTGACCATGAAAATCACCAGCAGCACCAACATCACGTCGATGTACGGCACCACGTTCATCTCGGCTTTTGGCCCATGTTTGCGTTGCGGTTTGATCAGCATTTTCACGCTCCTCTCAGGCGGCGACGGCCAGGTTCATCGGCGTGCCGTGCAGCGTGCGATGCAGGCGCACTTGCAATTCATTACCGAAGGCGTAGTAGCGCGTGAGCAACGTCTGGCTGCGCGAGGAAAAACGGTTGTAGGCAATCACCGCCGGAATCGCCGCAAACAAGCCAATGGCCGTGGCGATCAACGCTTCGGCAATGCCGGGCGCCACGGTCGACAGCGTCGCTTGCTGGACCTGAGACAAGCCGAGGAAGGAGTTCATGATCCCCCATACCGTGCCAAACAGGCCGATGTAAGGGCTGACCGAGCCGACCGTGGCGAGGAACTGCAAGCCTTTTTCCAGTTGCACTTCCTGCTCGCTGATCGCCACATACAGCGCACGCTCGACACCTTCGAGCACTACCTCGGCTGCATTACCCCCGCGTTGATCCAGATGAGTGAATTCCTGAAGCCCGGCGTGAAAAATCGGTTCCACACCGCTCTCGCTACCCGCCGTTTCCCGGTACAGCGGCTGCAGATCCGACGCGCTGCGAAAGCGCTGCACAAAGGCGTTCATCTGCCGCTCGCGCTGCTGTAACACGCGACCGCGCTGGATGATCAGGTACCAACTGAGCAACGACGCCAGCAACAGGGTGAGCATGACCGCCTTGACCAACAGACTGGCGTCGCTGATCAGCCCCCAGATCGTCATGTGTTCGAGCGTGGCCTGCATGGTGAAACTCCTTGTATGGTGCTCCCCGGCCGTCGATGCGCGAAGGCCGTTGGGCTATTGGATGAAAGTGGGATGACAGGTTGATGACTGGCCCGGATCAAGGCAGCTTCAGGGCTTGAGTGACCTCGGTCCAAGGCACGAATTTGAAGTTTTGCGTCTGTTCGGGCATGCGTTTACGGCCGTCCTGCACCACCAGCAGGCCCTTGCTCCAGGGCCCGCCGAGGTTCGCCGAAGTGACTTCCAGCCCGTCGGTTTCCGACGCGCCATCGATGCCGAGCACGGCGTTCAGACCGACACGAAAGGCGCCGCGCGCTGCGAACGGCGGCTCGGCGTCCAGCACCAGGTAGCTGTCGTTGCCCTGGCTTGAGATCACCAGATAATCGCGAGCCTCACTTTGATACAGCGCCAGACCTTCAACGTCGGCATGCAGTTGTGGGCCGACCTTGATGACGCTGGTCAATGTCGCCGGTTGATCGGCGCGGGCATCCACCGCCCAGACGCCGACATCTTCTTCACCCAGAAACAGACGCTGACGTTGGTCGTCGGCCACGCAGCCTTCGGGTTGGCTGTCGACCTTGAACTGGCGCACCAGCTCACTTTGCACGGTGCCGTCCGGCGCGCTCAGGCGGTATTGCAGGAAGGTGCCGTCCTTGCCGTTGGCAATCGCGTAGAGTTCGCCGCTGCCAGGCTGGAACAGGCAGATGCCGTAGATTTCCTTGAGCGGTGTGGCGATCTCGCCGGCTTCGCGTAGCTCGCCACTGCGGCGATCGATGCTG
Source organism: Pseudomonas migulae NBRC 103157 (assembly GCF_002091715.1). GTDB lineage: Bacteria > Pseudomonadota > Gammaproteobacteria > Pseudomonadales > Pseudomonadaceae > Aquipseudomonas > Aquipseudomonas migulae_A. Next base: position 6,195 of record NZ_BDAG01000058.1, on the reverse strand, counting down.
AACAGGCTGAGGCTGTTACGATCGCGGTTGCTGGCGACGGCGAGGTCGACGGTCTGTTGTCCGAGTTTGAAATTCGCTCGGACATCGACGTTATTCAGGCGCCCGACCGGCAACTCTTGCAGCAACTTGCCTTGCAGGTCATACGCCAGCAATCCCTGCTTTTTATTGGTGCCGAGTACGCGGCTCAGCGAGGGTTGCTGCGGGTGAATCCAGATCGCCGGATCATCCGCCGCATCGCCCTGACGCCCGACCGGATCGCTCTGGCTGAGTGCTTTCACATTCGGCAGCACTGGCGCCAACGGTATCGGTGTCGGCTGCCAGTTCAGCTCGCCCTGATACAAACGACCGTCGTCATCGTCGCGCAGGAGTACTTGCAGGCCTTTGGCGGTCGGGCGCAGGGCGAGGTTTTCCGGTTCCTTCAAACCTGGCAGCGCAATACTGCCTTCAGCGATCCAGCGTTCGCCTTGCTGTTGATAGACATGCAACTGCCCCGACTTCGGGTCCAGCGCTACGATGCCACCCGGCACCAAAGCCATGGCGCCAGCGGTTTTTTTGATCTCGCCGAACGGTTCCCGCATGTCCACCGGCGTGCGGGTGACATCGGCTTCTGGATGCGCCGGATACGCCCACCAACCGACATTCTCTTCGTTGACCACCAACAGATTGGCGCCGTCGTCGACCTGACAATCCGTGGCCGACGGTGGCAGCGGCAACCCGCGCACCCGTTGTGGTTGCGCGTTGAGCGTCGCGTCGTTACCCACCAGCCATTGCTCGCCCTTGCCCTCCTCGCCCACCAGAAACAGGAACAGGTTGCTGGCCTCGTCGCGATACAGGCACAGGCCGTTCACCGGGTAATCCCGCGTCGGCAGATACACCGGCTGACCCCAGCTGCGTTTGTCCGGATCGAGACTGACCAACAACGCTTGCTGACGGCTGTTGTCCAGGCTTGCAACCACTACTTGCCGGCCGGTGGCGCGACTGTCCACGCCACTGAACGATCCCTTCAAACGCGCCAACTCCTGGCCTTGCGCATTCAACAGCAGCAAGCCGTCGCGGTCGCTGGCGGCCAGGCGTTCGGTGCCGGACAGAAACGCCATGGCATCGATTGACAGATTCGGCGCCCAGGGCGTCAGGGTCAGGCTTGGGGTAGCGGCCATTAACGGGCTGGTGGTCAGGCTGATCAAAACGGCCAGCCAGTGTTTTAAAGAAATACTCATGAATGTCCTTGTCCTGGAATCGTGTAACGGCTATCGCCAGCAAGCCGGCTCCTACAAAAAGCAGGGCTCAGAAGTGGGTGAAGGTCAGGCCGAGCTTGTAGGTCGGGCCGTATTCTTCGTACTGGCCGTTATAGGAGCGATGGCCGGTGTAGACGAAATATGGCTCGTCGGTGAGGTTCTGCGCCTCGAAGCTGACTTGCAGGTTTTTGGTCAGCGAGTAACGGGCGCTGAAGTCGATAAAGGTCTGGGCATCGACGTGCAGGTCGTGGGCCTTGTCGTTGATCGACGCCAGCTCAAAGAGGTAATCAGACTTGTAGTTGGCCGACAGGCGCAGGCTCAGCTTGTCGTCTTCCCAGCCGAGCATCAGGTTGCCGACCGTGTCGGACTGGTTGGGCAAATCGATGCTGCGCTTGCGGTTGATGCCACTGGCGGCGTCAAAGCCTTTGATCTCGGCATCGGATCGGCTGAAGGTGGTGTTGGCGCCAATCAGCAGGCCGTTCCAGGGCGCCGGCAGCCAGTCGAATTTCTGTGAGTACGCCAGCTCCAGACCATAGAGCTTGGCGCTGTCACCGTTGGCGAACGTGTGAGCTTCGGAGAAGTCGACCCAGGCACCCGTGCCAGCCAGATCGGTGTTGTAGACGAAGTTCTTGATGTCCTTGTAGAACACGAACGCCGAGACGGTGCCGGCGCGGCCCATGTAGTGCTCGATGCCGAGATCGAGGTTGCTCGATTCCAGCGGTTTGAGTTCCGGGTTGCCAAACGTGGCTTCGTCATCGTCGATGACAAACCCTGGCGCCAGTTGGCCGAAGGTCGGGCGCACCACGGATTTGGTCCACGCGGCGCGAACCTGGGTGTTCTTGTCCAGTTGATAGCGCGCATGCAGGCCCGGCAGCCAGTGGTGATACTTGCGTTTGGTGTCAGTGGACGTGAACGCGCCATCGGTCACGCCGGTGCCTTTGGCTTCGAACTCGGTGCCCTCGTAGCGCAGGCCGGCGATGAAGCGCCAGTCGTCGATATCGATGGTGTTCATCAGATAGCCGGCGTTGATGTCTTCGCTGATCTTGAAGTCGTTGACCCGCGATTCGACCTCGTCATAGAAATCCGCCTGATTGAGGCCGCCGATCAACTGCTTGATCGCACTGCCGCTGATCCCCGGGCCGAACTGGCCGAGGCGATAGTCCACGGTGCCTTTGGTGAAGTGCGACAGGTTGAGCTGATCATCGCTGAAACCCAGGTCGTCGAAATCCTCATAGACCCAGGCATCGAGGTCGTTGTCCTTGTTGCGCCGGCTGACCTTGCCGCCGAATTTGACCTGGGACGCATAGCCTTTGAAGTCGTAATCCCGGGCCAGGTCCAGGCGCAGGTTTTTCTCGGTGTCGGTGGTTTTCTGCTTTTCCCACTCGACCTTGTCGACGCTGAAATTGGCCGGGTCGTAGAAGGCCTGGCCAATGATCGGCCGTGGTTTGTCCTTGTCGTAGAAACCGCTGTCGGCAAAGTCATCTATACCGGTGAACGCAGCGTTGGCAATGTGACCGGGGCTGTCTTCGCCGGAGCGGCTGTAGCCGGCCTGGCCACTGAGGGTCCAGAGGCCGAACATGCGCTCGCCGCCCAGGACGTAGGATTGAATCTCCTGGGTCTCTTCGCGTTGTTTGAGTTTGCGCGAGCCTTCGGCGTCGCCCAACTCGCCCGCGGCTTGCGGGTCGGCAAATTCGAAGGCGGCGGCGTTGCGTGTTTCGCTGTCCTTGTAACGGCTGTAGAGCGTGCGCAGGTAGTAGCTGCTGAGGTCATCGGGCTTGTAGTCGAAGTTCAGACCACCGCCGGCGCGTTCGCGGCTGATGTCGTAGTCGCGTTGCTCGAACTCTTCGAGTCGGGCGCCTTGCTCGAAATCCCAGGCGCCGCCGGTTTCGACGTTGTCCGAACCGAAATCGCGCTTCTGCCAGCTCAGTGCGGCGGCCACACCGAAGTTGTCGATGCCGTCGCCGAGGCTGAAGCGATCACTGATGGCGCCGGAAAATTTCGGGCTGGTCTGGTGGGTGTTCTTGTCATAACTGGCTTCGCTGCTGCCGGTGTAGAACAGGCCTTTGTGATCGAATGCCGAGAGGCTTTTCACGTCGACGGTGCCGCCCAGAGAGTTGGCGTCCATGTCCGGGGTCAGGGTCTTGATCACCGACAACGACTGCACCAGCTCCGAGGGCAACACATCGAGGGCCACGGCGCGGCGTTCGCTTTCCGGCGACGGTACGAGCGTGCCGTTGATGGTCACGCTGTTGAGGTCCGGCCCGAGGCCGCGCACGCTGACAAATCGTCCTTCGCCCTGGTCGCGCTCGACACTGATCCCCGGCAGCCGCTGCACGGCTTCGGCGACGTTTTCGTCCGGCAGCTGTGCCACGCCATCCGCATGCACCACGCTCTTGATGCTGTCGGAATTGCGCTGTTCCTTGAGCGCCTGATCGATGCTTGCCGCCTGCCCCACCACTTCGACGTGTTCCGTGTTTGCGGCAGTTTCGGCGGCGTACAGGCGTTCGCTGGCCATCGCCATGGCCAATGCGGTGAGCGTAAAGCTGACGAGCCCGGCGGTGCTGCTGCGCTGGTACATGGTGTACTCCCCCAAGAGTCCGATAACGCCAGGCAAGTGACCCGGCAACTGGGAGGGCAAGCTAGGGTCGGGGGATGACGGTTCTGTGACAGGGGTGGGCGGAAAGCGGCGTAGACCGGGGGCTTTCCAGGTTTCAGGCCGGTTAATGAGCTCAAATGACCTGAGCCGGGCGCCAATCCTGTGGCGAGGGGGTTTACCCCCTTTGGAGTGCGAAGCGCTCCCCATCAAACACGCCGTGCACCTGACGGCGGTCGCTACGCGACCGAACGGGGGTAAACCCCCTCGCCACAGGTTATCGCCGGGCAGAAAAAAAACGCCGCGCCATGAGCTGATTCGACCTCCCACCCCAGTCACCCCACTGTCACAAACATCTGCTGTGCTGACGCGCATCACCTCTTCGCCAAAGGATCACGGCCATGTTCTCAGTCCTCAAACCCCATCGCTGGAAACTCGCCCTGCTGCTGTTGGCGGCGAACGCAGGGTTGCTGTTGCACCTGGCGTGCGGCGAGTTGAAAAGCATCAGCGAATGGGTCTGGCTGGACATCGTCGGCGAAGGCGGCTCGGCGCTGTTGGCATTGGTCTGGTTAGGGCTGGTACTCAAGAGTCGTCCGGCCGGTCGCGTCACCAATTACCTGGCGCTTGGCTTGAGCGGCATCTTTTTCTCCTGGTGGATCGACAGCCTCGACGAGTTCATCCGCCTGCCCGACAGCATCACCTGGGACCACTGGCTGGAGTCCGGGCCGATGCCGGTGGGCATGATTCTGCTGACCCTCGGTATCTATCACTGGCACCGCGAGCAACTGGCGATCAGTGCGCAAATGGAGAAGCGTGAAAAGCTGTTCCGCGAGCACCGGCTGTTCGACAAACTCACGCCACTGGGCGGCGCCGACTACCTCAAGCGGCAGCTGACCGAAAGCCTTGATGAGAGTCAGCGGCAACAGCAGCCGCTGTCATTGCTGGCGCTGGACGTCGACAACTTCGCGGCCATCAATCAGACGTTCGGCCATGCCGAAGGCGACGCGGTGCTGCAGGCGCTCAGTCATTTGTTGTTGCTCAACCTGCGGCGCCAGGACTTGCTCTGCCGACTGGCCGGCGACCGCTTCGTGGTGCTGCTGCCCAACACCGGCGAAAGCCAGGCACGCCTGCTGGCGCTGGAGCTGCAACAGGCGGTTCAAGGCCTGGCACACAAAACCCGGCAACACGGCGAGCGCGTGCACCTGTCGGCCAGTACCGCAGTGGTCATGGCGGTCAACGAGGCCCCGGATGCCCTGCTCAAACGCCTCAATCTTGCGCTGGCACGGGCCAGGCAACCGTTGGCAAAAACGGCCTGAGGCGCGGTCATGACCCTGAAAACCACGTGGTACGAAACCGACAGCCGTTTCATTCCCGGGCATTACCAGCCGGCGACCCTGATTGATCTGGCATTGTCCCGGGACATCGACAGTCATCGCCTGCTGCGCGGCACCAGCCTGTTCCATGAAGACATCCTCGCCGGCCAGACCCGCCTCAGCCCGCAGCAGTTTTTCGGGCTGATCAACAACAGCCGCCGGTTGCTGGACGCCGACGACAGCAGCTTTCTGTTCGGCCAGCGCTTGCTGCCGGGGCATTACGGCCCGGCCAGCCATGCCTTGCGCCACGCGCAAAATCTGCATCAGGCCCTCGACACGCTGGTGCAGCAACAGGCGCTGCTCAGCCCGCTCGCAACGCCGCGGTTAGTGCTGGATGAAAAGCACGCCTGGTTCTATTGGCTGGACAGTTGCGGCGCGGGCGAACAATGGCGTTTTCTGCTGGAAGCGAGCATGACCTCCATCGTCGCCATGAGCCGCTCACAGAGCGGCCAACGCCTGCCGTGGGAATGCAGCTTCAGCCATGCAGAACCACGTTATGTCGAGCAATACTGGGTGCATCTGGGTGAGCACACCCAGTTCAACCGCCCACTGGACCTGATGCGCATCCCACGGGAATACCTCACGCTCGCCTGGCCCGCCGCGTCGGCCACCGCCGGCCAGGTCGCCCGTCAGGAAGCCCAGGGGCAAATCGAACAACTGGGCTTTGCCTCAAGCTTCGTCGACTGCCTCTATCGCTACCTGCAAACCCATATACGAAAGGCCCCGAGCCTTGAACAAGCCGCTCAGGCCTTCGCCATGAGCCCCGCCACCCTCAAACGCAAACTGCAAAAGCACGACACCGGTTTTCAGCAACAGGTGGATCGGGTGCGCAAGCATGTAGCGCTGTACCTGTATCAGATCAAAGGGTTCAGTAACGAGGAAGTCGCAGAGTATTTGAGCTTTAACGATGCGGCGAACTTCCGGCGCTCGTTCAAGCGCTGGACCGGCAGTACACCGAACCTGATCCGACAGCTGTTCACTTCAGGTTAAGACA
>NZ_BDAG01000057.1 GCF_002091715.1 Pseudomonas migulae NBRC 103157 | reverse complement strand
AGCCGTGTGGAGGGTGGATTTGTGGAGAGGAGGTTTTGTGGTGAGGGGATTTATCCCCCCACCACAAAATCCATCAGCCACAGGCTCCCTCCCACCGGGGAAGATGCCGGGCCGGCTGTCGGTTTTCACACTGTCCGCAACAGCATTGTCTAGAGTTTGAAGTGTCGGCAGCCCGTCTGCCGCTACCGTGATCGTCCAGAAAAAAACCGGCAAAAGTGCCGGGTCTTCACCTGATCAGGAGTGCACGATGGACCTCAACCGTCGTCAGTTCTTCAAGGTCGCCGGTATCGGCCTTGCAAGCTCGAGCCTCGGCGCGCTGGGCATGGCCCCGGCGCCGGCCTTCGCCGAGCAGGTGCGCCACTTCAAGCTTGCCCACACTCATGAAACCCGCAACACCTGCCCGTACTGCTCGGTCGGTTGCGGCTTGATCATGTACAGCCAGGGCGATGCGGCCAAGAATGTCGCGCAAAACATCATCCACATCGAAGGCGATGCCGACCATCCGGTCAATCGCGGCACGCTGTGCCCCAAAGGCGCAGGCCTGCTGGACTTCATTCACAGCCCCGGCCGCCTGCAATACCCGCAGGTGCGCAAACCGGGCAGCAGCGAATGGACGCGGGTGTCCTGGGATGAAGCGCTGGATCGCATCGCCGACCTGATGAAGGCCGACCGCGACGCCAACTTCATCGAGAAGAACGACCAGGGCCAAACGGTGAACCGCTGGCTGACCACCGGTTTCCTTGCGGCTTCGGCGGCGTCCAACGAGGCGGGTTACATCACCCACAAGGTCATTCGCAGTCTCGGCATGCTGGGGTTTGATAACCAGGCGCGTGTCTGACACGGCCCGACGGTGGCAAGTCTTGCCCCGACGTACGGCCGTGGTGCCATGACCAATACCTGGACTGATATCGCCAACGCGAATCTGATCCTGGTGATGGGCGGCAACGCAGCAGAAGCGCACCCGTGCGGTTTCAAATGGGTGACCGAAGCCAAGGCGCACAATGCCGCGAGGCTGATCGTGGTCGACCCGCGATTCACCCGCACCGCGTCCGTGGCCGACTATTACGCGCCCATCCGCACCGGCACCGACATCGCCTTCATGGGCGGGCTGATCAATTACCTGCTGACCGAGGACAAGATCCAGCACGAATACGTGCGCAATTACACGGACGTGTCGTTCATCGTCAAAGCCGGGTATGGCTTCGAGGACGGAATATTCAGCGGTTACGACGTGGCCAAGCGTGCGTATACCGACAAGTCCGGCTGGGGTTATGAGCTCGGTGACGACGGCTTCGTCAAGGTAGATCCCAGCTTGCAAGACCCGCGATGCGTCTACCAATTGATGAAGCAGCATTACAGCCGCTACAACATCGAGCTGGCCAGTCAGATTTGCGGCATGCCCGTGGAGGCCATGCAAAAGATCTGGGAGGAGATCGCCACCTGCTCGCAACCCGGCAAGACCATGACGATTCTCTATGCCCTGGGCTGGACGCAGCACTCGATCGGTTCGCAGATCATTCGCAGTGCCGCCATGGTGCAATTGCTGTTGGGCAACGTCGGCATGCCGGGCGGGGGCGTCAATGCCCTGCGCGGGCACTCCAATATCCAGGGGCTGACGGACCTGGGGCTGCTGTCCAATGCGCTGCCGGGCTATCTGACGTTGCCGCAGGACGCGGAGCAGGATTACAACGCCTACATCACCAAACGCACGCAAAAACCATTGCGGCCGGGGCAGCTGTCCTACTGGCAGAACTACAGCAAATTCCACGTCAGCCTGATGAAAGCCTGGTACGGCGGCAACGCCACGCTCGAGAACAATTGGGCGTATGACCATTTGCCCAAACTCGACATCCCCAACTACGACATCCTCAAAGTGTTCGACCTGATGGGGCAGGGCAAGGTCAACGGCTATATGTGCCAGGGCTTCAACCCGATTGCCGCGTTGCCCGACAAAAACCGGGTGATGGCGGCGCTGGCCAAGCTGAAATGGCTGGTGGTGATGGACCCGCTGTCCACCGAAACCTCGGAGTTCTGGCGCAACGTCGGGCCGTACAACGACGTGCAAACCGACGGCATCCAGACCGAAGTGATTCGCCTGCCCACCACCTGTTTCGCCGAGGAAGACGGCTCTCTGGTCAACAGCAGCCGCTGGCTGCAATGGCACTGGAAAGGCGCTGACGGCCCTGGCGAAGCGCGCACGGACGTGCAGATCATGAGCGAGCTGTTCCTGCGTCTGCGTCAACGCTATCAAGCCAATGGCGGCGCTTATCCCGACCCGATCCTCAAACTGTCGTGGCCCTACAAGATTGCCGACGAACCGATGCCGGAAGAGCTGGCCAGGGAAATCAACGGCTACGCCACCACCGACTTCACCGATGCGACGGGTGTGGCGATCAAGGGCAATGCGCAACTCGCCGGCTTCGGCCAACTCAAGGACGACGGCAGCACGGCTTCAGGCTGCTGGATTTTCTGCGGCAGCTGGACCGAGACCGGTAACCAGATGGCCCGGCGCGACAACAGCGATCCGTACGGCATGAAACAGCATCAGGGCTGGGCCTGGGCCTGGCCGGCGAACCGACGGATTCTCTACAACCGCGCCTCGTGCGACCCACAAGGCAAACCGTGGGACGAGAAAAAACGCCTGGTGTGGTGGAACGGCAAAGTCTGGGGCGGCACCGACGTGCCGGACTTCAAGGCCGACTCGCCACCGGAAGCCGGGATGAATCCGTTCATCATGAACCCCGAAGGCGTGGCGCGATTCTTCGCCGTGGACAAGATGAACGAAGGCCCGTTTCCGGAACACTACGAGCCATTCGAAACGCCCATCGGCATCAATCCGCTGCACCCGGAAAACAAGAAAGCCACCAGTAACCCGGCGGCGCGGATCTTCGATTCGGTGTGGGACTCCCTCGGCGTGGCCGAGGATTATCCGTACGCCGCCACCAGCTACCGCCTGACTGAGCATTTCCACTTCTGGAGCAAGCACTGCAAGCTCAACGCGATTTCCCAGCCCGAGCAATTTGTCGAGATCGGCGAGGTGCTGGCCAAGGAAAAAGGCATCGTCGCCGGTGACCGGGTGCGGGTCAGCAGCAAGCGCGGGCATATCGAAGCGGTGGCGGTGGTGACCAAGCGGATACGTCCGTTGCAGGTCAACAATCAGGTGGTGCACCAGATCGGCATCCCGTTGCACTGGGGATTTACCGGGCTCACGCGTCACGGGTACCTGACCAACACCTTGGTGCCGTTCCTCGGCGATGGCAACACTCAGACCCCGGAATCCAAGTCATTCCTGGTCAACGTGGAGAAAGTGTAAATGGCCAGCCAAGACATCATTGCTCGCTCGGCCACCACGACGGTTTCGCCGTCGGTGCGCAATCAGGAGGAAGTGGCCAAGCTGATCGACACTACCAAGTGCATTGGTTGCAAAGCCTGTCAGGTCGCCTGTTCGGAATGGAACGAGCTGCGCGACGACGTCGGTCACAACCTCGGCACTTACGACAATCCCCAGGACCTGAGCGCGGAAACCTGGACCCTGATGCGCTTCACCGAGCACGAAACCGACGCCGGCAATCTCGAATGGCTGATCCGCAAGGACGGCTGCATGCATTGCGCCGAGCCGGGCTGCCTGGCGGCGTGCCCGAGTCCGGGGGCGATCATCAAGCATGCCAACGGCATCGTCGATTTCGATCAGGATCACTGCATCGGTTGCGGCTATTGCATCACCGGTTGCCCGTTCGACATCCCGCGGATCTCGCAAAAGGATCACAAGGCCTACAAGTGCACGTTGTGCTCGGACCGGGTCGCTGTGGGACTGGAACCGGCCTGCGTGAAAACCTGTCCGACCGGGGCGATTGTGTTCGGCACCAAGGACGACATGAAGGAGCACGCCGCCGAACGCATCGTCGACCTCAAGAGCCGCGGCTTCGCCAATGCCGGCCTGTACGACCCCGAAGGCGTGGGCGGCACGCACGTCATGTACGTGTTGCATCACGCCGACACGCCTGTGTTGTACGCCGGTTTGCCGAACAGTCCGACGATCAGTCCGCTGGTGGAATTGTGGAAAGGCGTGAGCAAACCCCTGGGCTTGCTGGCCATGGGGCTGGCGGTGCTGGCCGGGTTTTTCCATTACGTGCGCATTGGTCCGCAGCTGGTTGAGGAAGACGAACTTCCGATCCTCAAAGACCCGGCGGTACACGAAGTCGATCCGGCGGTGCACACCTTCGATCCGCGCGGGGAGGACAGACCATGATCCGCAGACAGATCCTGCGCTACACCCCGAACCAGCGCACCAATCACTGGCTGGTGGCGATCTTCTTTTTGATGGCGGCACTGTCAGGGCTGGCGCTGTTTCATCCGGCGTTGTTCTGGCTCAGCAACCTGTTCGGTGGCGGGCCGTGGACGCGCATCCTGCATCCGTTCATGGGCGTGGTGATGTTCGTGCTGTTCCTGGGGCTGGTGATTCAATTCTTCAGGGCCAATTTCTTCATCAGCAATGACCGTTTGTGGCTGCGCCGCGTCGGGCGGGTGATCCAGAACGAGGAGGAGGGCGTGCCGCCGATCGGCAAATACAACCCGGGGCAGAAGCTGCTGTTCTGGACGTTGCTGTTGTGCATGCTGGTGTTGCTGTTCAGCGGGTTGGTGATCTGGCGCGCGTATTTCAGCGAGTATTTCGGCATCACCGCGATTCGCTGGGCGATGTTGCTGCATGCCTTGGCGGGATTTGTATTGGTGTTGAGCATCATCGTGCACATCTACGCCGGTATCTGGATCAAGGGCTCGGTGAGCGCCATGGTGCATGGCTGGGTCAGCCGCGCCTGGGCAAGGAAACACCATGAACTCTGGTACCGGGAAGTGACGCGCGATGAACACCCTGAGCGACCGATCAGTAAAAAAGGATAAGCACCTTGGCGACGACTCTTGAGCCTGGCGAGATTGAAGCGGCGGCGAGTTCTCCGCCGTTTCTGCACCTGCCGCCGAATAACCTGTTCGCGTTGCGCGCGCAGCGACTGGAACGGTTGGCTGAGGGGCATCCTTTGGCCGATTACCTGCTTTTGGTGGCCGGGCTGTGTGATGTTCAGCAGCAATTGATGGACGATCCGCCCGTCGCTGCGTTGCCGGACCCTGAACGTCTGCGGGTTTGCCAGCAGCATGGCTTGCCGCCGTTCGCTGCCGACAGTCTGGTGCGCGAGGACGATTGGTTGCCTTGGCTCGATGCGCTGTTGCGCCGTCATCAGCCACCGTCGCAACTGGAAGTCGAGAGTGCGATAACCCGCTTGCGCAATGCCGGTGCCGGTCAGCTCAAGGCCTGGGCAATTGCTTTGGTCAGTGGCCAGTTCGCGTTGCTGCCTGCGGCGTTGGTGCCATTTCTGGGCGCTGCATTGCAGGTTGTCTGGAGTCATTGGTTGCTGAATACGCCTGATCTGTTCTTGAAACCCGGTGACAGTCTCAACCAGTGTCCGGCGTGCGGTTCGCCGGCGATGGCGGGGGTGATCCGGCATCGCGGTAAACATAATGGCTTGCGCTATCTGGTGTGTTCGCTGTGCGCCTGCGAATGGCATGTGGTGCGGGTCAAATGCGTGTATTGCGAGCAGAGCAAGGGTCTTGAATATGTCAGCTTTGATGATGACCGCCATGCCGCCAATCAGGCGCCGTTGCGGGCTGAAGTGTGTCCCGGTTGTCGCAGTTACCTGAAGTTGTTGTACCTGGAAAACGATGCTGATGCTGAAGCGCTGTCGGGTGATTTGACCAGTCTGATGTTGGACATGCGGCTGGAGCAGGAAGGGTATCAGCGGTTGGCGCCGAATCTTTTGTTTGCGCCTGGAAGTGATTGAATCTGTCTTGGAGGTTTTAAACGCTAGGGGGACATATCCGTTTCTGCGGTAACGGCGGCTATTGGTTCCGCCCTTACGGCGAGTCACTTGGAGAAGCGCCAAGTAACCAAGCGCTCTTGCCCCTTTCGTTCGGTGCCTCGCTGTGGCTCGGCATGCCCTCGTTCCGGTCTCACGAGGGGGCGCGACTACCGCCACAGCGCCGCGAGGCGGCCTTCGGGCCGACCTGGGCGTCAAGCGGGCGCGCTTCGCTCATTTGTCGTTTACATCCCTCTTGAACAACTCCTATTAAATGTGGGAGCGGCGGGTATGAGATGGGGGGGCACTGCCGATGACCTTGACCGAAAACAGGTCGGCTCTAAGGCCGCCTCGCTTTGTTTTTGATCTTGATCTTGATCTGCCCCGTCGGAAGGCAGAGTGGAGGTTCTGCGCAGTGGGCAACCCGGCATGGATGCCGGGTTAGCCGCCCCCGGCCATGGATGGCCGATGGCGGCGGGACCACGGAGCAGGACCGGAGCGAGGGGATGGCGAGCCTTAGCGAGCCACCGTACGTCAGGGGCGCAGGCGCTTGGTTACTTGGCGCTCTTCCAAGTGACCCGCCGTGAGGGCGGAACTATTAGCCGCCGTTACCTCAGCAACGGATATGTACACCCTCAAAAAACAAGCCGCCTGACGCTCAGCCATCGCTAGCAAGCCAGCTCCTACAGGGGGGCCGGGGACATCAGCAAGAACAGGTCGGCTGTCAGGCCGCCAGCGCACGAGCGCCAGCCGTACGCAGATCCATTGTGGGAGCGTCAGCGACTACACTCAGGCGGTCAGCCGTTTACGGGAGCCCCTGATGTCCTCCAGATCCGCCAGCCCGGCCTTGCGGCTACCTTCCATCGACAGTTTGCTGCGCCATCCGGCCTGTCAGCCACTGACCGAGCGCTACGGACGCGAGGCGTTGCTGGCGAGTTTGCGACAACTGCTGGATGACCTGCGTGAACCAGTCATTTCAGGACAACTCGAGGCGATAGAAATCACCCCGGAAATCCTCGCGGGCAGGGCTGGCGAACGCCTTGCCCAACAGCATCGCAGCCATGTCCGTCGCGTATTCAACCTCACCGGCACCGTGCTGCACACCAACCTCGGTCGCGCGTTGTTGCCACAGGAAGCGATTGACGCCGTGCTGATGGCCGCCCGTCATCCGCTCAACCTGGAATTCGACCTGCACAGCGGCAAGCGCGGCGACCGCGACGATTTGATCGAAGGCCTTATCCGCGAACTCACCGGCGCCGAAGCCGTGACCGTGGTCAACAACAACGCGGCCGCCGTGCTGCTGACGCTCAACAGCCTGGGCGCGCGCAAGGAAGGCATCATCTCCCGTGGTGAACTGATCGAAATCGGCGGTGCGTTCCGCATTCCCGACATCATGGCGCGGGCCGGAGTGAAGCTGCACGAAGTCGGCACCACCAATCGCACCCACGCCAAAGACTACGAAGCCGCCATCGGTCCGCGCAGCGGTCTGGTGATGCGCGTGCACGCCAGCAACTACAACATTCAGGGCTTCACCACGAGCGTGCCGACCGCTGAACTGGCAGAGCTGGCGCACAAACATGATTTGCCGCTGCTCGAAGACCTCGGCAGCGGCAGCCTGCTGGACCTGACTCGCTGGGGCTTGCCCGCCGAGCCGACGGTGCGCCAGGCATTGCTCGACGGTGCCGACATCGTCACCTTCAGCGGCGACAAACTACTGGGTGGCCCACAGGCCGGACTGATCGTGGGTCGCAAAGACCTGATCGCGAAGATCAAGAAGAACCCGCTGAAAAGGGCGTTGCGCGTCGACAAACTGACCCTGGTCGCCCTCGAAGCCGTGCTGGGGCTGTATCGCGATCCGGATCGTCTGGCCGAACGCCTGCCGAGTCTGCGCCTGCTCACTCGGCCACGGGCAGACATCCTCGCCCAGGCCGTACGTCTGCAACCATCACTGGCCAAAGTGATGGGTGACGGCTGGAGTGTCAGCGCACTGCCAGCACTGGGCATGATCGGTAGCGGCAGCCAACCGGTGGCGCGCCTGCCGAGTGCGGCGTTGTGCCTGCGACCGGAAGTCAGCAAGCGCCTGCGCGGTCGGCGGTTGCTTGAGCTGGAGGCTGCCTTCAGACAGCTGGACATTCCGGTGCTCGGTCGCCTCGACGACGACGCCTTGTGGCTGGATCTGCGGCAACTGGACGACGAGCCGGCGTGGCTGGCGCAACTCGATCAACTGCAGGTGCCCGGGTGATCGTCGGCACCGCCGGGCACATCGACCACGGCAAGACCGCTTTGCTGCAGGCCTTGACCGGTCAGGCGGGCGACCGTCGCCGGGAAGAGCGTGAACGGGGCATGACCATCGACCTCGGCTACCTCTACGCAGCGCTTGAACCCGGCGCGGCCCTGACGGGGTTTATCGACGTGCCCGGTCATGAACGTTTCACCCACAACATGCTGGCCGGGGCGCAGGGCATTGATCTGGCGCTGCTGGTGGTGGCTGCCGATGACGGCGTCATGCCCCAGACCCGCGAACACCTGGCTATCGTCGAACTGCTGGGCGTTCCTCGGGCGCTGATTGCGATTACCAAATGCGACCGGGTCGAGCCTTCCCGGGTGCAGGCCGTGCGCGAACAGATCGCCACCTTGCTGGCGCCCGGTCCTTATGCGGGTGCACCGCAGATTGCGCTGTCGAACACGACCGGCGAGGGCATTGAAACGCTGCGCCAGGCCTTGCTGGATGCGCAAGAAAACGTGCTCCAGCGCAGTGCCCACGGAGGGTTTCGTCTGGCGATTGATCGGGCATTCAGCGTCGCCGGCGCGGGCATTGTGGTGACCGGCACAGCGTTGTCCGGGCAGGTGTCGGTCGGCGACACGCTGTTGTTCGGCCCGCAGGGCAAGCCGGTGCGAGTGCGCGGCCTGCATGCGCAGAATCAGGCCGCCGACAGCGCAACGGCGGGCCAGCGCGTGGCATTGAACCTGAGTGCCGAGCGCCTGGCACTGGAGCAGATTCATCGGGGACACTGGTTGTTGGCCGAGTGGCTGTATGCGCCGACCCAACGCCTGGATATCGACATGCAATTGCTGGCCAGCGAACCCAAGCCCTTCGAGCACTTTCAGCCGGTGCATGTTCACTTGGGGACTCAGGACGTAACGGGGCGGGTGGCGCTGCTGGAGGGGGCCAGCCTGGCACCGGGCGAGCGAATGTTTGCGCAGATCCTGCTGAATGCGCCGGTGCAGGCGGTGAAGGGCGACCCTTTGATCCTGCGCGATCAAAGCGCTCAACGCACCCTCGGCGGTGGTCGGGTGCTGGACCCGTTCGCGCCATCCCGACAGCGCCGAAGCGCGGAGCGACTCGCGCAGTTGCAGGCACTGACCACGACAACAAATCTGGAGGACGTCCTGCCGGCATTGCTGATCAACAGCGACATCGGACTCGATCCGCAGCAACTGGAACGCCAGTTCAACCGTCTGCGCGGCACCTGGAATCTGCCCGATGATGTGCGCCTGATCGACACACGTCAGGGACAACGACTGTTCAGTACGCTGCGTTGGGAAACGCAAAAAGCCCGGTTAGTGGAGCATTTGGCGCGTTTTCATGAACTCGAACCGGACCAAATGGGCCCGGATCGGGGCCGCCTTCGCCGGTTCACTGGCACGGCGCTGGACCGCGCGACGTTCATCAGCCTGCTCGACGAACTACTGGCCAGCGGCGTGATTACCGCCAGCGGACCGTGGCTGCATTTACCCGGTCATCAGGTACGTTTGAGCGAGGAGGACGAAGCCCTGTGGCAACACCTGCAACCGTTGTTCGAACAGGCCGGTTTCGATCCGCCGTGGGTGCGTGATCTGGGAGGCAATGAGGTGGCGGTACGCTTGCTGCTGCGCAAGATGGCGCGCCTGGGCCAGGTGCATCAAGTGGTCCGCGACCTGTTTTACACCGATGCGATGCTGCGTCGTCTGGCGACTATGCTCTTGCAACTGGCGGCGCAAAACGAGGTGATTCAAGTCACCGCGTTTCGCGATGCGGTGGGCCTTGGGCGCAAACGCAGCATCCAGATTCTCGAATACTTCGACCGCATCGGCCTGACCCGACGCTTTGGCGACAAGCGCCATGTGCGTCTGGACAGTGCACTGGCTCGGCAAACAGAGCCCTGAGTTCAAGGAAGGCAATCGCGCCCGGTGGCGCGGCCGGGCTTCAAACCCGGTTGGGGACGGCATCCGTTCCCGGGCAGGTTCGACTCCTGCTGCCTTCCGCCATTTCCATCAGAAACGCCCGAAGTTCAGCGGGTACTCGATAACCACGTAAACCCGGTCGATATCATCGCCGGCCTGGGCGCTGTTGGCCCGGTGCGAGACATGGGACAGTTGCAGTGACAAGCCCTTGGCCGAACCGGACTGCACGATGTAGCGCAAGTCGATGTCGCGCTCCCAATGCCGTCCGCCATCACCTTGTTGCGGCACGTTCGTGCCCAGCGATTCATCGAACGGGTTGTAAGCGCCACCTTGGGGGGCATGGGTGCCATCAATCTGGCTGCCCCGGACATACCGGGTCATGAATTTCAGACCGGGAATGCCATAGGCACCCAGATCCAGGTCGTAACGCGCTTGCCAGGATTGTTCATGGGCGCCGTTGAAGTCGGCATACTTGATCGAGTTGGCAAGGTAGATGGAATCGCCGCCGACGAAATCGAACGGTGTATCGCCGTTGACCTTCTGATAGGCCAGGGTAAAGGCATGGGCATCGACGGTGTATTTACCCGACAGGCTGACCGCTGTGTTATCGATAGCGCCGGCAAGTGATCGGCCAGTGTCCTGGGTGTGATAAAGATTGCCATCGAGGAACCAACCGGACTGTTTCAGGTGCAGATTGCCGTAGTACTGATGCCAGGTGTCGGTCAATTCCGATGCGTACAGGGCTGCGCCGAGAGGGCTTTGCGTAAACAGGTCGGCACCCAGCAATGAAATGCCGCCCGCTTCGGTGTTTGCGCCATAGCCGTAGAAGTTGCCCTTGCCCGAAGAGGCGTCCTGGTTCTTGAACGCTGTAAAGTGGCCGGCGACCAGGTTCATCCCGTCGATTTCGCGGCTGTTCAACAGAAACCCGCTGGCGTATTCCGGTTGCAGACGTTTGTCCGCGGTGTCGAATACCGGGGTTTCGACCATCATTTCACCGAAGGCCAGGGTGGTTTTCGAGGCCCTGATCTTCAATGCGCCGCCGCCACTGGAGTAGCTGTCTTCGCTCCTGCCGTCACTGTCCAACGGCAACAGTCCTGTCCCGGAATGGCCCTTGCCGCCATCCAGTTTCAGCCCCAGAAACCCGTGGGCATCGATGCCAAATCCCAGGGTGCCGGGGGTGAAGCCCGATTCGAACGAGCTGATGAAGCCCTGGGCCCATTCCGCCTTGTAACTCTTGCCGGTGGGCGAGGGCGTACGGTAATCGCTGTTGAGGTAGAAGTTACGGCTCACTACTTCCGCCTTCGAGCCTTCAAGAAAACCCTGCACCGATTCATCGGCACGGGCAGGTCCAATAGTGCTGGCTAAAAGCACGGACAAGCACAATGGCAGCCTGACCCGGAGGTCTTGCGAGGAATATTTCATCGGTCAATCACCGCGGGGGAAAGCGACTCCGCAGGCCGCGGAGTCGCTGGTATTGCTTAGTGGCCTTCGGAAGCACCAAACATGGTCTTGGCGTAGATCAGCCCCAGACCGTAGGACCCACCGTTGGCAATCGAGGTTTTCACGGTTTCGTCGTAAGTCTCGGTACGTGCCCAGTCGCGCTGCAACTCAAGCAGGTATTGCAACGAAGTCATTGGGCGGGCGCCGATCTGGATCATGCGCTGCATGGCCATTTCATGAGCTTCGGTGCTGACGTCGCCACAGGCATCGGCAATCACGTAGACCTCAAAACCCTGGTCGATGGCCGACAGCGCCGGGCCAACGATGCACACGGAGGTCCACAGGCCGGCGAGGACGATTTTCTGTTTGCCGAACTTGTTCACTTCAACGGCAATGCGCTCGTCTTCCCAAGTGTTCATGCTGGTGCGGTCGATGACGTTGTGTTCCGGGAACACCGATTTGATTTCATCGAAAATCGGACCGGAGAAGCTCTTCTCGGCAACCGTGGTGAGGATGGTCGAAACCTTGAAGCCGCGGGCAGCCTTGGCCACCAGCGCGGCGTTGTTGCGCAGGGTCACGGCATCGATCGACTTGGTCGCAAAGGACATCTGCGACTGGTGGTCGATCATGATCAGCGTGTGGTCGGTCGGGGTCAGCAGGGTTTTGCCGGGAACTGCTTTTGCGATAGCCATGGCGAGGTCCTTACGGGTGAGTGAGGAGGCCATGGTTGCGTAAATTGACGCGGGGATATTGAACCGGTGTGCTGTGTTTTGACTTTCTTGTGGGGCGAGAACACCGGTGTCGCGGCCCCCCCTTCGCCAGCAAGCCGGTTCCCACAGAATCGGGGGATGCCGATGTTTTATGAACGACACAACCCGTGTAGGAGCCGGCTTGCTGGCGAAGCGATGGTGGCCGTTACGCAGCCTTACCAGATCGGCAACGTGTAACTGACAATCAAACAGTTTTCATGGAAATCACGGCCAAAATTCGTTGAAGCCCCCTTCGCCAGCAAGCCGGCTCCTACAGAATCGGGGGATGCCGATGTTTTATGAACGACACAACCCTTGTAGGAGCCGGCTTGCTGGCGAAGCGATGGTGGCCGTTACGCAGCCTTACCAGATCGGCAACGTGTACCTGACAATCAAGCGGTTTTCATCGAAATCACGGCCAAAATTCGTTGAAGCCCCCTTCGCCAGCAAGCCGGCTCCTACAGAATCGGGGTGTACCGATGTTTTATGAACGACACAACCCTTGTAGGAGCCGGCTTGCTGGCAAAGCGGTGGTGGCCGTTATCCAGTCTTACCAGATCGGCAACGTGTAACTGACAATCAAGCGGTTTTCATCGAGGTCGCTGCCAAAATTGGTCGAACGCACCGTCGCATTACGCCATTTCACCCCGACGTTTTTCAGCGGCCCGCTCTGCACGACATAGCCAATGTCGGTGTCCCGTTCCCATTCCTTGCCTTGCGGACGGTTACCGCCCAGGTCGATATTGTCCCCGGTGATGTAGCGCGTCATGAAGGTCAGGCCCGGTACGCCAATGGCCGCAAAGTTGTAGTCGTAGCGAGCCTGCCAGGACTTCTCGTCCTTGCTGGCGAAGTCGCCGATCTGCACGAAGTTCACCAGGAACGCATCGGTGCCATTGACGTAGGCGTACCCGGTGTCACCGCTCATGCCTTGATAACCCAAGCCCAACGCATGCCCGCCGAGGCTATAGGTGAACATCGCACCGATGGCGTTGTTATCGACATTGCTGCCGCCATCATCCGTTGAACGGGCGAAGCGCAGGTCGGTTTTCAACGACTGGCCGGTGGTGACCGGCAACACATAGGTCAGGTTGACCAGGTGCTGGCTGTAGAAATTGTCGAGATGCCCGTAGCTGTAACCGGTGGCGAGGTTGCCGGTCCATTTGTAGTTGAGGCTGGCGAAATCGAAGCTGTCGCTGTCCGGATGGCGGCTGGTGATGCCCTTGGCGCCGGTTCGGGTGATGCCCATGTCCTCGTAGTCCGAGGAATCGCGCTGGTTGACCTGCGTCAGTCGTCCGGCATCCACGCTCAGGCCTTCGATTTCCAGGGAGGTCAACTGACCGCCCTTGAAGGTTTGCGGCAGCAGCCGTGAATCGTTGGCCAGCACCGTCGGCAGTTTCGGCAGCAGCGTGCCGAGTTTCAGCGTGCTTTTGGAGGCGCGTACTTTGGCGGTCAGGCCCAGTTCGCCGTACTCGTCCTGCGCACCTTTGCGGGTGTCGCGATGGCGCTGTAGCAGGCCGGAGCCGGCGCGATCCGGGCTGGAGTCGAGCTTGACGCCCAGCAGGCCGATCGTATCGAAACCGAACCCGATCAAACCCTCGGTGAAGCCGGACTCGTAGCGCAGCAGGAAACCCTGCGCCCATTCCTCCTGCTTCGATTGCGCCGCGTTGGCCTGACGATAATCCCGGTTGAAGTAGAAGTTGCGCAGTTCGAGGCTGGCCTTGCTGTCCTTGATAAAGTCAGCCGCGGCGGGAGCCGAGAGGCTGATGACACCGCCGGCCAGAAACAGTCGGGTAGCGAGAATACGGGTGTTGCGATCCATGTGAAGCCCCTTTGTTTTTATTATGGAATGACGGCTTGCGCGACCCTCGCCAACCGGGCGAGGGCTTATCAATAAAAAAACGCGGACACCAAAAAGAGAGGAGCGTGGCGCCGCGTGCGGTTCAATCGTCAGAACTGCTCGGCCCTCAGACCGAACAACGAAGCACTGCCGGCGCGAATCGACTGTTCGAGGCTCAAAATGCGCGGCAGCAAACGATGGATGTAGAAGTCGGCGGTGGCGATTTTCGCGCCGTAGAACGCTTCGTCTTCGCCACGTTTTTTCTGAGCAACCTGCGCCATGCGCGCCCACAGCCAGGCGTAAGCGACATAACCGAACAGGTGCAGATATTCCACGGAGGCGGCGCCGACTTCGTTGCGGTTGGTCGCCGCCCGGTCCTGCAACCAGTCGCTCAAGGCTTCCAGGCGCTGCACGGCATCGAACAGTTGCGCGGAGTAGGGCGCGTCAGGCTGATGGGCGAAATGGCGGATCTCGCCGGTGAACTGACGCAGCGCGACACCGTTATCGGCCAGCACCTTGCGCCCGAGCAGATCCAGCGCCTGGATGCCGTTGGTGCCTTCGTAGATCTGTGCGATGCGCACATCGCGGACCAATTGTTCCTGGCCCCACTCGCGGATGTAGCCATGGCCGCCGAACACTTGCTGGCCGTTGATGCAGCTTTCCAGGCCGGTGTCGGTGAAGAAGGCCTTGGCAATCGGTGTCAGCAAGGCGACCAGGGTCTGGGCGGTGTCGCGTTCTTGCGCATCGTCGGAGAACTTCGCCAGATCGAGCTGCTGCCCGACATAACTGGCGAACGCGCGGCCACCTTCGGTCATGGCTTTCATGCTGAGCAGCATGCGGCGCACGTCGGGGTGAACGATGATCGGATCGGCGACTTTGTCCGGGGCCATGGCGCCGGTCGGGGCGCGGCTCTGAATGCGTTCACGGGCGTACGCCACAGCACTCTGATAAGACGCTTCGGCGCAACCAATGCCCTGAATGCCGATGGACAGGCGTTCGTAGTTCATCATGGTGAACATCGCCGCGAGGCCTTTATTGGCTTCGCCCACGAGCCAGCCACTGGCGCCGTCGAAATTCATCACGCAAGTGGCCGAGGCCTTGATGCCCATCTTGTGCTCGATTGAACCGCAACTCACGGCGTTGGCGTCACCGAGTGAACCGTCGGCATTGACCAGCACCTTGGGCACCACAAACAGCGAGATGCCTTTCGGCCCGGCCGGTGCGTCCGGCAGTTTGGCCAGCACCAGATGGACGATGTTCTCGGTCAGGTCCTGATCGCCACCGGTGATGAAAATCTTGCTGCCAGTGATGCTGAAACTGCCGTCGGCCCGAGGTTCGGCGCGGGTGCGGATGAGCCCCAGATCCGTGCCGGCATGAGCTTCGGTCAGGCACATGGAACCGGCCCAGCGACCTTCATACATTGGCGGCAGGTACAGGTCTTTCACGCTGTCACTGGCGTGGGCATCCAGTGCCAGGCAGGCACCGGAACTCAATGCCGAGTACAGCGCGAAGCTTGAATTGGCGCCGTAGAGCATTTCTTCAAACTGCACGGCCAGCATTTTCGGCATGCCCATGCCGCCATATTCGGTATTACCTGACAGGCCGACCCAGCCACCTTCGATGTACGTGGCATAAGCCTGTTTGAAGCCGATCGGCGTGGTCACCTGACCTTCATGCCATTGCGCGCCTTCCTCGTCGCCGCTGCGGTTCAAGGGTGCGATCAGGTGCGCGGTGACTTTTCCCGCCTCCTCAAGGATCGCGTCGGCGATGTCGGCATCGATGTTGTCAGCCAGGGCCGGCAGGCGCGCCCACAGGGCCGGGGCGTCGAACACTTCATGCAGGACGAAGCGCAGGTCGCGCAGGGGGGCTTTGAATTCGGGCATAACGTGAACCTCAACAGGACGGTTGTGCACGGCGCCGCAACAGCGCGCCGTGCCTTTCAATCAATGGCTGGAAGCGGCGGCAGCACCGAGGCCGGTCTGGGCGCGCACGAACTGGTCGGCGTAGGCATCACGTTCCTTGTCGGCCCGCACGCTGCGGTCGAGTCGGGACACGACGACGATCACCAGAAACGCCAACGGCATGGAGAACAGCGCCGGGTGGTCATACGGGAAGATCGCGTGAGCATGACCGAGCACGGTCACCCACACGGCCGGGGAAAGGATCACCAGCACCAGGGCGCAGATCAGGCCGGCAAAACCGCCGATGATCGCACCTTTGGTGGTCAGGCCTTTCCAGTACATGGCCATGATCAGTACCGGGAAGTTGGTCGACGCGGCGATGCCGAACGTCAGGCCGACCAGGAACGCGACGTTCATCTTCTCGAACAGAATGCCCAGCAGAATCGCGATCACGCCCAGGCCCACGGTGGCCATGCGGGTCACGCGCATTTCCTGTTTCTGAGTGGCGTTGCCTTTCTTGAACACGGTGGCGTAGAGGTCGTGGGAAATCGCCGACGCACCGGCCAGGGCCAACCCGGACACCACTGCAAGAATGGTGGCGAAGGCCACGGCCGAGAGGAACCCGAAGAACAGATTGCCGCCGACGGCTTTGGCCAGGTGCATGGCCACCATGTTGCCGCCGCCGATCAGGGCGCCGCCGACTTCGCCATTGACGTAGTACTGCGGATCGGTGCCGATGATCACCATC
The DNA here is from genome assembly GCF_002091715.1 of Pseudomonas migulae NBRC 103157. Lineage (GTDB taxonomy): Bacteria > Pseudomonadota > Gammaproteobacteria > Pseudomonadales > Pseudomonadaceae > Aquipseudomonas > Aquipseudomonas migulae_A. Next base: position 14,678 of record NZ_BDAG01000057.1, on the reverse strand, counting down.
GCGGCGAAGCCCAGGGTGCAGACCACCAGGAAGAAGAAGCCGATGAAACCGGTGGCGTAGAACACCGATTTACGCGCTTCCTTGGCGTTGGGCACGGTGAAGAAACGCATCAGAATGTGCGGCAAACCGGCGATGCCGAACACCAGGCCGAGCGACATCGACGCCGTATTGATCGGGTCGGCCAGCATTGAGCCGGGGCCCATGATGTTCCAGCCGCTGGCATGCGCCTCGACTGCTTTGGTAGCCAGGGTTTCGTAGCTGAAACCGAACTGCGACATGGCCATGACCGCGAGGGTCGTACCGCCGGCGAGCAACAGCACGGCTTTGATGATCTGCACCCAGGTGGTGGCGATCATCCCGCCGAAAATCACATACACCAGCATCAACGCGCCAACGATCATCACCGCGACAGGGTAGTCGAGCCCGAACAGCAATTTGATCAACTGGCCGGCACCGACCATCTGCACGATCAGGTAGCAGCACACCACCGTCAACGAACCGAACGCGGCGAAAATCCGCACTTTGTTCTGGTCCAGTCGATAGGAAACGATGTCGGCAAAGGTGTAGCGCCCCAGATTGCGCAGACGCTCGGCCATCAGGAAAGTGATGATCGGCCAGCCGACAAAGAAGCCGATGGTGTAGATGAAACCGTCATAACCCTTGGCGAACACCAGGCTGGACAGCCCCAGCAGCGTGGCGGCGGACATGTAGTCACCAGCGATCGCCAGGCCATTCTGAAACCCGGTGATGCCACCGCCGGCAGTGTAAAAGTCCGATGTGGATTTGGTCTGGCGTGCGGCCCACCAGGTGATCGCCAGCGTACCGAGGACGAACACGAAGAACATGCCGATCGCGTTCAGGTTCAGCGGTTGTTTTTCTATGGCGCTCAACGGGGGCGCGGCGAACACAGCGGAGGCCGGTAGCAGGCACGCTGCGGCGAGGATGAGTTTACGCATCACTTGCTCTCCTCAAGAATGGCGGCGCCCAGCGCATCGAAGCGGGTGTTGGCGCTGTAGACGTACCAGCCGGTCAGCAGCCAGGAAAAAATGATGATCGCCGCGCCAACCGGCATGCCCAGGGTCAACATCCGATGCTCGCCAAGCGGTGCGTGCAGCCACTGCGGGGCAAACGCCACCACGAGCATGAACAGGTAATAAGTGCCGAGCACGGCAGCACTCAACGACCAGGCCAGGCGCGAACGGCTGCTGACCAATTGAAGGAATTTCGGGTTGGTCCGAATACGTTCACAGCGTTGGGTATCGGTTGCATGGATGTCGATCATGGTGCGCTCCACATTGTTGTTGTTATCGGTGTGAGGTGGCAGGGCCTGCCGAATCCGGCGTGCACGAGCCCGAAGCGGCAGGTAAGACACCTGCCGCCTGATAGGTGAAACGTCGGTTAGGGTTAGAGGGCCTTGGCCCTGTCTCGCAATACGTACTTCTGGATCTTGCCGGTGGAGGTCTTCGGCAACAGGGTGAAAATCACCGTGCGCGGGACTTTGAAACCGGCCAGGTGTTCGCGGCAGAAACTGATGATGTCGGCCTCGCGAACGTCCTGGTGATCGGCCTTCAAGGTGATGAAGGCGCAGGGCGTTTCGCCCCATTTTTCATCGGGACGGGCGACCACCGCGGCTTCCATCACGCCCGGATGTCGATAGAGCACGCCTTCGAGTTCGATGGTGGAAATGTTCTCGCCGCCGGAAATGATGATGTCTTTGAGGCGGTCCTTGATCTCGACATAACCGTCGGGATGACATACCGCCAGGTCGCCGGTATGGAACCAGCCACCCTCGAACGCTTCGGCGGTGGCCGTCGGGTTTTTCAGGTAGCCCTTCATCACGGTGTTGCCGCGCATGAACACTTCACCGATGGTCTGGCCATCGCGCGGGGTCGGCTCCAGAGTCTTCGAGTCGCCGACCATCACGCCTTCGAGCGTCGGGTAGCGCACACCCTGGCGGGATTTGATCTGCGCCCGTTCTTCCAGCGGCAGTTCATCCCATTCGGCATGCCAGGCGCAGAGGGTCACCGGGCCATAGGTTTCGGTCAGGCCGTAAACGTGGGTGACCTTGATGCCCATTTCTTCCACGGCGCCAATCACTTTGGCCGGCGGTGCAGCGCCGGCAACCATGGCGGCGACCGGGTGATCGATGGCCGCCTTCGCCGATTCCGGCATGTTGACCAGCGCATTGAGCACAATCGGCGCACCGCACAGGTGGGTGACCTGGTGTTCGCGGATCAGCGTGAGGATTTTCTGCGGATCGACGCGGCGCAGGAACACGTGCACACCGGCCAGCGCGGTGATGGTCCACGGATAGCACCAGCCATTGCAATGGAACATCGGCAGGGTCCAGAGGTACACCGGGTGGTTGCCCATCGCCCAGGTCATCTGGTTGCCCAGGGCATTCAGATAAGCGCCACGGTGGTGATAGACCACACCCTTTGGATTGCCGGTGGTGCCGGAGGTGTAGTTCAGCGAGATGGCTTGCCACTCGTCGTCCGGCCATTGCCAGGCGAATGCCGGGTCGCCTTCGGCCAGCAATGCTTCATAGTCCAGATCGCTGACGGCCTGGCCTTCGCCGTACTCCGGATCGTTGACGTCGATGACCAGCGGCGGGTGATCCAGCATGCCGATGGCGGCATGAATGACGCTATGGAACTCGCGGTCGGTGATCAGCACCTTGGCCTCGCCATGCTGGAGCATGAAGGCAATGGCTTCGGCATCCAGGCGCACGTTGAGCGGGTTGAGCACGGCGCCGATCATCGGTACGCCAAAATGCACTTCAAGCATTTCCGGAATGTTGGGCAGCATCACCGCCACGGTGTCGTCCTTGCCGATGCCGCGACCGGCGAGCGCCGAGGCCAGGCGTCGGCAACGGGTATAGGTCTGCGCCCAGGTGCGACGGATCGAGCCATGGATGACTGCGGGGTACTCGGGATAAACGTTGGCGGTGCGCTCAAGGAAGCTGAGCGGCGACAAGGCGATGTGATTGACAGCCAAAGGGCTTAGCCCTTGTTCATAGATCGACATGTACGGGTACTCGGTGGCTGATTGTTAGCTCTATCGGTGGCCTTTCAGCGTAGCCGCTGAAGGTCACCTTTTATGTCCGGGTTGCTTTATATAACAATCCGCCATTGGTATGGAAGTACAACCTATAGCGTATAGTACATATACTATATTTGATTCTTTCTGATCTAAATGACTACAGCCATATCGATGAGGCCGGTATATCCTTGGCTTCCCCAACAAAGCGACCCCGTGATGACCCTGACTCCCGTTCGATTGCACAGCTGGTTACGCCTGCAGCGCGAGGGCGTTTCCCTGGCTGCCCGTGCCGATGCGTTGTGCCGGGCCTTGCAGGATTGCCCCGAGGTGCGTCGCGCGGTTTACCTCAGCTGGCAACCCCAGGCGAGGATCTACAGCCACGAAGGCGCCGCCCAGCATTTTCCGCCGGGCCAGGGCGACCCGTCGCAGGCCAGCGATCAGTTGCTGTTCGAGCGGCTGCTGGAAGCGGGGCGCCTCGATCTGGCGCAAGTGCGGCAACTGGATTGCTGGTTGGCCGGCCGACTGCGCCGCGCCGCGATCAGCCACGGTCAGGTGTTTGATCTGGCGTTGACGCCAGGGCAGGCGGGTCTGTTGCTGGTGGAAGTCTGTGACGGTGTGAGTCTGGATTGGCTGGGGTGGGTGCAGGATTTGCTGACCGCCTTGCTCAGCAGCGTCAATGGCATGCTGCGTGGCTCGCCTTTATTGGGCCACGATCCTCAGCCGAGCCTGTTGCTCGACGCGCAGGGCCGGCCGCAGGAATTCAACGCGGCGTTGTTGGCGCTGCTGGCCGAAAAGCCGCTGACCGATGTACTGGGATTTCTACCGGTCAATCATCGGGTGCTGGTACGCGCCTGTCTGGATCAGCAACGGGCCATTGAAGGGGTTGAAGCCCAATTCGAATCACAGATTCTGATCTGGACATTCATTCCCGATCCGCAGGACAACCGCGTGCTTGCCCGTTGCCGCGACGCCACCGTGCAAGTGCTGGCCGAACGCGAAGCGACCCAGGCGCGGCGGCTTTACCGGTTGATTATCGAGAACACCACTGACCTGATTTCCCGGCACACACCGGACGGCTGTTTTCTCGATGCCTCACCCGCTTCGTGGACATTGCTCGGTTACTGGCCGGAAGAATTACGCGGGAAAATGGCCCAGGGGTTGTTCCATGGCCAGGACCTGGCCAGCCTGGTGCAGCGCGCCCGCGATGCGCTGGAGCAGGACGGTTATCACACGATGACGTATCGCATTCGCCATCGGGACGGGCATTACCTGTGGTTCGAAACTGCCAGCCGGGCGATTCGTGAAACCTACACCGGCACGGTGGTAGAGGTGGTCAGCGTCTCCCGGGACATCACCGCCCGGGTGCAAGCCGAAGAGAACAAGCGGCGCCTGGCCGAAGTCGTCGAAGCCAACATCGACCCGGTGCTGTTTATCGATCCCGAAGGTCAAATCACTTACCTCAACCCGGCGGCACGCCGCATTCTCGGGATTGGCGAGCAACAGCCGATGCCGACCCTGGCAGAATTGTTCGCCAGCGCGGACTTGACGCGTCTGCAACGTGACGGCTGGACCGGCGCCGAACGCGACGGCGTCTGGAGCACCGATGCGCGCTTGCAACCACCGGGCGGTGGCGCTTCGGTGCCGGTATCCCTGGTGTTGTTGGCGCACCGTTCGGCTGGCGGCGAGCGCTACTATTCCCTGGTGGCGCGGGACATGACCGAACGTGAACTGCGTGAAGTGCAACAGCGCCGCCATCAGGATGAGCTGGCGCACACTGCGCGCCTGGTCACCCTCGGTGAACTGGCCTCGGGCATCGCACACGAAATCAATCAGCCGCTGGCCGCTGTGGTCAATTACGCGAATGCCAGCCAGCGCTATTTACAGACCGTGGATTCCAATCCGCAAGCCGCCGCCCGGGTGGCGCAAGGCCTGCAGCGCATCACCCACCACGCCACGCACGCCTCGGAAGTGATCCGTCGTTTGCGGGCGTTTTTGCGCAAGGGCCAGCGCCGCATGCAGGCGCTGAATGTCACCGATGTCGCCCGCGAAGCCGTGCGTTTGTGCGACTGGGAGGCGAGCAATTGCCAAGTGACAATCGAGGATCGACTGCCGGATAATCTGCCGCCCGTTTATGCCGACCGGGTGCTGCTGGAGCAGGTCCTGCTCAATCTGTTGCGCAATGCCATCGATGCCAACCGCGAACAACATCCCGGCCTGCCTTCGCTGATCGTGATGACTGCGGGGCAGGGCGGTGCTGCCTGCGTGGACATCAATGTTCAAGACCAGGGCCCCGGCGTGAGCGAGCCCGAACTGGAGCAGATCTTTACCCCGTTCTATACCAGCAAGGCCGATGGCCTGGGGCTCGGGTTGTCCATGAGCCGCAGCATCATCGAAGGTTTTGGCGGCGAATTGCAGGCTCGACGCCAACCGGTCGGGTTGCTGATGTGCTGTCGCTTGCCGCTTGCCGGCCCAACAAAACAACAACAGGAATAATGCAATGGCGGGTGTGACTGAGCACGTGGTGTATGTGGTCGATGACGATCAAGGCATGCTCGATTCGACGGTCTGGCTACTTGAGTCGGTCGGCCTCAAGGCGTTGCCGTTCACCAGTGGCGTCGAATTCCTCAATGCCTGCGATGCCAGTCTGGCGGCCTGTGTCCTGCTGGATGTGCGCATGCCTGGCATGGGCGGCTTGAACGTGCAGGAAGAAATGCGTTTGCGCGAACTGAACCTGCCGATCATCTTCGTCAGCGGTCACGCCGATGTGCCGATCGTGGTGCGTGCGTTCAAGGCCGGCGCTCACGACTTCATTGAAAAACCCTACAACGAACAATTGCTGCTGGACAGCGTGCAACAGGCCCTCAGCAATTGCGCGACACACCGTTCGGGCAATCAAGGGCATGAAGCGTTGCAGGCGCGCTTGCTCACGCTGACCCCACGGGAGCGCGACGTCTTGCTGCCGCTGGTGCAGGGTTACACCACGCGGGAAATCGCCGAGCAATTGGGGGTCAGTGCGAAAACGGTCGACCTCTACCGCTCTCGCGTGATGAAACGCATGCAAGCCAATACCCTGCCGGACCTGGTCGGCATGGCCATTGCCGCCGGACTGGTTGATCCCTTGAAGCTGCGTTGAATCCTCGCGCTTTCAATTGAGCGTCTATGCTGGGCTAACCGATCCCGTACCGCAGTGATCAGGGAGGCCTCCATGGAACCCACATCGTTCTCCGAAAAAACGCTGACGCGCACGCTGCTCGATGTCTTGATCCGGGCCGGTCTGATCGCCGTGCTGGTGTTGTTCTGTTTCGAGATTTTCAGCCCGTTCCGCGACCTGATGCTGTGGGCGCTGATCCTGGCGATCACCCTTTACCCGTTGCAGCAGCGGCTGAAAGGGCCCTTGGGGCAAAGGGACGGGCGCATTGCGACGCTGATTATCCTCATCGCCATCATCATTCTGGTGTTGCCGATCTACTTTCTGGGCACCTCGATTGCCGATTCGGTGGAGCGCGCGATGGAACTGGTCAAGGGGGGCGACTTTCACATCCCACCGCCCGCCGAATCCGTCGCCAGTTGGCCGCTGGTGGGCCAGCCGCTGTCTGATCTGTGGCTACAGGCTTCAACCAATCTTCCTGACCTGACCGCGAAATACATTCCGCAGATCAAAGACGTCAGCCTGACCCTGTTGAGCAAGATGGCCGGCGTCGGCATGGGCTTTCTGACTTTTATCTTTGCCTTGATCATTGCCGGTATTTTCATGGCCCATGGCGAGGGCGGCAGCCGCAGCGCGGTGCAGATTGCCTCCCGCGTGAGCGGACCCGGCAGAGGACCGAAAATCGCTGCACTGTGCACCGCGACGATCCGCGCGGTGGCGTTGGGCGTGGTGGGCATCGCGTTCATCCAGATGCTGCTGGTGGGGCTCGGTTTTGTCTTCAAAGGCATCCCCGGCGCAGGTTTGCTGGCCTTGGCGGTGTTGTTGCTGGGCATCATGCAATTGCCGGTGACGCTCATCACGCTTCCGGCGATTGTCTTCGTGTTTACCACCGAGGGCGCGAACACTGCGACGATCGTGTTCGCCATCTATGTCTTTATTGCCGGCCTGGTGGATAACGTGCTCAAACCGTTGTTGTTGGGACGCGGGGTCGATGTGCCGATGCCGGTGGTGCTGATCGGCGCCCTTGGCGGCATGGTCACCAGCGGCATCATCGGACTGTTCATCGGCCCGGTAGTGCTCGCGGTCGGGTATCAATTATTCTGGCAATGGGTACAGGATCGGCCACCGGAGGAAGGAGGGCCGCAACCATGAATGCACAGCGTGATGAACTGCTGAATGAGGTGCTGACCGCCCACGGTGGTCTGGAACGCTGGAACAGTTTCAATCAGGTACGCGCCACCATCGTGACCGGCGGCTCGCTGTGGGCAATGAAAGGGCTGACCCAGGACAGCGCGCCGCGCGAAATGACCGTGTGGTTGCATGAACAGCGGGCCTCGGTGACGCCCTTTGGCGAGGCCGATCAATTCACCGTCTACACACCGGATCGAATCGCCATCGAAAATACCGCCGGCAAGGTGATTGCCGAGCGTGCAGCGCCGAGGGAATCCTTTCGCAACCATGGGGAAAACAGTCCCTGGGATCCGCTGCACCGCGCGTACTTCAACGGTTACGCACTCTGGTCCTACCTGACCATGCCTTTCCAGTTCACGTGGCCGGGTGTCTTGACCGAGGAGGTCGAACCCTGGCACGAGGGCACTCAGCGCTGGCGGCGATTGCGGGTGACCTTTCCCGAAAACATCGCCACTCACTGCGCTGTGCAGGATTTCTACTTCGGTGACGACTTCTTGTTACGTCGACACGACTACAACGTGGACGTCAGCGGTGCTCTGCCTGCCGCCCAGTACGTTCATGGCTATGTCGAAGCCAATGGCTTGCGCATGCCCGGCAAACGGCGCGCCTATCGACGCAAGGCTGATGCGCAAGCGGACAAGGACGCCTTGCTGGTGGCCATCGATCTCAGCGACATCGGCTATTGGTAATACATTGCAGAGGAATGAATCATGAACATGCATTCCTGGGAAAAACTCTACCTCGATGACCTGAGCCTGGGTCAGGAATTTGAAAGCGACCCCGTTCGCGTCAACCGCGAAGCGATGCTGGCGTTTGCTCGCGAGTACGATCCGCAACCCTTTCACCTGAGCGCCGAAGAAGCCGAGTCGAGCCTTTTCGGCGGCCTGGCAGCCAGCGGCTGGAACACCGCGGCCCTGACCATGAAAATGCTGGTGGCCAGCGTGCCCCTGGCAAACGGCATCATTGGCCTGGGCATCGAGTTGAGTTGGCCGACGCCGACTTATCCGGATAATGTGTTGCGCCTGTTCAGCACCGTGAAGGCCATCGATCCGTCAGCCTCCAAACCGGATCGGGGTGTGGTGACGCTGTTCATGGAAACGCTGAATCAGAATGACAAGGTGGTGCAGCGAGCCACCGGGAAGTTGCTGGTGTTCAGAAGGCCCGCAGAGGATTGATTGACTGGTCATGCCTTCAGGTTCTCCGGGCAATCCCACTTAGAAACTGAACCGCTGCAGAATAACGCCCAGTCCGTCGGACATTGCCTTGAGTTCCTGGGTCGTTCGAACGATTCCGCCTTGGGCTGTGGCGTTCTCCTCCACACTTTGCGCCACTTTTTCGACGTTGCAGGCGACCTGTTCACTGGCGGCGCGTTGTTCCTGGAGCGACAACGAAATGAAACTGACGGCTGCAAGGGATTCGTCCAGTGCACCCTTGATCCTGCCCATGGAGAGGCCCGCGCTTTCGACCAGTTTCTGGCCATGGGTCACGCGCTCACAGCCAGCGGCCATGCTGTCTTTGGCTTTGACCATGCCGTTTTGTATGGTACTGACCAAGGCCACGATTTCCGTGGTGGATTGGGCTGTGCGGGCGGCAAGGCTGCGCACTTCATCGGCGACCACGGCGAAACCGCGACCTTGCTCGCCCGCGCGTGCCGCTTCGATGGCGGCATTGAGGGCCAGCAGATTGGTCTGTTCGGCGATACCCCGAATCACCCCGACAATCAGACTGATGTCATTCGACTGAATCGCCAGCTGATCGATGTCCGATGAGCTTTGTGCAACCAGATCGGCTATCTGGTCCATTTCCTGGATGGAGGCCTGCATGACCTCCATGCCTTCGCTGGTGATTTCGCCCGCTTTCTGCGCGGTGCTCTGAGCCTGTCGGGCATTGTCGGCAATGTGAGTGATGCTGACGGAAAGTTCTTCTACCGTGGCCGCCATGGAGGAGGCTGTCTCGCTTTGCAGGGCGGCGCTGCTCATTCCTTGCTCGGAAGAGGCAGACAGTTGCAGCGTGGCACCCTCGATCTGCTCGGAGGCCTGACTGATCTTGCCGATCATTTCGCTCAGACTGTGGCGCATCGCCTGGACGGAGTGCAGCACACCCGTCGTCGTCTGCTGTTGCTGGTCAAACTGTGTCGCGGCCAGTTTCCCCAGGGCAATGTTCGAACTGATGGCGGCCAGTTCTGCCGGTTCGGCACCGAGCTGGCGGCTCAACAGTCGGGAGAACAAAAACGTGTAGGCCACGCCTGCGATCAACGCCATTGCGAGAATCAACAGGCTGAGCTGGAGACTGGAGGTGTAGGCGATCTGGTTCTGCTCGAACTGGTATTTGGACTCCACCAGTTGAACCTCGATCAACTCGGAAAACTTGGCTGACAAGGGATCGATCAGTGGATACAGCTGGTCTGTCGCGAAACGTGCGAGACCGGCGTTGTCGTTCTGGCGCAGCATGCCCTGCAGGTTTTGCAATGGCCCGCGGGTGGCTTCCATCAGTGGGTTGATTTGCGCGATCAAACGGGTTTCTGCGGGGATCAGCGTTGTCGATTTGTACGCTTGCCACGTCTGATCGATTTCTCTCTGCGCTTGCTCTATGCGGGTCAATGACTCAGCGTTGGTGAAGTTGCCATTGCGTGCCTTGTGGGTGGCATCGACGATGTCCACGGCGTACAGGTCAGCGATTTTCTTCAAGTCCCGCAGCGGCACGACCCGATCGAGATACACGGTCTCCAGACTGTGTACTGCGGATTGCATTCCCAAGAGTCCAAGCCCACCGACACACAACAAACCCAGCAGCAAAGTGCTGGTGAGCACAAGCAGATGAGTCCTGATTTTCCAGCTTTCCATGATCTGTAATTCCTGAGTCAGCCAAGTGATAGCGAGCGAGAGGTCAGCGTAATCTGCAATAAAGGCACTTTGATATCATCTGCTGAGGCTCAGGAGGAAAAACATCGTTTGATCGGCGAGAATTTATGGAAAGGCGACGTTTAATCACTGTAAATTTCGAACATGTTGCGTACGTACTGCACTCTGTTTTTCACCCCTGAGGGCTAAAGTCCCATGAACGATTCGGAGGATGCGCCCCCCGTTCCTGAGCCGGGTCGGATTACGCGCAGCCATACTGGCGATCAAACCGGCTGGCGCCGTTGGCTGCCGGGGCTGCAGATGTTACGCAGCTATAAGATGGCATGGTTGCAGCACGACATTGTGGCCGGACTCGTGCTCACCACCATGCTGGTGCCCGTCGGCATCGCCTACGCGGTGGCATCGGGAGTGCCCGGCATTTATGGTCTTTACGCGACCATTGTTCCATTGCTCGCTTATGCATTGTTCGGCCCCAGCCGAATCCTGGTACTGGGGCCGGATTCCTCATTGGCGGCCGTCATTCTTGCTGTCGTTCTGCCGTTGTCCGGTGGCGATCCGCATCGCGCGATCGCTCTGGCCGGCATGATGGCGATTGTCTCGGGGATGGTGTGCATCCTGGCCGGCGTAGCGCGGCTGGGTTTCGTCACCGAGTTGCTGTCCAAACCGATCCGCTATGGCTACATGAACGGCATTGCATTGACGGTATTGATCAGCCAACTACCCAGGCTTTTCGGCTTTTCGATCGATACCGACGGACCGTTGCGCAACCTGTGGGCCATTGTCACCTCGGTGTCGGATGGGAAAACCAACTGGACCACCTTTATGGTCGGTGCGGCCACCATGGCGGTCATCTTGTTGCTCAAGGACAAAAAACGCGTGCCAGGAATTCTGATCGCCGTGGCAGGCGCCACCGTCGCCGTTGGCGTGCTGGACCTTGCAGCCTACGATGTGGCGGTCCTCGGCTCTCTGCCCCAAGGCCTGCCGGCGTTTGCCATCCCCTGGATCCGCAGTGCCGATATCGTTCCTGTGCTGATCGGGGGTTGCGCCGTTGCGCTTGTCTCGTTCGCCGACACCAGTGTGCTCTCGCGTGTCTATGCGGCGCGGACCCAGACCTATGTCGACCCCAACCAGGAGATGGTAGGACTCGGCGTGGCCAACCTTGCTGGCGGTTTGTTCCAGGGTTTTCCCATCAGCAGCAGCTCTTCACGGACTCCCGTGGCCGAGGCCGCGGGCGCCCGGACCCAACTCACCGGCGTGGTGGGAGCGCTGGCTGTTGCTTTGTTGTTGGTATTTGCTCCGGATTTGCTGAAGAACCTGCCCACCAGCGCATTGGCGGCGGTGGTCATCGCATCGGCGATAGGCCTGATGGAAGTGGCCGACCTGCGACGGATTTATCGTATCCAGCGCTGGGAATTCTGGTTATCGATCGTTTGTACGGCAGGTGTGGCGGTATTCGGCGCCATCGAGGGCATTGGCCTTGCCATCGTCATAGCGGTGATTGAGTTTCTATGGGATGCCTGGCGTCCGTATTCTGCGGTTTTGGGTCGCGCCAAAGGCGTTCAGGGCTATCACGACATCACGCGTTATCCGGATGCGCGTCTTACTCCCGGCCTGGTGCTGTTTCGCTGGGATGCCCCGTTGTTTTTTGCCAACGCAGAGCTGTTCCATGACCGAGTGCTGGACGCCGTGGCGGCATCGCCCACGCCAGTTCGTTGGCTGGTGGTAGCGGCGGAACCGGTCACCAGCGTGGATGTGACTTCCGCCGACATGCTGGCCGAACTGGACGACACCTTGAGCGCGGCGGGCATCACGTTATGCGTGGCCGAGATGAAAGACCCCGTCAAAGACAAGTTGAAGCGATTCGGGCTTTTAGAGCGGTTTGGCGAAGCTGCGTTTTTTCCGACATTAGGTGTCGCCGTCAGCAGCTATCTCAAGGTCTATCCGGAAGACCGGAAGGAAGGGCGGGGAGCGGATCGCGAGTAGACAAAGTGCGTGTACGTTATCGGAGCCGGCGCGGTAGTCCGGCCCCGACACAATCGGGCTGGTGGCCCGGTTACTTGCGCACGTTCTGGTACAGCATCAACCTTGAGGTTTCATGCAAGCCGCGGGTCAGTTGCACCAGGCGCTTGAACTCTTCGGGGTTTTGCGGGGCCACGTTGTCCAGCGGCGTCGGTGAGGCCAGGTCGTGCAGCGTCGGCGAGCTGCCGTCGTGCTGCATTTGCACCATGTAGTGTTGAGTGACGCCCGCAATCAAAGGGAACGTGCCTTCACGCAGCACCAACGGCACCACGCGTTCACCCTCGGGCGCAGGCTGCTGGATGTCGCGCCCCATGCCGCTGTTGCGGAACTCGAGGCCAGCCATTCCCGCCACGGTCGGCAGCAAGTCCACCAGGCCGACGGCTTCCTTGACGGTCCGCGTGCCGAGCAGGCCCGGTGCGTGGATGATCATGGGCACCGCGTTGCTTTCCAGACCCAGTTGCTCATAAGCCGGTGCAAGGAAAGGGATCTGGGCGATACGGGTGTTATGGTCGCCAAACAGCACGAAAATGGTGTTGTCGTAGTAACCCCCTTCCTTGGCAATTTCCATCAAGCGCCCGATGTTGAAGTCCAGCAGGCGCACGGCGTTGTACTGTTCGACACTGCGCGAACCTGCGGCCTGAACTTCCGCCAGGGTAGGGTGCTTGACCTCGAAACCGTCATTGCTCTTGGGAATCGTGAAGGGCCGATGGTTGCCGGCCGTCTGCACATAGGCAAAGAACGGTTTGTCCTTGGGCAGTGCCTGCAGGATCTTGTCGGTTTCCTTGAACAGGTCCAGATCAGAAATCCCCCAGACATCCACGACCGGGGATTCCCAGTCCCGCTCTTCAAGCAAGCGAACCCCGTCGATACTTTGCCGGATCAAGGCGTTCATGTTGGCCCAACCGGAGTTGCCGCCGATGGTGTAGATCTTCTCGTAACCGGTGAAGGCATTGATCAATGTGTGCTGCTTGGTGATCAGCGGATTACGCGTCGCGGTTTCCTGTCGAGTGACGTCTGGAACCCCGCTGATGCTGGCCCAAACGGTTTTTGCGGTCCCGGTGACCGGAACATAGAAGTGCTCGAAGAACCAGCTCTGTGTGGCCAGACGATCGATATTGGGCGTCGGATTGATCGGGTTGCCATAGGCGCCGACGGCACTGGTACCCAGAGACTCGAGCATGACAAACATCACGTTCGGTGGCCGCGAGTTCGATATTTTGTACGGTTGCGGAGCCTGGTGACGGACGAAATTCAGGGTGTGCGGGTCGGGCTGGTCGACTCCCAGGTACTTGGCTATCACCGCGTAGTGTTCACGCACCTGCGCTTCGTCATAGCGCGACTGGCCGACCTTGACCGTGTCGTAAAGGAAGATCACCGGATTCAGGCCCAGCGCGGCGATCTGGTTATTACCGGAGAAGAAGGCATCGCTCCAGCGCAATGGCACAGGGTTTTCAAGGTTCATGTTCTCGACACGGCCCAGAATACCCAATAGCACCAGCACAACCATCAGCGCGCCCCCCCACGTGGCGGAGAGCGGGTGAATGGCTTTGCGGGGGCGATCCAGTGTCACGCGTTCAAGACGCACCAGGGCCAGCGTCACCAGCGCAACCGTTGCCAGCCACCCCAATGAAATCCAGATAACCGGGTAGGTTTGCCAGACCATGTCACGGGATATTTGCGCATCCTCGATGAAGCGCAGCACGGTGGCGTTGATCCTCACGCCCAGGTAGGCGTAATGGCCAAAATCGACGATATAGATCAGCAGCAGGGCGCCTATGGCTACTGCCAAATAGACGCGTGCCAATCCGCGAAGCAGGCGGCTGCCGAGAAGATTCCAACGCGGAATCCAGGCCAGCAACGCCAGAGGCAACATAACCAGGATGGCCAGACGCAAATCGAAACGGAAGCCGATGCCCAGGGTTTCCAGGACTGAATTTTCGTCGCTCAACGCGTTGGCGTCGAAACCGGAAAAACCGAAAAAGAACACCACCCGCAGCAATGCAAACAGCACAAACGCAATCGCTGTTGCGCCTAGCCAATAATGCAAACGTCTTGATTGCAGCCAACCCATCCCTGTTCCCCTAATAAAAATGTCGTTGAATCTCAAACGGATCCGGAGTCTTTCGCTGAGTCAGGCAACGTGTTCAGCCAGCCATACGACCAGCGCACCGCCAGCACCAGCAGTGCCGCGCAGCAATACAGGCCCAGCAGCGGATCAACCAGGTAATCCCAATAGTTATGCGAAGGTTTTATCCCGGCGATGAAGGCCAGGGTCGCGCTCGCCAGCATCACGACGGCCAGGTAACTGCGCAGGAAAAACAGGCCTGCCGTGAGCAGGGCGACGAAGATCAGCATCGGGCGTGGGCTGAAGCCGAACCGGTACGGGTCCAGATAACTCAACCCCAGCGTTGCCGGGT
>NZ_BDAG01000056.1 GCF_002091715.1 Pseudomonas migulae NBRC 103157 | reverse complement strand
GGAGATGCTGTTGGCACCGCCGGCATTCGGGTGATCGCGGTCGTAATTCAGGGTGTAGCTGTACGTCACCACGCCGGTGGCCGGGTCGTAACCGGTGATGGTCAGCGTGCTGCCGTGCCAGGTGCCGGTCGATTGCGGGAAGCCGGCGGCCACGCCAGCGGTGACCACGGCGATGCCGCCCACGGTCAGGGTTTGCAGGCCATCCGGCGCGTTGACGGTGAAGGTGCCGGTCTGGGTCAGGGACGGGGCATCGGGGTCGGTGCCGTAGGTGAGGTTTTTTTCGTAGACGGTCAGTTCGCCGCACTCTACGTCGAGGCCGTTGAGGGTGACCGGGGTGTTATGGATGTTCAGCACCAGCGTCGCGGTGCTGGTGTCACCGTCGGCATCAGTCAGGGTGTAGTTGAAAGTCTCGGTGCCGATGCCATCGCCGTGCAAGGCGTTGAAATCGGCATCGCTGGTGTTGAGGGTGTAGGTGTAAGTGCCGTTGGCATTCAGCACCAAAGTGCCGTAAGTCCCGGTGAACGTGCCCGCCGTAATCGGCCCGCTATCCGGCCCGGTCGGCACGCGATCCGCGCCTTGCACGTCGTTGGTCAGGACGTTGCCTTCGAGCGTCAGGTGCGTTGGCGTGGCGGTACTGGCGTTGCTGTCATCGACTGCTTTAGGCACGTCATCGACGATGTCGACCTTGATCGTGCTGGTCACGGTGTTACCCAGGGAATCGGTGGCCTGATAGGTGAAGGTTTCGCTCAGGGTGTTGGCGCCGTTATCCGCGTGCGGCGTGGTGCTGGCCGGCGAAGTCAGGGTGTAGGTGTATGTGCCGTTGGGGTTGAGCAGGATCTGGCCGTACGCCCCCTGGTCGCTGCCAACCAGCGCATAGGTGATTGCGCCGGTGGCGCCGGTGACCGAGCCGACCAAGGTGCCGCTGGCGGTTTCGCCGGTGTGGCCCGGTTGGCTCCCGGTGACGGTGCCAGCGGCCAGGTCCTGGCCATCCTTGCTCAGATCCAGCGCTTTTTCGTAGACCGTCACGTCGTTGTCGCTGACCGCTTTGATGCAACTGTTGTTGACGTCGATGGTGATGGTGGTGGTGCTTTCGTCACCATCGTTATCGCGCAGGGTGTAGGTGAACACGTCGGTCGCGCCGGGGCCGTTCACACTGTTCGGGTAGCTGTGGTATTCGGCGTTGCCTTGGGCGTCCAGGGTCAGGTAACCGTAGGTGCCGTTGATCTGGGTGTTGAGCCCGCCGTTCACCGGGGTCGACGTGTCCGAGCCGGCGCGCACGCCAACCACGCCACCGCCGACCAAGGGACCATCGGCGCCGGCAACGTCGTTCCACAAGACGTTGCCGCTGACGACACCACCCTCCGTCACCGACGTAGCATCGGGATTGGCGTTCGGCGTGTCATCGATGATGTTGACGTTGATCTGGCCCGTCGCGGTGCTGCCGTCCTTATCGGTGGCGACGACGTCGAAGTTCTCGGCGATGCTGTTGGCACCGCCGGCATTCGGGTGATCTCGGTCGTAATTCAGGGTGTAGCTGTAGGTCACCACGCCGGTGGCCGGGTCGTAACCGGTGATGGTCAGCGTGCTGCCGTGCCAGGTGCCGGTCGACTGCGGAAAGCCGGCGGCCACGCCAGCGGTGACCACGGCGATCCCACCCACGGTCAGGGTTTGCAGGCCATCCGGCGCGTTGACGGTGAAGGTGCCGGTCTGGGTCAGGGACGGGGCATCGGGGTCGGTGCCGTAGGTGAGGTTTTTTTCGTTGACGGTCAGTTCGCCACCCTCTACGTCGAGGCCGTTGAGGGTGACGGGATGGTCCGGCGTTTCAGGATCATTCGGAACATCCGGGGTATCAGCATCAATCGGCGCCGCAGCCGCCGCATTGCCGCCGTTATCCGGATCACCGGCCAGACGCTCCAGGGGAAATTCAGGAATACCGTTGAAGCCTGCGGTCGGGAAACCGATGGTTGGATCGACACGCCCGGCCACTTCTTCCAGCAGCACAAAACTGTGACCGCCCCCTGACTCACCACCGGGTGCGCCCGATGTCCCCGGACCCGCCGCCGTGGCTTCCGCTGTCTGGGTCGGGTCATCACCCGCCGCGATGGCTTTTTGCACGCGCTCGACGTCGGACAGTTGCGCCTGAGTCGGCGTCGCCGCGTCAGCCGTTTCCACATGGGGCACCTGATGCGCGAGCAACTGCGAATTCATTTGCAGGCTGCTGCCACGCCCGAGGGTCAGTTCCTGGCCATTTTGCAAATGCACCGCCACCGCGCCTTCGGCACCGGTGACCAGTTGATCGCCGGCAAACAGCCTGTCCCCCTCGATCAACGCACGTCGGGTGCCGTCGCTCGCTACCGCGAACACCTGACCAATGACCTTGCTGACGATACCGATGAGCGTTGCCATGTGCATTTCCTCCGCTGCCAACTGCTGTCGGCATCCTGTTGATTGCGAAGAACGTGCTCATGGCGTGAGCGGGTTATCGACGGATCGTCTACCGGGCTGCGGCGTGCCTGATCAAACCGCTGCCCTGGCGACTTTCTCGCCAAGCAAGTCGCTCGTGGGCCAAGTGTTCCGATTCGGTATAAACCCAATGCAATCAATTACATCGAGACTCCGTCGCGAAACAACCTTACCGACAAGCAATGCGTAACAGTTCTGAACCAGCAAGTGACAAAAAACCGTCACTTTAAAAACTGTTGCGCGTCCCTCCCCTCCAGCACTTCTTCGCCCCACATCGATAAGTGGATTGAACTTTTCCAACCCCTCAAGAAGCTCCCTAAGGCTCGTAAATCAAGGGCTTTCCGAGTGAACAATGTGCTGGATTTTTCAGAGCGCATAAGTTTTTTTCGACATAACAATTATGAAAAAAACTTCTAAGGTTCGTTTGAGAATGTTCTTAGCTCTGATGTTACAAGTGTGAAACAGATTTACCTATAAATGTCGTCAAATATTTGGCGACTGATAAGCACCATCAGGATTTCAGGGAGAAGTATCCATGCGCCGATTGACCCCCGTTTGCAGTGCGATTCTATTGGCCATGGCCTGCACTTCTCAGGCTCAAGCCATGTCGCTGACCGAGGCGATCCAGAGCACCATCGCCACCCACCCGGAACTCGCCTCGCGTGTAGACAGCCGCCTGTCGGCAGATGAGGACGTGAAAGTTGCCAAGGGCGGTTTTTATCCCTCTGTTGATCTGAATGCTGCGTACGGGCGCGGGTACAGCGACAACACCAACACCCGCGCCTTCGGCAATCACCACACCGAAATCCTGAACTACACGCAATCGGAACTGCGCCTGCGGCAGATGCTCTTCGATGGTTTCAACACGTCCAACGAAGTCGAGCGCACCAAAGGCGTGGTCAACTCCCGGGCCTATTACGCCCAGGGCACGGCGCAGGACCTGGCATTGCGCACCATCGAGGTCTATCTCGAAGTGCTCAAGCGCCGCGAACTGGTGACCCTGGCCAAGAACAACCTGCAGGCGCACTTGCGGGTCAACGACCAGATCGGCCTGCGTACCCAGCGCGGCATCGGCAGCAACGCCGACGCCGATCAATCCGTGGCGCGTCGGGCACTCGCGGAGAACAACCTCGATACCGCCGAAGTCGATCTGGCCGATGCCGAAGCGAATTTCTACGCGGTCACCGGGCGCATGCCCGATGAACTGGAAACGCTGCCGTCGATTCGCGGCGAATTGCCGGCCACGATCCGGGATGCCCAGCAGAGCATGGTCGACAACAACCCGTACCTGAAATCGGCCCAGGCCGATGTGCAATCGGCCGAGAGCCAGTACGAAGTCGCCAAGTCGCCGTTCTACCCTCGCTTCGACGCTGAAGCCGCGGTGGGGGCGAATAACAACATCGCCGGTGAAGAAGGCCACGACAACGAATGGCGCGTCGGCGTCGTGATGAACTACAACCTGTTCCGCGGCGGCAGCGACAAGGCACGCCTGGCCTCCGACGCGCACAAGATCAACCAGGCGATGGACATCCGCAACAACGCTCTGCGCCAGCTCAACGAGAACATTCATCTGGCCTGGAACGCCATGGTCAATGCCCGGAAACAGACCCCCACCGCCCGCGAATACGCCGAAACCACCACCCGTGTGCGGGCGGCGTACCAGGACCAGTTCGGCCTCGGCCAACGGACCCTGCTCGACGTGCTCGACAGCGAAAACGAACTCTACAACGCCAACCGCCGCTACACCGAAGTGCGCTACACCGAGGAATATTCGATGTACCGCGTGCTGGCGAACATGGGCCAGTTGCTGAGCAAACAACGGGTGGTGCTGCCCGCCGATGCGATCGCCCGGACCGAAGTGAAGAACGAAGCCCGTCTGCCTGAACTGAAATGAAGTTACCCCCTGCAGGAGCTGCCGCAGGCTGCGATCTTTTGATCTTGATCTTGATCTTCAAAGGCAAAATCAAAAGATCGCAGCCTGCGGCAGCTCCTACAGTGAGATGTGTATCCACGGTTCAACGGGAGCGATCAATGTGACCAGCATGGAACCCGGCAACATCGGTGTCGATCCGCGGCTGAGCTTCGATGACCCGCTTCTGGACGGTCTGCTGATCCTCTGCAAACTCCACGGCGCGACGGTCAGTCGCGCCAGCCTGAGTGCCGGGCTGCCAATGGCACACCAACGCCTGAGCCTGGACCTGCTGCCGCGTGCAGCGGCCCGGGCGAGTTTGCAGGCGCGGCTTTTACGCCGTGACCTGGACGACATTTCCGCGCTCAACCTGCCCGTGATGCTGATCCTCAATAACGGCCGCAGCGCCATCCTGCGTCGCTTCGGCGATGACGGCCGCTTGCTGATCCTGCCGAGTGAAGCCGACGGTGGCGAGCAGTGGGTCAGCCGCGAAGAACTCTCCGAAAACTACAGCGGCCAGGCCTTGTTCGCCCGGCCACGGCATGAACTCGAAGACTTGCGTTCGCCGCTGGTGCCGCGTGTGGAGGCATGGTTCCGCGACACCTTGAAGCTGTCGAAATGGCTGTACAGCGATGCGATCCTGGCGAGTTTACTGATCAACCTGCTGGGGCTGATGGTGCCGCTGTTCGTGATGCAGACTTACGACCGGGTGGTGCCGAACCAGGCCACGTCCACCTTGTGGGTGCTGTCGATCGGCTTGCTGATCGGCACCGGTTTCGAGCTGGCGCTGCGGGTGGTTCGCGCGCACTTGCTGGACACCGCCGGGAGGAAAACCGACGTGATCCTGTCCGCGACCCTGTTCGAACGCATCACCGGCATGTCGATGAAAGCACGCCCGGCAACCATCGGCGGTTTTGCCCAGAGCATTCATGACTTTCAGGGCCTGCGCGAATTCCTCACTGCCGTCACGCTGACCAGCCTGATCGACCTGCCGTTCGCCGTGCTGATGCTGGTGGTGATCGGCCTGCTGGGTGGCTGGCTGGTGGTGATTCCGTTGCTGGCGTTTCCGCTCACCATCCTGTTCGCGATGGTGATTCAAGTGCGCCTGCGCGACACCGTCCAAAAAAGCCTGGCCCTCGGCGCCGAACGCCAGGCCCTGCTGATCGAAACCCTCGGCGGCCTGGAAACCCTCAAGGCCTGCAGCGCCGAAAGCGAGCGCCAGCACACATGGGAAAGCACCCACGGCGCCCTCACCCGCCTCGACAGCCACGCGCGCAACCTCTCGGCGCTGGCCACCAACGGCACGCTGTTCATCCAGCAGTTCTCCGGCATGGCGACCATCGTCGCCGGGGTCTACAGCATCATCGCCGGCAACCTCAGCGTCGGCGCGCTGGTGGCGACCTACATGCTCGGCAGTCGCGTACTCGCGCCGCTGGGACAGATCGCCGGGCTGATCACCCGCTACCAGCAAGCGCAACTGACCATGAAAAGCACCGATGCGCTGATGGCTCTTCCGCAAGAGCGCGACGCGAAACAGCGACCACTGGAACGCACGCAACTGCAAGGCGCACTCGACGTCAGCGGCGTGACCTTTCACTACAACGGCCAGAACGCACCAGCGCTGGCCAACATCAGTTTCAGCCTGAAACCCGGTGAACGGGTCGGCATCATCGGGCGCAGCGGCTCAGGCAAAAGCACCCTGGGGCGCCTGATCATGGGTTTCTACGAACCGGAGGAAGGCCAGTTGCTGCTCGATGGCCTGGACCTGCGGCAACTGGACGTCGCCGACCTGCGCCAACAGATCGGTTACGTCGCCCACGACCTGCCGCTGCTGGCCGGCAGCCTGCGCGACAATCTGACCCTCGGCGCGCGTTACATCAGCGATGCGCGGATGCTGGAAGTGGCTGAACTGACCGGTGTGACCGAGTTGGCCCGTCAACATCCGCAAGGCTTTGACCGGCCTGTCGGCGAACGCGGGCAGTTGTTGTCCGGCGGTCAGCGTCAGGCGGTGTTGCTGGCGCGAGCCTTGTTGCTCGACCCGCCGATCATGTTGCTCGACGAACCCACCAGCGCCATGGACAACAGCAGCGAAGATGTCCTGCGGCAAAAACTTCACGGTTGGGTCCAGGGTAAAACCTTGCTGCTGGTGACTCACCGCACCTCGATGCTCAGCCTGGTGGATCGGCTGGTGGTGCTGGACAACGGGCGGATCGTCGCCGACGGTCCGAAAGAAGCGGTCATTGATGCACTGCGCAAGGGCCGTGTCGGCTCTGCGGCTGTTTAGGAGTCCGCTCATGTCTTCGTCTCAAAGCTCACGCGGCTACTTCGACAGCTTCAGCAAAAGCGCCGAAAGCGAGTTCATGCCGGAAATCGCCAGCGCGTCATTGCAGGATTCTCCGCGCTGGTCGCGGATCACGGTCTGGCTCGCTGCGGCGTTGATCATCAGCGCCGTGGTCTGGGCCAAGTTCGCCGTGTTGCAGGAAGTCACCATGGGCGAAGGCAAGGCGATTCCGTCGAGCAAGGTTCAGGTGATCCAGAATCTGGAAGGCGGCATCGTCACCGAGATCTTCGTGCGCGAAGGGCAAATGGTGAACAAGGGCGACACGCTGCTGCGCCTGGATGACACGCGGTTTCTGTCGAACAAGGGTGAAAGCGAGGCGGATCGTTATGCGTTGACCGCGCAGGTCGAACGCCTGTCCGCCGAGGCCGAGGGTCGGCCGTTCAAGTTGTCGCCGGAGGTGATCGCCAAGGCCCCGCAAGTAGCCGAGGATGAGCGCGCGCTGTACGAACAACGGCAACGTCGCCTGGCCAGCGAGCAGCGCACGCTGACCGAACAACTGCGGCAGAAAACCCAGGAACTGGCAGAGTTTCGCTCGAAACAGGGTCAGTACAGTTCCAGCCTGGCGCTGCTGCAACAAGAGATGAACATGTCCGCGCCGCTGGTGGGGACCGGGGCGGTTTCACCGGTGGAAATCCTGCGACTCAAACGCAGCGCAGTGGAGATCCGCGGCTCGCTGAACGCCACGACACTGGCAATTCCCCGCGCCGAATCGGCGATCAACGAGATCAAAAGCAAGATCGACGAATCGGAACAATCCTTTCGCTCGGACGCGGCGAAAGAGCTCAATGAGAAACGTACCGACCTGTCGAAAATCACCGCATCGAGCATCGCCATCGATGACCGCGTGAGCCGCACGACGGTGGTGTCGCCGGTGCACGGGATCATCAAGGCGCTGAAGGTCAACACCATCGGCGGCGTGGTCCAGCCGGGCAGCGACATGGTGGAAATCGTGCCCATCGAGGACAACCTGCTGATCGAAGCCAAGGTGCGGCCGCAGGACGTGGCGTTCCTGCATCCGGGGCAGAAAGCGATGGTCAAGTTCAGTGCGTACGACTACACGATTTATGGTGGGTTGAGTGCAAAGCTGGAGTTGATTGGCGCGGACACGACTACGGATGACAAGGGCAACAGTTTTTATCTGATTCAGGTGCGGACCGATAAAAATCACTTGGGTGGGGATGTGAAACCACTGCTGATTATTCCGGGGATGGTGGCGACGGTGGATATCATTACCGGGGAGAAAAGTGTGCTGGATTATCTGCTGAAGCCGGTGCTTAAGGCCCGGACTGAGGCGATGCGGGAGCGGTAGTCTGGATCCGGAGTTTTTGGTGATTGTTCGACCGCTTTCGCGAGCAAGCCCGCTCCCACATTCGACCATATTTCTTCTGGAAGAACTCGGTCGAATGTGGGAGCTACCACCTCATTTCTTCCGGAAGAACTCGGTCGAATGTGGGAGCGGGCTTGCTCGCGAAGAGGCGCTCACTGACACCGACTATTGCGGACCATGGTTGCGCTGGAAGGTCTCCTCCCCCATCGCCGCAATCTGCCCCTCGATCAACGCCTCGAACGGTTTCAACAACGGCTCGAAACTGACAGGCGCTTCCAGCGTTTGCAATGCCTGCACAATCGCCTCCACCGTCGACAACGCCCCCGGTCCCGGCGCCTTGCGCAAGCGATACCGCGACACGCCGCCATCCACCAAGGTCACTCGGGGTAACGCCGCCAGCAGCGGATTGAGGTGCAGCATCTTGCGTGCCTTGCGCCAGGTACCGTCCGGAACGACCAGCAACAACGGCTTATCGTTCGCCGTGTACGCCTGCAGCGGCCGCGCCTCCTCACCCGGAAACAACAACCGGGCCTGATAGCCCGGCTGATTCAACAGCGCCGGCAAATCCTCGAACACCTCACCCACAATCAACTCGGCATTCTTCAACCCCAACGCCGCCAGCCTTGCAGTGTTCAGCGCATGGTTCACTTCGCTCGGATGTTGCAGCAGCAACACCCGAGTGCGGCTGTCGAGGCTCGGGATCAGGGGGCACAGGCAATGAGTCTGCGGGCGCAGGCATCGCGGGCATTGGATTCTGGACATGTTCTCAAGCCTGATTCAGTTGTGCTTTGAGCAAATCGCGGAAGGTCTGGATCAACGGTTCGCGGCTGCGTCCCCGGCGCACGATCATCGAGAACGGCGCCTGATAACCAAAAGTCGCCGGCAGCAACACGCGCAAGTCACCCTTGTCCGCCCAGGCCTGGGCGTAGTGCTCCGGCAGGTAGCCGATGTAGGCGCCGGACAGCACCAGGATCAGTTGCGCCTCCATACTTTCCACGGTCGCAGCACTGTGTTTGAAGCCGTGGCGCGCCAGTTCAGCCTGGCTCCAGTAACCGCGGCCCACCATGCGCTGCTGGGTGATGACTTGCTCGGGGATGCGCCGCTCGGTGAACAGCGGATGGCGGCTGCTGCAATACAACCAGTGCTGTTCGCGGTACAGCGGCATGTAGACCAGCCCGCTCATGCGCGTGGAAAACGCGCCGATGGCCAGGTCGAGGCGGTTGTCCTGCACGCCGAGTTGCAGTTCGTATGGGCTCATCACCGAGAGGTGCAAATGCACCGCCGGGTGTTCCTGACTGTACGCGCCGATGGCCTCGGCGAAAGGCAAGGCCTTGTCGCTGACGGTGGAGTCAATGACGCCGAGGTTCAGCGTGCCGCGCAACTCGCCCTTCAGGGCCGCCGCGTATTGCTCGAAACCTTCGAGTTCGCCGAGCAGGCGCAGGGTTTCCTGATGGAACAATTCGCCTTTGCTGGTCAGGCTGAAACCGCCACGACCTCGATGGCACAGCACCAGGCCAAGGGCCGCTTCGAGCTGGCTCATGTAGGTGCTGATCGCCGAGGTCGAGAGGTTGAGTTCTTGCTGCGCGTTGGCGAACCCCTGATGACGGACCACGCTGACGAAGATGCGTAACAGTTTCAGGTCGGGTAAAGCGTTGGCCATGAGGGGGCTCCGTAGCGTGTTCATTGAGTCCGCGTTGTCTGATGGGCGGTTGCTGTGTAACCGATCGCCAGCAAGCCGGCTCCTACAGGTTTTTGTTGCGCCGGGCCGGGTAGGAGCCGGCTTGCTGGCGATCGGCCCGCCCAGACAACGTATCTCTCAAGCCGGGAAGTCTATCTCCCTGCTCGCCATTAGTTTAGAAAAATCTGAACTAAGTATTTGCCCGTAGCGATTCTTCCCCGCCACTACATTTCGCAGAATCGTCCCCTAACGGTGCCCTATCCTCCCTGGACCGGCGCAGCCGACATAAATAAAACAACGACGATGAGGCCCTACCCGTGGACAAGATTCTTCACCAACCACTGGGCGGCAACGAAATGCCGCGCTTCGGCGGCATCGCCACCATGCTCCGACTCCCCCATGTACCGACCGCTGCCGGCCTGGACGCTGCCTTCGTTGGCGTGCCGCTGGACATCGGTACTTCGCTGCGTCCCGGCACCCGTTTCGGGCCGCGTGATATCCGCGCCGAATCCGTGATGATCCGTCCGTACAACATGGCCACCGGTGCAGCGCCGTTCGACTCGCTGTCGGTTGCCGACATCGGCGACGTGGCAATCAACACCTTCAACCTGCTGGATGCCGTACGGATCATCGAAGAGTCCTACCACAAAATCCTCGAACACGATGTGATCCCCCTGACCCTCGGCGGCGACCACACCATCACCCTGCCGATCCTGCGTGCCATCCACAAGAAGCATGGCAAGGTCGGCCTGGTGCACATCGACGCCCACGCCGATGTAAACGATCACATGTTCGGCGAGAAGATCGCCCATGGCACCACCTTCCGCCGCGCCGTCGAAGAAGGCCTTCTGGACCCGGACCGTGTCGTGCAAATCGGTCTGCGCGCCCAGGGCTACACCGCTGACGACTTCAACTGGAGCCGTAACCAGGGCTTCCGTGTGGTTCAGGCCGAAGAGTGCTGGCACAAATCCCTGGCACCGCTGATGGCCGAAATTCGCGAGAAAGTCGGCGGCGGTCCGGTGTACCTGAGTTTTGACATCGATGGCATCGACCCGGCCTGGGCGCCTGGCACCGGCACCCCGGAAATCGGTGGTCTGACGACCATTCAGGCGATCGAGATCGTTCGCGGCTGCCAAGGCCTCGACCTGGTCGGTTGCGATCTGGTAGAAGTCTCACCCGCTTACGACACCACCGGCAACACCTCGCTGCTGGCCGCCAACCTGCTGTACGAAATGCTCTGCGTACTGCCTGGCGTGGTCCACCGCTGAGGATTGGCCGTGAGCGAACGTGATCAGGTACTCAAGGCCGCTGCCAATCTGGTAGCCGCCTTCGCCCGTAATGATCGCGAAGCCTACTTCGGTGCGTTCAGCACCGACGCGAGCTTCGTGTTCTACACCCTCGAACAGCCCCTGCTGTCGCGCGATGCCTATCAGGCGTTGTGGGACACCTGGCGCTCGGAGGATGGCTTCGAAGTGCTGTCGTGCACCTCGAGCAACGCTTTCGTCAGCCTGCAGGGCGACGTAGCGATCTTCATCCATGACGTGGCCACCGAGCTGCGCATGCAAGGGGAGCAACACTTCAGCCAGGAACGCGAGACGATTGTTTTCAAGAAACAAGCGTCTGGCCAAGAACAACAAGGCCTATGGCTGGCCTGCCACGAACATTTGTCCGCGATGCCGGAAGGGCTGCCAACCCCTTAGCCAAACAGGTGACGCTCACACACGATGAGCGCGCCTTTATGATCGGAGCTGATCATGAATAACAACAACAACGACCAAAGCCTTACGCACATTGAAACCTACGGGGTCGAACAGATCCCGGACAACGAACGCACCGCAGGCCCGACGGACTTGTTCCGAATGATCTTCGGTGGTTCCAACACCTTTGCCACCGCCGTGCTCGGCAGTTTCCCGGTTCTGTTTGGCCTGTCTTTCCAGGCCGGCGCCTGGGCGATTGTGCTGGGCGTGTTGCTGGGCTCACTGATCCTCGCGCCCATGGGCCTGTTCGGTCCGATCAACGGCACCAACAATGCCGTGTCTTCCGGTGCTCACTTCGGTGTGCACGGGCGGATCGTCGGTTCGTTTCTATCGTTGCTGACCGCTATCGCCTTCTTTTCGCTCTCGGTGTGGAGTTCGGGTGACGCGTTGATCGGTGGTGCGAAACGCCTGATCGGCCTGCCGGAAACCGACCTGACCCTGGGCCTGGCCTATGGTCTGTTCGCGATTCTGGTGCTGACGGTTTGCATCTACGGTTTCCGCTTCCTGCTGTGGGTCAACAAGATCGCGGTGTGGAGCGCCAGCCTGTTGTTCCTGCTGGGCATCTTCGCGTTCGCCGGTCCTTTCGATGTGAACTACGCCGGGACCGTGAACATGGGTCAGCCGGGTTTCTGGGCAGCCTTTATCGGCGCAGCGCTGGTGGCAATGAGCAACCCGATTTCCTTCGGCGCATTCCTCGGCGACTGGTCGCGTTACATCCCGCGTGACACCTCCAAGCGCCGGATCATGGCGGCCGTGGTGATCTCGCAGATCGCAACGTTCATCCCGTTCCTGTTCGGCCTCGCCACCGCGACCATCGTCGCGATCAAGGCGCCGGACTACATCGCGGCGAACAACTACGTCGGTGGCCTGCTGGCCGTTTCGCCGAGCTGGTTCTTCCTGCCGGTGTGCCTGATTGCGGTGATCGGCGGCATGTCCACCGGCACCACCTCGCTGTATGGCACCGGGCTGGACATGTCCAGCGTGTTCCCGCGTGTACTGTCGCGGGTCAAGGCCACCCTGTTGATCGGTGTGATGTCGATTGCCTTCATCTTCATCGGACGCTTCGCGGCGAACCTGGTGCAGAGCGTGTCGACCTTCGCCGTGCTGATCATCACCTGCACCACCCCGTGGATGGTGATCATGATCATCGGTCTGCTGGTGCGCCGCGGCTTCTATTGCCCGGATGACCTGCAAGTGTTCACCCGCGGCGAGAAAGGCGGTCGTTACTGGTTCACCCATGGCTGGAACTGGCGTGGGCTGGGTGCCTGGATCCCGAGTGCCTTGGTCGGCCTGTGCTTTGTGAACCTGCCGGGGCAGTTCGTGGGTGTGCTCGGGAACCTGGCGGATGGCATCGACATCAGCCTGCCGGTGACCCTCGGCCTGGCCTCGCTGGTGTACCTGGCGCTACTGAGCCTGTTCCCTGAACCGGCTGCGGTGTTCGGGCCGAATGATCCACGCAGCAAGGGCACGGATTCGCTCGGTAAACCGGCGTTGCGACAAGCCGCCTGATTCGACACAAACGGTGGTGAACGGAACCTCTGTGGCGAGGGAATTTTGTGGCGAGGGGGCTTGCCCCCGTTCGACTGCGCAGCAGTCGCAATGCAGTAACGAGTTCTGACTAAAAGAACTGCGGTTACAGGTTCGGGGCCGCTTCGCGACCCAACGGGGGCAAGCCCCCTCGCCACAGCAAACTCCCTCGCCACAAAAGAGCGGCCTGATTGCCACATTGCTTTTCAGCCTCACCATAAAAAAGACAATCGGAGACACGCCAACATGGCATTGGATTTATTCGTCGTACTCATCTACGCCGCCGCGATGCTGCTACTCGGCTACTACGGCATGCGCAAGGCCAAGACCAACGAAGACTTTTTGGTCGCCGGTCGTAACCTCGGCCCGAGCCTGTACATGGGTACCATGGCCGCTACCGTTCTGGGCGGCGCCTCTACCGTTGGCACCGTGCGCCTTGGCTACGTCCATGGCATTTCCGGTTTCTGGCTCTGCGCGGCCCTCGGTTGCGGGATCGTGGCGCTGAACCTGTTCCTCGCCAAACCGCTGCTGAAACTGAAAATCTACACCGTTACCCAGGTGCTGGAAAAACGCTACAACCCGATGGCCCGCACCGCGAGTGCGGTAATCATGCTGGCGTACGCGCTGATGATCGGCGTGGTTTCGATCCTGGCCATTGGCACCGTGCTGCAAGTGCTGTTCGACCTGCCGTTCTGGCTGTCGGTCTTGGTCGGCGGTGGCGTGGTGGTGATTTATTCGGCAATTGGCGGCATGTGGTCCCTGACCCTGACCGACATCGTCCAGTTCATCATCAAGACCGTTGGCCTGATGTTCATCCTGTTGCCCATCTGCCTGTACCGCGTCGGTGGTTGGGATGAGTTGGTGTTGAAACTGCCTGCAACCGCCTTCAGCTTCACCACGATTGGCTGGGACACCATCATTACCTACTTCATGATCTACTTCTTCGGGATCCTGATCGGCCAGGACATCTGGCAGCGTGTGTTCACCGTCAAGAGCGCCAAAGTGGCTCAGGTCGCCGGCACATTCGCAGGCTTCTACTGCATCCTTTACGGACTGGCCTGCGCCCTGATCGGCATGGCCGCTCATGTGCTGATCCCAGACCTGGACAACGTCAACAACGCCTTCGCCGCCATCGTCAAACTGTCCCTGCCGGACGGTATCCGTGGCCTGGTGATCGCCGCAGCCCTGGCAGCCATGATGTCCACCGCCAGCGCCGGCCTGCTCGCCGCGGCCACCACCCTGACCGAAGACCTGCTGCCGAAACTGCGCGGCGGTAAAGCGTCGAGCTTGGGCATCAACCGCCTGTTCACCCTGCTGACCGGTTTCGTGGTGCTGGGTATCGCTCTGGTGGTAAACGACGTGATCAGTGCCTTGACCCTGGCCTACAACCTGTTGGTGGGCGGCATGCTGATCCCGCTGATCGGTGCAATCTTCTGGAAACGCGCAACGACCGCCGGCGCTATCGCCAGCATGGGCATGGGCTTCGCCACCGCGCTGCTGTTCATGATCAAGGACGGCATGGACGCCAACACCCCGATCTACTACAGCCTCGGCGTAGGTCTGGTGAGTTTCGTGGTGGTCAGCTTGCTGTCCCGTCGCCCTGCACTGGTGGCCAGCGCCGCCTAAGCTGAACATAACGACTTGATGCTTTCTTCGACGGGTGTGGCGTCGGTTGCCACACCCGTTTTTTTTCGTCTGGAGAAATCGTTTATGAAGATCGTCAGCCGCGATCAGTGGTTCGAGGTCAAACAGCTCAGCGACGGCATCCGCCTGATCCACGAGCCCTACATCCGCCCCTTCTACCGCTGCAACCTCTGGCACATTCAGGGCCGCGACAAGGACCTGCTGCTGGACAGCGGCTCCGGGCTGGTCAGTCTGCGCGAGCAATTGCCGTGGATCACCGAACGGCCGCTGGTGGCCGTGGCCAGTCACTGCCATTTCGATCACATCGCCGGCCATCACGAATTTGCTGAACGCCTGGTGCATCCCGCCGAGGCCGGCATCCTGGCGGCACCTGACGGCGAAAACGATTTAAGCCGGGCATTCGTCGGCGACGACATGTTCGAGGCTCACCCCGACTGCCCGCTGTGTTACGCCGAATACCGGGTCAAAGCCGCACCCGCCACGGGGTTGATTGAAGAAGGTGACGTGCTGGATCTGGGCAATCGCGTGTTGCAAGTGCTGCACACACCCGGGCATTCACCGGGCGGCATCAGCCTGTATGAGGCCGCGACCGAGACGTTGTTCAGCGGCGACATCATCTACGACGGGCCGCTGATCGAAGACGCCTACCACTCCAACCTTGATGACTACGCGCGCAGCCTGCAACGCTTGCGTGAGTTGCCGATCCGCACCGTGCATGGCGGACATTTCGGGAGTTTTTCCGGGGAACATTTGCGCAGCATGATTGACGAGTGGCAGCGCTCACATGCGTGAAGCCTGCTGTACTCAAGCGCAGGGAACAACAATACCGACGCCTTTGAAGAACTCTCATGGAAAGAGCCGACATAGATGCCGCTGTGCATCGTTTCATCAGCCGACTGCTGGAGCCTCAGCAAGACTTCGACGATAACGCCAGCCTGACGGAGTTAGGGTTGGATAAAGCGGACATCGAAGACCTGATCTTCCATCTGGAAGATGAGTTGGGGTTGACGGCATTTACGGCGGAGGAAGACTGGATGATCAAGACCGCCAGGACGGCGAATGACTTGAGTCGGTTTTTGATGGAGATTGGGCGGTATTGAGCATCATGGAAATGTCAAAGATCGCAGCCTTCGGCAGCTCCTACAGGTACGCGAACAAATCGCAGCATTGGCGCGACTCCCTGCAGGAGCTGCCGAAAGCTGCGATCTTTTGGACCTTGACGCGTATTACCGACGGCGCTGCTGGCGTCGACGCTGCTCATCGTCAGTGCGAATAGGCACAGGTTGCAGAGGCGGTTCGATCAAACCGAGTGCAACACCCAGGTCATGCAGCCAGTTTTGGATTTTCTCTTTCATGGTGCCCCCTTCAGGGTAGTGCCGAGCGGCTGAAATTCTGTAGCCCCTTCGCACTGATAATAGTCCGAAGTCCTACGCAATGCTCGGCAAAATCCGCAATGATCTGTTACTGAATTGATCCAAATACCTGACCATTCGTTCAGGCTATTGCCTGCGCCGGGATCGCTTCCGATGGAAAGACCGTCTGTTGCTGCTCTATCCACGCATTCAGATTGGCCCCGACCATGCCCTTGCGCCACATCAGCCAGGTCGTCGCGGTGGCGAACGGCTCGGCCAACGGGTGCACCGCCACACTTTCGCGGCCCGGCAGACTGGCCAGCATCGACTCCGACATCAGCGCCACACCCGAACCGGCAATCACGCACGCGAGCATTCCGGGATAGGACTCGATTTCCATCGCCCGGCCCATGGCCGCGTGATCGTGGGCGAACCAGGCTTCCAGACGCGTCCGGTAAGAACAACCGTGTCGAAAGGTGAACACCGAGCGCCCCTCCACATCCAGCGCGCTGCGCACCGGCGGATGATCGGCTTCGCTGATCAGCACCAGGCGTTCCTCGCGAAAAGGCACGCCATCGAGCCCGGCCAACTCCAGCGGGCCATCCACCAGCGCCGCATCGAGGCGACCGGTGAGCAAGCCTTCCAGCAGCTCACCACTGGGCCCGGACTGCACCTGCAGGTTCACCGCCGGGTAGGTGCGGTGATAGCGGGCCAACAGTTGTGGAAGGTAAATGGCCGCGGTGCTGTACATCGTACCCAGCACGAAATCGCCCGCCGGTTGCCCACCCTGCACGGCCGCTTGCGCTTCGTTGCGCAGGTTGAACAGCTTCGCGGTGTAGTCCAGCAGGACTTTTCCCGCAGGAGACAACTGCAAACGCTGACGCTCGCGCAGGAAGAGTTCTACGCCCAGTTGCTCCTCAAGCTGTTTAAGGCGTGTCGACAGATTCGACGGCACCCGATGCAAACGTTCGGCCGCACGGGTGATCGAGCCCTCTTCCGCCACGGCCTGGAAGATCCGCAATTGGCTGAACTCCACGACATTCTCCAAATCAGAACAAGTTACTCACTATTATTCATTTTTAAAGAAAGTCAATCAGTCCTAGCCTGACGGTCATTGATCCTCTGCCGGAACTCAGACTATGTCCCCGCTGATTCGCTTACTCGCCAGTTTTATCGCGCTCATGATGGCCATGGGCATCGGACGGTTCGCCCTCACCCCGCAATTGCCACACCTGCTCAGCGAAGGTCAGATCGACCTCACGGCCGCCGGTCTGATTGCCGCAGCCAACTACCTTGGGTATTTCGTTGGCGCCGTGGACGCGATGTTCTCCCGCAAACCCGAGCAAGTCCGGCAGCGGCTGCTGGGCGGTTTGTGGCTGTGTGTATTACTCACCCTCGCATCGTTCTGGGCCAATGGGTTCTGGGCGCATTTACTGCTGCGTTTCGGCACGGGCGTGGCCAGCGCCTGGGTGCTGGTGATGATCACTGCATTGAGCCAGCCACTGGCCGCTGCAGCCGGTCGACCTCGGCTTGGCGCAGTGGTATTTGCCGGACCGGGCCTGGGGATTTTTCTGACGGGATTGTTGGCCCTGGGCTCGAACCTGTTGGGTCAGACCTCCGCAACCTTGTGGCTGGTCTATGCCGGCGTTGCACTGGTGATGCTGCTGGGGATTTTGCCATTCCTGCCGCAACCGTCCGCCACCGTGGCAGTCGCCTCCAGCGCTGCCGGTTCGGGCAACCAGGAGATCGGCCGTTTAGGGGTGATCTACTGCTTGTACGGTCTGGGCTACATCATCCCGGCCACGTTCCTCTCGCAAATGGCCAACGCGCAGTTCCATGGCCAATGGCAAGCCGATCTGTTCTGGCCGTTCTTTGGTCTGGCATCGGCCATCGGCGTAGTGCTGGTGAGTCTTCGTCGTCACAACCCGAACGCCACCCGTCATTGGCTGATGGCAACGTTGTGGCTGCAAGCGGCCGGTGTGTTTGCCTGCCTGTTGGGCAGTGGGTCAGGCCTGGCGCTGGGGGTGATGCTGTGTGGCACGCCGTTTCTGGCCTGCATGCAGCTGGTGATGCAACGCTCTCGGGAACTGGCGCCCCACGCCACCCAACGCAATGCCGGACTGCTGACCGCATGCTTCGCCGTGGGTCAGCTCGCCGGACCGTTGCTGGCCGCGTTGAGCAGTCATTTCAGCGGTGGCTTGCAGCCGGCGCTGATCGTGGCGGGCAGCGGTTTGCTCATCGCGGGTGGGCTGTTGCTCCGTCCGGTCATTGCTGGCCGAGGGCTTTGCGCAAACGACGGCGCACCCACTGTTCAGCGCTGACAAACGTGATGCCGAGCAGCACCAGCACGGCACCGATGACAAAGTTGAGGCTCAGCGCTTCGCCCAGCAAGACCACGCCGAACGTGACGCCGAACAACGGCGTCATGAATGAAAACACCGCCAGGTTCGCCGCCAGATAGCGACGCAGCAACCAGAACCAGGTCAGGTAGCTGAAGAACGACACCACCAGTCCCTGGAACAGCACACTGGCCACCGCCACGGTGGTCAGGCTGACGTGGGTAATCTGGCCACTGAGCATCGCGATCAGCAGCAAACCGACGAAACCGACCATCAGCTGGTAGAACAACGTGAGCGTCACCGGTGCTTCCGACAGGCGCGAAGCGCGCACCACCACGGTGGTCGCGCCCCAAGCGGCGCCGGCCAACACGCCAAGCGCATCGCCCATCAACATGCGTCGGTCGAGGTTGTCCCACGACACGCCGCCGGCAAATGCGATGGCAATCCCAATGAACGCGAGAAAAATGCCCAGCCACTGGACGGGCCTCAAACGTTCACTCGGCAGCAGCCAGTGCACGCCCAGCGCAGTGAAGATCGGCGCCGTGTAAAGGAACACCGACATGTGCGCGGCCGTGGTCAATTGCAAGCCTTCGGAAATGAAGAAGAACTCCAGTCCAAACAGCGCGCCCGCCAGCAGTCCACCGCGCCACGTCTTGCCGACCTGATCCCAGCCGCCCTTCCAGCAAATCAGCAATCCTACAAGCAACGCAGAAATGCCCGATCGACCCGCAGCCTGCATGACCGGCGCAATGTCAGGCGCCGCCCATTTGATCATCACCTGCTGCACGCCCCAGATCAGGCACAACCCCATCATCACTTGCAGGGCAAAAGCATCGGCGCTACGCCGAGTGGCGCTCACCGGAACACCTCGTCAACACAATCCATGGCAATGACTCGACAGTTAAAGCAAAGGCTGGCGTGCAATCAGCTCAGTTCAATGCGATCGGCATGAATAACGATCTGACCATTCTTGTACAGCGCACCAATGGCCTTCTTGAAGTTGCCCTTGCTGACGCCAAACATGCTGGTGATCACCGTCGGGTCGCTCTTGTCGCTCACCGGCAGCGTGCCGTTGTTTTCGCGCAACTTGGCGAGGATCTTCGAGTTGAGGCTGGTGGCCGCTTCTTCGCCCACCGGTTGCAGGCTCAGGCTGATCTTGCCGTCGGCCCGGACTTCTTTGATGAAGCCCTTCTCTTCCTTGCCGGCGCGCATGAACTTGAAGATTTCGTTCTTGTGGATCAGGCCCCAGTGCTTGTTGTTGATGATTGCCTTGAAGCCCATGTCGGTGGCTTCGGCAACCAGCAGATCAACTTCCTGGCCAGGGGTGTAGTTGGCCGGGGTCTTGTCCAGATAACGGTCCAGACGCGCCGTCGCGGTGATTCGGCGGGTGTGCTTGTCGAGGTAGACGTGCACCACGACGTACTCGCCAGCCGTCATCTGACGCTTCTCTTCGGAATACGGCAGCAACAGATCCTTCGGCAAACCCCAATCCAGGAAAACACCGATGCTGTTGACTTCAACGACTTTCAAACTGGCGAATTCACCGACTTGAACTTTCGGCTTTTCGGTAGTTGCGATAAGTTTGTCATCGCTGTCCAGATAAATAAAAACGTTGAGCCAGTCTTCATCTTCGCTGGGAATATCTTTGGGAATATAACGGTTAGGCAGAAGAATTTCGCCATCCGCGCCACCGTCCAGATATAAACCGAAGTTAGTGTGTTTAACCACTTGCAAACTGTTGTAACGCCCGACTAAAGCCATTTCCAATACCCTCATTGCGTGGGCGGCATTCTACCCGTTTTTGCACGCTGCGTTCGACGCCCGGCCAGGCGGCCCTGGAAAAATCCTGTGAAGGTCTTAATTTTCCTGGGTTTTGTCGGACGCATCCGGCCACTCGTCAGGCCAGACTGCTGATTTTTGCCCCCGCAAGTCAGGCAGAAATCCATTTATCTGCACCAATGTTCTTATTTAAAACAGCGGGTTACGGGAAGATTTCGAATAATAACTTGCGATGAATCCTGCTTTTGTGATGTGTATTTCAGGGGGATATTTACCAAGCAATTGTCAAGTATTTCCTGTACGATGCGTGGCCAAGTTAATTTTCTACAGGTTAATGGCCGCCATGCGTGTAAAAGCATCCAACAGCAAAGCAAAGCCAGCTCCAGCCGT
The DNA here is from genome assembly GCF_002091715.1 of Pseudomonas migulae NBRC 103157. GTDB lineage: Bacteria > Pseudomonadota > Gammaproteobacteria > Pseudomonadales > Pseudomonadaceae > Aquipseudomonas > Aquipseudomonas migulae_A. Next base: position 14,443 of record NZ_BDAG01000056.1, on the reverse strand, counting down.
TGAAACCAGCGAATCGATCAACAACCAGATTGCTGCGTTCCTCAAGTCCGGTGGCGAGATCCAGCAAATTGCCAAAGGCGTCAGCGGCCAGACGTTCGGCCCGTCCAAGCAGATCACGCTCGGCAAAAAGTAACACCGTTACAAGACCCCTCGCATCACCTGGTCCGTAAGCGCTTTGAGCTTCGAAGCGCTTGGACTGGAACCCTCCCGCAACACCCCGATAAACACATCAATATTTCAAGAATCGACGAACGGCCTTCGATGCCGAGCATTCGCCGGTATGCTTGCACACGTCTAGATTAAGCGTTTCAGCAGTTTTTCGTTTCTGCTCCTCGCTGTCATGGAGTGACGCATGCTCAAACCCTTTCTGTTTTTATTCGTCGGCCTGCTGTCCTGTTCGGTGGCCAACGCGCAAATCTTCCAGCGTGAACTGGGGGACTTCGATCTCAAGCTCGGCACCACCCCCAGTCGCAGCATGGCCCAGGGGCTGGTCAAACCTTCGACCACCGGTTCCTTTCACGGCGGCCTCGACCTGAGCCACGACAGCGGCTTCTACTTCGGCCAATGGTCACCGAGCATGGGATTGAGTCCGGGGAACAACCTGGAAGTCGATTCCTACGTGGGTTTTAAACAGCCCTTCGATCAAACCCTCGGCTACGAAGTCGGAATGATCCGCTACAGCTACCCAAAAGTGGACACCCTCGACAGCCAGGAACTCTTCGGCGGCCTCACCCTGCTGGGCAGCCGTTTCGGCGCAGCCTTCAGCAACGACCCGGACAAACAGAACAGCACCGTGTTCGCCGATCTCGGTGGCAATCAACCGTTCGGCGTCGGGATCAGCATGAAATACACCACTCACCAGCTCAACACCCCGGTGTCGGTGGACGGTGGGTATGTAGGCAGTTTCACTGACTGGTCGTTGACACTGTCCCGGCCGTTCATGGGCATAGACCTGGACCTGATCTACAGCGGCTCAAGCCTCAGCGGCAGCGACTGCTCCGCCTATTCCGGGCGTAACAGTCAGTGCGACGGACTGGTCACCCTCAAGGCCGAACACGCGTTCTATTGATCGGCTGAACTGGCAGGCTCATCCTGCGTTCACATGAGAACCTACGCTTTCGCAAGGACTCGCCCATGTCGCGCTGGTTGAAGTGTCTCGCCGTCGTCCTCACCCTCAGTCTCGCCCTCGGCGCGTGCAGTCGCGTAGGCCTGGCCTATCGAAACCTCGACGTGATCATCCCGTGGACGCTCAGCGATTACCTGGACATGAACGGCGATCAGAAAGGCTGGTTCAACGAGCGCCTCAGAGAACACCTGAGCTGGCACTGCACTACGCAACTGCCGGGTTACCTCGGCTGGCTCGACCGTTTGCAAGCGATGGTCGAGACCAATCAGGTAACCGACACCGCACTGCAAACCCGCACCCAGGAAGCCAAACAAGCCATCGCCCAGACCGCGCGGGAAATCACCCCGTCGGCCATCGAGTTGTTGCAGGGGCTGGATGACAAGCAAGTCGCAGAGATGAACGACGCCTTTGCCAAGGACCAGCGCAAACGCCAGCAGAATTACCTGAAACCGTCCCTCGACCAGCAGATCAAGGAGCGCAGCGAGCGCATGGAAAAACGCTTGAATGACTGGCTCGGCCCTCTCAGTCCGACCCAGCAACAACGTGTCGTCGCCTGGTCGAATGCCTTGGGTGACCAGAACACGCAGTGGATCGCCAACCGAGCCCACTGGCAGAAGCAGTTCAGTGCAGCGGTTGCGCAACGCCAGAGTCCGGAATTCCCACAGCGAATCGAGACACTTTTGGTGAATCGCGAGAGTTTATGGACCGCCGATTACCGTAAGGCCTACGCCAATACCGAAGCACAGGCGCGAAGCCTGTTTGTGGATTTGATGGCCGGGAGCACACCGACCCAGCGAGAGCGGTTGTTGAAAAAGATTGAAGGGGTGCGCAAGGACTTCAATGATTTGAAGTGCCTTAAAGCCGCGCAACAAGCCTAAAGCCAACAAAACTCAAATGTGGGAGCGGGCTTGCTCGCGAAGGCGATTTAATATTCAACATCTCTGTCGACTATTACACCGCATTCGCGAGCAAGCCCGCTCCCACATTGGTAATCGGCGATCTTCAGGCAATCTGCGCCTTGGACGCCACCTCATCGAACGTCACTACATCCAGCGCATCTTCCTGCTCATCCAGCACCTGCCGCGGATGAGCATCGCCCGGAATGCTGCTGTCGATCAGGCTCAACAAACTCGAGCCACGCGGCGTCAGCATGTAGTTCGAACCGGTGCCGCCCAGCTCTTCTGGCCTGGATTCAATATAACCGCGCGCCAGCAGTAACTTTTCATACTCGCCGGCCACCGCTTTCAGGTGATCCAGGTTTTCAGTCTGCTCGCCCTCCGTGGCTTTCTCCGCCGCATACTGCTCGGCATAGGGCCGTGGCGTGAAGCTGGGGGCTGCGTTTTGCACTTCGTGCAGCAAGCGTTCGATCAAATCCCAGTTGTAAGTTGTCATCCTGATTCAACCTCCAAAGCCTGTGAGTGTGATGGCCTTCAAAGGCTGTGACCGGCGACGCGCGCAGCCGTTCAGCGCAGGTTTTGAACGGCACTGACCGGCGGTATGTCGAATTATGCACCGGTCAAACGACAAGGTAGTGTCAGTCACCTCCCCGCATTGCGCAGGAGAAAACCCGATGAACGTTCAGAACCATCCAATCGTGTCGCGAGAAGAATGGCTCGCCGCTCGCAAACAACACCTGACCCACGAAAAAGCCTTTACCAAGGAACGGGACAAACTCAGCGCCGAACGTCGCGCACTCCCGTGGGTGAAAATCGACAAGGACTATCGCTTCCAGGGCCCCGACGGCGAGCTGAAACTGGCCGACCTGTTCGGCGGCCGCAGTCAGTTGGTCATCTACCACTTCATGTTCGCCAAAGGCTGGGATGAAGGCTGCCCCGGCTGCTCGTTCCTGTCCGACCACATCGACGGCGCCAACCAGCACCTGGCACATCATGACGTGGCCGTAGTGGCGGTTTCCCACGCACCGTTCGCCGAATTCCAGGCGTTCAAACGGCGCATGGGCTGGAAATTCGACTGGGTGTCTTCGCAGGGCTGTGATTTCAACTACGACTTTGGTGTCTCGGCCCGAGCAGAAGATGTTGCCGCCGGCAAAGCGACCTACAACTACGAAAAATCCGACGGTGCCGAGGAAGAACTCCCAGGCCTTAGCGTGTTTTATCGCAACGAAGCTGGCGATATTTTTCACACCTACTCCACCTATGCCCGCGGCCTGGACATGCTGGTCGGCGCCTATAACTACCTGGACCTCATGCCCAAGGGCCGTAACGAAGAGGAAATAATGGATTGGGTAAGGCATCACGATCGGTATGAAGACAAGGCCTCTTCGAGCTGCTGCCATGGGGGATAGATCGCATCGCGAGCAAGAGAGATGTCATTGGTAGACGCTTGCGAGTGCAGCAGGCTGGGCGGTGAAATGAAAACGGGCGACCTCAAGGTCGCCCGTTTTAGCTTGTGCTGTCGATTACAACGGCACAGCTACTTCACCGGAATATACGAATACCCCTTCACCATGGCTTTCCCTTCCTTGGCGTCCCGCACCCGGACCATCTCGGCCGCGTACTCTTGCGTGTATTCAACGAAGTATTCCTTGCCCGGCTCGACCTGCAGGTTCAAGTACACGTTTCGCGGATGCGGGCGCGGTCCGGCTGAGACCTTATGCAAGCCCGGGCTCACCAGAACCCAGGAATAGTTTTTGTCATTGAGCCCCACCACGGCGCTGTCATTGATGCTGAACACGCTGTCATAAAAACTGCCTTGAATGACCTGGGTCCGCATCATGTAAACCAGCGCCTTGCCCTGCGGTGGCGCCGGAGGCTCGAAATACGGCTGGCTGGAGCGGGTGTGACCGCATCCGGTCAGCAACAGCATGAGCAACAGAACCGGGAGACTTTTCATGACTGCGCTCATTTGTTTTGCCCCAGTAACTGGTTGATCACCGGCCCCATCTTCTCCTCGACCGGCGCCACTTTCGACGGATCGAAGCCCCCCTCACCGGTCAGATGGTATTGACCAAAGCCGATTTGTTGAGCGCCCTTGAAGAGCCGGACACTGGCATCGGACAAGTACGGGGAAAAATCCCAGGAACGGATGGCGGTGTAAGTCAGACGGTATTCGCAACTGCTCGGGAGGGGGGCGACGTACAAGCGACTTTCGATGTTGTGCTTGCGCAAAAGCGTTTGCAGGCCATCGACGAAATCGCCCACCACCACTTTCGGGTTCTCTTCGATGCAGAGCTGAGAGATTTTGTATTGAGGAGCAACTGGCTCGACGTTGACGTTGGTGCAACCGGTCAATGCCAGTAGAAGGCTTGCCGTGACGGCCCTGAACAGCATGGTCGATCCTTGATTTTCGAGTAATAGCAAAATGATACCACCCTGCTAGATCGGCGTCCTTTCACGGTCAATTGACGGATTCGCTATCAACCCGTTAGGTGAACAAAAGATGCCTGCGCGCTGAACTTTCTCCTGACCTCAACCCTCAACCGGATAACCCGCCTTAACCGGAACCGAGGCCCACCCCCATGAAAACCCTGCTCAAACTCACCCTCGCCGCCACCCTCGCTTGCGCCCTCCCCGCCTGGGCCTGCACGCCCGAGGAAGCCACCGCCAAACGTGAACAGCTGGCCAAGGAAGTCACCAAGCTCACGCAGCAGAATCCGAAGAAAGCCAAAGAGATCAACGATGAGTTGCAGAAGATGGATCTGGGCACGGCCAGCGCCGATCTGCCGGACAAGTGCCAGTTGATCGATCAGCGTTTGAAGGAGTTGGGATCGGCGGAGAAAAAAGCCGAAAGTTGATCTGTAGGAGCCGGCTTGCTGGCGATTCGGTTAACCCGATATAACCGCGTTCACCAGGATCGCCAGATCAAGCCGGCTCCTACAATGGATCGCGTTCCAATTCCGGGGCGTAAAAAAACCGGACCTGGGTCCGGTTTTTTTATGGGATCGCTACGGCGCCTTATTCAGCAGCCGGCGCTTCCGGCTTGCGGCGCTTCAGAGGAGCCATGCCGTCCTTGCTGACCAGCGACAGGGCGTCGGTCTTCGGGCGGTTGGCGATCTTGCGTTTGGTCGGTGCCTTGGCGCCGGTTTTCTTCTTCTCTCCCTTGGCGTCGACCTTTTTCTTCTTCACGCCAACGGCTTTGCCCGAAGCCTTGACCTTTTTCGGCCCGCCGTAGGTGCCTTTGACTTCCTTGATGGTGCGGCGCTCGAAGCTCTGCTTGAGGTAACGCTCGATGCTCGACATCAGGTTCCAGTCGCCGTGGCAGATCAGCGAGATGGCCAGGCCATCGTTGCCGGCGCGGCCGGTGCGACCGATGCGGTGAACGTACTCGTCGCCACTGCGTGGCATGTCGAAGTTGATCACCAGGTCGAGGCCGTCAACGTCGAGGCCACGGGCGGCAACGTCGGTGGCAACCAGGATTTTCACACCGCCCTGCTTCAGGCGATCGATCGCCAGCTTGCGGTCTTTCTGGTCCTTGTCACCGTGCAGGACGAACGCTTTGTATTCCTGCGCCACCAGGCGGCCGTAGATGCGGTCGGCCATGGCCCGGGTGTTGGTGAACACGATGGCCTTCTGATAGGTCTCGTTGGCCAGCAGCCAGTTCACGATCTGCTCTTTGTGCTGGTTGTGGTCAGCGGTGATGATCTGCTGACGGGTGGTCGCATTCAGATCGCTGACGTTGTTCAGCTGCAGGTGTTCCGGGTTGTTCAGGACCTTGGCGACCATCTCGCGCAGGCCCGAACCGCCCGTGGTGGCGGAGAACAGCATGGTCTGCTGGCGATTGGTGCACTCTTCCACCAGACGCTGCACGTCTTCGGCAAAGCCCATGTCGAGCATGCGGTCGGCTTCGTCGAGCACCAGCACTTCAACTTCTTTCAAGTCGAGGTTACCGGCGTTCAGTTGCTCGATCATCCGGCCCGGTGTACCGATCAGGATGTCCGGCACCTTGCGCAGCATGGCGGCCTGAACCTTGAAGTCTTCACCGCCGGTGATCAGACCGGACTTGATGAACGTGAACTGAGCGAAACGCTCGACTTCCTTGATGGTCTGCTGGGCCAGCTCGCGGGTCGGCAGCAGGATCAGGGTCTTGATGCTGACGCGGATTTTCGCCGGGCCGATCAGACGGTTGAGGATCGGCAAGACGAAAGCGGCGGTTTTGCCGCTACCGGTTTGCGCTGTCACCCGCAGGTCACGCCCTTGGAGCGCCAGCGGAATAGCCGCTGCTTGCACAGGCGTTGGCTCGACAAATTTAAGCTCGGCCACGGCTTTGAGCAGGCGTTCGTGCAGGGCGAATTGGGAAAACACGGGTGCTACCTCGAAGAAATACAAAAAAACAGCTGCATAGGGTAACGGTTTCGAGCGCGAAGGCCGAGTTTCTTTATGCAAACGACCGTAAACAGTGGCTTTTTTGTTGCCTCTTTTGTCCTCAAACGTCATCCAAAGCGTCTTAAATGCTCTAATCGCCCCGACGCGTCCTATAGAAGAACGGTTTTACTCATGGATATCAAACAGCTCTGGCTCAACGTCCAAGACCTTTGGGGTGCTCTCGACCAGCATCCGCTCCTGCATTCCAGCCTGGCGCTGATCCTGCTGCTGGTGATTGCGCTGGTCCTCGGACGAGTGGCGCGTTACCTCATTCTGCATGCGACCAAAATGCTCGGTCGCCAGCCGGCGTTGCACTGGGTCAACGATTTTCGACACAATAAAGTGTTTCATCGCCTGGCGCAGATGACACCCTCTCTGGTGATCCAGTTCGGCCTGCATCTGGTGCCGGAGTTGAGCAAGACCAGCCTGAATTTCCTCGGCAATGTCGCGCTGGCATTCACCATCCTGTTCCTGCTGCTGGCGGTCAGTGCCCTGCTCAGTGCATTGCTGGACATCTACGCCCGCACCGAACACGCCCGTACCCGCTCGATCAAAGGCTACGTGCAACTGACGAAAATGGTGTTGTACGTGTTTGGCGCGATCATCATCGTCGCCACATTGATCGACCGCTCGCCACTGTTGCTGCTGTCGGGTCTGGGCGCCATGTCGGCGGTGATTCTGTTGGTCTACAAGGACACCCTGTTGTCGTTCGTCGCCAGCGTGCAGCTGACCAGCAACGACATGCTGCGGGTCGGCGACTGGATCGAGATGCCGCAAGTCGGCGCCGATGGCGATGTGGTGGACATCACGCTGCACACGGTCAAGGTGCAGAACTACGCGTGAGCTTACGCGGTTTGACAGAATTCGTGAGTTGAACTTGACTGGACAGCACCTATAAAGAGGGTGCTGTCATGATTGATCTTGACTCGAAGCCATCCGGACGCTACCACAAGGTGGCGCTTAAAAATGTTCAGATCTGGGAGCCTTGCAGCGAAGAGGACTCCACTGAATGGCTCCCGCCGATAGACAAGAATACCCCTTTCTCAAAGGGCTACCCCATTCGCCGAAAGCCCTTGTTCCCTCCCTCCATTGATCGTCTCCATGTGATCGTCCAGCCTGATGGTGCTCTGTGGCTGGAGGGCTGCCTCTATCTGTTCTGGTGCAACTATGTGAAAGCACTGAAGCACTCGACGATCGCAAATACTGCGGGTGACCTTTCAGACTTCATGAACAAGCTCCTCGACGGGGAGCGGGATTACAACGACTTCTCAGGTTTGAAGGTTCATCGCCCGACCTACTATTACAAGTCGGAACTGAAGCTCGAAATTGCGCGAGGCTCTCTGAAACGCAAACCAGCTAATAGAAAGATTTCGAACACAGTAGGTTTCTATAATTGGAAGCTAGAAGAACGAGACTTCAAACCCGAGGAGGAGATGTGGAAACCAGTCGTGAAACACAGGCGCTATACTGACATACATGGTGTATCTCAGATCAAAGAAATTCACACCACCGATCTTTCCTTCAAAAACGCAGAATCGATCTCTACAGGTCGATTCCTCAGAGATGGAGGAAAGCTCTTTCCCATAGATAGAAAGAACCAAGATAATCTTATCAAGGCACTAACCGATCTCGAAAACCCCGAGATGTTGCTGGCACACATTGTTAGCTTGACCACCGGTGCGCGTATTCAATCAAATTTAACCCTCCGCCACAACAGCATTCAACCTGGCGTCGGTGCTGAGGATGACCCTGCGAAGTACGCGCTTTATTACATCAAGATGGGTGAAGGAACCCCGGTTGACACCAAAAACAGCAAGCCGCAGTCGGTAGGGATGCCGGCATGGGTGCATCACCTCTTGTACGTATATATTAATTCCGACCGGCACAAAGCTCGGTGCGCTAAATCACCTATCACAGATGACGGCGGGCAGTATGTATTTCTGACACGATCAGGTCGACCTTACTATATTGCTGATGCTGATAGGAAACTCTTCAACTTTAGTGCTGAAGCTGGATCAGCTATTCGGCAATTCGCTAATAAAATCAAAGAAAGGCTTAATGAAATGAACGCATATTTTTCTTATAGCTTCCACGATCTTCGCGCAACATTCGGCATGAATCTACTTGAAGACTACATGAAGCAAGTAAAGGACGGAAAAATGAACCAGATAGAACTTCTATCGCTTTTACAAAGAAGACTAAACCACGAGGACATAAACACGACATTGGCATATTTGAGATATCGGGAAGAGCACCCGCAATTGGCTCAAGCCCAAGATGAGTTCGAAATTCATCTTGAAACATTAATCCGAAAGGAAATGGCCAAGCATGACCAAAAACGAACGGGAAAATTATCACCTTGATGTTACACGTCTATCAATTGACGAGCTCCTTGTCGAGCTTTCACAACGACCGACTGAATGCATCATTCTTCAATGCACAAGCAACCGACGGATTGACATCGGCTCGCTTTGTTATCTTGAAAGAGATTACAAGACGAAAAAAATTCCGAAACCCGTAGGCACACGCTCACTATCCATCATTCGATCTGCATTGATTCGTGAGTGGTGCGTCGAAAATATTTCCAGATGCAAAACCGAATCAAGTGGTGAAACTCTCTTCACCAACGCTGAGGAATTTGCTAACTTCGCCAATTGGTGTGACGACGGCGAGCACAGCGATTTCCACTCTGGCGAACAGCAATACAAGAACGCTCTGGATGCTTACACGCAGCATCTTGTCATCTCTATGCAAAGTGAAAATGGCATACAAACGCTGCGCGGCAACCGATTGCAATCAGCAGCAATCAAAAATGCCACACTCTTCTTTCCCAATTCAACTATCAATTTCCTGAACGACCTGCCAATCATTTTTCACAGCGCAGGCGATAAAACGAAGGGCGAAAAAACTATCACACCTTCTGAGCAGGAGATGGGGGAGTACTTGGCTTCCTGTCAATATATGTTCGATGGGCTGACCGACTTTGTCCTGAAAGGTCTTCCTTTTCCGCATAGGATGCCATACCGCGATATAGAAGCGCTTTTGCTTCCTACCGAATACCCAATATCCACAGCAGCCATTATTGCTAACTGTTCCAAAGCTCAGAACAGCATTGCCTGGAATTACCTATCCGGCACCCTCCGCACTCTGAATGAATGCAATGTGCTCTATCCAAAAATGCCACATTATGTAATTAGAGCTTTTGTGGAAGCACGAAAAAATTTACAGAAATCTAATGATAATTTACGAGCCCCCAAACGGCTTTGGATTGGCAATATTGCACAAATGGCATTCATTCCGCTTTTTGTTGCTAATTCTGCCATTAATGAGTCGCAACTCAGAAAGCTGACTTGGTCAGCCGACTACGAAATTACTAATAGCGAAAATGCTGGATTTGTCGTCATTAAAGGCCGCGCGGGCGACTTAGAGCAGTCTTTTGAAGTCAAGAAGACGTTCATCAAGCATTTCAAAAAATATTTGAAACTGCGCGAATATCTATGCGGAGACAAAACTCGTAACCTGTTATTTTTGAGGTTTACTTGGAGTAAGCTTTTAGAATCACCGATCGCAACCGCCCCAGTCGAATATTTCAATGTAAGGATGAGATTTTTCATTGACCCTGAATTTCGAGGACTCACATACCGACAGCTGCGAAAGTACAAGCCTGTATACCTTCTATCCAAGAAATACAGCGTGAGCGTAGTCGCCGCAATGATTCAAAGCAGTGGTGAGACAACTTTGAAATATTACGCCGAGGCAGAAGAAAAAACAGCTATTGACGAGATCTCAGCAACTCTAAGTTTTATCATTGCTATTTTGGAGAAAGAGTCGTCGACCGATACGCCTAGCGGCAGCTGCGGAGGTGGAACGTCGTCTGAAGTTGAAACACCTCCAGACCAGTACGAACCCAATTGCCGAAATTTCGTTGGCTGCATCTACTGCAAAGAATTTCGTCTGCATGTGGATGAAGAGACGATTCGGAAAATTCTGAGCATGCGTTATGTCACGGCGGAGCGGCTGAACTCTTGCAGCGATATGGATCAATTTCAAGCTTTGCACGGCAAAGCCCTTGAACGTATAGACACTCTCATCTCCGATCTCATTAAGGTCAAACCCGAAGCCAAGCCGATGATTGATCGAATTAGAAATGAGATTGAGCAATACTGCATGTTATCCCCGTATTGGGAAATGCTCTATCACCGCTTGCTTAAACTCAAGGTGATCAAATGAAGCCGAAAAAACAAAAAGCCAGTAAAAACATTGATAATGTAGATGAACGCTGGGGTGGTCTTCCCACCGAACCGGAGCAGCTGAGCACTGATGCGTATTGCGGCATGTCTTTTGCCAGACTCGGGCCAGAAACGATCATATCCCGATCAAACGATGGCAAGGTATTGAGTCGACTGAAAGATGACGAGTGGATACTCCTTAATTTCGCATACAGCGTAGTTGATAATCCAAACTTTAATTTTCTACCTTTATACAGAAAATGTGATTTCAGTTTTGAAAATGCGTTGCTTTGCAAAAAGATTTTTGTCATGCGCATGTTTACCCCAAGCTATGGCAGGGCTAAGCCGCTGCGAATTGGCACAATGCATGCGAGCCGATATTTAATTATCAAAATGGCTCAGTACTGCGGCGACAACAATTTAAAAATCACAGAAATTTTCAGTTCTGTCGAAAAATTTCGAGCTTTCCAAGAACCGCTACCGAAGTTGATGAGTCGAACCTTAATCGCACTGGTCAGGAATCTGAACACGCTTACCGGCCAGGATCGTGGCTTTAGTATCGACGGCCAGATTTTACCATATCTGAGAAAAATATCCCGAGACTTCAAACTTGATGGCCAGCAATTTCCAATTATTCCTAGCCGCATCCTACTTTTCAAATATCAGCAGTACAATTCGTACTTGGACGATTTCATTGAGTACTACCCAGAAATCCGTGCTCTCCTAAGTAGAGCCGCAGAGAATCCATTTTATGGAAAGGGGAAAGATAGCCACTTCAACCCCAATAGCCGAGGATTTAAGGCCTCACCGGAACAGCTAGCAGCCCACCGTCAGAGCCCCATCAGTTTCGCTGATGCAGTTCAGGAAAACTCCTTGGGAGCTCTAGCTTCCAAATACAATTGGGGAAGGATCACCAACATACTGTCATTTGTCAGCGAAGTTTCCCATTGCGCTAAAAACCTAGTGCATTTATATACTCTCATGCGCGATCACGAGGTGAAAAGCATTAGCACTAATTGTTTGACGCCTGTTCACGGATGGAATAACGATGCACTGTACATTGCTGGAATTACAACCAAACTGTATGGCGTGAAAAAACCCAGGAAATGGATTACTACCGACGCAATTTTGAAACCAATCGATGTGCTTGAAGAAATTTATAAAATACTTTCACCGTACGTACACAACCCAGAAAAATACTTGCTGATTTCTGTGGCATCGCACCCTGCCTCGGGAGTAAAGGCTGCTAAAGACAATTTAATCAAGGGAGAAGCCATAGAGTCCCGGCTGCCTGAAATCCTGATCGCTGAGACAGACATTCAGGAGCTTGAGGCCGTCGATCCATTGAGAGACTGGCGAGGCGATCCACGCTTTCAAGTCGGGAAACCTTGGAGGATTTCCAGCCATCAATTTCGCCGTACTATGACCGTGTTTTGCGCTCAAACCGGGCTTATTACTCTGCCGTCTTTGAAGAGGTTGCTGGGGCATCTGACCAGAGTCATGAGTCTTTATTACGCCAAAGGATGCGAAGCGCAAAATTTTAATTTCAGCCTCATCAACCCTGGTTTGGCGAAAGAACTTAGAGAGGCGAAGGCTGAAGCTGACGGAGCAATGTTCATCCGCGAGGCCTTGCAGACAACGGAAAAACTCTACGGAATGAAGGGATCTACAATCATGGAGCAGCGATCAAACCCAGCTTGGTTTGATCGAGCATTGAACGAAACCTTGAAACTGGTCAAACAAGGCCTTGCCGCGTATACCGAAACGCCACTTGGTGGCTGCGCATCCCCGGTACGTTGTGATAAACGTGCTCACGGAAACTTTTTCAGTTGCCCAGGTTGCCGTCATTTGGTAGCAAAGGAGTCTGTGCTGAATGATACCTTGAACTTGATGGAGTTTGACCTAGCAGAACTCGATCCGAAGAGCATGGAGTACAGGGTTGAAAAGCAGAATCTTGCTGACTTTATTGAGCTGCGCGAAAGGATTATTGCCAAGTCGCCCTGAGCCATCAACGTGAAAGGAATGTGCATACCATGAGTGATAAAAACGAAGCACCAGTTACTCTAATGGTTTACTACGAGGCGTTGAACCGCCTTGTAGCTGGAAAGCCCATTAGCGTTTCAAAAGGTACCAAAATATCTGTCACATCCGTCGCCGTCGAAGCGGGCAGAAGTCCTGGTAGCATCAAAAAACAGCGGTCTGTTTTCGCTCCGCTGATTCAAGAAATCCATATACGTGCGAAGGAGCAACAAGAACGAAGCAAACCAGGCGCTTCACAGGTACAACAGGCCAAGGAAAAAGCTTCGAAGGCCAGGGAGGAAGCCTCTGGATTCAAAGCGAAATACGAGGCGGCATTGGCTAGGGAGCTTATGCTTTTGATTGCATGGGACGAGTTGACACAAGAGCTTCGCAAAGTCGCTAAAGTGGTTTCGATCAAGCCTCCGAGCCGGCCCTAAACTTCAATCAGCTGCTCCGCCCAATGATAGCGATAGAGACACTCATCAGCTTAATGAGGTGCTTATGGACGAATCTCCTTACAAGCAGCATCGAGAAATGCTGCTCACCGGGTGCTCCCCCGTTGCCTGCTGCTTGCAGGAGTTTGCGATTTCTATGTTCGCGAGCTACCGCTTTAAATTCAGCTCCGGATGCCTTCGTACATTTGATGCTGAACAGCTCGGTATCTTTGAAGAGATGGCCACATCGTTCCAACGACATGGTCACAATGATCCGGACTTTGTAGAGGTCTGCAGGGCAATAATTGAAAAAAGGACGAAGGCCGCAAGAGACAATCTCGCGCTGCTAATGAGATATCAGGCCTTACAAAAAAGCGGCACACCTCCAGATGAGTACCTGGCGTCGCTGAAAACCTACCAAATGCAGCACAAGGTCAATCGCGAGAAAGGCTATATCGATACGGATTATCTGATGCACCCATCTGTAGCCCCTGAAGCTGAACTTGGTAGCTGGTACTTCGAAATACTGTAGTGCCGGATAACCATCAAGCTCAACCACCAATTCCTGGTGCCGTGAGCGTAGCTGGATCACTTAACCGACGATCTGTACTAGGTTCAGCAGAGCTGCTACCCATCAGGACTACTCTCATCAACAACCTACGCACGTACCATGGTGACTCGCAATGGAAACCCAATCTCCCCACGAGAAGAAGAAAATAAAAACTAACCTTTTTCAAATGTGGGAGCCATTTCGTCAGTCCTTGATCGAAGAAAACCGTTTCTACCTTGAACAAGGGAAAAAGAAGCTCCTTTCACAATTCGACAATATGGAGCAGGAAGCTGATGAGGCGGGAAAGCGTTGGCTAGAAAGTCATTCGGTTAATTTCGACCCAGACCGCCATGATCCAGGCGACTTCGAGGAGAGAGCGTACGACGAAAGCGTTGAATACTATCGACTGCTGGGTGAAATGAGAGATCAGATGCGCCTGAGCCTCATTGCCGGGATGTTTCATGAGTGGGATAAAACATTGCGTGGCTGGCTAGTGAAAGAAATCCGGCACTGGCATATAGGAGAAAATGTTTCACAGAGGGTGTGGTCGGCGAGCTTCGACGAGATCGCAGCCTTCTTGGACTGCATGGGCTTGGCCAGCCAAAACTCAAGTTATCTGAAAAGACTGAGTGCGTTTCGATACGTGATCAACGTATACAAGCACGGTGATGGTTCGTCTCTTGATGCCCTGAAAGCAAACCTTCAGGAATTCCTGCGAAACGTTCTGGCACAGTACGTTCCCGTGGACACAGACTGGTTAGACC
>NZ_BDAG01000055.1 GCF_002091715.1 Pseudomonas migulae NBRC 103157 | reverse complement strand
GGTGGTGCCGCTGCCCGTGTTGCCGGAGAGGTCGGCCACGCCAGTATTGTTGAGGGTGATGACGTTGCTCGCGTCATTCACCCCCGCCGTTGGCGTGAAGGTCGCGGTCCAGGTGATACCGCCGTCGCTGCTGCTCACCGCCGTCAGCGTACCGTTGGCGATGGTCAGGTCGGCGTTGGTGAAACCGCTCACTGCCTCGGAGAAGGTGATCGTCACCAGCGACGTTTCACCTGCTGTCAGTGAAGTATCGGCCAGCACAATCGTGGCAGTCGGGCGCACGGTGTCGATGGCGTAGTTGTTCGAATCGGTGGTGCCGCTGCCCGTGTTGCCCGACAGGTCGCTGACACCCGTATTGTTCAGGGTGATCAGGTTGGTCGTGTCGTTGATGCTGGCGCTCGGGGTAAACGTTGCCGTCCAGGTGATGCCGCCATCGCTGCTGCTCACCGCCGTCAGCGTGCCGTTGGCAATCGTCAGGTCCGCATTGGTGAAACCGCTGACCGCTTCGCTGAAGGTGATGGTCACCAGCGAGGTTTCGCCGATTCTCAGCGCAGTGTCCGCGACAACGACGGTTGCCGTTGGGCGCACGGTATCAATGGCGTAGTTGTTCGAATCGGTGGTGCCGCTGCCGGCGTTGCCCTGCAGGTCACTGACACCCGTATTGTCCAGAGTGATCAGGTTGGTCGTGTCAGTAATGCTGCCGGTTGGCGTAAAGGTCGCCGTCCACGTGATGCCGCCGTCGCTGCTGCTCACGGCGGTCAGCGTACCGTTGGCGAGGGTCAGGTCCGCATTGCTGAAACCGGTCACTGCCTCGGCGAAGGTGATGGTTACCAGCGAGGTTTCACCGATTTTCAGCGCGTTGTCGGCCACCACGATGGTCGCGGTCGGACGGAGCGTATCGATCCCATAGTTGTTGGAATCGGTGGTGCCGCTGCCCGTGTTGCCGGAGAGGTCGCTCACTCCGGTGTTGTTCAGGGTGATCAGGTTGGTCGTGTCGTTGACGCTCGTGTTCGGGGTGAATGTGGCGGTCCAGGTGATGCCGCCGTCGCTGCTGCTCACCGCCGTCAGCGTGCCGTTGGCGAGGGTCAGGTCGGCGTTGGTGAAACCGCTGACCGCTTCACTGAAAGTGATGGTCACCAGCGAGGTATCGCCAATTTTCAGCGCCGTGTCCGTTACCACGATGGTTGCGGTTGGCCGCACGGTATCGATGGCGTAGTTGTTGGAATCGGTGGTGCCGCTACCGGCGTTGCCTGCCAGGTCGCTGACCCCGGTGTTGTCCAGGGTGATCAGGTTGGTCGCGTCAGTAATGCTGGCAGTCGGGGTGAAGGTCCCCGTCCAGGTGATGCCGCCATCGCTGCTGCTCACCGCACTCAGCGTGCCGTTGGCAATCGTCAGGTCGGCGTTGGTGAGACCGGTGACCGCTTCGTTGAAGGTGATGGTCACCAACGACGTTTCGCCGACCTTGAGGGCCGTGTCGGTGAATACGATGCTGGCGGTTGGCCGCGCCGTGT
Source organism: Pseudomonas migulae NBRC 103157 (assembly GCF_002091715.1). Lineage (GTDB taxonomy): Bacteria > Pseudomonadota > Gammaproteobacteria > Pseudomonadales > Pseudomonadaceae > Aquipseudomonas > Aquipseudomonas migulae_A. The sequence continues at coordinate 33,946 of NZ_BDAG01000055.1, read as the reverse complement.
CGACGACGTAGTTGTTGGAGTTGGTGGTCCCGACGCCTGCAGTGCCCAGACCGTTGATTACCCCGGTGTTGTCGAGGGTGATGACGTTGGTCGTGTCCGAAATACTGGCGGTCGGCGTGAACGTTGCCGTCCAGGTGATACCGCCGTCGCTGCTGCTGACGGCACTCAAGGTGCCGTTGGCGAGGGTCAGGTCGGCATTGGTGAAACCGGTCACCGCTTCGGAGAAGGTGATCGTCACCAGGCTCGTTTCACCGATGCTCAACGTGGTATCGGCGACCACAATGGTTGCGGTCGGCGGCGGCGCATACGCGGTGTTGAGTATGCCGCCATCGTTGTAGATGGTCGCCACGGAGGTCGGCGAGGTGCCTGCTGCCCCACCGCCCTGCGCAGTGCCACCGGCACCACTGCCGGCGGCATTACCGGCCAGGGCCGCGAAGTTGGCGGCGGTGATCAGCAAAGTGCCCTTGTTCCAGATCGCGCCGACGCCTCGGCCGCCGATGCCGCCATTACTGGCATTGCTGCCTTGACCACCGCCACCGCCACCGCCCCCACCGGCGCCGATGTTGTTGCTGATGGTCGACGTGCCGACGATGGTGATGGCGCCGCTGCTGGCGTTATAGATCCCGCCCACCGCGTTACCGCCCGCGCCACCGACCTTGTCCCAACCGGCGCCGCCACCACCGCCGCCAATGGAAATCGTGCCATTGGTGGCCGTCGCGCCGCTACCGCCGTTGCTGTAATAGGAAACGCCCACCCCGCCAGCCCCGCCCGTGCTGGTACCGCCGCGGCCGCCCATGTGGGTCGCGTCATAACCGCCGCCGTAACCGCCAGCGCCACCGCTGCCCGCCTGGCCGCCCAATGTGCCGGTGCCTGGCCCGGCCGTACCGCCATGCCCGCCGCCCTGGCCACCCAGACCGCCACCACCGCCACCGCCACCGCCGTAAAACGCCCCCGTCACCCCGCCGCCACCGCCGCCACCGGAAGCGGCGTTGGAGGTAACGGTCACGTTTTTCAGGGTCAGGATCCCTGCGTTGAAAATCCCCCCGGCCATCGCGCCCGTGGCACCGTAGCCACCATTGCCACCGTTGCCCGACACCAGGCCACGGGTGATCACCAGGCCATCGAGCGTCACGGTGCTGCCAGACGCCACCTCGATGACTCGGGTCCGGTACTGACCGTCGAGAATCACATCCGCCGCACCGTCGTTGTTCAAGTCGCCATCAACGGTGATGCTCTTGTTGATCAGCAGTTCGGAAGTCAGTTGCACCGTCATGCCGGAGCTGAAGGTGACAATATCGCCGTTCTGCGCCGAAGCGATGGCGGCACGCAACGAGCCGATGCCGGTGTTGGCGTTGTTGGTCGCCGTCCAGGTTGCCAGGCCCCACTGATAGTCGCTCATGGCCATTTTCGACAGGACGTTGGCGCTTTCGATAGAGCCGGTGGCGATTTCCAGATCCCAGTCACCACCCACACCAGTGCGATTGCTGGATGCGGCCACATCCCGGCCGGTCAGTTGCGCCAGGGAATCGACGAAACTCAAGCCCCGTTCGCCCTCGGCGGTGTAGCAGCCGTAGATCATGATGTCGCCGCCGACATTCATGTCCTTGCCGATTTCCGCCAGCACCGCACTGCGGGCCGCGACGTTGTCGGCCGACAGGTAACTGTTCCCCAGCCACAGATCGCCCGCGTTGCCATGGGCGATGATCTGCACCGAGCTGATGCCCTGATGGGTGTCCAGATAGTCGGCAATCTGCTGCAAGCCGTCCTTGGTGGCGTCGAGTTGAACCACCTGAGTGCCGGGCGCCACACCGTTGAGCAGGCTGCTGGCATCCTTGACCCTGGAATCGACGAACACCACGCTCTGCCCCGGCACGGCAACAGGCGCCACCGCCGGCGAGGCATCGGCCTGGCCGTGGGTGTCCTGGCTGGCAACCGGTTTCTCCGCCACGGGAGGCTTGGCCGCATCAGCCGTGGTGTGGCTGTCAGCCTGGGCGGTATCGGCAACAGTGGCCGCCACCGCGCCGTCGAACAGCATGCGCGGCTCCAGGGACATGATCATTGGCGAGGCCAGCGCTCGTGCGCCGTTGGTAACCCGCGACTTGCCGTTGCTCCACCACATGTTGCTCACCCGGACTCGAACGTTCTTTCTGCGTAAACGAAAACGCCGCGATCAACTGATCGCGGCATCGGCTTTCATACGAATGACATTGGCGGCGCTGGCTGAACCATCGAGCCAAAAGGACAATTCTGCGTACTGCCTGAACAAATCAGGCGGCAGAATCGTGCGCCGTGATTGCAACTCGACTTTGGGCTTGACCTTGTGCAGGCCCGATACACCCAAGGCTTGATCGAACTCCGGCGCGTCGTAGGCCAGGTTGTCGAAATCGTGCTCGAACCAGGGTTCGCCAATGAAGTCGTAGACCAGCCGCATCACCCGGTCAGGCGCCTGGGTCAGCAGGTCGTAATCGACGATCAGCAGCGAGTCGGCGTGCTCGCCGTAATAGGCTTCCTTGAGCGCAGCCCAGGCAAAGCCGACCAGGCGATTGCGCTGGGCCAGGGTTTCGCAGCGGCTGTAGACCGTATTGCGTTCGACCGCATCGCCAAACAGCTTGGTGTTTTCAAACGGGTTGGCGCGATAAAGACACTCGATGCTGTCCATGACCCAAGCGACATTGCGCACACAGGCAATGACCTTGGCTTGCGGGAACAGATCGCTGATCGCCGGCAGGCGCGAACTCCACAAGCGGTTGGTGTCGAACACCACCGGTTTGTCGGCCTTGTCGGCGTAATAGGAATCGAACAGACCGCGAAGCAAACGACGGCGCATATCGGTGTCGATCACCGCGCCGAACTCGCTGCCGGCACTGCACTGTTCCAGGACACCGGAAAAGAGCGCACCAACGGGGCTGGTCATGCCGGCATGGAAACGCGGGTTCTGCAAAAGAATGGCAGAAAGCAGGGTCGAACCCGAGCGCGGTAAGCCGGAAATAAAATGGAACTGCTGCATCCCTTCACCCTGGTCATAAGTCCTTTATGTACGCCAGAGCGTAGACCATGAATGGCCTTACGAATAGTGGTGTTTTGATATCAAATCGAAGCTAAGCCGACGAGGAAATGCCATTTTCGTTACAGCCTCAAGGCCGCACGAACAGACGCGCATAGGCGCCGCCGGCCCGGGTTTCGCCAACCCGCTGCCAGCCGACGGGCAACGGCGCGAATTCGTCCGGTGCATCGACGGAACCGATCAGCCAGATTCGACCACGGCCCTTGGGCAAGCTGTCGAGGCTGTCGAGGTAAGTGTCCTGGGTTACCAACGTGCCGAAACCATAGGCATTCGGTCGGCTCGACACACCATTGGCCAACGTCGGCGTGTAAAGCAATGGCTGAGTGTCGGTGCGGTTGTAATAGACGTAACTGAGGTACCAGAGCATATCGCTGGTGACGATCCGGTCACCGGTCACGAAGTGCTGGTTGACGTAATCGACCATGACGTTGATCTGATCCTGGGTGTCCACCGTGGCGTTGTTCTTCAGGCCCACCAGCTCAACGCCGACAAACAGCATCAACACCGTCACGGCCAGCACCCGAAAGCCTGAATACAGGCGATCCACCGCCAGCGCCACCATCATCGGCAGCCCCAACGCATAGGCCGTCAGGTAGCGCTCGATAAACACCGGCGTGATAAACGACACACCGAACACCAGCAGCAACGGCAACGCCGTGTAGATCACCAGCAGAACGCTGCCGCGAAAGACACTGCGATCCCGCGCCACCCCTACGCCAGCAATGACCGGCAACGCCAGCGGCAGTGCGATGAAAAGCAGCGTCGGCAGGTTGTCGCCATCGTCCTGGATCAGGAACGACCACAGCATCGAAGGCAGCGAGCCGAACGTGACCGGCGTTTCCCAACCCACGTCGCCATTGGCCTTGAGCTGATCCATGTGCTGGAGCAGATCGATCAGGTTCGGCACCCACGGCAAGTACAACAACACGATCGCCGCGTTCGCCAGCCACCAGCCGGGGCGTTGAATATGCCGCAAGCGATAACCCGGTTGTACGCGGATCAACCCCAGGTACAACCAGTGGCAGAGCACGCACAGGGCAGTGAAGTAATGGGTGTAGAACGCAGCCGTCATCAGCAGCGCATACACCACCAGATATCGCCTGCGATGGGGGCTTCTGATCCAGTAGACCAAGGCAATCGTGGCGCCGATCAACCACATCCCCAGCAGTGAATACATGCGTACTTCCTGGCTGTAACGCACCGCCGTGGGCAACAGTGCCAGCAGGAAACCGGCCAGCAACGCCGCACGGCGAGTGGCGAGCAAGTCCATCAGCCACACGCCGAGCCACACCGTGGCGATACCGGGCAAAGCGCTGAGGCTGCGGATCGAAAAAATGCCATCTCCAAACAACTCGATCCAGCCGTGCAGCAACAGGAAATACAGCGGCGGATGCACGTCGTGCGCCGCGTGTACCCAGATGTCGGTCAGTGAAAAACGGCTCAGCAGCAAGCTCGACCCTTCGTCACCCCAGATGGCCGCCGCCGTCAGGTCGTAGAAACGCACCAGCGCCGCCAACGCCAGGATCGGCAACAGCCAATGCTCCCGCGCCCATCGCAACCAGCGCTGGACAATCGCCCAGACGCCGGGCGCTGCGTGCGGTTCCTGGGTGCCGCCAAGCGGTGTTTCTCTGCGCGCCTCCATTGCTCCCCCCCTGAAACGAGCCGACCACAACACCTGTTGATCACTGTAGGACGGCGCACGATCGTCGTCGATGCTGTCTTTGCGACCAACGACATTCGGCCGTGATACGCATCAACTACGCTCTGGCTTGGCGTGACTCAGCCAGGGAAATGAATGGAGTCGGCTGATCGCAACGATTGGCCCGGATGTCCGGGCCACCCTTGCGGCGCGCCAGACAACTAACCTGAGGGATGAGGAACTATGGAAGTATTCATCGGCACAATTCAGCCTTTCGCCTTTAACTACGCGCCCAGCGGCTGGGCCTTGTGTAATGGCCAGACGCTCTCTGTCCAGCAATACAACGCACTGTTCGCGCTGCTGGGGGTCAACTTCGGCGGCAATGGCTCGACCAATTTCATGCTGCCCAACCTGCAAGGCCGAATGCCTGTTTGCATGGGTAACGGGCTGAACCTGACCCCACGGGTCATCGGCGAATTCTCCGGGACCGAGAACGTCACCGCGACCATTACCAACCTGCCCAATCACACCCACGCCCTCTCCGGGCTGACGGCCACCACCACCCTGCAACTGGCCAGCCCGGCGAGCAACCCGGTCACCAATCCCACTGCGACCAACTCGTATGTCGGCGCCTCGGGCGGCGGACCGGGCTCGGCGAGTATCTTCTCCGATCAACAGGGTGCTGCGGCCGTGCCGCTCAAGGGTGTGGCCACGACGGTCACCGGGGAGATTTCCTCCGCCGGCAACGGCCTGCCCATGGAAACCATGAACCCGTTCCTGGTGCTCAACTTCAGCATTGCCCTTGAAGGACTGTTCCCTTCGCGCGGTTGAGGTTCGGCCGGGGGATTCCCCCCGGTCACTTTCATTTTTGGGAGTGACGCCATGCTGCAACAGGTTCAACACCACCATTTTCAGACGCTGCTGGGCAAGACTGGCACGCTGCGATTGCCGGATGGCAGTGACCTGCCGATTCATATCGACAGCCTTGAAGAAACACCCCGGGCGCGGATGCCAAACAGCGAGCGCATGCCGTTCAGTGTCGAGCTCACCAGCCTGAAGCCCACGGCGTTCGTCGATGGATTGTGTGCGCTGGAGTTACCGGAACTGGGCCAAGTGAAGGATATTTTTGTCTCACGGGTGCCGGTGATGGGGCGTGATCCGGGTGTGGGATATTTCTGCATCGCCTTCAACTGAACGCACGAGATCCCAATGTGGGAGCGGGCTTGCTCGCGAAAGGGTCGTGTCAGTCAACATCACGTTGGCTGACACACCGCCTTCACGAGCAAGCCCACTCCCACATTGGCTCGGTGGTGGGTTCAAATTTTTGGATACCACACCAACCGCTCCGCCGCCGGATTACGCTCTTCAACCTGAAACCCCTGCGCCAGGTAATGCTGGCGCGCGTGGGCATTGTTGGCCCAGACCACCGTGGCCACCGGGCAGCGAATCTGCTGCGCGGCTTTTTGCACACCTTGCAGCACCGCCCGACCGTAACCCTGCCCGCGAGCCGGCGGAATGAACGTCAGGTACAACACCCGAATTTCATTGGGGCCAAAATCAGTGGTCAACGCACCGATGGCCGTGCCGAGCTTCTCGATCACGTAGTGCAATGCGTTGGGGAAGTGCTCCCCCAATCCTTGCTCCTGTACCTGAAATTGCTGGGCCACCACGTGTTCGACGACGTCTCGCTCGCCGTCGATCCATTGCAGATCCGGTCGCGCCGACTGATAGAGGCTGTGCAGAAAAGGTCCATCGTTAGCGCGCGACGGCCGCACCACCAAACCGTCGGCCGACACAGAATCCGAACTCGTCATCGCTGCTCTCCCTAGAAACCGCTTTCCCTGACGCCCAGCGCCGCCATGCGCCGCCACGCAACACCCAGCACCGACTCGCCGCGCCCCTGCAACACCACCACGCCGCGCAGCGGTTGCACAGGCGTCGGCGCCTCATCGAGGCTGCTCAACCGCGCCCCGTATTGCCCTTGCACCGGCTCGGCCCGTTGCTGCGGATCCCGGCGCACGGCAATCGGCCCGTGGTGATCGGACGTCAGCGCTTCCTGATCGACATAGGCTGCACCGTTGGTGTCGACCTCAGTCAGTTGCACAGCGATCGCCGGGTGCATCGGGTCATCGGCAATGAACCGCCCGCGAGCCCCCGGTGCCACACGCCACAACTCGGCTTCAGCCAAATAACCACGCAACCGCACACCGTCCTCCACCACCCGCGCCAGCGGCTCCTTGGTCGCCAGCCAACGGCCGACGGCCAATTGCGGCAACAGATCGCGCACGTTGCCGGCATGGGGTGCGCGCAGCAGCAATCGTTCGCGCTGGGCCGCCAACCCGCGGTATTCGGCCACCGCTTCAGCCAGACGCTGCTCGACGATACCCGCATCCGCCGCGGTCTCGCTGCGACTCGCCTGCCGACGCATCTGCAATTGCTGGATCTGGATTTCCCGGCGCACGATGGCCTGGCGCGAGTCCAGGTCCGGCGATTCCAGTTCGATCAGCACATCACCCTGAGCGACCTTTTGCCCATCGCGCACATTCACCACTTTGACCCGCGAAGCCACCGGCGCATGCAACGCACTGACCCGTCCCGCCTCGAGCATTGACGGCAGCTCCACCGCACTGCGCCAGGGCAGCGCCAGAAACAGCACGAAGGCGAGCAACCCCAACGCACTCAACAACACCCGCGGCGCATGGGCCTGATCGCGGCGGCTCCACCACTCCCGCCATTCGCGCGCGATCGGCAGAAAGATGAACCACACCAGCTCAACCAGCATCAGGAAGATACCCAGCAGCTTGAAGAACAAGTGATACACCGCCAGCGCAATCCCGAAAAACAGCACCGCGCGCCACAGCCACGAGCCGTAGCCCCATACCAACAGACGTCGCTGCATCCTCGGCGACAAAGGTTCCGGAGCCGGTTCGCCATAGCCGAACAGGGTTTCGCGCAGATGCCAGCGACACAGGGCAAAGGCGCGCCCCTGCAGGTTGTCCACCTCCCAGAAATCACTGAGCAAAAAGTAGCCATCGAAACGCATGAACGGGTTGAGGTTGATCACCAGCGTGGTCATCCAGGTCGCACTGGCAAGCATGAACGCCGCCGTGCGCGCCGGCCCGTCGGGCAGCAGCGACCAGGCCAGCAGCGCGATACTCGCCAGCAGCAGTTCGGCCAACACGCCACCGGCACCGATCAGCAATCGGGCACGCCGATCGTTGCCCCGCCAGGCATCGCTGACGTCGGTGTAGAACATCGGCAACATCACCATAAATGCCACGCCCATGCTCTGCACCCGACACCCCGCGCGCTTGGCCATGAACGCGTGGCCGAATTCGTGGCAGAGCTTGGCAAAAAACAACGCCACGCCAAAGGCCAGCGCACCACCGAGGCTGAACAGATGAGGGAAGGTCGCGATAAATCGTTGCCAGTCCCGGGACACGAGAAACACCCCGAGGCCCAGCGTTGCCGGCAATCCGAAGCGCAGCAGTCGCGGGCCGAAGCGCGCCAGCCAGGGCCAGGCTCGATTGAGAAACGCATCCGGGCGCCAGAGCGGGATTCGGAAAAACAGGTACTGATGCAGCAGAATCTGCCACAGCGACTGACGCTGGGCGGCGGCCTTCAGGCTGTAACTGTCACGCTGCTGCGGGTCTAGGGCACTGATCAGATCGTGGCTGCGCAGAAAGCCCAGCAGTTGCTCCAGATCGCTGCCGGCCAAAGGCAAACCCGGTTCGCGATTCGCGGCGTGCAGGACCTGCTCGGGATCACCCAGGGACCAATGTCGCAGCAAGCGCATCGCCGCCACGCCGAGTTTGAAATAGCGGCCGCGCACCGGGTCAGCCAGTGTCCAGCGCGGCGAGCCGTCCAGCGCCGGTGAAGCGGGGGTCAGCTGCAAGTCCGCGCGCAGGCTGGGCAGGCTCATCTACAGCCCCACACTCTGGCGCAAACCGGCCAGGGGTTTGCGCAGCAGATAGAGCGCCAGCGGTGCACGATCACCGAAGACTTTCGCCGTGCCGCGCAGGCCGATACGCGGTGGCGCCTGATCGAAACTGGCATCGAGTCGATAGGCCAACTGCCCGCCGGCCGTGGGCTGCGCTTCGTAAGCCGCGCGTTCGAGCCGGGCCAGATGTCGCTGTAACGGATCGCTGTCGAGGAACAGCGCGACTTGCGCGCCGGGTTCCAGAGAGATCGCGTCACCAACGGCCAGTTCGATGCGCAGTTCGGCTTGGGTCGGGTCAGCGATTTCCATCAACCGTTCGCCGGTCTGCACCGGTTTTCCGGTCCAGCGCTCGGCGTCGGCGAACACGGCGATGCCGTCGCGCTCGGCGCGCACTTCGCTGCGTTTGAGCAGCTCACGGGCGTAGTCCCGTTCGGCGCGTTTTTGCTCGACGCGCGCGGCCAGCAGATCAATTTTCGAACTGGATTCGGCATCGGCAAACGAGCGTTGGGAGTTGGCCTTCAATTCAGCTTCGGCCACGCCCAGGGCGCGTTCGGCCACGTCGGCCTGAGCCTTGAGCGTGGTGCTTTCAAAGCGCAGCAGCAGGTCGCCGGTTTTCACCGTCTGGTTGGGTTTGACCAGGAACTCGGCGATCACCCCGTCCAGCGGTGCCGCGACGACCCGACCACCCAATGGCACCACTTCCGCCGGCGCCAGCACCGATTGGCGCACCGGGATCAACAGCCCGAGCACCAGCACAGCCACCAGCGCCAGCTGACGTTTTCGGGTCCAGCGCAGTCGCCACGGTTTGCGCGGCTGCAGCGCCAGCCAGGCATGGCTGTAAGTGTCACCGAGTTGCGACAGCAACACTTGCTCCGGCGGGTTCCACGGCAGATCCCGGGCCAGCCACAGGCCGCCGAACACTTCACCTTGATGATCGATCAGCGGCAGCCAGAACACCTGAGCGGGAGACAGGCTTTGCCAGTCCGCCTGGATCGATTCGCTGAGAAGATCGGGCGAAATCACCCGCGCCTTTTTCAGCACATCGCCCTTGAACAACTGCGCTACCGCCTGCTCGACGAACGCCACGAACGGGGCATTCGGGTCCACGGCACTGACGCCCGTCACCGCTTGCACCTTGCCGGCAATCAATAACGCGGCATGGCGAAAACCGAACAGCGCCTGAGCGTCATTGACCAGGCTGTAGGCCAGTTGCGACGGATTGCGCGCGGCGCGGGTCTGGCGTTCAAGATCCAGGAAGCGGGCGAAGACCTGTTCCGCGCCGCCGCTTACCGGAGCGTTCACTTGAGCTCCGCGAAACGCGCCGTGCCGCTCATACCGGCCAACAAACCTGAGGCGCTGGGCAGCGTCGCGACCAACAGCAAGGTCTGGCTGCCTTCGTCAATTCGCGCGCCCAGCCGTTTGACCGTGGCATCCAGTGGCCGACCGGTTTCATCGGGGACAAAACTGAACGTCTGGCCGGGCTTGAGCTTGCCCATCCAGCGCGACGGCACCAGCAAATGGATTTCCAGCGTGCGGTTGTCGACCACATCCAGCAACGGCGCACCGGCGGCAACGCTTTCATAACGCTGAACCTTGCGCTCGACCACCTGACCATCAAACGGCGCCACCACGCTGCAGCGTTTGACCTGAACCTGATACACCTGGGACTGCGCCTGCGTCTCGCTGAGCCTGGCCTCGGCCCGCGCCACTTCGAAACGCCCGACCGAATTCAATGCCGCCAGTTGCCTGTTGTGAGCCAGCTCTTCACTGGCCCCACGGCTGGCCGCCTGCGCCGCATTGAGCTGCGCCTGATAGGCCGAACAATCGAACCGCGCCAGCGTATCGCCCTTCTTGAACGACTCGCCCTCACTGAACGGCAACTCGACAATCCGCCCGGACAACTCGCTGGCGAGCATCGCCTGATCCCGAGCCCGCAACACACCACGGGCCTCCGTGCTGGCTGCCGAACTGCTGCTCCCGACGCTGCTGTCCAACAGCGGATCGTCTGGCACGGGCGTTTGCGCCTGAGCGGTACACGTTACAAAGGTCAATCCGATAACCCACACACGAACTCGTCGCATAACCGTAACTCCCTGACGGATGAGCGGAGTCTATGACAGCGTGGGTGAGCGTCAAGGTGAGCCTGGCTCTCTTCCCGCAATTCCCGTGAAAACTGCGTCAGCCAATATTCCCCACCAACACAACCCAAGCACTATCCACAACCAGTTCATCGGTGTGAGTGTCGAGTTTTGCCTGGCCGAAATATCGTCGGCCAAATGATTCACCGCTTCCTGCATACGCATCAAACAACTGACCTGAAGCGCCAAAAGGGCAATTAGCATCGCGAAACCAAGATGCAAATCCAGAAGCCAAACCCGTGCGGATTGCAGAGCACTGAACAGAATGAAGGCGAGCGCCAGAAACCTTGGATACCACTTGTATCGATGCCCCATGGCGAAGATACGACGATCAACCGTCCTGAATAGCGAATAAACAAACCACACACCCATTAATGCGCGTATCAGCGGTATGACCTTCGTTGCAGTCGCTGACCGGTAACGGTGCCAGTTTCGATACAACCAATACAGGACGTAAAAACCGGAAGTAGCGATAAACAGGATCGCGAGTTTTCGCTTGGAGATGACGAAAAAGGCAGATAGCAAATCGTCGCCAACAGAGCAATCTGCGGTCGGCGGTGCGTATGGGTCCGAATGCATGGAGTGGCCAAGCTTGGTAGTCAATTTGGCCAAAATACTAACGTCGGTTTACCGTTGCCAAATCCCACATAAAAAAATCAGGACGGTTCCTACGAGGAGGCTCATCCATTCCCCATCCGAAAACCGCCTCAACTGACAGCAAAGTTATCGTTGCGCCATCTCCCCCACCGGATACACCGACTCCCATCCCCCACCCAACGCTTTGTACAACCCGACCATCGCCAGCGACACCCCGGTCGAACTCTCGACCCATTGCTGCTGGGTCGCCAGCAACTCGCCTTGCACGGTGAGGACGTTGACGAAATCCACCACCCCTTCCACGTATTGTTGTTGCGCGGTGCGCAGGGCGATCTGGTTTTGGCGTACGGCTTCGGCGAGGCTGTCGCGGCGCAGTTGGCTGGCGTTGTAGGCAGTCAGTTGGTCGTCGATTTCATGCCAGGCCCGCAGCACGGTTTGCTGGTAGGCGATGGCGGCTTCCTGTTGCTGGGCTTCTCGCAAGTTCAGCACGCCGCGCAGGCGGCCGCCATCGAACAGCGGCAGGCTGAATTGCGGGCCGATGCCGAACGTACGCGAGCCCCAGGAGCCGAAATCGCTCAGTTGCATCGCTTGTGAGCCGACGTTGCCCGACAGGGTGATGCGCGGATAGAAATCCCCCTTGGCCACCCCAATGTTCGCCGTGGCGGCATGCAGGCGAGCTTCGGCCCGGCGGATGTCCGGGCGGCGTTCGGCCAATTGCGACGGCAGGCCGATGGCGACCTGGCGCGGGGTTTGTGGCACCGGCGCGTCGGTGGATAACTCGGCATGCAGCGCCTGGGGCGGTTCGCCCATCAACAGGCTCAAGGCATTGATCAGTTGCGACTGACGCTGCTCCAGCGCCGGCAGGCGCGATTCGATGGCGGCAACTTGCGCGGCGGCTTCGGCGACATCGAGGTCGGTGGCGACACCGTCGGCCAGGCGCAGCTGCGACAGTTTCAGGCTATGGCGGGCGACGTCGAGGTTCTCTTCAGTGACGGCACGCGTACTTTGCACGCCGCGTAGCTGAATGTAGTCCTGGGCGACTTCGGCAAGGACAGACAACAGCACGCTGCGCTGGTCGTTTTCCGCGACTTCCAGCGTGGCATTCGCTGCTTCGGTTTCACGGCGGACCCGCCCCCAGAAATCCAGTTCCCAGGAGGCCGAGAAGCCGGCGTCCCACAAATTGAACGCCGAGTTGCCATTGTGCCCCGAAGGATCGCTCAAACCTTCGCCGCTGTTGCGTTTACGTCCGTAGCTGCCTGTGGCGGCGGTGTTGGGGTAGCGATCTGCGGTGATCACCTGGCGCGCGGCGCGACTTTGCTCCAGGCGGCTGCTGGCGAGTTTCAGGTCGAGGTTGTCGGTCAGGGCACGCTGGGTCAGGGCCGAGAGTTTCGGGTCGTGGAAGACTTCCCACCAGCGTTCGTCCATGGTTTCGGCGACGGTTTGGCTGGCGGCGGTTTTCGATGGTTTCGACCATCCGGCGATTTGCTGAGTTTGAGGCTTTTGGAAGTCCGGGCCGACAGTGCAGGCTGTGAGGCCCAGAACCAGTAAGGCGCACAGGGTGAGTTGAGGCCACTGGCCTCTTCGCGAGCAAGCCCGCCCCCACATGGGGATCTCTTGTGCACTGCGATGCTCCAATGTGGGAGCGGGCTTGCTCGCGAAGGCGTCAGAACTGTCGACGAAGATGCTCATCGTTGCGCAACCTCATGCTCACCAGTGTCAGCCGTATCAATACTTGCCTCCACCGACATCCCCACGCGCAGCCGATCAGCCAACGCCTGCCCCGGGTCCAGAACGATTTTCACCGGAATCCGCTGCACAACCTTGGTGAAATTGCCGGTCGCGTTGTCCGGTTTGATCGAAGCGAAGGTCACGCCCGTGGCCGGGGCAATGCTCTCGACGCGACCGCGCAGCGCTTCGCCGCCCAGACTGTCCACACGCACTTGCACGCCCTGCCCCGGTTGCACGTCGGTCAGCTGGGTTTCCTGAAAATTGGCGACCACATAAGCCTGCGCCAATGGCACCACCGCCAGGATCTTGCTTCCCGGTGTCACGTAAGCGCCAACCCGTACCGCACGCTCGCCCACCATGCCGTCCTGAGGCGCCACGATGCGCGTGTAGGACAGCTCGTAGCTGGCCATTTCCAGCGCCGCTTGCGCACGTTTCAACCCGCCGTCTGCTGCATCGCGCTGGGCGGTGAGAATTTCCACCTGCTTGCGTTCCGCCGCCAACACCGCTGTCGCATTGGCCAACCGGGCACTGGCCTGATCGATACGGGTGCGGGCTTGCTGCGCGTTCTGCACCGTACCCGCGCCAACGCCAGCGAGGTGGTTGTAGCGATTCAATTCATGTTCGGCGAACGCCATCTCTGCCTTGGCCGACACGACCGTGGCTTGCGCCTGAGCGATCACCGACGCCTGGCGCTCAAGGGTTGCGCGAGCGTTTTGCAGTTGCGCCCGCGCCACCAGTGTTTCGGCGTCGGCGGCTTGAGCGGCAGCGCGCAAATCCCGGTCATCGATCAGCGCCAGCAACTGCCCGGCCTTGACCTGCTGATTGTCTTCCACCAGCACGTCCTTGATGAACCCGGCGACGCGGGGCACGACCAACGTGAAGTCGGCAGAGACAAAGGCGTCATTAGTGTTCTGTTGCGTACGCTTGCCAAAAAATCCCGGTGCCAGCAGATACACCAGTACGCCGACCGCCACCACGGAGGCAATTGCGACGGCGATTTTTTGCTTGGATTGAGTCGTCATAAAAACCTTCTGTTTCAATGAAGCATTCATGTCGGCGCACGCGGCGGATAGATCCGCGTCGGCAGCCAGAAAATCAACAGGATCAGCGCCAACGCGACGCCGCCCATGCACAGATAAAGGTCCGAGGCCGTCAGCACCACGGCCTGCTCATGCAACCGATGAGCGAGGCCCGCGCTGTCGCTGTCGGCCAGCGGCGAGTTGCCGAGGCGGTCCACCAACATGGTCGAATGAAAGTGCAGCCGCGATGTGGTCAGCGCGTCGATCACTCCCGTGGCGATCACCGCCGAAAGGCCTTTAACGGTGTTGAACCAGGCCGACGCGAACGGCCCTTCCATCGGGCTGATGCTGCCGGTCGAGAGCATCAACAATGGCAACACAGCCATGGGTTGCCCGAAGATTTGCAGCAGTTGCAGCACGTAGAAATCGTCGCGAATCCACACCGATGTCAGCTGCGATCCGCCGATGCACGACAACGCCAGCATGCTCAGGCCGATCCCCAACACCCAGCGGCAATCGATCCAGCGCAGGTTGCACAACGCCGCCACCAGCGGCAGCGCGATCAACTGCGGCAGCGCTGCCAACAACATGATCGGCGCGGTTTGCACCGGGCGATAACCCTGCACCTGCGCCAGGTAACTGGACGGAATGATGATCACCGCCAGCAAGATCACCAGCACCCCGGCCAGGGTCAGCAAGGCGAACGACAGGTTTCGGATGCCGAGCATCTGCATCTTGAAAAACGGGATTGGCTGCGACCATTCGTTGATCAGAAACAGCACCAGCAACACCACGCCACCGCCGAGCAAGCCGCAGATCAGGCTCGACTCGAACCAGTCCAGCCGATTGCCCTGCAGAATGCCGATCACCAGCATGCAGATCGCCGGAAAACCCAGCAGCAATCCGCGCCAGTTGAACTGCTTGAAACGCTCAAGGCGCAGCGGATCCTGGGGCAGGCCGTAGGCCACTGCGGCCATGGCGATCAGGCACGGCGCGATGATTTGCCAGAAGGTCCATTGCCAGCCGACATGCTCGGTCCACAACCCGGCCAGCGGTGTGCCGAGCCCCGGACCGAAGGTGGCCGTGAGGGCATATCCGGCAAGACCGTAGAGCTTCACGTTGGCCGGCAAAAAGCGCAGGGCGACGGTCATCAGCATCGGCGGCAACGCACCGCCCGCCAGACCTTGCAAGGTGCGCATCAGCAGCAGGCTTTCGTAGTTCGGGGCGAACGGACACAGCACGCCCAACAACGTGAACACACTGATCGCGCAGAGAGTGAAGCGCCGCAACGAGAACGTCACCGAGCACCACGGCGCGAACGCCATCGCGGCCACCGAGGTCGCGGTGTAACTGGCGACCAGCCAGGTGCCTTCGTCATAGCCGATGGCCAATGCGCCGCGAATGTCGGCGAGGGCGACCTTGGTCACCATTTCGTTGAGGCCCGATACCAGCACCGCCAGCAGCACGCCCACCAGACCAATGATGATCCGCGGGCCGAAGACCGGCGGCGTCACGGCGATGGGGCTGGCCGCAGCGAGAGATGCCGGGGCCGTGAGGGAAGTCATGGACTGCAAGCTCCGGGAATGGATTCCGAAGCATTTTAGGAAGCGTGGAAGCTGACGAAAATCAACTTATTGGCAGCTTATAAGTGCGTCAGCCGCAACAATACATAGCCCTGCAGGAGCCGGCTTGCTGGCGATGGCGGTCTATCAGTCGATGAAGAAGATGTTGAATGAAAAATCACGATCGCCAGCAAGCCGGCTCCTACAGGGTGCGTGTTCAGTCTGACGTGGGTTGTGCAGCCAGCCACGTCTCGTCACAACACGCCTTGAGCGTTTCACGCATCCAGCGATGCGCCGGGTCTTTGTCGAAACGCGGGTGCCAGGCCTGCGTCAGCATGAGGGTCGGCAACGGGATCGGCAGCGTGAATGAACGCAGCTTCAACCCCAGGCGCCGCACGCTCAGCAACGCTTCCTTGGGTACCGGCAGAATCAGATCGGAATCCGGCAACGCAAACATCGCGGCATGGAAACTCGGCGCAAT
Organism: Pseudomonas migulae NBRC 103157; assembly: GCF_002091715.1. Lineage (GTDB taxonomy): Bacteria > Pseudomonadota > Gammaproteobacteria > Pseudomonadales > Pseudomonadaceae > Aquipseudomonas > Aquipseudomonas migulae_A. The sequence continues at coordinate 17,778 of NZ_BDAG01000055.1, read as the reverse complement.
CACCGCCACCCGCCGCTCCAGGCCCAAGGCGTTGAGCGCCGTATCGATCGGGCCGCGAGCGATGCCGCGACGAGACATGCTGATGTGGGAAAACCCGGCATAGCGTTCGGCGGTGATCTCTTCGTCGAACAGCGGATGGTCGTCGCGCACCAGGCCGACAAAGTGCGTGGAGAACAGGTTCTGCACCTTCACTTCCGGCATCAGCGGCCGGTTGTTGCTGACGCTCAAATCGATGCGTCCTTCACGCAACGCTTCGTCATCCCCATCGCCCTCCGGAACAAAGCGCAGTTCGCAGTGCGGCGCCTGGCGCTCCATCGTGTCGAAGAGCTTGCCGCCGTAGACGCCGACAAAGAAATCGTTGGCACGAATGCTGAAGCGTCGACGCAAACTGCCCAGCTCCACTTCATCGGCAGATCGAAACAGCAGCGCGGCCTGCTCCACCAGATCCCGTACCTGCTCACGCAACGCCAGTGCCTTGGGTGTCGGCACCAGGCCACGGCCGGCCCGCACCAGAATCGGATCGCCGATGGCCTCGCGTATCCGCGTCAGTGTGCGGCTCATGGCTGCAGGGCTTAGATGCATGCGGCGCGCGGCGCCCACCACGCTGCCTTCGTCGAGCAAGGCGTCGAGGGCGACCAGAAGGTTCATGTCCGGGAGTTGCATACTGAGCACTCGTGGCTGATCTGGGTTGATTCAGACGCAATGCTAGCAGATCAAAAGATCGCAGCCTTCGGCAGCTCCTACAGGTGTACTCCAATGCAGGAGCTGCCGAAGGCTGCGATTTTTTCGAATTGCACTCGATTCAACTGACTACCGCTGCATCCCCCACCGCTTCACCGTCACCCGCTCCAGCGAATCAAACACCAGATTTTCCACCAGCAACCCAATCAAAATCACCACCGCCAACCCGGCAAACACCTTGTCGGTGTACAGCTCATTGCGATTCTGAAAGATGTACCAGCCCAAACCACCCTTACCACTGGTTGCACCAAACACCAACTCAGCCGCGATCAACGTGCGCCAGGCGAACGCCCAACCGATTTTCAGCCCAGCAAGAATCGACGGCAACGCTGCGGGAATCAGGATGAACAGCACGAAACGCATGCCCTTCAAACCGTAATTGCGGCCGGCCATGCGCAATGTTTCCGAGACGCCTAGAAACCCGGCGTAAGTGTTCAACGCCAATGCCCAAAGCACCGAATGCACCAGCACGAAAATCAGGCTGTTCTGCCCCAGCCCGAACCACAACAGCGCCAGCGGCAACAGTGCAATCGCCGGCAGCGGGTTGAACATCGACGTCAGCGTACTCAGCAGATCGCGACCGAATTGCGTCGACACCGCCAGCGTGGTCAGGGCAAACGCCAGGACGATGCCGATCAGGTAACCCTTGAGCAACACCACCAGCGAAATCCACACTTTGCCCAGCAATTCGCCGCTGAGCAGGCCGCCATACAGCGCGCTGGCGGTTTGCAAAAAACTCGGCAGCAACAGGTCGTTGTTCTGGATTCGCGCAACCACTTCCCACAGTACCGCGAGCAAAATCAGGATCAGGCTTTTACGAATCCAGCCCTGTTGCCACAGACGCTGGCCGAGGGGCAATTCACGCTCCAGCGGTACGCTGGTCAGCGGCTGCAAAACGGTTTCAAACTCTTCACGCGCAGATGATAGCTGGCTCATCGGGCACTCCTCTCAATGGCTCAGTAAGCGATGCGAATGTCGGAAAAATCCAGCTCGCGCGCGGTTTCCGGCGACTGACCTTCATCGAACAACAATCGATGAATCCGTCGCGCCGATTCCTGAAACGCCACGCCGCCGAGGCTGTGCAAATCGTATTGATGACTGTGGACTTCCGCCCGTACCCGGCCAGGGTGCGGCGACAGCAACAGAATGCGGTTACCCACCACCAGCGCTTCTTCAATCGAGTGCGTGACGAACAGCAGGGTGAAGCGCACCTCCTCCCAGAGGAGCAGCAATTCTTCCTGCATCTTGCGGCGAGTCAGCGCATCGAGCGCGGCGAAGGGATCATCCATCAACAGGATTTTCGGTTGCATCGCCAACGCCCGGGCAATCGCCACGCGCGCCTTCATGCCGCCGGACAAGGTGTGTGGATACGCATCGGCAAACGCCGCCAGCCCGACCTTGTCGAGATAGTGCATGGCCCGTTCTTCGGCCTCTTTGCGCTTGAAGGTTTTCGACGCCAGCAGCGGAAACATCACGTTCTGTTTGACGGTTTTCCACGGCGGCAGTTGATCGAACTCCTGGAACACCACGATCCGGTCCGGCCCCGGCGCATCGACACGCTGACCTTGCAGGCGGATTTCCCCTTCGACGGGCTGGATAAATCCGGCGGCGGCCTTGAGCAATGTCGACTTGCCGCAACCGGACGGCCCGAGCAATACAAAGCGGTCCGCCGGATCGATTTCAAAACTGACTTGGTGGGTCGCTCGAACCACCCGCTGCGGCGTGCGGTATTCGAGGCTGACATTATCGACCGACAGCAGCGCCTGGGCTGTGGCGTTCGGTTTGCTGACCGTGTGGCCTTGCAAAGAGGCGTTCATGTCGATCAGCTCCCTTGCAGTGGTTTGGCGTCCTGGAAGAAGTAATCCTTCCACGAATCCGGTTTGTTTTTGATCGCGCCGACACGGTAGAGGAACTCGGCGAGCGGGTAGGTATTTTTCGGCGTGACGCTGAATTCGAACTGCGGGTTGTCGATGATTTTCAACAGCGCAGCACGATCGATTTTTGCCTTGGTCACGCGAATGTAGGTATCGGCGGCGGCGCCTTTATCGTTCTGGGCAAATTGCGCCGCTTCGGTCAGCGCCTCGACGAAGGCCTTGTAGGTTTTCGGGTTCTCGTTACGGAATTTTTCCGTGGCGAACAGCACCGTCGGCGAGTTCGGGCCGAGCAGGTCATAAGTGTTCAGCACCACATGCACGTTCGGATTGGCCAGCGCCTGATCCTGGAAGGGCGGGTTGGAAAAGTGCCCCGTCAGCTCGGTACCGCCGGCAATCAACGCCGCTGTGGCGTCGGGGTGCGGAACAGCGATGGTGTACTTGTCGAGGCGATTGAATTCCTTGTCGCCCCACTGCTTGGCGGCCGCGTATTGCAGGAAGCGCGACTGTACCGACACGCCCACCGCCGGCACCGCAATGCGGTCCTGCTCGGTGAAGTCGGCGATGGTTTTGACCTTGGGATTGTTGCTCACCAGGTAGTACGGAAAGTTGCCGAGGGAGGCGACAGCCTTGACGTTCTGCTTGCCGTGGGTGCGGTCCCAGATGGTCAGCAACGGACCGACGCCCGCGCCGGCAATGTCGATGGAGCCGGAGAGCAACGCATCGTTGACCGCCGCGCCGCCGGACAGCTGAGTCCAGTCGACCTTGATATCCACGCCCTCCTGTTTGCCGTACTTCTCGATCAGGTTCTGATCACGCACTACGTTGAGCAACAGATAAACGATGCCGAACTGCTCGGCAATGCGGATTTCACCTTCGGCCTGAGCCACGGTCGGTGCCACCAGGCTGCTGGCGATGAGGCTGAAACCCAGGCCGATGGCCGCAGCCAACGGTGCAAAGGAAAGACGTCTGGACATGAAAATTCTCCGACAAATCAGAAAGGCGCGTCGCCCTGGATGGTGGTGCGATACAACTTGCGGCGCAGATGGCTCGGGCAGCCGGCGGCAAGGTGAATCAGCGAACGGTTGTCCCAGAACACCAGGTCGTGGGGCTGCCATTGATGGCGGTAGATGTTTTGCGGCAGCACGCTATGGGCGTAGAGCTCGTCGAGCAGTTGCTTGCTCTCGTCGTCCGGCAAGCCAACGATGCGGGTGGTGAAACCCTCGCTGACGAACAGCGCCTTGCGGCCGTTTTCCGGGTGCGTGCGCACGATCGGGTGCACGACTTCGGCAACCTGGGCCAGTTGCTCCGGCGTCAACGTCGGGCGCCAGTTACCTTCGAATTTGGTTTCGCTGTAGCGCGCCGTGTACGAGTGCGCCGCGGAGCGACCTTCGACCGCTTTGCGCAGCGCTTCGGGCAGGTTGTCCCAGGCTTTGTGCATGTCGGCGAACAAGGTGTCGCCACCTTCGGACGGCAACTCCTGGGCGTGCAGCATCGAGCCCAGGCTTGGCAATTCTTTATATGACAGGTCGGAGTGCCAGAACTTGCCGGCGTCGCCGAGGCCGATGGATTGGCCGTTTTCGATGATGTTGGAAACGATGAGGATTTCCGGGTGCCCGGCCAGCAGGAATTGCTTGAGCACATGGATCTGCAACACGCCGAAGCGGCGGCTGAAGTCGATGTGTTGTTCGGGGGTAATGCGTTGGTCGCGGAACACCACGACATGGTGATCAAGGTGCGCGCGATGGATGCGGGCGAAGTCCTGCTCATTGATAGGACGAGACAGGTCGAGCCCGATGATTTCGGCACCGACGGCACCGCTGAACGGACGAATTTCGAAAATTTGCGGCGCGATGCTTTGAGTTGCAGAGACGACAGACATAAATCACTCCCACGCACGGCACGCTCAAGGGCGCGCGCGTCGATCAGAAACTCACGGAGGTCCCGTGTTGGTTCGTGTCGTGCGGCGCGCCGATTGGTCGGCAGGTACGCAGGAGGTTGACTTTATAGATATAAGAACTGGATTTTAAATACCGTTAGCGAATAACCATATGGCTTATATCGCCTATGCTGCTGACAGGGTGAAGCTGCTCAACGCTTGAGGGACGCTCAATGTTCTACGTGCAACGCAATGCAGAAGGCCAATTGACGCGCGTGGAAGCCGAGGCCTATGACGAATCCACCGAAAGCCTGCCCGCCGATCACCCGGACCTTCAGACCTGGTTCGCCAGCAAAGTCATGGCCATGAACCACAAGCAACTGCAGCAAACCGGTCAGCTCAAGCAGTTGAAGCAAAGCGACCTGGACATGATCCGGGTACTGGACGACCTTATTCAGGTGCTGACCGACAAGGGCGTGATGCGCATCACCGACCTGCCGGCCGCTGCACAGGACAAACTCATGGGCCGGTCCCAGGCCCGGGAGGCGTTGGGTGGGTTGAGTAATTTGGTGGATGAGGATGATTCGGGGTTGATCTGATCCGACCTTTGTCGTTGTCTGAGCTGACGCCATCGCCAGCAAGCCGGCTCCTACAGGATTAGGGCTGTGAACACTCTGAACCTTGTAGGAGCCGGCTTGCTGGCGATGGGGCCTCACAGACAAAGCAACTTCAGGACCTTATTCCCAAGGCCTCGGCTCCCCAACCAACTGCCCCTGCACACCATAAACCCCCATCTCGCGTATCACCGACAACTCCCCTTCAGTCTCGACCCGCTCGGCAATCAACGGCAGGTCAATGCTGTGCGCCGCCCGTTGAATCGCCTCGATAAACAAACGCTTGTCGCTCTCCTGATCAATTGCACGGATGTAGACACCGTCGATCTTCAGGTACGCCAACCCGAGCCGCGCCAGGTTGCCGATCATGCTGAAGCGTCCACCAAAATGTTGCAGGCTCAACGAGAAGCCGATTTCTCGCAGGCGTCGCGTCAGGTCTTCCAGCTTCGCTTGCTCCGGCAGTTGCTCCTCGCCGATTTCCAGGGTCAGCCGCGGGCCGAAGCTGGAGTGCACGCGCAAAATATCCAGGATTTTGCCCAGCGCCTGCGAATTCATCAGTGTCGCCGACGACAGGTTCAGCGCCAGCGACGCTTGATGGTCGGCCATTTGCGCCAGCACCTTCTCCAGCATCAGGCGATCCAGCCGCGCAGCCCAGCCGAAACGTTCGAGCCACGGCAGGAATCGACCGGCAGGAATCGCCTGGCCCTGCTCGTCAATCAGGCGCGAAAGCACTTTGTAATGCAGCACCAGTGTCGTGTCCTGGCTCGCCACGACCGGCTGGAAATACAGCTCGAAACGGCGCTGATTCAGCGCCTCATCGAGCAAGCGGTGCCAGGCATGATGATCGTCGCCAAGGTTCGACGCCGCTGTGTGATCCAGGCAGACCCACCTCGAATCGCCCTGGCCTTCAGCCTGCGCCAACGCCTGATCCGCCAGCCCGAGCACCGCTTGCGGTAAGTCGCCATACATAAACGGCGCCAGCCCAATGTACGCCACGGCGGCCACATCGGTGGCGCCGGTTGCATGCAGGCTCGCCAGGGCATTGTCGAGGCTTTGCGCCAGTTGCAACGCTTCGGCGCGCACCAGCCCCGGCGCCAGCACGGCGAATTCGCCGCCGCGGATCCGCGTGACGAGGTTCAGCGTTTCGGGGTATTTGGCGCACTCACGGGACAACTGCTCGCCGACCGCGATCAGTAAATCATCGGTGTGTTGGCCGCCCAGACGCTGATTCAACCCCGCGAGGTCCCTGACCCGCAGCAACAGCAAATAACCTGAACTCGCCTGCTCCGGATTGTTCACCCGCGCATTCAATTGCATCTCGAAATAGCGCCGGTTGGCCAACCCGGTCAACGTGTCCCGATAGGACTCGTCGCGCAATTTTTCACTGCGCTCGGCCTGTTCCTGAAACAACGACTTGAGCTTCTCGACCATCTGGTTCATGGCCTGCACCACGCGGCGCAATTCAGGTGTGCGCGGCAGATCGGGCAGGCTGAGGAATTCGCGGCGGGCGATGGCGTGGGATTGCTGGACCATGTACTCCAGCGGTTTTAATTGCCGGCGCAACAGCAACGCGCCCAGTGCCGCACTCACCGCGCCGCAGAGCAGCAGCCAGCCGAGGCTGCCCAAGGCGCTCTGCCATAGCTTGGCCAACGCGAACATCGGGTGGCTGACCACTTCGACCCGTGCCGCCTGCTCCCAGCCACGGCTGACAATCGCATCGCCGCCCGCCGGCTCCAGGCCGATCAGTTTGACGAACCAGTCCGGCACGTTTGTCACCGCCGCCATGCCGCTGCGTTCGACCAGGGTCTTGTCGTTCGACAGATCGACGACGCGGATGCTCGCGTAATAACCGCTGTCGAAAATCGAGCTGACCAGCAACTCGACCATCGCCGGGTCGTCGATGTTCGGCGTCAACGACAGCGCCAGCGCCGTCGCAGCGTCCTGCGCGTGGGAGCGCAACTGGTTGACGTACTGGGTGCGCGAGCTCTCGAGGCTGACCATGAAGCTGCCGGTGAAGGCGACCACCAGGAACAGACAGATTGCGATCAACAGCTGTTTGAACAAAGACATCTGAGCGCGTGCTCCTAGTTAATCGTCTCGACCGGAAAACCTTCCGCCTGCATTTTCTTCAACACATCCTGCCAACGGGACAAGCGTTTGGTGTCACCCACTTTTTTATTGCCCTTGGCTCCGGGCAACCAAAGCCCTTCGGCATTGAAAGCGTAGACCGGCAGCAGATCGGTTCGTTGGCTCGCGGGCTTGATCGCATCGATCAGGCTATCGAGCACCAGCGGCATGGCGTCGGGGCTGGCGTAGTAAGTCAGCACCATGTGCGCGCGGTTCAGGCTCACGGCCTTGACATAGGTAATGCGTAGCTTGTCGCTGGATACGCCGAGGTGGCGCAGGCTGAAATACTTGGCAATGGCGTAGTCTTCGCAGTCACCGGCGCCCTTCCACAAGGCTTCGATCGGGGTTTCCCAATAGTCGACCTCGTGCCACAGGTCGATGTCCTCTTCGTAGCGCATCTGTTTATTGAAGAACAGGTTGACCACGTTGAGCTGCTCCAGCTCGCTGAGCTGTTTCTGCGTGGCCAGCAAATGCTGCCAGGCATCAATGCGTTGCTGCCCTGTGCCCAATGGCCCGTACAATGCCTGCGCCCGGCGGCTGATCAGGGAAAAATCCCAGTCGGCATGCAGACCGCCCGGCATGACACCGGCCAGCAGCAACGCGCAGCACAGCCAGCGCAAAGTCCGAGGGATCGCGAAACATACCGCCAATGCGAGACATCCAGGTAGGCAGGTGGAATCGATTGATGGTGAAGGGTAGTCGGTTAAAAGACAATGGCACGGTGAGATCACCGGGAGCGGGCTAAACTTGGGGTGTGAGCTGTTTAGTCTGCGTGTTTGACATCCTGTCGGGCAGTCACTAGTGTCCTCTTGGATCCAATTTTTTTCAGTCATTCAGGGTGCGTAGTAGTGCCACAGAAACCCAACCCTCTCAGCAGCATCAAGGTCAACGGTCCGATTCCCGCTCATCTGGCTCGCTCGGTCATCGAAAAAACCCTGCGTGCCGCCATTCTCGATGGGCGCATTCCTTGCGGCACAGCCCTTCGTCAGCAAGACCTGGCCGACCTGTTCGGGGTCAGCCGCATGCCGGTCCGTGAAGCCTTGCGCCAACTCGAAGCGCAAGCGCTGCTTAATGTGATAGCCCATAAAGGTGCGGTGGTCGCGCCATTGGTTCAGGGCGATGCCGTCGAAACTTATGCGCTGCGGATCCTGCTGGAGTCCGAAGCCCTGCGCCTGTCGGTCCCGTTGCTCACCCATGAGGACTTTGAACAGGCGGCCGGCTACATCGATGAACTGGAAACGGAACACGACTACACCGAAATTGGCCGGCTCAACCGCCTGTTTCACATGGCGATGTACTGCAAGGCACCTAATCGTCGGCTGTTGAGACTGGTCGAAGACGGGTTGAACGAAGAGGAACGCTTCCTGCGCTTCAACCTGGAAGCCATGGGCCTGGGCAAACTGTCCCAGGAAGATCACCGCGCGCTGTTGCGTGCAGTGGAAGACCGCGACGTCGAGCGTGCGGTGAAGCTGCTCGAACATCACCTCAACCGGGGCGTCGAAGTCATCACGAACTACCTCAACAGCCCCGAAGCACAAAGCAGAAAAACCTCGAAATAAATCACATAGGTAGCCGCAGCGAGCAGATCAACCTGCTCGCCTGCGCTTGCCGCGCCTGCGTGTCCGTTATCCCAAGCCAGACAACTGCATCGACCGTAAGACGCGTCGGCGATAGCGGCTGCCTTGATTTACGCTCACTCTTGACCTGCCAACCAATAACAAACGGGTGACGTACCGCATGAGCGGCGCAGTCCCCGCATCAAGAACCTACGGAAGGAGTCTTGCCACGGGAAAGGAAGCTTCGGCATCCCGGCCAACTTCCACCCCTCAAATCACACTAACGATCACCCTTGGAAAGTTGCTTCGAGTGAGGCATTCACTCTTTAACTCAATTTCGACTTATATAAGCCGGAAGGAGCAACTACGCCCAAATAAAACTTTAATAAAAAGTCTTATTGAGACTTGTCGACCCTGGAAAAGTTGAACTTAAAAATAGTATAAAAATAACTTGCCCGAAACTTTATTCGTGTATTAGCTTTTCTCCGCCACCACTGGACACCGGCCATAGCGCCGCGACCACACTACTTATATGCAACTAATAACGATCAATTCATTTGAGGCACTTGCTCGCCATCAGAATAGTTTAATCGCCGCTAATTATTGATCACACCTCTTTCCGGATCACTTATAGGCTCGCCATGAAATCGACTAAAGACCGTCTTAATCAGAAGAAAGCAGAACTGAGCGCGCACCCGATTTTTTCTGAAATACATTCGCTTTCGGTACTCCAACGCTTCATGGAATCTCATGTTTTTGCGGTGTGGGATTTCATGTCGCTGACCAAGCGCCTGCAACAGGAACTGACCTGCGTGCAGTTGCCCTGGCTGCCGCCAGGAGATCCGCAGGCTGCCCGACTGATCAACGAGATTGTGCTGGGTGAAGAGTCCGATGATCGTCCGGCCCATGGTCATTACAGCCATTTCGAGTTGTACCTGGATGCGATGCGCGAGGTGGGTGCCAGCACGGTTGCCGTCGAACGCTTCGTGGCGCTGCAGCAAGAAGGCGTGAGTTACGACGTGGCGTTGCAAAGCGTGGACATCGACCCGGCCGCTGCGCAATTCGTGCGCCACACCTTGCACACCGCACTGCATGCGCCCGGCCACAGCGTTGCGGCAGCATTTCTGCATGGGCGCGAGAGCGTCATTCCACAGATGTTCCAGCGGATTCTCGACGATTGGGGAATCGGCTTTGAGCAGGCGCCGACCTTCCGTTACTACCTGGAGCGGCACATTGAAGTCGACTCCGAAGACCACGGCCCGGCAGCGGAAAAGCTCCTTACGCGGCTGGTCAATGGCGATCCGCAACGGGAAGAAGACGTCTACGCCAGCGCCTTGGCGGCCGTGGAAAGCCGCATCGCCCTGTGGGACGGCCTGCGCTTGAGCATGAGCGAACCGGTGGCGGAGGTGAATGCATGAACGCAGCCGACTACCAATCCTTCGCCGACGCCTGGGAAAGCCGCGCGACCATTCGCACCCGTCCGCGCCGCATGCTGGAGAACGACGAAAAGCTGATCTACCCGCTCAGTCGCCAGCCGCTGGTGTTGAGCGAAACCTTTCTGCGCGAATGCCCTGAGCAACGGGATTTCGCCCTGGTGCAGACACTCTACAAATTCATCAACGACGTGGTGATTTTCGAAACCGAGATCGTCGACAAAACCGCGCGCAGCATCGCCAAGAATCGCTTCGCCGTGGCCTTCCCGTTCGCCTGCCGTTACGACGCCATGACCGTCGTGGTGGACGAGGATTACCACGCGCTGGTGGCGATGGATTTCATGCAGCAAACCGTCGCCATGACGGGCATCACACCCATTGAGCTGCCGGATGAAATCGAGCTGAGCCGGGCGATTCCGGCAGCTGTTGCGCTGGCACCGGAGCATTTGCGCAGCGCCGTGGAATTGATCTGCGTGGCCATCGCAGAGAACACCGTGACCGGCGATGTGGCGGCATTTGCCAAGGACGAGACGGTCAAGCAATCGATCAAGGGCTTGATGGCCGATCACTTGCTCGATGAGGGCCGTCACTCCGGGTTCTGGGCGCGGTTGGTGCGCATCTACTGGCACACCGCAAGCGAAGACGACCGTCAGTGCATCGCACAGATTCTGCCGGTGTTCATCGGCCATTACCTGACCAACGACATCCAGAAATCCTTCGACTTCCGTCTGATCGAGTCCTTGCAGATCAGCGATGCCGCGCGCCGCGCACTCAAGAGTGAAGTGTCGGGGCTGGCCTTCCCGATCAACCGCCATCACCCGCTGGTCGCCAACATCATGCGGTTTTTCCACAGCAGTTCGCTGCTCGATTCGACGTGTGTTCAAGAAGCCCTGAGCGACTACCTGGTTTAACGAGGAGCACATCATGAGACGTCTCGACATTCTGCTCATTGGGCAGAGCCAGGCCCTGACCGACCTGGCGCTGGAACTTGAACAACACGGTCATTCACTGACGCGGCTGACGGCCCTTGACCTGCCGCCGTCGGGCAACGCTGACTTACTGATCGACGATGCCAGCCTGACCTTCCAGCCGTTGGACGATGTACCGCAACTGACGTTGCGCCTAGGGGTCGGCGTGCGGGGGGATTCAGGTTTACCGCCGCTGGACCTGCTGTGCCTGTACGGTTCGACGCTGCTCACCCGCGTGCCGATTGCCGACGAACCTTCGGGTAACGGCCAGGCGCTACGCCTGCGAACGATGGCGCAACTGGTGGATCATGCAGCCTTGCTGGTCAGTCGATTCTCCCGGGATGCGGACTCTTTTCTGCTCGTCGAACGAGCGACGCCCGTTCATTTTGAACAGGTGGAAAGCCTGCTGTTTTTAGACAACCTGGCCTTCGTCCATCGTCTCAATGCGACCGCTGAACCCGGCTTGCTGCAACTCGCTCAGTTGCCGATGATCGAGCGCCTTGAGCAGCGCTTCATTCAGTCCGCCGAAAGACCGGCGCTGAACATCGCCGGCACCTCCCTCAGTTATCGCCAACTGCATGCACACAGCCGCGCCATTGCGCAGCGATTGCAACCCTTGCTCCAACAGCACGACAAGCCGTTGGTGGTCGGCATCTGCCTGCCAAAATGCAGCGCGTTGTATGCAGGAATTCTGGCGATTCTCGGCAGCGGCGCGGTGTACCTGCCGCTGGAGCCTAGCCATCCGCTGCAGCGCCAGCAGTACATTTTGTCGAATGCCGGCGCCGTGCTGTTGCTGCACGACGGACAGCATCCGCTTGCCAGCGAGATGCTCAGCCTGGACATCAGCGCAATCGACATCGAGCACCTGGATGTCGATCAACCGTTGCTGCGCCAGCGCCCCGTTCTCGACGCGCCGTGCATGGCGCTCTACACCTCGGGCACCACCGGTCACCCCAAAGGCGTGTTGCTCAGCCAGGCCAACCTCGCGCACTTCACCGCGTGGTACGCCGACTATGTGCAACTGACGGAACAGAGCCGCGTATTGCAGTTTTCGTCCTTGAGCTTCGACTCGTCGCTGATCGATATCTTCCCGACGCTGTTGCAGGGCGCCGAGCTGATCGTGCCCAGCGACGATCAACGCCGCGACCCGCTGCAACTGGTGGAACTGATCCGGCATCAACAGTTGAGCCACGCTTTTTTGCCACCGGCCTTGCTGAGCATTCTGCCGCTGGATCAGTTGCAGGTACTGGACCATGTGATGACCGGTGGCGATGTCTGCGAACCCTATGTCATCGAGCAACTCACCCGTCAGGGCAATCTCTACAACCTCTACGGCCCGACCGAAGCCACGGTGCTGATCACCGCACGGCAGCTGCGCGCCGGCGACAGCAATCGCACCCTCGGCGCGCCGATCGCCAACAGTCAGGTGCTGATTCTCGACGAGGACTTTCAACCGGTGACCGAACAGACCGTCGGCGAGTTGTACATCGTCGGACCGGGTGTTTGCCTGGGATACCTGAATAATCCGCAACAGACCGCCGAACGTTACTTGAACCTGGGCCTGCCGAACGGCGAGAGCCTGCGCGCCTATCGCACCGGCGACATGGCGAAGTGGACAGGCGCAGGCATCGAGCTGTGCGGACGCCGGGACAATCAGGTAAAGATTCGCGGCTTTCGTGTAGAGCCGGAAGAAATCGAACGCTGCCTGCGCGACAGTCAGTTGTACCGTCAAGTGGCAGTGGTGATCGACAGCCAGCGGCGGATTCTCGCCTTCCTCGTCCAGCCTCAGGAGGATCGACCCGGCACCGCACGCGAAGCGCTGAAGGCGCACGCCACCCGGTTCCTGCCGGATTACATGCACCCAACCGCCTGGACCGAACTGACGAGCATGCCGTTCGCCAGCAACGGCAAGGTTGACCGCAAAGCGTTGCTGGAGTTGCCCGTCAGCATCACCGAAAACCCGTCGCGGCGTTTACCCACCAGCGCCGATGAAGCGCTGCTGCTGGAGATCTGGGCCGAACTGCTGGAACTGCCAGCCAGCGATATTTCCACCGACGAAAGCTTCTTCAATCTGGGCGGCCACTCGATCCTGCTGTCACGCATGTTGCTGCGCTTGCGTGAAGAATTCGGGCGCAGTATCTCGATCAATCGTTTCATCGAACTGCCGACCATCGCGAAACTGGCGACGCTGGTGCGCGGCTCCGGCACCGAAGAAGTGCTGAGCGAACAAGCCATGGCGGACGCCTTCCGCGAGTTGGGGGTGCAGCCGCTGCCGGTCAGCCGCATGGGCGATGTGCACAAAGTCATCGTCACCGGCGCCAACAGTTTTGTCGGCGTGCACATCGTCGAGGCGTTGCTGGCCTGGGGCGCCAGCGAAGTGGCGTGTCTGGTGCGCGATGGCGGCGGGCAATCGGCGGCCGAGCGCTTTGCGCATGCATTGCGCGAGAACCGTCTTGAGCATCTGGATCTGAGCCGGGTGCGGGTTTACGCGGCGGACATCACACAGCCCTCACTCGGGCTCGCCGTGGAGGTTTACGAGCGTCTGGATCGCGAGTTCGGCGCACTCGTGCACAACGCCGCCAACGTCAATCACGTGCTCGATTACGAGTCGCTGGCGCGGGACAACGTCGAGCCGATTTTCGAGTGTCTGCGATTGTGCGAAGGGCGCAGTAAAAAGATCTTCAATTTCGTTTCGACCTTGTCCGCGTCGAGCACCATTTCCGACGACGGCCGGGTGCTTGAACTGCCCGCCGCACACACCCCGCCGATCTACATCAAGAACGGCTACAACCTGTCGAAGTGGGTCGGTGAACGCATCCTCGAACGGGCACGGGAGCGTGGGGTGCGGGTCAATGTGTATCGCCCCGGCAACATCAGTTTCAACAGCCTCACGGGTGTCTGCCAACCGCACAAGAATCGTTTGATGCTGATGCTCAAGGGCTCAATCCAGCTCGGACAGGTTCCGGAGTTCGCTCTGAATTTCGACCTGATGCCGGTGGATTTCCTCGCTCGTTTCATCGCGTTCCACGCCAGCCGTTATTCAGCGGAAAAAGCGGTGTTCAACCTGCACAACCCCGAACCCTTGAGTTGGGACGATTACGTCGCCTCCTTCCGTGAGGCGGGCCGCACATTCTCCATGGTCAGCGTGGCCGACTGGCAGCAGCAACTGGGCCGGGTCGACAGCGACAACGCGCTGTTCGGCGTACTCGGTTTCTACCTCAACGGTTTCGAGGAAGACATCGGCGATATCTCGATGATCGGCCACGACAACGCCCAGGCCGGCGTGCGGCAGATGGGCGCGCACTACCCGGAAAAATCCCCGGCGCTGCTGCGTCGCGGTTGCGACTACCTCAAAGAAATCAACTTCATCTGATTCACTCAACCGGAGCAAAACCATGAAAACCCTGCAACCCGATACCCTGATCAAAAACCCTCAAGGCTGCCACGTCGTGTCTTCGGTGGATGTGCCGGCCGAGGCTACGAAAGTCTGGGCGGTGGTCGGCAACTTTGCCGGCTTCGATCGCTTCATCCCGGCGTTGTCGCACATCGAGATGACGGGCGAAGGCGTGTCGTCCCTGCGCAAGAAATTTTTCAAGGATGGCAACCTGGTGGTTGAGCAACTCAACTCGCGGGATAACCAGGCATTGAGCATGACCTGGACCACGATTTACAACACGCTGGGCGTGGCTAACTTGTGGGCTGCCATGACAGTTGAAGCACTGGGGGAAGGCAAGTCCCGGGCGACCTGGACCATCATCGCTGAACCGGCTCAGGGCGACGCGCAGGCACTGCCGGGGTTCAAGGATTTTGTGCAGGGGTTTGCCGATGATGCGATGAGTAATGTGCTGAAGCTGTTTGTGTAGGACTGTCGTTTAGCGGTGACTCATGCACCGCAATCGCGAGCAAGCCCGCTCCCACATTCTGACCGGCTTCCTTCAGTAGGAATGCGATCGAATGTGGGAGCGGGCTTGCTCGCGATTGAACGATAACGCGGTAGATCTGACCTGAATCAAATCTTGAAGCTATCAACCAACTGCTTCAACCGATTCGCCTGCAACGACAACGCATCACAATCCTTCAACGTTTCATTGAGGTTGGCCACGCTCTGCTGGTTCAGCAAATTGATCTGGTTGACGTCGACATTGAGTGTTTCCACCACGGCTGTCTGCTCCTCGGTCGCCGCGGCCACCGACTGGTTCATGCCATCGATTTCACCAATACGCCGGGTCACGCTGACCAGTCGCAAACCGGCCTGGTTCGCCACTTCAACGCTCTCTTCGCTGGAGACCTGACTGGCGTTCATGGTGGTTACCGCTTCGCGTGAGCCGATCTGCAGCGATGTGATCATCTTGTGAATCTCCTCGGCCGACTCTTGCGTGCGATGGGCCAGGTTGCGTACCTCATCTGCCACCACCGCAAAACCACGGCCGGCTTCACCGGCGCGGGCCGCTTCAATGGCTGCGTTGAGGGCGAGCAAGTTGGTCTGCTGGGAAATGCCTTTGATCACATCGAGAATGTGCCCAATGTTGTCGGTGCTCGCGTTGAGGGTTTCGATCTGCGTGCAGGACAGGCTGATTTTCTGCGACAGCTCGGTCATCGCCAGAATGGTTTTTTCCACCACCTGTCGACCGTCATCCGCCTGCTCGCTCGCGCCGCTGGCGTGCTGCGAGGCATCGGCGGCGTTGCGGGCGATTTCCTGGGTTGCGGCGCCCAATTGGTTGATCGCCGCCGCCACACTGTTGGTGCGCGCACTTTGCTCGTCAGAACCGACGATCGAGGCGTTGGACGAGGCCATGACCCGTTGCGACAGATCATGGACCTGGCGAGTGGCCGATGACACCTCGGAAATCGACGCATGAATCCGCTCCACGAACTGGTTGAAAGAACCGCCCAGTTCGCCGAATTCGTCTTTGCTTTCCACAGCCAGACGACGCGTCAGGTCGCCTTCGCCCTGGGCGATGTCCTGCATCGCTCGACTCATGGTGGTCAGCGGTCGCATCAGCACATTGATCAACAGGCTCAGCAGCACTGCAATCACCGCCACGGCGATGAACATCGCGATCAATGCCGAGGTGCGGAATTGGCTCAATGGTGCGTAGGCTTTGTCCTTGTCGATCGACAGACCGATATACCAGGCAGCATTCGGCAACCCGTTGACCGGGGTGAACGAGAGGATGCGTTCCTGGTTGTTCAAGGTGACTTGCTGATTCCCCTTCTCGATGCGCAGGCCGGCGCCGGGGTAGATGTCCTTCAGGTTTTTCATGAGCTGGTCTTTGTCCGGGCTGACGATCACCTGACCGTCGGCACTGACCAGAAACGCATGACCGATGCCGCCGAAATCCACCGAGTTGATGATCTTCACCAGGGTTTCCAGGCTCAAGTCACCGCCGACCACACCGAGCAATTCGCCGTTCTTTTTCACGGGCATGGCGATGGTCACGACTAACCCACCGACGGCGGCCATGTAAGGCGGGGTCAGCATGGTTTTATCAGCGACAACGGCCTGCTTGTACCAGGGCCGCTGACGCGGATCGTAGCCGTCCGGCATCTTCGCGTCCGGGCGCTGGGTGAACACGCCGTTGGTCTGGCCGACGTACGTGAACTGGAAGTTCGAGGTGAAAGCCGGCTGATCAACCAGCCCCGGTAGATCGGCATTGGCACCTTGATGAGCGATGTTCTGCGCGAGGTTTTCCAGCACCAGCACGCGACCGCTCATCCAGTTCTGCACGCTGCTGGCGGTCAGGTCGCCGGCTTGTTGAACAGAGGATTCGAGGTTTTGCCGAATGGTATTTCGCTGCAGATAGTCGTTGTACAAAGTGAACAACGCAAAAGCCAGCACCACGACGCCGGAGGCGGCCAACAGGATTTTATGGCTGAACTTGAGATTCATTTCATGGGACTTCTATGCAGAAAGTGGGGATGCGTTCCGGGTTGCAACATTCCATGTACAGCTCAAGCGGTTTCTATTCCGCTCTACTTTGGTGCACGCATGTCTCATCAGTCTGTCGGCACTGGTGCGATAAAACTTAGGGACATGTACGAAATGGCCGGAATTTCCGTCAGATTCCCGCCGAACGGCGTGCTAGAGCGCCTCGGAAGCGTTTTCTTGACGACGGTTATTCGAGCGGCGGTTGCAAATTCCCCAACCCTTGATGACGATGCGACTAATTATTATTTGTGGCGTCCAGGCTGGTGTTTGCTGCGGTACGACGCATGATGCCTAGGGATAATCTGTCGGTCAGCCGCCGTGGCGAGCCTCAGCTACCAGTTCTAAATATCCGGCCTACAAAAAAGCCAGCCCTTGAAAATCAAGGGCTGGCTTTTTTGTTTCTCCGAAGCGAGCTATCGGGCTTTTGGCGAGCCCGAAACGACAAAACCCCTGTCTGCGTTAGCAGACAGGGGTTTTGGAATTTGATCTTGACGATGACCTACTCTCACATGGGGAAACCCCACACTACCATCGGCGATGCATCGTTTCACTGCTGAGTTCGGGATGGGATCAGGTGGTTCCAATGCTCTATGGTCGTCAAGAAATTCTGTGACCAGCCCGTTACGCGGTAACGTGCCAGCAAAATTGGTGACTTCTACT
>NZ_BDAG01000054.1 GCF_002091715.1 Pseudomonas migulae NBRC 103157 | reverse complement strand
GGCTGATTCCATTGCCCCCGGAATTCACGGCTGCCCAGGCAATGGCCATTGGCACGGCCGGTTACACGGCGATGCTGAGCATTCTGGCGCTGGAGCATAACGGCGTGACGCCAGAGCAGGGTGACGTCCTGGTCACGGGCGCCAATGGTGGTGTAGGCAGTTTCGCCATCGCGTTGCTGAACAAGCTCGGTTACCGGGTGGTTGCGTCCACTGGTCGGACTTCCGAGCACGACTACCTCAAACAGTTGGGCGCCAGCGAAATCATCGACCGCGCTACGCTGTCCGAACCCGGCAAGCCGCTGGCCAAGGAGCGTTGGGCGGCCGTGATCGACTCGGTCGGCAGTCACACCCTGGCCAACGCCTGTGCCAGCACGAAGGCCAACGGCACTGTCGCCGCCTGTGGCCTGGCGCAAGGCATGGATTTTCCAGCCTCCGTCGCACCGTTCATTTTGCGCGGCGTGACACTCGCCGGGATCAATAGCGTGACCCAGCCCAAAGCCAAACGAGTGCTCGCCTGGAATCGCCTGGCCAAGGATCTGGACTTCGCTTTGCTACCGCTGATCAGCCATGAAATCGGTTTGAGTGAAGCGATCGAAGCTGCACCGCGCTTGCTTGCCGGTCAACTGCGCGGTCGAGTGGTGGTGGATGTGAATCGCTAAAAGCAAAGATCGCAGCCTGCGGCAGCTCCTACAGGATGTACACCAATCCAATGCAGGAGCTGCCGCAGGCTGCGATCTTTTGATCTATTGGCCTTCACGTTCCAGCAACTGCCGTTTGCGCTCCACTCCCCAGCGATAGCCCGACAGGTTGCCATCGCTGCGCACTACGCGGTGGCAGGGGATCGCCACTGCCAGACTGTTCGCGCCGCAGGCCTGAGCCACAGCGCGTACCGCTTTCGGTGCGCCGATGCGCTGGGCGATATCCGCGTAACTGGCGGTGCTGCCGGCAGGAATCTCCCGCAACGCCTGCCAGACGCGCTCCTGAAATGCCGTGCCTTGAACGTCCAGCGGCAAATCCAGGCCGATGGCCGGGGCTTCGATAAAACCGACGACCTTGGCGATCAGTTGCTCGAACTCATGATCAGCGCCAATCAGGTTGGCCCGCCGAAACTTGTCTTGCAGGTCGCACACCAGCTGGTGCGGATCATCACCCAGCAGAATCGCGCAAACACCACGTACGCTCTGGGCCACCAGAATCGCGCCCAACGAACACTGGCCGACGGCAAAGCGAATGTCGTTGTTCTGACCTTCGGCGCGGTAGTCACCGGGTTTCATGCCGAGCAACTGATCCGCCGCCTCATAAAAACGGCTGTTGGAGTTGAAACCGGCGTCATACAAAGCCTCGGTCACCGAACCTCCAACGCTCAGCCGTTGGCGAACCTTGCGGGAACGGTGGGCCGTGGCGTAGCCCTTGGGTGTCAGCCCGGTAACGGCTTTAAACACACGGTGAAAGTGAAAACTGCTCAGGCCGGCGACGTCGGCCAGTTCACTCAGCGCTGGCAGATGCTCGGCGGTCTCGATCTGGCGACAAGCCGCGGCGACCGTCGCAGCATGTTGCGCGGCGACGTCACTTTGATCCTTCGCCGCTCGTTTGCTCGGGCGGTAACCCGCTGCCTGGGCCTGCTCGGCCGTGTCAAAGAATTCGACATTTTGCGGCTTCGGCAAACGCGCCAGACTGCTGGGACGGCAGTAAATGCCAGTGGTTTTCACCGCATACACGAACTGCCCGTCAGCGCGGGGATCCCGGGCGACGACGGCGGCCCAGCGCGGATCGTTCTCGGTGGTTGTCATGGCTTCATGTCCGTTGACCCGTTTGATTCAGAGTAACCAGCCAGCAGGGTCGTTGCACTCCGGGTCTTGCGGTCAAATTCGTGGGTTCATTGTGCGGTACGAAACGTAAAGTTGATCCGTTGCTCGCCCATCTGTGGATGCCGCCCCTCCTTGATCGGCAAAACTCCGTGATAACGCAGGCGATCGACGCCGCCCCAGACCACGATATCGCCATGGAACACTGGCACCCGCTGGCTTTTGTGGCTGCGCTCAAAACCACCGAACAGGAACACCGCCGGCAGGCCCAGCGACACCGAAACGATCGGCGCTGCGTAGGACGCTTCGTCCTTGTCCTGGTGCAATGACATCTTCGCGCCGGGGATATAGCGGTTGATCAGACAGGAATCGGGCACGAAAGCGGCAAAGCCGGCTTCCAGCGCCGCCGCTTGTGCGAGCTCAAAAAATACCGACGGCATGTCCGGCCAAGGGGCGAGGGTCTGCGGATCATGACGGGAATAGCGATAACCGCTGCGGTCGGTAGTCCAGCCCCAAGTGCCGCAACTGCTCATGGCCGCGGACATGGTAAAGCCGCCAGGCGTGACCATGTGCCGAAACGGCGCGGCGGCCAGAACCGCCTCGAGTGCGGGCAGTAAACGCTCCAGCCAGGGCAGGGCAAAGCCCCTCAAGACGTAGGACCGTTCGCCAATTTGCTCGCGCCGAGGTTGTTGCTCGGGCTCTGAGTCGGCAAACAGATCGAGAGTAGTCGGGTTCATAAGGTCATAACGCGTCGTGAAAGATGATGCCAAGGGTATGCCGTTTTCCGCTGTGCAGGCGGCTTACACCGTGGCGTAGGGTGACCCGGTAATAGCCACGAACGCCTTTCACCGGTCGCTGGTTGACGGCAAAGATCACGGCGTCACCCTTTTTCAATCCAATGACCTGGGGGCGCGACTGCATCCGAGGGCGTTGTTCGGTCAGGACAAACTCGCCGCCGGTGAAATCTTCGCCCGGCTCTGACAGAAGAATCGCCACTTGCAGCGGAAAAACGTGTTCGCCGTACAGATCCTGATGCAGGCAGTTGTAGTCCTGTGGCCCATATTGCAGCAATAGCGGCGTTGGACGCACCTGATCGGCGGCGTGACAGCGTTCGAGGAACGCCGCATGCGTATCAGGGAAACGGACCGGCAAGTCCATCTGCTCGTACCAGCGATTGGCGATCGGCACCAGCCGAGGGTAGAGCGCTTTGCGCAAAGTGGCGACGATCTCTGGCAACGGATATCGGAAGTATTTGTACTCGCCACGGCCAAAGCCGTGACGAGCCATCATCACTTGCGAGCGGAACGGTTCGGATCGCGCGTACAGCGCGCTGACGTCATCGCACGTTTCGCTGCTGATCAGCGAAGGGATGATCGCGCAACCGTCCTGATCCAGTTGTTGCTCCAGCGTTGCCCAGTCGAGTGCCTCCAGAAAGTGCTCGATCATTGTTGCGCCTCGCACTCCAGCAGTTGCCGCTTGCGCTCCAGGCCCCAACGATAACCGCCGAGGCTGCCGTCCTGGCGCAGTACCCGATGGCAGGGCACGATGACTGCCAGCGGGTTCGCGCCGCAGGCATTGGCCACGGCCCGGAAGGCTTTGGGTTGCCCCAGTTGCCGGGCGATTTCCTGATAACTGACAGTTTTGCCGAGCGGGATCTGGCGCAAAGCTTCCCAGACGCGCTGCTGGAAAGCGCTCCCCACCGGATCCAGTGGCAAATCGAGCGCTGTCAGAGGATTGTCGAGATAGCGAAGGGTTTGTTCCAGTGCCGGCATCAAGCCTTCGTCACGTTGGGGGATTGGCTGGCCGGGGAACCGCCGCGCAAGGTCGCGCTCCAGCGTCGCCAGGTCATCGCCAAGCAGCAATGCGCAAAGACCTTGCGCACTGGAGGCCAGCAGCAAGGTGCCAAGGCTGGAAGTGCCGCTGATGAAACGAATCGGGGATGCAGACATGTTCTGACTCCTTAACCAAAGGTTGAGGTGGCCAGTCTAGGGAGCGCTGCCTTCGTGAACACTCCGGGGCTTGCGGTCGAATTCAACGGTTGGAGCAGACATCCACGTTGTCGCTCCGAATCCCGTTACAGCGCTTTGCTGACGCTGATCTCGCTGATGACGTCTTCACTCTGGCCATGAATGGCGTCCAGCGCGGCTCTGGCTTCGGCTTCGGTGCCGTTTTCAAGTTGGGCAAATTCGAAGCGGCGTTCGCCGTTGAGTTTGTATTTGATGACGTACTTGGTCGTTTGGGCCACGGTCATACCTGCTTATATTCGTGTCGGGCGGCGCTCAGCTCAGTTTCGAGGTGGAGCGGCGGATGATCTTGATTGAGTGAGTCAGGGTCGGTTTGCGGGTCACGCTGATCGGCCGACGGTTCACGGTATCGATGGTGATGTTCCAGAAACCGGTACTCGGTGCAGTAATGCGGGCCGGGAAGGTGTCGAACGCACCGCCATGGTAAGTGTGACGGCCGCCATTCTTGAAACTGCGGAAATTGGCGTCGTTCATCAAGCGGATGTTGCACATTTGGGAGCACTGGATGACGACGATGTCGTCTTCATTGAGGTGCTCGCGCTGGTGGATAAATTTCATGAGGCGCCTCCAGAAGGGCTTTTTCTACAAAATCAAAACGATAGCATGGGCGATTGGCGCAGTTTATCAGCCCGAACAGGTTATTATCCGGTCGTCGGGGTCCGCTTTGACAATTAAAAACAGTTATTCGGAATTCCATGAGCGATAAAAGCAGTGAGCCTCGGAGAAAACCAGCATTTGTGCTGTCGGAGGGTCTTTATTGGAGGTTTAGTATGAAGTGGGGTGCGTGGGTCTTGCCGTTTGCATTGGCGATAAGTGGTTGTGCGAGTGTCTCGGAAATCAACGAGTCGCTGCCCACCATGAGCGTGATTTCCGGCAAGAAGCCCAATGAATACGCGCAATGCCTGACCGAGAAACTGGCCAGCAGTCGCGGTGCCCTGCAAGTCGAACCGCAGGAGAAAGAGGGCGTGCGGGTCATCGTGCCGCAGAAGTTCTCCTCGGGGCCGGCGGCCGTATTCGATATTGAAGAGCGTTCCAGCGGCAGCAGCATCAAGCTGCATGAGCGCATTTCCAATGTGCCTTTGCGCCCGATGGATGTGCGCAATGCTGCCACCGCGTGTATCTCCGGCTGATAAACTAGCGACAGTCAGCACCGATGCCGTCAAAGCAAGGCTTTGGCGGCATTGTCATTTCTGGAGTCGAGCATGAAGCGAGAGCAAGTACGGGAAAGGCACGCAGAGGGTCACATCTCTGCTACCCATGTGATTCAGAATCCGGCGAACCCGGGGGAATGGATCGTGTTTTTCAAGAAAAGCGCCGGGCGAAGTTATTTTCTGGTGGATGACAACGATGAAGTCGAATCCTTCGGTCGCCTTGACGACCTGATCGAGACCGTGCGCGGTCTCGGGATCAAATTCGCTGAAATTCACATGTAGGGCACAAACGCCTTACTTGCAGACCACCACCACGCTGCGGTTTTTGTAATTGCCGACATCGACGCCCAGGGTCTTGTCACTTTCCTTGGTTGAAGGTGTGCCGTCAGTGCCGACGATCCGATAGCCGGTTCCGGCGCAGGAAGCGTCGGCTTTTTCATAGCAGGTGGCCCAGGAATTGGCTTCCCCCGAGCAGTCGATGCTCAGGCCTTGCTCGCCGTTGTTCAGGTAGGTGGTTTCGGACGTTGCGCAGCCGCTCAGGGCCAGTACCGCAATCAGGGGCAAGAATTTAGTCATGGTGTGGTCGTCGTCAGGATAATAGGGCTAAGCCTGTGACAGCGCCGGAATCAAAAGGTTATAGCGAAAGGCCACTTCTTTGCCGGCGATCGCAAAAAAAGCCCTGCGCGAGGCAGGGCTTGGTCAGGCAAATTCGCTTCCGATCAGGACTTGTCCTTGCCGCGACGTTTCGGGGCCGGGTGTTCAAGCTCCAGTACGGATGCCACTTCAATCGCCAACGCTTCGGTCGGGAATGGTCCGGCGATATTCTCGCCGCCGACGCTGTCTACCCACCACTGGCCGTCTTTCGCCTGATTGATCAGGAACCCGTTGACACTTTTTGCTACCGACATCTATCTGCCTCGTTGGCTGGTTCAATTGCGCAATGATAGCGCCAATTGCACTTGACGGGTGCTGATGGGCGTATGGTAGTGCGAATCTGTAGGCGACAGATTCGTCAGCGTCGCGCGGAATTTCTGCTATCAATAAAAGGCGCTGGAGCGAACTGCGGAACTATCCGCGAGAATATTTCTCTATGATGGCATCGGTTAGCCAGTGCGGGGCATTGTAAGGTGCACGCCGCCTGATTAGACTGCGCCGAAACTCGAACACACAGCCCTTTCAAGGACTTATATGATCAAGAAATGCTTGTTCCCAGCAGCCGGTTACGGTACTCGCTTCCTGCCAGCGACTAAAGCCATGCCCAAAGAAATGCTGCCGGTGGTAAACAAGCCACTGATCCAGTACGGCGTCGAAGAAGCACTGGACGCCGGTTTGACCGAAATATCCATCGTCACCGGCCGCGGCAAACGCGCCCTGGAAGACCACTTCGACATCAGCTATGAGCTGGAAAACCAGATCAAGGGCACCGACAAGGAGAAATACCTGGTCGGCATCCGCAAGCTGCTGGACGAATGCTCGTTCTCCTACACCCGTCAAACCGAAATGAAAGGCCTTGGCCACGCAATCCTGACTGGCCGTCCGCTGATCGGTGACGAGCCGTTCGCCGTGGTGCTGGCGGACGACCTGTGCGTCAACCTCGAAGGCGACGGTGTACTGACCCAGATGGTCAAGCTGTACGAGCAGTATCGCTGCACCATCGTCGCGATCCAGGAAGTGGATCCGCAGGAAACCAACAAGTACGGCGTGATCGCTGGCGAGTTGATTGCCGATGACCTGTACCGCGTTCGTAACATGGTCGAGAAACCGGCACCGGAAGACGCTCCGTCGAACCTGGCGATCATCGGTCGTTACATCCTGACTCCGGACATTTTCGAGCTGATCAAGCAAACCGAGCCAGGCAAAGGTGGTGAGATCCAGATCACCGACGCCCTGATGAAGCAGGCGAAGAACGGTTGCGTGATTGCCTACAAATTCAAGGGCCAGCGTTTCGACTGCGGTGGTGCTGAAGGCTACATCGAAGCAACCAACTTCTGCTTCGAGAACTTCTACAAGACTGGCAAGGCTTACTGATAGCGTCTGACCTGCTTGTATTGAAAAGCCACCTTCGGGTGGCTTTTTCATTTTCCGGCCCCATATCGTTTGCAGCGCTTGCCCAACGGACGTCTGCGGGTATGCTGTTTGCCTGCCGAGGAGATTGAAAATGGCCTACGATTTTGACCTTTATGTGATTGGTGCCGGTTCCGGCGGTGTGCGGGCTGCGCGTTTTGCGGCCGGGTTTGGCGCGAAAGTGGCCGTGGCCGAGAGCCGCTACCTGGGGGGTACCTGTGTGAACGTCGGCTGCGTGCCGAAAAAATTGCTGGTCTACGGTGCGCACTTCGCCGAAGACTTCGAGCAGTCTTCGGGTTTTGGCTGGACCCCGGGCGAGGCAAAGTTCGATTGGGCAACGCTGATCGCCAACAAGGATCGCGAGATCAATCGCCTGAACGGCATCTATCGCAACCTGCTGGTGAACAGCGGTGTGACCCTGCATGAAGGCCACGCCAAAATCGTCGACCCCAATACCGTCGAGATCAATGGCGAACGCTTCACCGCCAAGAACATTCTGATTGCTACCGGCGGCTGGCCGCAGATCCCGGAGATTCCGGGGCACGAGCATGCGATCAGTTCCAACCAGGCGTTCTTCCTCAAAGAGTTGCCAAAACGCGTACTGGTGGTGGGTGGTGGCTACATCGCCGTCGAGTTCGCCGGGATCTTCCACGGGCTGGGCGCCGAAACCACGTTGCTGTATCGCGGTGAACTGTTCCTTCGCGGCTTCGATGGCGCGGTGCGCAAGCACTTGCAGGAAGAACTGACCAAACGTGGGATGGACCTGCAGTTCAATGCCGACATCGAGCGCATTGAAAAACTGACCGATGGCAGTCTGAAAGTGACACTCAAGGACGGTCGCCAGTTGGAAGCCGATTGCGTGTTTTACGCCACCGGCCGCCGACCGATGCTGGACAACCTCGGGCTGGAAAACACTGGCGTCAAACTCGACAAGAAAGGTTTCATCGAAGTCGACGAGCAATACCAGACCGCCGAGCCGTCGATCCTGGCCCTTGGCGATGTGATCGGTCGGGTCCAGCTCACCCCGGTTGCACTGGCCGAAGGCATGGCCGTAGCGCGACGCTTGTTCAAGCCTGAGCAGTATCGTCCGGTGGATTACAAGATGATCCCGACCGCGGTGTTCAGCTTGCCGAACATCGGCACCGTTGGCCTGACCGAAGAAGAGGCGCGCGAAGCCGGCCACGACGTGGTGATCTACGAAAGCCGTTTCCGCCCGATGAAGCTGACCCTGACTGAATGCCAGGAGCGCACGCTGATGAAGCTCGTGGTGGATGGCAAGACCGACAAGGTGCTTGGCTGTCACATGGTCGGGCCGGATGCCGGCGAAATCGTGCAGGGGCTGGCAATCGCCTTGAAGGCGGGCGCCACCAAACGCGACTTCGACGAAACCATCGGCGTGCACCCGACGGCCGCCGAAGAGTTCGTCACCATGCGTACACCGGTCGCCGGTTAATCGGCCCCGGCTGCGTCTGGCGCTGTCGCAACGGCAGCCGCCAGACGCCAGACGCTTGTTTTTGTAGGAGCGAGCTTGCTCGCGAAAAACTCAAGCGCACCGCTGGCCATTTGATTTTACGCGTTATCGTTCGCGTCCATGGCGTGCAAGTTCGCTCCTGCACTGCTTGCTTCAAGTTCTGCCTGGGTCTTGGCAAGATTGACCTCTAGCGCCTTATTCAGCTGCGACTGCTCCTCGACGCTCTGCTTCAGCGATTGACTTTCCAACAGGGCTGCCCGCAAGCGTTCCTGGAGGAGGGTGCGTTCGCTGTCGATGCGGTTGACCTGTTCCAGCAGTTGATCCTGGCGGGTATGGGTCTGCTTGAGCTGTTCTTGCAGCAGGCTCAGTTCCCGCAGCGTGCCACGGTTTTCAGTCAGCAAGCGTTCGTTGTCACGGTGAAGCTGGGTGATTTCGTCCTGGCGTACAAGGGCGCTTTGCTGGGCCTGACGCAACTCCATCTGAATCTGCTGCACCTGACCTTCGTGGCGTCGTTGCTCCTGTTCGCGCTGCTCTTTGACGGCATCGCGATAGTGTTCCAGTGCATCGCGGGCGTGCAGGTGCTTTTCCTCAAGAGAGCGGATCTGCTCGTCCTTGTCCTGCAAGCGCAACTCGAAGTCGGCCAACGCTTGGTTCAGCCCGGCGTTGCGGGTTTGCTCGGTCTGCAGCATGGAGAGCGTGTTTTGCAGGGTGTCGGATTCCTGGGTCAGCGCCAGGGTTTGAATCTCGTACTGCTGCTGCAATTCGCTGTTGGCTTCCTGAGCGTCTGCCAGCTGACTTTCCAGGTCTTTTCGTTGCTGTTCGAACTGAGCGCGAGCCTGATCGATGGGCTCCTGTGCTTGCTCTTTGAGCCGTTGCGCAAGGCGCGAGACCAACCCTGTCAGCTCGTCATCAATGGGTTCAGGGGAGGGCGCGGCCGGTTCTACACCATCGTCCAGCTCCTTCAAATACCGGTGAATGGTGGTTTTGGAGCCAGTGTTTCCCATCTCTATACGTACAGCGTCGATGCTCGGGTGTTCGCCGCGGGCGAGGATAGCCAGGCGCGCCGTTTGAACCACTGCTTTGTTGATGCCGCCACGAGCCATGTGTTCTCCTACGATTTCGTACTGTGGTACATACCACTAAATTACACAGTGTACCACGCGTTCATAAAATGGAATAAGTGCATATTACTGATGCGGGATATACTGGTATTACCCCGTGTGACAACGATATTGAATTGTTCGCAGCTCCAGTTCCGTACACAAACGTCCTGCAGGAGCCGGTTTGCTGGCGAAAAACCTCCAGGCACCGCGAGCACTCAAGCCGTTAGCGTCATCGTTTACGTCCATCGCGAGCAAGCTCGCTCCTACAGTAGTCAACGCCATGAGTGATCTGGATCGATACCTGCAAGCCGCCACGCGTGACAACACCCGCCGTAGTTATCGAGCGGCCATCGAGCATTTCGAAGTGAGTTGGGGCGGTTTCCTGCCGGCCACTGCCGACAGCGTCGCGCGCTATCTGGTGGCGTACGCCGGGGAGTTGTCGATCAACACGTTGAAGCTGCGCCTGTCGGCGCTCGCGCAGTGGCACAACAGCCAGGGTTTTGCCGATCCCACCAAGGCACCCGTTGTGCGCAAGGTGTTCAAAGGCATTCGCGCGCTGCACCCGGCTCAGGAGAAACAGGCCGAGCCCTTGCAGCTTCAGCATCTGGAGCAAGTGGTTGCCTGGCTGGAGCAGGAAGCACACACCGCGAAATCGCAACATGATCAACCGGCCCTGTTAAGAGCCCGGCGCGATAGGGCTCTGATTCTGTTGGGCTTCTGGCGTGGTTTCCGCAGCGACGAGTTGTGCCGCGTCCAGATCGAACACGTGCAGGCCAGCGCGGGTTCCGGCATTACCCTGTATTTGCCGCGGAGCAAGAGCGACCGCGAAAACCTCGGCAAGACCTACCAGACGCCGGCACTGCAGCGTCTGTGCCCGGTGCAGGCGTATATCGCTTGGATAACCGAGGCGGCGCTGGTGCGCGGGCCAGTGTTCCGTGGCATCGACCGTTGGGGGCACCTGAGCGAGGAGGGGCTGCACGCCAACAGCGTCATTCCGTTATTGCGCCAGGCGCTGGAACGCGCAGGTATCCCGGCCGAGCAGTACACCAGCCACTCCCTGCGACGCGGCTTCGCCACTTGGGCGCACCAAAGTGGTTGGGACTTGAAGTCGTTGATGAGTTACGTGGGCTGGAAGGACATGAAGTCGGCGATGCGTTACGTGGAAGCCAATCCGTTCCTCGGGATGGCCCGGATTTCTGAAAAGCCGTTGAGGCCGTAGATATCGTTTTCTTCTATTAATACAGCTGGCTAATAGCGAAAACCCATCAGCAGCATCAAGTTTGCCAATGAGCCATCCGTCCATCGAGTGGGTAGAGTTCACTCCATCAACTTCTTAACCCCTGACGGAGAGTCAACGATGCCTATCATCAACAGCCAAGTTAAACCGTTCAAAGCTACCGCCTACAAAAACGGCGACTTCGTACAAGTGTCGGACGCTGACCTGAAAGGCAAATGGTCTGTCGTGTTCTTCTACCCAGCCGACTTCACCTTCGTTTGCCCGACCGAACTGGAAGACCTGGCTGACAACTACGACGCTTTCCAGAAACTGGGCGTCGAAATCTACAGCGTTTCCACTGACACCCATTTTGCCCACGCGGCCTGGCACAACACTTCGCCAGCCATCGGCAAAATCCAGTACACCATGATCGGCGACCCGACCCACGCCATCTCCCGCAACTTCGACGTGCTGATCGAAGAAGCCGGTCTGGCTGACCGCGGCACTTTCGTGATCAACCCTGAAGGCCAGATCAAAATCGTTGAACTGAACGATGGCGGCGTTGGCCGTGACGCTTCCGAACTGCTGCGCAAAATCAAGGCTGCCCAGTACGTCGCTGCTCACCCAGGCCAGGTTTGCCCAGCCAAGTGGAAAGAAGGCGAGGCCACTCTGGCTCCGTCCCTGGACCTGGTCGGCAAGATCTAAGTCTGTGAAAGCATCATCAGGGCGGGTTTCCGCACCTAAGTAAGCTGCAACCGCCCAATAAAAACGCCTGGGCGAGATTCGCTCGGGCGTTTTTTTATGTCTCGCAAAAAAGGAAATCGCCCGTATGTTGGACGCCAATCTTAAAGCCCAGTTGAAATCGTACCTGGAACGGGTCACCCAGCCGATCGAGATCGTTGCATCCCTCGACGACGGTGCGAAATCCCAGGAAATGCTCGAACTGTTGAAAGACGTTGCCAGTCTTTCCA
Organism: Pseudomonas migulae NBRC 103157; assembly: GCF_002091715.1. Classification (GTDB taxonomy): domain Bacteria; phylum Pseudomonadota; class Gammaproteobacteria; order Pseudomonadales; family Pseudomonadaceae; genus Aquipseudomonas; species Aquipseudomonas migulae_A. Next base: position 25,933 of record NZ_BDAG01000054.1, on the reverse strand, counting down.
GCCAAATTACCTTGCTCGATAACGGTGACGACGCACGCAAGCCATCGTTCTCGATCAACCGCCCCGGTGCCGATATCAGCCTGCGTTTTGCCGGTATTCCGATGGGCCACGAATTCACCTCGCTGGTGCTGGCCTTGCTGCAAGTCGGCGGTCACCCTTCGAAAGCCAGCGCGGAAGTGATCGAACAGATCCGCTCGCTCAAAGGCGAGTTCAGCTTCGAGACTTACTTCTCGCTGTCCTGCCAGAACTGCCCGGACGTGGTCCAGGCGCTGAACCTGATGGCAGTACTGAACCCGAACATTCGCCACGTCGCTATCGATGGTGCGTTGTTCCAGGCCGAAGTCGATGATCGCAAGATCATGGCCGTGCCAAGCATTTACCTGAACGGCGCGATTTTCGGCCAGGGCCGTATGGGCCTGGAAGAAATCCTCGCCAAGATCGACACCAGCGGCGCCGAACGCCAAGCCGAGAAAATCAGCGCCAAGGAAGCCTTTGACGTGCTGGTTGTCGGTGGTGGTCCCGCCGGTGCTGCGGCAGCGATCTACGCCGCCCGTAAAGGCATTCGCACTGGTGTGGCGGCTGAACGTTTTGGCGGGCAGGTGCTCGATACCATGGCCATCGAGAACTTCATCTCCGTACAGGAAACCGAAGGGCCGAAACTGGCCAGCGCGCTCGAAGAGCACGTCAAGCAATACGACGTCGACATCATGAACCTGCAACGGGCCACCGCGCTGATTCCGGCGAAGAACCCTGGCGAGTTGCACGAAGTTCGCTTCGACAGCGGCGCCACCCTGAAAACCAAGGCGCTGATCCTTGCCACTGGCGCGCGCTGGCGTGAAATGGGCGTACCGGGCGAGCAGGAATATAAAGCCAAAGGCGTGTGTTTCTGCCCGCACTGCGATGGCCCGCTGTTCAAAGGCAAGCGCGTAGCGGTGATCGGCGGCGGTAACTCCGGCGTTGAAGCCGCGATCGATCTGGCCGGTATTGTCAACCACGTCACGCTGCTCGAGTTTGACAGCAAGCTGCGCGCCGATGCCGTGCTGCAACGCAAGTTGTTCAGCCTCCCGAACGTCAATGTGATTACCAGCGCACTGACCAGTGAAGTGAAAGGCGACGGCCAGAAAGTGACCGGTCTGGTCTACAAGGATCGCGATTCCGGCGAGTTCAACACGGTCAATCTCGAAGGCATCTTCGTGCAGATCGGTTTGCTGCCGAACACCGACTGGCTCAAAGGCACCGTCGAATTGTCGCCCCGTGGCGAGATCATCGTCGATGCGCGTGGCGAGACATCGTTGCCAGGTGTGTTCGCTGCCGGTGACGTGACGACCGTGCCGTACAAGCAGATCGTGATTGCGGTGGGCGAGGGCGCCAAGGCTTCCCTGAGCGCCTTCGATCACCTCATCCGGACTTCTGCGCCGGCCTGAAACCGGACGCTGAAAACACAAAACCCCATGAGTGATCATGGGGTTTTGTGTTTATGCCGCCGCAGATATTTGTAGGAGCCGGCTTGCTGGCGATTGCGGTGTGTCAGCAAGCATTACTTTGAATGTCACACCGCTATCGCCAGCAAGCCGGCTCCTACAGGGGATTTTCTGTGAGGGTTACAACGGCGCAGGCTGGATGATCTCGACCCAGTAGGCGTCCGGGTCCTTGATGAACGCCAGGCTCTTCATGCGGCCATCGTTCAGGCGCTTCTGGAAATCGCAGCCCAACGCTTCGAAACGCTCGCACGCAGCGACGATGTCTGGCACCGAGATGCAGATGTGCCCGAAGCCGCGTGGGTCGGTGTTGCCATTGTGGTAGGCAAAATCCGCGTCGTTTTCAGTGCCGTGGTTGTGGGTCAGTTCGAGGATGCCGGGGATCGATTTCATCCACTCGGTACGGGCGGCGGCATCGGCCGGGATCTGGTCTTTATCGACCAGCGCCAGGAAATACAGGCTGAATTCGGCTTCCGGAAAGTCGCGTTTTTCCACCAGCGAAAAACCTAGGATGCGTGTGTAGAAATCCAGGGACTTGGTGATGTCCTTGACCCGCAGCATGGTGTGGTTGAAGACGAACTTCTGGGTGGCGGTATCAGGTTGGGCGGTAACACCCGGGAAGGTGTTCAATTCGTGCAGGCTCATGGGCCCTCCGGACAATAAGTGGGGCAAGTGAATGGTGACAATGATACGCAAGGGCGCAGGCATCACCAAACCCAAACCGTCGGCTATTGCCTGACAGCCGGACGAGGCTCAGACTTTGCGGTTCAGCCCGTGAGTATTCATTGCAATGACCCGATTCTGTAAATCGCTGTTCGTTCTGATTGGCCTGCTGTCAGGCATGACTTGCGCTCATGCAGAGACGCCGATAGTGACTTGGCCGGTTGGCTGGGAAGTAGAAGCGATCCCGCAGGATGATGCCAAACCTGAGGTGTCCCGTCAGCGCGCAGTGAAGAATGATCAGGGCGGCACGCCGGTGATGGTGATGGAGTTGACCATGACGCCAGTGGAAAGCGGTCATCAGGTGAATTTGCAAGGCGTATTGCTGGAGATGCGCAAGTCGGTGCAGAAGGATTTTTTCCAGGGCGGCTATCAAAGCGTCTGCAACAAAATTCATCCGGCGACCTTGAGCCGGCTGTCGGCATTGGAAACTACCTGCACGATTACCCAAAACGGCCGACACGTGCTGTCGCAAACATTGGTCGCGGCGGTGGATGCCGATAAAGCCTATGTTTTTTCGTACGCGGGGCAGGCCGAGGCTTATAAGGCAAGCCTGGATGAAATAGAAACTGTTCGTAACAGCTTGAAACTTTAGTTAAAGGTTTGCGCGATCGTGCATTTCGCAATCTTTAGATACCCAAAGGGACTAAGTACAAAGTTAATCTGCAAGTAGCGAGTGATCGATTCCAATCGTTGCATTTAGAAGGTATGCATGAAAAAAGCCCTGCGTAAGACAGGGCTTTTTTTGTCACCGCGAGTGCTTAGCCGCGCAGCCAGGAATCAACGGTGGCAGCACCGTATTGTTCCTTCCAGGCTTTCAGGCCGCGGTGGTTGCCGCCCTTGGTTTCAATCAGTTCGCCAGTGTGCGGGTTCTGATAAACCTTGACCACGCGAGCGCGGCGGGTTTTCGGCGCAGCGGCCTGTTGCAGGCCGGATTTGGCCGGGTTCGGATCGAGAATGGCGATGATGTCGCGCAGGCTCTTGCCGTAGGTTTTCATCAGCCCCTGGAGCTTTTCTTCGAATTCGATTTCTTTCTTGAGCCCGGCATCATTCTTCAGGGACTCCAGCTGCTTGAGCTGCTCTTGAAGGGCCTTTTCAGCTGCACGAAATTCAGCGAGTCTGGACAATATCTTTACTCCAATAGTGTGTTTGGCTGATACCAACCGCAAACAAAGCTATAAGCCAAGAGCCTTGAAGCGACTCGGTGATAGATGGCTCGCCTGCCAATTTAGCGCAGGTATGAAAAATTGTAGTAGTTAATGGGCGAAGAGTAAATCCTGACTTTTTCTTCATGTAACAAGAGTGGTCTTTTGATTCGAATTGGTGCACGGGCCTCGTTGTTTTGTCGCATAAAGGCGCCAGTTAATGGTGACTTAATGCATCAATGAAGTCTGCACCGGGCATCGGCCTGCCGAAGAGATAACCTTGCAGGAAGTTCACACCATGAGCGGTGAGATAGGCACTTTGCTCCTCGGTTTCCACACCTTCTGCAACGATGCCCAGATCGAGCTTGGCCGAGAGTTCGATGATGCTGTCCAGAATGTGCCGGGAGAGGGCGTCGGCGCCGATCATGGCGACAAAGCTCTGGTCGATTTTAAGGAAGTCGACGTTGAATTGGCGCAAGTAACCCAGGCTTGAGTGGCCGGTGCCAAAGTCGTCGATGGCGATCATCACGCCCAGCGCGTGAAGTTGCTCGAACAACTGCAACGTGATGGCAGTGGGCTCGATCAGTTCGCGCTCGGTCAACTCCAGCACAAGATGGATGGAGCCCGGCGCAAAGGCACTGAGAAATTCCCGGCAATCCTCGACCAGTTCCAGGTCCTTGCAGTGGCTGGCGGTGATGTTGATGCCGATGTGAAACGGCTCCTCGAACGAGGAGGAGACAGGCGCCAGCAGTTGCGCAGTTTGCTGCATGAGTGAGCGCGTCATCGGCACGATCAGGCCGGAGTGCTCGGCAAACGGGATAAACAGGTCAGGGCGCACCAGGCCTTCCTTCGGATGATTCCAGCGCATCAACACTTCGGTGCCGGACCACTTCTTGTTCGTGCCATGCACCACCGGCTGAAAATACGGAACGAACTCCGCCGCCTCCAGCGCGCGCTGTAGTTCATGACTGGGTGACGACGAGCGCTTTTGCAAGACATGCCCAATCAGGCCGGACACGACGCCAAAAAAGATCAGCAAACTGAACAGCGGCGGATACTCGCTACGCATGTAACGCCAGGTCTCGCCAGCGGGGAAACCCGCCGCGACGGTGAAGGCATATCGCGAGGATGGACGTTTGCTTTCGGCGACGGGCAGGAGGGGCAGGGCATCTTTGTGAACCTTGCCGTCAGCCGACAACCAGCTTGGGCCGACTTGGAGTAATAGTACTGTCTTGCGACCAATCAGGCGCAGCACGTTACTCAAGTGATAACCGTCCAGTGTCGTCAATGCCCCCTGTTTTCCTTCGCTGAGCCGGTACACCAGCAGCGCGGTATTGGGCGTGACCGGGTTGCCGTTCATGAGCCATAACGTGCCTTGGGTGTAGTCTCCGGCGTTGATTTTTTCCTGATAGTCACCAAACAACGAACTGCAATAGAGGTTGTCGTCCCACACCAGATTCGTCGAGCGCACGAACGGACGGCGGGTGACTTGTTCGCGCAAAGCCAGCTTGACGTCGTTGCAGGATTGACCGGCCAACGGCACTAACTCGCGTGCGGCCTCGGCGGTGTTGTCGAGCATCAGGTCGAATTGGCGGATGGCTTCTTCGGCGGTCAGTTGGGTGCTTTGCGAAAGCGCACGTCCGGCCTGCCAGTAAAGAATGGAGAACCCCAGAAGTATCGGGAGCAAACCGCTCAATACTGTCACTACAATCCGGGTGCTGCGTTTTCGGCGGGTTTTGAAAGTCAGTGGCATTCGCGAAACCTGTAACGATGAAATAGGGCTCTCAAATGCTGGCAGGACAACGGCACGCCTCCCATAAAGAGTTCGGTCAGAGGCCATGATAGTTGGCCTTCAAGGCGTGTGCCGTTCAACGCAAGTCCAGACTGGCAGCCAGTTTGATAAAGGCCAGCGTTGCCGGTGAAGACTGACGCCGGTCCAGCACCGCCAGGCCGACCTGGCGCACGACCACTGGCGACAGCGGTTTTTTCACGTAGCGGTCGTCGCAGTCGTCGGGCAGTGAACCTTCGGCGACCACCGTCAAGGCATCGCCCCGGCCAACGGTGACCAGCGTGCTCAGCAGTTGCGAGCAGCGGTAACGAATGTTGGGCATCAGGTGCGCCGCGCTGAACATCCGCGAAACCAGCTCCGAGGAGCCGGCCTCGGTCAGCACGAAGGGGTCGTCGCACAAATCCCCCAGGCTCACGCTGTCGCGAACTGCCAGCGGATGATCGACGGGCAGCAACGCGACCATTTGGTCCTCGATCAGTGCGACGGTGTCGAATCGCTCCTGCGGCAACACCACAAAGCCGATGTCGATGCGCCGCTCTTCCAGCCACTGGATCACCTGTCGGTCCGGACCTTCATCGATATGGACCTCGATACCAGGGTGAGCGGCCCGGTACTGCTGCAGGATCATCGGTAACAACTTGATCGACGAGGTCGGACCGAACGATCCGATGCGCAGCGTGCCGCGTTTCATGCCGCGGGCATCGGCCGCTTCCTGGCGCAAGGTGTTGGCCAGCCCGAGCATTGCCCGAGCACGCAGCAACAGCTGTTGGCCGATGTCGCTGAGTTCGACCCGGGATTGATGCCGATTCAACAGTTCGACGCCCAGCTCCTGTTCCAGCGACTTGAGGGCGTGAGACACCGCGGATTGCGAAATGCCCAGACGATGGGCCGCCGCCGTAAAGCCGTGAAGCTCGGCCACCAGCGAGAAAATCTCCAGTTGTGTGAGTGTCATGAGTGTTTACTCATTTTACGATGATCAAGTATTAGCGAAATGATACGTCATCTGTTCGACTTCTTAATCCGGGGACTTATGACCGCATATGAACACAGGGTGTCGGAACGCTCCGACGTGGCGGTGTACTTCAAACTCGCCGCCGTCACCATGATCTGGGGCGGCACCTTTGTCGCCGGGCGTTTTCTGGCGGACAGCCTCAGCCCGCTGTTCGCTGCCAGCCTGCGATTCCTGCTGGCGAGCGGGGCGCTGTTGCTGTTTTTACTGGTGGCCCGCGTGCCGCTGGCGCGCCCCAGCCCCAGGCAATGGCTGCAACTGTCGCTGCTGGGGTTCTTCGGCATCTTCTTCTATAACCTGTGCTTCTTTTATGGCCTGCATTACATCAATGCGTCCCGGGCGTCGTTGATCGTGGCCCTTAACCCGGCGGTTATCGGACTGGCCTCGTGGCTGCTGTTCAAGGAGCGCTTGAGTCGGGTAAAGGTCGTGGGTATCGCGATCTGCATCGTCGGGGCGAGCCTGGTGATTGTCAGTCGCAACCCCCAATTGCTGGCCGGCAATGCCGACTCGTGGATCGGCGATCTGCTGATTTTTGGCTGCGTTCTGAGCTGGGGGTTTTATTCGCTGTGCTCCAGAGACTTGAACCAGACCCTGGGGCCGATGCAAACCGTGACGTATTCGATCTTGCTCGGCACGGTGATGCTCTGGGTTGTCAGTGCCGTCAGGGGCGAGGTGAGCATTGCTGCGTTGGCCAGCCTGGGAGCGCAGCAATGGTTGAGCCTGATGTACCTGGGCGTTTTGGGTTCGGCACTGGCCTACATTGGTTATTACGATGGCATCCGCAAAATCGGCGCGACCCGTTCAGGCGTGTTCATCGCTCTGAACCCGCTGACCGCGGTCATCCTCGGCGCGTTGCTGTTGGGCGAGCAATTGACGCTGGCGATGTGTCTGGGCGGCGGGTTGATTCTGGTGGGGATTTTCCTGTGCAACAAACCCCTTGCGCGAGCAGGGAAAAAGGGGATTTGATACAGAAGACGGACAAATCTGTTTACGCTGTGTAGAATCCGGTTACGCATATAAGAATAATCGTCTTCTGCCAGCAGAAGCCTCGCCCGTATCAGCCTTGGGTCGACAATGAAAAGTTTCGGGTTTCAATTGATCTACGGTGACTTCCTCGCCCGCAGCGTGCGGGGCATCTCCTGCGCGCCACCCGCCGGCTTCAGCATTTCTTGAAACTAACGTTACGTTAATTCTAAAAAATGATGAGGCGCCAAAATGGCAGATTTATACGAAAACCCAATGGGCCTGATGGGCTTTGAATTCATCGAATTCGCATCGCCAACCCCGAACACGCTGGAGCCGATCTTCAAGATCATGGGCTTCACCAAGGTGGCGACCCACCGTTCCAAAGACGTGCACCTGTATCGCCAGGGCGCGATCAACCTGATCCTCAATAACGAACCCCACAGCGTCGCTTCGTACTTTGCGGCCGAGCACGGCCCGTCGGTGTGCGGCATGGCGTTCCGGGTCAAGGATTCGCAAAAGGCCTACAAACGCGCACTGGAACTCGGCGCGCAGCCGATCCATATCGAAACCGGCCCGATGGAACTGCACCTGCCGGCGATCAAAGGCATCGGCGGCGCGCCGCTGTACCTAATCGACCGTTTTGGTGAAGGCAGCTCGATCTACGACATCGACTTCGTGTTCATCGAAGGCGTTGATCGCAACCCGGTTGGCGCCGGCCTGAAGATCATCGACCACCTGACCCACAACGTGTATCGCGGTCGCATGGCGTACTGGGCGAACTTCTACGAGAAGCTGTTCAACTTCCGTGAAATCCGCTACTTCGACATCAAGGGCGAATACACCGGCCTGACCTCCAAGGCGATGACCGCGCCGGACGGCATGATCCGCATCCCGTTGAACGAAGAGTCGTCCAAGGGTACCGGTCAGATCGAAGAGTTCCTGATGCAGTTCAACGGCGAAGGCATCCAGCACGTCGCGTTCCTCAGCGATGATCTGATCAAGACCTGGGATCACCTGAAAAGCATCGGCATGCGCTTCATGACCGCGCCTCCGGAAACCTATTACGAAATGCTCGAAGGCCGTTTGCCGAACCACGGCGAGCCAGTGGATCAACTGCAGGCGCGGGGCATTCTATTGGATGGTTCGTCAGAGTCGGGCGACAAGCGTCTGCTGCTGCAGATCTTCTCGGAAACCCTGATGGGCCCGGTGTTCTTCGAGTTCATCCAGCGTAAAGGCGACGATGGCTTCGGCGAAGGCAACTTCAAGGCGTTGTTCGAATCGATCGAGCGCGATCAGGTTCGTCGTGGCGTACTTTCCACCGACTAAGCCGTTACCGCGATAAAACTGTGGGAGCGGGCTTGCTCGCGAATGCGGAGTGTCAGTCAACATCATTGCTGAATGACACTCCGCATTCGCGAGCAAGCCCGCTCCCACATTTGTTTTGAGTGTATTTAAGGTTTGCGCTGCCGGACCAGGTGCTTGAACCCTTCGAACATCAACACCAGCACCGCCATCCAGATTGGAATGTAGGTCAGCCATTCCCCCGCCTTGATGCTTTCTCCGAGCAGCAACGCCACACCCAGCAACAGCACCGGCTCGACGTAGCTCAACAACCCGAACAGGCTGAACGGCAGCAGTCGGCTGGCGATGATGTAGATCACCAGTGCCGAGGCACTGATCACGCCGAGAATCGGGATCAACAGCGACAGCCACGGATGCTGGTCAAACACACTGAAACCTTGTTCGCCCGTCTGCACGAACCAGAAGGCCACGGGCAGCGTGAGTGCCATGTCCAGCCATAAGCCGCCCAGGTTGTCTGCTGCGAGACGCTTGCGCAGGATGAAATAGGTTGGGTAGCCGATGCACACCAACAAGGTCGCCCAGGAAAAACCACCGACCTGATACACCTCGTTGATCACCCCGAGGCAGGCGAAAAACACCGCGATCTTTTGCAGATAGGACAGGCGCTCACCGTAGGCCAGTCGCCCGGTCAAAACCATGGTCAACGGCAACAGGAAATAGCCCAGCGACACATCGAGGCTGTAGCCGTTGAGCGGTGCCCACATGAACAGCCAGAGCTGCACGCTGAGCAGGGCAGAAGAGGCGATCAGGCCGGCGATCAGTTTCGGCTGGGCGGTAGCTCGCCGGACAATCTCGACCACGCGCTTCCATTCCCCGGACACCACCATGAACACGGTCATGCACGGAACTGTCAGCAGCATGCGCCAGCCGAAAATTTCCACACCGCTCAACGGGGTGAGCAGTGAGGTGTAGTAATACATGACGGCAAACAGCACCGAGGCCGAAACCGATAGAGCGATACCTTTAGACAAACCTGTCCTCGCGAAGTTGAAGGTGAAACGGGGGGCGGAGGATACGTGGTTTTCGAGCCGAATATTGACCTACTGATCAACTCCGACCCACTGTAGGAGCGAGCTTACTCGCGATGGTGTATCAGCTGACACTGATGTAGCTGATACAAGCTCGCACCTGCAGTGGTCTTGTATTTTCTCAGGTGTTGCGGGGTTTACGGCCGGATACGAAATGGCTCACATCATTGAACCCCGGCGTCGACGCATGCCCCGGTGTCACCAGCGAGTCGATAAACGCTTCATCCTCAGCCGTGATCTTTACCGCCTGCGCCTTAGTGTAGGCGTCCCATTGTTCTTCGGTACGCGGCCCGACAATGGCGGAAGTGACGGCGCTGTTGTTCAGCACCCAGGCAATCGCGAACTCGATGATTCCCACGCCACGACCTTGTGTGTATTGCTGGATCTGCTGGGCAATGCGCAGGGATTCCACCCGCCATTCCGTTTCCAGAATGCGTTTGTCGGCGCGACCGGCGCGGCTGTTGGCGTCCGGTTTCACATCCGGCGCGTATTTGCCGCTTAGCACGCCACGGGCCAGCGGGCTGTAAGGCACCACGCCCAGGCCATAGGTTTGCGCGGCGGTGATCTGTTCGGTTTCGGCCTGGCGGTTGACGATGTTGTACAACGGCTGGCTGATGACAGGGCGGTCAACCCCCAGTTTGTCAGCGATGCGGATCACCTCGGCGATTCGCCAGCCGCGGTAGTTCGACAACCCCCAATAGCGGATTTTGCCCTGGCGAATCAGGTCGCCGATGGCCGATACCGTGACTTCAAGCGGCGTGTTGTGGTCTTCGCGGTGCAGGTAATAAATGTCGAGGTAGTCTGTGCCGAGGCGCGTCAGGCTGGCATCGATGCCATTGAATATGTGCTTGCGGCTCAGGCCACTGCGGTTCGGCACGCCGTCCACGGGGCCGAAACCGACCTTGGTGGCGAGCACCCATTCATGGCGGTTACCGGCAATCGCTTCGCCGACGATTTCCTCGGAGCGGCCGCCGGTGTAGACGTCGGCGGTGTCGATGAAGTTGATGCCCTGGTCCCAGGCCTTGTCGATGATCCGCAGGGAATCTTCAGTGCTGGTCTGTTCGCCGAACATCATGGTGCCCAAGGTCAGGGTGGAGACCTGCAAACCCGAATGACCCAGCGTGCGGTAGCTCATGACGAATTCCTTTTACCGGAGGGAAAGGCTCAATCAAATACCAGAACAACCGCGCGGATCAAAGTGATTTATCGAACATCCCCGAATCAAAAATGTGGGAGCGGGCTTGCTCGCGAAAGCGGTGTGTCAGTCACTATTGAGTTGCCTGATACGACGCCTTCGCGAGCAAGCCCGCTCCCACACTGGATCTGCGTCTATCAGACGCGCAGGGTGCGGGTCATACGCAACGCCAGCAAACTACCGCAGACAATCACGCCCGCCAGCAGGTACAGCGCGGCGTCGGTCGAGCCGGTGCTGTCCTTGACCCAACCTACCAGGTACGGACTGAGGAAGCCCGCCATCTGGCCCATGGAGTTGATCAACGCCAGACCACCCGCCGCAGCGCCGGCACTGAGCAGCGCCGTTGGCACCGGCCAGAACATCGGCAGGCCGGTGAGGGCGCCCATGGTGGCGATGGTCAGGCCGAGAATCGCAATGGCTGGTGTGGTGGCGAAGTTCACGGCGATCAGCAGGCCGACAGCGCCCATCAGCATCGGCACCACCAAATGCCAGCGACGTTCTTTGCGCAAATCCGCCGAGCGGCCGACCATCAACATGAACACGGCCGCCAGCAGGTACGGAATGGCACTCAACCAGCCGATCACCAGGTTATCGCTGAAGCCCAGGTTCTTGATGATCGACGGCAGCCAGAAGTTGATCGCGTAAACGCCGCTCTGGATGCAGAAATAGATCAGGCCGAACGCCCAGATCGCCGGGTTCTTGAATACCGCCAGCAATGAGTCGGTGGTGGTTTTCGGTTTGTTGGCCAGGTCTTCGGCGTGGTCGGCTTCCAGCACCGAGCGCTCGAACGGCGTGAGCCACTTGGCATTGGCATAGCTGTCGCTGAGCAGGAAGTAGGCGAGGGCGCCGAGGATCACGGTCGGAATGCCTTGCAGCAGGAACATCCACTGCCAGCCGGCCAAACCGCCCTGGCCCGCGGCGAAGTGGTTGAGGATCCAGCCGGAAAACGGGCTGCCAAGCAGGCCGGACACCGGGATCGCCGACATGAACAGCGCCATGATGCGGCCGCGGCGGAAGGTCGGGAACCATTGCGAGAGGTAGAGCACCACGCCCGGGAAGAACCCGGCTTCGGCCGCACCGGTGAACAGGCGCAAGGTGTAGAACTCGGTCGGGGTGGTAACGAACAGCAGGCAGGTCGATAGCGTGCCCCAGACGATCATCATCAGCGCGATCCAGCGGCGCGGGCCGAATCTGGTCAGCGCCAGGTTGCTTGGCACGCCGCACAGCACGTAGCCGATAAAGAAGATCCCGGCCCCGAGGCCGTACACGGTTTCGCTGAATTTCAGTGCGTCGAGCATCTGCAGCTTGGCAAATCCAACGTTCACCCGGTCGAGGTAGTTGAACAGGTAGCAGATGAAAATGAAGGGGATCAAACGCAGGGTAATGCGTTTGTAGACGGCATTTTTTTCGTCAACGATGGCCTGGGTAGCGGCGGCGCTCTGTGACATGGCGGGTTCTCTCTTTATTATGATTTTTTGCGATGCAAAGGGTAACGTTGATCGCCCTGAGAGTCTCAGCCACCCTCATGGCTGCTGTCTTTGTGCCTGAGCACAGGGTTTGTCGCCCGGTCCTGTGCGGGTGAACAACCCCCGATCCATCACGCTTGCAAGGATTACCGCTATGTTCGAACTCGATCACGACCTGGCCCAGGACATCGTCGACCGGGCAATGGCCATCCTGCCGTACAACGTCAACGTCATGGACAGCCAGGGGTTGATTCTCGGCAGCGGTGAACCGGAGCGGGTCAATACCCGGCACGAAGGCGCACAACTGGTGCTGGCCAACGGGCGCGTGGTGGAAATCGATGCGCAAACGGCGATCCATCTCAAAGGCGTGCAGCCGGGGATCAACCTGCCGCTGTTGCTCGATCAGCGTTTGATCGGCGTGTTGGGCATCACCGGTGAGCCCGAGCAATTGCGCACTTATGCCGAGTTGGTGCGCATGACCGCCGAGATGCTGGTGGGCCAGCGCAACCAGCAGGCTGAGCAGCAATGGCGGCGCCAGCGTTGCGATGACTTGCTCGCGCTGCTGCTGAGTGAGGCGGGGGATTCGCCGCGGCTGATCGATGAAGCTCAGCAGCTTGGGCTAAAACCGCAGATGACACGGGTGCCGTATCTGTTCGAACTTGGGATGGAACACGGGCCAGGGCAAACCGTCGACGCGCTCAGCGCCTGGCTGACCTCGCGTTACCCGGACAGTTGGTGCGTGAGTTCCGCCAAGTCTTCGTTGCTGTGGTGCCGACCGGCGAGCCAGGCCATCGAGAACGACCGGCTGCTGGAAAAGCTCGATGGCCTTGGCTGGAATATCTTGCGCATCGCTGTGGGCGGGCAGGCGGATGGCTTGTCGGGCTTGCGCCGTTGCTATCGCCGGGTCGGTGACTTGCTGGCCTATGGGCGTGATGTCCTGCCGCATTCGCGCTTGTTGACGCTGACCCGTTATCGCCTGCCGGTGATGCTCTGGCGGCACCGCAACGATGATGCGCTGGACGAACTGCTCAAACCACTGCGTAAAGTCATCGCCAAGGATGGTAACGGTCAACTGCTGGCGACTTTGCGCAGCTGGTGCGAACACGATGGCCAAAGCCAGGCCTGTGCCGATGCGTTGGGCATTCATCGCAACAGTTTGCGTTATCGCATGGAGCGGATTGCCGAGCTGAGTGGCGTCGATCCGTTGAGGCTCGATGGCATGCTCGCCCTTTATCTCGGCGTACAACTGCTCCCACAGACCGACACCCTCCCTTGAACGACACCGCCCCTGTAGGAGCCGGCTTGCTGGCGATTGCGTACGACGCGGTGGATCAGGAACACCGCGTTAACTCGATCGCCAGCAAGCCGGCTCCTGCAGAGGCATGCGCAAGTCTCCGGTTTTGTAGAAATGAACAATAATCCTCCATGCCGCTTGTGCAGCGGACCGGCGTTATTGTTCAGGCCTGCTGGCAGCATGAGGGCCTTGGAACTGGAGAATTCGCATGAAGATCGTCATCGCCCCCGATTCGTTCAAGGACAGCCTGAGTGCCCAGGGTGTGGCTGATGCCATTGCCTTTGGGCTGGCGCAAGTCTGGCCCGATGCGCAGTTGATCAAATGCCCGATGGCCGATGGCGGAGAAGGCACGGTCGAATCGATTCTGGCGGCATGCGAAGGTCAACTGCGTCGTACCAACGTCCGAGGCCCGCTGGGCACAACGGTCGACGCCGCGTGGGGCTGGCTGCCACAGAGCCTGACCGCCATCATCGAAATGGCGGAAGCCAGTGGTTTGCAACTCGTACCGCCGGGGCAGCGTGATGCCTGCATCAGCAGCACGTTCGGCACCGGCGAGCTGATCCGCGCCGCACTCGATGCCGGGGCGCAACGAGTGATCCTCGCGATTGGCGGCAGCGCCACCAACGACGGCGGTGCCGGGGCGATGCAAGCCTTGGGCGTGCAGCTGCTGGATGCCCAGGGCGAACCCCTGGCGCCGGGCGGTCTGGCGCTGGCGCAACTGGCCCGCATCGACCTGAGTGACATCGATCCGCGTCTGGCTCGGGTGCGCTTCGATATCGCCGCCGACGTCAACAATCCGCTGTGCGGCCCCCACGGTGCCTCTGCGATTTTCGGCCCACAGAAAGGCGCGACGCCTGCGCAGGTCGAGCACCTGGATCACGCACTCGGGCACTTTGCCGAGCTGTGCACTCAAGTCCTCAACAAAGACGTACGCGACGAACCCGGTAGCGGCGCAGCGGGTGGTCTGGGGTTTGCCGCCAAGGCGTTTCTCGGGGCGCAGTTCAAGGCCGGAGTTGAAGTGGTCGCCGAACTGGTTGGCCTGGCCGAAGCGGTGAAGGGCGCCGACCTGGTGATCACCGGCGAAGGCCGTTTCGATGCGCAGACCTTGCGCGGCAAGACACCGTTTGGCGTTGCACGGATTGCCAGGCAAAACGACGTACCGGTCGTCGTCATCGCCGGCACCTTGGGCGAGGGCTATCAGGCTTTGTACGAGCATGGCATCGATGCAGCGTTTGCCGTGGTGAACGGGCCGATGACACTGGAACAGGCGTGCACCGAGGCTCCACGGTTGCTCAGTGAGCGAGCGAGCGATATTGCGCGGGTCTGGCGTATCGCCGCGCGTAAAACCTGATACCCCACAATCCTTGTAGGCGCCGGCTTGCTGGCGATGGCGTCCGTCCAGTCAAAAAACAGGTTGGCTGACCCACCGCTATCGCCAGCAAGCCGGCTCCTACAGCGTTTGGGTGATCGCGGACTTTTTAGAGTGTTTCACGGGTGAAACACTCGTAACCCCATGAAAAATATTTCGCAAATCCCCGCAAAAATCCTCAACCCCAGCCGATACAGATATCAGGCGCACACAAACCTATTACAACAGTGGCGCCAACCTGAACGGTGCGCCTCAACGCCCGCCCGCCAGTGATTACGGCAAGGACGCTCGAAGCTTCTATCACCCGAGTAACTTCCTATGTCCTTGCGTAATCTGAATATCGCGCCTCGAGCTTTCCTGGGTTTCGCCTTCATCGCCTTGCTGGTGATTGTGCTGGGTGTGTTTGCGGTCAACCGCATGTCGATCATCCGCCAGTCCTCGATCGACATGGGCAGCACCCAACTGCCCAGCGTCGGCTTCCTGGGCAATGTCACCGAAAATATCCTGCGCATGCGCATCCTGTCGTTCCGCATTCTGGTCAACCGCGAGCCGGCCAGTTTGCAGGAAGCTGAAACCCGTATCGGCGTGCTTAACGACAAGGCACGCAAGGCCCAGGCCGCCTACGCCGCATTGCCGGCGGGCCCGGACGAAGCGGCACTGTATAAAGTGTTCAGCGCGACCCTGGACAATTACATGCAAGCCCAGCGCGAAATGTTGGACCTGTCGCGCCAGAATAAAATTGACGAGATGCGCACCCTGATCAACACGCGGATCAAGGACGGCACCGACCAGATGGGCGAACAGCTCAATCGACTGGTGACCTACAACATCGAGGGCGCTAAAGCAGCAGGGCACGTCGCCGAAGATAACTACAACACAGCCGTGAACGGAATCATCGGGGTGTCAGTGGTAGCGGCGCTCATGACCGTACTGCTGGCCTGGCTGCTGACCCGCAGCATCGTTACGCCGTTGAACCGTGCGGTGCAGGCAGCGGAAACCATCGCCGGCGGTAACCTGACCAACGCCATTGAAGTCGATGGCAAGGACGAACCGGCCCGGTTGCTCGGCGCCTTGTCCACCATGCAAGGCAACCTGCGCAAAACCATCGAGCAGATCGCCGGTTCCGCCACGCAACTGGGCGCCGCCGCCGAAGAACTCAGCGCCGTGACCGAAGAAGCGTCCCGCGGCCTGCAACAGCAAAACAACGAAATCGAACAGGCCGCCACCGCCGTCAACGAAATGACCGCGGCTGTGGAAGAAGTGGCGCGCAATGCGGTATCGACTTCAGAAGCTTCGAACCAGTCGACCCAGGCCGCTCGAGAAGGTCGCGACCGCGTGGTGGAAACCGTCGACGCGATCCAGACCATGACCCATGACGTGCAAAACACCTCGCTGATGATCGAAGGCCTGGCGACTCAGGGGCGCGACATCGGCAAGGTGCTGGACGTGATCCGTGCCATCGCCGAACAGACCAACCTGCTGGCCCTGAACGCGGCGATCGAAGCGGCTCGCGCCGGTGAAGCAGGGCGTGGTTTTGCGGTGGTGGCGGACGAGGTGCGGGCGTTGGCGCATCGCACTGCGCAATCGACTCAGGAAATCGAGAAGATGGTCGCCAGCATTCAGAACGGCACGGGCGAGGCGGTGTCATCGATGCAGCAAAGCAATCAGCGCACCCAAAGTACCCTCGAAATGGCCCGTGCCGCTGGCATTGCGCTGGAGCAGATCACCCAGTCGATCCATCTGATCAACGAACGCAACCTGGTCATTGCCAGCGCGTCCGAAGAACAGGCGCAGGTGTCCCGTGAAGTCGACCGCAACCTGGTGAACATTCGCGACCTGGCCACCCAGTCCGCCGCGGGTGCCAATCAGACCAGCGCCGCCAGTCATGAACTGTCGCGCCTGGCCGTTGATTTGAATGCGATGGTGGCGCGTTTCGTGATTTGAGATAGGGTTGAGGCTAGGAACACGCGCGACTGGAGAAATACATGCGCTATTCAGCCTTGACCCAACGAATCGCCGGCGACGGCGCTGCGGCCTGGCAAATTCATTACCGAGCATTGGAATTACGAGAGCAAGGCGTCGATGTGTTGCTGCTGTCAGTGGGCGATCCGGACTTTGATACGCCGCGGCCCATCGTTCAGGCGTGCATCGACAGCCTGTTGGCCGGCGATACCCATTACGCAGAAGTGCGCGGCAGTCGTGGGCTGCGCGACAGTATCGCCAGTCGTCATCGGCGGCGCAGCGGGCAGACGGTGGGTGTCGATGAAGTGATCGTGATGCCCGGCGCGCAATGCGGGGTGTACTCGGTCGTGCAATGCCTGCTCGATCCTGGCGATGAAGTGATCGTCGCCGAACCCATGTACGTGACCTATGAAGGCGTGTTTGGCGCTTGCGGCGCCAGGGTGGTGCCGGTGGCGGTGCGCTCGGAGAACGGCTTTCGGGTCGATCCGGCGGACGTCGCGGCGCTGATTACGCCGAAAACCCGGGCCATTTTGCTCAACAGTCCCAACAATCCTTCCGGCGCCAGTTTGCCGCTGATGATCTGGCAGGAACTGGCGTCGCTCTGTGTCCGGCACAATCTGTGGCTGATCAGTGACGAGGTTTACAGCGATTTGTTGTACGAAGGCGAGCACATCAGTCCGGCCAGCCTGCCGGGCATGGCCGAGCGCACCGCGACGATCGACAGCCTGTCCAAATCCCACGCCATGAGCGGCTGGCGAGTGGGCTGGGTGATCGGGCCGAAAACCTTGATCGATCATCTGGAACATCTGTCGCTGTGCATGCTGTTCGGCATTCCGGATTTTGTGCAGAACGCGGCGCAAGTTGCGCTGGACGGGAATCTGCCGGAAGTGGCAATGATGCGCGAGGAATATCGTCAGCGTCGCGACCTGGTGTGTGCGAGCCTGAACGCATGTCCTGGATTGCGGGCGGTGCGGCCGGATGGCGGGATGTTCGTGATGGTCGATGTACGTCAGACCGGGCTCTCTGCCCAGCACTTCGCCGAGCGATTGCTGGAGGGCTATGGCGTGTCGGTATTGGCCGGCGAAGCGTTCGGGCCCAGCGCGGCGGGGCATATCCGGATCGGGCTGGTGGTCGACCGACAGAAACTGGCGGATGCGTGTCGGCGGATTGCGTTGTGTGCGGGTGATCTTCTTGAGGCTCGGCGGGCCTGAGGGCTTTGCGTTGTCTGTGCCGGCCTCATCGCGAGCAAGTCGAATCGTCGCACCGCCGCTCCCACATTAGATCTGTGGCGTTCACAAAACCAATGTGGGAGCGGGCTTGCTCGCGAAGACGGACTTTCAGGCGCCAAATTTCTCAGGCCTTCCACGCCCGCACATTCACCAGATTCTTCGGCCGCTCACCCGCCAGCGCCGCCAGCAGATTGTCCACTGCACAGGTGGCCATCGCTTCCCGAGTCTCATGGGTCGCCGAGCCAATGTGCGGCGTTGCCACCACATTGTTCAACTGCAACAGCGGTGAGTCTGGATTCAACGGTTCACGCTCGAACACATCCAGCCCCGCCGCGCGAATCTGCCCCGAACGCAAGGCCTCGATCAGCGCTGCTTCGTCCACGACTTTGCCCCGTGAAATATTGATGAAGATGGTTTGCGGACCCATCAGCGCAAATTGCTCTGCGCCGATCAATCCTTCGGTTTCAGCGGTCAGTGGCAACGTCAGGCAAACGAAATCAGCCTGTTGCAACAGCTCTGGCAAGCTGCGGTATTGCGCATCGAAGCGCTGCTCCACCGCCGGTTTCGGCGAGTGACTGTGGTAGATCACCGGCATGCCGAAACCGAAATGCCCACGCTGGGCCAGCGCTTCGCCAATCCGCCCCATGCCGATGATGCCCAGGGTTTTACCGTGCACATCAGTGCCAAACTGCGCGGGGCCGATGTTGCGTTTCCACTGACCGGTGCGAACCATGTTCGCCAGTTCCACCACGCGCCGGGCCGTCGCCAGGATCAGCGCAAAACCGGTGTCGGCGGTGGTTTCGGTGAGCACGTCCGGGGTGTTGCTGAGCAGGATGCGTCGCTCGGTCAGGTAGTCGATGTCGTAGTTGTCGACGCCCACGGACACGCTGGCAATGGCTTGCAGATTGGGCGCGAGGTCGAGCAACCCAGCGTCCAGTTTCAGGCTGGCGCCGAGCAGGCCCTGGGCGCGGGGCAGGGCTTTACGCAACTGCGCGAGCCCGTCGGCGTCGAGGCTGTCGATCAGCGTCACCTCGGTCTGCTCATGCAGACGGGCCATCAGCAGCGGCGAGAGTTTCTTGTACAGTACAACCTGCTTTTTCATCGTATTCATCTCTGCATCAATTCAAGGATGGGCGGCGGTTGGGCGCGTTACCGCAACCGAAGGACGCTCCCGGTCACTTGCGCCGGGCTTGAGGAAAATCGTCAGCACCACCGACAGCATCAGCGCACCGCTCATCAGCAGGTATGACGCGCCGGGCGAACCGGTCGAACTGTTCAGATAGCCGACCAGATAGGAACCGCCAAACGATCCCAGTGCGCCCATGCTGTTGATCAAGGCCATGGCGCCACCGGCGACGTTGGCCGGAAGAATTTCCGGAATGATCGCGAAGAACGGTCCGTAAGGTGCGTACATGCAGGCGCCGGCAATCACCAGCAGGGTGTACGACCACCAGAAATGTTCGGCGCCCAGCGCGTATGAGCCGTAGAACGCAATCGAAGCGATCAACAGCGGCGGCCAGACAAAGCGTTTACGTTTTTGCAGTTTGTCCGAACCCCAGGACACCAACAGCATGCCGATCACTGCCGCCAGATACGGCAGCGCGGAGAGCCAGCCGGCTTCGACCATGTCCATTTGCGCGCCGGCCTTGAGGATCGACGGCAGCCACAGCACAAAACCATAGACGCCGATGCTCCAGCAGAAAAACTGCAGGGCCAGGATGATCACTTTCGGCGAGCGAAAGGCTTCGGCATAGTTCTTCACGGCTTTGATGCCGACCTGTTCGGCGGCGAGGGCGCTTTCCAGATCGTGCTTTTCCTGGTCGCTGAGCCACTTGGCCTGGGCCGGACGATCATCCGCCAGACGCCACCAGATAAACGCCCAAAGCACTGCCGGCAAGCCTTCGATGATGAACATCCAGCGCCAGCTGTAATGCTGCACCAGATAACCCGACACCACCGACATCCAGAGCATGGTCACCGGGTTGCCGAGGATCAGGAAGGTATTGGCCCGGGAGCGTTCGGCGCGGGTGAACCAGTGGCACAGGTAAATCAGCATCGCCGGCATCACGGCGGCTTCGACCACGCCGAGCATGAAGCGAATAACGATCAGCCAGTAGGCGTTGGAGACGATTCCGGTCAAGGTGGCCAGGCTGCCCCAGAGGATCAGGCTGACGAAGATCAGCTTCTTCACGCTGTGCTTTTGTGCGTAGATCGCCCCCGGCACCTGGAAGAAAAAGTAGCCGAGGAAGAACAGCGCGCCGAGCATCGACGACAGGCCGGGCGTGATCATCAGGTCGGCGGCCATCCCGGAGGCGGCAGCGAAGCCATAGTTGGCGCGGTCCAGGTACGCCAGGCTGTAGGTGATGAATACGATGGGCATGATGTACCACCAGCGGCGGGCGGCGAGCGTTGCGGTTTTCATGATGGTGCTCCTGAGCTTGTTGTTTTTGTCGCAGCAGGTAACGGGTTTAGATGTTCAGTAATTGTGCGGGCCCCTTCGCGAGCAAGCCCGCTCCCACATTTGGATCTGTGTCGGACACAAAATGCGGGGACGAACCCGGTCGAATGTGGGCGTGGGCTTGCTCGCGAAAGGCGGTCTCGAATTCGGCGGACATTTCGGAACGGGTCGGCAACCCCTCCATATCCCCCCGACTCTGCACCGCCCGGCTACCAATCCAGTTGGCGCGTTTCACGGCGTCCGCAACGCTAAGGTTTTCCAGCAGCGCGCTGATCACGCCGACAGCAAAACCATCGCCGGCACCGACGGTGTCGATCACGGTTTCCACGGGCACACCCGCCACAAAACCTTCATCCAGATGCGTGCGGTAATACGCGCCGTGGGGGCCGAGCTTGATCGCCACGGCTTCGGCGCCCTGGTCGAGGTAAAACGCCGCGATATCAGCGGGGTCTTCGAAGCCGGTCAGCAAGCGACCTTCGCTCAAACCCGGCAGCACCCAGTCGGCGAGGGCGGCGAGGCGGTTGATTTCGGTAATCATCTGTTGCGTGTTGGCCCACAGGCTCGGGCGCAGGTTCGGATCGAAGGACACACTGCGCCCGGCCTCGCGCATGCGTGTCATCAGTTCCAACGACATCTGCCGCGCCGTTTCCGATAGCGCTGCAGGAATGCCGGTGGCGTGCAAGTGCCGCGCCCTGAGCAGCTCGGGGACGATCGATTGCGGCGATAAATGACTCGCCGCCGATCCGCGCCGGAAGTACTCGACCATGGGATCGTCACCATCATCGGTGCGCGACTTGAGTTGAAACCCGGTCGGGTGGGCGGCGTCGATGGCAACGTTACGGCAATCGATGCCTTCCTTTTTCAGGGTGTCGATCACGAACCGCCCCAGCGAATCGTCACCCACCCGACTCAGCCACGCCACGTTGAATCCCAGTCGCGACAACCCGATGGCGACGTTGCTGTCGGCGCCGGCAATGCGCTTGTGGAAGTGGTCGACGTTGGCCAGGTCACCATTGTGATCGGCCACGAACATCGCCATGGTTTCGCCGAACGACAGAATATCGATCTCAGACATGAGCGCTCTCCAGGCGTGTGTTGCCGAGGCGTGCGAGGGCGGCGACATGCTCGGTGGTGAGCTGTACCAGATCGTCGCCTTGCAGCGGATATTCCGCGGCCCGCATGACGCCTTGGGCCATGTGCCGCAGCAGTTGTTCCCACAGATGCAAGTCACTGGCGGCAGGCGGTATGGCAATCAGTTTGCCGTCGGCCCGCCGTGAGACGGCCTTGCAGTGCACGTAGCCGACATGGCGACCGAGCAGGCGGGCGGCGCTGCTGGCGGACTGGTCTTGCCAGTGCCAGTTGCCGATGTCGAAGGTCATTTTGATCGGCAGATCGTGCTGCTCGACCGCGGCGAAAAAGCGCTGGAACGGTTCGATGCGTCCGCCGTGCAAGGTCTGATCGTTTTCCACCAGCAACTGCACGGCGCTTTTGCCCAGGGTCCGGGCGAGGGTCTGCAGGTCGCTGGTGTCGGTGAAGTATCCGAGGGGCACCTTCAGCCATTTGGCACCGAAAGCCTGGGCGCGTTGCAGGACGGTGATCAGTTCGGGATTGGGTTTGGGCTGCCCGGCCAACCACAGTTCGATCGGCGAGGAATACACGCTTTCGAGGCCCTTGGCCTGGGTGGCATCGGCCAATTGGGCGGGGTCTTCGATCGTCAGCAACTCTTCGCGCCATTCGATGCAATGGGCACCGGCGGCGTGAAGGATATCGACGAAACTGCCTTGTCCGCGTTGGCGTACAAGGTCGGCGCCGTAGCTGGAGAGGCTGATGGATACAGGTGGTTTATGCATTATTCTGGACCTCTGAAACCGGTTTCATTTTTGTTCAAAAAAAATGGCATGAAGAGTCGTGGTGATCTGTCGGGCCTCTACGCGGGCAAGCCTCGCTCCTACAGGTGATCGCATAACCCGCAGGAGCGAGGCTCGCCCGCGAAGGGGCCATAACATTCACCGAAAGTTTCCAAGCGTCGACCCCCGCACAATCAACCGCGCCGAAAAATCCAGGGTCCGCACCGGCCCGTCATCCCCGCGCAAGCGCTTGAGCAAGCATTCAAACGCGCTCGCGCCAATCTCGGCTGTCGGTTGAGCGAGGGCGGTAATGCCACTGCCCACCAGCGGATACCAATCCAGGTCATCGAGGGCTATCAGACCGATCCCTTCAAACAGGTTGCATTTCAACTCACGCAACGCATGGGTAGCGGCCAGCGCCGCAATCCCGTTCGCGCAGAACAGCGCCTTCGGGCCGGGGCCGGGTGTGTCGATAAAAGTTCTGAGGTGTGCCGTGAGCTCACTGCCGGTTTCAATCAGCGTCCCGCGCAGCGTCGAACGCTGAGCGATCTGCGCCTTGAAGCTGCTGGTGCGCTCGATTCGCGAACTGGTGCCGTCATACGGTTCGGTCACCATCAGCACATCGCGATAACCGCGATCTTCAAGGTGAGCGATGGCGATCTCGACCGCTTGCGGGTTGTCCAGCCCGACCATGTCGCTTTCAAGGTGCTCGACCTTGCGGTCCACCAGCACCAAGGGCATTTCCCGATGCAGTTCCTGCAAGGCGTCGCGGTGGTGGCCGAGGGTGTTCACGATCAGCCCTTCGATGTTGTAGGAGCGCAGCAGGGCCAGGTGCTGGCATTCCTGCTCGTCATCGCGGTCGGTGTTGCACACCACCAGGCTGTAACCGTGCTGACGGCAGGCGGTTTCCACCCCGTGCATCACGGCAATTGAATAAGGGTTGCGGATGTCGGCGACCAGCATACCGATCAGGCGGGTTTTCCCGCGTTTCAGACCGCGTGCCATCTGGTTCGGCCGATAGCCCAGTTCGGCAATCGCCTGCTCGATGCGCAGGGCCGTCGCATCGGACAGCAAGGCGCGATCATCGCCGATGAAACGCGACACACTGGCCTTGGAGACTTTGGCGTGTTCGGCGACATCAAGCATGGTGACGCGGCTGCGCTGGGCGGCGGAGAAATCATTCACGGGCTGAAACCTTCTTATTGGATTTATAAGGTTCATGCGTTTGCGATAGCACTGAAACCGGTTTCAGAAGACCGCAAAATCCAATTCGCTGTCAAGTCCCGCAGCGTCGATTGTCCGACAATGGCCGACGAACGGGATTCAGGCCCAAAGACTCAACCAGGCCGAACCCAACAGCAACAGGGCCATGCAGCGATTGAAGCGTTGCATGGCCCGGGGCGAGCGCAACCACCGCGTCGACCCTGCGCCGAGCAATGCCCAGACCCCCAGGCACGGCAGGGATATCAGGAAAAACGCCAGCGACAAATACATCACGTGAACCAGACGCTGTTCGCCGCCCCCGGCAAAGACACCGACCACAGCCAGCGCCATCATCCAGGTTTTCGGGTTGATCAATTGCAGGCCGGCGGCCCCCACCAATCCGAGTCGGGCATCGGCGTCCCGCGCGGTGACGGCTTCGGCCGGGGCGCTGAAGATCTGCCAGGACAGGTAACTCAGCCACGCCACGCCGATCCACTGCATCGCGGTTTGCACGCCGGGCCAAGCGGTCAACGACGCTCCTGCACCGCTGCCGACCAACAACACAATTGTCGCGGCGCTGGCACAGGCGCCGAAGATGATCGGCACGGCGGCCACCAAGCCGTATCGGGCACTGTTGCTCAACACCAGAATGTTGGTCGGGCCGGGCGTGATCGACGCCACGAACGCAAACAACAGGAAGGGCAGTAACGTCGGGAAAGTGGATAGCATCGCGGGCAAACTCCGGTGAAGATCTTTGAAGTCGATCTTCACAATCCCACGGTCAACTGTCTGGAAGATTTGAGCAGCGCTTGCGATACAGCGCGGGCGTCAGGCCGTAGGCCCGCACGAACCAGCGGCCCAGATGACTCTGGTCGGCGAACCCCAACGTCATGGCCACCGTGGCCGGTTGTTCACCTCGGGCCAGCATTCTGCGGGCCGTGGCCAGGCGCAATTGCACCAGATAGGCGTGCGGGGCGATGCCGTAAGCAGCCTTGAACGCACGGGTCAGGCGAAAGCGATCGACGCCCGTTGCGGCTGCGAGTTGGTCGAGGCCGATGTCCTCGTGGGCATGGGCGTGCAGATATTCCCGAGCCTTCTGCGCCACCAGGGGCAAACGCGGGTCCTGGCCATAACGGGCGCGCCAGTGCAGGTGAGTGGTGAGGCGTTCGAGCAAGCCATCGAGGGCGGTCTGGCGGACGATTTTCAGTTCGCCGTTGTGCAGCGCCTGAAACGCCAGGCTGGTGGCGTGGGCCAGGCGCACGTCGGTGGCCAAGGTATTGGCGAAGCTCAGTTGACTGTTGTCCGGCGCGTTGTCGAACACGGCACTGAGTTCGCGCTTCAACCACTGCGGATCGAGGTACAGCATGCGGTAGGTAAAACCGTCGACCGTCGGTGCTTCGCCGTCGTGAATGTCACCCGGTTCGAGCAAAAACACCTTGCCCGGCGTGCTCTGGTGCCGGGCCCGCCTGCAGTTGAATTGCTGCACCCCTTGCTCGGTGACGCCCACCAGATAGCTGTCATGCCAGTGCGGGTCGTAGGCGTGGCCCTCGAAATGCGCGCGCAGCGTCTCGATGCCGGTGTCGGCGTCCTGGGCCAGATCGATCCAGTTGTGGCTTGTCATGCTGCACCTGTGAGACGGATTGCCGACGTATTTAACGCCCTTGGCGAGGGCGATGCCTAGAACGTTTGTGCACGAATCAGTTGAACAGGCCGGCGGCGATGTTGATCGAAAACCCGAGGATCGCTGTGTTGAACAGAAAACCGATCAGCGATTGCGCCAACACGATCTTGCGCAATTCCCGGGTCGCCACGCCGACATCGGAAGTCTGCACCGCCGCGCTGATGGTGAACGAGAAATACAGGAAGTCCCAGTAATTGGGGGTGGTCAGGCCTTCGGCAAAACGCAGCGCCAGGTCTTTGCCGTCCCAGGTGTAGAACAGACGGGCGTAATGCACGCTGAAAATCACCCCGATCAGCAGCCATGAACCGATCACGGTCAGCGCGGTGAAACCGTAGCGCAGCAGCTTGCGGGTCGTTTCCAGATCCCGGCTGCCGGCGAGTTCGAAGCTGATGGTCGCCAGGCTCGCAATCGCAGCGATGCAGACCAGGAGCAGCACCAATCCAGCGTTTTCATCTTCGACTTCGGCGATGCGCTTCACGTCCGGCGCTTTGGCGCGTGTGGTGAGCCAGAGCATCAGCAGCAGATAAGTCCAGACCCCGGCGTTCCAGCCGAAAAGGATTTTGCTGATGATCGAATCGGCCGGAGCCAGAATGCCCACCGCAATGCCGAGCGTGGCGGCGGCAGACAGGCGAGGGTGGGTGCGGGGGAGGAGGGGCATGTGAGCTCGATGGGTTGGGGCGATGCAAATACCATAGCCCAGCGCGACCCCGTCTGACCAACGACGATCCTGTT
>NZ_BDAG01000053.1 GCF_002091715.1 Pseudomonas migulae NBRC 103157 | reverse complement strand
TGCGCCTCGAGCGGTTGGCGAAGTGCGCCACTGGAACCGCGAAACTCCCTGCCAATGATTTCCTTGTAAGCCTCGGGTGAAAACGTATCGCCCTCTGGATCAGGTGATTTGTCGAGGTCTCGCAGCGAGCGCCAATCGTCCATTTTTGCATCGGTGCCATAAAGGCTCAGTTTGAAGCGCCCGTCCTGCAAGTCATTGAGCGCCACCAGCAAGCCTTGCTCGGGTGTGGCGACGGCCGCCAACGAGGAATTGGGATTCGAGGGATCCAGTGGATAAGGCTCGCTCCAGGTCTGGCCGGCGTCTTCAGTGCGGGTCGCCAGCACACGATGATGGGTGTTGCCGGCATAGCGCAGCAAGGCGATACCACGCTGTCCATCCAGTGGAACGACCGTGGGTTGCAAGGAGTTAGTGCCGCGGCTGATGCGGAATTTATCGATCACATCACCGTCTGCACTCAGGTACAGGTATTCGGCAAACTTGCCCAGAAACTCGTGGTAGATCGGTAAGCCAATGGAACCGTCAGTGTGAAAGATCGGGGCGGAACGTACCAGGGTGCTGATATTCAGAAAGGGGGAAGTGATCAATTGGCGTGGCTCGGACCACTGGCGACCAAAGTCGTCAGAGACCATCACGTTGACCGCACTACCGGCCCAGCCCCCCATGGACACGGAAACGTAAAAGAGCCAGAGGCGGCTGTCCGGTGCGAGCGCAATGACCGGGTTGCCCAGTTTGCGGATGTATTTTCGAGTGCCCTGTTGGGTCGAATCCCGAGTCGCCAATACCTGTTCCGCACCCCATTCGCCAGTTTTCGCGTCGAAGCGGGCAGAGCGCACCTGCACGTCGGAGGCACCTTCGCGAGTGCCGGCGAACCAGACTGCCATCAGGCTGCCGTCAGGCAAGGCGGTGACTGCCGAGGAATGCACGAAGTCCACCAGCCCGGAAGAGGCAAAACGACTGGTATAAACGGGTTTGGCGACTTGCTCGGCAGCAGCCCTCACCGGACTCATCAGGGCAAAGGAAGAATGCTCAGGAGCAGGATGGGTGAACCATGCAGCCGCAAACATGCACGAAAGGGCGACGTAGACCCCGAAGGAGGTAAGGCGGGGAAGTTGGATGCGCATAATTCAGGCTGTGCATCTCATGGCCAGGTCAGGCAGCTCAACCTATCACTTGTAGTCACAGACTCGTTCTTTAGCGAGCTGCTGCTTTGTAAGCAAATGTTTGTGTCACGGCAGTCGGCGGTACGTTTAGTCGATAACTAGTGCTTATCAGTGGCTTGCAGCCTTAATCAGGCGCCAGACCGTTTATCGAAAACTTCATTTCGACCGAAGGTGACCAGACTAAAAAACGCCGTTACTCATCCGGGAACACGATTGGTTTCGCGAAGGATGAGCTTATGAGCACGGATTATTCGGTACTTTTGGTCTGGCCAGTCTAGCGGGTCTGGTCACCGCGCAAATGACTTCACCGACTGCGAGGAACGAAATGCTTTTGATGCTCTGCGCCTCAACAAGTAACGGCAAAGGAAGCGTTCTAGCGAAAGTGACATGCCGCGACTCCCCAATGCAGCGCGCATACCCGCCCGTCAGCCACATGAAAGCCCTGCCTGCATAACCGGCACTATCCCGAGGTCGCGTTGTCAGTTATTGGCGCCTGTAGCGACGAGGACCGTCTCTGATAACGGCACGTCAGACTGCATTTAGCGTTTCGCCCGTGGGGTAGACGCTCGCGATGGATTGCGTCCTGGACCGACTCATTCTTTTGCGAGCAACTTTGTATGGGTTTTCTTCTCGATCCGCGTCATGACATTGATGCTGCTTTACTCTCCTACCGCCGGGTGTTTTGGTCGTTGGCACTGTTCAGTGGCGTGATCAACCTGCTGGTGCTGGTGCCGTCGCTCTACATGATGCAGGTGTACGACCGGGTCCTCACCAGTCGCAACGAAACCACTTTGTTCATGCTCACTTTGATCGCGCTGGGACTGTTCATGTTCAGCGCCCTGATCGAGTGGGTTCGCGGTGCGGTGATGATTCGCATGAGCGCGGGACTCGACGATGCCTTGGGCGAGCGGATTTTCGACGCCGCCTTCGCCCGCGGCCTTCGCGAGCACAATGCCAACCCGGCTCAGGTGCTCATCGATCTGGCGACGCTGCGGCAGTTGATCACCGGTCAGGGCCTGATTGCGTTGCTCGATGCGCCATGGTTGCCGATCTTTTTGCTGGTAGCGTTCATCTTCCATCCCTGGTTCGGCGTGTTGACGCTGGTTCTGGCCCTGGTCCTGATCGGTCTGGCACTGTGGGGGGAGTTGGCGACGCGAACGCGTCTGGGCGAAGCCAATCGGCTGGGTGTGCAGTCTTCAACTTATGTAAACAGCACGTTCCACAATGCCGAAGTCATCCAGGCCTTGGGCATGCTAGGGCCATTGCGCCAGCGCTGGAGTCTGCTGCAGCAACGCATCGTTGCCGCCCAGGCCCATGCCAGCGACCGCAGCGCGCGTATCACTTCGATGACTCGTTTCGTGCGCATCTCCGGGCAATCGCTGGCCTTGGGCCTGGGCGCGTTGCTGGTACTCGAAGGCCAATTGTCGGCGGGCATGATGATCGCCATGTCGCTGCTGTTGGGGCGCGCCCTGGCCCCCGTGGAAATCGCCATTGGCTCGTGGAAGCAATTCAACTCAGGCCGCCAGAGTTACCAGCGCCTGAGCCAGCTCCTTGCCCAGCATCCGCGCGAGCGCCTGCGCATGCCTTTGCCGCCACCCACCGGCGCAGTGCGACTGGAGCAATTGTATGTTGGCCCACCCGGTGCCTCGCAACCCATCCTGCGGGGCATCAATTTCAACCTGGTCAAAGGTGACGTGCTCGCCGTCGTCGGCCCCAGCGCCAGTGGTAAATCAACGCTGGCCAGGGCGCTGGTCGGGGTGTGGCCGGCCATGGGCGGGTCGGTGCGTCTGGACGACGCCGAGATCAGTCAATGGTCTCACGACGCTCTGGGCCCGCACCTGGGATACCTGCCGCAGGACATCGAACTGTTCGACGGCAGTGTGGCCGACAATATTGCCCGATTCGGTGAGCAGGACGCGGACAAGATCATCGCGGCGGGGCGTCACGCGGGCATACACGAAATGATCCTGAGGTTCCCCAAGGGGTACGACACGCCGCTGGGCCCCGGCGGGCTGGGGCTGTCCGGCGGACAGAAGCAGCGCCTCGGCCTGGCTCGCGCGCTCTATGGGCTGCCGTCGCTGATCGTGCTCGACGAGCCCAACTCCAACCTTGATGAAGCCGGAGAGCTGGCGCTGGTTCAGGCAATCAGTGCGCTCAAGGTCGCCGGCAGCACCGTGGTGCTGATTACCCACCGGCCTAATGTACTCGCGGTGGCCGATCACATCCTGGTGCTCAAGGACGGTACTCAACACGCATTCGGTCCACGGGATCGGGTGCTCAAGGCATTGATCCCGGGGCCAAGACAGGCTGCGGTCAAGGAGACTGGCGAAGATGCATGACTTGACCCCCGGGCAACAAACGTACAGCGAGCAGAGGCCGAGCATACGCGGTAATGCTACGCTGCCCAGCGCCAACACCGACGCGGGGAGTGCAGCACGCTATGGCGTGGTTTTCCTGGCCCTGGCACTGGGTGGTTTCCTGCTCTGGGCCTGCCTCGCGCCGCTCGACCAGGGTGTCGTGGGCAGCGGCACCGTGGTGGTGGCGGGCGAACGCAAAGCGGTGCAGTCGTTGGTCGGCGGCGTGGTGGAAAAACTGCTGGTCAGTGATGGCGACCGCGTCACCCAAGGGCAGTTGCTGGCACAGCTCAACACGGTGCAGGCGCAGTCGCAACTGGATGTCACCCGGGGCAAGTTGCTCAACGATCGCAGCATCGAGGCGCGATTGATTGCCGAGCGCCTGGGCTCAGCCGAAATCCAATGGCCCGCTGAACTGCTGGAACACGCCGACGAGCCACGGGTCAAGGCTTCCATGGCCTTGCAGAGCCAGTTATTTGTGACCCGCCGTGCGGAATTGGGCAGTCGCTTGCAGATCATCGAACACGAAGCTGCAGCATTGCAGCAGCAATTGCTGGGCTATGAAGGCGTCAAGCGCAACAACGATACGCAGATGCGCTTCCTGCAGCAGGAGCTGGAAGGCCTGCGTAATTTGGCTCGTGAGGGCTACGTTCCGCGCAACAAACTCTTCGAGGTCGAGCGCAACGCAGCCCAACTGGCCGGGCAGATTTCCTCCGGGGTGGGCGATGTCGGCAGGACCCGCCAGGCGATCAATGAAAGCCGGCTCAAGGCCTTGCAGGCACAGCAGGAGTTTCGTCGCGATGCCGAAACCCAGCTCAGTGAAGTCTCTGCCGAAGCAGCAGGTTATGCCGACCAGATCCGCGCCTTTCAATTTGAAGTCGACAACGGTGCGATTCGTGCGCCGGTGTCCGGGCAAGTCATGGACGTGAGCATTCACACGGTCGGGGGCGTTGTGCAGGCCGGTCAAACCCTGATGCAGGTGGTTCCTCTGGATGCGCCGATGGCGATCACCGCGCGTTTCGAGCCGTTGATGGCTAACAAGTTGCGCCCGGGTCTACCGGTGCATGTGCATTTCACTGCGCTGCAACGGGTGGATACGCCGACTGTCATCGGTACGGTGAAGACGGTGTCGGCCGATCAGTTGATCAATGAACAGACCCACCAGCCGTACTTTTCCGCCAAGGTCGAAATTCCCGCCGACACCGTCGTCTCGCTACAGGCCGCCGGCCTGCTGGTGCGCCCCGGTATGCTTGCCGATGTCACGGTGGTCACGGGGGAACGCACTTTGATGAACTACCTGATGAAGCCTTTGCGTGAACGCTTGCTTGCGGCGTTCAAAGAGGAATGAGCATGACCGCCGAGGCGAGGGAATTCGTCCCCTCACTCCATTGGGTCTGTAGTGGCCTTTAATTTTTCGGGTACTGCAATTCCCTTATGGGAGCGAGCACGCTCGCTCCCATAAGACGTCAGGCGGTGAAATCGCTGGCGTGCAGCTCCTTGACGCCCACCACTTCGAATTCGAACTCGGGGGTGGCGTCGGCGTTGACACTGCCGTAGAGAATGCCGTCGGCAAAGCGCAGTTGTCCGGTGGCGTTGGCAGGGTCGAAGGCATTGCTGCCGATGAAGGTGAAGGGGTCGACTTCGGCGGTCAGTGGGTTGGCGTCCAGACCGGTGAAATCCAGATGATCGCCTTCGGCGCTCTTGAAGCCGTTGACCACATCGCGCAAAGCCCCGATGCCCATGTCAGACAGCGCACCAAACGCGTAAGTATCTGCGCCAGTGCCACCGGTGAGGTTGTCGGTGCCTGCACCGCCGATCAACCGGTCATCGCCCGACCCTCCCACCAGCGTATCGTTGCCTGCGCCACCGTTCAGTACGTTCGCGGCGCTGTTCCCCGACAGACTGTCGGCGTAGGCGCTTCCGGTCAGGTTTTCGACGAACTTCAAGGTGTCGAGCCCGGAGCCCCCCGTGTTTTGTTGCGCTGAGGTCGAGAGGTTGGCGGTGACACTGGACAGGGCGCGTCCAAAAGACACGGTGTCATTACCCTCGCGCCCATCCAGCACGTTGTTGCCGGCTCCGGCGAACAGCGTGTTGTCCAACGCGTTGCCCGTGCCAGTGGCGGCACCCGTGCTATCGATATACAGATTCTCGACATTGGCGCCGAGGGTATAGGCCGCCAAACTGCTGCGCACACTGTCTATCCCTCCGGGCACCGCATTGCCTTGGGTCTCGATCACGGTGTCGTCGGCGTTGTCGACATAGTAAGTGTCGTTGCCATCGCCACCACTCATGCTGTCGACCCCTGCGGCGCCATTGAGCACGTTGGCGGCGGCATTGCCGGTGATGAAGTTGCGCAGCCCGTTGCCGGTACCATCGATGTCCGACACGCCGGTGAGCACCAGATTCTCGAGATTGGCGCCCAGGGTCCAGCTGACCGAGGCCTGCACCGTATCGATCTGCGAGGGTGATGTGTTGGTTTCGGTGACGCTGTCGGACGCGTTATCGACCACATAGATGTCATTGCCGTCGCCACCGGTCATGGAGTCGGCGCCCAGGTCGCCATCCAGTGTGTCGTTGCCCGAGCTGCCCACCAGGGTATCAGCCTGGTCGGTGCCGGAAATCATCCCGCCCTGGTTTTGAGCGTTGTCGAAAATCTCTTGCACGCTGTTGTTGTCGTCGGGGTTGCCTTGAAAGCCAAGGTCATCGGCGATGTAGTCGGCCAGGCGCTGGCCGACGATTTCCGCCGATTCCTCGTGCAAGTGCCAGACGTCGTCGGGGTACACCAGCGGATCGACTTCGTAGCGCAAGGGCAGGTCGGTGTAGTCCACCGCCAGCTTGACGTCGGCACGCTCGGCGGCGATGGCTTCCTGGGTGGCGCGAACATAACCGACCCCGGCTACGATCGAGGCAATTTTCTCTTCCGAGTAACCACGGGCACGCGCCGCATCCTCCTGGTAGTGACCGGTTTCCATGATGTACACGTTGAAGTTGCCAAACTGGGCATGCAGGTAATCGAACACCTTCAGGGTCGCGGCCTTGTAGTCCGCTGCTGCCGCTGTTTTGTCCGTGGCGCGGGCGATCTCCTGGGCGGCTTCCTCGCCCTGGCCCCAAATGATGCCCATGGTCACGTTATCGATCGATTGCAGTTCGGTGAGCTGGTCGTTCAGCAACGCGACGGCACGTAACAGGGCAGGCCCGGGCTGGTTGGTGTCGGTCAACCACCAGCACAGCTTCAGCTCCTCGGCGCCCATGGTCGACAGGCCGTTGACCGTGCTGCCTCCCACCGCGATGTCAATGCCATTGCCATCGGCATCGGTGAACTGGCTACGCACGTCATAAGGGGTGTAGCGGTCCAGGTCCTTGACCAGCATCGAAGTGCCGGACTGATCGTCGTCCTCCGTCATGCGCAACAGGCGCGCATTGGATTGGCCGAGGGTGGGCAGGTAGAGGATGTCCTGCTGGGCACGCTCACCGAACACGAAGTCGCTGGCGGTGAGGGTGTTGACGTAATTGCCGTTGAGGGCGATTTCAAAACGGTTGCCATCGGCATCCGCGTCGGCGGATTTGATGTAGGTCTTGTCGCCGGCCGCGTTGAGGGTCATGTACAACGTGTGATTGCTGCCGTCGCCGAGGCCGAGAAAGCCCAGCCCTGACACATCAATCTTGTCGACGCCTGCAGTGAAGTCGTAAATCGTGTCGGTGGCCGTGATGCCCCCGGTGTCGTAGTCGCGGTAGCTGTCGAGCACGTTGGTGTAGCGGAAGGTGTCGGCACCGTCGCCGCCGTACAGCGAGTCGCGCCCGGCGCCGCCGTCGACGATGTCCGCGCCGGTACCGGCTTTGATTGTGTCATTGCCACCAAGGCCAAGGATCAGGTCCGCACCCGCTGTGCCGTTGAGGGTTTCGGCATTGTTGGTGCCGGTGATGTTGTTCGCAGGCGCATCGGCCACCGCCAGAGCGAAGCTGTCGCTGACCGACGCACCCGAGGGATCGGTGGCCTTGACCAATACGTTGTAGTTGCCCGAAGCCGTGCTGGTCGGCGTTCCGCTGAACGTCAGGCTGGTGGCGTTGAAACTCAGCCACGCGGGCAGGGCACTACCGTCAGCGAGGGTTGCGGTGTAGGTCAACGCATCCTGGTCGGCGTCGGTGAAACTGTCATGGGTGACGGTGTAATTGAACGGCGTGCTTTCGGTGGCATTCTGGTCGAGGAGGGGGATGGCCACCACCGGTGCGGCATTGCTCGGGGGGGTCTGGCCGGCGAAAACAAAATGACTCGCCGTCAGGCTGCTCACCAGGTTGCCCGCCAGCGACACTTCGAAGCGGTTGCCGTTGGCGTCGACGGTAAGGTCCTTGAGATAGGTACGGTTGGTCGAAGCGCTGTAGGTCACTTGCAGCGTACCGTTCAGACCGTTGCCCAGGGCCGTGTAGCCGAGCGCCGAGACGTCGATCTTGTCGGCGGTCGCGTCGAAGTCGAGGATCTGGTCACTGACGCTGGTGGAACTGGTGCGGTAACTGTCGAGTGTCGAGGTGTAGCGGAATACATCGGCACCCGCGCCGCCGGTGAGTTTGTCCACCCCGGTGCCACCGACCAGGATATCGTTGCCCGCGCCGCCATTCAGCGTGTCGTTACCGGCGCCACCGAAGAGTTGTTCGTTGGCAGCGGTGCCGGTCAGCGTATCGTTGTTCGGCGTGCCGTTGATCACCGTGGGTGAGGCGGGCACGTCCTGCACGGCGAGGGTAAAGCTGTCGCTGGCGGTGGCGTTGCTGCCGTCGGCCGCGGTGACCTGTATGGAGTAGGTGCCCGATGCGGTATCGCTGGGTGTGCCGCTGAACGTACGAGTCGCGGCATCGAATGTCAGCCAGCTGGGCAGGGCGTTGCCATTCGCCAGTTTGGCGATGTAGCTAAGGCTGTCGTTATCCGGATCAGTAAAACTGTTGGCCGGCACCACGTAGCTGAACGGGGTATTTTCGGTGGCGTTCTGATCCAGCAACGCCGTTGCCACCACCGGCGCATGGTTGACCGGTGACGACGTAGCGAAGACGAAATTGGCGCTGGTCAGCTTGTCGACGTAGTTGCCGTTCAGCGTCACTTCAAAGCGGTTGCCATCGGCGTCGGCGGTCAGGGACTTGATGTAAGTCTTGGTGCCGGCACTGTTGAGCACAAGGTAAACGGTATTGTTCTTGCCATCCCCCAGGCCGGTAAAACCAATGGCCGAGAGGTCGATCTTGTCGGCGCTGATATCGAAATCAGTGATCACGTCGCTGAGGTTGGCACCGCCGGTGTTGTAGTTGCGGTAACTGTCCAGGCGACTCGAGAACACAAAGGTATCCGCCCCGTCGCCACCGGTAAGGGTGTCCATGCCGGACCCACCGTCGAGCTTATCGTCGCCCGCGCCGCCACTGAGGTTGTCGTTTCCGGCGAGGCCGAGCAGGGTGTCGGCCGAATCGCTGCCCAGCAATGAGTCGCTGGAGCTGGTGCCGGTGATCACCCGATTGAAAATGAAGTTGCTGGCGCTCAGTGTGCTGACGAGGTTGCCCGAGAGAATCAACTCGAAGCGATTGCCGCTCGCGTCGGCATCGTAGTCCTTGATGTAAGTGCGGTCGTTACTGGCGCTGTAGCTGACCTGCAAGGTGCCGCCACGACCATTGCCCAGTCCGGTGAAACCGAGACCGGCAAGGTCGATCTTGTCCTGGGTGACGTCGAAGTCGGTGACGGTGTCATCGAAGCTTGCAGTTGCGTTGCGGTAACTGTCGGACTGAGCGACGAAACGGAACGTATCGGCGCCGGTACCGCCGGTGAGTTTGTCGATGCCCGCACCGCCCACCAGAATGTCGCTACCGGCCCCGCCATTGATCGTGTCGTTGCCGGCTGCGCCGTAGAAAATCTCGCTTTCGGCGCTGCCCAGCAGGGTGTCGTTGCCCGCCGTACCTTGCACGGTAGTCATCGGCACCGTGGCACTGACGTAGCTGCCGTCGCCATAGACCAACGTGGCGCCCTTGCTGGTGTGACTGATTGTGTTGCCGATAATGGCGTTGCGATCGGTGCCGTCTTCATTGCGCTCTGCCACACCGTAGGTCGACAGGTCGCTGCCGCTGATGATGTTGCCCTGGATCGTGTTATCGCTGCCATTGAAGTACTTGCCGGACACGCCCAGGGTGTCGTCGTAGGACTGCAGGATGATTTCCGGTACGGGGCTGCCCAGGGAATTGTTGGTGAGCGTGTTGTCGATGATCTCGACATGGTTGCTGCCGTAGATGCGGATCCCGGCGGTGGCGTTGTCGTGGATGTCGAGGCCGCTGACGGTCACCTCGCTGGACATTTTGATCAGCACCCCTTCGGCGCCATTGCCGTACACCTCGCCACCGGTGATGGTGATGTTGCTGGGGGAGGGGATGTCCTCGCTGCCACGCTGCACCACGATGCCATTGCCGCCATTGTTGTAGGCAACGTTATTGGTAAGCGTGAAGTCGTGGGTACTGGTGACGACGTTGAAACCGTGACGGTCATTGTCGTAGGCAACGTTGTTTTCGAAGGTGCTGTCGCTGAGGAAGTCAGCGACGAAACCGTCCAGGCCATTGCCGTGGGACACGCTGTTCTTGATGACCATGTTGACGGTCTGCTCGTGGGGGTCGAAACCGTACCCGGAGCAATCCTTGATCTCGACGCTGTCGAGGGTGACGTTGGAGTCGTAGCCTTCTTGGCCGGGAATATAGCCGTTGAACCAACCGTCGATCTTGCCGGTGGTGTGGTCCCGGTTGCCGTCGATGGTGAGGTTGCTGACGCCAAAATCGTGGGTCTCCTCGCCATAAGCGGAGCGTATAACCCCCGTGATCTTGGTATCTGAGCCGTCAGCTACCTTGACGTTGGTGACGCCCATGCCGTCGCCGTACAAGTACACGTTGCTCTTGAGCATCAAGCAGCCGTCGGAGGGTTCCTCGCCACCCGAAACAATATAAGTTCCGGTTGGCATGTACACCTGTCCACCACCTGCCGCAGCGGCCGCATCAATTGCACTCTGTATCGCCGCGGTGTCGTCTGTGGTCCCATCTCCTTTGGCGCCAAAATCTTGTACGTTAAAAATCATGAGCTTATCTCCGTATCAGGCTAAACCGTAGAAGACGCCAATATTCCATCGGCGATCCATCTTGTTTGTACCCGGAGGAGCTCAAAAATTGCGACCGCATATCGGAACATCGTCAATAAACCGATATTACTGATCGACGGTTGAGAGTTTGTTTATAAAAGTAACGTTATTTTGACTATCTGGAGTGGTGCTCGCGACCACGGTTTTGATGGTGTAAGGATTGAACAAGTGTCGCTAACGAAATCCGCCTGGCGCGCACCCACGGCAGGTGTGGCTACCTGAGTCAGGTCTTTCCCGGCAGTCCTGGGGCTGTTCAACAACAGGTAAAAAGCCAATCCCGATCCGTTTGACCATCAATGCGCTGGCTCAGAGCGATCAAATGCGCCATTTTCCGCCAGGCAGGTGGCGATCAGGGCCGTGCTGTCGAGAACCTGCAAGTGGCGCGTGACACAGTCAGGCGGCAGGCGAAACGGCGGCACGCTGTCAGTGATCGCGATGTGTTCGAAGATCGGCACGTCGAACAGTTGACTGCCAGCGGTGAACAAGCCATGGGTGGCGGCTGCGAACAAACGTGTGGCTCCAGCCTCCTGGCAGGCAAGGCCGGCATGCTTGAGCGTTGCGCCGGTGCTGATCAGGTCGTCGAACACGATGGCTGTCTTGCCGCTCACGTCGCCCATCAGGAGGGTACCCGTCAGCGTGGTATGGGCCCGGTGTTTTTCCATCAGAGCGCTGCCGACCGATCGTCCCAGTTGTCGCTCCAGGGCCTGACGAAACTGCTCGGCCCGCTTGCTGCCACCCGAGTCCGGGGATACGGCAACCACTTCAGCGTCGCCGACTTGCGCGGCGAAATGCCCGGCGAACAGTTCGGCGCATTGCAGGCTCCACGCCGGCATGGCGAACGCATTATCGAACGCGGCCGGATTATGTACTTCCAGGGTGATCAGGCGATCGACGCCACTGGCTTCAAAAAACGCAGCGACGTAGCGCGTGATGGTCGGGTCCTGAGGCTGGCTGCGCCGATCCTTGCGCCCGTAGCAGAGGTACGGCGCCACCACCTGCACCTGACGGGCGCCGGCATCCTTGAGAGCGCTGCAGAAAAACAGCAGGCGACACAACTTGTCATTGGCGCTCTGCCGACCATCCCCATGCAAGCCATGAAACACCACGACTTCGCGGCCGTTCACCAGATCCAGCGGGCGACATTTATGCTCGCCGTCTTCATAGTCTCGCTCTTCATGTCGTGCCAACGAGCAACCCAGCCGCTGGGCGACGCGCGCGGCATAGAGTTCGCTGCCTTGCAGGGCAAAAAGAAGTGGGGGTTGGGTGCGCATGCAAGTCTCCTCCAACGCGATTGGCAAGACATATCATTTGGATGGCGCGTGCCACCCGGTCTGTTGTCGCGCCGCTGCTGTCGGGCCAGAGTGCCCCGCCAGTGCTTGACGTCATCCCGTCAGCGGACGGCGCCGTGGCGCACGACCTCTATGCAAAAATCCTGTTCGAAGGGCGGCACATTGCATTCGACGATGTCAGCGGCGGCCACTTGCAGATGCACACCGACAATGTCGGCCCGGATTGGCTGCTGGCAGATGTGCCGGTCGACCAATACAGCGGTGTAGACCCGACGAGCGCCCAGTTGTGCCAGATAGGCGCAAGTACGCAGCAGCGAATGGCCTTCGAACAGCACATCATCAACGACCAGCAACGTGGTGTTGGCGAGGTCCAGTTTGGCCAGCACCGGGTTTTCGGTCAATTGCGTGAAGGAATGCAGCACTTGCAGGTCGTCGGCGTAGCGTTTGACCTCAAGAGGGTAGAGTGGGAGTTCCGGTTGGCCGGTCTGGCGTGCAATGTGCTTGCGCAATCGTTGGGCCAAGGGCTCGCCCCGGCGCCTGATTCCGATCAGCGCGGCGTGCGCCGGCGGCAGCAGGGTGGCGGCCTGGCGCGCCATCGTCAGCAGCACGTCGTCGAGTTCATTGCGGTCATACAGGCGCAACCGCTGACTTGCCAATAGGATCGTCATTGCCTTCTCCTGTCTGTGAACCATAGGGCACGTGCGTTTCGGTCAATGTAGCCCGGTTGGCCTTGGCGCGATTGATATTGATCAATCGCGATCAAATCAAAAGTCGGTCTTCTTAGCCTTCGACAACCCGTCCGGTGACGCGCAGGGGTGGCAGCGGCCTGTGAATCGCTTGCTGGCGCAGGCACTTGATATAAATCAACGTCAAGGCCGTCTCCTCGGAGGATTCTGAATCTACGAAACAGGTACCTGACCCTCCGGCGAACACAGCGATTCGTGGTGGCGGGTAGCGAAACAACTGCAAGCTTCGTGGAGACCGATCATGAGCCAGTATCAACGGTTGTTGCTGATCATTAACCCGGCCCTGCGCCAGTCTAAAGCCATGGATCATGGCGCCGCCCTGGCCAAGGCCAGCGGTGCCAGCCTGCACATCGTCGCCTTGATCCCATCCTGGAAGCTGTTGTCACTACTCGAAGAGGGCGACCGGGAAAAGGCTCGCTTAGAATATTTGCAAGACCAGCGCAATTGGCTCAAATACCAGGCCGATCATCTGCGCAACAGGGGTCTTGAAGTGACTGCCGAGGCGAAATGGGCCGACGATCTGCAGCAAGACATTCTCGATTATGTCGCAGAAATGCAGCCCGACCTGTTGATCAAGCAGGTGCAGCGTGAACCGGCGCTCAAGCGCGGGTTCTTTACCCCGCTGGACTGGCGTCTGTTGCGTCATTGCCCGATACCGGTCTACCTGCCTGGCGAAGGTGATCATGCTTTGCCGCGCAAGGTCGTGGCAGCGGTTGATGTTTCCAATCCCCTGGTACGGGACGACGAGCTCAATGAGCGGATCATCCAACAGGCGTCCAGCCTGGCTATCCAGTGTCAGGCCGAGTTGCACTTGGTTTACGCCTGCGAGGCTTCCGCGCTGTTCCTGGGCGATATGGGCGGCGGGGGATTGGCGCTCACGGACCTCTACAGTCAGGTGCGCAAGGGTCATGAAAAATCCTTTCTCGACCTGGCCGGCCGGTATGGCGTGCCGGCTGACCGGCAACATTTCATTGAGGGGCATCCTGTGGCCGTGCTGCACGCGTTCGCCGATGAGCAACAGATCGACGTGATTGTGATGGGCCGGGTCCAGTCCCACGGCCTGGAAAAACTGTTGGGCAGCACCACCGAACATACCCTGTACCAGGTGACTTGCAGCATCCTGGCCGTTTAGCACGGTCCGGCCAGGACCACAGGTTACGAAACGCCGTTCGCAAGAGCAGCAGGAGGTTCCCGTGATTCAGAGTCCCTCATTACAAACCACCTTGCCCAACCGCGCCGAAGCCGGCCGACGCCTGGTG
The DNA here is from genome assembly GCF_002091715.1 of Pseudomonas migulae NBRC 103157. Classification (GTDB taxonomy): domain Bacteria; phylum Pseudomonadota; class Gammaproteobacteria; order Pseudomonadales; family Pseudomonadaceae; genus Aquipseudomonas; species Aquipseudomonas migulae_A. The sequence continues at coordinate 26,774 of NZ_BDAG01000053.1, read as the reverse complement.
GAGCCCTTGCTCAAGTACGCCAACAGGCCTGACGTGATTATTCTCGCCTTGCCCCGTGGCGGTGTCCCGGTGGCCTATGAAGTCGCCACCGCCCTGAACGTGCGCCTGGACCTGATGCTGGTGCGCAAGCTCGGTGCTCCTTCACACCCGGAATACGCCATGGGTGCCATTGCCAGCGGCGGTGTACAAATTCTCAATGATGACGCGCTGCGGGCGCACCCGATCGATCGAGCCAGTTTCGACGCTGTGGTCGCCCGTGAAACGCAGGAGCTGTCGCGACGCGAAAAGGTGTATCGGGGGAACCGTCCGCCACCGCAACTCAAGGACCAGGTGGTGATCCTGATCGACGACGGTCTGGCGACAGGTTCTTCAATGATGGCAGCGGTCCATGCGGTGCGCATGCAGGCACCCGAGCGCATTGTCGTCGCGGTACCGGTTGCTCCCCGGGAAACGGTCGAGGATTTATGCATGCAAGTGGACGAAGTGATCTGCCCGCTCATCCCTGAGTGGATGATGTCGATCGGTTACTGGTACCTGGACTTTTCCCAGACCTCGGATGAAGAAGTCATCGATCTCATGCAACGGGCCTGGAAGCGGGAACCTTTGACCGCCTCCAATATGGAACATCGCGATGCTTGAACCTCGATACCGATCCATGGACCTGCCCGGCGTTGAATTGTCCGCCGATTTGCGTTTGCCGGCGAACGCCCGCGCCCTAGTCATCTTTGTACACGGCAGCGGCAGTGGCCGTTTGAGCCCTCGTAATCAATATGTGGCTGATGTCCTGGCCGGTCGGGGCCTGGCTTCGCTGCTGTTCGACCTGCTAACGGAACCGGAGCAGCGCCTGGATAATCTCTGCGGGGAGTTGCGCTTCAATATTCCCCTGCTGGCCAGCCGATTGATCGATGTGATCGACTGGGTAGGCCGGGACCGCGAATTGCACTCGCTGCGCATCGGTCTGTTCGGCGCCAGTACCGGTGCGGCGGCGGCACTGGTGGCCGCGGCCGAGCGTGCAGCGGTGGTAAATGCAGTGGTCAGTCGGGGTGGGCGAACCGATCTGGCTGGACCGGCTCTGCCTCGGGTCAAGGCGCCGACCTTGCAGATTGTCGGTGCACAGGACCCTGTGGTGTTGGGTTTGAATCGTCAGAGCAGCCGGACCCTGCGCTGCGAGCAACGGCTGGAAGTCGTCGCGCGCGCCACGCATCTTTTTGAAGAGCCTGGCACACTGGAGGCAGTCGCCAGGCTCGCTGGCGACTGGTTTGAAAAATACCTGCATGCCCCCACCCCTGAAGGGGCATGCTCGCATCCTCACACGCCAAACGGATAGGTTTCGTCTTCCGCTTCCAAGTGCTGGTTTTTCGGCAGTGGCAGCGCGGTAACCGGCCTGGTTTGCTCGATCCAGATCATGGCATCGAATTGTTCCACCAGCATCGACTCGAAATAGTGACTGAAGCGTTCGGTTTCAGGACGGTAAATCACCCCGATGGCCCGTCCCAGCAAGGACGTGGACAGGACGCTGCGCAGCTCTTTGCGCTGCGGATCACGCCAGTCGGTCAAGGACGCTGCAACCCCGGCCTTGAGGAACTGATGTTCCCAGCTGTCTGGCCGGGAAGGGCGGATGTCCTTGATCAACATTTCGCCGTCCCAGTCATCGGCTGCAGCCACCTGGCCGCGGTCGGTGGCCATGCCGATCAGTACGGCATCGCGCCCGAAGGCGTTACGGCACAGTTGACCGATGTTGAACTGCCCCTTCCAGCCCATTTCCGTGGCGCCCGCGTTGCCGATATGGGAGTTGTGGGCCCAGACCACGGCCTTGGCTTGCGGGCCCCGATGTTCGAGCAATGCGCGCAACGTATCGAACATGTGCCGGTCACGCAGGTTCCAGGAGGCTGTCGAGCCCCGATAGATCGCGCGGTAATATTGCTCGGCCGCCATCACTACCCGGGCGTTCTGCGTTGCATTGAAGAACGCTTCGTCGTTACGGATGAGCCCGGCCAGTTGCTCAGCCAGCATGGCATTGAGCTGATCGATCACCGGCTGTTCACAGGGCATTACACCGGCACGCTCGACAAAATGGCCGTACAGCGCAGGGTCATCCTGCCATGGGGTCAGACAGCCATAGCGCCGACGTGCTTCCTGGGCCAGACGCGGGTCAACCCGATCCAGATAACTCAGTACTTCATGAATGGAATTACGCAAGCTGTAGACGTCGAGGCCGCGAAACTCGACGCGATGTTCAGGGGCTTGCTGATGGTTGAATTGATGCAGCCAGTGGGCGAAGGCCTTCACCTCGCCGTTACGCCACATCCAGGTGGGGAACCGGCTGAAAATATGGCGCTTCCAGGCCGTGTGCGCCAGTCCCCGGACATACTGATCGACATGTCCGGCGTCCGGCCAGTCGGCTTCTACCGCGACGATATTGAACCCGTGCCGCTCGATCAGCCTTTGGGTAATCGCTGCCCGGGTTCGATAGAAATCGCTGGTTCCATGGCTCGCCTCGCCGATCATCACCACCCGCGCATCGGCGTAGCGGTCGAACAAGTCGCCAAAAGCGGGGGAATCCAGGTCTGGCAGCGGTTCGGCGTGTTGATGCAATACCGGCGCTATGTGCGACGTGTCATGGAGATGTTGCTGGCCGTAAAGTTGTTCCAGCAATTGGAGCGAATGAGAGTTCATGAACGCCATCCTCCGAAAAGTAGGCTGCTGGTGGCGGTTGGAGCTCGGCTCGTACCAGAGGCTCAAGCGCCCCGAAACATTGCACAGGTTTTACAGGTACAGGCGGTGAATAACCTTGTGGGGGTCGAAGGGATCGTCGTGGGCTTCAAAACCAAGAAATCTGGCCAGGTCGCGCAGGGGCGCGTTGCTGGAGGCGCCAACCGAATACATCAGGTGGACACCATTCTTGCGGGCAGCGTCGATCAAGTGCTCCATCAATAACGTTCCCAGCCCCAGGCGTTTCCAGGCAGCGGCGACGGTCACGGCGCATTCAAACTGGTATTCACCCATGGCGGCATAACGGCTGGCGCCGATTTCGATCAAACGGCCATTTTCGTGGACCAGAGCGATGCAGGCTTGGCCCTCGCGGAGTTCATGCTGTTGCCCGAGTAAAAACGCGTGCCGGGACGCAGGCGACCAACGCTGGACAAGGGCGTGTTCACGCGCTCTATCTGTTTGCGCGACTTGGCGGATCAACACCGGACGACCGTTTTCGAGTACATCGATCCGGGATTTTTCATTGGCGTTGACCCAGCCATGCCAATCTCCGGGGCTCTTGGCAGCGAACATCGTTCGGCCCTCCGTCTGGCTGTCACTTGACGCGCAGTGAAACCCACGCGCTTTAGTTCTTTTTACGCCGCTAGCCGTTCGCGGATTTGATCTGGATCAGACACGGGTGAAGAGAAGAGGGCGAGTCTTGACGGACGGGGGGCAAAGCGCGTCGAACGTATGGCAACCCGCGTCCTGTTGCTTGAGGCCACCCCTATCAAGGCTCCTGACGTCGCGACCGATGACCAGGCCCGGCGGGCGCTATTGCATGGGCTCGCCCCGGGTAATCATGGATTTCCCGGGGCGATGAATCAGGCGATCAGCAATTGGTCTTCCACCTTGGTGACACCCGGCACCGACCAGGCAGCACGTTCGGCGATTTCACGCTCGCGCCAGAAATGCACTTTGCCTTCAAGTTTCACAACACTGCCTTCGACCTTGATCCGTATGCCCTTGGCATCGACTTCAGCATTGCGCTTGAGGGCGTCTTCGATGCTCTGCTGGATATCGACGACCTTCACTCTCGGGCGCAGGGTGATGCGATTGTCCACGCCCACCACGCCCGACAATTTGCGCACGGCGCTTTCGGCGATTTCTTTCTGATATTGCCAGTCCACCTGGCCTTCCAGGGTTACCCAGCCTTTTTGCACGACGACCTTGATGTCGCCTTCGGGCGTATCAGAGCGCCACGAGATGATATTGACGGCACGGTTCGCGATGGTGTCATCGTCCGTACCAGCTCCTTTTTCCAGCCGGACCTTTATTTCTTCGGCCACGGCACGTACGCCTTTGATCGCTTTGACCGCGCGCTCGGCGCTGACTTTCTGGGCGTAGCTTTTCACGTGGCCGGTGAGTGTGACAACGCCATTCTCCACGCTGACGCCAATGTGAGCGGCGTCGATGTCGGGTTGAAAATCAAGCTCATCCAAAATGGCATTGCGTAGGGTTAAGTCGCTCATGATCGTGTCCTTTTGCGGGTGGTAGAAAGACATGGGCAGCGAAAGCCCATGGTTTTTTTTACGCCTGAGCGACACGAAGACATTGAGTTAAATCAAATAGCGTTCAGGGGGCACTTTGCGAGAACGCCCCGAGCCGGTTTGATAGCGACCGGAAACATCGCCACCAGGCCTCGGAAAAGACTTTCAAGTTCTAAGCTCTACTCGATTGGTGGCAGATGATTGATCACTTGGGATAGACCGTGTTTCGAGGTACACACATCAATGCTCGGTAAATGGCTGGACCCCATCCTTTTGCTGCTCACAACACTGTCCCTGCTGGTCGGAGGTATTGGACATGTTGTGCAGAAGCCAGATTGGGCTTCAATGTCCTGGGCCGCAGGCAGTCTGTTGATGGCTCTGGTGCTACTCGTCGAAATCGCCGGGAGGCTGATCCGGCGCGAAACAGGTGTCGATCTGATCGCGCTGTTGTCGATAACCGCTGCTTTGTTTTTTGAGCAGACGTTGGTTGCCGCGGTCGTCGCCTTGATGCTGGCGACCGGACGTACCCTGGAATTTTTCACCCGGCAACGAGCCGAACGCGAACTGCGGGCACTGATCGATCGCGCGCCGCGTTTTGCCTGGTTGCAGGAGGAGGGCGGTCTGCGCCAGATCCCCGTTGAACAGATCCAGCCACATCAGACATTGCTGGTACGCCTCGGAGAGGTGGTACCGGTGGATGGCCGTTTGCTCAGTCCGGCAGCGATTCTGGACGAGTCGGCACTCAGCGGTGAATCCTTGCCCGTGACCCGGCGAGAAGGCGAGCAAGTGCCCAGCGGTGTCTCCAATGTCGGCGCCCCCATTCTGTTGGTCGCTACGCGAACGGCCGCGCAAAGCACCTACGCTGCAATCGTGCGGCTGGCCGAAGCAGCACGCCGTTCACGTGCGCCTTTTGTGCGCTTGGCCGACCGCTATGCACTGTTTTTCATCCCGCTGACGTTGCTGATGGCGGCTTTGGCCTGGCAAATGAGCGGTGACCCCTTGCGAGCGTTGGCGGTGCTGGTGGTGGCCACGCCTTGTCCTTTGATTCTGGCAGTGCCCATTTCGATCATGTCAGGCATCTCCAGAGCGGCGCGGCGCGGGATATTGATCAAGGATGGAGCGACCCTGGAAGCGCTGGCCGGGATCAAACAGGTGTTTTTCGACAAGACCGGCACGCTGACCAGCGGGCACGCTCGCCTGCAGTCGATCGAAGTCAAGGGACAAGCCGATCCTCAGCAATTGCTTGGCTTGGCTGCCTCCCTGGCACAGGCCTCGACGCACCCCATCTCCCAGGCCATCGTCGAGGCGGCGCAACAGCGCCAGTTGCCCCTCAGCCTGCCGGTCGAGGTGCAGGAAAGTCCGGGCGAGGGTCTTTGCGGGCTGATTGATGGCAAGCGGGTTCGATTGGGCACGCTGTCCTTTGCTCACCAGGACGCTCCCGAGACCGCCTGGGCTGCCGCCATGCTGCGCCACATGGATTACCTGGCGTGCAGTGGAAGCTTCATCGAAGTGGATGGGCAACTTGCGGGCCTGTTGGTCTTCGCGGACACCGTTCGGCGAGAAACCCCGCAAACGCTGCGTCGACTGCGCAACAAGGGGATCGAGAGAATCGTCATGCTCACCGGGGATCGTCTGGAAACCGCGGAGATGATTGCGCTGTCTGCCGGAATAGACGAATTGCGCGCGGGCTTGACTCCGGAGCAAAAAGTGCATGCCGTTCAGGAGGGCTGTTTGCAAGCCAGCACGCTGATGGTCGGCGATGGCATCAATGACGCTCCCGCATTGGCGGCGGCGAACGTCGGCGTGGCGATGGGGGCCAGCGGCGCGACCGCTTCTGCACAAGCGGCCGGTGTCGTGCTGCTGGTAGATCGTCTGGATCGTCTGGTGGAGGCCCTGGACATTGCCCGACGCACCCGTCACATCGCCGGCCTCGGGGTGCTGGTCGGCATGGGCCTGTCGTTGCTGGCCATGGTGGCGGCAGCGCTCGGTTATCTGGCGCCATTGATCGGCGCCGTGGTGCAGGAGGGCATTGATGTGGTGATCATCATCAACGCGTTGCGGGCATTGGGGCCGTTGTGGGGGCACCGGCAGGATAAGCTCACTGCAGAGCATGTTGATCGGCTGCAGGATGAACACCGGCAACTGTCCAGCGTGTTGAGCGAGCTGCATCAAATGGCCGATGACTTCGCCCGGCGTCCACCTGCACAAGCGCGAACCGACCTGCTGGAACTGGTCGACAAGTTGCAAACCTCATTGGCGCACCATGAGCGCGATGATGAACGTTTACTTTACCCGCTGCTGACGCGACGCCTGCCAGGCGAGGACCCGATGTCGGCCATGAGCCACGCGCACCGCGAGATTTTTCGCCTGATCCATCTGTTGGCGCGCATGAGCCGTGATTTCAATGCCGACCCGGCAAGAGCCAATGCCGATGAGATTCATCATCAGTTGATTCGCCTCGATACCCTGGTGCGACTGCACTTTGATCAGGAGGAGGAGTTGTTCCGTTTTCTGGATGCACGCTGAGCACGCCTTGCGCCGAACTCTTGAGCGACCATTCAAAGGTGATAGCGTGACTGGACAAGTCGCCTGATCTGCTCCATCGCCTGCTTGAGTGCCAGGCTTGTGTCCATTTCAATAAGGCGGGTCTTATTGGCAAGCACATCGTCGCGGATCACCTTGCGAAACCAATTGGAAAAATCCCCGGCATTGAGATGTTCGCGAAGGGCGGGCTCCTCAATTCGCGTTAAACAGGACAAAAACTCAGTCAGGTTAGAGGCGCTCTGGCCAAGAGCAGGAAAGTGGAATGATCGCCATGCACCCACATCCCCCGCGACGTATTTGCCGCTGTGGCGGTGGTGCTTTTGATGAGGCTGCACCTGGTCGAGCAGAAATACCTCGTCGCCTTCGTGCACATTCCAAAGACAGGTATGTTCGAGGCCTGGCGAGCGTTCTGGAAACGCGGGGCTCGGGCGCTGCATGCGTTTGGCGAACTGTTCGACCAGTTCCCGGGCGGTGCTGCCGAGTGTCACCAGCACGTCTACCCCCTCAAGCAGTGCCGGGCAGACCTGATCGAAGTCGAGGGCAACGATGATTGCACCGATGTCCCCGAGAAAACCGGGCGGCCAACCTGCACAGTGGGGAAGCATGTAATGCGCTTCGTCGACGATCAACCAGTAAGGCCGACCTGAAGCGCTGCGCAGATGCTGGATAAAGGGCAGCAGTTCGCCAAACAACTGCACTCGCGCGGCAGGATCCAGGGCAAGGGCGTTGACCACCATATTGAGCTGCGCCTGTAAAAGGTAAAGCACCGACTCTTCTGTCGTCGGGGGGGCAGTCAGGCCGCCGATCGTTACCGCATCTTCCAGCGTCAGATAGTCCCCCTCAGGATCGATGATGCAAAATCCCTGATGAGCCTGGACCATTCGTTCTGTCAGCCAGGTGATGTAGCTGGATTTACCGGCGCCCGAGTTGCCAACGACCAACATCACCGATTCCGGAGGCAGCCAGAGCTTGCGTCCATTGGTGGACTGACCCAACTGGACGCCGATGCGTTCGACGCAAACCAGTGCTGCGTCTTTTTCCAGCAGCATGTCGACCAGCTCACAGACACCTTGGCCATGATCATGAGTCAGGCGCAAGTCAGCGCTGGACTTGATGGACTCAATGGCATTGCTCACCGCAGCGGCACAGCCGCAGATCGATAGAAAGGAGTGGTCGTTTTCCGCATCGCCCACGCCCACCACGTTCAGCTCGCATATGCCTAAATCCCGCAAGGCCGCAACGAGGCCCGACGCCTTGTTCACGCCAGGCGGCAAGATCATGATCGCATCCTTGTTGAAGGTCAGCTGCAGCTCGAGGCCCAGCTCTCGAATGCTGCTGATCACCGCATTCTCAAATGGCTGCCAGGTCGCAATGACCGACCGACCGATTGACAAAGGCGAGACACCCTTGTCGCGCAGATGACCAACCAACTCGGTTGAAGCGGGGTCCGCAATAAGCTCTTCGGTATCTGTACTCGGGTCGTACAAGAGCGCGCCGTTTTCCGCAACCACCCTGTCAAACAAATCCAGGTGTGGAAAATGATGCTTGAGCGCTTGCAATTCCCGGCCTGAAATCAGCAGTAACTTACGACCACTTTTTTTCAGTTGGCTGAGCGATGCGCAGACCTGTGGTGGAACGCTGCCGTTTTCGGCAATGGTCCCGTCGTAGTCCACTGCCAAGGCCAAGAAGTGCATGCTCGCTCCTTATCAGGCTCGATTGAGTGGGCTGGGCAGAACTCGAGCTGACGTCTACCGATTTCACGACTGTATTGGGAGGCTGTTTCCTTGCGTCAGCATTGATTTTTGTCAATTTCAAGGCGAGAGCCGACAGTCGGTCTTCCTCGGGCCCTGCGCTCTGGAGTGCGAGGCAATCATTCATTTTGCCCGTTACGGGTTCGAGCCTTGTCGGCTTCAAGCCGTGTGGGGACTTTTCGACAATGAACGAGGCTAGTCCTGTTCCGTTTGATATTTATCAACGTCAGGAACAAACCGGCGGAGCAAGTTAAATCAAACCCGGTTCTGCAGTCGGCACAAAGCACAGACAGGGCGTCTGGACATTGCGCCAGTGTTGAAGCCACTGCTGCAGCGTATTGGCTGTCTAGACATGTCACTCCTTGATAATGGCAGGCAGGGTTACCGATTCTGTTGAGCACAAGAGGCCGACCATGCGTTCCAGGATCATCAAAAAAACGCTCGATGACGTGCCTGTAGCGCCGAACTGGATCGACAGCGCGCAAGCCCGAGAGCACTTTTCCTGGGCGGCAGAATTTCATGGGCTGGCAGGATTGCCGGGCGGTGGATTGAACCTGGCCCATGAAGCCGTGGATCGTCATGCACAGGGAGACGTCGGACTTCACACGGCATTGCGCATTCTTGATCGCAACGGCGGGCACCGCGATGTCAGCTACGCCGAGCTGAGCGTGCTGACCAACCGATTTGCCAATGTGCTCAAGAAGCTGGGCGTGACTCCCGGAGCGCGAGTGTTCGTGCTGTGTGGCCGCGGCCTCGAATTGTTCCTGGGCGTGCTCGGCGCAATGAAGGCAGGATGCGTGGTATCGCCGCTGTTTTGCGCCTTCGGTCCGCAACCCCTGGAAACCCGTCTGCGTCTTGGCGAAGCCTGCGTGTTGCTGACCAGTGATGCCCTGTATCGACGAAAGATATCGGCCATCCGTGATCGTCTGCCGACTCTGAAGCAAGTGCTGGTGTACAACGAAAATGCCGGGAAAATGGCACCGCTGGAAGGCGCGTTAAACCTGCATCAGTTGCTGGCCGAAGCCGATGACCATTTCAGCATCGCCCGCACGACCGCCGACAGCCCGGCACTCTTGCATTTCACCAGCGGTACGACAGGCACCCCAAAAGGGGTTTTGCATGTTCACGGTGCAGCGCTGACCCACTTGGTCACCGGAAAATATGCGCTGGACTTGCGCCCAGGGGATATCTACTGGTGCACCGCCGATCCGGGCTGGGTCACGGGCACTTCCTACGGCATCATCGCGCCGTTGTTGCTGGGTGTGACCTGTGTGATCGAAGGCTTCGAGTTCGACGCCGAGCGCTGGTACGGCATTCTCGAAAAACAGCAGGTAACGGTCTGGTATACGGCGCCCACGGCCATCCGTCTGTTGATGAAAGCCGGTGCCGCGCTGGCGCGCAACCATCGGTTTCCCCACCTGCGGTTCATTGCCAGTGTCGGCGAACCACTTAACCCCGAGGCGGTGTGGTGGGGCAAGGATGTGCTGGGGCTGCCGATCCATGACAATTGGTGGCAGACCGAGACGGGCGGCATCATGATTGCCAATACGGTCGCAATGGACATCAAGCCCGGCTCCATGGGCAGGCCGCTGCCGGGAGTCGAGGCCACTGTCGTGATGCGCAACGCCGACGGTACGTTGCAATTGCTGGGCACCGATGAGGTGGGCGAACTGGCGCTGAAACAGCCCTGGCCCGCGATGTTTCGCAGCTACCTGGGACAGGAGGAGCGTTATCGGCGCTGCTTTGTCGCCGGATGGTACCTGAGCGGCGATCTCGTCCGTCGTGATGCCGATGGCTATTACTGGTTCATCGGACGCAGCGACGATGTGATCAAGTCGGCCGGGCATCTGATTGGTCCGTTCGAAGTCGAAAGTTCGTTGATGGAGCATCCGGCGGTGGCTGAGGCCGCGGTGATCGGCAAGCCTGATCCGTTGCTGGGTGAAACGGTAAAGGCGTTCGTTTCGCTCAAGAGCGGTTACATCGCCAGCCAGGCCCTGCACGATCAATTGCTCGGTCACGCCCGCAAGCACCTGGGGGCAGTGGTCGCCCCCAAGGAACTGACATTCGTCGACACGCTGCCACACACCCGTAGCGGCAAACTCATGCGGCGTCTGCTCAAGGCCCGCGAGTTGGGTTTGCCTGAAGGCGATACGTCCGCCCTGGAGAATCCGTCATGACGCCCGCGTCACTGCCCCGGGAGATCAAACTGGATCTGCTGCGGGACATGGTACGCATCCGCCGTCTCGAAGAACGTGCCGGCGAACTGTACGGGGAAAGCCGGATTCGCGGCTTTTTGCACCTGTACATCGGTGAAGAAGCGGTGGCGGTCGGTGTTCTGCATGCTCTGGCCGCCGACGATGCGGTGGTCGCGACGTATCGCGAACACGGACATGCGTTGATCAAGGGCGTCGCCATGAGGGCGATCATGGCCGAGATGTTTGGGCGCCAGGAAGGCTGCTCGCGGGGTCGTGGTGGCTCGATGCACCTGTTCGATGCCCGTACACGCTTCTTCGGTGGTAACGCCATCGTCGCCGGTGGCTTGCCTCTGACGGTTGGCTTGGCGCTGGCGGAACATATGCAAGGTGGGTCCCGTCTGTGCGCCTGTTTTTTTGGCGAAGGGGCGATGGCGGAAGGCGCTTTTCACGAGTCCATCAACCTTGCCGCATTGTGGCGCCTGCCGGTGCTGTTCTGCTGCGAAAACAACCTTTATGCCATGGGCACGGCGCTGGAGCGTTCACAATCCCAGACCGACCTGTGTGCGAAAGCTTCTGCATACAAGGTCCAGGCCAGGACGGTCGATGGCATGGACGTAATCGCCGTGCATCAAGCCGCCCGTGACGCGGTCGAACACATCCGCGCAGGGCAGGGCCCCTTTTTTCTCGAGTTTCGGACTTATCGATTTCGGGCCCATTCGATGTTCGATCCGCAGTTGTATCGCACCAGGGAAGAAATCGAACAATGGAAAACCCGAGGTCCCATCCACACCTACAGCACGCAACTCAAGACTGAAGGGCTGCTGGATGAGCCGGGTTTTCTGGCGATCCTGGCCCAGGTCGACGCCGAGGTCGAAGACGCCATCGCCTTCGCCGAAAAAGGCACACTGGAGCCGATCGAGGATTTGTCCCGCGATGTCTATACGCCGGGGCCTGCGCCGGAGCCTGCGTCATGAGCCTGTCCATGACCTACCGCGAAGCGCTGCGCAAAGCATTGCGTGACGCCCTGCAGCGGGACCCGCGGGTGTTCCTGATGGGTGAAGACGTCGGGCGATATGGTGGCAGTTATGCCGTGTCCCTTGGATTGCTGGAAGCCTTCGGCCCTGAACGCATCCGCGACGCACCACTGTCCGAACTGGGTTTCGTGGGGGCCGGTATCGGCGCGGCATTGGCAGGCATGCGGCCAATCGTCGAAATCATGACGGTGAACTTCAGCCTGCTCGCGCTCGACCCCCTGATGAATACCGCGGCGACCTTGAGGCACATGTCAGGCGGGCAATTCTCGGTGCCCTTGGTTGTACGCATGGCGACCGGGGCCGGTCGTCAGCTGGCTGCCCAACACTCACACAGCCTCGAAGGCTGGTTTGCCCATATTCCAGGATTGAAAATCCTGACACCGGCGACCGTCGAAGACGCACGCGGCATGCTCTGGCCCGCGCTACTCGACCCCGACCCGGTGCTGATATTCGAACATGCGCAGCTGTATAACCTGGAAGGCGATGCCGGCGAATGGGCAACCATAGACATCAGCCGCGCCAAAGTTCGCCGGGCCGGCAGCGACCTGACCCTGATCACGTATGGCGGCTCCCTGGCCAAGGCGATGACGGCAGCCGAGGAACTGGCCAGGGAGGGCATCGCGTGCGAAGTCATCGACCTGCGGGTTCTGCGCCCCCTGGATGACGCAACACTCCTGGCTTCTGTCTGCAAGACCCGCCGTGCCCTGGTGGTCGATGAGGGGTGGTGCAGCGGCAGTCTGTCGGCGGAAATTATTACGCGAATCATCGAGCAAGGCTTTTACGAGCTCGATGCGCCCCCGGCCCGGGTGTGCAGCGCCGAAGTGCCAATCCCTTATCCACGGCATCTGGAGGAGGCCGCGCTGCCACAGGTGGCGTCGATAATCACAGCTGCACATGAACTGTGCCAAGGAAAATCCCCCTGATTGCTGCAGTCTGTCGGCTGCCGGATTGAATCTGGAGAGTCATCCATGATCGAGTTCAAACTGCCGTCGCTGGGTGCCGACATGGATGAAGGCACGCTACTGGAATGGAAAATACAGCCTGGCGATACAGTTAAGCCGGGGCAGGTGATTGCCGTGGTCGATACGGCCAAGGCGGCCATCGACGTCGAGTGCCTGCATGAAAGCACAGTCCTGCAATTGCTGGTCGACGTCGGTACGAAGATACCTGTCGGGACACCCATGGCACTGTTGCTGGAACCAGGAGAGGATCCGCAAAGCGTAAGGCGGACATCGCCAGAAGCACCGCTGGTGATCGAGGCGCATGACCTCTCGGGTCCCCGCCCACGTATTTCTCCAGCGGCGCGTCGGCGCGCTGTCGATCTGGTACTCGATGTCGATCATTTGAAAGGCCATGGGGCGCAGGGCGCTATAACCCTGGAAGATGTCGAAGTGGCCGCCCACCTGACGCATGAACCCGATCATGAACAGGCCATGCGCCAGACCATCGCCGCCGTCATGAGCCGTTCCAAACGCGAGATCCCCCACTATTACCTGAGCGAAACCATCGCCTTGGACAAGGCCATGAGCTGGTTGCAGGAGCACAACGCACAAAGCACGCTGCAAGAACGCCTGCTGCCTAATGTCTTGTTGCTCAAAGCAGTGGCATTGGCGTTGCGCGACTATCCCCAGCTCAATGGTGTCTGGCAGGACAACGCCTTCAAGCCGGCACGCGATATCGACCTTGGCGTAGCAATAAACTTGCGCCAGGGCGGCCTCGTTGCTCCGGTGCTGCATCAAGTGGCGGACTCGACCCTGACCCATCTGATGAGCGAACTGGCCAGCCTGGTGGAGCGGGCGCGCAGCGGCTCGTTGCGCAGTTCCGAGCTGGGCGGCGCCGGGATTACTGTGACGCAACTCGGCGATCAGGGGGTGGACAGCGTATTGGGGGTGATCTACCCGCCGCAGGTTGCCTTGGTCGGCTTCGGTCGTATCAGCGAAAGGCCTTGGGTGAGGGAGGGTCAACTGTGCGTCGTGCCCACCGTTATCGGCACTTTATCTGCCGATCATCGGGTCAGCGACGGTCATTATGGTGCTCGTTTCCTGGGTGAAGTGCGTCGTCTCTTGCAAACACCGCAGGCTCTTTGAGGAGGGGCATATGAATTCGCAAGTGATCCGCAATGAGGTGTTGCGCGCATTGAAAGGCATCGCCCCGGAAGTCGAAGTCGAACAGTTACACACCGATAGGTTATTGCGCGAAGAGGTGGACCTGGACTCCATGGATTGGCTGCGTTTCATCGAGGCGCTGAATCGCAGCCTCTGTGTCGCCATACCCGAAACCGATTATCGCGAGGTGGATACCCTGGACAAGCTCATTGCCTACCTGGGACAACGGCGCCAGCCGGGCTCCGACGGGCCCTTGAGCCAGACGTAGACCGCACGCTCAATGAAGCAGTGCGGGGGCGTTGACACCCTTGCTCCAAAGCGCTTCGCAAGATTGATTGAGGTTTGTCAATTGAAGGTGCCATCACCGAGCGAAAATGATTAAAAGCGCACTTCAGGAGTACAGGCCATGAGCGTCAAGGGCATGCAGCGTACTGACAACCGGTCACCTCCCATTCTGGCTATTTTCCTGGCCACGCTCATGGGCTGTACCGGGTCCAACGAAGAAAGGGCGCAAGAAACGGCGCCGATGTCCGCGATTGCCATGGCAGATAATGTCTGCTCCCTGTGCCACGGGCTGACGGGGGAGTCTGTCTCGCCGCTGGTTCCAAAGTTGGCGGGCCAGCAAAAGGACTATTTGACCTCACAGCTGACTGATTTCACACAACATGGCCGCACTGATGCAGCCGGTAATCGTTACATGGGGGGATTGACCCATTTGACCGGGACTCAGATTGTCGAGCTGGCCGACTATTTTTCCAGCCAGAGCGCCATGAAGGCGCAAGCCGATACGCCGGATGCGCGCGGTGAATCGATATTCCGCCAAGGTTTGCCGCAGACAGGCATCGCTGCATGCAGTTCCTGCCACGGTGTGGATGGACGAGGCAATGGGCTGGTTCCACGGGTGGCGGGGCAGCATGCAATGTATATGGCTCGCCAGATCCTGCGGCTTCATCAACGTGAGCAGGAAACACCCGGGGCCGCGATGAAGCCGACGGAACACGCACTGTCTCAGGCGGATGCCGAATCCGTCGCACAGTACATGACCACTCTCGGAACCAGGCAATGATCCCCGGACAGGGCGAATAGATGTCTGCGCGATTCGGGTTCCGGACATGCCTGGATCTCGCCAGCGCTGCTCGCGCCATCGGTCGAGCAACGACGCACACTCCGTTGTTGTTAAGGAGATGAAATGAGTAGCGCGCTTGAGCCGGGCCTGCACCGTATCACTTCGCCATACCTCAAGGACGTCGAAACGATTGTCCGCGAGCTGAACACTGACATCGGCCTGGGTTTATCCAGTGCGCAAGCCCAGGCCCGTCTGAGTCGTGACGGACCCAATGAGTTACGAACCAAACCGGCCAAGCCTGCCTGGCAGTATTTTCTACGGCAGTTTCATGACCCGCTGGTGTATCTGCTGCTCGTCGCCGTGGCCATCACCTTGGGCAGCTGGTTGCTGATGGACGGTCGCGATTGGCCGGTCGATGCGTTGGTCATCACGCTGATTGTGTTGGCTAATGCGTTCCTCGGGTTTTTCCAGGAAGCCCGGTCACAGCGCGCGGTTGCGACATTGGTCAACCTGACCCAGAGCACTTCTTCAGCCATCCGCGACGGAGCCCTGAGGCGTATCCCCAGTCACCAATTGGTGATCGGTGATCTGATGGTGTTATCCGAGGGTGACTCGGTGGGAGCCGATGCTCGCCTGGTCCAGGCCAATGCCTTGCGGATACTGGAGGCGTCGTTGACCGGAGAGAGTGAAGCGGTTACAAAAAACACCGCGTGCCCAGGCACTGAAGTGCCGTTGGCCGAGCGCGCCAATATGGTGTTCAAAGGCACCGCTATCGTCCAGGGCTCAGGGGTCGGAATCGTCACGGCCGTCGGCATGGCAACGGAAGTGGGAGCGATCGCGCATCTGTTGGATGTCACGACCGAGGAGGTGACGCCTTTGCAAAAGGAAGTGCGCGAGATAGGACGGATGCTCGGCATAGCGGCTCTGGTGATCGCCACGGTTGTCGTGGGGGCCGTGCTGATACTTACTCCCATTGACACTGTCGATGATGTGCTGCGGGTACTTTTGCTGGGTGTATCCCTGGCGGTGGCAGCGGTGCCCGAGGGATTGCCAGCCGTTCTGTCACTGGTGCTCGCCTTCGGCATGCTGCGGATGGCCCGAAATAAAGCCATCATCAAGCGACTGTCTTCAGTGGAGACCCTGGGGTCTGCGTCGGTTATCTGTACCGACAAGACCGGGACATTGACCCGTTCCGAAATGACCATCCAGCAAACCATGACAGCATCCGGCAAAGGGGTGGTCAGCGGTGTCGGCTACGACCCGAAGGGGCAGATTCATTACCCGGACCTCCCCAAGGGCAGTGGGCCGGTGCACTGTGAAAATGTGTTGTTATTGCGCGGCGGTAGCCTGGCGGGCAATGCCGCGCTCATGCAGAAGGAAGACGGCACCTGGGTGGTTCAAGGCGACCCGACCGAGGCTGCCTTTCTAGTGGCGGAGCGCAAGCTGGATGCGCCGCCACGCAGCATTAAACGTTTTGAGCGCGTGGCTGAAATACCCTTTACCTCTGATCGAAAAATGATGTCGGCACTGGTCATCGATCATGAGCACAATGATGAGCGACTGCTGATCAGCAAGGGCGCACCCGATGTGCTTCTTCAACATTGCACTCACGTTCAAGTCGGCAAGGATATCGTGCCACTCACTGCCGACCTGCGCGCAAAAGCCGTGGCCGATGTGAATGAACTATCGGGGGCGGCCTTGCGCACGCTTTCCGTAGCGTACCGTCCCTTGGCACCTGGTGATGAGGGCGCAATCGGCCCATCCCTCGAAACCGGCCTTGTTTTCATCGGTACGGTCGGCATGAGTGATCCACCGCGCGAGGAAGTCGCGCCGGCCATTGCCGAGGCCCATCAGGCAGGAATCCGCATCATTATGATCACGGGCGACCATCCGCGAACGGCGGCCCGCATCGCCGAGGATCTGGGCATCATTCAGGCCGGCGGCGGGGCGTTGACCGGGGCAGATCTGGACAAGCTGGATGATGCGGCCTTGGCCCAGGCTATCGAATCGACCTCGGTTTATGCCCGAGTGGCGCCCTCGCACAAGCTGAGGATTGTCGATGCACTGCAAGCGCAGGGACATGTGGTGGCGATGACGGGGGATGGTGTGAATGATGCTCCGGCATTGAAGTCAGCTGATATCGGCATAGCCATGGGCATTACCGGAACGGAGGTAACCAGGCAGGCGGGGGAAATGATTCTGGCCGACGATAACTTTTCGACCATCGTCCTGGCTGTTCGCGAAGGGCGGGGGATTCTGGACAATATCCGCAAGTTTCTTCGTTACCTGCTGTCTTCCAATATGGGAGAGGTACTGACGGTTTTTCTTGCCGTTGTGGGGGCCGGTGTCATCGGCCTGGTGGATGAGAGGGGCGCGATTATCCTGCCGCTGCTGGCCAACCAGATTCTATGGATCAACCTGATTACTGATGCAGCCCCGGCCATCGCCATGGGCTTTGATCCGCAAAACGAGGATGTCATGGCGCGCAGCCCTCGCAAGCCTTCGGATCGAATCATCGACACGCGCATGTGGGCAGGCGTCATTGAAGTGGGGTTGGTCATGGCCCTGGCGAGTTTGTTGACGCTCGACTGGATGCTGCCGGGAGGATTGATACCCGGTGATGCGTCATTGGTTCAAGCACGCACTGGCTGTTTTACCGTGCTTGTATTGGCGCAGCTGTTTAACGCGTTGAGTGCGCGCTCTGAGTCAAACAGTGCGTTCATCGCATTGTTCGCTAATCGATGGCTCTGGGGGGCAATTATCCTGGCCGTGGTCTTGCAGATTGCAGTGGTGCACTCGTCGCTACTCAACAAGGCCTTCGGCACGAGTGCTTTGACACTGAGCCAGTGGGGATTGTGTTTGGCAATGGCAAGTCTGGTCTTCTGGTTCATCGAACTGCGCAAGCTTCATTTGCGATTGAATAACCAGAAGTGGGTAAACCTGTACATAACGAAACATGAATAAGGCCGGGTGCAGCCAGGTTGATCAAAATCAATGGGGAGCCTGTTATTGGCCTCATGCTTTTGTCATCTATCGGTAAGGGCGTCTGGACATGAACATCAACAAGCTGATCGGGATACATACGGTGCAAGGCTGGTGGCGGAGCAAGGTGGCAACAACAGGAAACCTGCGCCTCCTGAGCCAAAGACTCTGGAGACATGACGCAATCTACTTGGTATTGATCTCGCTGGTGTTGATGGCGGGTTATTTTACGGCGTATCACTTTGCTGCTCATGCGTTAAGGGAATTGGTGAATGCCTGCTCCGCTCGTTTCGTGATCGAGCTAGAAGAAGCCGAAATAGGGACGCCCATCGAAGCATTGTCCCGATCCTTGTGCGAATGTGAGGCACGAACACTCCTTAACAAAAACGGAGTTGTACGACTTGCGTTGGTCGACAGGCATTTACTGGACCCGCAGACACTTGAACCTGTAACGGAGGAGGACGGCGAAGTGTGTATCAACGCCCTGTGGGCGCCTCGCGCCGAGGTGGCCAAGCGCCTGCCTCTTGAGTGACAGACTGTGAATCGTCACGATCTATCAATTCATGGTTTCAGGGCATAAGAGAAATAGCCGTGGATAACCGGTACAGGAACCGGCTCCACATTTTCAGGCGCTGCAGGCATTCGTAGTGAATCACCACCGCGACGATCACCACCAGCGTGTGATCCGCATCACTGCCAGCTTTCGCCAGCCCCCAGGGTCAGGACGATGCCACGTCAGTGCTTGCCGGTTGCGCGGCGAGCTGCAGAGGCAATAGAGGGGCGAACTCTTCTGGGGTCAGGGTCTCCTTTTGCAACAACAGGCGGGCACCGGCATCCAGCTCCGGGCGCAGTCTTTCAAGGAGGGTTTTGGCCCGTTGCCAGGCCTCGTCCAGCAATGCACGAATGGCCAGGTCGATTTCCCGTGCGGTTTGCTCCGAATAGTCCTTTTCGCCGGGACCAGGCATTCGTTCGCCGAGCCAGGTGGCGTTGCGGCGCTCCAGTACCGCCTGACCGAGTTCGCTGCTCATGCCGAAGCGCGTGACCAACTGGCGGGCGATGTCTGTTGCGTGGGTCAGGTCATCGGCGGCGCCGGTGGAAATCTCCCCGGTGGCGAGGAACTCGGCCGCGCGACCCGCCATCAGCACGACCATTCGGTCCTTGAGCATCTGGCAACTGATGAGAAAGTGATCTTCGGTCGGTCGCTGCAGGGTGTAACCCAGCGAGCCAATGGCCCGCGGCACAATCGAGACTTTGTGCACCGGGTCCATGGCCGGCAAATGACTGGCAGCCAGCGCATGCCCCATTTCGTGATAGGCAACGACCTGGCGCTCCTCGGGTCGCAACACGCTGCTTTTGCGCTCGACGCCGGCAATCAGCCGTTCGACGGCGGCGGTGAAGTCGACAAATTCGACCACGTCCGCGCCGCGTCGGGTCGCGACAATCGCCGCCTCGTTCACCAGATTGGCCAGGTCCGCACCAGTGAAGCCGGTGGTGATGTCGGCGATACGCTCGCTATCGATATTCGGCGCCACGGTAATTTTCTGCAGATGAACCTTGAGGATCGCCTGCCGGCCCCTGCGGTCCGGGCGGTCGATCAGCACTTGCCGATCGATTCGTCCTGCCCGCAACAATGCCGGATCGAGAATTTCCGGCCGATTGGTCGCGGCCAGCAACACTACGCCTTCGCGAGGATCGAAGCCGTCCAGCTCCGAGAGCAGTTGATTGAGGGTCTGCTCCTTCTCGTCATTGCCACCGAAGGCGCCGACGCCGCGCATCTTGCCCAGCGCATCGAGCTCATCGATAAAGATAATGCAGGGCGCAGCCTGGCGCGCCTGCTCAAACAGATCGTGGACCCGCGCGGCACCGACGCCGACGAACATTTCCACGAACTCCGACCCCGAGATCGAGAAAAACGGCACGCCGGCTTCACCGGCGATAGCCTTGGCCACAAGCGTCTTGCCCGTGCCGGGCGGGCCGACCAGCAGCGTCCCCTTGGGAATGTGCGCGCCGAGGCGGGCGTAGCGGGCCTTGTCCTTCAGAAAGGAAACGATTTCCATCAGTTCAAGCTTGGCTTCATCGATTCCGGCAACATCGGCGAAGGTGACGCCGGTATCCCGTTCGACAAACACCTTGGCCCTGGATTTGCCGATACTCATCAAGCCCCCCAGGCCCTGTTTTTCGGCGAAACCGCGGAACGCAAAATGCCAGGCCGTCATGATCAGCATCAATGGTAATAGCCAGCCCAACAGCCCACTGAGCAAGGTGTTCTCATTGACGCCGCTGAACCTGACCCTCGCCTGCGCCAGGTCCGCGGCCAGCGTCGGATCTACCCGCTCGGTGGTGAACAGTTCGCGGCCATCGATGGGCTCAAGCAATTTCCCACTGATCCGGTCTTTCTCTATTTGCAGATCGCTGACTTTCTGCTCGGTCACCAGTTGCAGGAACTGACTGTACGGAATGCTTTGCACGGCATGACGTTCGGCGGACAGAAACTGCACGAGGGCCAGCACCAGGAATGCGATCAGGAAATACGAGAGGTTCCACTGGTTATTGTTTTTCATGGCCATGGCCCGACGAGAACGTTTACGCCAGCAGCAGATGGTCTTCGACCCTGCTGACGCCTGGCACCGACCAGGCGGCGCGTTCGGCGATCTGCCGTTCACGCCACAGGTGAACCCGGCCTTCGAGCGTCACGACATCGCCTTCGACTTTGACGCGGATATCCTTGGCCTCGACTTCGGTATGGCGTTTGAGTGCATCTTCGATGCGTTGCTGGATATCGAAGACATCCAGTCGCGGCCGCAGGGTCAGGCGATTGTTTACAGCGATCACCCCGGTCAGCTTGCGCACCGCGCGTTCGACGGTTTCCTTCTGATATTGCCAGTCGACTTCGCCTTCCAGCGTGATCCGTCCGCCCTGCACGATGACTTTGACATCGCCCTCTGGAACGTCACAGCTCCAGTGGATGATTTTCAAGGCGCGGGTAGCGATGGTGTCGTCTGCCGTTCCGGCATTCCGATCCAACCTCACTTCGATTTCTTCAGCCAGCGCACGTACGCCCTTGACCCGTTTTACCGCGCGTTCTGCGTTGACTTTCTGAGCGTAGCTTTTTACGTGCCCCGTCAGGGTGACCACGCCATCCTCCACCGAGACGCCAATGTTGGCGGCGTCGATTTCAGGCTGGAATTCGAGTTCTTCCAGAATGCATTGACGCAGGCTCAAGTCGCTCATGACGGTGTCCTCGGTCGGATGTAAGAGGGCAGGGAACAGACCCCGATATTTTTTTCTACGCCTGAGCGAAAAAAATTTCCTTGAGGAATATCAATAATGCCTGTTTAGCCTGGCATTGAACGGCCCGCACACAAGTCAGCGGTTTTTTGACAAAGATCAGCGCCGCAACAGGCCACGCCAAATCGTGCGCCGCGCAGCCTGATGATCGTCAAGCCTGCGTCCGGTTTCGTCTGAACACTGGGCCGGTCATGCCGGCAGTTGATAAAAATCAAGCGCCAGCCAGGCAAAAAGAGCGATCAATGACGCACTTGTCAACGCTCGGGAGAGGGCCATGCGAATCACTTTTCTGGGGGCCGCGGGCACGGTCACCGGCAGCAAGTACCTGCTGGATCACAGGGATCGGCATGTGCTCATCGACTGCGGCCTGTTTCAGGGCTACAAGCAACTGCGCCTGCACAACTGGGATCCTTTCCAACTGCCGGTGCGGAATCTGGACGCGATTGTCCTGACCCATGCGCATCTGGATCACAGCGGCTACTTGCCGGTACTGGTGCGCAACGGCTATCGCGGTCCGATCTATGCCACGGGGGCGACCTGTGAACTGGTGAAAATTCTTCTGCTCGACAGTGGGCGCCTGCAGGAGGAGGAGGCCAGTTTTGCCAATCGCCATGGTTTCTCCAAACACGCGCCGGCATTGCCGCTGTACACCGAGCAAGACGCCGAGCAGGCCTTGAAGCTGCTGCACCCGATCGAACTGCATCATCGGGTCGAGATCGTGCCTGGTCTGAGCATCCTGTTGCGCGGGGCCGGGCATATTCTCGGCGGCGCGACGGTGGAAGTCGTCGCCGACGGCCTCACACTGCTGTGTTCAGGCGATCTCGGGCGACCCAATGATCCGCTGATGTTTGCCCCCGAAACCGTCGAGCAGACCGATTACCTGCTGGTGGAATCGACCTACGGCGACCGCAAGCACCCTGACGAAGACCCGCAGCAACAACTGGCCGACGTGATCAATCGCACGGCGTTGCGCCACGGCATTACCCTGGTGCCGTCATTCGCGGTCGGGCGGGCGCAACTGTTGATGTATCACTTGTACCGCCTGAAGCAACAGCATGCGATCCCGGATCTGCCGATCTATCTCAACAGCCCGATGGCCACGGATGTCACGCGTCTGTACCAGCGTTTTCACAGCGAACACCGGTTGTCGGCTGACGCGTGTGAGGGCATGTGCCATGGCACGTTTTTCGTGCGCTCGACCGAGGAATCGATCGAACTGGACAAGCGGCGCACGCCGGCGGTGATCATCGCCGCCAGTGGCATGGCCACCGGCGGACGCGTGCTGCACCACCTCAAGGCGTTGGCACCGAACCCGCTGAACTCGCTGCTGATGCCGGGTTTCCAGGCCGGCGGCACGCGTGGCGCGCAGATTGTCGCCGGTGCGCCTTCGGTGCGCATTCACGGCCAGGACGTGCCGATCCGTGCCGAAGTGGTGCCGATGCAGACCCTGTCGGCGCATGCCGATGCCGATGAGATCATCCAGTGGTTGCGCGGCTTCAAACGCCCACCGAAACACACCTTCGTGGTGCACGGTGAACCCAATGCATCGGACGTGCTGCGGCGGCGCATCAGTCTGGAACTGGGTTGGTCGGTGTCTGTGCCGGAGTATCGCGACAGCGTCGATCTGGCCGCTGTCGGTGAGAGGCAGAACAGTGCCTGACCCCGTTGCTGACGATCTTCAACGTGCGCGCCTACAAGCCGTTCTATCTCAGTCGCCCGGCGAAGCTGCCGGTGGTCAGTGCCCTGGCGGGGGGCCTGCTGGCCATCGGGCTGCCATACAACCCGATGGCCGTTTCGCCGGGCCTGGCGCCTTTGCCATTGCCCATCCTGGTGGCGGTGTTGTCGATCAGCCTGCTGTAGATGGTGTGTGCCGAACGCGCGAAACCTGTGTTCTCTCGCCTTCAACGGCCGTCACGGTGACTCGCGGGGGGCGGCGCGGTCATCGGTTGGGCGTGCTCCCTTGCCATCAGCCACTCCCGCCAGGCCTGGTGGTATTTCTCATCCGCACATTTTTTTGCGGCTGAAAACTTGTGCATGGTCTGGGTGGAAAAGGGTTCATCCAGCACGGCATAGGCTTGATCATTGAGGCGACCGGCCTCAAGAAACAGTGCCTTACAGTGGTTGATGGCGTCGCTGTCGATCTCGCAGGGTTTGATGGGCATGGCGGTTGACCTTCGGCAAGCAGGCAGTCGAGTCGGGGGTGTTCAACGACGTCCTGATCACGTGCTATTCCTCACGGGACCAGCGCACGTTCACGCCGTATTCACTGTCGCTGTAGTGGTATTCAGAGCTGCCTTTGAACGCTGCTTCCAGGGCGTGCCCCAGGCGATTGGCGAGGTGAATACCGGTGGTGGTCACGACGAGGTCGTCGGTCGCGTCATCGAGTTTGATAATGCGTTCGAGGGCATGCTCGGCCTTTTCCTTTTTCTCGGTGTGTTCAATCAGCTGGATGATCTCGCCACGGTGCTTGTGCAAGAAGCTGCCGGACAAAGTCAGGGTGCCCGCAGGCCGGTCGTCCTCGATGCGCCGACAGGCTGGACAGGTCAGTGTTTGCGCACCGTGAACCACGGTGTTTTCCGGGCGTTTCCAGCTCCAGGTTCCTGCGCCATACACAGCCTCACATTTTGGGCAGACGGCAGCGCCTTCTATGCGTGACGCACTATAGGGATCATGGGTGGGCGTTTTGAACAGTTTGTTTTTTTGGCTTTGCTGAAACTTGTCCATGATGTTCCTCCAGACAAATGAGAAGAATCGACGCGTGGTGAAACTCACCCCGTCATTTCGACGCGATCCGGGTTCGAGCGGGTTGATCTTTATCAACTGCAACGCAAGCGCTGAAAACCGTTCGGGTCAATGCGCCGGGCTTGCACGTGAGGCGACAGGAGGCTCGGGCTGTGCAGGATTTTGTTGATAAAAATCAACGCCGCCGGGGATAGTTAATAGACCCTTCCTGAACGTGGAACTGGCAGGGGAGCGATCCGATGGCTCACAGCAAACTGGTGTTTCGCGGGGCTGCCCGCGAGAGAATTCTCAGCGGTGCCACCCAGCTGGCGGACGCCGTGCGTGTGACGCTGGGCCCCAAGTCCAAATCGGTGTTGATTCAGAATAAATGGGGTAATCCAACGGTCTGCAATGATGGTGTCACCATTGCCAAGCGTATCGATCTGCTGGACCCGGAGGAAAACCTCGGTGCGCAAATGCTGCGTCAGGCTGCCGAACGCACCGGTGACGCAGTGGGGGACGGCACAAGCACTTCAACGGTGCTGGCCCACGCGATCCTCGCTGACGGCATCCGCAACGTGGTGGCGGGCGCCAGTGCGATCGACCTCAAGCGTGGGCTCGATCGCGGCCTTGCTTTGGTTGTGGAGTCTTTGACAGCGCTGGCGCGACCGGTGAGTACGCCCAGGGAAAAGGTCCAGGTCGCAACGCTGTCAGCGCATAACGATGCGGTCATTGGTCAACTGGTGGCCGATGCCCTGGAGAAGGTCGGCATTGAAGGGGTGGTCAGCGTCGAGGAATCCAAAACCACTGAAACGGTGGTCGAGGTCATGGAAGGCATGCGCTTTGACCGAGGTTACGTCTCACCGTATTTCGTCACCGATACCGAAAAAATGCAGGTGGAGCTCGATGACGCTTATCTGTTGTTTTGCGACCACAAGATTCTGAACCTCAAGGAATTGCTGCCGCTGCTCGAACTCGTGGCCAAGAGCGGCCAGCCCCTGGTGTTGATTGCCGACGACATAGAAGGCGAGGCGTTGACCACGCTGGTGGTCAATCAGATACGCGGGGTGCTGCGAGCGGTGGCGATCAAGGCGCCGGGCTTTGGTGACCGGCGCAAGGAAATGCTGCAGGACATGGCTGTCCTGACGGGAGGAACGGTGGTCTCCAGCGACTTGGGCATTACCCTCGAACAGGTCGAATTGAGCCAGTTGGGCCGGGCGCATCGGGTGGTGGTGCAAAAGGACAGCTCGGCGTTGATCGGGGGCGCGGGCAGCCGCGAGGCCATCGAGGCGCGACTGCAGCAAATCCGCGCGCAAATGGAAGCGACTACCGCCAGCGCTTACGACCGTGAAAAGCTTCAGGAACGGTTGGCCAGGCTCTCTGGCGGTGTCGCGGTGATCCGGGTCGGAGCGCCGTCGGAAGCCGAGATGAAAGCGCGCAAGGACGCGCTGGATGATGCCATTTCGGCAACCCGTGCAGCCATCGCCGAAGGCATTGTGCCGGGCGCGGGCATGGCCCTGCTCAAGGCCGTTCCGATGATTGCAGCCGAAGAGGCGCGTTACGAAGGGGATGCCCGCACCGGCCTGCAGATCATGCGGCGCGCGCTTGAGGCGCCGGCCAGGGTCATCGCTGAAAACTCGGCGGTGGATGCCGGCGTCGTTGTCGCGCGGATGCTGGCGGAGCCCGGCAACATCGGCTTTGACGCTTCGGCCAATTGCTACGTCGATCTTTACGAGGCCGGCATCATCGACCCGGCCAAAGTGGTGCGGATTGCCCTTGAAAATGCCGTGTCGGTGGCCAGCGTCCTGCTGCTGACCGAAGCGACATTGACTGACATTCCGGAAAAGGAATCGCCGGTCCCGCCAGCGTTCACCGAGTGAGGGCCGGCGATGGCCGGCGATGGCGCCGGACCAGGTCCCCTTGCCACGTCCTTGCGGTGTAGCACTACCGCCCCCCCTGAAAGGAGGAACGCCCCATGAACATCGACCAGGCCATCTCCGCCCGGCACTCGACACGGGAATACACGACGCAGGCTGTTGATGAAGAGGTCATCGTGCGCCTGATCGGTGCCGCCACCCTGGCGCCGAGCGCAATGAACCTGCAACCCTGGCGATTCACGGTGATTCGCGACCAGGCATTGCTGGACCGTATTTCACGCGAGGCAAAGGCCTGCCTGCTCGAAACGCTAGCACCGGGAGCGCAATCGGAGCGCTTTCATGCGTTGCTCGACGACGAGCACTTCCAGATCTTCTACCACGCACCAGTACTGATCCTGATCTCGGCTGAAGCGCCGGGGCAATCGGTGGTCGAAGACTGTGCGTTGGCCGCCCAGAACCTGATGCTGAGCGCCTGTGCAGAAGGGCTTGGCACTTGCTGGATCGGTTTTGCCCAGCGATATCTCAATACCCCGCAAGGCAAGCAAGCGCTGAATCTTCCGCAGACGTGGGTCCCGGTGGCACCGATCATCGTCGGTCATCCGAAAACCGAGCCGGCGCCCGTTGCCCACCAGGCACCGCAGATTCGCTGGATTGGTTGATGCGTCAAGGGCCGTCCTCCGGTGATGGGGAGCGCCCAGGCATTAATCCCTCGGGGCAGGGGACGGATCGTCGATTATTGCTGCGACGAGTGGCCTCCACTCGGCACAGACATTTTCGGAGGCTGCGGCGCATGAAAAAACCCCTTGCCGGTTTCCCGACAAGGGGCATAAAGGTGCGGATTCACTCGCCCTTGATCGGCACGACCTTATCCGCTTTCATGGCTTCGGGCTTTTTCGGCAGCGAGATGCTCAATACGCCTTTGCTGAAGTGCGCTTCGATCTTCTCGGCGTCGACCCCTTTGGGCAGGTTT
>NZ_BDAG01000052.1 GCF_002091715.1 Pseudomonas migulae NBRC 103157 | reverse complement strand
GGAGAACGCGGACAGCTGAAGAGCCAGGTCGGCTTTCAGGCCGCCTCGGCGGCTGTGGCGGTAGTCGCACCCTCGAGAGGCCGAGCGCAGGTTCTGCGCAGTGGGCAACCCGGCATGGATGCCGGGTTAGCCGCCCCCGGCCATGGATGGCCGATGGCGGCGGGCCCACGGAGCAGGACCGGAGCGAGGCACCGAACGAAAGGGGCGAGAGCGCTTGGTTACTTGGCGCTTCTCCAAGTGACTCGCCGTAAGGGCGAAACCATTGGCAGCCGTGACCGCAGCAACGGATATGCTCCCCCCCAAAAACCCACCAACCCCCATCCCCCAAAGGCTCTGGCAGTTTCAAACCCACTGGAATTCCAGAAAAACCCTGCTGTACTCACCCAAGGTCCTGAAGATGAACCTGTCGTAAACCCGCAGGATGCAAAACTTGATTCAGTCCCGATAGCTCGCCTATCAAGGAAGATCTCATGTCTCTGTTCAAACGTTCAATCACTGAGTTGCTAGGTACATTCTGGCTGGTGTTGGGAGGTTGCGGCAGTGCGGTGCTGGCCGCGTCGTCTCCGCTTGGGATCGGAGTGCTCGGTGTGGCCATCGCGTTTGGTCTCACGGTACTGACCATGGCCTTCGCCATCGGCCACATCTCCGGTTGCCATCTCAACCCCGCCGTCTCGGTCGGTTTGTCAGTCGGTGGCCGATTCCCCGCCAAAGAACTGCCCGCCTACATCATTGCCCAGGTCATCGGCGCAATCATCGCCGCCGGCTTGATCTACTACATCGCCAGTGGCAAGGAAGGCTTCGACCTCTCCGCCGGCCTCGCTTCCAACGGCTACGGCGAACACTCCCCCGGTAAATACTCGATGGCCGCAGGCTTCGTCTGTGAGCTGGTGATGACAGCGATGTTCGTACTGATCATCCTCGGCGCCACCGATAAACGTGCGCCCGCCGGGCTGGCACCGATCGCCATCGGCCTGGCCCTGACGCTGATCCACCTGATCTCGATTCCCGTCACCAACACCTCCGTCAACCCGGCCCGCAGCACCGGTCCGGCATTGATGGTCGGCGGCTGGGCCATCGCGCAATTGTGGATGTTCTGGGTCGCACCGCTGCTCGGCGCGGTGATCGGTGGCGTGACCTATCGATGGCTGGGCAAAGAAGGCACTTGAACCTGCTGCGGGCGAGGGATCAGTCTTGCCGATACGGCAAGGCTGTCCTCGCTTCCTCGGCATACGCCAACACGCCGAGACGTTCCTGCTGAAGGAAATCTTTTACCGCCGCTTTCAGCCCGGGATGACGCAAGTAGTGCCAGGAATGGGTGATCACCGGTTCAAACCCGCGAATCAGCTTGTGCTCACCCTGGGCACCGGCATCAAAACGCTGAAAGCCGTTGGCAATCGCGTAGTCCATGCCTTGATAGAAACACGTCTCGAAGTGCAGCCGATCGAACTCCGCCAGACAGCCCCAGTAACGGCCATAAAAACTGTCGCCACCGACGAGGCTGAAGGCCATGGCCACCGGCCGTGAGCCTTGTTTGGCCAGCACCACGCGAATCGATTCCGGCATGCGTTCGGCCAACAGGCTGAAAAACTCCCGCGTCAGATAAGGCCGTTGCCGACGCACGGCATAGGTGTTGGCGTAACAGGCGTAAACGAAATCCCACTGCGCCTGATCCAGTTGCCGGCCTTCCAGCCATTCGAATTCGAAGCCCTGCCCCGCCACCTGCTCGCGCTCTTTGCGCATCTGCTTGCGTTTGCGTGAACTGAGGGCGTCGAGGAAGTCCTGGAAATCCCGATACCCGCGATTTTGCCAGTGGTACTGACAACCGATGCGCTGCAGCCAGCCGGGGTGTTCGGCCAATGCCGCGTCGGTGAACGGGTCCGTAAAGTTGATGTGAGCGCTGGAGAGTGCTTCGATCTCGAGGTAGCCAGGCAGACTCTTCAGCAGTTCGAAACCGTCCTCAACCGTGGCCGCCAGCAAACGCGGTCCGCTGACCGGACTGAAGGGCACGGCAGTCAGCAATTTGGGGTAATAGTCGATACCGGCACGCTCGCACGCATCTGCCCAGGCGTGATCGAACACGTACTCGCCGTAGGAGTGCCATTTGCGGTAACTGGGCAGCGCGGCGATCAACCGATCACCTTCCCTATGCAGTAAATGCTCGGGCTGCCACCCGGAATGCGGGCCGACGCTGCCACTGTCTTCCAGTGCGCTGAGAAAAGCATGGCGCAGAAACGGCTGGGTTTCCGGCACCAGGGCATCCCAGGTGTGCGGCGCGATTTCGGACAGACTTTCCAGACGTTGCAACGGCATCACTTCCCTCTCCACTTCTTGGCGTAAAGCCTCGCGAGTATCGCCTATAGAGGCGCAATCCACACCCGCGATCCGCTGACAGGGCCCGGAATAGAAAGTTCACTCAAGTTTTGTATCGTCATCGAGACGCCATCACATTGCCACTGCATTGTCATAAACCATCGCGATACTGGCGCCAGTTTTTAGAGCGCCGGGTTATAGCACTCGGCCATGTTTTCCGTCCCTTTGCGGCCGGTTGTGCCCCGGATGGCTCAGTCATCCCCTCTCATCTTCGGAGATTGATATGCGTCTTGCTTCCACGAAAACTGCGGCGGCCCTGTGTGGTGGCCTGCTGCTGGCCATGAGTGTTCCAGCCAGCGCCGCAGTCGACGCCAAACTGCTCGACATGCTGAAGGCTAACGGTTCCATTACCAACGCGCAGTACAGCGAACTGCAAGCCGAACTGGCCCGGGATCAGAAAGAACAGCAAATCGCCCGTCAGGCTCAACAAGAGACCAACGAGCAGATCGCGGCTACCGCAAAGAAAACCGAAGCACTGAGCACCTTCGACCAGAAGCTGGCGTGGGCCGCCAAGACCCAGTTCAAGGGTGACGTGCGTTTCCGTCAGGAAACGGTCAAGAACGATGGCGTATCGAACACCGGTGACCAGGATCGTCAACGTATTCGTGTCCGCCTGGGTGCCTACACCGCAATCAACCCGCAAGTGGACACCGGCATCCGTATTGCCACCGGCAGCGACAACGACTCTCGTTCCACCAACCAGAGCCTGGATGGCAACTTCACCAAGAAGGATATCTGGCTGGACCAGGGTTACGTCGACTACCACCCTGATGCCATCAAGAACCTGCACCTCGTTGGCGGCAAGATGCCACAGCAATGGGTGAGCATGGGCGACATCATCTGGGATAGCGACATCAGCCCGGAAGGTCTGGCACTGACTTACAAATACCCGCTGGGCGGCAGCACCGAGCTGTTCGGTAGCGCCGGCCACTACACCCTCAAGGACAACGTCGACGGCGAAGGCAAGCAGTTCCGTCACGACCTGCGTCTGTACGCAGGCCAGTTGGGCGCGCGCTTCGCAATCACCGACAACCTGAAAATGACCTTGGGCGGCAGTCTCTACGCTTACGACAACGACAACGACATCAACAATACGTGTGCCGCAAACACCTGCCGACTGGCCATTAACGGCAACACGGCGAACGAACAATTCAAACTGTACGAAGGCTTTGGTCAGCTCGACATCGGCGGCCTGCCAATGCCGTTGTCGATCTACGGTCAAGTCGTCAACAACGACGATGCCAGCAACGATCAGGACATGGGCTGGCTGGCCGGTGTCAAGACCAACGTCTTCGGCTTCGGCGTGGACTACAACTATCGCGACGTACAGCGTAACGCAGTGGTCGGCGCCTTCACCGACTCCGACTTCGCCAACGGTTTCACCGGTTCGCGCGGCAGCAAGTTGAAAGTGAGCTACGAGATCGACAAGAACTTCGCCCTCGGCGCGACCTACTTCATGGCTGATTCCGACTACACCAACGCCACCCTGCGGGACTCGAAAATCAACACCCTGCAACTGGATGCCGAAGCCAAGTTCTAATCCCTGCGACACGGCCCGGGCAAGGAAGCCCGGACTGCTTTTACAAACTCGCGTTGCTGTATCGGTCCCCATCATCCGTCCGATATCGCCACGCGAGTTTTTTTGTGCAAAAAAAAGATCGCAGCCGGCGGCAGCGCCTACCTGGGATTACGTAACCCTGTAGGAGCTGCCGCAGACTGCGATCTTTTAAATCGAACTCAGCGCTTGCGCAGAATCACGCTACCAATCGAGTAACCGGCGCCGAACGAGCTGAGCACCGCCAGCGAACCGGCGGCCAGATCATCCTGATTCTTATGGAACGCAATCACCGAGCCCGCAGAGCTGGTATTGGCGTACGTATCGAGAATCACCGGCGCTTCTTCTTCGGTGGCTTCGCGGCCCAGCAGTTTCTTCACGATCAAGTGGTTCATGCTGAGGTTGGCCTGGTGCAGCCAGAAGCGCTTCACGTCGCCGACATTAAGCTGGTTCTCTTCCAGGTGCGCACCGATCAGCTCGGCAACCATCGGGCAGACTTCCTTGAACACCTTGCGGCCTTCCTGCACGAACAGTTTGTCCTTGGTGCCGATGCCCTCTTCCGCCGCGCGGTTGAGGAAGCCGAAGTTGTTGCGGATGTTGTTGGAGAACTTGGTCAACAGCTTGGTGCTGACCACGTCGAATTGATACTTGGACGTCGCCAGGTCGGCGCGTTCGATGATCACCGCGGTGGCCGCGTCGCCGAAGATGAAGTGGCTGTCGCGGTCACGGAAGTTCAGGTGACCGGTGCAGACTTCCGGGTTGACCATCAGCACTGCCCGGGCCTGGCCCAGTTGCACGCTGTTGGCGGCCGCCTGGATACCGAAAGTCGCCGAGGAGCAGGCGACGTTCATGTCGAAACCGAACCCCTGGATGCCCAGCGCTTCCTGGACTTCGATGGCGATGGCCGGGTAGGCACGTTGCAGGTTGGAGCAGGCAACGATCACGCCGTCGATGTCGGCGGCGGTTTTGCCGGCGCGCTGCAAGGCTTGTTCGGCCGCGCCGATGGCCATCTGGCACAGGACCGACCATTCGTCGTTCGAGCGCTCCGGCAGGCGTGGCGCCATGCGTTGCGGGTCGAGAATGCCGTCCTTGTCCATGACAAAACGGCTTTTGATGCCGGAGGCTTTTTCGATAAACGCGGCGCTGGATTCGGTCAATGCCTCGACTTCGCCACGGGCGATGGCGTCGGCGTTGTCGGCGTTGAACTGCGCGACGTAAGCGTTGAAAGACTGCACCAGCTCTTCATTGGAAATGCTGTTGGCCGGGGTGTACAGGCCGGTGCCGCTGATGACGACGTTATGCATGGTCGTTTCTCTAATCTGTTCAGGCAGAAAGCGTTGGCACCGACGTACCAACACATAAAGGGTCTGCTCCCGTCATGGGACGCATACCTGACATCGCTTTATTCCGAACCGCTTGTGCCAGTGAAGGCTCAAAACCGCGGGACCGGCGTTTATAGGCGCGAAGTTTGCCATAAACGTTGGGTTTTGGCCCTACTTGCGAGATGACAAACCTGTAGGAGCCGGCTTGCTGGCGATGAACGATAACGCGGTCAATCTGAGACACCGCGTCGATCCCATCGCCAGCAAGCCGGCTCCTACAGGCCTATGGTTCGACCTGGGTCCATTGTTTGTTCAGGCGCTTGTCGGAAATCGGCACTTTGGTCCCCAGTTGCTGGGCGAACAGCGAAACCCGGTATTCCTCCAGCCACCAGCGATACAACTCAAGCTGCGGATCACGCTTGCCTTCCTGGGCGTGCTTGCCAGCGCGGGTCTGGTATTGGGTCCAGAGACCGGACAACTCACCGCTCCAGACCCGATCCTTCTGCACCTGCGCCCCGAGTTTCTCGAAGCGCTGTTCGATGGCTTTGAGGTATCGCGGCAGCTCCTTGAGCCACTGCATCGGCGTTTCGCGGACAAACCCCGGATACACCAGATGACTGAGCTGCTGCTTGATGTCATTCAACGCCACGGCCTGCGCCAGATCGATCTTGCCCTTGAAGCGTTTTTGCAGGCCGTGCCAGAGCTTGAGAATTTCCAGGGTCAGCTTCGCCAGCCGCTCGGCATGCTCGGTCCAGCTACCGCGCTTGCGTTCGGCCAGCGCCGCCAATCCAGCGCCATCACGCGGCAACGGGTCTTCGCCGTCGAGGATGCAGCTGTCGAGACTGGCCAGCAGAATGTCTTCCACCAGACTGTCGACACGGCCCATGTCGCGGTACATCAGGCCCAGTTCGGTCAGCCCCGGCAACTTGCCGCGCAGGAACTTCGCCGGTTCCGCCAGTTGTTGCATCAGCAAGCGCTGCAACGCGCGGCGATGCTGGAACTCGGCTTCAGCCGGCGTCGAGAACCGCCCTTCCTTGACCGTGCCGGCCTCTTCCACCAGCGCCGGATACACCGTCATCGACAGCCCGGCAATCTTCTGTTGAGTCTTTTCCGCCACGGCGGCGAAGACTTTCGCCTCGACCGGCTGCTGACTTTTCGCGGTCTGCGGCACCGCCAAAGCAGCCTGGCTCGCTTCAGCGAATCGAGCGGTCAGTTCCGCCAGATCCCGTCCTTCGCCAAGGAACTTGCCCTGGCCGTCGACGATTTCCAGGTTCATCCGCAAATGGCTTTCAACCTGCTGCGCCGCTTCGGCCCAGGCTTCGTCGCTGACGCGGGCGCCGGTCATGCGCAGCAGTTCACGGCCCAGCGCCTGAGGCAAAGAGCCCTCGGCAAAAGTCATGCGCTGCAACGCCGCTTTGACGAAGTCCGGCACCGGCACGAAATTCTTGCGCAACGCCTTGGGCAGGTTGCGCACCAGCGCGATGCACTTGGCCTCGATGACGCCCGGCACCAGCCACTCCAGACGTTCCGGCGGCAGCATCGGCAGCAACGGCGCCGGCACGCGCAGGGTCACGCCGTCGCGCGGATGATTCGGTTCGAAGTGGTAACTGAGCGCCAGTTCCAGATCACCGATGTGCAAGGTGTCCGGGTAATGTGCGGCGGTGACCTCACTGGCCTCACGGGCCAATACGTCTTCTTCGCGCATGATCAGCAACTGCGGATCTTTCTGGCTGTTGACCCGGTACCAGCTGTCGAAGGTGGCGGTCTGGTGAATCTCCGCCGGCAGTCGCGCATCGTAGAAAGCGAACAGCGTTTCTTCATCGGCCAGAATGTCGCGGCGACGGGCCTTGGCTTCCAGTTCGTCGAGTTGTTCCAGCAATTGCTTGTTGGCTGTCAGGCATTTGGCCTTGGACTGAATCTCGCCACGCACCAGCGCTTCACGAATGAACAGCTCGCGGGAGACCACCGGATCGACCGGCCCGTAATGCACCGGCCGACGGCCGACCACGATCAGCCCGAACAAGGTGATCTGCTCGAACGCCACGACCTGTCCGCGCTTCTTCTCCCAATGGGGTTCGAAGTGGTTTTTCTTGATCAGGTGCCCGGCGAGCGGCTCGATCCAGTCGGCATCTATCTTGGCGACCATGCGCGCGTAGAGCTTGGTGGTTTCCACCAGTTCGGCGGTCATCAACCATTGCGGACGCTTCTTGCCGAGGCCTGATGAAGGATGAATCCAGAACCGCCGCTGACGGGCGCCGAGGTAATCGCCGTCTTCGGTTTTCTGGCCGATCTGGCTCAATAATCCGGACAACACGGCTTTGTGCAGTTTCGGGTAGTCCGCCGGATCTTTGTTGAGGCTCAACTGCATGTCGCGGCAGATCAGGCTCAACTGGCGATGAGAGTCGCGCCACTCGCGCAGACGCAGGTAATTCAGGAAATTCTTGCGGCACCAGTTACGCAGCGGGCTCGCTGTCAGCGCCTGGCGCTGTTCTTCAAAACCACGCCACAGATTGACCAGCCCGGCGAAGTCCGAGTCCACGTCCTTCCATTGGGCGTGGGCCTGATCCGCCGCTTGTTGGCGCTCCGGCGGCCGTTCACGCGGGTCTTGAATCGACATGGCGCTGGCGACGATCAGCACTTCCTGCAAGCTGCCCAGTTTCGCCGCCTCCAGCAGCATGCGGCCCATGCGCGGATCCACCGGCAGGCGCGCCAATTGGCGACCGAGCGGGGTCAGCTGGCTGTTGCGGTCCACCGCGGAGAGTTCTTGCAGCAGGTTGAAACCGTCGCTGATGGCCTTGCCATCCGGCGGCTCGATAAACGGGAAATCGGTGATCTCGCCAAGGCGCAGATGCAGCATCTGCAAAATTACCGCCGCGAGGTTGGTCCGCAGGATCTCCGGATCGGTAAATTCCGGGCGACCGAGGAAATCCTCTTCGCTGAACAACCGCACGCAGATGCCCGGTTCGACCCGTCCGCAACGACCTTTACGCTGGTTGGCGCTGGCCTGGGAAATGGCCTCGATGGGCAAGCGCTGGACCTTGGCGCGATAGCTGTAGCGGCTGATGCGCGCGGTACCGCTGTCGATCACGTAACGAATGCCTGGCACGGTCAACGAGGTTTCCGCGACGTTGGTCGCCAGCACCACGCGACGCCCCGGGTGCGACTGGAAAATCCGCTGCTGTTCGGCTGGCGATAGTCGCGCATACAGCGGCAGGATTTCGGTGTGTTTGAGCTGGGCCTTGCGCAACATGTCGGCAGCGTCGCGAATCTCGCGCTCGCCGGGCAGGAACACCAGCACATCGCCGGGGCTCTTGCGTTCGCTGCGTTCGAACGCAGCGATTTCGTCGAGCGTGGCGAGGATCGCCTGGTCTACGGTCAGGTCATCCTCGACACGGTTGCCCTCTTCGTCCTGCTCCAGGGTCAACGGGCGATACCAGGTTTCCACCGGGAAGGTGCGGCCGGAGACCTCAACGATCGGCGCATCGTCGAAGTGCTTGGAAAAGCGCTCCAGGTCGATGGTCGCCGAGGTGATGATGACTTTCAGGTCCGGACGACGTGGCAGCAGGGTTTTCAGGTAGCCGAGCAGGAAGTCGATGTTCAGGCTGCGTTCGTGGGCTTCGTCGACGATGATCGTGTCGTAGCGTTCGAGGTAGCGGTCGTTCTGGGTTTCCGCCAGCAGGATGCCGTCGGTCATCAGTTTGATCAGGGTATTGGAATCGCTCTGATCCTCGAACCGCACCTGATAGCCGACCAGCGCGCCCAGCGGCGTCGCCAGTTCTTCGGCAACCCGGCTCGCGACGCTGCGCGCCGCGATTCGACGCGGTTGGGTGTGGCCGATCAGGCCATGCTGGCCGCGACCGATTTCCAGGCAGATTTTCGGCAACTGGGTGGTTTTACCCGAGCCGGTTTCGCCAGCGATGATCAGCACCTGATGCTTGAGCAGCGCTTCCTTGATTTCGTCGCGCTTGGCGGCGATCGGCAGGCTGTCGTCGTAACGAATCACCGGCAGGCTGGCACGCCGCGCCAGCACCTGATCACAGGACGCCTGCATGCGCGTCACCCACTGGGCGAGCTTGGCCTCGTCGGGTTTCTTGCGCAGCTCAAGCAACTGCCGCCGCAGCCGGTGGCGGTCGGCGAGCATGGCGTGATCGAGGTTTTTCAGCAGTTTGTCGATGGAAGGCGATTCGTCAGTCATCAGGTACGCAATAAGTCGTCTAGTGGCGCAGGGGGCGGATTGTCGCAGATTTAAGGGACGAACGAGATCCCTTGTAGGAGCCGGCTTGCTGGCGATGGCAGTGTGACAGCCACATCGTGAGCGCCTGTCAGGACGCCATCGCCAGCAAACCGGCTCCTACAAGGGGTGTGGGGTTATTCGTTATCAAGGCCCTTGCGCCGATACGGGAACACATCGATCACCTTGCCGCCGCGAATGGCTTCCTGAAGGCTTTTCCAGTAATCGGCGTTGTACAACTCGCCATGCAGCTGATCGAACAAGCGTCGCTGACCGGCATCGGCGAACAGGAACGGCGGAAACTCCTCGGGGAACACATCCAGCGGCCCGATCGAATACCACGGTTCGGACGCCATCTCGTCTTCCGGCGTGCGCGGTTGCGGGATGTGGCGGAAGTTGGCTTCGGTCAGGAAGCAGATCTCGTCGTAGTCATAAAACACCACACGACCGTGACGGGTGACGCCGAAGTTTTTCAGCAGCATGTCGCCCGGAAAGATGTTCGCCGCCGCCAGTTGCTTGATCGCCAGGCCGTAATCTTCCAGCGCCTCGCGCACCTGCGCCTCGTTGGCGTTTTCCAGGTACAGGTTCAACGGCGTCATCCGCCGCTCGGTCCAGCAGTGTCGGATCAACACGGTGTCGCCCTCCACCGAAACCGTGGACGCGGCCACCTCCAGCAATTCTTCCAGGCACGCCGGGTCGAACTTGCTCAGCGGGAAACGGAAGTCGGCGAACTCCTGGGTATCGGCCATGCGCCCGACCCGGTCGACACTTTTCACCAGACGGTACTTTTCGATCACCGTCGCGCGGTCGACGTTTTTCGACGGCGAGAAACGGTCCTTGATGATTTTGAATACGGTGTTGAACCCCGGCAGGGTGAACACGCTCATGACCATGCCGCGCACACCGGGGGCCATGATGAACTGGTCGTCGGTGTTGGCCAGGTGATT
This sequence comes from Pseudomonas migulae NBRC 103157, assembly GCF_002091715.1. Taxonomy (GTDB): domain Bacteria; phylum Pseudomonadota; class Gammaproteobacteria; order Pseudomonadales; family Pseudomonadaceae; genus Aquipseudomonas; species Aquipseudomonas migulae_A. The sequence continues at coordinate 30,438 of NZ_BDAG01000052.1, read as the reverse complement.
GATCAGCGCCCGGTAGAACTCGGATTTACCGTGTTTGTAGAAACCGATCGAGGTGTACAACTCGGCGATGTGCTTGCCCGGCAGAATGCGCCGCAGGAACCCGATGAACTCCGCTGGCACCGGCACGTCGACCATGAAGTACGAACGGGTGAACGAGAAGATGATCGACACATCGGCTTCATCGGTGATCAACGCATCGATCTGAATCCCCCGCCCTTCGCGGTGCAGCAGCGGAATCACCAGCGGCCACTGCTCCTCCCGGGTGAAAATTCGGCCCACCAGGTACGCGCCTTTGTTGCGATAGAGCACCGAGGAAAACAGCTCGACGTTCAGTTCCGGGTCTTTGCAGACCCAATCCGGCAAGTTCTCGCGCAGTTGTGCTTCGAGACGGCGAAGATCGCCCGCCAGGTCGGCGTAATCCTCGCTGAAACGGTAGTCGGCAAAAATGCTTGCCAGCATGTCGGACAGCTTGCCCTGAGGCTTGTACGTACGGGTCTGTGCGGCGCGTGCCCGACGCAGGCTCGGCCGGGTGGTGTGGATGAACATGCAGCCGTCGCTGATCAGGTCATGGCTGAACAGCCCGCAGAAGATCGAGTTGTACCAGGTCTCGGACAGTTCATCGTCGAAGCGCAGGTCGATCAGGCTGATGTAGGCACTTTTGACCAACGGCCAGCAGCTGACATCCAGGGTATCGGCGTCGAACGCGATGCGCAGCCGGTCGACCGTTTCGCTGACCTTTTCTTCGTAGAGGTTGATCCGCGCCGCCGAGGCGACTTGCGCCTCCTGCCACTTGGCCTGCTCGAAGCGCGCCCGGGCGCCGTCGGTGATTTGCCGGAAATGCTCGCGGTAATCGTCAAAGCCATCGAGGATCATTCGGGCGATGTCGGCGGCTGGCCATTGCTGCGGCATGGTGAGACCTCTGCGGGAATTCGGAAGGCCTGAGCTTAGCCAGTGAACCGGGTGCAGGAGAAGTCTAATTTCTGCGCGCCATCGAAATGGATTTTTCAAGCGACGATTTTTTTTTGGCTTTTTTTTACTCGACCGTTCGGTCAGTAAAGGAACTTTATAGTCACTCGCCCGACACTTAATCGATTCAGCTGCAGGCCTTGGATTCTCTGGCACTCAGATCCAATCGTGCGTGCGACCGTCTACGTCGGGCTTGTTACTCGCCTTGCCCTGACAGTGCGGCATCCTGCAAAGGTCGCGCAGATTGGTCTTACCAAGATAATAGTACTTTGATATACACCTCGCGTTCACCCGCCTAAAAACAAGATCCTCGGTACACGAGGACTACCCCCTAAATGCCCGAGGAGCACATTAGATGCCTATAAGGAATATGCGCATAGGTTTGCGCGCGAGCTTGAGTTTTGCCGTGTTGGCCGGCCTTTTGGTCCTGGTCGGACTGTTCGGTCTGGGTCAAATGGCGACCCTGCGCGAGAGCGCTTCGGTCATCGAGGAATCCTGGATGCCGAGTATTGAAAGCATCCACGACAGTGCGGCCAACATAGCCACCATCCGCCTGGAATCGTTGCGGTTGATCGCCAATAACCAAAGCGCCGTGCGCGATAAGAGCAAAGGCATCCTCAGCGCCCAACGCCAGGAACTGCTCAAACGCCTCGACGATCACAAGACGTTGCTGTCCAGCGATCAAGAGCGGGCCATGCTCGATAGCCTGAACGCGGCTGTCGCCAAGTACCTGACGATCCTCGACCAGATCGTCGTCCAGATTGACGCTGGCCAGAATGACCAGGCCTACGCCCGTCTCAACAATGAACTGGCCCCGCAGGGCAGCGTGCTGGATAAGGCGCTGGACTCGATGATCAGTTTCAATCAGCAAGGCGCCGAGGCCGCCGCCGACGCGGCTGCATTGATGTATCAGCGTGCGCAATGGATCGTCGGCAGCATCATCGTGACGGCGCTGATCGCTACATTGCTGCTGGCCTGGCTGCTGACGCGCAGCATCACCGCGCCGATCAATCAAGCGCTGAACGTCGCGCGCCGGATTGCCTCGGGCGACCTCAGCGGGAAGATTGTCAGTGAGGGCAAGGACGAAGCCGCGCAATTACTCGGGGCTCTGGCCGACATGCAGGACAACCTGCGCACCACCATTCGCGGCATCAGCGACTCGGCGCGGCAACTGGCGTCTGCTGCAGAAGAGATGAGTTCGGTAATGGAGGAAAGCACCCGCGGCCTGCAACAGCAGAACGATCAGATCGAGATGGCCGCCACCGCCGTCACCGAAATGAGCACTGCGGTGGACGAAGTCGCCGCGAATGCCGTGTCCAGCGCCGAAGCCTCCCAGGCGTCGAACGAGGACAGTAAGCACGGCCATGTGCAGGTCACTGAAACCATCACCGCGATTCAGGGGTTGGTCAACGAAGTGCTCGGTGCCTCGGAACGGGCCGAGGGCCTGGCGGTTCAGGCGCAGGACATCAGCAAGGTGCTAGAGGTCATTCGCGGGATCGCCGGGCAAACCAACCTGCTGGCGCTCAACGCCGCCATCGAAGCCGCCCGCGCCGGCGAGGCCGGACGCGGCTTTGCCGTGGTCGCCGATGAAGTGCGCTCGCTGGCGCAACGCACCCAGAACTCCACCGAAGAAATCGAGCTGATGATCAACAACATCCAGCACGGCACCGGGGCCACGGTCAGCGCGTTGCAAAGCAGTGCCGAACACGCCGGCCAGACCTTGCGCCGGGCCAACAGTGCCGGCAGCGCCCTGGAGAAAATCACCGAATCGATCTCGCAGATCAACGAACGCAACCTGGTCATCGCCAGCGCCGCCGAACAGCAAGCGCTGGTGGCACGCGAAGTCGATCAGAACCTGGTCAACATTCGCGATCTCTCGACCCAGACGGCCGCCGGTGCCACTCAGACTTCCGCCGCCAGCCAGGAACTGTCGCGGCTGGCGGTCGACCTCAACGGCCTGGTAACGCGCTTCATAATTTGATGCCGGTTTTTCGGTTGCCATAGGCAAGGCTCTCGGCAACACTCTCGTCCCCATCAAGGAAGGAGTGCGCCGTGAGCCCTGTCGATACCATTCGTTTACTGTCGCTGGCGGCCATCTGGGGTGCGAGCTTTCTGTTCATGCGCATCATCGCCCCGGTGATTGGCAGCATCCCCACGGCGTTTTTCCGCGTCTCGATTGCGGCGGTGGGGTTGCTGGTGATTCTTGGGCTGATGCGCATCAGCTGGGATTTCAAAGGCAAACTGAAAACCGTGATGCTGCTCGGGGTGATCAACTCCGGGATTCCGGCGACCCTCTATTCCGTGGCGGCCCAAGTGCTGCCGGCCGGTTATTCGGCAATCTTCAACGCCACCACGCCATTGATGGGCGTGTTGATCGGCGGGCTGTTCTTCAGTGAAAGGCTCACTGCCGCCAAGCTGGGCGGGGTATTCCTCGGCCTGTTCGGCGTGGGCATCCTGACCCGTGCCGGCCCGGTGGCGTTCGACCTGCAACTGCTGATGGGCGCCCTCGCTTGCCTGCTCGCCACCACCTGTTATGGCTTCGCCGGCTTCCTTGCTCGCCGCTGGCTCGATCAGGCCGGTGGTCTCGACAGCCGTCTTTCGGCACTGGGCAGCATGCTTGGGGCGACCTTGTTTCTGTTGCCGCTGTTCGGTTACAGCGTGATCAGCCAGCCACCGGCGAGCTGGGGTGGTTGGGACGTGTGGTTGTCGTTGCTGGGGTTGGGGCTGGGCTGCACGGCGTTGGCGTACATCGTTTACTTCCGCTTGCTCAGCTCGATCGGGCCTTTGAAATCGATGACAACGACGTTCTTGATTCCACCGTTCGGGGTGTTGTGGGGGGCGTTGTTGCTGGATGAGCCGCTGTCGATGGCGCACGTTTATGGCGAGGTGTTGATTGCGCTGGCGTTGTGGTTGGTGTTGAAACCTTCAGTGATGAAGAAGGTTGAGGTGGCAGTCCGGTAGTTGTGCGGTGATGCAAATGACGCCATCGCGAGCAGGCTCGCGATGGCGGCGGGCCGCTCTAAGAGCGGAGCCGCCATCCCCCCAAAATGGATATGTCCCCCCTTCACCCGGTCTTACGAAAAACAAACACCAGGCCAACAATGATCAACACCATCCCAAGCATGCTCAACAGCGCCAGCCGATTGCCGAAAAACAGGTAATCCATCACCGCCGTCACTGCCGGCACCAAATAGAACAAACTGGTGACATTCACCAGATTACCCCGTGCAATCAGCCGATAAAGCAACAGCGTCGCCAGCACCGACACCACCAACCCCATCCACAACACCGGCACGACAAAGCCACTGCTGTGCTCGAAGTGAAAGGGCTGAAACGGCACGAAGACCCCGCACAGCAACAATCCCGCAAGGTACTGCACAGGCAATGTGCCAAGAGGATTATCAGTGATGCGCTTTTGCATGATCGAACCTAACGTCATGCTCGCCAACGCCAGCAAACCGAAGAACATCCCCGCCAGCGACATGCCCGCCAGACCGATGCCCTGATACACCACCATGATCAAGCCCGCCAATCCCAGCGTCAGACCGAACATCCGGCTGGCTGAGCGCTGCCGCTCCATGATCACTACCGTGAGAATCGGCTGCACGCCCATGATCGTGGCCATTACCCCCGGCGTAACTTTCAGGTCCAGGGCCAGCAGATAGAAAATCTGATAAGCCCCCAACAACACCACACCCGTGGCCATTGCATACAGCATCGGTTTGCCACGTTTGGGCAATTTCAGCTTGAGCAACGGCACCAGCAGCACCAACCCACACAGCGCGATGGCAAAGCGAATCAGCAGAAACGCGAAGGGTGACGCGTGGGCCAGCCCCCATTTGGAGAAGATCGCCCCGCTGCTCCACAGCAGGACGAACAGGCTCGTGGACGCCGCCGCGAGCGCGGATTTTTTCGAAAGGACAAACATGAAGACCACCTGTAGTCAGGCAAAAAGCCAACTCAGCCGAGGCTGAAATCCAGTAGTTTTTTCAGGCAGGCACGGGTCACAGCAAAAAGAAGCTGATCAGCCCGAAACGCCAACGCCCGGCGGTGATACGACTGCGTACACCGGCGTGCTACGGACAGGTGGGGGGTAATGACTGATCTGCGCAGGCTGCTGATTCCCGCACGGCACGACGCCAGCGTTGACCGCTGAATCGACTACCGCGTTGATGTGGGATGCAGGCATGGGCTGATCTTTTCTGATGGGGTGGACGGTGAGTTGGAAATCACCGAGCGCCGACTATAACCAGTGGGTGACATGGATTGCAATGACTTGGCCAAAGGTGCTCAGAGACAGTCAGCGACGCCTTCTGGAAATACTTGCGAAGGGGATCGAAGGCGAAGAACCTGACGTGCTCGTCGGGCGCCGATGAAATCCGGGGCAAAAAAAACCGCTCGAAAGGAGCGGTTTTTTCATTTGACAATCGAATCACCCAAACAACCAATACCCCAACAACGTCAACACCAGCACCGCCAGCACCGGCCGCAACACGCGATACGCCTTGGGATTGCGACGCTTCCACCGCTTGACCACACCACTGACCTTGTCACTGGAACTCTTGCTCCAGGCATAAGCCTTGTTGATCCCGCCAACCCGCTCATCGTCGAGGTTTTGCGGTGCCGTGGCGCGACCGAGCAGGCCGCTGATCGAGCGGTTGATCCGGGTCATGATGCGGTTGCTCAATGGACGTTCGATGTCGCAGAACAAAATGACCCGAGTCTTCTCGGTTTCGTTCTTGACCCAGTGCACATACGTCTCGTCGAACATCACATCCTCACCGTCACGCCAGGCGTACGCCTGACCGTCGACGAAAATGCGGCAATCGTCGGAATTCGGGGTCGACAGCCCCAAGTGATAGCGCAAGGAACCGGCAAATGGATCGCGGTGCGGGTTGAGATGACTGCCGCCGGGCAACAGCGCAAACATGGCGCCTTTGACGTTGGGGATGCTGCTGACGAGGGCCACGGTTTTCGGGCACAGCGCTTCGGCGGATGGCAGGGGTTTGTCGTACCACTTGAGGTAGAAGCGCTTCCAGCCTTTCTTGAAGAACGAGCCAAATCCGGCGTCGTTGTTTTTCTCGGCGGCGCGAATGTAACCCTCGTCGAACAGGTGCATCGCTTCGTCGCGAATGACTTCCCAATTGTCCCTCAGCACGTCCAGTTCGGGGAATTTGCTGCGGTCCAGGTAAGGCCTGGAGGGCACGCTGGAGAACAGGTACATCAAGGCGTTATAAGGCGCGAACAGCGCGGAGTGGTTGACGAACTGACGCAGGGCCGGCAAACGCGCCTTGCCGCGCAAATGCACATAAAGCGTACTGCCCAGGAACAGCAGCAACAGCGACGCCTTTGCGGCAAAGGAAAAGGTCATCAACAACTCCTTGAGAAAAAACAACTCTGCACAACGCCATTTACCCGACGTTGCAGTTGGCCATGATAAACACTACCGGCCTCGGGAAAAACCCGCCTGACTCAACATTCACTGTTAAGGATTGTGCAATAAAGCACTTCTTATCATAAGTCTCCTGAACGGGGGCTGACCTGAATCAACCCCTACCGCAAGGTCAAAAGATCGCAGCTTGCGGCCGCTCCTACTGCTGATTCTCCTGCTCGGTAAACAAGTCACTGAACAGCATGCTCGACAGGTAGCGTTCGCCAGAATCAGGCAGGATCACCACGATCGTCTTGCCCTGCATTTCCGGGGTTTCCGCCAGGCGTACGGCCACGGCCATGGCAGCACCACACGAGATACCGCACAAAATCCCCTCTTCCTGCATCAGGCGCAGGGCCATGGCCTTGGATTCATCGTCGGTCACCAGTTCGACACGGTCCACCATCGACAGGTCCAGGTTCTTCGGTACAAAACCGGCGCCGATTCCCTGGATCTTGTGCGGACTCGGTTTGATCTCTTCACCGGCCAGTTTCTGTGTAATCACCGGCGAAACCACCGGTTCAACCGCCACGGAAAGAATCGGTTTGCCCTGGGTATTCTTGATATACCGCGAAACACCGGTAATGGTTCCGCCCGTTCCAACGCCCGCCACCAGCACATCGACTGCGCCATCGGTGTCATTCCAGATTTCCGGACCGGTGGTTTTCTCGTGGATGGCAGGGTTGGCGGGGTTCTCGAACTGCGCCGGCATGAAGTAGAGGGACGGGTCGCTGGCGACGATCTCCGCGGCCTTTTCGATCGCGCCCTTCATGCCTTTGGCCGGCTCGGTCAGCACCAGTTCGGCGCCCAGCGCCTTGAGCACTTTGCGACGCTCAATGCTCATGGACGCTGGCATGGTCAGCATCAGCTTGTAGCCTCGTGCAGCGGCGACGAACGCCAGACCAATGCCGGTGTTGCCGGAAGTGGGCTCGACGATGGTCATGCCTGGCTTGAGTTTGCCGGTGCTTTCGGCGTCCCAGATCATGTTCGCTCCGATCCGGCACTTGACCGAATAACCGGGATTGCGCCCCTCGATCTTGGCCAGGATGGTCACGCCACGCGGAGCGATGCGATTGATCTGCACCAGCGGTGTATTGCCGATGGAATGGGCGTTGTCAGCAAAAATACGGCTCATGGCTGGGTCCTTATGCAGCGTTGAATTAGCCCTTCACGGTATGCCTGTTGCCCGTGGTCGTCCAGTCAGGTCGAACGTCCGCTGACCACCGCAGTCAATGGTTTTACATCGCTGGAGATTTGCCATCATGAAACGTCGATACAGCTGGCCCCTGTGGATCCTCGTCGGCCTCGTTGTGCTACTGATTACGTTGCATGTTGCCCTGCCCTACATGGTGCGTGACTACCTGAACGACAAGCTCGCCGACATGGGCGACTACCGCGGACAGATCACCGACGTAGACCTGGCTCTGTGGCGAGGCGCCTACAAAATCAACGGGCTGAAAATCGTCAAGGTCGATGGCAAGGTCCCGGTGCCGTTCGTCACTGCGCCGTTGATCGACCTTTCTGTCAGCTGGCATTCGCTCTTGTACGACCACGCGGTGGTGGCCAAGGTGCAGTTCTTCAACCCCGAAGTGAACTTCGTCGATGGCGGCGCCAACAAGCAAAATTCGCAGACCGGCCAGGGCACCGACTGGCGTGCGCAATTGAGCAAACTGGCACCGATCACCCTGGACGAAGTAAGAATCTTCGATGGCAAGATCAGTTTCAGAAATTTCAATTCCAAGCCGCCCGTCAACATGAATGCGACCCAGGTCAACGCCAGCATTTATAACCTGACCAACGTCGTCGACAAGGAAGGCAAGCGCGACGCACGCTTCGATGGCAAAGCGCTGCTACTGGGGCACGCCCCACTGGAAACCACCGCGACCTTCGATCCGCTGAGTAATTTCGAGGATTTCCAGTTCCGCCTGCGCGCCAGGGACATTGAACTCAAACGCATGAACGACTTCGCCTCGGCCTATGGCAAGTTCGATTTCAATGCCGGGCACGGTGATGTGGTGATTGAAGCGCAAGCGAAAAAAGCCCAATTGACCGGCTACATCAAACCGCTCCTGAAGGATGTCGACGTTTTCAACTGGCAGCAGGACGTAGAGAACAAGGACAAAGGGCTGTTCCGGTCGATTTGGGAGGCCATTGTCGGCGGCTCCGAAACCGTGCTGAAAAACCAGGGCAAGAACCAGTTTGCGACTCGGGTGGAACTGAGCGGCAACGTACATCGGCAAGATATCAGCGCGTTCCAGGCGTTTTTGCAGATTTTGCGTAATGGTTTTGTCCAGGCATTCAATGCCCGGTATGAGCGGCCCAAGCCGGAGGCCGGTTAAGACTGGTCAGCCCCGAAACCGAGTCAAGATGTGACGCCCCATTCAGAGACTGAATAAGCCGTCTGCGTTCACAGTCGACCGGGCAGCGCGTTATAGTCGGGTACTACAACTATTGCGCCCCGCCCTGCCCGTCAGGTCGGCGTTTACCGTTCGAGGATTAGCAGATGAAGTTCGAAGGCACCCAGGCCTACGTCGCCACCGATGACCTGAAGCTGGCGGTCAACGCCGCCATCACCCTGGAGCGTCCGCTGCTGGTCAAGGGCGAGCCAGGCACCGGCAAGACCATGCTGGCCGAACAGCTGGCGGAGTCCTTCGGCGCCAAGCTGATCACTTGGCATATCAAATCCACCACCAAGGCGCATCAGGGCCTGTACGAGTACGACGCGGTCAGCCGCCTGCGCGATTCGCAGCTGGGCACGGAAAAGGTCCACGACGTTCGCAATTACCTGAAAAAGGGCAAGCTCTGGGAGGCTTTCGAGTCTGAAGAGCGGGTGATTCTGCTGATCGACGAAATCGACAAGGCCGACATCGAGTTCCCGAACGACCTGCTGCAAGAACTCGACAAGATGGAGTTCTACGTTTACGAGATCGACGAGACCATCAAGGCCAAGAAGCGCCCGATCATCATCATTACCTCCAACAACGAAAAAGAGCTGCCGGACGCTTTCCTGCGCCGCTGTTTCTTCCACTACATTGCCTTCCCGGATCGCGTCACGATGCAGCGGATCGTCGATGTGCACTACCCGGACATCAAGAAAGACCTGGTCAGCGAAGCGCTGGACGTATTCTTCGACGTGCGCAAGGTGCCGGGCCTGAAGAAAAAGCCATCGACCTCCGAACTGGTGGACTGGCTGAAGCTGCTGATGGCCGACAACATCGGCGAAGCCGTGCTGCGCGAACGCGATCCGACCAAGGCGATCCCGCCGCTGGCCGGTGCTTTGGTCAAGAACGAACAGGACGTGCAATTGCTTGAGCGTCTGGCGTTCATGAGCCGTCGCGGCACCCGCTAAGAGGCTGATGCCATGCTGCTCAACCTGTTCAATGAAATGCGTGCAGCCAAGGTGCCGGTCTCGGTGCGCGAGCTGCTGGACCTGATCAACGCGCTGAAACAGCGCGTGACCTTCGCCGACATGGACGAATTCTATTACCTGTCCCGGACGATCCTGGTGAAGGACGAAAAGCATTTCGACAAGTTCGACCGAGCCTTCGGTGCTTACTTCAATGGCCTGGAAAAACTCGACGACCACCTTCAGGCCTTGATTCCCGAAGACTGGTTGCGCAAGGAATTCGAGCGTTCACTGACGGAAGAAGAGCGCGCGGCGATCCAGTCCCTTGGTGGCCTGGACAAGCTGATCGAAGAGTTCAAGAAACGCCTCGAAGAACAGAAAGAACGCCACGCCGGCGGCAACAAATGGATTGGCACCGGCGGCACCAGCCCGTTCGGCTCCGGGGGCTTCAACCCGGAAGGCATTCGGGTCGGCGATGCCGGCAAGCGGCAGGGCAAGGCGGTCAAGGTCTGGGATCAACGCGAATACAAAAACCTCGACGATTCGGTGGAACTGGGCACGCGCAACATCAAGGTTGCCCTGCGCCGGCTGCGTAAATTCGCCCGTCAGGGTGCGGCGGAAGAGCTCGACATCGATGGCACCATCGATCACACCGCTAAAGATGCCGGGTTACTGAACATCCAGATGCGGCCGGAACGGCGCAACACCGTCAAGCTCTTGCTGCTGTTCGACATCGGCGGCTCGATGGATGCGCACGTGAAGATCTGCGAAGAGTTGTTCTCGGCCTGCAAAACCGAGTTCAAGCATCTTGAGTACTTCTACTTCCACAACTTCATTTACGAGTCGGTGTGGAAGAACAACATGCGCCGTACCTCCGAGCGCACCTCGACCCAGGACTTGCTGCACAAGTACGGCGCCGACTACAAAGTGATCTTCATCGGTGACGCCGCCATGGCGCCCTATGAGATCACCCAGGCCGGCGGCAGCGTCGAGCACTGGAACGAAGAAGCCGGGTACGTGTGGATGCAGCGGTTCAAGGAAAAGTACAAGAAGCTCATCTGGATTAACCCGTATCCGAAAGATACCTGGGGCTATACGTCGTCGACCAATATCGTGCGGGATTTGATTGATGACCAGATGTACCCGCTGACATTGCGGGGGTTGGAGGAAGGGATGAGGTTTCTTTCCAAGTAGAGTTGTTCGTTGTCCGTGAAGGCCTCTTCGCGAGCAAGCCCGCTCCTCACAGTTGATCTCCAGCGCACACATAATTTGTGTACGACGGAAATCCATGTGGGAGCGGGCTTGCTCGCGATGCTTTTAGCGGTTCAAAAACCGGCGCACCCTCAGGCAATCCAGCGCCACCACTTCCACCCGAGGATTCATGGTGCGCTCTGCTGATCGAGGGCATCGCGAATCCGCCGTACCGCGGCCACCGAACTGGCGTTGTCGCCGTGCACGCACAAGGTGTTGGCCTGCAAATGCAAGGCGCTGCCGTCGCTGGCGGTAAGGTTGTCGCCACGGGCGATGGTCAGCGCCTGTTCAATGATTTTTTCCGGATCGTGATGCACCGCGCCCGGCAGTTGTCGCGAGACCAGCATGCCGGCGCTGTCGTAGGCGCGATCGGCGAAGGCTTCGAACCACAGCGTTACGCCGTACTCATCGCCCAATCGCTGTGCGGCACTGTTGTCGCGAGTCGCCATCAGCATCAGCGGCAAAGTCTTGTCATAAGACGCCACGGCTTGCAGGACGGCGCGCAATTGCGCCGGGTTGGCCATCATGTCGTTGTACATCGCGCCGTGAGGTTTGACGTAGCTGACACGCCCGCCTTGCGCCCGGCAAAGACCGTCGAGAGCGCCGATCTGATAATGCAGAATGTCCTGAAGTTCCTGGGCGGCATACGCCATGGAACGACGGCCGAAGCCCACCAGATCCTGATACGCCGGATGCGCGCCAATCCGTACGCCATTGCTCAGGGCCAGGCTGACGGTCTTGCGCATGATGCTCGGGTCGCCGGCGTGAAAGCCGCAGGCGATGTTGGCGCAGTCGATGAAGGGCATGACCTCGGCGTCCAGACCCATGGTCCAGTTGCCGAAACTCTCGCCGATGTCGCAGTTCAATAGCAGGCGGCTCACGGTAAACACTCCTGTAGGTTTTATTCTTTTCAGATGTGGGCAGATTACTGCGCATCCAGTTGTTTGCCACGGGTTTCCGGCAAACTCAACGCCGCAAGAATCACCACCCCGTAGGACACCGCCGCAAACGCTCCGATGCCGACGCTCAGTGGCACCTTCTGGCTAAGCAAGCCGATCAACAGCGGGAACAACGCCGCCAGCGCCCGGCCGATGTTGTAGCAAAAGCCCTGGCCCGAGCCGCGAATCCGCGTGGGAAACAGCCCGTAGGAACCGACGATCACCATCGCCAGATAACCACCCGTGCCGAGTACGCTCAAACCGCGCTCGTTTTTCAGAAAAGTCGGAAGCCAGGACGTGATTGCGTAGTAGCCGGGTCGCCCGACTCAAGAGTTTTCGCCTGACCGCGGACAAGCTGTTCACTACCCAGGCATCGATCTCCAGCCGCATCGCCGTGCTCGAAGGCGAACTCGGGGTGAAGCTGTTCCTGCGTGATTCGCGCGGCGTGAGCCTGACGCCCGAAGGCTTGAAAGTGCTCGAATACGCCGAGCAAATGATGGACACCATGCAGGCGCTCAAGCCGTCGATCGAAACCCGATCAAGCAAGGTGGGACGGGTGCGGATCGGCGTCAGGGACACGGTGATTCATACCTGGCTGAGCCCGTTGGTGGCGCAGATGACGGATCACTATCCGCTGGTGGAAATCGAGCTGGTGGCCGATACCTCGCTCAACCTCTGCGACCAGCTGCAAAAAGGCTTTCTCGACCTGATCCTGCAAACCGATCTGCTACGCCAGGAAAGTGTGCGCAGCCTGGAACTGGCCAGTCACCCGATGGGCTGGATCGCGGCCAGCAACTCGATCTACAACCGCGAGTATTCCGGCGTGGCCGATCTGGCGCGGGAGCGGATCATCACGTATTCGAAAACTCACATCCGCACCAGGAAGTTCTCGCACTGATGCAGGCCAATGGCGTCATGACGCCGCGGCTTAACTGCGTGAACTCGGTGTCGGCGATTACCCGGTTGCTGCGGGACGGTTTCGGCATAGGCGCGTTGCCACCGGTGCTGGTAGCCGAGGAACTGGCGCGGGGGGAACTGACCTTGCTGGCCATCGATCAGCGCCCGCCGGACTTGCAGGTGGTGGTGTCGTGGCGAACCGGGGCGGAATGGGTGGAGGAGATTGTGGCGTTGTGTCAGCACGTGCTGGAGGGGTATGCGCGCAAGGTGGGTGAGCGCTACATCGTTCTGAGCAAACCTTCGGTTAGCTAAATCAAAAGATCACAGCCTGCGGCAGCTCCTACAGGGTGTACATCATCCCAATGTAGGCGCTGCCGCAGGCTGCGATCTTTTGATCTTTCGCTTAGAGCCCGCGCAAATCCCGCTCTTCAATCGGCCGGCTCTGGCGCAGGCGCTTGCCACCCAGCACCACCCAGTCGATCAGCCGGAACAGGCATTCAATCCCGAACGACAATAACAACGCGCCGCTCATGCCCCAGATCATCGCTTCCGGTGTCAGCAGGATCTGGTAGCTGTAGCCATTCCAGGCTTCCTTGCGGATATCCGGGTCGGCGGCCAGTACAACCTGCAGGAAACGGATGTACCACGGGCCTTGCATGGCTTGGTATTGCTTATCGAGGGCCAGTTGACGGGTGAGCAGGTTGCTCAGGCTGTCGGCATCGCTGCGAAAAATCGGGTCTTCGCTGGCGCGGTAATGGGCGACCAGGGCCTGCATGTCACCCTTGAAGAATTGATTGGCGGTGCCCTGGAAACCGCTCAGGCCGGCCTGCGCCTCGATCAGGTGGGCTTCGACCCGCTTGGCGTAGTCGTTGATGAACCCCGGCACCTGGACACCGATCAACAGGCCCGCCGCGAACAACACCAGCCGTAGATAACTGAGCAACATGGGAGCGTCCTTTATTCAGTCATGCCCTGGCTGACGCATTCACCGCGTCGCCACAGGCTCCATTGGCCCGGTTCGTAGCGGGTCCAGGTTTCGTTTTCGGTCAGGGGTTCGGTGGCGATCACCGTGACCACATCGTTGGGCGTGGTTTCGGCCTGGAAGTCGACGATCACATCGACATCTTTCAAGCGCGCCGGGCCGAACGGTGCACGGCGGGTAATCTGCGCCAGTTTGGTCGAGCAGTAACAGAACAGCCAATCGCCATCGCTGAGCAGGCAATTGAACACACCTTTGCTGCGGTATTCGGCGCAGGCGGCCACCAGATCGGGCAAAAGCGCTTCGATCTCTACCGGTTCCGGAAACGCTGCGCGTACACGATTGAGCAAATCGCAAAAGGCCGCTTCGCTGTCGGTATCGCCGACCGGGCGGTAAAAGCTTGTGATCGCTTGAAAATCCGCGAGCTGGCCGTTGTGGGCGAAACACCAGTTGCGCCCCCACAGCTCGCGCACGAACGGATGGGTGTTGGACAGGCAGACCTTGCCGACGTTGGCCTGGCGGATGTGCCCGATCACCACCTCGCTCTTGATCGGATAGCGCTGCACCAGGTTCGCGACTTCCGACTCACTGCTGGCCGCCGGGTCCTGGAACAACCGCAGGCCACGGCCCTCATAGAACGCGATGCCCCAACCGTCACGGTGCGGACCGGTACGGCCGCCGCGCTGCATCAGCCCGGTGAAGCTGAACACGATATCGGTCGGCACATTGGCGCTCATGCCCAATAACTCACACATGCTCGGACTCTCTGTAAGGCAGGGGCAAGGTTACAAACGCGGTTCTACGCGCATACGCTGAGGGTTGTTCGGGACCGGCGGGCGACCATAACGGTCATCACCGGCACCGCCGAAGGGATGATCCTCTTCAGGATCGTCGGCCTTGGCCGCCGCCTTGGCAGCCGCCGTCCGTTCCTTGCGCGCATTGGCGGCACGTTCGATCGGGAAGCGGATCGCGACGAACACCAGATAAATGCCGAAGGCGATCATGCCGTACATGAGCAGGTCGGAGACCGCCCGCCAAGCGTTGTTGCCCACCTTGAACGCGAGGTCCAGGGCGGTAATGGCGATGGCAGGGGCGACCTTTTCCTTCACCGGATCGATGATCGTCGGACTGAACAGCAACACGGCGACCAGCAGCCGCAACGGCTCGCGCAGCCAGCGCCACATCCAGCGGGTCATGCGCATCCAGACCAACAGGCAGCCTAAAGCGGCGAAGGCGTAGAGGCCCCAAGCGATCAGATAGTCGTTCTCGGTCATGGTGTCCATGGCAAGGCAGGCAAAGAGGCGCTTATAGTAACGACTTTTCGCACATCAGGCTTGTCCCAATGCCAGTCGGTCAACACTCCGGACCTGTGGGAGCGGGCCCGCTCGCGAAAGCGGCGGGTCAGACAACAGAAATGTTGAATGCGCCGCTCCCACAGGGAACTGTGTAAGGCATCAGGATTTTTCCTGCACCCTGCGAAGCCCCAATTCCGTACATCGTCCGAGAGCCCTTCATGCCCGTATCCGCCAACATCACCAGCGCCCCGATTGCCCGCAAGGCTGAAGGTCCTGACCCGTATGCCTGGCTGCAGGAACGCGACACCGACGCGGTGCTCGATTACCTCAAGGCTGAAAACAGCTACCAGGAAGCGCAAACCGCCGATCAGGCAGGGCTGCGCGAAACCCTGTTCGAAGAGATCAAGGGCCGGATTCTCGAAACCGACCTGTCGCTGCCCTCCCCGTGGGGCCCGTATCTGTATTACACGCGCACCACGGCCGGTGACGAATACGCCCGACACTACCGCTGCCCGCGTCCGGCCGATGACAGCCTGCAGCTCGATGAAGCCCACGAACAACTGCTGCTGGACCCGAACGAACTGGCCAACGGCGGTTTCTTTTCCTTGGGTGCGTTCAGCATCAGCCCGGACCATCAGCGTCTCGCCTACAGCATCGACTCCACGGGCGATGAGATTTACACCCTGTTCGTGAAGGAATTATCCAGCGGCCGCGTCAGCGAACTGGAATTCGCGGACTGCGACGGCAGCATGACCTGGGCCAATGACAGCCTGACGCTGTTCTTCGGCGAACTGGACGACACCCACCGCCCGCACAAACTGTTCCGCTACCGACTGGACGGCACGGCGGCCGAAGAAGTGTTCCACGAGACGGACGGCCGCTTCTTCATGCATTGCTATCGCTCGAGTTCGGAGCAGCAATTGCTGCTGGCGCTGGGCAGCAAGACCACCAGCGAAGTCTGGGTACTCGACGCGTGCCAGCCGCAACAGGCGTTTACCTGCATCGCGCCGAGGGTTGAAGACCATGAGTACGACGTTGATCACGGCGCCCTCGATGGCCAATGGACCTGGTTCATTCGCACCAACCGCGACGGCATCAACTTTGCCTTGTACACGGCTGTCGACACCGGCATCGCACCGACGGAAGCCGACTGGCAGAACCTGATCCCCCACAGCGACACCACGATGATCGACGGCATGAGCCTCAACGCCGGAGCCATGAGCCTCAGCCTGCGTGAAGGTGGCTTGCCGATCATCGAAGTCCACCCGCAAGGCTTGCCGAGCTACCGCGTGCAGTTGCCGGATGCGGCCTACAGCCTGCACGTGCAAAACAGCCTGGAATTTGTCAGCGACCGCATCCGCTTGCGTTACGAAGCGCTGAACCGTCCGGCGCAGATCCGCCAACTGGAACTGGTCAGCGGCGAACAGAAAGTGTTGAAGGAAACCCCGGTGCTCGGCCCGTTCGACGCCGACGCCTACGTCAGCCAGCGCCTGTGGGCGACAGCGCCGGACGGTACGCAAGTGCCGATCAGCCTGGTCGTCAAACGCGAAGCCCTTGGTAAGCCGACGCCACTTTATCTGTACGGCTACGGCGCCTACGGCGAAAGCCTCGACCCGTGGTTCTCTCATGCGCGCCTGAGTCTGCTGGATCGCGGCGTGGCGTTTGCCATCGCCCACGTGCGTGGCGGCGGCGAACTGGGTGAAGCCTGGTATCGCGCCGGCAAACAGGAACACAAGCACAACACCTTCAGCGACTTCATCGCCTGTGCCGAGCACCTGATCGCCAACGGCTTCACCACCTCAAAGCAACTGGCGATCAGCGGTGGCAGTGCTGGCGGTTTGCTGATTGGCGCGGTGCTCAACATGCGTCCGGAGCTGTTCGGCGCGGCCATTGCCGAAGTGCCGTTCGTCGACGTGCTGAACACCATGCTCGACCCGGATCTGCCGTTGACCGTTACCGAATACGACGAGTGGGGCAATCCTGAAGAGCCGGACGTTTATGATCGGATCAAGGCCTATGCCCCGTACGAAAACGTCACTGCACAGGCTTATCCGGCGACGTTGGTAATCGCCGGCTACAACGACAGTCGCGTGCAGTATTGGGAAGCGGCGAAGTGGGTAGCGAAATTGCGCGCAACCAAAACCGACACCAACCCGCTGCTGCTCAAGACCGAACTGGGCGCCGGGCATGGCGGGATGAGCGGTCGTTATCAGGGATTACGTGACGTAGCACTCGAATACGCATTTGTTTTCGAGGTTTTGGGGATTGCCTGAGGAACTTGGCCTGACATGTCGGTCTTAAGACCAGACACCGGGTCTACTCCCACACAATTCCAATGTGGGAGCGGGCTTGCTCGCGAAGAGGCCAGCACATTCAACATCAATGTTGGCTGTTCCACCGCCTTCGCGAGCAAGCCCGCTCCCGCAAGGGATTGAGGACATCCCGAAAAACCGGAACCAGACACAAGAAAAAAGACCGTGACGACATGTCAGAACCGACCCTGTTAAACAACGAAATCCGTGACTGGCTGATGGACTGCGGCCTGTTCGATCAACTGCTGCCCGCCGACTTCGCTGCGGCCTCAGGCTACTTCAGCATCAGCACCGTGGCCGAAGGCGAAGAGATTTTCCACGAAGGCGATGCCGGCAGCTTCATGTGCATCATCCACACCGGCCAGGTGGCGGTGCAGAAAACCAACAGCGACGGGCAACGGGTGACCATGGCCACCTTGCGCAGCGGTCGCGCATTCGGCGAAATGGCCGTGCTTGATGGCGAGCGACGTTCCGCCAGTTGCGTGGCGGCGAGCAATTGCCAGCTGCTGAACCTGGGCAAGGACTCGCTGGAAAAAATGCTCAACGACGCGCCGAAAATCGCCGCCAAGATCATCCGCGCCCTTGCCGTTTCGCTGTCCAAACGTCTGCGCATGGCCGACGGGCAACTGCTCTCGCAACAGGTCTAACCGCCCGGCGACTTGATCTTCGTGCGGTTATCCTCCAACCCCGGCAAGGGCTGGTCCTTGGGCGGGCTGGGCACTTCGATCGGTGGCAACAGCGGCGGCCCGCCACTGCCGGGCCCGGCCTTGGGCACGCTGTTGGGGGTGATCTGCGGGTACGGGGTCGGTGTCGCGGTGCCGGGTGAACCGGGCAGCGGCGCCGGGCTGGTCGGAATCGTTTGCAACTGCTGGGCCTGCACTGCAGTTATCGAGAGCGCGGCCAAGGCAATGACCGTTAGAATGGTGCGCTTCATCAATGGCTCCGTTAGCCTTGTTGTCTGTTTGCAGGCTACTCCCAACTGCGTTCGTTTGCCTCCCCTCTGCCCATCCTTCTCAAGAGAGCCCCATGAAACGTTTCGTTCTGCTCGACACCGCCCCCATCCCTGAAAACGGCGGTGCCCTGTGCCTGTTCGAATACGGTGAGGATTTCGTCATCAAGATCCAGGGCGGCGACGGCGGACAGCTGATGAACACCCGCATGCATGGCTCCGAAGATGCATTGGCAGAAATTCCGTGCCGCAAAGTGGCTGGACGGCCGAATTCGCGGGTGCTGATCGGTGGCCTGGGCATGGGTTTCACCCTCGCCTCGGCCCTCAAGCATTTGGGCAAGTCCGCAGAAGTGGTGGTCGCTGAACTGGTGCCCGGCGTGGTTGAGTGGAATCGCGGGCCATTGGGCGAGAAATCCGGCAACCCGTTGCTTGATAAGCGCACGGTGATCCGCATGGAAGACGTGGCCAAGGTGCTGCAAGCCGAGCCGCAAGGTTTCGACGCGATCATGCTTGACGTCGACAATGGCCCCGAAGGCCTGACCCAGAGGGCCAATAGCTGGCTCTACTCCGCCGGCGGCCTTGGCGCCTGCGCCAAAGCCCTGCGGCCAAAAGGCGTGTTGGCCGTCTGGTCGGCCAGCGCCGACAAGCAGTTTTCCGACAAACTGAAGAAAGCCGGCTTCAAGGCCGAGGAAGTCCAGGTCTTCGCCCATGGCAACAAGGGCACCCGCCACACCATCTGGATTGCCGAGAAGCTCAAGGGCTGAGCTAAACTTCGTACATAACCGTCATTAGTCTTTTACAAAGGTGAACCCATGAGTTCGTCAACGCCGACCAACACCTCGAAGCTGGACCGCATCCTCGCCGACAACCAGCGCGACAAGGAAATGGGTTACCGCGACAAAGCCCTGAAAATGTACCCGCACGTGTGCGGCCGCTGCGCCCGCGAGTTTTCCGGCAAGCGCCTGAGCGAACTGACCGTGCACCACCGCGACCACAACCACGACAACAATCCGCAGGATGGATCGAACTGGGAACTGTTGTGCCTGTATTGCCATGACAATGAGCACTCGCGGTACACCGATCAGCAGTATTTCGATGAGGGCTCGTTGAGCACGCCGAAGATTGCCAAGGCGACGCATAACCCGTTTGCGGCGTTGGCCGGTTTGATGAAGAAAGACGAATAGTCTTCAGCGACTGACCCGGCCTCTTCGCGAGCAAGCCCGCTCCCACATTCGATCTTCAGTGAACACAGGTTATGTGTACGACCGCGATCAAATGTGGGAGCGGGCTTGCTCACGAAAGCGGTAGCCCAGACACCACCAATCTCAAACCAGACACCCCCTCCCCCAATCCCCGTATAATCGCCGTTTTTTCCCCGAAGGCACCCCGCTCGTGGCAGACAAACGGTACAGCTGCATTGGTTTGTTCAACCCCAAATCACCGGAAAACGTCGGCTCGGTCATGCGCGCCGCCGGCTGCTACAACGTGGCGTCCGTGTTCTACACCGGCAAGCGTTATGACCGCGCCGCCGACTTCGTCACCGACACCAAGCGCGTCCACTACGACATCCCGCTGATCGGCATCGACGACCTGAAAAAAATCCTGCCGTTGGGCTGCGTACCGGTCGCTGTGGAACTGGTCGAGGGTGCCCGCTCGCTGCCGGAATACACCCACCCGGATCGCGCGCTCTACATCTTCGGCCCGGAAGACGGTTCGCTGGATAAAGAGATTCGCGACTGGTGCGAAGACGTCGTCTACATCCCGACCACCGGTTGCATGAACCTCGCCGCCACGGTCAACGTCGTGCTCTATGACCGCATGGCCAAGGGACTCAACACCCGCTCCGGCCCGAAATTCCGCTGAATCGACACACATCCGATGGAACAAGCCGCCCGCCTCGGCAGTCAGCTTAATTATCTATTCTTGAAGCAGTCATTCCCGCCAGGAGACAGATCATGAGCGAACTCAAACGCGTAGAGCGCATCGAATCCACCCCGTTCCAGACCCATTCCGATCAGAACGTTCAGGGTTGGGAGCGCATCGGCTCTCTAGCCGGTGGCGTGGTCATGGTCGGCAAAGGCCTGCGTCGCGGCGGTGTATTCGGATTGATCCAGGTGGCCATCGGCGGCGTGGCGCTGGCCCGTGGCATTACCGGCCACAGTTCGGCCAAGAGCCTGCTGGAAAAGAGCCGTCAGGACATGAACAACGTGCGGGCGAAAATCGAACGTGCCGGGGAAGAGTTGGGTCGGCTGAAGGCGAATGCCGAGGCGGCGACCAAAACCGCGACCGTCACCGGGAATGATTCGCTGAAGTCGCCTAAAGCCGGGGTTTGATCCAGAAGATGGGTTGAGGCTCAGGGCCCCTTCGCCGGCAAGCCGGCTCCTATTGTTGAAATGCGTTCCCCTGTAGGAGCCGGCCTGCCGGCGATTGCGGTATTACTGAAGCAACCCGCTATCGAGGACCTTGGAAGACTCGCCAATAACACTCTCGGCCAGTTGAACAAACGCCTTGGTATCCACACTCTCCAGATGCATCGCCCCACGCAACACATCATCCAGCGATCGCTTGTTGCGGGTTTTAATACGAATTTCCTGATCCAGCTCTCTCAGCAACAAGACCGCTTTACCGATCTGCGCGGGGCTGACCTGCTCACCACGCAAGGTCGTGACCTTCTGGCCCTCTTTGGCCAGCTTCTGCTGCAGACTTTCATACCGCTCATCACTCATCCCCCCGGCGCGGCGCACCAGTTCGATCGCGTAATACTCGGCGAGCCCTTCGCTGATCCAGTCACTGCGCTGCTTGTCATTGACGCGCCCGAGCACCTGGACCAATTCACGCACCAGCGCACTGCTGCCGCTTTCGCTGACCAGAGGCAGACGCGTATTCAGATAGATCGACTCGCGTGCGGCCAGGCTGCCCCGCCACATCGGGTCGTTGGCACCGACAATCAGCAACTTGGCGGGATGACGCGGGAACACGTCCTGCACCTGCGGCCAGACGAACGTCAGCAGCGTCAGCACGTCCATGCGGCGCATGCCCTGGCCTTGGGGCGAGGCGACGGTGACTTCGGTTTCCCCCAATCGGGTGCGGCGTGTGCCGAGCTGGCCGGCAAGCATCCAGCCGGTAGGCCGGTCGAACAGGCGGGAGACGTTATCGATGCGGAACTTGTTCTTGCCGATCCGTGGCCAGGCGGTTTCGACGCTTTTCCAGCCGGAGGGCAATTCGAATTCCAGGCGTGAAACCAGCTCGATGCCATCCTGCTGATCGAGTTTGGCGGCAGGCACCAGATCGTCGCCACGCATCAATGCCCAACCCGGCGTCATGCGCGTGTCGAAGCTGCCCTTCTTGCGGCCATGGCTGATGCGCACACGGTAAGTCAGGCTGGCCTTGTCGGCGGCCGGGCGCCAGACACCACGGGCCGGTTTACCCGGCGTGAGCTGCCATTGGCCGTCGGCCTTGAAGTCGCTGTAGTCGCTGCCGTCGCCGAGGTCGAAATCCAGGCTGCGCACCGCCGATCCCTGGGCCAGGGTCAGGCGCACTTCAGCCTGATCGCTTTGCGGCAACAGGCGCACGTGGTAATCCAGATCGACCTTCTTCGCCGCCCACACGGGCGAGCTCAGGGCCAACAGCCCGACGGCCAGCGCCAGCCGCAATCCCACAGCCATACACACTCCTTTGTAAAACTAACCTGCGCGGAAAATCAGATGGTCTTCCCAATCCTCTTCGACCACGCTGCCTTCGGCGAGCATGCGCCCGGACTGGGAAATGCGTTCGTGATGCACGGCGTCGCGATCACCGCACACCAAGTGGTGCCAAAGAGGCAAATCCTTGCCCTCGCTGACCAGGCGATAACCGCAGGTCGGCGGCAGCCATTTGAACTCATCGGCCTTGCCCGGCGTGAGCTGGATGCAATCCGGCACGAACTCGCGGCGGTTAGGATAATCGCTGCACTGGCAGGTTTTCAGGTCCAGCAACTTGCACGCGATGCGCGTGTAGTAAACGCTGTTGTCCTCTTCGTCCTCGAGTTTTTGCAGGCAGCACAAACCACAACCGTCGCACAGCGATTCCCATTCCTCCTGATCGAGTTGATCGAGGGTTTTGCGTATCCAGAACGGTTCGACTTTGGCGGCCATGGCTCAAGCATCAACATCAGGTGGTGAAAAGGCCGCCAGTCTAGTGTGCAGCGGCCCGCGGGCCAAGCATTGGCGACTGCCGGTAGAACGGGACTTGTCAGTTATTGCGCCGCCAAGTAGCTTTGCCAGTCGCAAGGAGCCAGACCTGCGTGCCATTAACGCCCAAGGGCGTTGCATTCAGATGAAGTGCCAGGCTCACGAAAAACCTCATCGCCCAGCCAACTGCGCCGCCGGTTTTTTACTCGACCCTCTGACTCACATGTCGCAAGGAATCTCTGCATGAGTGCCAATCCACGCGTTGCCGATTACGCCATCCACCCGCAATTCACCGATCGCTGGTCACCCCGCGCCTTCACCGGCGAAGCTATTCCAGAAGAAACCCTGCTGAGCTTTTTCGAAGCCGCACGCTGGGCGCCATCGGCCTACAACTCGCAGCCTTGGCGGTTTCTCTACGCGCGCCGCGATACGCCGAACTGGGAGCGCTACCTGGGTTTGCTGAACGAATTCAACCGCAGCTGGGCGCAACACGCCTCGGCGCTGGTGATCGTGATCTCGAAAACCACCTTCGCGGTGCCAGGCGCCACCGAAGAAACCCCGGCCCTGTGGCACACTTTCGACACCGGTTCGGCCTGGGGCCACCTGGCGTTGCAAGCGAGCCTCAGCGGCTGGCACACCCACGGCATGGCCGGTTTCGACCAGGAGCTGACCCGCAAGGAGCTGAACATTCCGGAAGGTTACGCCCTGCACGCGGCGATTGCGGTGGGCAAGCTGGGGGATAAAGCGACCCTGGCGGATTACCTGCAGGCACGTGAAGAACCGAGCCCGCGTCGTCCGTTGAGCGAACTCGCAGCTGAAGGCGACTTCACCCTCTAAGCCACACCGCAAAACCGATGTGGGAGCGGGCTTGCTCGCGAAGGCGGTGTATCAGTCTCCATTTGTATCGACTGATACACCGCCTTCGCGAGCAAGCCCGCTCCCACAGGTTTTGCACACTATTCAAGTCAATGTTGGGTTCAATACCCGCGATTGAAATCCACTTCCCCGCGCAACGCTTCGCCCGCCTGATACGCCCGCACATTCTCGACAAACAGCTTCACCATCATCGCAGGCGAAGTCGGTGCCGAACTGTGCCCGGTCAGCAGCAAGCCCCAGGCCGTCCAGAACGGGTGACGTTGCGGCAGCGGCTCCTGACGGCAGACGTCGATCACCGCGCCTGCCAAATGCCCTTCCTTCAAGGCTTCCACCAGATCCGCATCGACCACCGCCACGCCGCGCCCGACATTGATGAACAACCCGGTCGGCTTGAACTGCTTGAACAGCGCCGCGTCGTACAAGTCGTGGGTCGTCGGTGTATTCGGCAGCAGATTGATCACGTAATCCACTTCACCGACCAGGCGCGGCAAGTCCGCCAACGCGCCCACTTCGACAAACGGTGCCTGCTCGCGAGCTTCGCTGGCGATGCCATACAACTCAACGCCAAACGGCAGCAGAAACTGCGCCACGGTCTGACCGATGTCGCCGGTGCCGACGATCAGCACCTTGCGCCCCGCCAGGCTTTGGCCCTGGCGGCTGTCCCATTTACGCTCGACCTGACTGACCAGGCGCGGCAAGACTTCGCGCTCGTGGCCGAGCATGTAGGTCAACACGTATTCGGCCATGACTTGACCGAAAATCCCCACTGCGCGGGTCAGGCGATAGTGGCGTGGCAGGCCGTCGGCCAGCAGCGGCGTGATGCCGGCCCAGGTCGATTGCAACCATTGTGGCTGGTGCCCCTGACGCAACAGGGTCGCCAGAAGGTCCGGCTGCCCCAGCCAGATCGGGCAATCGGCGGCCTGGCTGGCCAGTTCAGCGGAGTCGCCGCTGGTCAGCACTTCCAGATCAGGCGCCGCCTGGCGCAACAGTTGGGCATATACAGCGTGGTCGTGTTCAGCAATCAGAACGCGCATGGTTCAAACCTTTCAAAAGCAGTGCAGACGGCCGCCGAGAGAGTATCGATCCCTCATCGCGGTCATCGCCAAAATCATTCCAGTGTTTCACGCAGACTCTGAACAGAGCCTGTCTGCCGACTACATCGGATCGTTGCGTCGCAACAGTTCTTCCGGCAAATGTTCGATGTATTCGTCTTCGGCCGGCGGCATTTGCAGGTGGTAACCCTGCTTCTCGAGATTTTCCAGCACCACGGTGATGTCCTCGCGCGACAGCTTGCGCTCGGGGGTCAGCACCAGGTCGAACGCGTGGTGCGGTTTGCCGAAAGCGGCCATCAGACTTTCCGGGACGCGCTCCAGTGCATCGCTTTTGAGCACATAGAGGTACATCTCGTTTTTCTTCAGGCTTCGATAAATGGAGCAAATACGTTTCAAGGCTGTTCTCCGGCGGTGGCCAGGCTGTCGAGCAGCGCCTGGCCCATCAATTCGCGGCGCCAGCCACGCAGCGAATCAGGCAATTGGTAGGGACCGTTGGGGAAGCCGCTCTTGAGCAGTGCTTCCAGGGTTTTCTTGCGCAGCATCAGCTCCGGCGCAATGTTCAGGCGCTCGGCTTCGGCCTGACCGAGTGCACGCAACTGTTTGATCAGCGCTGCAGCATCCACCGGCAACGGCTCGGGCACGGCAGGCGGCCATTGATCAGGCGACACACTGCCAGAGCGCTTGATCAGATCAAGCAGAAATTCGCCGTCCTGACGCACGGTACGCGGGTGCATGTCTTCGATCTTCGCCAGCGCGCCGAGGTTGTCCGGTTGCGTCCGCGCCAGCGGCCACAGAGAGTGCTCACGGATGATGCGATTACGCGGCAGGTCACGGGCGCGGGCTTCATGTTCGCGCCAGGCACAGAGTTCACGCAGGACGGCGAGTTGAGCGCGGGAGAGCTTCCAGGCCAGTTTGGCTTCGCGATAGACCTCGTACGGATCAACTTCGCGGCGCAGGTTGGCCACCAGCTCGGCGCCGTCTTCCAGGACCCAGGCGTATTTGTCGTCAGACAGTTTCGGACGAAGCTGTACGAAAACTTCCGCCAGGTGCAAGGCATCTTCGGCGGCGTAACTGATCTGGGTGTCGGACAGTGGACGTTGCAGCCAGTCGGAACGGGTCTCGCCCTTGGGCAAGTCGATGCCCAGCACTTCCTGCACCAGCCGCGAATAGCCCATGGAGAAACCGAGGTTCAGGTAAGCAGCGGCCAGTTGGGTGTCAAACAACGGCGCCGGCAGGCTGCCGGTCAGGCGCAGCAACACTTCGAGGTCTTCGCTGCACGCATGCACGACTTTGACCACGGCCGGGTTCTCCAGCAACGCGGCCAGGGGCTGCCAGTTGTCGATGGTCAGCGGGTCAATCAGGTAAGCGCGTACGCCATCGCCGATCTGCAGCAGGCCCGCGATCGGATAAAAGGTGTCGACCCGCATGAATTCGGTGTCGAGGGCAACGTAGGGCAGCTGCTGCCATTCGGCGCAAAACCGGCCGAGGCTATCGTTGTCGCGAATCCAGTGAATATCGATGGCCACACGGCTCTCCCTTGAAGAATGGCGCGCAGTATATATCGCCCCCGGCGATTTCCGCGCCTCCACTGAACAAGAGCTTTAGCGAAAACACCTGCCTGATAGCAAGAATTGTCTGACGGGGGGAGGTTATCTGGCCTTACGCAGCACGTAGACGCGCAAAGGTGCACAACCGGGCAGGAAGTCTTGATGGCTAAGCAAGCGAAAACCCGCCTGTTTGAACTCGGCTTCCACTTCGGCCTTACTGGCCAGCGTCCGGGCTTGAACGCCTGGTGTATCCGGTCGCCGGCGCTTGAAACCGGTATCGATCCGCACCGCCACAATCACCGTATCGCGGCTGACCCGGTGGAATTCCCCCAGCATGGCCGAGCGATGCTCGGGACTGGCGATGTGCTGAAACAGTTGCATGCAAAAAATGCAGTCCACTGCATTCGCCGACAAACCGATGGCGAATGCCGAGCTCTGAAAGGTCTTGACCCGTTTCAGCAAATGTTGCGGGTGATGGGTCGGCGCGTGATCGAGCATATCCTGCGACGGGTCGGACGCCAGAATCACTCGATTTGCATGTTCGGCCAGCACCGGCCAGTAGCGCCCGGCCCCGCAGGTGACGTCGAGAATCAGCCCTGGCTCGCCGGCCACCTTGAGCGCGCTGCGCACCAGTTGCTCGTCACGCCAGAACGCCAGGCGCCCGGCAAGGCCACGCGGGTGCGGCTGCAGGCAGACGCGGGCGTGTTCCTGATCGTGACGCCGGGCGAACTCAAGCTCGATGGCGGAAGGGGGTTGAGCGGACATGTAAGGGGCTCTTGTAGGAAAAATCTGCCGGGCTGCAGGTTAACGGCCGATACGTGAAAAAAAGGTCGTGGCCCTCACTCTTTGGCCAGGACACCGTCAATCACCGCACCGCGGCAGCCGGCAAACATGTCCAGGTCATGGTTGTAGACCTTGCTGTTGACCTCCAGCAAACCGAGCATCGAATGGAACAGGTTGTCCTGGCTCAACGGTTTGTCACGGCTCAGTTGCAGGCAATGGGTGTCTACCGAGAAAGACTTCTGATAGGTGTCGGAGAACCAGGCCAGCATGGCGACATGCTTCTGTTGATCGGGCGCCATCATGTAAGGCGTGCCGTGAAGGAACAGGTTGTATTCGCCCAGGGACTCGCCGTGGTCCGACAGATACAGCATCGCGGTATCGACTTTGTCCTGGTTGCTGCGCAACAGATCGATCAGCGTCGACAGCACATGGTCGGTGTACACCAGCGTGTTGTCGTAACCATTGACGATACTTTCGCGACTGCAATTGTTCAGCGCATTGCTTTCGCAAACCGGGGTAAATCGCTCGTACTCTTTCGGGTAACGCTTGAAGTACTCCGGACCGTGACTGCCCATCTGGTGCAACACCAGCACGGTGTCTTTATCCAGGGTGTCGATGAAGTGCTGCAAACCCTGCAGAAGGATTTCATCGCGGCATTCACTGTTGGCGCAGAGTGTCGGGTCCTTCAGGTTGCTGACATCATCGAGGGTGACGCGGTCGCAAGTGCCTTTGCAGCCCGACTGGTTATCGCGCCAGATGACGTCCAGCCCCGCCCGCTTGAGCACATCCAGCAGGCCTTCTTCATTCTTTGCCTTGCTCGCGTTGTAATCCTTGCGGCCCATGTTGGAGAACATGCACGGCACCGAGACGGCTGTTTCCGTACCGCAGGAATGCACATCAGTGAAGGCAATCAGGCCCGCCTCCTTGTCCAGTTTTGGCGTGGTGTCGCGGTCATAGCCCAGCACACCAAAGTTCTCGGCCCGGGCACTCTCCCCCACCACCAGCACGGTCAGGGATTTGCGGCCGTGGGCTTGCCAGGCCGGGTTTCTCTGGGCGTCTTCACCAATCTTGACGAAGGGTTGCTGTGCCGAAGCGACTTGTTCGCGCAGGTAGCCAAAGGAGGCACCGATATAGTTGCTGGGCACTACCATCAAACGTAACTCGTGGTGATTGCGAAACAACGACGCGAGGCCCTGATAGTTAACCAGTGCCACACCACCGATTACCGCTACCGACGCAACACCGACCAAAGCCTTACTTAACAGTTCGCGATGCCAGCGGCGGTAACCAACTGGTATGTTCCACAACAACCACGAGGGCAACACGCCGAGCAAAACAATATAAACAAGCAACTTTACCGAGAGTAAGTCGCGCACTTCCGTTGCATTGGTTTGCGCAAAATTACGCAACATGCCGGTGTCCATCAGCACACCGTATTGGCTCATGAAGTACGCAACACCCGCACTGATCATAAAGACCAGCGTGAGCACAGGTTTCATTAAGGGCCGGAACGCCAGCAGCGTCAGCACCAGGTTGAAGGCAGCCAGAATCATCAAGCCGAAAGCCACACGCATGACGATGCCTTTGCCGTCGGACGCGGTGATTTCAAACAGGTGTTGCCAGAGCACTAAATTGAAGCCGGCCAACAAAAAGGCACTGGCAAACAACGTCACCCACTCCGGGCGCACGGCTTTAATCTTCAACATGGTAATTGGCTGTTCCTGAAAAGATGCGCCGCCGGCAAATGTGAAAATTCCATTTACCGCGACAGCACTAACTTTAGGCAGCCAACCATCAATTTTTCGTGAAAAAGAAGCCAACGATTAGTTGGCTTCCAGTGCGGGGTCGAAACTTAAGTTGTATTTGAGAATGGTTCAGGCCTGGTTCAGGTACCAACGCCAATCCTGTTCACCGACTTCGCCCATGAACTGCCGATACTCGGCCCGCTTCACCGCGAGGTAAACACCCAGAAACTCACTGCCAAACGCATCCCGCGCCCAGCTCGAACCTTCCAGCGCGCGCAAAGTGGTCAGCCAGTCAGTGGGCAACAGTTCCGTGGCCTGGGCGTAACCATTGCCTTCGACCGGCGCCCCCGGGTCCAGTTGTTCGCGAATGCCCCGATGAATGCCGGCCAGGATCGCCGCAGCCGCCAGGTACGGGTTAGCGTCGGCGCCGCAAATGCGATGTTCGATGTGCCGCGAGAACGCCGGCCCGCCTGGTACGCGCAAACTCACGGTGCGATTGTCCACGCCCCAAGTGGCGGCCAGCGGCGCGTAGCTGTTGGTCTGGAAACGACGGTACGAGTTGGCGTTCGGACAGAACAGCAGCAACGAATCGAGCAAGGTGCTGAGCATGCCGCCAACCGCCTGTTTGAGCAGCGGCGTACCGTCCGTGGCTTCGCTGGCGAACAGGTTGTTGCCGTCCTTGTCCGCAAGGCTGACGTGCATATGCATGCCGGTGCCGGCCAGGTCGTCGAAAGGCTTGGCCATGAAGCACGCCGTCATCCCGTGTTTGTGCGCCACACCCTTGACCAGCCGTTTGTAGCGCACGGCTTCATCCATCGCCTGCAAGGCGTCGGTACGATGTTCGAGGGTGATTTCCACTTGCCCCGGCGCGTATTCGGAAATCGCCGTGCGCGCCGGAATGCCCTGGAGTTTGCAGGCGCTGTACAGGTCGGCCAGGAACGGCTCGATCTGCTCCAGTTCGCGCAAACCGTAGACCTGAGTGCTGCGCGGGCGTCCGCCGTCAACGTCTCGCGCCGGTTGCGGCCGACCGTTGCTGTCGCGTTGCTGATCCAGCAGGTAGAACTCCAGTTCTGCCGCCATCACCGGGTAATAACCGTCCGCCTGCAAGCCTTCGATCACCTTCGCCAACAAGTGGCGCGGATCGGCGATGGTCGCCGGCATGCCCTCCTTCGGGTGCATGCTGACCTGCACCGCCGCCGTCGGAATCAATCGCCACGGCATGCGCGTCAAACTGCCGCTGATCGGGTAGGCCCGGCAATCGATATCACCCACGTCCCACACCAGCCCGGAGTTTTCCACGTCATCGCCGTTGATGGTCAGGCCCAGAATGGTACTTGGCAAAGGCCGGCCACTTTCATACACCGCCAGCAGTTCATCGCGATGCAACAACTTGCCCCTTGGCACGCCGTTGTTGTCGAGGATGAACAACTCGAACATCTCGATATCCGGATTCTGTTCAAGAAAGGTCAGGGCTTCTTGCTTCGTGGCGAAGGATGTCGTGGCACAACTCATAGGAATTCTCTTGTTTGCGCGTCAGGCAAACGCGCACGCGCTGCCATTTTGATCCGGCGCACAGCGCGGGACCTGTAAGAACAATCAACGGGAAAGGCGGGAATCCGGCGGGCGCGCGTGGCGGCAATGCCACAACGCCCAGAAGGCGAGTTCAGAAGGAAGTGCGACCGGACAACCGTCCATAGAGAAGACCGCAGTAAACAGATGAGCAGCAGCGTCACATGGCTGCATAAGTCGTTAAATCGGGATTTGAAGAACTTTGGTTGCAGGATGACTAAACATTCTACTAACCACCCCGAAACCAGTGTGGGAGCGGGCTTGCTCGCGAAGGCGGCGTGCCAGACGATATTAATGGTGGCTGATACTCCGCCTTCGCGAGCAAGCCCGCGT
>NZ_BDAG01000051.1 GCF_002091715.1 Pseudomonas migulae NBRC 103157 | reverse complement strand
CAGCGTTCTCGCGTCAATTCCTGACGGTTGCCAAGCGTTCCATTGACCGTGCGCTCTCACGCGATTCCATGACGGTGATGTTCTGACGACTTCGCTGTAGTCAGGTGCGCCCCCCCCCCGGTATTTGATTATTACGCCGATCTGTAGGAGCCGGCTTGCTGGCGATAGCGGTGAGTCAGGCGATGAATACTCCGGCTGACCTGCCGCTATCGCCAGCAAGCCGGCTCCTACAGGGGGGAATGCGCAAGGGGCCGGGATTGGTGGGCCACCAACGTGCGGGGGGCGCGTGGGTTGAAAGTACGAGTAAAAACCCAAAAAAAAGCCCCGCAACTAGCGGGGCTGAAAGGGTGCAGCAGTCATGCTTTCGGACGTTTATCCACCACGTGGCACGCCTTGCCTTCAGAGCGCTTGATCGAATGCATCGGCTGCAAGACGATCCGCGAACTGATCCCGATGTACGTCTTGATGTGCTTGCTCAACTCGCCACAAACAGCCTTCTGCTGCTCATCGCTCAAGTGCTGGTGTTCAGCCTTCAACTCGACATGCACATCCACGCTGTCCAGGTTCCCATTGCGATACAGATGAATCTCATAACACTCTGAAAGCTGTTTTATTTTCAGCACCTGCTCCTCGATCTGCGTCGGAAACACGTTCACCCCGCGAATGATCAGCATGTCATCGCTACGCCCGGTGATCTTGTCGATGCGCCGCATCGGCCGCGCAGTCCCCGGCAGCAAGCGCGTCAGATCGCGAGTGCGGTAGCGGATCATCGGCAAGGCTTCTTTGCTCAGCGACGTGAACACCAACTCGCCCATTTGACCATCCGGCAGCACTTCGCCGGTCACCGGGTCGATGATTTCCGGGTAGAAGTGGTCTTCCCAGATCGTCGGCCCGTCCTTGGTTTCCGCGCACTCCATGGCGACACCCGGCCCCATGATTTCCGAGAGGCCGTAGATGTCCAGCGCGGTAATGCCCAGACGGTTTTCGATGGCGCTGCGCAGTTCGCCGGTCCAGGGTTCCGCGCCGAAGATGCCCAGGCGCAGGGCCAGTTTGTGCGGGTCGATGCCCTGGCGCTCGATTTCATCGGCGATGTTGAGCATGTAGGACGGCGTGACCATGATGATGTCCGGCTGGAAATCCTTGATCAGCTGCACTTGCTTTTCTGTCTGGCCACCGGACATCGGAATCACCGTGCAACCCAGGCGTTCGGCACCGTAATGCGCGCCGAGGCCGCCGGTGAACAGGCCGTAGCCATAGGAAATATGCACTTTGTCGCCCCGTCGGCCACCGGCTGCCCGGATCGATCGGGCGACCACGTTGGCCCAGGTGTCGATGTCGTTCTGGGTATAACCGACGACGGTCGGTTTGCCCGTGGTGCCGCTGGACGCGTGCAGGCGCACCACGTCGTGCATCGGCACGGCGAACATGCCGTAGGGGTAGTTGTCGCGCAGGTCGGATTTGGTGGTGAACGGAAACTTCGCCAGATCCTCCAGGCATTTGATGTCATCCGGGTGCACGCCCAGCGCATCGAAGCGCTGGCGATAGAGCGGCACATTGTTATAGGCGTGGTTGAGACTCCAGCGCAGGCGATCCAGCTGGAGCTGACGGAGTTCGTCGATGCTGGCGGTTTCAATCGGGTCCAGCACAGGATCAAGCACGGCGTTGGCAATTGGCATGTTCATAACTTCACTCGAATTATTTTTGTGTTTCAGCCCTTTTGCGCAAGGGCTTTGAGTGCATGCCCCAAGGATACCTCTCGGCTCCCCGGGAATCGCGATTCTTTAGTCGGACAGACGCTCGATGATCAGCGCAATGCCCTGGCCGACGCCGATGCACATGGTGCACAAGGCGTAGCGAGCCTGACGTTCTTCCAGTTCATGCAGGGCGGTGGTCACCAGTCGCGCGCCGCTCATGCCCAACGGATGACCGAGGGCTATCGCGCCGCCGTTCGGGTTGACCCGCGGATCGGTGTCGCTCAGGCCGAGTTCACGCAACACCGCCAGACCTTGCGCGGCGAAGGCTTCGTTGAGTTCGATCACGTCCATGTCGGCGAGGCTCAGGTTGGCCAGTTCCAGCACCTTGCGGGTGGCCGGCACCGGGCCAATGCCCATGATTCGCGGTTCGACGCCGGCAGTGGCCATGGCGACGACCCTGCCGCGTGCTTTCAAACCATGGCGTTTGGCGATTTCCGGGCTGGCCAGCAACAGCGCGCAAGCCCCGTCATTGACCCCGGACGCGTTGCCGGCCGTGACACTGCCACCTTCGCGAAACGGCGTGCCGAGCTTCTGCAATTGCTCAAGCGTGGTGTCACCGCGTGGGTGTTCGTCGTGCTCGACGACTTTGGCCGGGCCTTTGCGCTGGGGGATTTCGACCGCGACGATTTCTTTGGCCAGACGCCCGCTGGCCTGGGCTGCGCTGGCACGCTGCTGGCTGCGCAGGGCGAAGGCGTCCTGGTCGGCGCGGGAGATGTTGAACTGCTCGGCGACGTTCTCGGCGGTTTCCGGCATCGAGTCGATACCGAAAGCTTTCTTCATCAGCGGATTGACGAAGCGCCAGCCGATGGTGGTGTCGTAGAGCTGTGCATCCCGGGAGAACGCCTGTTCGGCCTTGCCCATCACCAGAGGGGCACGGGACATCGATTCGACGCCGCCGACCAGCATCAGCCCGGCCTCGCCGCAACGAATCGCCCGCGCCGCCGTGCCGATCGCATCCAGCCCGGAACCGCACAAACGGTTGAGCGTGGTACCGGGTACGCTGACCGGCAGTCCGGCCAATAGCGCCGACATGCGCGCGACGTTGCGGTTGTCTTCGCCGGCCTGGTTGGCGCAGCCGTAGATCACATCGTCGACCGCGTTCCAGTCGACCTGCGGGTGGCGGCGCAGCAGTTCGCGCAACGGCACTGCGCCGAGGTCGTCGGCGCGCACACCGCTCAAGGCGCCGGCGTAGCGACCGATGGGGGTCCGCACCGCGTCGATGATCAGGGCATCATTCATTCGGGTTCTCCTGCGCGAGCACTGCGCCGCGCACTTTGTAGGATTTGCCATGGAACAGCGCGATCAGCTGGCCCAGTTGGTTTTCAATGCGCACGTCGTAATTGCCGGTGCGACCGGAGCGGCTTTGCTCGGTGCAATCGGCGGTCAAGGTGTCGCCCAGGCGTGCCGGGGCGATGTAATCGATGCTGCAACCGATGGCCACCGTGGCTTCGTTGTAGCTGTTGCAGGCAAAGGCAAACGCCGAGTCGGCGAGGGCGAACAGATAACCGCCGTGGCAGGTGCCGTGGCCTTGAATCATGTCGGCGCGCACGCTCATGCCGACGCGGGCGCAGCCCGGTGCGGTCGAGAGCAGGCGCATGCCCATCGCCTGGCTGGCGGTATCGCGCTTGAACAGCGTTTGCGCGCAGGTGCTGGCCAGGTTCATCGCTTCATGGTTAGTCATGGAAGGTCCTCCCTTCGGCAACGCGGCGGCGCAACAGCAGCGACGGTCGATAGCGTTGTTCGCCGTAGCTCGTTTGCAGGTTTTCCAGCACCTTGAGGATGTGCGACAGGCCGATGGCATCGGCCCAGGCCAGCGGGCCTTGCGGGTAGTTGACCCCGGCGCGCATCGCCAGATCGATATCGGCGGCCGAGGCCACGCCTTGCAGCACGGCATCGGCGGCTTCGTTGGCAAGCATCGCCGCGGTACGTAATACCGCGAGCGCGGGGCTGTCGCTGAGTTGACTGACGGTGAACCCCGCCCGTTGCAGCAACGCGACGCCCTGTTGGAGGGCAGACGCTTCGATGTCCGATGCGTAGCTGATGGCGATTCGGCTGGCCTTGCCGTAGTCGAATGCCAGGTCCAGCAGAATCAGATTGCGCAGGCCATCTTCCCTGGCGCGCTGACAGGCCATGCGTCCGTCACTCAGTGCCAGAACGGCATCGCCAACGCGCAACAAGCCTTGGCCGTCACGCTGAACAACGTCGACGTTGTGTTCGCGCAGGCGCGCAATCAACGTATTGGCGATGCCGAGATCGCCTTCTGCAACGCAGGTTTCAATGACGTGTTCGCTGCTGATAAAGGTTGGCTGTGGACGTTCGGCACCTTCTGCATAGCGATAGAAACCATGACCGGTTTTACGTCCCAGGCGTCCCGCGTCCACCAATTCCTTCTGAATCAACGACGGCAGGAAGCGCGTGTCGCCGTAGTAGGCGTCAAACACCGAACAGGTCACGGCATAGTTGACGTCATGGCCAATCAAGTCAGTCAGTTCGAAGGCGCCCATCGCAAAGCCACCGGCCTCGCGCATCAATGCATCCAGCGTCGCGCAATCGGCCGCGCCTTCCTGCAGCAGGCGCAGGCTTTCGGCGTAGAACGGGCGAGCGACGCGGTTGACGATGAAGCCTGGTGTCGAGCGGGTGTGTACCGGTTTCTTGCCCCAGGCCTTGGCGGTGTCGTAAAGACACTCGGCCAACGCCGGAGCGCTGGCCAGGCCCGAGACGATTTCCACCAGCGCCATTACCGGCGCCGGGTTGAAGAAGTGCAGGCCGAGCAAACGTTGCGGATGGTTCAGCTGCGCAGCGATGCTGGTGATCGACAGCGAAGAAGTGTTGCTGGCCAGGATGCAATGCTCACTGCAGATGCCTTCGAGTTCGCGGAAGAGGGCGCGTTTGACCTCAAGGTTCTCGACGATGGCTTCGATGATCAGCTCGCAATCGGCCAATGCTTCGATGGCTTCCACGGCGTGCAGACGCTGGATTGTCGCGGTCCGGTCTTCTGCCGACAGCTTGCCTTTCTCGACGCGTTTGCCCAGTTGCCGGTCAATGCCGTCGATGGCCTGGGCGGCAGCGCCCGGACGATTGTCGAGCAACATCACCGGATGACCGGCCTGCGCTGCAACCTGAGCGATGCCTGCGCCCATGGCCCCGGCGCCGATCACCGCGATGCGTGCGTGGGTGTTCAGTGCGGTCATGGCTCAGTGCCCCTTGAAGCTTGGGGTGCGTTTTTCCATGAACGCGCTGACGCCTTCACGGTAATCCTCGCTGCGCCCGGCCAGGCGTTGCAGGTCTTTTTCCAGCTCCAGCTGTTCGTCGAAGGTGTTGCTCAGGCTGGCGTTGAGGCTGCGCTTGATCAGAGCCAATCCATACGTCGGTTGCGTGGCCAGATGACGGGCAAGTGTCAGGGCTTCATGGCGCAGTTCGGCATCGTCGACCACGCGATAGATCAATCCCCATTGCTCGGCCTGCTCCGCCGTCAGGCGATTGCCCAGCAGGGCCAGTGCCTTGGCGCGGGCCATGCCGACCAGGCGCGGCAGGGTCCAGGTGCCGCCGGAATCGGGGATCAAACCGATCTTGCAGAAGGCTTGAATGAAACTCGCCGAACGTGCCGCCAGCACCAGGTCGCAGGCCAGCGGAATGTTCGCGCCAGCCCCGGCCGCCACGCCGTTGACCGCGCAGATCACCGGCAGCGGCAGGTCGCGCAGCTGGCGGATCAGCGGGTTGTAGAACTTCTCGATCGACTCGCCCAGATCCGGCACGGCGCTGCCCGGCGCGACATTGCGGTCGCTGAGGTCTTGCCCGGCGCAGAAGCCGCGACCTTCACCGGTCAGCAGCAAGACGCGCACGTCCGGGTTCTGCCGGACCTGTCTCAGCGCTTCTTTCACTTCGCCATGCATCTGCGCGTTGAAGCTGTTGAGCTGGTCCGGCCGATTGAGGCTGAGCAGGGCGACGCCGGCCTCGATGGAAAACAGGATGTGTTCGAAGTTCATGGTCTTGGCACTCTCTTGGAGGTCGTTCGAATTCGTTATCGATGGCCGGATTACTGCCCGGTGAAGGTCGGCGTGCGTTTTTCCTGAAAGGCCCGGATGCCTTCGTCCCGGTCGCGGGTGCCGGCCAGTACGGTGAAGGCGTGGCGCTCGAAACGCAGGCCGCTGGCGAGGTCGGTGTCCATCGCCTTGAGCAGCGCTTCCTTGGCCAGACGTACGGCCAGCGGCGCTTTTTCAGCAATGCTGCGGGCGATCTGCAGGGCGCGTTCGACGGTGAATTCCGGTTGCGTCACTTCACTGATCAGGCCGGCGCGTTGGGCCTGGCGGGCATCGATTGGCTCGCCGGTCAGGACCATCTGCATGGCCATGGATTTGCCCACGGCGCGCAGCAGACGTTGGGTGCCCCCGGCGCCGGGCATGATCCCGAGGTTGATTTCCGGCTGACCGAAGCGGGCGTCGAGACCGGCAATGATGATGTCGGCGTGCATGGCCAGTTCGCAGCCACCGCCGAGGGCGAAGCCGTTGACGGCGGCGATCAGCGGTTTGTTGAAGCGGGTGATGGTTTGCCACGAGGCCTGGCGCGGGTCGTCGAGGATGCCGACCAGATCGCGCTCGGCCATTTCCTTGATGTCGGCGCCGGCCGCAAAGGCTTTGCGGCTGCCGGTCAGGACCACGGCACGGGTGTCGGGATCGGCTTGGGCGGCGCTCAGTTCATCGGCCAGTTCACCGAGCAATTCGGTGGTCAGGGCATTCAGCGCTTGCGGGCGTTGCAGGGTAATCAGACGAACGCCCGGCTCGATGATCTCGACAGCAAGGGTTAGAGGCATGGCGGATGCCCTCACGGTGCACGCTCGGCTGTAATGCCGGCTCATTATTGGATCGGCGCGGTAGGCCGGTTTTGCCCGAGTATACCTGCAACGTGATACGCAAATGCAATAGTAAAGTTGATTTAATGTGTCTTGTTTGTGGCTGATTGATTTGTTGGTGAAGGTTACCACCCAGTTGAAAACTTGCTGAAAGTGCCTGTTTTGTTGGCTTTGTCCTTGGTTTTACAGCATGAGCAGGTGTCCCGCATGGCAGGTTTAATAAGTGATACGGTTTTTGTGCTTTGTGCTTGCAAAAGCGATGTGATACAAAATGAGCTTGTATCTGCATCGCTTTATGAAAGGGAACGTCCCATGACCTGCTACAGCCTCGATGGCTTGACCCCGGTGGTTGATCCCACTGCTTACGTTCATCCGTCTGCCGTCTTGATCGGTGACGTGATTGTCGGTCCCCAGTGCTACGTCGGTCCGCTGGCCAGCCTGCGCGGGGATTTTGGCCGGATCGTGCTGGAGGAGGGTGCCAATCTGCAGGACACCTGCGTGATGCACGGTTTCCCGGACAGCGACACCGTGGTCGAACGCAACGGTCACATCGGTCACGGCGCGGTGTTGCACGGGTGCCGGATTGGCGCCGACGCGCTCGTGGGGATGAATGCGGTGGTGATGGACAATGCGCGCATCGGTGCTCGCTCATTCGTCTCGGCGGCGGCCTTCGTCAAGGCCGGTTTCGAAGGCCCCGAGCAGTCGCTGATCATGGGGGCGCCGGCCAGCGTCAAGCGCAGCCTCAGCGACGAGGAAGTGTCGTGGAAGCAGGCGGGCACTCGCGAATATCAGCAATTGGCCAGGCGTTGCCTGGAGCAGATGCGCGTTTGCGAGCCGCTGACCGAACCGGAGCCCGACCGCCCGCGTATCAGCGACAGCGGCCTGCGACCGAAGGGCAACTCTCTATGAATACGCGATCCTCTGTAGGAGCCGGCTTGCTGGCGATGGCGGTGTATCAGAAACATCAATGTCGACTGACACTCAGTCATCGCCAGCAAGCCGGCTCCTACAGGGGGATGCGATTAACCGACGGACTTTCGGTATATTCCTTTTCTTTTTTCAGCTCGGTACGCCCATGTCGTCCCTGACACCTTTGAACCACCTGATTACCCGCTTCCAGGAACAGACGCCGATCCGCGCCAGCTCCTTGATCATCACGCTATACGGGGATGCCATCGAGCCCCACGGCGGCACTGTGTGGCTGGGCAGCCTGATTCAGTTGCTCGAGCCCATCGGCATCAATGAACGGCTGATCCGCACCTCGATTTTTCGCCTGACCAAGGAAGGCTGGCTGACCGCCGAAAAAGTCGGGCGTCGCAGCTACTACAGCCTGACCGGTGCCGGCCGCCGGCGCTTCGACAAGGCCTTCAAGCGCGTCTACAGCTCCACCGTTCCGGCATGGGACGGTTCGTGGTGCCTGGTGATGCTCACGCAACTGACCCAGGACAAGCGCAAACAAGTGCGCGAAGAACTGGAGTGGCAAGGTTTTGGTGCGATCTCGCCGGTTGTGCTGGCCTGTCCGCGCAGCGACCGGGCCGATGTCAACGCGACCTTGCTCGACCTTGGCGCCCAGGAAGACACCATCGTTTTCGAAACCACCGCGCAAGACGTACTGGCCTCCAAGGCCCTGCGACTACAGGTACGCGAGAGTTGGAACATCGAGGAGCTGGCGGCTCATTACAGCGAGTTCATCCAACTGTTCCGACCGCTCTGGCAAGCGCTTCGCGAGCAGGAGAACCTGCAACCGTCGGACTGCTTCCTGGCACGGGTCCTGCTTATTCACGAGTACCGCAAACTGCTGTTGCGCGACCCGCAATTGCCGGACGAATTGTTGCCCGGCGATTGGGAAGGACGCGCCGCCCGGCAGTTGTGCCGCAATATTTACCGGCTGATCTACGCCAAGGCCGAGGAATGGTTGAACAGTGCTCTGGAGACCGCCGATGGTCCGTTGCCCGATGTGGGCGAAAGCTTCTATCGGCGTTTTGGCGGGCTTAAATAACCCGTTGGTTTTCGAAGGAGAGTCACTGTTCAGGAGAACCCGTGGATTGGCGTAGATAATAAAAACAAGCCTGCGTGAGGCCCGACATGATTTCTTCAATTGCACAGCGCCGTGATAGCTTCGATCAGTGGATTCATCAGATCAACCAGATCTGTGGCGCCTTCAACGCGCAGCCCCTGGGTGACGAGTTTGCCGGGCAGATTCGCGAACACCAGGACGGTGCGCTGAAGCTCAGTTTTGTCGATGCCCGTCAGGCACGGCTTTACCGCACGCCTCAGGAAGTCGCGGCGGGCGAGGGTGGCAAATACTTTGCGGTGTTCCAGCTCGATGGCACCGCCGGTATGGCCCAGGGCGACAGCAAGGTGTTGCTGTCAGCCGGCGACATCACGCTGATCGATGCCTCGCGCCCCAGCGACTTTACCTACAGTGAAAACTCGCGGCAGTTGTCGTTGATTCTGCCGTCGCAACTGGTCGAGCAAACCCTGCGCTTCAGTCAGGTCAAGTGCGGTCACCGGATTGCGGCGACATCGCCCATCGCCATGCTGTCGCACCATCTGATTCTGGACGCCACGCACCAGCAATGCCTGAGCCGGGCAGAAAGTGAAGCGACGCTGGAGGCGATTGTCAGCCTGTTGCGTCCGGCCATCAGCCACAGCGAAGTGTGCACGGATGTGCAGGAGCGCCTCTTCCGCAAGACCCTGGGCTTTATTGATGAGCACATCCGCTCGGAAGATCTCTGCCCCGAATGGCTGGCACGAGAAGTGGGCATGTCGACGCGTGGGCTGTACCGGATGTTCGCCAAGAAAGGCCTGGTGGTGGCGCGGTACATCAAGAATCGTCGGCTGGATTTGTGCGCCGAGTCCCTGCGCCAATCGCGTACCGAGCAGAAGTTGTCGGTGTTGGGGTATTCGTGGGGGTTTTCCGATTCGAGCTACTTTTCCACGGCGTTCAAATCGCGGTTCGGCATTTCGCCCGGTGAATACCGCAAAAAGCACGCCTGACCATTCACTTGAAAACACAACCCCCCTGTAGGAGCCGGCTTGCTGGCGATCGCGGTGTGTCAGAAACATTAATCTCGACTGACACACCGTGATCGCCAGCAAGCCGGCTCCTACAGGGGGGGGGCCGTATTACTGCGGGGCGTTGAGATTCAACGTCGGCGTCTCGTCAAAGAAATTCCACGGCTTCAACAGCACATGCACCCACTCGGTCGGCATGATCGGCCATTCTTCCGCCCGGGCAATGTGCGTGGTGCCGGTGGTCAGCCAGACCACATCATCGGTGTTTTCGATGGACTGATTATCGTGGGTGAACTGCCCCAGCCCCGCGTCCTTGTCCGAGCGGTTCGGGTATTTGCCTTCCGGAAACTTTTCTTGCGGGTTATAGCGGGTCACCCACAGTTGTTTGTCCATGAAGCTCAACCGGTGATAGAGCCATTCGTCCTTGCCGAAGTTGGCGCCCTTGGCCACTGGGTGCGTGCCGCCAGCGTACGGAATCAGCTGATAGGAAACCGGGTTGCCGACTTTGTTTTCCTTGCTGAAGTTGGTCAGCAGGCGAACGGTCGAGGGGTCGAATTTCTGCGCGGCTTGCTGTTCGGTGCTGACGACCTTGTTTTCGGTCTGCATGGTGCTGGTGCGCGGTCCGCCACGGTCGTTCGGGGCAACCACCGGGTTCACTTCCACCAGCGAGTTCTGCTCACCGTCGACGTCCATGTCGAGTCGGAAGTTGTAGATGTGCTGGTGCGTGGTGCCGACGATGTTGTGGTCCAGCAGTGTGCCGTAGCGCGTGTCTTCCTTGGCCGTGGCTTCGTGCATGGTTTTCGATTTCACGCCCTTGACCGCTTCGATGCCGGTGGCACCGGCGTCGATGCCGATGGTGCCGTTCTGCTGGAAGACCCAGTCGAAAATGTAGTCGTAATTGCCGACGGTGCTGATCCAGCGCACCACCAGTTCACGCCGTTCGGTGCTGAGGTTGGGCTGTCCCATTTCCTGGTGTTTGTATTCCGGGCCGGCGTAACGCTCGAACACCGCCATGGCACGTGGAATCGAGGTCGGGGCGCCGGTGTAGTCGGCAATCGTGGCGTCCAGCAGCACGGCGTTTTGCGGCGCGTCCTTGCCGCGCGCAATCGGCGAGGTCAACGTGCCCATACCGTAATCGCCCGAGTCGAGATACGCCTTGAAGTACCAGCCGCCATCGGGATCGCCATACGGCACGATCATGCCGCCCAGCGAGCCTTCGTACATGATTTTGCGTTTCTTGCCCTTGTCGTCGTAGGTGACGGTGGACAGGATCGGGCCGACCCGGGAATCGAGGCGGACGTGGAAATCCCAGTTCTGCCAGTGAATGCTGTTGCCGGTGATGGTGTAGTTCTTGCCTTCCGGTTCGATGATCTCCAGCGGCTTGACCGACGTGCCCTTGCGCCCGCGCCCGTCGTACGGCGTTGATTTCATCGGCACCGGAATGACCGCGTCGTCCTCGATCTTGATCAGCTTCTTTTGCTCCAGGTCGACAATCGCCACCAGGCCCTCGATCGGGTGTGCCCAGTAGTTGCCGTCCCCGGTATTCAAATAGCTGACGATTTTCAGCAAGCGCTTGTCCTGCGCCAGGCCATCCTTGCCGTCGAAGTAACCGACCGTCAACGGCGTGGCCACGACCTTTTTCACATCGGTGATACCGCGCTTGGCCAGTGCCTGTGCGTAATCGGGGCTCGCTTCGATGGCCGATTGCACCGTCGCGAAGTCATCCAGCAGGACCATGCCGTGGGCACCTTCGATGGGGTTCCATGACTTGAGTGTCTTGCTGTCGAGATCCACCAGGCCCTCGATCACATGCTTGCCGTCGAGCACCACGATGTTGGCCTGACGCGGCTGGGAAACGTTCTGGCCGGTGTAGACGAAATTCCACACCTGATCCTTCGGTGGTTCGTTGACCGAGACTTCCGTGAAGCGGAAACCGGGCTTGTAGTGCTTCGATTGCTTGATGATCTCGACAGCGGTCTTGATCTCATCCGCGCTCAGCGGGTTGAGCGGGTTAGGGCGCGTCTCGACGACAAAGGTCTTGTCCAGACCGGACTGGAACACCTGATTGATGAAGTCCTTGGACATGAAGGCGGTCTTGCCCTTGAACACCACCGGCACGCTCAGTTCCATCCGTTTGCCGTTGAGCATGGCAACCTTGCTGCCCGGTTTGACCTTGAGGTAAACGCCGTCCTTGGCAATCACGAACAGGTCGGCGTAGTCGTCCCATTTCACCGTGGCGCCAAACGCCTCAAGGCCCGCTTGCAGCGGCACCATCTCGGCGCGGCCACCATGGGCCTGGGCGCTGCCCGCCCAGTAAGGCAGGCCGAGCGTGCCCAGGCTGATGGCCAGCGCGAGGCGGGCGAGGGGTTTTCTTTTCAGTGAGGCTAAGGAGATGAACATGTCTGGGTTCCTGGACGAAAGCCGATGACTGGCATTAGCACACTTTGCTACAGCCAGTGGCTGGCATCTTTTGAATGCCTGCCAGAATCCTTTGGCTGTGTGCCTAAATCAACTTTCCCGCTGATCTGCCTCGGATGGAATCCATTGCTTCCGGTTAATAAGAAGCATTATTATTCACGCCCGTCTTCACAGCACACTGCAATGACCCCCAAGTTGCCCCGCAGACACGGCTTTTTCGAGCATTACGAAGAGTTGGTTGGCACCTGGACCCGTCGCCTGAGAAATCGTCAGCAGGCTGAGGATCTGGCCCACGACACCTTCGTGCGGGTGCTTGAGTCCGATT
Source organism: Pseudomonas migulae NBRC 103157 (assembly GCF_002091715.1). Classification (GTDB taxonomy): domain Bacteria; phylum Pseudomonadota; class Gammaproteobacteria; order Pseudomonadales; family Pseudomonadaceae; genus Aquipseudomonas; species Aquipseudomonas migulae_A. Next base: position 29,666 of record NZ_BDAG01000051.1, on the reverse strand, counting down.
CGGCGGCGGTGGCGCAACCCCGGGCGTATTTGCACCAGACCGCGCGCAACATCGCAGTGGATGGTTATCGGCGTGAGGATCGACGGGGCGCCATGGAGTCGGAGGCGATCGATCACAGTGTGTCGTCGTCCGGCGACCCGGAGCATTTCATGCAGGCGATCCAGTTGGCTGATTCCATCGAGCGGGCGCTGACCGAGTTGCCGGTCAATTGTCGCAAGGTGTTTGTCTGGCAGAAGATCGAAGGCCTGACCCAGGCCGAAATCGCCGAACGCCTGGGGCTGTCCAAGAACATGGTGGAAAAGTATATGATCCGCACCCTGCGGCATCTGCGCGACCGCCTCGACGGACTGCAATCATGATGTGCGCTGGCTTTCGTAGGAGCTGCCGTAGGCTGCGATCTTTTGGCGCCCTTGAAGTTGCCGAAAATCAAAAGATCGCAGCCTTCGCCAGCCTCTGCACGAAACAAAGGCGCCGCGCCTTCTCATCCCCAGCCAAACAGGAACTTCCATGATGGATACTCGTGATTGCGCGTGCGGGCAAACAACGGTTCGCGATGAGGCGGCGCGGTGGTTCGTGCGTTTGCAGGAACCGGCTATCGATGTCGAAGAACATCGACGCTTCGAGCTGTGGCTGAACGAGCACTCTCAGCATCGTGACGAATTTCAGTTGCTTCAGGGCTTGTGGTCGGCGGCGGATCTTGTGCCCGCCGCACGCCTGCAAGCCTTGTGTGAAACCCCGCCGACCCGCAGCCAACGCCGTCCGTTGTTGCGTTATGCGGTGGCGGCCAGTGTGGTGGCCGTGGCGCTTGGTTTGGGGTTGTTCAGCGGCTTGAATCAACCCGCGCCATACACTGCGGAGTTTTCGACGGCGCTGGGCGAACGTCGTCAGGTGGCGTTGCCGGACGGTTCGGTGATCGATCTGAACAGCCGCAGCCGCCTTCAGGCGCGCTATGAAAAAGGCCATCGAGACATTGAGCTGATGGAAGGCGAGGCGATGTTCAACGTCGCGCATGACAGCGATCGGCCATTCGTGGTCCAGGCGGGCAGCGGCAAGGTCACGGTCACCGGCACCCGCTTCGATGTGCGTCGCGGCGTCAGCGAAACCCGGGTCGTGGTGGAGCAGGGCACGGTCAAGGTCCAGGGGCGTAGTGCGCCCGACAACGAATTCATCAACCTCACCGCCGGCTTCGGTACACGTGTCGATGCCCAAGGCACCGTCGCGACGGCGTCTGCCGTCAACCCGGCGGAACTGACCGCCTGGCGTAGCGGCAAACTGGTCTTCAACAACGCCAGCCTTGCCGAAGTGGCCGAGGAAGTGTCGCGCTATCGGGAGAACCCCCTCACCGTTGGCAACGACAAGGTCGGCAATCTGTGCCTGACCAGCGTGTTCAAGTCCGACAACACCGATGCACTGCTCAAGGCCTTGCCGAACATCCTGCCGGTGGCCGTGCGCACCCTCGAGGATGGCAGTCAGGAAATAATTTCAAAATAGATTCAGGTTTTTTTCGAGTTGATCGTCTTCCTGTCCAACTGCAACTGGTTTGCATTAACAGGCGCACACTCTTGCGATCCACAGGACTACGTTCGACGTGAAAAAATCCATCGCTAAAAACAACAAACTCCCATGGTTGCCGCTGGCTCTTGCGCTGGCGGTCAACGTTGCGTTGCCTCAGGCCTTTGCTGCTGATGCCATTCACATCCCGGCGCAAGCCCTGGGTCAGGCCCTCAGTGAACTGGGCCAGCAAACCTCGCTTCAGGTGTTTTTCAGCCCTGAGCTGGTGGCCGGCAAGCAAGCCCCGGCGGTGGATGGCAATCTCTCACCGGAACAGGCCCTGCGCCAGTTGCTGCAAGGCAGCGGCCTTGAATATCAGATTGAAGAGGGTTCGGTAACCCTGACCCCGACGCCGACTTCCGCGGCCAACGGCCCGCTGGAACTGGGCGTGACCGATATCAAAGTGGTGGGCGACTGGCTCGGTGACGCCGATGCCGCCGTGGTGCAAAACCACCCCGGCGCGCGTACGGTGATTCGCCGCGAAGCCATGGTCGAGCAGGGTGCGATGAACGTCGGTGACGTGCTCAAGCGTGTGCCTGGTGTGCAAGTGCAGGAGGCTAACGGCACCGGCGGCAGTGACATTTCCCTGAACGTCGGCGTGCGCGGCCTGACGTCGCGCCTGTCGCCACGCTCCACCGTGCTGATCGATGGCGTGCCGGCAGCGTTCGCGCCGTACGGCCAGCCACAGTTGTCCATGGCGCCGATTTCCTCGGGCAACCTCGACAGCATCGACGTGGTTCGAGGCGCCGGCTCCGTGCGTTACGGGCCGCAAAACGTCGGCGGTGTGATCAACTTCGTGACCCGCGCCATCCCGGAAAAAGCCTCCGCTGAAATCGGCACCACCCTGGAAACCTCCCGGCACGGTGGCTGGAAACACATCGATACCGCGTTCGCTGGCGGCACCGCGGACAACGGCATCGGTGTGGCGCTGTTGTACTCGGGCGTGAACGGCAACGGTTACCGTGAGCGCAACAACGGCAACGACATCGACGACGTGATCCTCAAGACCCATTGGGCACCGACCGATGTCGACGATTTCAGTCTCAACCTGCATTACTACGACGCCAGCGCCGACATGCCTGGCGGCCTGACCCAGGCGCAATACGACGCCAATCCGTTTCAGTCCGACCGCAACAACGACAACTTCAGCGGACGCCGCAAGGACATTTCCTTCAAGTGGGCGCGGCAGATCGATGACCGCACCCAGGCCGAAGTGCTGACCTACTACTCCGACAGCTTCCGTGGGAGCAACATCGCCGCCCGCGATCAGAAGACCCTCGGCTCGTTCCCGCGCACTTACTACACCCTTGGCATTGAGCCACGCGTGTCCCATGTGTTCGACGTTGGCCCGACCACCCAGGAAGTCAGCGTCGGTTATCGTTACCTCAAGGAAGCCATGCACGAGGAGGCCAGCCGTCTGGCGCTGGTCAACAACGAGCCGGTCGCGACCAAGGCCTCGGACGGCCATGTCTATCAGGATCGCACCGGCGGCACTGAAGCCAACTCGGTGTACATCGATAACAAAATCGACGTCGGCAACTGGACCATCACGCCCGGCATCCGTTTCGAACACATCAGCACCGACTGGCACGATCGCCCCGTGCTCGATACCGCCGGCAAGCGCGTGCCGGAAAAGAACCGCAGCATCGAAAGCAACGAGCCGCTGCCGGCCTTGAGCGTGATGTATCACCTCTCCGATGCCTGGAAGCTGTTCGCCAACTACGAAACCTCGTTCGGCAGCCTGCAGTATTTCCAGCTCGGCCAGGGGGGCACAGGTGACAACACCGCCAATGGCCTGGAGCCGGAGAAGGCCAAGACCTACGAGGTCGGCACGCGCTATAACGATGACGTGTGGGGCGGCGAAGTGACGCTGTTCTACATCGACTTCGATAAAGAGTTGCAGTACATCAGCAACGACGCGGGCTGGACCAACCTTGGCGCAACCACGCACCAGGGCATCGAGGCTTCGGTCCACTACGACATGGCGGCACTCGACCCGCGGCTCGACGGCCTGACCGCCAATGCCGGGATCACCTACACGCGCGCTGTTTATGAAGGTGAGATTCCTGCTTTCAAGGGCCGCGACCTGCCGTTCTACTCGCGTCAGGTAGCGACCGCCGGCCTGCGTTACGACATCGATCGCTGGACTTACAACCTCGATGCGTTTGCCCAGTCCAAACAGCGCTCGCCGGGCGTTGCGGTGAATGCCAATGGCAGCTTCTCCAACAACTACATCACCGAAGGCACCGCCGACGGCCAGTACGGCGACATTCCGGGGTACGTCACCTGGAACGTGCGGGGCGGTTATGATTTTGGCGCGCAGCTGTCGAACCTGAAAGTCGGTGCCGGGGTGAAAAACATCTTCGACAAGCAGTACTTCACCCGTTCCAGCGATAACAACTCGGGCATGTACGTCGGCGCGCCACGCACGTTCTTTGTGCAGGCCAGCGTCGGGTTCTGATAAACCGAGTCGCCTTCATCGCGGGCAAGCCCGCTCTTACAGGGATCTCCAGTGAACAAAAGTCTGTTTGCGACAAAGATCTAATGTGGGAGCAGGCTTGCTCGCGAATGCAGTTTCATATCCAACATAAATGTGACTGACAGACCGCTTTCGTGAGCAAGCCCCACACTTGTTCAGCGTCGTACACACATTTTGTGTTCAGACTTTCAACACTTTCCCGCCGATAGCCACCGCCACCAGCAACACCGCCATCAATCCAAACGCAAAACTCAAACTGCTGCCGTGGGCGATGAACCCGATCACCGCAGGCCCCGAAAGAATTCCCGCATAACCCAGCGTCGTAATGGCCGGCACGGCTACGCTTTCCGGCATCACTGTCTGTTTGCCGACGGCGGTGTACAGCACCGGCACGATGTTCGAACAACCAGCCCCCAGCAACGCATAACCGACCAGCGCCAGCTCCCAGCTCGGTGCGAATGTCGCCAGAAACAGACCGCCAGCGGCGGTCAGCCCACCGAACACCAGCACCCGTGTCGCCCCGAGGCGGTGGACAATCGCGTCTCCGGTCAGCCGGCCCACGGTCATGGTCAAGGCGAACGCGGCATAACCCAACCCTGCATACGCCGTGTCGATTCCGCGCTCCTGTGCCAGGAATACCGCACTCCAGTCGAGCGCCGCGCCTTCGGCGAGGAACACGATGAAGCACATTCCGCCAATGAACAGCACGATGCCATGGGGAACGGCAAACGCCGGCCCCGAACTTTCACTGCCATACGGCAACATGTGCGGCGCGGCTTTGCACAGCGCGATCAGCAGCAGCACGACCACCACCAGCATCGCCCCCAGCGGCGAAACCCCGAAGCCGAGCAAGGCGCTGACGCCCGCCGCGCCGACAATCCCGCCCAGGCTGAACAGCCCGTGGAAACCCGACATCATGGTCTTGCCGCTGGCCCGTTCGACAATCACCGCTTGCAGGTTCACCGTCGAATCCACCGTGCCCAGGCCCGCACCGAACATGAACAACGCGCCGATCAGCGCCGGAATCGACGACACCGTCGCCAGCAACGGCAGCGCCGCGCAGATCAACAGGGTCCCACCGACCGCCACCCGCCGACAGCCGAAACGCGTGGCCAGAATCCCGGCCATCGGCATCGCCAGAATCGAGCCCACCCCCAGGCACAACAACAGCAAACCGAGGGTCCCTTCATCCAGCCCGGCCCGAGCTTTGGCGTAAGGCACCAGCGGCGCCCATGCGGCGATCCCGAACCCGGCGATGAAAAAAGCCACGCGCGTGGACATCTGTTCCAGGCGTCCGGGCACGAAGGTGGTCTGGGTGTTGAGGTTGGTCATATCGATCCTTGGCAAAAAACGTCGCGTCCCCAAGGGACAGTGACTCACCGGTGTGGTTCGATCAGCGTCCGGACGGTTTCGCGTTCAGGCAGGGCGACATCCTTGCACAGCCCGTCGCGGTTTCGCGATATGTTGCACGCCTGCGATGATTATACGGGAGGCGCCATGACGCCGTTTTACGATGCTCGAGGCAATATCTATGCGGTAGTGGCGCCGGACGCGGTGCGTCGCGAAGGGATCGCTTTACCGGAACAGGCCGGTCTGGCGGCGCAAACCCGCGCGGCATGGGCGATGTCGGCCATCGAGGCGTTCTGCGCCTGGGCGCCGGGCACGCAACCGCCCGGCAGCAAGGACCATCGCTGCGATGGACTGCTGGTGGGGCCGTTTCAATCAGCGCCGCCGTTCGATCTGTTGATCGTCAACACCGACGGGACTTTGGCTGAGCGCAGTGGCAACGGGCTGACGATTTTTTCCCGGGCGCTCAGTGACCAAGGGCTTTTTCCGGACAGCGATGCCTGTGTGCTCAGGGTTCATCACGACAAGTCCGATACGCCTTCTCCGGGTCAAACGTCGGTGAGCGCCGCGCAGGTCGACGGCGTGCAGGGTTTCTGGCTGGATCTGGGCAAACCGGCGTTCGGGCCGGAGGCGGTCAGTGCGCATGGGGTTGAAGGGGTGACAATGAACGGTCGCGAACTCAGCCAGGTTCAACCGCTGTCGGCACTGGAGCCGGCGTGGTCCCGCAGCCAGTTCGTACGGGTTGGCAATCCGCACTGCGTGACGCTTGTGGAGGACGTGCAGGCATTGCCGTCCAATGAACAGATGCGCGAAGCGAGGTTGTCCGAAGGCTTGACGCAAATTGCCTACGCCATGCCGACGGGGGCAGGGCGACCGTGTCCGGCGGGTATCAATCTGCAATGGGCGATGCGGGAGTCAGAAGGGCGAGTGGTCGCTCGAGTGTTTGAACGCGGGGAAGGCCCGACCGCGTCGTCCGGCACCAGTGCCATCGCGGTGGCGTGTGCAGCCTGGCGGGTGGGTTGGGTGGCGGCGGTTGAGGTGAACGTGGTGATGCCCGGTGGTACGGCGCCGGTTTTGCTGGAGGAAATGGACGGTGAATTGAGTCGGGTCAGTTTGTTTGGTACGGCGCGGTTGATGCGGTGATCTCAGGATCGCCTTCGCGAGCAAGCCCGCTCCCACATTTGATCTGTGTCTGACAGATACTTTGTATCCACTGAAGACCAAATGTGGGAGCGGGCTTGCTCGCGAAGGCGTCATTACTGTCGACGCAAAACTCAGGGTTGCTCGCCAAAAAACTCCACCACCGGCATCTGCCGCTTCATCAACACCTTCCCTCCGCGCACCGAATACAGCGGCAACCCCTGACTGCGAATCACCTCGTAGTCGCTGTCCGCCGACAAAATCAGCAAGTTCGCCGGCCGTCCGCGTTCAAGCCCATAACGCTCACCCAACGCCATGGCTCTGGCGCTGTTGTCGGTCACCAGGTCCAGCGCGCTTTGCAGGTTGCGATACCCCAGCATGTGACAGATGTGCAGACCCGCTTCGAGCACCCGCAGGATGTTGCCGTTGCCCAGTGGATACCACGGATCGACGATCGAATCCTGGCCGAAGCACACGTTCATCCCCGCTTCGAGCAGCTCATTCACCCGGGTCACGCCGCGGCGTTTCGGGAAATTGTCGAAGCGTCCTTGCAGGTGGATGCTTTCGGTCGGGCAGGAGACAAAGCTGATCCCCGAATGCCCGAGCAGGCGAAACAGTTTGGCGCAGTAAGCGTTGTCGTAAGAGCCCATGGCCGTGGTGTGGCTGGCCGTGACCCGAGAACCCATGTCGCGGCTGCGGGCTTCCTCTGCCAGCACTTCGAGGAAGCGCGAATGGGGGTCGTCGGTTTCGTCGCAATGCACGTCCACCAGGCAACCGGTGCGTTCGGCCAGGTCCATCAGGAATTTCACCGAGCTCACGCCCTGATCGCGGGTGTATTCGAAATGCGGAATCCCGCCGACCACGTCCGCGCCCATGCGGATCGCTTCTTCCATCAACTCGCGACCGTTGCGGTATGACTCGATGCCCTCCTGCGGGAACGCGACGATTTGCATGTCGATCAAGTGCCGACTTTCTTCGCGCACTTCGAGCATCGCCTTCAGCGCCGTCAGCTGCGGGTCGGTGACATCGACGTGGGTGCGCACATGCTGGATGCCGTGGGCTGCCAGGGTCTGGATGGTTTTCTTCGCCCGGGTCTTGGTGTCCTCTTCGGTGATGGTCACCTTGCGCTCGCCCCAGCACTCGATGCCTTCGAACAATGTGCCGCTCATGTTCCAGCGCGGCTCGCCGGCGGTCAGTGTCGCGTCGAGGTGAATGTGCGGCTCGACGAAGGGCGGCACCACCAGGTTACCGCCGGCGTCCAGATCATCGGGGCCCAGGGTCGGCGCTTCGGTCTGACGGGCAATGTTGCTGATCAGGCCGTTTTCCAGGTGCAACTCATGCAGGCCTTCTTGGTTGCGCAGGCGGGCGTTGATGATGTGCATCAGGTGAATCCTTTTAGAGAGCTTGTAAGGGTGCGTTGGCGCTTGGCATGTCGAATACGCCCGTCACACATACGTTAGCGCGGCAGCGGCAATCGAGCATCGGCCGGACGTGAATATTGACCACGGCAGCGAAAGAAAACGCCCGCCATTGATCGGCGAAGCGGCTGAAAAAACACAATCCATTGTAGGAGCCGGCTTGCTGCGGGCTCCTACAATGGATTGTGTTTTCAGGGGGATTGGGGCAGGAACCGAAGCAGCGCCGCGACGATGGCCTCCGGTGCATCCTCCTGAACCAGGTGCCCGGCATTGGGGATTGGGTGAAATTGCGCCCCCGGAATCATCTGTTGCAATGCGCGGCCACGCTCGATGGGAATCCATTGGTCATCCTCACCCCACAGAATCTGCACCGGGCAACGAATCGTCGGGTACAACCCTTCAACCTCGCGGGTATAGCGCTCATCCATTTGCGCGATCTGCCGGTAAAACCCCGCTTGCCCCGGATCGCCCAGCCACGGCTGGACGTAATGGGCGAGTTCCTCGTCGGGGATTTCCCGCTTGATCGCCCCGCGAATGTAAGCCGGCACGATCGCTTGCTGAATGTAATCAGGCAGCCCGCTGAACGCCGCCTCATGCTGGCGCACATGCTGCACAAACGGCGAACCCCACGGCGTCAGCGCCACCGGGTCGATCAGCGTCAGGCTGCGGTAATTCTTACCGTTCAGCAGATGCGCGCGCAGCACCGTGGCGCCGCCGAAATCGTGGGCCACCACATCGGGACACTCCAGACCCCAATGTTCCAGCAGTTGCGCCAACAGCTCGTTCTGTACGCCAAGGGACACATCGCCCTCGACCTTTTCGGACAGCCCATAACCCAGCAAGTCGAAGTAGTGCACCCGGTGCGACGTGATGAAGTGCGGCGCAATCCGGTGCCACACATAAGAAGAGAAGGGCGTGCCATGCACAAACACCAGCGGCGGGCCATCGCCCCGTACGGCGTAGCGAACGGAGTGCCCGTTGAAGCGAAAGGTCTGAGCCAACGGCCAGTCAGTCATGGGGGTGTCCTCTTGGCGGGTACCAGCCAAAAAGCATAGGCATAAAAAAACAGCCAATGAAGGCTGTTTTTTACATCACTGACGAAACGCAGTTCTCTGTAGGAGCGAGCTTGCTCGCGATGGACGCACAGGCACCGCGTTCCATCGGCAAGCACGCGTAATCGTTGACCTCCCTCGCGAGCAAGCTCGCTCCTACAGGGATTTATTCGCCGCGATAAATACAACCGCTCGTACAAGTCTCATGAATCCGAATCGCACTAAGCTCCGGCAACAACGGCTTCAACTCACCCCAGATCCACTTGGCCAGCACTTCACTGGTCGGATTCTCCAATCCCGGAATGTCATTCAAATAGTTGTGATCCAACCGCTCATACAGCGGCTTGAAAATCGCCTTGATCTCCGAGAAGTCACGAATCCAGCCGGTATGCGGATCAAGATCGCCACTCAAGTGAATCGCCACTTTGAACGAGTGACCGTGCAGGCGGCCGCACTTGTGGCCGTCCGGGACGTGGGGCAGGCGGTGGGCGGATTCGAAGGTGAACTCTTTGAAAATTTCCACAGGTGGTATCAGCTCTGTCAGGTGGCGATCGCCGCGGCGATGTGGGCAGGCGGCGAGTTTAACAGTTTGTCCTGACTAAAGGGTCAGCAAGCGCTCGCCAAGGCGACCGTTGGCGGCCAGTTCGAGAAATTCATCGCCCAGCCTGCGACTTTCATCCATCGTCGCACGCCAGTATTTCTGCCGGCTCGGCGCATCGCCCATGAAGCGCTTGAAGTCGTTACGGTCCGGCAGTTTGCCGTAGGGCAGGCGCGCCAGGTATTCCTTCGACGGCGCCAGTAAAAGGACATCCTGCAAACGCGCAGGGCAGGCGCGACGCCACGGCAGGGTTTTGTCGAACCAGCCGGGGATGACCCGGTCGGTGAAGTGCGGATACAGCACGATGTCGTTGCCGCTGTAGGGCAGGTCGAGGTGATAGTCCAGCAGACCGCCGTCGCGGAACGTTCCGGCGCCGGCGCCGGCGCCCGGCAGGTCGCGCACGCCTTCCATCACCATCGGGATCGAGCCCGAGGCGAGCAAGGCCTGACGCAGGTTGCCGGCATGGAGCGCGACGAAACGTGACGGGAAGTCGTTCAGCGCATGAACCGGTGGCGCCAGACGCGGGTCGTGGATGATCAGCCGCTCGAAATGCCGCGACAGCCGCGCGCGACCGCGCAGGTTGTCGGCAATCACCGACGACAGGCCCAACCCGAGGCGACCGCGATGATCGTCCGCGAGCAGGCCGTGGCTTTTGACCACCATGATGTTCAGTCGGTAATGGGCGTTGTCCAGAATCGAGGTGTCGCGGCCGTCGAGCAGGTCATTGAGCATGCGCTGCGAGCTCTGGCTGATCTGCGCCATGGTCACGCCCTTGGCGAAGTTCTGCTCGGTGTAGAGATGGCCGAGGCGGCGGATGCCTTCGGCAGCATCGGGCAGGCAGGCACTGGCAAAGCGCCAGGAACCCACCGAAGCGCCGATCAGCGACCGTTCACGCGGCGCGGCAGGCAGCCATTCACCGAACAGCGCCAGGTCCAGACCTTGAATCCCCAACGCCTTCGGTCCGCCAGCGGCACCCGGTAGCGTGCCGACATCGGCGGCGTTCAAACCGTGTTCGCGGATGCGCGCAAAGGCACGAGGACCGGCCTTGAGGGTCAGGGAAGGGAATTTGATGTGGATGGCGGTCATACCGGTCTCGATGTCTGGCAAGCGGGGGATTATAGACTTGCGCGATCATTGTGGGCGCGGCGGTGCGACGATGGCGGACTGACATTCACATTGATGCCGACCGACACGATGCAGAACCTGTAGGAGCCGGCTTGCTGGCGATGGCGATTTCAAAGGCGCCATCGCCAGCAAGCCGGCTCCTACAGGTGCTGTGTATGCCTGCGATATCGAGTTGCCATCTCTGATGATGGCAATTCAGTTTCAATTAAGTTCGAATCGCTAAAGTGGCCGCCGTACGCAACGCATAAAAAATACGGAGACACCCCATGAAAACCCTGACTGCCCTGATCACCGCCTCCCTCATCGCCATGACCGCGAGCCTCGCCCACGCCCGTGACCTGGGCCCCGACGAAGCCCTGCGTCTGCGCGACGCTGGTACCATTGTGTCTTTCGAGAAGCTCAACGCCACGGCACTGGCCAAACACCCGGGCTCGACAGTCACCGAAACCGAGCTGGAAGAAGAGTACGGCAAGTACATCTATCAGGTGGAGCTGCGCGACCCGCAAGGCATTGAGTGGGATCTGGAATTGGACGCTGTCAGCGGGCAGATTCTCAAGGATCATCAGGATACGTAATGAAGGTGTGTTCATTTTCACGCATGGCGCTGGTGCTTCTGGCGTTTTGCTCGGTGGTCATGGCCCGCGACCTGGATCAGGACGAAGCCCTGCGCCTGCGTCAGCGGGGCGTGATCCTGCCGCTCGAGCAGCTTTTGACGCAGGCAATGGACCGCTATCCGGGGTCGAAACTGCTGGAAGCCGAGCTTGAAGAGAAACATGACGTCTACATTTATGAAGTCGAGTTGCTGACCACCGAAGGCGTGGTCCGTGAGCTGGACGTCGACGCCACCACTGGCCAGTTACTGAAAGACAAGGAAGATTGACCGATGCGATTGCTGCTGGTGGAAGACCATGTGCCCCTGGCCGACGAACTGATCGCCGGCCTCAACCGCCAGGGTTACGCCGTGGACTGGCTGGCCGACGGCCGTGACGCGGTGTACCAGGGCAGCAGCGAACCCTATGACCTGATCATCCTCGACCTGGGGTTGCCGGGTTTGCCGGGGCTCGACGTACTGGCGCAATGGCGTGCGGGCGGGCTCGCTACGCCGGTGCTGATCCTGACGGCGCGCGGCTCCTGGGCCGAACGGATCGAAGGCCTCAAGGCTGGCGCCGATGATTACCTGACCAAACCCTTCCATCCTGAAGAACTGCACTTGCGCATCCAGGCGCTGTTGCGCCGCTCCCACGGCAAGGTCAATCAGCCGACACTGCAGTCGGCGGGCTTGCACCTGGATGAAGGTCGCCAGTGCGTGACCCGCGAAGGCGCCGACATCCAGCTCACCGCCGCAGAATTCCGTCTGCTGCGTTATTTCATGTTGCACCCCGAGCAGATCCTCTCCAAAAGCCACCTCGCCGAACACCTCTACGACGGTGAAACCGAGCGCGATTCCAACGTGCTGGAAGTCCACGTCAATCACCTGCGACGCAAACTCGGGCGCAGCGTGATCGAAACCCGTCGCGGCCAGGGTTATCTGTTTGGCGGTCAAGCGCAGTGAGGTCGATCCAGCGCCGCTTGAGCCTGGGGCTGATCAGCGTGATGGTGATTGTCGGCCTGGTGCTGGCGCAAACCAGTCTGTGGCTATTCGAAATGGGTTTGCAGCGCTACCTCGAGGCGGGGCTGCGCAACGACAGCGAGAGCTTGCTGGTGGCGCTGGTGCGTGGGCCGCAAGGGCTGCAACTGGATGAGCGGCACCTGTCGCCGGCCTATCAGCGTCCGTTTTCCGGGCATTACTTCCGCATCGATTTTGCCGACAGTCATTGGCGCTCGCGCTCGTTGTGGGACCAGGAATTGCCGCGCCTCGACCATCCCGGCCTGCACAGCAACCTGCAACTGGGGCCGGAAGGTCAGCAGTTGCTGATCTTGCGTTCGGACTATCGCCGTTTGGGCCAGTCGATTTCCATCAGCGTCGCCCAGGACTACACACCGGTGCGCGACAGTTTCAAGCGCATGCTGCAAGTGGGGCTGGGCCTGGGGCTGGCGGGGGTGTTGCTGATTCTGCTGTTGCAGCGGATCACTGTGCGCCGCGCCTTGCGCCCACTGGAAAAGGCCCGCGAGCAGATTGCCCAGTTGCAGCAGGGCCAGCGTTCGCAACTGGATGATCAGGTGCCGGTGGAGCTTGAACCGCTGGTGGCGCAGATCAACCATTTGCTGGCGCACACCGAAGACAGCCTCAAGCGTTCTCGCAATGCGCTGGGCAACCTCGGGCATGCCTTGAAAACCCCGCTGGCGGTGTTATTGAGCCTGGCGTCCAGCGAAAAACTCGATGCCCATCCCGAGCTGCGAAAGATTCTAAAGGCACAACTGGAACAGGTTCAGCAGCGACTCAACCGCGAACTCAATCGCGCCCGGCTGTCCGGCGATGCGCTGCCCGGGGCGTTGTTTGATTGCGATGCGGAACTGCCGGGATTGCTCGCCACGCTGAACATGATCCACGGCGAACACCTTGAACTGAGCTATCGCGCGCCGGCCGGTTTGCAGTTGCCGTGGGATCGCGAAGACTTGCTGGAACTGTTGGGCAACCTGCTGGACAACGCCTGCAAATGGGCGGATGCCGAGGTGCGGTTGAGTGTGGTCGAGACGGCTGAAGGATTTCAGTTGAGCGTGGAAGATGATGGGCCGGGGATTCCCGAGGACCAGCGCGATCAGGTGTTCAGCCGGGGGACGCGCCTGGATGAACAGACGGATGGGCATGGGTTGGGACTGGGGATCGTGCGCGACATCGTCGACACGTGGGGCGGGGTGTTGCGGCTGGAGGAGAGCGAGTGGGGCGGGTTGAGCGTTGTCATTGAACTGCCCAAACGCTGAAATTGAAAACCCCGATAACCTGTAGGAGCCGGCTTGCTGCGGGCGGCTCCTACAGGGGGTATTGGCGAGGTCCGTTGAGTCAGACGCGGAATTGATCCATCAAACTCTGCTGCTGATTCGCCAGGCTATTCAACGACTGACTCACCCGCGCCGACTCATTCGCCTGCCCCGACAACGACTCCGTCACGTCCCGGATCGTCGCCACGTTGTTGTTAATCTCTTCCGCCACGGCGCTTTGCTCTTCTGCCGCCGACGCAATCTGCAGGTTCATGTCGCTGATCACCGTCACCGCATCGCCAATCTGCCGCAACGCCGTGACCGCCTGGCTGACCTGCTCGACACTGCCTTGCGCCTGACGATGGCTGTTGTTCATCGACCCCACCACGTCCTGGGTGCCGTTCTGCAATTGCTCGATCACCAGCCGGGTTTCTTCGACCGACTCCTGCGTACGCCGAGCCAGGTTGCGCACCTCGTCGGCCACCACGGCAAAACCACGGCCGGCTTCACCGGCACGGGCGGCTTCGATGGCGGCGTTGAGGGCCAGCAGGTTGGTCTGTTCGGCGATGGCGCGGATCACTTCCAGCACCGAACCGATCTTCTCGCTGTTCGCCGCCAGGCCCTCGACTTGCACCATCGCCGCACTCATGTCGGCGGCGAGGTTGTCGATGCTGCTGGTGGTCTGGTCGATCACCGTCAACCCGCGACGAGTGGCCTGATCCGCATCCTTGGCAGCCTGTGCCGCTTGCGCGGCGCTGCGCGCAACGTCCTGGGCAGTGGCACTCATTTCGTGGGAGGCGGTAGCCACCTGATCGACCTGGCGGTATTGCTGCTCCATGCCGGCGCTGGTTTGCGTGGCGATGGCGGAGGACTGGTCCGCCGTGCTGCGGGCGTCCTGCACCGAGCGTTTGACTTCGGCGATGATCGGTTGCAGCTTGTCGAGGAAGCGGTTGAACCAGCCTGCCAACTGGCCCAGCTCATCCTTTTTGTCGTAGGCCAGGCGCCGGGTCAGATCACCTTCACCGCTGGCGATGTCTTCGAGCATGTGCGCCACGCCGAGGATCGGCTTGGTCACGCTGCGTGCCATCAGCCACACCAGCAACAGGCCGATCAACGCCGCCAGCACACCGAGGCCGAGCTCGACCAACGTGCCGGCGGTGTTGCTGTCATCGAGTTGTTTCTTCAGCGCTTCGGCCGGGCCGATCAGGACTTTTTCCGGCACTTCGAGCAGCACGCCCCACGACTTGCCACCGGGGATCGGCTGGAACGGCGACAGTACTTTCAATTGCTGGTCGCTGTGCAGGCTTGCAGTTTTGCTGCTGGTGGCGAGCAGGCGGATCAGCTCGGCGCCGCTGGTTTTATCCACAGCGTCCAGGCGCTGGGCGAGTTTGCTGGTGTCCGGGCTGTAGCCGGCGAGCAAACCGGCCGGGCTGATGATGCTGACGTTGGTCTGGCCGTCATAGAGCTTTTTGCTCGCGTCCTGGCTGACCGCTTGCAGGCTGTTGAGGTTGATGTCCACCGACAGCGAAGCGATGACTTTGCCGTTGACCATCAGCGGGAACACGATGCTGGTCATCAGCACCTTCTGGCCGTCGATCGCATAGAAGTAGGGTTCGATCACGCAAGGTTTGAGCGAGGTGCGCGGGCAGGTGAACCAGGCGTTGGCGGGTTCGCCGCTGGGGCCGGTGCTGGTGTCGGCCATGTCGGTTTCGGGCAGCGCCATCGACGTCACTTTGCCGGGCGTCGGTTGCGACCAGTACAGCGCGAAACGGCCCTTGTCGTTACTGCCCAGCTCAGCCTGGCCGGCGAACAGTTCGTCCTTGCCGTCCAGCGCATTGGGCTCGAACACCAGGGACAGGCCGAGCAACTCCGGATTGGCTTGCAGCGCCGACTTGACTTGACGGGTCAGGTCTTCACGCAAGTCGAAGGCATCGAGAAAGCGTTTTTCGGCCTGGTCACGCAGGAACAACACCTGACGTGAAAAGCCGTGGCCATATTGATAGGCGTCCATGAACTGCTGGCGAATCCCCAGCGCCTGGTTTTCGCCCTGGGACTCGATCCGGGCCTGGGCGGCTTCGGTGAGCATCTCCATGCTCGAGGCTTTCACCAGCTCGGAGCTGTGCTCCATGCGATACAGCGAAAGACCTACCAGCAAGGTCACGATACCCGCCAGGCAAAGCCCGGCCAGCAGGGTGATTTTCCATTGAATGGAAAGTTGTCTGAGCGACATGGAGACGTCCTTTATTCGATAAATATCTGAGACTTTGCACTGTAACGGCCGTGATTCCGCTTTCTTTATGCTGTCCGCCGAAAATCGAATCGCTGGTGCGAACCCCTGTAGGAGCCGGCTTGCTGCGGGCGGCGCTCCGACGATAGCGGCCTCGGCTCATGCATTGGTTTTCCTGGCCCCATCGCCAGCAAGCCGGCTCCTGCAGGGGGGGCGATCTGGCGTTCGGGGCGTTGGCTTTGACAAGGCGGCAGCGGTCCGGCACAGTGCGCGCCCTCTAATAAAACCCATTCCTTGTCCCGCTGGCGTCTCTTCGCAGATTACCGGCCGGGCTCATTTCGCTTGCCTTGAGGTAACGATGATTAATGCTGTAATTGCCGCGGTCGGCGTCATGCTGGTGCTCAGCCTGTCCCGCGTGCACGTTGTGATCGCGCTGATTATCGGCGCGCTGGTGGGCGGTCTGACTGGCGGCCTGGGCATCGACGCCACCCTGAAGGCGTTCAACAGCGGCCTCGGCGGCGGGGCGACGGTGGCGTTGTCTTATGCCTTGCTCGGCGCGTTCGCGGTGGCGATTGCCAAGTCCGGCCTGGCCCATGCATTGGCGGACAAGGCCCTGGCCATGGTCGATCGCCAGCACGCCAGCGGGGGCGGTTCGGTCAAGTGGCTGTTGATCGGTTTGCTGGGGGTGGTGGCCATCGCTTCACAGAATATTCTGCCGATACATATCGCTTTTATTCCGTTGCTGGTGCCGCCGCTGTTGTATGTACTGACCAAGCTGCAGCTGGATCGCCGCTTGATCGCCTGCGTCATGACCTTCGGCCTGATCACGCCGTACATGTTCCTGCCGGTGGGCTTCGGCAACATCTTCCTGAATGAAATCCTGCTGGCCAACGTGGCCCGCAGCGGCGTGGACATCAGCGGCATCAACGTCACCCATGCCATGGGTATTCCGGCGTTGGGCATGGTCGTGGGGCTGGCGGTAGCGTTCATCAGTTATCGCAAGAAACGCGTCTATGACCTGGAAAGGATCGAGCAGGTCGAGCAGGTCGCGGTGCAGTACAACCCGTTGAGCCTGATGGTCGCGGGTGTGGCCATTGCGGCGGCGTTCATCATTCAGCTGCTGCTGGATTCGATGATTATCGGTGCGCTGGCAGGCTTTGTGATCTTCTCGGTGTCGGGCATCGTCAAGTGGCGCGACACCGACGACCTGTTCACCGAAGGCATGAAGATGATGGCGATGATCGGCTTCATCATGATTGCCGCCTCGGGGTTTGCCGAAGTGATGAAAGCCACCGGTCAGGTGCAGACGCTGGTTGAAGCGTCGGCGTCGTGGATCGGTCACAGCAAAGGCATCGGCGCGCTGTTGATGTTGCTGGTCGGCCTGCTGGTGACAATGGGCATCGGTTCATCGTTTTCGACGGTGCCGATTCTGTCGGCGATTTTCGTGCCGCTGTGCGTGCAGCTGGGTTTCAGCCCGATCGCCATCGTGTGCATCGTCGGCACCGCCGGTGCGTTGGGCGATGCGGGTTCGCCGGCGTCGGACTCGACACTGGGCCCGACCTCCGGCCTGAACATCGACGGCCAGCATCACCACATCTGGGATACCGTGGTCCCGACGTTCCTGCATTACAACCTGCCGCTGCTGGCGTTCGGCTGGGTGGCGGCAATGGTGCTCTAAACAACCGAGGTCCAATGTGGGAGCGGGCTTGCTCGCGAATGCGGTGTATCAGTCGACATATCCGTTGCCTGACACACCGCATTCGCGAGCATGCCCGCACATTGGTTCGGTGTGACGCTGGCTCAACTTTTGGTTTCGCGTGCCGTTAAAGCCTTTAACCACGCCAATAAAAATCAAAATGAGTGAACCGTCATGCGCATGAGCCTGAAGGCTAAAGTCCTGTCCCTTGCCGTCCTCCCGGTGTTGCTCTTTGCGCTGGTCATCAGCTTGACCACGTTGTTCGTTCTGCAGGAACAGGCTCGCAAGGAAGTCGAGGAGACGCGCCAGCGCCTGCTCAGCGACGCCAAGGCCACCCTGCAAAGTTATGTGGCCGTGGCGATGACTACGATCAAACCGCTCTACGACGCCGCCGCCCCGGGTGACGACGCAGCGCGAGCCCAAGTGATCAAATTGCTGTCGAGCATCAGCTACGGCAAGGAAGGCTACTTCTTCGGCTACGACTCCAACACTGTGCGCCTGTTCAAGGCCAACAGCCCCGAAGGCGTGGGCCAAAGCTTCAAGGACAACCGTGATCCGAACGGCGTCTACGTCAACCGCGACCTGGTGAAAGTCGCCAAGGACGGCACGCACTACCTGCAATACAGCTCGCCATTGCCCGGCAATACCAAGGTGCTGGTGCCGAAACTCGGCTACACCGAATACCTGCCGAAGTGGGACATGGCCTTCGGCACCTCGGTCAACCTCGATGGCATCGAAGCGCAGGTGGCGGTGGTCGAAGCCAAGGTTCAGGAGCGCATGGAAGGCGTATTGCTGAGCATCATCGGCATCGCCGTGGTGGTGCTGTTGGTGATCGCTGCCGCCGGGATGCTGCTGGCCAACACCATTTTGCGTCCGCTGAACCTGATGAAAGCCAACCTCGATGACATCGCGGCGGGTGAGGGCGACCTGACCCGGCGCTTGACCATCACCAGCCAGGACGAGCTCGGCCAGCTCGCCGGTTCGTTCAACCGTTTTGTCGACAAGATCCATGGCCTGGTGCGTCAGATCACCGAAATGACCTCGCAACTGACCGGGCTGGTGAATCAGGTGTCCGATCAGGCCCAGCGTTCGGATCAGGCGATGGAGCGTCAACGTCACGAGACCGATCAGGTCGCCACGGCAATCAACCAGATGTCCGCCGCCGCGCAGGAAGTCGCCAAAAGTGCGCAAAATGCCGCCGTCGCCGCGCAGCAGACCGACGAAGAAGGCCAGGCCGCCAAGCGTGTGGTGGCCGGCAGCATCGTGAAGATTCATGCGTTGGTGGACGATATTCGCAGCAGTGGCGTGTCCCTCGACAGCCTGCAAAAGGACGTGTCGTCGATTGTCAGCGTGCTCGGGGTGATCCGTTCGATTGCCGATCAGACCAACCTGTTGGCGCTCAACGCCGCGATCGAAGCGGCCCGTGCCGGTGAGGCCGGTCGCGGTTTTGCGGTGGTGGCCGACGAAGTCCGCGCATTGGCCAGCCGCACACAAATCAGCACCCAGGAAATCCAGGGCATGATCGATCGCTTGCAGGCCGGTACTCAATCGGCGGTGGAAGCGATGCGCCGTTCCAGCGAGGCTGGCGATGGCACGTCTGCACAGGCGAACGAAGCGGGCGCGTCCCTCGACACCATGGCCCAGCTGATCGGCACCATTAACTCGATGAACGCGCAGATCGCCAGCGCCGCCGAAGAGCAGACCGCCGTGGCCGAAGAAATCAACCGCAGCGTGCATCAGATCGCGGTGGCCGTGGACAACGTGGCCGACGAAACCCAGCTCGGCGCCCAGACGTCCCGCAGCCTGGCAGATCTGGGTCAGCGTTTGGGCAGTCTGGTCGGACAGTTCCGCATCTGACCCACACACCTTGTAGGAGCCGGCTTGCTGGCGATAGCGGTGCATCAGTCAGCATTGATGGCGCCTGACACAACGCTATCGCCAGCAAGCCGGCTTCTACATTGGGTTGCGGTGTTGCAGGTGTCAGGGCCTGTCCCAATACGGCACCGGCCCAAAACACTCGACAAAGAAATCAATCACCGTCCGCACCTTCACCGACAATCGCCGGCTACCGGGCCAGAGCACGGCGATCTGTTGCGGCTCAAGGCTGTTGGACACCTGATAGTCCCCCAGCACCGGCACCAGCGTGCCATTGCGCATCGCTTCACCGATCAGCCATGACGGAAACATCACCAGCCCCAGACCTTGTTCGGCGGCCTGGGTGAGTGTGTCCGCGTGGTTGCCGGTGATCGGTCCCTTCACCGAGAAGGGTGTCCAGTCCTGCTGACCCTGGCGGAAAAACCAGCGCTGCTGGCCGGTCACGCCTTTGTAGGCCAGGCATTGATGCGCCGCCAGGTCTTCGGGACCTTGCGGAGTGCCATGGCGTTCGAGGTAGGCCGGGCTCGCCGCGACTTGAAAGCGATGGGGCGCCAGAATGCGCGCCTGCATGCTCGAATCGTGCAGCGGGCCGATACGGAACAACAGGTCGGCGCCTTCCTGCAGCGGGTCGATGTAGCTGTCGGTCTGTTGGATATCCAGTTGCAGTTTCGGATAACGCTCGCACAGCCGCCCGAGCCACGGCGTCAGGTGCCGCTGCCCGAACACCACGGGGGCGTTGATCCGCACCAGCCCGCTGGGTTCGCTTTGCTGTTCCTGCAAGGCTTGCTCGGCTTCTTCCAGTTGCACCAGCACCAATCGCGCATGGTGGCCGAGCATTCGCCCGGCTTCGGTGGGTGAGACGGCGCGGGTGTGGCGGTAGAGCAATTGCTGGCTCAGGGCCTGTTCCATCAATTGGATCTGCCGGGAAATCGAGGAGGGCGCCAGGCCCTCGCGGCGTGCGACTTCGGAAAAGCTGCCGTGATCGAGCACCGCGACAAACAGCCGAAGCGCCTTGAATCCCAATTCGTTGAGGCCGTGCATGACGATTCCTGCTGTGCGAATTTCGCAAAAGTGTTGTCAGTATGATCCCGTTTATCGCAAAGCAGCGCCAGCCGATAATGCGCGCCAATTCCACTGACCATGCGAACCCTGTAGGAGCCGGCTTGCTGCGGGCGGCGTTCCGACGATGGTGTGTCAGTCGACACAAATGCGGCTGACACACCATCGTCGGAACGCCGCCCGCAGCAAGCCGGCTCCTACAAGGGATCGCGCATTGATCGTTAACACAGGTGTTCCTTATGCAATCTTCTTCAATCGATATAGCTGCGGCTCCCGCGAGCAAACCCGGGCTGCGACTCTTGCTCTTGCCGCTGGTCATCCTCGCCGGCATGGGCCTGTCCGTGGAGGCCGGTCTGCTCGGCCCCCTCGGCGTCCAGGTCGGGCACTTGTGGGCGACGCTGAGCATCTTCGGTGTGGGCTCGGCGATTCTGTTCCTGCTGCTGTTGTTCAGTGGTCCGCAACAGGGGCCGGCGTTGAACACGTTGCCGCGCTGGCAGTTGATCGGCGGTTTTCTCGGGCCGATGTACGTGGTGGTGCTGACCCTGGCCACGCCGCACATCGGCATTGCGATGACGATGATCGCAATCCTGTCCGGGCAGGTCGGTAAAAGCGTACTGATTGACCATTTCGGCTGGTTCGGCGCCACCCGCAAAAAGGTCAACGGTGAACGGTGGCTGGCCTTGCTGCTGATTGTCGCGGCACTTGTTCTGATTGCTCGGGGTTGATGATGAATCTGATTATTTTGTTGGCGGTGGTGGTGGTCGCCGGTGCGGTGTTGAGTGTGCAGGCGGCGATCAACGGACGTCTGGGCGAAACGGTCGGCGTGCTGCGCAGCAGTTTGCTGACGTTCGTGGTGGGCGCGGTGAGCACCGGCTTGCTGATCCTGTTTTTCGAACCGGCCCACGCCGTGAGTCTGCTGGACGTGCCGAAATGGCAACTCAGCGGCGCATTATTCGGCGTGGTGTACATGATGGTCATGGTGGGTGCGGTGCCGCGGGTCGGCACGGCGGTCGCGACGGTAGCAGTGATCGTCGGGCAACTGGGCATGGGGATGCTGATCGATAACTTCGGCTGGCTGGGCAACCCGGCGATCGAGTTGTCCGGCAGCCGGGTATTGGCGATGGTGTTGCTCGGGTTGGCGTTGGTGTTCATGTATCGCAGCAGTACGCGGCAGGCCTGACACCATTTTTTTACCGTAGGAGCTGCCGGAGGCTGCGATCTTTTGATCTTGCTTTTGAAACGAAAAATCAAAGATCGCAGCCTGCGGCAGCTCCTACACTGATGATACGGTGCGCATCCGTCGCGCCTGACGACTACAACAATGGAGTCAGACTTATGATCGACAGTGAAAGTAAATGCGACTGCCCGAAATGCTCGTGCAAACTGGGTCAGCATCCGATCGCCCGCCACGGCAAACACTACTGCTGCGAAGCGTGCGCCAAGCATCACGAACACGGTGAAGAATGCGCAAGCAAAGGGTGCAAGTGCGCCCATGGCTGACGGCAGGAGCGAGCTTGTCTCCGGGCGGCATTCCGACGATGGACTTTAACGATAACGCGTGTTTTCTGATTAAGCGCGCCGCTCGTTAGTCCATCGCGAGCGAGCTCGCTTCTACAGATAATGCACAGCTATCCCTGCTGATCTTTCTCCCCTCGGTCAGTTCGCTGGCCGCCACGTGACGTTTTCCACGCCAAATTTCTCTGCCATCGGTTTACTGGTCTTCTGCACCTTTTCCCGCCCAAATCGCGGGATTCGACCCACGCCGGCGTCACAGCTCGCCCAGTGCCAGGCCTCCGCATTATCCATCTTGTCCAGGCGGATAATGAAAGACTTGGGGGCGCCATGAAGGGTGTATTCAATGACGAAAAGTTTTGCGTTGTTCATAAAGCCCGTATTCCTCCCTGTGGTAATAAAGGGATCGTCGGGGTTGCGGAAAATTCAGTTGGATTGTCAGACGGCGGCCGCCAGTGGCGACAAGGCGTGCGGCTGGTTACCATGCATTCTCTGAAAATCCCCAATGATTGCTGCCCATGGCCCTTGCTGCGCCCCCCGACCTGAGTGACACCGATGTGCCCGTGCAACCGCTGGCGCGCACCTACCCGCGCGGGTTGTATATCGAGCCTCACGAGCATGTGTGGGGCCAGTTGCTGTATGCGATGAGCGGGGTGATGTGGGTCGAGACGCCTCATGAAGCGCTGGTGGTGCCGCCGCAACGGGCGGTGTGGCTGCCGCCGGGCGTGCCTCACGGCATTCGCGTGGTCTCGGACCTGCAGATGCGCAACATCTACCTGAGGCCCTTGTTGGCAGCGACGCTGGACGCCACGGTTCAGGTGATTGAAGTGGGCGGGTTGCTGCGTGAGCTGATCATCGGCCTGGTGGAGCAGGGTGACGACGGCGCGCCGGAGTATTACGACGCGCTGGTCGGGCTGGCGCTGCTGGAACTCAAACGTGCCCGGCGCTCGCTGCTGAAAATCCCCTTGCCGGACGATTCCGACCGGCGCCTGATGAACCTGTGTCAGGCGGTCATGGCTGCGCCGTCGCTGGACATTCCCTTCGAACAACACGCCGAAAACGCCGGGGCCAGCGTGCGTACCCTGGCGCGGCTGTTCAAGGACGGTTTGGGCATGGGCTTCGCCGAGTGGCGACGGCAAGTGCAACTGGCGACGGCGGCGGCCGAGTTGATTCAGGGCGTGGCCGTCAGCACGATTGCCCGGGAACTGGGCTATTCGCCGAGCAGCTTCAGCGACATGTTCCGTCGGGAACTGGGTGTTGCGCCGTCGCTGTTCTGCACGACCTTGTAGGAGCGAGCAAGCTCGCTCCTACAAGGTCTTCAGGTGGTTTGGCCGAAATTCAGAAGCACTTGGCCGATGCTCGCCATTGCCGGTCATTAGACTTTGGGCATCCCTCAATTGCCCACGGAGTCTGCCATGAGCTACCTCATCTCGCTGGTCATCGGTCTGGGCGTCGGTTTGCTCTACGGCGCACTGGATTTTCGTTCCCCCGCACCCCCGGCCATCGCGCTGGTGGGCCTGCTGGGCATGCTCGCCGGTGAAAAATTGTGGCCGATGGGCCGACAACTGGTCTCTGGCTGGATCTCCTGAATCTCTTCCCCTGTTCGATGGACACTCCCATGAAAGCATTGCAGTTCGATAAAACCGGCGACCTCTCGGCCCTGCGCTATGTCGAAGTGCCGACTCCCGTTCCCGGCGCCGATGAAGTGCTGGTGCAGATCAAGGCCGCCGGCCTCAACCCCAGCGATGTGAAGAACGTGCTGGGGCGATTTCCCTACACCACGTTGCCGCGGATTCCCGGTCGTGATTTCGCTGGTGTCGTGGTTGAAGGCCCGCAGGCATTGATCGGTCAGGAGGTCTGGGGCACTGGCCGGGAACTGGGTTTTTTCGCCGACGGCTCCCATGCGCAATTCGTGAAATTGCCGGCCAACGGCGTGGCACTCAAGCCGACCCACTTGAGCTTCGCGCAGGCCGCCAGCCTCGGCGTGCCTTACACCACGGCGTGGGATGCGTTGGAACGCAGCCTGGTGACCGCGCAAACACGGTTGCTGGTGATCGGCGGCGGCGCAGTCGGCAGTGCGGCGCTGGCGCTGGCCAAGGTGCGCGGTGCCCAGGTGCTGGCGGCGGCGCGACGGCCGGAGCAGGTGAAGGACTTGCAGGCTCAGGGCTATCAGACGCTGCAACTGGATAAACCCGAGGATTTAGGCGCGCAGGTGAACGCGGTCTATGCCGGCGGCGCAGACGTGATTTTCGACACCACCGGGTTCTGGCTGCCGGCCTCGGTCGCCGCGTTGGCAGCGTTCGGCCGCATCGCGATCATCGCCGCGCCGGTGGATGGTCTGGTGCAATTGCCCGCCTTGGCGTTGTATCGCAAGGGCGGTTCGGTGGTGGGGATCAACTCGCTGTTGTACGGGGTACAGGCGTGCGCGGCGATGCTCGATCAGTTCGGCCGGTTTTTCGATCAGGATTTGTTGCCGCTGCCGCAAGGGTTGCTTGAATCGCCGTTGGCCGAAGGGCTGGAGCGCTATGCCGAGGTGAATCAGGGCAGTGGCGACAAGGTGATTTTGTTGCCCTAACCCGATCAATGTGGGAGCGGGCTTGCTCGCGAAAGCGGTGTTCCAGTCGACATCTCCGTTGCCTGACACACCGCTTTCGCGAGCAAGCCCGCTCCCACATTAGCTCTGCGTTATGCCCGACTCAGCGCATTTTGTGCAGTCGCTGTAGACTCCTCCGCACCGACTTCACAAGGTGCACTCCATGAGCGAGCCGATCCGTCTAACTCAGTACAGCCACGGCGCAGGCTGTGGCTGCAAGATTTCCCCTCAGGTGCTGGAAGTGATTCTGGCCGGCAGCGGGGCGCAGAACCTTGACCCCAGGCTCTGGGTCGGCAATGCCTCGCGCGATGACGCGGCGGTATATGCCATCGATGAAGAACGCGGCGTGGTCTCGACCACCGATTTCTTTATGCCGATCGTCGATGACCCGTTCGATTTCGGCCGCATCGCCGCCACCAATGCCATCAGCGACATCTACGCCATGGGCGGCGATCCGTTGATGGCCATCGCGATTCTCGGCTGGCCGGTGAATGTGCTGGCGCCGGAGATTGCCCGGGAAGTGATTCGCGGCGGACGTTCGGTATGCGATGAAGCCGGTATCCCGTTGGCGGGCGGGCACTCCATCGATGCGCCGGAGCCGATCTTCGGCCTGGCCGTCACCGGGCTGGTGGAAAAACGCCACATGAAGCGCAACGACACGGCCACCGCCGGTTGCCTGCTTTACCTCACAAAACCCTTGGGCATCGGCATCCTCACCACGGCCGAGAAGAAGGGCAAGTTGCGCCACGCCGACATCGGCCTGGCCCGCGACTGGATGTGCACCCTGAACAAACCCGGCAGCCGTTTCGGCAAGCTCGACGGCGTGACCGCAATGACCGATGTCACCGGTTTCGGCCTGCTCGGGCACCTGGTGGAAATGGCCGATGGCAGCAATGTAACAGCGCGCATCGAATACGACCGCGTGCCGCGTCTGCCGGGCGTCGAGTATTACCTCGACCAGGGCTGTGTGCCGGGCGGGACGCTGCGCAATTTCGACAGCTACGCCAGCAAACTCGGGCGCCTGCAGGAGATGCACAAACGCGTGCTGTGCGATCCGCAAACCAGTGGTGGTCTGCTGGTGGCGGTCACTCCCGAGGGCAACGAACAATTTCTCAGCGTCGCTGCCGAACTGGGCCTGACACTTGAGCCGATCGGTGAGCTGGTCGAGCGACAGACGAACGCGGTCGAGGTGTTCTGATGTCCAGCGACTTCTCCGATTACCGCGATATTTTCCTCAATGACCGGCCGATGATGGATGTCCGCGCGCCGGTCGAATTCATCAAGGGTTCCTTCCCCGGCGTGATCAATCTGCCGCTGATGAACGACAGCGAGCGGCAACGGGTCGGCACCTGCTACAAACAACACGGGCAGCAGGCGGCAATTACGTTGGGGCATCAGCTGGTGTCTGGCGAGATCAAGGCTGGGCGTGTTCAAGCCTGGGCCGATTTTGCCCGGGCTCATCCCGAGGGGCTTTTGTATTGTTTTCGCGGTGGCTTGCGTTCGCAGATCGTCCAGCAATGGCTCAAGGACGAGGCGGGTATCGATTATCCGCGGGTCGGTGGCGGCTACAAGGCCATGCGTGGCTTCCTGTTGGGAACGATAGATCAGGCGGTGGCTCAATGTGATTTCGTCCTGCTGGGCGGCATGACCGGCACCGGCAAGACCGAAGTGCTCACGCAGCTGAGCAACGGCCTGGACCTTGAAGGCCACGCTAACCATCGCGGCTCCAGTTTCGGCAAGCGCGCTACGGGCCAGCCGTCCAACATCGATTTTGAAAACCGCCTGGCCGTGGACGTGCTGAAGAAGCGCAGTCGCGGTATCGAGCAGTTTGTGCTGGAAGACGAAAGCCGTGCGATCGGCAGTTGCGCGCTGCCGTTGCCGCTGTATCAGGGCATGCAGCAATTTCCGATGGTCTGGCTCGAAGACAGCCTTGAAGGACGGGTCGAACGGATCCTGCGTGATTACGTGGTGAACTTGTCTGCCGAGTTCATCGACGTGCATGGCGATGAAGGTTTCGGGCTGTTTTCCGAGCGCTTGCTGGCGAGCCTGAACAACGTTCAGAAGCGACTGGGCGGTGAGCGTCATCGGCGGATGTTGATCCTGATGGAGGATGCGCTGGCGGAGCAGGCGCGCAGCGGGGCGGTGGATTTGCACCGGGGCTGGATTGAGGGGTTGCTGCGTGAGTATTACGACCCGATGTATGTGTTTCAGCGGGAGAAGAAGGGCGCGCGGATCGAGTTTGCCGGGGAGCGGGGGGCGGTTATCGAATACCTGCAAGACCGTGACAGTCTGCGAGGGTGATGGTGTATCTGCGGGCCCCATCGCGGGCAAGCCCGCTCCCACAGTGATTGGTGGTGGAACGCAGATTTGTGTTCGACACTGCCTCCTGTGGGAGCGGGCTTGCTCGCGATAGGGCCCAGACAGCCGCTACAAAATTTCAACCATCACCCTCAAGTCGGACAGGTTTCCCGACCGTTATCCAGCCCTTGCTTGTAACTGTGGCTCTGCAGACTGGCCTTGCCGTTGTGCCAGGTCAGCGTGAGCACAAACAGCGAGTCGTAGTCGCTGGACTCCCAGTCTTCAGTGATCTTCTGTTTCTTGCCGATGGCTTCGCCAGCAACTTTGTTGATCAGTTCGGGCAGGTAGCCATGGGACCAGGCGGTGTAGATCACCGCGTTGTGATACTTGTCGTGGAGCAGCTCATCGGCCAGGTCGCTGGTGTCGTTGGCCGAAAAGTTAATGTTCACCGGCAAACCGAGCTTGATCGCGCTGGGGCTGATGGTCATCAGGGGGCGAATGTAACTGTAGGAATTGTCCAGTTCGCCTTCCTCGACATTGCGCGTCGGGTTGGCCGCAAACACATAATTGGCCTTGCCGAACTTTTCCGGGAGCAGGGTCGCCAGATCGATGGCGCGGTTCAGGCCCTGGCAGTTGAGCTGGCCGAGGCCGCCGGCAGGTTTCTCGGCGTGGCGCAGGAACACCAGGGTCTGGGTGCCGTCCACCGGTTGGGCGCGACTTTCGCTCGATTCCAGCGACAGAAAGAGCGCACTGGCCGCCAACAGTGAGGGCAGCACGACATACGCGCGATGCTTGAAGCGTTGGAGGAATTTCAAAGGGTTCATCATGGAATTAGGGAGTCTTCAGCGCATTCGGTTAAGGCTGACAAACCTTTACACCCCGCGCTCCCAGCGTCGGGTGTTTTCCATGTCGTTAAGCCGGTCCGTTTCCGAAAGGGCAACACTCAGAGTCCACTGAAGCCCGTTTGGTTCGATTCCGGCGGAGCAGGCAGCCATCCACCGACAACCTTGAACGGGTTGAAGCAAAGGTTACCGGCGAGATGTTGCGGATTTATGGACACGGTACACGGGATGGCCCCGGGGAAGGCTGCAATACATTGATCTTGCTAATCATCAATATCGATACGCCGGACTTCGCCCCCTTGGGCTGCTCACACTATGATCGTCTCTCTCAATCTCTTCGTGGATCCTTCCCATGACCGATCTGTCTGCGTTCCCCATTACCCAAAAATGGCCGGCTCAATACCCCGAGTGGATTCAGCTCTACTCCTTGCCGACCCCCAATGGCGTCAAGGTGTCGATCATGCTCGAAGAGATCGGGCTGCCCTATGAACCTCATCGTGTGGGTTTCGATACCAACGATCAGCTGTCTCCCGAGTTTCTTTCGCTGAACCCCAACAACAAGATCCCGGCCATCCTCGACCCCCATGGTCCGGATGACAAGCCGCTGCCGTTGTTCGAGTCCGGGGCGATTCTGATCTACCTCGCGGACAAGAGCGGGCAGTTGCTGGCCCAGGAATCGGCGGCACGTTACGAGACGATCCAGTGGCTGATGTTCCAGATGGGCGGGATCGGACCCATGTTCGGCCAGCTCGGTTTTTTCAACAAATTCGCCGGCAAGGATTACGAAGACAAACGCCCTCGGGATCGCTACGTCGAGGAAAGCCGACGGCTGTTGAAAGTGCTCGATGGACGCCTGCAAGGGCGCGACTGGATCATGGGCGAACGCTACACCATCGCCGACATCGCAACGTTCCCGTGGGTGCGCAACCTGATCGGTTTCTATGAGGCGGGCGACCTGGTGGGCATCAAGAATTTCCCTAACGTGACACGGGTGCTGGAGCGCTTCCTCGCGCGGCCGGCGGTGATGCGCGGGCTGGAAATTCCCAAATAGGACGTTTCGATTTCTCAGGACCAGGGCAGGCCATGCATTCATTCGATTTCAAGCAAGTAGATGTCTTCAGCCGCGTCGCGCTCAAGGGCAATCCATTGGCCGTGGTGTTCGGCGCGGACGAGCTCAGCGATGAGCGCATGGCGGCGTTCGCCGCGTGGACCAACCTCAGTGAAACCACGTTCATCCTTGAGCCGCAGGACCCCCGGGCCGATTACCGGGTCAGGATTTTCACCACCCTGAACGAATTGCCGTTCGCCGGTCACCCGACGCTGGGCACTTGTCATGCCTGGCTCGAAGCCGGCGGCGTACCCAAGGGCGAAGAGATCATTCAGGAATGCGGCGTCGGCCTGGTACGGGTGCGTCGACAAGGCGCGCAGCTGGCTTTTCTCGCACCGCCACTGCTCAGGACCGGGCCGGTTGAGACTGATGTGATGGAGCGTGTCCGGCGCGGGCTCAGGCTGGAACCGGGCGCCATTGTGCGGGCGCAGTGGGTTGATAACGGCGCGGGCTGGCTGGCGGTGATGGTCGAGGATCGCCAGCAGGTACTGGATCTGCAACCGGATCACGCACACATGCTGGGCCTCGCGGTCGGCGTGATCGCGCCGTGGCATGCGGAGCGCGACGGCGATGATGCACAGTTCGAAGTGCGCGCATTCATCTCTGGCGACGGCATGCCGGAAGACCCCGCCACCGGCAGCCTGAATGCCGGGATTGCCCAGTGGTTGCTTGGCGAGGGGCTGGCGCCGACGTCCTACGTGGTCAGCCAGGGCCTGACGATGGGACGCGCGGGGCGTATTCAGGTCGAAAAGATCGGCGACGAAATCTGGATTGGCGGTTCTGTAGTGACCTGTATCTGCGGAACCCTGAAGATCTGAACCTGTGGGAGCGGGCTTGCTCGCGATGAGGCCGTGTCATTCGACATGAATTTTGAATGTAACGACGCC
>NZ_BDAG01000050.1 GCF_002091715.1 Pseudomonas migulae NBRC 103157 | reverse complement strand
CGCCAAAACATTCATTCAACTTTGTACATCCCCGCTAACGCTATCCTCTAGAATCCCAACTCCGCAGTCGAGACGGACCTCCACCCAATGCAAACCCCCACCACCCAACACCCCCTCTGGAAAACCTACCTCCTTTTCCTAGCCCCCATGGTCCTCTCCAATTTCCTCCAATCCATGTCGGGCACCGTCAACAGCATCTACATCGGCCAAATGCTCGGCACCCAAGCCCTGGCGGCCGTCTCCGGCATGTTCCCCATCGTGTTCTTCTTCATCGCCCTGGTCATCGGCCTCGGCGCGGGGGCGGGTGTGCTCATCGGCCAAGCCTGGGGCGCACGTGAGCCGCATCTGGTGAAAACCATCGCTGCCACCACGTTGCTGTTGGGAGCAATCATCGGTCTAGCGGCGGCCATCCTCGGAAGTGTGTTCGCCCGGTCAGCCTTGCAGGGGTTGGGAACCCCGGCCGACGTACTCGACGACGCGGTGTCCTACGCGCACGTGATGATGTGGATCATGCCGTCGCTGCTGGTCTACGTGCTCTTCACTCAATTGCTGCGTGGGGTGAGCGATACGATGTCGCCGCTGATTGCGTTGGTGGTGTCGACCTGCATCGGTTTGGCGCTGACGCCGGCCTTGATTCGCGGTTGGTTCGGGTTGCCGATGTTGGGGATTCAGAGTGCGGCGTATGCGGGGTTGGTGGGTAACCTGGCGGCGATGGGGTGGCTGGCGTGGCGGTTGATCAGTAAGGGGCATCCGTTGGCGCCGGATCGGGAGATGTTTGCGGCGATGCGCCTGGATCGGGTGATTCTCGGCAAGGTGTTGCGCATTGGCTTGCCGACCGGGTTGCAGATGGTGGTGTTGTCGGTGTCGGAGCTGGTGATTCTGGCGCTGGTGAATCAGCACGGTTCGCAGGCGACGGCGGCGTATGGGGCGGTGACGCAGATCGTCAATTACGTGCAGTTTCCGGCGTTGTCGATTGCGATCACGGCGTCGATTCTTGGGGCGCAGGCGATTGGGGCGGCGCGGGTCGAGCGGATCGGGCCAATTCTGCGCACGGGCCTTTTGATTAACGTGTGCCTGACCGGTGGCTTGGTGCTGTTGGGTTACTTGTTGTCGCACTGGTTGTTGGGGTTGTTTCTGACGGACGATTCGACGCGGGCGAAGGCCGAGCACCTGTTGCACATCATGCTGTGGAGTCTGCTGCTGTTTGGCTTCCAGGCAATCATCGGCGGGATCATGCGCGCCAGCGGCACGGTGTTGGTGCCGATGGCGATTTCGATTGTGTGCGTGGTGGGCGTGCAGTTGCCGGTGGCGTATGTGCTGGATGGGCAGTTCGGGTTGCAGGGGGTGTGGATGGCGTTTCCGGTGGCGTATCTGGGGATGCTGGTGTTGCAGACGCTGTATTACAAACTTGTGTGGAAGCATCAGAAGATTGAGCGGTTGGTGTAGATTGGATCCCGGTGTTTCAATCATGAAACATAATAAGTCTGACTTAATTAGTTCTGGGTACGATCGGATCCCTGTTGCGCTTTTCGTTAGTAAGATAACAACTAATGGATCCAATGGAAGCATCTCAAGCCTCATCTAATTTACCGGACCAGTTAGTGCGGGGCTTTCGGGGAAGTTGGAGGTTCTCCATCGAGAAGAGTTGCATCATCTGAACTAACCGTCTGTCGGTAGTCTGCTCAAAAAATGAACATTTGAGCGTATCTGCCCTCAGATACTCCAGCACGTCACCATGACCTGCTCCTGCTATCGCAGAAAAGAAGTGGAAACCGAACCTCATATGCAGTGATTGCAAATGAGGCTTTTTTTACCCGAAATTCAGGAGCCAACACCTGACCGGTTGCTTGTTTGCCAGGCAAATCAATCGGTTCAGCCGTGCCAGGTCTATGATTTGGCTTTTCTTGTATCAGTCGGACCGCACTGGGTTTTTAACTTGATTAATACCCCGTCAAACTAAGGTCTGTACTGTAGAAACAGTTGGAGATACTACCGTGACAATAAATACAATCATGAGCTTGATCGAAAATAAAGAATGCATGGAGTTTGTTCGGTTGGGTGTTGTTTATGCACACTTGGTCGCTTGTTGTGTTGCCATTGGTCTGGTGTTGACCAGTGATATTGCCATGGTCAAGAATTTGTTGAAGGGTAAAGTATTGTCGGAGCACGATAATGCTCATCTCGAAAGTCTTCAGACATCTGTCGTTGTTGCATTGATTGCTTTGTGGTTCACCGGCATTGCCATTGTGGGTATCGATTACCTGGAAAAAGGAGTCGAATACTTCAAGAATCCAAAGCTTCAGGCCAAAGTGATCATTGTCATGTTGTTGACTTACAACGGTTATTTGCTGCATCGCCTGGTATTGCCGGCCATGCAAAAGGCGGGTTCGCTGCTCAAGCTCGGGTTTAGCGCCCGGATGCTGGCGCTGTTTTGCGGTTCGCTGTCGGCAGTGTCCTGGATGTATGCAGCCCTGCTGGGCGTCGGACGCCCGCTGGCCTGGAAGTATTCACTGTCCGAATTGTTGATGGCGTATCCGCTGTTGATTGCACTGGGTTTCCTGACGATGCTGGCATTGACTCAACGAGTGAAACAGCAGCACTACGCTGTGGTGCCGCAACGGACTGTTGCGGGTGCTTGCTAGGTTTAACCTTGGCTGAACTTCCCGGGTAGCGCCGGTTTTAAAAAGAGGGCCACCTGTCACAGGGTGGCTCTTTTTATTTGCGTCAAAAGTCGCGGCAGTCTTCGGGTTGCTTTCGCGATCGGGCGGACTTGCTGTTACCCACCTTCGGACAGTGACAACGCCAACACACTCACGCCTTGACCCAGCGTTGCCGACTCCAGCTGCTCAAGGTATCGACGGCGAACACCAGTATCAGCATCGCCAGAATCACCGTGCTGGCCTGCGCTTCCTGAAACAGGCTGAGGCTGACATAGAGCATTTGCCCCAGGCCACCGGCGCCGACGAAGCCGAGCACGCTGGCCATGCGGATGTTGTTTTCCCAGCGGTACAGGATGTAGGCCAGCAGCTGTGGCAACAGGTTGGGCAGGGTGCCGTAACAGAAGGCCCACACGGCGTTGCCGCCCTGCAAGCGGATGGCGTCGGCAGGTTCGGGCGGGGTGTTTTCCAGCGCTTCGGCGAACAGTCGGCCGAGCACGCCGGTGGTGTGCAGCGCCAGCGCCAGGGTGCCGGCGTTGGGGCCGAGACCGGCGGCGAGCACCATCAGTGCGGCCCACACCAGTTCCGGTACCGCGCGCAACGCGTTGAGCACCAGCCGCGAGGCACTCTGCAACGGCCAGCCGAAACGCCCGGCCGCGGGCAATGCCAGGAGCAAACCAAACACCGCCGCGATCAGGGTGCCGAGGGCAGACATGGCGATGGTTTCGAGGGCGCCGTGGGCGATGGCTTGCAGATGTGTCGGGCTCAGGTCCGGGCTGAGAAAGCGCTGCGCATAAGCGCCCATCTGGTTCAGGTTGCCGGTGCTGCCGAGTTCGCCGAGGTCGATGCCGAGGTAGATGAACGAGGCGATGACAGCAGCGCCGATGCCGAGCAGCAGGGCCAGGTTGAACAGGCGATTCATGTCAGCCTCCAGCGCAGCAGACGGCTGAGTTGATCGGCGAGCAGCACCAGCACCAGGAAGGTCAGCAGCAGACTGGCCACTTCGCCGCCGGCGAACATGCGCAACGACAGGTCCATCTGCTGACCCAGCCCGCCGGCGCCGACAAAGCCCATCACCACCGAGGCGCGGATCGCGCATTCCCAGCGATACACCGTGTACGACAGCAGCTCGGCCGAGACATTGGGCAGGATCCCGTAGCAAAAGGCCGCGAGCCGACCACTGCCGGATTGCAGCAGCGTATGGGCCGGGCGTTGATCGACCGATTCGAAAATTTCCGCGTAGACCTTGCCCAGCATGCCGCTGTAGGTAATGGCAATCGCCAGTACCCCGGCGGTCGGGCCAAGGCCGACGGCGCGCACGAACAGCAGGGCCCAGACGATTTCCGGCACGCTGCGCAGGAATATCAGCAGCCCGCGCACCGGCCAGCGCAGCAGTTGCCCCCAATAGCTTGGGCGACCCGCTCGCGAAGCCGCAGACAACGACAATGCGCGACTGGCCAACAGGCTGGCGGGAATCGCCAACAGCAACGCCAGGGCCATGCCAGCCGTGGCGATGGCCAGGGTTTGCAGGGTGGCTTGCAGCAACAGTTCGATGAACGTCTCGTCATGGGCCGGGGGCCAGAAGGCGGACACGAACCGGCCCATTTCACTCCGGCTGTCACTCGCGATCAGCACACTCAGGTCCAGTTCGCTGTAGTGGATGCCCGGCCACAGCAGGGCGATGGCCAGCAGGGTGAGCAGCAGGCGCGGCAAAACGGCGGGATCGCGGGAGCCGGACGTCAGCATCGGGGAATCTGCACGCTCAAGTGGGCGGGGGGCGGCGGCGAACGTTCCAACTGTTCGTTGGCGTAGAGCGTGTCGAGCAGTTCGCGGTCGACAGCACTGGCCGGCAGGTCAAACAGAATCTGCCCGTCACGCAGGCCGATGATCCGCGAAAAATGCGCCAGGGCCAGCTCCACTGCGTGCAGGCTGGCGACCAGCGTCACGTTGTGCTCCCGGGCATGGCTGCATAGCACCGACAGCGTGTGCTTGGCCAACACCGGGTCCATGGCCGAGACCGGCTCATCGGCCAGCAGCACCTCGGGCGCTTGATACAACACCCGGGCAATGCCCACGCGCTGCAACTGTCCGCCGGACAACTGCTGGCATTGCGTAAACAGTTTATCGCTGAGGTCCAGCCTGGCCAGGGCCGCGCGCGCGCCCGGAATGTCCAGTGGGTACAGCAAATTCAGCAGGCTCTTGCCCAATCCCCACTGACCCAGCTTGCCGGCCAGAACCGCCGTGACCACTCGCTGGCGCGGTGGCAACGGCGGCGATTGATGGATCAAACCGATGCGTGCA
Organism: Pseudomonas migulae NBRC 103157; assembly: GCF_002091715.1. Lineage (GTDB taxonomy): Bacteria > Pseudomonadota > Gammaproteobacteria > Pseudomonadales > Pseudomonadaceae > Aquipseudomonas > Aquipseudomonas migulae_A. The sequence goes on along the minus strand of NZ_BDAG01000050.1, from coordinate 38,483 downwards.
CGCAGGCGCTGACGCTGACCGGCCGACAGTTGCCAGGCGCGTTCGCCGAGCACTTGCAACTCACCGTCGCCCGGTCGCAGGGCGGTGGCCAGCAGGTTGAGCAGGCTCGACTTGCCCGCGCCGGACGGGCCGATAATGGCGACCTGTTCGCGGGCGCCGATGTGCAGGTCCACGCCACGCAGCGCCTGAACACCGTTGGCGTGGGTAAGGCTGATCTGGGTCAGATGCAACGTCATTTGAGCAGTTCGGCGGCGCGTGCGGCTTCCTCGATGCCCTTGTAGTTGTCCGGGCTGGTTTCGATGAATCGGCTGGCGGCCTGCAAATCCAGAATCTCCTTGTCCTTCGGGTTCGCCGGGTCAAGCGCCAGGAACGCGGCTTTTATCTTGGCCGCCAGCGCGGGGTCGAGGGTCCCGCGCACCGTCCAGTTGTAGTCGAAGTAGGCGGGGGTAGTCGCAAACACTTTGACTTTGCTGGTGTCGACCTTGCCGGCCGCGACCAGTTTTTCCCACACGCTGGCGTTCAGCACCCCGGCGTCCACTTTACCGGCCTGGACCCACGCGACCGTGGCGTCATGAGCACCGGAGTAGCCGACGCGGCTGAAGTAGGTTTCCGGTTTGATGCCGTCCTTGAGCATGAAGTAACGCGGCATGAGACTGCCCGATGTGGAAGACACCGAGCCGAAGGCAAAGGTCTTGCCCTTGAGGTCGGCGAGGGATTTGACGGCAGGGTCGGCGGTGATGAACTTGCTGGTGAACTGGGCATCCTGTTCGCGTTGTACCAACGGGATCGCGTTGCCGGTTTTCAGGCGTGCCTGCACGAAGGTGAAGCCGCCCAGCCAGGCCAGGTCGATCCGGTCGGTGGCCAGCGCCTCGACCACCGCCGGGTAATCGCTGACGGGCACGAACTCGACCTTCATGCCCAATTGCTGTTCCAGATAGGCACCCAGCGGCTTGAATTTACGCAGCAGTTCGGTGGGGGCTTCATCGGGAATCGCACTGACTTTCAGGGTGTCGGCGGCCTGCGACAGCAGGGTGAAAAAAGTCAGGGCCAGGCTGGCAGCCACTGCCAGGGTACGCTTGAACATGGACATTCTCCGGTGCATTTAACGGAACACGATCGAGGCGCCAGCCATGGCCAGGCGCTTTGTGAGGTTAGACGAAACGCGACGGGGCTGACTGCTTTTGGCCCCGGTACACGCGTGCCGCGGAATAGGCGGTGGCAGATTAGGTAAATACCGTTCGTCGGTGGGGTGCACGATAACCCATTGACACTGATGCGTCGCTGAGTGAATATTGATCCATCGCATACGACTTAATCGAAAGCGACAATAAATTAAACCCCATTGCACCGTAGAGGATTCACCCATGAGCAAGATCGAAAAAGTCCTGGCCACCGGCAAAACCCACACCACCGCCAGCGCTGCCGGCAATACGTCCCGCGGCCATAACGGCAGCCTCGACATCACCCTGTCGACGCCGGGCAACGCCAAACCCGCTCATGTGTTTGCAGCGACTCAGCCACACCCGACCGCCGAGCAACTGTTCGCCGGTGCATGGTCGGCTTGCTACACCGCAGCGGTCGGTCTGGTGGCCAATGACTTGAACGTGGTGCTGCCGGCGGATCTGTCGGTCGACATCGAAGTCGACCTGGGGCAGGGCGGTGCGGAGTACTTCCTGCAAGCTCGACTGACGCTGCGTGTACCGGGCCTGTCGCAGGAGATCGCGACGACGCTGGCGCACACTGCCGACCAGATCTGCCCGTACTCGAAAGCGACTCGCGGCAACATCGATGTAGCCCTGAACGTCATCACTGCTTAAGTCTTTTTTTAATTCCATAAATATCGCGTGCGATAAAAGCGCATACGCAAACAATCTTAAGGTAATCCATCATGAGCAAGATCGAAAAAGTACTGGCCACCGGCAAAACCCACACCACCGTCAGCGCCGCCGGCAAGACCTCGCGCGGTCATAGCGGGAGCCTCGACATCGTGCTGTCTTCGCCCGGCAACGCCACACCGGCGCACGTGTTCTCCAACACCCAACCGCACCCGACCGCCGAGCAATTGTTCGCCGGCGCCTGGTCTGCCTGCTACACCGCCGCCGTCGGACTGGTGGCCAAGGACCTGAACGTGACACTGCCGGCGGATACGGCCGTGGAGATCGAAGTCGATCTGGGCCAGACCGGTCAGGCGTACTTCCTGCAAGCTCGACTGACCCTGCGTGTGCCAGGGCTGTCGAACGAAATTGCAACGAAGCTGGCGCACACGGCCGACCAGATCTGCCCTTACTCGAAAGCCACCCGCGGCAACATCGACGTGGCACTGAACGTCATCACTGAGTGATGCAACAGGACTCGCCGGCGCCACGGGGTTGGCGCCGGGCGAGTTCACGCCATTGCAGAAAACGGTGGTCAAACTGTGCAACGACCTGATCAGATCGGTGGAATCAGACGGACATTGTGGTCGGTGGCATAAACGGTGGATCTTTGCTTTAGTCCACCTGTGGCGCGCTTGCGCGTGCAGCCCTCAATGCAAACGGGAGCCCCGCCCGGAGAGTTCCATGAATCCTCGAGTTTCGCCTTTCGCCGCTTGGGTTGTTGCGCTCACCTTCGGCGTTTTGTCTTGCGCCGATGCCGCCCGGTACACACAGGTCAATACGACCGCCAGTAAAATTTCGTTCACTTATAAACAGTTCAGTTCGCGGGCCTACGGCACGTTCAGCCAATTCGAAGGCACGCTGGATTTCGACACCGCAAACCCTTCAGCGGCCCACGCCGCGCTCACGATCCAGCTCGACAGTATCGATGCTGGGAGCAGTGAAGCTAACGAAGAACTGAAAAAACCAGCCTGGTTCGACATCGCGAACTCGCCCGTGGCGACGTTTGAGTCGACCGGTGTGAAATCATTGGGTAACAACCGCTATTCGATCACCGGCAAACTCACGCTCAGGGGCATTACCCGCGTGGTGGAAGTGCCCGTGCAGTTGAAGGCCGAGAACGCCATCGGCATCTTCGATGGCCAGCTGACGCTCAAGCGCAGCGATTTCAAAATAGGCGAGGGCGAGTGGGCGGGCGAGGTGGTTTCCGACGATATCAACATCCGCTTTCGCATGGTTGCGCCGCAGCAATAGGGTTCACGTCGGGGCTTTTAGTCGCGTGCCCTGGCATGGTTTGAGTGTTGTGGCTTATGGCCTCTTCGCGAGCAAGCCCGCTCCCACACTGGATTTTCTGTGAACACATTATGTGTGTCCGCCAGCGATCCAGTGTGGGAGCGGGCTTGCTCGCGAAGAAGCCGGAACATTCAACACCGCTGCCAACTGACACCCCCCTGCGGTCCCGCCAGCACGTTATGATACGCACCCCCGCCCGCCCCAGAGTCCAGAGCCTCAATGCCCCAGATCACCCACTTCAAAACCCCGTGCCCGGAGCACCTCTCCAGCCAGATCCTGCAGATGGTGGTCGACAACCTGACCGACATCAGCATGGTCGCGATCCCGCCGAGCAACCTGTTGTACAACGTGTACCAGTACGCGATCGGCTATGAGGTTCACCTCTATCTGGAGGCGCTGAGCGGGGCGAAAGGGATTGCGGTGGAGTTGATCGTCGCCACGGACGTGGACGATCCGGAAACGGTTATCGGTTTCTTGCTGTACCTGCCGGTCAAGGATGATCCCGAGGCGTGCGGCGTGGCGTACATGGCGGTGCAGGCTGGTCATCGGCGTCAGGGCGTGGCGCGCAAGATGCTGCGGGAAATGGTCGGTCGCTACCCGCATGCCGAACTGACCTGCGCGGTTGCCAAGGTGCCGTGGTTCGAGTCGATGGGGTTCCAGGTGGTGGGCGTGCGCGGTACTCAAGTGCTGATGAACACCCGCGATCATCGCTCCGGCGGTTTGATGGGGCTGTTGGATGTGGCGTCGATCTACAGCTCGCTGGAGGTGCGGCAGATTCATACCTATCTGCTGCAAAAGCACGGCAAGCGCGCGATGCTCGATGCCGAGAAACAGCGTGACCGGCATCTGGATCAATTGACGTACAAGGCCAATGAGTTTGTCCGCGAACGGTTGGGCGCGTTGCCACGCTGACCGCACCTTTCCAGACAACTCGATCAACTGTGGGAGCGGGCTTGCTCGCGATGGCGGCATTACATTCAGCATTTATGTTGACTGAATCACCGCCATCGCGAGCAAGCCCGCTCCCACAGTTGTTCTGCATTCACTCAGGCAGTTCGGTCAGCTTTTTAAGAAAGCTTCACGTTCATGGTGATCCGCGCCGTGAACACCTTCTTGCCTTCAACGTCGAGAATGTCCACCGGCACGATCTTGTCGCCTTGCGTGGTCCAGTCGACGCCGCCCCCATCGGCCACTGCCGTGACGTCGGTCTTTGCCTTCGCCAGGTACTCGACCGTCATGCCTTTTGGAATCCAGCGAGCCCCTTCGGGAATCGACACGTCGGTCATCATTCCCGCTGCCAGTTCAGCCGCATTGCACATCGCGATGGCGTGGACGGTGCCCAGGTGGTTGGTGATTTCCTTGGCGAACGGCACCTGCACGGTCGCGAGGCCTTTTCGCAACTCCGTGACCAGCGGGTTGATGGTGCTGAAGTAGGGCGCCACCTGGCAGGCCATTTTGCTGAAGGCTTGCGGGCCCACGCTGTTAAACATGCTGAGGAACTGACTCATTTTGAAGCCTCACTGATGATTGGGTTGACGGAATATTATTCCGTTACAGAATAATGTTCTGTGACGGAACAGTATTCTGTCGGCGGGAAATCTGTCAACCTATCGTCGCGTGTCCGATGGCAGTCATCTGCCTTCACCCTTGATTTTTTGGGACTGTTTTGAGCATGGAAACGTCAGATTTACTCGAGCGCTGCTACCCCGGAAGGCGCGCTGAACTCAAGCGCGAAATTTTTCGAAAGGCCCTCACACTGTTCAACGAGCAGGGGATCGAGGCCACGACCATCGAAATGATCCGCGCCGAATGCGACACCAGCGTGGGCGCGATTTATCACCACTTCGGGAACAAGGAAGGTTTGGTGGCCGCGCTGTTTTTCACCGCCCTGGACGATCAGGCCCGGTTGCGCGACAGCTATTTGAGCGAGGCGAAAACGACGCAAGAAGGCGTGTATGCGCTGGTGCACAGTTATGTGGATTGGGTCGACAGCCAACCCGAATGGGCGCGCTTCCAGTACCACGCGCGATTTGCCGTCACCAAAGGGCCTTTCAAGGACGAACTGGCGACCCGCAACAAGGCGCGCAACAAGCAACTGCTGGAATGGCTGTCGGCTACGGCCAGGGGCGATGAGTTGAACGGTGCTCCGACCGAATTGCTGCTGTCGCTGATCATTGGCCAGGCAGACAACTATTGCAGGGCATGGTTATCGGGCCGGGTGAAGGGCAGTCCGAAGGTGTACAGGGACAGGCTTGCACACGCGGCGTGGCGATCGATTTGCGCCGACTGACTGATGCTGTTCACTTAAGAGTGGGTGCCCATATTTGTGGCGAGGGGATTTCTTGCCCGCCTGATGAGCATTACCGTCACATGCCGGGGCTTTTTCCTGGCTGGAATTCGTGCACTGAAAAAAGAGCCTCAAGGCTCTTTGATGGGGAGGAAGTAGAGCCCTCGAGGCTCAAGATGCACGTGAAACAGGCGGTGAGCTTGGTAGGGGTTCAGATCACTCACCACCTACGCAACCGCTGAGTTGAGCAAACAAACGGCTGCGTAGAATCATCGTAGGAAGATGGGGTTTGGCACTCAAGTACCGCTAGTCGCCTCCGTGCGAGCCTTGCCATGCGCGCTTCTTTCAACCATGGCGACGATGGTTTCGAACAGCTCGTCCTGCGCCTGTACGGCGCTGATTTCACCCGTCGCGGCAGCCTGGGACAAAGCTTCCGCCGCACCGAGCATGGCCCGCAAACCCGCTGCCGTGATCTCACCTGCGCCAGCGAAGGGGGCGAGGGCGGATCGGCATTTGTTCAGGAAGATCGCTTCGTACTCGCGCTTGATCTTCTCCAGTTCCGGCGAGCTGGCCAACGCAGCTATCACCCCGGGAATTTCATTGCCCTGCAGCAGCACACAGTCCACGTACGACGAGGCAATCACCCTGGCGGTACCGACCAGCGTCGGTTCGCTGTTCTGCAGTGCCGTGTCCATGACCGCTGTCTGCCGCGCATCAAAGTCCTGGTAGAGCGCCGCCAACAATCCGGGGCGCGTCGTGAAGTGATCGTACACCACCGGTTTGGTGATCCCGGCCTGTTCGGCGAGCCGCCCCAGTGTCAGCGCGTCGGTGCCTTCTTCCCGAACGAGCTGCCAGGCGACATCCAGCAACTGGCGCAGGCGGTCCTCCCGGGACAGGCGTCGTCGTGGTTGCGGGGTGGAATCTTGCGCGATTGTTTTGCGGGTTGACATGGCTATGTACCAAAAGTAACTTACTGATCGTAACTTACCAAGAGTATATAAGGTCCGCCTTGTGCTCTCAATCAGGAGTTTGCACCATGCATTCGCTCATTGTTGTCGCTCACCACAATCCCCGTTCGCTCACCCACAGCCTGGCGGCGCGGATCGCTGAAGGTGTGATTGCACGCGATCCCGATAACACCGTGGAGTTGGTCGATCTTTCGGCGCAAGGATTCGAGCCGAGGTTCAGCGCCGCGGACCTGGCAGTGCATCACCGCGAAGCACCGCCGCCTGCCGATGTGGTCGCCGAGCAGGCGCGCATCGACCGCGCCGATCATCTGGTGCTGGTCTATCCGGTCTACTGGTGGTCGATGCCGGCACTGCTCAAAGGCTGGATTGATCGGGTGTTCGCCAACGGCTGGGCCTTCGATTTCACGGCGGATGCGAAGCTGGAGAAGAAGTTGGGCCATCTGCGTGTTCACCTGGTCGGGGTCGGCGGTGCCGATGCGGGCACTTACGCCCGGCACGGCTATGCCGAGGCGATGAAAACGCAGATCGACCACGGGATTTTTGATTATTGCGGTGCGCAGGTGCTGACGTCCGAACTGTTGCTGGAGTCGGAAATCCAGGATCCGGCGGTGCATCTGGACGCCGCACGAGCCTTGGGTCTCAAGCTCGTGGCGGCGTCCGGACATCCCGAATCCGTTACGCCTGTTCGCCCGGCCAGCCGGCTCGACGCAAGGCTTTGAGCAGCGTTTCGGCGTCCAGTCCCGGCACCGCATGGCCATTGCCTTCGGCGGTGTCGCAGGCCAGCAGGGCGTTGATGATCGCTTCCTCCACGGCCTCGGTGGCGGCCAGGAATAACTCGCTGATGTGGTCGTTGTTGACCATGCTCAGGTGGTCTGTTGTCGGCGCCTTCTTGCTTTCATAAGCCGCGGGCGGGACATCGTTGCCGGTGGCGAACGCGATGAAGATGTCGCCGCTATGGTCTTCGTTACCGCCGCCGGTGCGCGCGAGGCCAAGGCTGGCGCGTTGGGCGAGGCGGGTGCATTGATGCGGCAACAGCGGCGCATCGGTGGCCAGGCAAACGACGATCGAACCCATGCCCGGATGGGGCAACGAGGCCTTGAGAAATGGCGAGTCAGCCTTTTCCATGTAGCGCCCGACCGGGTAACCGTCGACGCGCAATTCATTGCGGATGCCGTGGTTGGCCTGGACGATGGCGCCGACGGTCCAACCGCCCTGGGCGCTGCTCAGGCGTCGCGAAGCCGTGCCGATGCCGCCCTTGAATTCGTGACAGATCATGCCGCTGCCGCCACCGACTGCGCCTTCGGTCACTGGCCCGCCGGTTGCCGTGCGCAGGGCTTGGGCCACATGCTCGGGCTTCACGTGAAAGCCATTGATGTCGTTGAGCAAGCCGTCGAAGGTTTCCAGCACCACCGGCATGTTCCAGTAAAGTCGGCCGTCGTCGGGTTGCTGTTCACGGTCCAGGACGATCAGCGCATCACGAACCACGCCCAGGCTGTGGGTGTTGGTGAAGGCGACCGGGCTGGTCAATAGACCCGCTTCGCGAATCCACTCAAGACCGGTCGCATCGCCGTTGCCGTTGAGCACATGCACGCCGGCGAAGCACGGATGCTGGCTGGTGGAACCGGCACGCGGCTCGATTACGGTGACGCCGGTCAGAATGTCGCGGCCATTCGCGCTGCGGCCCCGCACATTGCTGTGGCCGACCCGGACGCCGGGTACATCGGTGATGGCATTGAGCGGGCCAGGTTGCAGTTGGCCGAACTGGAGGTTCAGGTCACGGGCACGTCGTTTCATGGGTTCTCTCATCTTCAATTTGTGGCAGAAAAAGTAGGGCCGGGTTGAACACGGACCCTTGTGGGAGCGGGCTTGCTCGCGAAGGCGGCGTCTCAGGCGACATCAATGCCGGACATGACGGCCTCTTCGCGAGCAAGCCCGCTCCCACATTGGTTTTGTATTCAGCCGAACCATTTGGGGTTACTGACCGTTTTTGACCTTGCTCCAGATCCGCGTCCGCACCCGCTCGGTGGCTGGCGGCAGCGGCTGAAGGGTGAACAACGTGGCCAGGGCTTGCGCGGACGGGTACACCGCCGGATTGTTACGGGTCGCTTCGGCCACCAAGGGCGTGGCGCTGCGGTTGCCGTTGGGGTAGTTGAGGTGATCACTGACCGGGGCAATCACTTCCGGGCGCATCAAATAATCGATGAACGCCAGCCCTTGCTCCGGGTGCGGTGCATCCTTGAGCAACACGAGGGTGTCGAACCACACCGGCGCGCCTTCCTTCGGCAGGCTGTAGGCGATCTTCACGCCGTTGTTGGCCTGCTCGGCGTTGGTCTTGGCTTCGAGCATCGCGCCCGACCAACCCACCGCCACGCAAATGTTACCGTTGGCCAGGTCACTGATGAATTTCGACGAATTGAAGTAGGCGATGTGCGGACGCAGTTTCAGCAGCAGCGCTTCGGCCTTCTTGTAGTCCTCGGGGTTGGTGCTGTTGGGCGGCAGACCGAGGTAGTGCAGGGCGACCGGCAGCATCTCGGACGGCGAGTCGAGCATGGCCACGCCGCACTGGCCGAGCTTGGCCAGGTTGGCTTCGTTGAACACCAGCTCCCAGGAATCCACCGGCGCCTTGTCGCCCAGCGCGGTGCGAACCTTGTCGATGTTGTAGCCGATGCCGTTGGTGCCCCACAGGTACGGCACGGCGTACTGATTGCCCGGATCGTTGTTGGCCAGTTTCGCCAACAGATCAGCGTCCATGTTTTTGTAGTCAGGCATCTGCGCATGGGGCAGGGGCGCGAGGGCGCCAGCCTTGATCAGGGTCGGCAGGCTGAAGTTACTGGCCACCACCACGTCATAACCGCTGCGGCTGGTCAGCAGTTTTCCTTCCAGCACTTCGGCGCTGTCGAAGGTGTCGTAAACCGGCGAGATTCCGGTGTCGCGCTTGAAGTCGTGCAGGGTGTTGGGGCCGATGTAGTCATACCAGTTGTAGACGTGAACCGTCGGGCCCTCGGCAGCCACCGCCGACAGCGAAACGCACAAACAGGCGCTCAGTCCAAGATTGATCTGTTGACGGGGACGACTCATGATGCGGCACTCCTGGCCTGCTGCAGGCCGGTGATGAACAGGTGCTTGCAGCGTATCGGCGGGCCGGGGACACACCCATTCCCATCATGGGTTACTCGAAAGGGGTAGAGCGTGGACGCGTTGTTGAAGGAATTGCCGGTGCACCAGGGCCTGGCGAGGGTGTTTGGCGCGGTGGGGCAGGACGGTTTCTGGCGTGCGCTGGTCGATACGCTGCGGCTGCTGGTGCCGCTGGACAACGCCTTGGTCGCGGTGATGACGCCTGGACGAGTGCCGCGCCTGCTGATTGATTTCGACACCGGGGGCAGCGGCGACGAAGCAGAAGAACTGGCCGACTACAGCGCCGGCATGTACCTGCTCGATCCGTTTTATCAGGCGGCCTGCGCCGGCATCGCCGACGGTTTGCACAGCCTCGATTCGGTGGCCCCCGACCAGTTTCAGCAAAGTGAGTATTACCTGAGCTACTTCCGCTCGGTGGTGGGCGGTGATGAGTTGCAGTTCATGATCAACGCCGACGGTGCCGTGCTCGGTTTGTCACTTGGGCGATCGACGCGCTTTACCCTGGAAGAGCAGGGCCGTCTGCTCTGCGTGCGTGACTGGGTGTTGGCCGCGATGCGCCGTCACCTGCAATTGATGCCACCGGAAGGCCCGGCCACCGAGGCCGTGGCGGGGGATCTGGCGACACTGCTGGATCGCTTTGATGCGCGTTTGACGGTGCGGGAAATCGAAACGGCGCGGCTGATTCTTCAGGGCTTCTCCAGCAAGGCAATTGCCCAGCAATTGGGGATCTCGCCGGAAACGGTGAAGGTGCATCGGCGCAACGTCTATCACAAGCTCAATGTGAACGGGCATGGGGAGTTGTTTGCGTTGGTGTTGCGGCCGCGTTGAGTCACCGCCGATTCCCTGGAGCGAGCTTGCTCGCGATGGACTTCAGGAGGTCGCGGGGTATCAGGCTCCCAGCGTTATCGTTGTCGACCATCGCGAGCAAGCTCGTTCCTACAGGGACTGCCGGAACACCAACGCCTTCAACCCGCATTCAACATCCGCATCCGGAAACTCCGGCGGATTTTCCAGCCGTTGCTCGAACTGCAGGCTGGGTGCTTCACGCATGACGCCCTCGATCAGGAAATCCGCACCGAACGCCGGGTCGTTCATGCACGCCAGCACTGTGCCCTGCGGGCTGAGCAACTCCGGCAACCGACGCAGCACGCGCTGGTAATCCTTGGTCAGCAAAAAGCTGCCTTTCTGAAACGACGGCGGGTCGATGATCACCAGGTCATACGGGCCCTTGCCGATCACTTTGCCCCAGGACTTGAAGAGGTCATGGCCGAGGAAACTCACCTTGCTCAAGTCGTGCCCGTTGAGCCGGTGATTGTCGCGACCACGGCTCAGGGCCGGGCTGGACATGTCCAGATTGACCACGTGCTCCGCGCCGCCCTCGATGGCCGCCACCGAAAAACCGCAGGTGTAGGCGAACAGGTTCAACACGCGCTTGCCCTGGGCATTGGCGCGCACCCAATCGCGACCGTAGCGCATGTCGAGAAACAGCCCGGTGTTCTGCTTGCGGCCCAGGTCCACGCGATAGCGCAGGCCGCCCTCGGTGATGGTCATGTCCTCGATCACTTCCCCGACCAGCCATTCGGTGGTGCTTTGCAGCAGATAACGATGCTGCAGCGCCAGGGTATGCGCACCGGATTGCGTCCACTCGGGGGATCGGGTGATTTCCATCAGCCGCTGTTTCAACGCCTCCAGCTGCGCCGCTTCCGGCTCCTTGAACAGCGACACCAGCACCACGCCTTGCAGCCAGTCGACAGTCAGTTGCTCCAGACCCGGCCAGCAACGACCGCGACCGTGGAACAGTCGGCGGGTTTCTGCGGGGGCCGTTGCCAGGGCGGTCAGCAGATGGTCGTGGAGGGTGGTCAGCGCTTCTGAATTCATCGGGTCGGGTCGGCGATTTGAGGGGGCGGCATTTTAACCACATTTACACAAACACTGTGGGGGCGAGCCTGTGGTGAGGGGATTCCTCCCCCCTCCGCAAGCTCCCACAGGTATGCGGGGCAGTTATCACGGTTAATTTAACTTTACGTGAGGATTTGGCGATCTTTCGGCTCCCATACTCGGCTCCAACGAATAACAACAACCGCCGGGAGCCGATCATGTCGCCGTTACCTGCTTCATCCCATCCTCGCTGGCTCCGGCTCACCCATTGGCTGAACGCACTGGCGGTGCTGGTCATGGTCACCAGCGGTTGGCGCATCTACAACGCGTCCCCGCTTTACGACTTCAGTTTTCCCAAAGGCATCACGCTGGGCGGCTGGCTCGGCGGCGCGCTGCAATGGCATTTCGCGGCGATGTGGCTCCTAGCCATCAACGGCCTCGTCTACCTGATCGTCAACCTTGCCAGCGGCCGGCTGTCACGACGTTTTTTCCCGGTGTCGCCGAAAGGTGTCTTGCATGACCTGTGGGCCGCATTGCGCGGGCGGCTGGGACATGCCGACCTGAGTCACTACAACCAGGTGCAACGGGTGGCGTACCTGTTCGTGATGGTCGACATCACGCTGCTGGTGATCTCCGGGCTGGTGTTGTGGAAGTCCGTCCAGTTTCCGCTGTTGCGTGAATTGCTCGGCGGCTACGAAGCGGCGCGGCATGTGCATTTCATCGCGATGGCGTTGTTGGTGGCCTTTGTGGCGGTGCATCTGGTGATGGTCGCGCTCGTTCCCAAAACGCTGTTGGCCATGATTGTCGGTCGCAAGGAGCCCGTATGAAAAAGCGCATCGAGGGGCTGGACGAGTCGTCCATCCTGAAAGACGCCCGGAAAATCATTGCGCCGCAGATCGAGGATCGCTCACGTCGCTCGTTCCTGATGCGTGGGTTGACCCTCGGCGGCGTGGCCATGTTGTCGGGCTGCAACCTCACCGACAACGAAAGCGTCGAGACCGCGCTGTCGTCCATGTCGCGGTTCAACGATAGGGTGCAGGGCTGGCTGTTCAACCCCAATGCACTGGCGCCGACCTATCCGGCGTCGATGATCACCCGGCCGTTTCCATTCAATGCCTTTTACGGCATCGACGAGGCACCCACCGTAGAGGAAGAAAGCTATCGGCTGGAGGTCACTGGCCTGGTCGCCGACAAACGCAGCTGGCGTCTTGAAGAGCTGCGCGCCATGGCCCAGGACGAGCAGATCACCCGGCATATCTGCGTCGAAGGCTGGAGCGCGATCGGGCGTTGGGGCGGCGTGCGGTTCAGCGATTTCCTGAAACGGATCGGGGCCGACACCGATGCCAAATATGTCGGTTTCAAATGCGCCGACGACTACTACACCAGCATCGACATGGCCACCGCGCTGCACTCGCAAACTCTGCTGGCGCTGACCTATGACGGCGCGGTGCTGCCGCGTGAATACGGCTTCCCGATGAAGCTGCGCATGCCCACCAAGCTCGGCTACAAGAACCCCAAACATATCCAGGCGATTTTCGTCAGCAACACCTACAGCGGCGGCTACTGGGAAGACCAGGGCTACAACTGGTTCGGTGGCAGCTGACGGCGCCCGACAATTTCACTCACCCGCAAACTGTGCTTCAAGGAGTTTCATCATGAAAAAGTTAACCACCGTCGTCCTGTCCATGTGCCTCGCCATGGGCGCTGCCAGTGTGTTTGCCGCCGAAGCAACCAATGGCATGAGCAATGACAGCATGAGCAAGGATTCGATGTCCAAGGACGCCATGAAAAAAGACACGATGAAAAAGGACGCCATGAGCAAGGACACAATGAAGAAAGATGCCATGTCCAAGGATTCGATGAAGAAGGACGCCATGTCCAAAGACGCCATGAAAAAGGACAACATGTCGCAGTAATCCAATCAACGCGATCCCCTGCAGGAGCAGAGCTTGCTCGCGCAGGGGGGCAGCGTTTGCACCCATGAAAAATCCGGCAATACGCATGCAGCGGTGCTGATGGTGGAGGAAAGGCCGCCGATCTGATTCTGCAGGACGCCTGTTTTTTCACTTGCCTGTATCAAAAATGAATTTCCGCCGAGTCCGCTGCTCATACCTGTAGGCAGCGGAGTTGAGCCCGCGAAAATCATTAGGCAATCAGGGAGCGGTAAAGTCATGTGTCCAGTATCGATGGCGGACGAGCACCTTCCTTGCGGGTTGATTCTTGTGGTGGAGGATGACCCGCTGATTCTGGAGTTTCTCTGCGAAATTCTTCAGGAGGAAGGTTTTGTCGTTGAACCGCAGACCAGCGCGGATGCTGCTGCAAGTTACCTGGAGCAGCACGCCGACAACGTGATGATGCTGCTGACGGACATCACCATGCCCGGCAAACTCAATGGCGCGGACCTGGCCAATCTGTTCGGCGACCGCTGGCCGGATAAGCCGATCATGATCATGTCCGGCTTCGAAACGCCGCAGAGTTCCGGGGTGAGGCACGAGGTGTCCTTCATCAAGAAACCCTGGGCGCTGGGGCAATTGCTCGATTGCGTGGCAGGTGCATTGAAGTCGCATCGCACCCTGTAGGCGCTGCCGCAGGCTGCGATCTTTTGGCTTTAAAAAGCGAAGATCAAAGTTCGTAGCCTGCGGCAGTGCCGACGAGGGTCGTGTACATTGCTGACACACCCGCCCGGCTCTTGCAAAAGGACGCTCATCCTTGTCAGCTCAACCATCGGTTTTCAACAAGCCTTATCGCGCGTTTCTGTTCGATATGGACGGCACCGTCCTCAATTCCATCGCCGCCGCCGAACGCATCTGGACCACCTGGGCCTTGCGTCACGGGGTGGATGTCGAATCCTTCCTGCCGACCATTCATGGCGTCCGGGCCATCGACACGGTTAATCGCCAGGCCTTGCCGGGTGTCGATGCCGTGGCTGAAGCGGCATGGATTACCCAAGCGGAAATCGATGACGTCGAAGGGATTGTCGAAGTGGCCAGTGCGGCGGATTTCCTGGCGTCGCTGCCGGCCAATCGGTGGGCTATCGTCACGTCTGCGCCCAGGGCACTGGCTCTGCGCAGGATGGCGGCGGCGGGGATTCCTGAACCTGCGGTGATGGTGACGGCGGAAGATGTCAGCGCCGGCAAACCCGACCCCGCGGGTTATCGATTGGCGGCTCAGCGATTGGGCGTCGACGTAACCGATTGCCTGATCTTCGAAGATGCCACGGTGGGTATTCTCGCGGCAGAAGCGGCGGGGGCTGACCTTGTGATCATCACCTCGACCCATGAACATCCGCTGGAAACACCGCATGCGACGATGGTCAGTTATGAATCGGCCGCCTGCCGAGTAGATGACGATGGCCTGATCCGTCTGCATTATTCCTAATTCACACAAATCAATGTGGGAGCGGGCTTGCTCGCGAAGGCGGAGTGTCAGTCGACATCATTGTTGACTGACACTCCGCCTTCGCGAGCAAGCCCGCTCCCACATTGGTACGTGTTTGACTAATAAACCCCGGGTATCAACCGCCAGCTACGGCTGCAATACGCCTCGTATTCACTGCCAAACTGCGCCCGCAGCAGCGCTTCTTCCGAGTGAATGCGGGCGATCAGCGGGATCACCGTCAGCGCCGCCAGCAACAGGCCAACGCCGGAACGAAACGCCAGCGCCCAACCCAGCGCAATGACCAACATCCCCAGATAACTGGGGTTGCGCAACGTTCGATAAATCCCATCGGTCACCAGTCGGTGCCCCGGTTGAATCGCCACCAACCCGCTGAAACGCTTGCCCAGCACAAACACCGGCCACATGCGCAATGCACCGCCAACAATGAACAGCAACGCCCCGAGCCAGCGCACGCCTTCGCCACCGAAGGTCCAGAAATCGATCCGGTCGGTGTAGGCCGGTAAAAAACCGCTCACTATCCCGATCACCCCGAAAACTGGCAGCACCCAGCGATTGGCCCGGTCTTCCCGTTCGCCGGAGCTGAGATTGACCTCGGTGAACAGCGACGCGACCGCCATCGCCAGGGTCGCCAAGGCAACGACCACCAACGCCCCGTGGGAGAAAAACGCCGCAAACCCGCCCAACCCCCACACAGCGAGGCCAAGGTAGGCGAGGGTGCTGGCGATGGCGAAAAACGCCAGTCTGGCCGAGATTTTCATGGTCACCCCGCACTTCGAACGAATACTTCTTACATTGTAGGAGCTGGCTTGCCGGCGATGGCGTTCTCCAAATCACCACCTGCTTCATGGCCCGATCGCCAGCAAGCCGGCTCCTACAGGAGTTCGGCTCGGGCGTTGCGTCGAATTACCTGTGGCGGCTGCCCGAACGCCCGAAGAAACGCTTCACGCATACGCCGGCGATCACTGAAACCGGCTTCGGTGGCAATCTGATCGAGGTTCAATCGCCCACGCTCCAGCATCTGTCGAGCCGCTTCCAGGCGCAGGTTTTCGATGGCCTTGGCCGGCGATTGTCCCGTTTCTGCCCGGAATGCCCGGCTGAACTGGCGCGGGCTGAGGCGCGCCACGTCCGCCAGTTGCTCCACGGATAACGCCTCGGCGAGGTGTTCCCGGGCGTAGCCGAGCACGGTCTGGATGCGGTCGGATTTCGGCTCCAGTTCCAGCAGCGCCGAATGCTGGGACTGGCCGCCCGCACGCCGGTGGTACATCACCAGTTTCTGCGCCACGGAACGGGCGAGTTCGGGGCCGTGATCCTTTTCGACCATGGCCAGGGCCAGGTCGATGCCGGCGGTCATTCCGGCGGACGTCCAGATCGAGCCGTCAATCACGTAAATGCGGTCCTCTTCGACTTTGATCGACGGAAACCGCGCTTGCAGTTCCCGTGCGTACGCCCAATGCGTCGTCGCCCGTCGTCCATCGAGCAAACCAGCCTGGGCCAGGACGAACGCCCCGGAGCAAATAGACGCCGTGCGCCGCGCGGTTTTAACGCTGGTGCGCAGGTAATCCAGCACGCCCTCGGGCGCCTGCTCGAGAATGGCATCGCCGCCAACCACGATCACCGTATCGAACACCCGCTCATCGAACGCCTCGGTGCCGACACTCAAACCACCGGAAGCACGCAAGGTGCGACCGTCCTCGGACAGTACGCTGACATCGTAAAGCGCTTCGCCGGCGCTGAAGTTGGCGTACTCGAATACCGGCATGGCCGCCAGCGCCATGGACTGAAACCCCTCAAACACCACAAACGCCACGGAAGTCATCGATAGGCCCTCAAAAGGACATGTCCTAAAAGCGTACTTTAAACGTCATTTGAGACGCAGGTCAGTCAATTTATAACTGTCACACCCGGCGAACACCTCGCCTCACTGTGAAGGACACTGAACATGGCTCTCTCATCCAAAGGCACCGCCCTGATCACGGGCGCTTCTTCCGGCATCGGCGCGGTCTACGCCGATAGACTCGCCCGTCAGGGTTACGATCTGATTCTGGTCGCTCGAAGCCAGGCCAAATTGAACGCCCTGGCCAATCACCTGAGCAACGAAACCGGTCGTGCCGTGGAAGTCGTCGCTGCCGATCTGAAAGACAAGGCCGATCTGCGCCGGGTCGAAGGGATTCTGCGCACCGACGCCAGCATCACCTTGCTGGTCAACAACGCCGGGGTCGGCGCCGTCATGCCGCTGCTGGGCAGCCCGGTGGATGACATGGAAGACATGATTACCCTCAACGTCACCGCACTCACGCGTTTGGCCTACGCGGTGACGCCCGGGTTCGTCGCCCGTGGCAACGGCACCGTGATCAACATTTCCTCGATCGTGGCGATTGCGCCGGAGATTCTTAATGGCGTGTACGGCGGGACCAAGGCATTCGTTCTGGGCCTGAGCCAGTCGATGCACCATGAACTGGCCGACAAAGGCATTCGTATTCAGGCCGTACTGCCTGGCGCCACCGCCACCGATTTCTGGAGCGAGGCCGGCAACCCGGTGGAAAACCTGCCGCAGGAAATCGTCATGACCGCCGAGGACATGGTCGATGCGGCGCTGGCAGGGCTGGCGAATGGAGAAGTGGTGACTATTCCGGGCCTGCACGACGGCGCGCAATGGGACCGTTACGACGCCCAGCGCAAAACCCTGTCGGGCCTGTTCGGCAACTCCGTGGCGGCACCGCGTTATCGCTGAAACGGCAAAGCTCGGGCCAGGGTGATCTAAGCTTGAATAAGGACCGCTCGACACCGACTCGTTGAACCACTCGACAAGTCGGTGCGCGCCCGAGGACCCCGACATGCTTCACATCAGAACACCCTTGATCCTGCACCCGGGCTTGTCGACCGCCACTCGGCGAATCTGGCTCAAGCTGGAAAACCTGCAACCCAGCGGTTCGTTCAAACTGCGTGGCATGGGGCTCTTGTGCAGCCAGGCAAAGGCCCAGGGCAAGCGCAAGGTGGTCTGTCCTTCTGGCGGCAACGCCGGTTTCGCCACCGCTGTCGCGGCGGCCAGCCTGGGGTTGCAAGCCTGCATCGTGGTGCCGCACACCACCCCGGAAAGCACGCGCGCGAGGATTCGCAAAACCGGTGCCGAAGTGATCGTTCACGGCAAGGTCTGGGACGACGCCAATCAGCGGGCGAAAGAGCTTTCACAAGGGGCGGACACCGAATACGTGCCGGCCTTCGATCATCCGGTGTTGTGGGAAGGGCATAGCACGATGATCGATGAGATTCTCGAGGACTGTCCTCGGGTCGATACGCTGGTGACGTCGGTGGGGGGCGGTGGTTTGCTGGCGGGCCTTCTCACGGGATTGATTCGGCATGGCCGTATGGATTGCCGCATCGTCGCGTGCGAAACCGCGGGTGCGGCGTCTTTTTCGGCGGCGATCAAGGCCGGGCATCCCGTCAGGCTTTCGCGCATCGACACCGTGGCGACCTCGCTCGGCGCGGCTCAAGTGGCCGCCTGGCCGGTGCAGCACATCCTCGATTTTGATCACCAATGCGTGGTGCTCGGCGATGACGAAGCGATCATGGGCGTGGTGCGTTACGCCAACGATTTACGTCAGCTGGTGGAACCGGCATGCGGTGTTTCGTTGGCCATCGGCTATCTGGACCACCCGGCAATTGCCGATGCCCATGACGTGGTAATCGTGGTGTGCGGTGGCGTCAGCATCAGTGCACAACTGGTTGCCGGATGGGCGCGTTCATCCGCTGCAAGCGCAAAGTAGACGCAAAGCGAAGCAGGGCTGCAGACACCTGGTCAGGTGTCACAAGCCCCACCGCGACTGTTTAAGCCTTCATTGCCCGGCAGCGGCGCCGTCCTGGATCAGAATGGCTCTGGCCAGGTCTTCGTCGCTGGCGTTCAGTCCGGGATTGTCCTGGCGGATCTGCTTCATGACCGACTCCAGATACACACCACGAATCGCACCGCCACTGGCCACGAAGCTGGAGGCATCATCCCGGGCGGGAATCATGAGTTTGTCGTCCTTGAAGGTCGAGTACAGCGAAGCCGAAACCCCGGCCGAAGTGGCCACATCGCCCGCATCCACTTTCGCGAAAGCCGAGCCGAAGGGTAAGCACAATACAAGGGAAGAGATGATGATCAGACGGCGCATGACGGTGTCCTCTGAAAGCGTGAAGCGTAAAGGAAGTACCACATAATCTAGGATTCTCTGCGACCGTCAGGAGTTCCTTGCGGCACAAACTATCACTTCAACCAGCAGCCGCGGATCCGCCAGTCGGGCCTCGCCACACGCGCGGGCTGGTGCGTGACCGGCTGGAATCCAGGCATCCCACACTGTGTTCATCGCCTCGAAATCCGCCATGTCGGCCAGCCAGATGGTGGTTTGCAGCAGGTGTTCCCGGGTAGAACCGGCTTCGGCCAGCAAGGCATCCACTCGCGCCAGCGCGTCGCGGGTCTGCTCGGCGACCGAGTGGCGAGGGTCGCGATGGCGTCGGTGAAATCGCCTTCGCCGGCAAGCCGTGCTCCTGCAGGGTGCCTCGTACCCATTCTTGAGATTCCGGAACAATTGAATTGCCGGGACAGTGCTGTTTCCCCTCGGTATCCATCCGGCGCACGGTGGTAACGTTAGGCATTCGAACCGTCGGGAGCATTGTCATGGAATTGGGAATATCGGGGCGCTGGGCGATTGTCTGCGCCGCCAGCAAGGGTTTGGGGCTGGCCTGTGCGCGAGCCTTGGCGGAGGAGGGCGTGAACCTGGTGATCAACGCCCGTGGCGATGAAACGTTGCAAGCCGCCGCCACAGAATTGCGTGGCCTGGCGCCGACCATCGAAGTGCGCACGGTGGCCGGCGACATCAGCGAGCCAGCGGTGCGCGAACAAGTATTGGCGGCCTGCCCGCAAGTGGACATCCTGATCAATAACGCCGGTGGCCCGCCGCCGGGTGATTTCCGCGACTGGCAGCGCGAAGACTGGTTGAAGGCGCTGGATGCCAACATGCTCACGCCCATCGAGCTGATCAAGGCCTGCGTCGATGGCATGGCCGAGCGCGGTTTCGGACGCGTCGTCAACATCACCTCCGGCGCGGTGAAGGCGCCGATCGATGTACTCGGACTTTCCAACGGCGCCCGCAGCGGCTTGACCGGTTTCATTGCCGGGCTAGCGCGTCAGTCGAGGCTGGCGGGGAACAACGTCACGATCAACAATCTGCTGCCCGGCCCGTTCGAGACCGAGCGTTTACACAAAACCTTGAGTGCCGCCGCCGAGGCCAATGGCGCCAGCGTCGAGCAAATCAGCGAGCAGCGGCGCAAACACGTGCCGGCCCAACGCTTTGGCCAGCCCGATGAGTTCGGCGCCTATTGCGCCTTTATCTGCAGCGCCCACGCGGGTTTCCTGACAGGGCAAAATCTGTTGCTCGACGGCGGCAGTTATCCCGGTACGTTTTGATCGTTAAAAGGAGCGCAGGGCAGGTGAGCGTCGATATCGAATGCGTAGTGGTCGGGGCCGGCGTGATCGGGCTGGCGGTGGCCAGAGCGTTGGCCCGCAGCGGGCGCGAAGTGATTCTGGTCGAAGCCGGCGAGGGCATTGGCGTGGGCATCAGTTCGCGCAATTCGGAAGTGATCCACGCCGGCATCTATTACCCGAGCGGCAGCCTCAAGGCGCAATTATGCGTGGAGGGCAAACAGCGTCTTTATGCCTTTTGTGATGAGCGTGGCGTCGGTTATCAGCGACTGGGCAAGCTCATCGTCGCCACTGATGATGACCAGCGCGGTGCGTTGCAGAAGTTGCTGGAGCAGGGCGCACGCAACGGTGTCGATGACTTGCAATGGCTGGATGCCCATCAGGCCCGGGAACTCGAACCGGCGCTGTCTTGCGTCGCCGCGCTCTGGTCGCCTTCCACCGCAATTGTCGATTCCCATGCCCTGATGCTGGCGCTTCAGGGGGACGCCGAGGCCGCCGGAGCGTCGATGGTGTTTCACACGCCACTGATATCGGCCCGATGCGGCGAACAGGGTTTCCAATTGCACATGGGCGGCGACCAGCCTATGACCTTGAGCTGCCGTGAGTTGATCAATTGCGCCGGGTTGTCCGCACCGCAGGTGGCGAGCCGTATTGAAGGTTTGGCGTCGCTGCACGTTCCAACGCCTCGTTTGTGCAAGGGCAGCTATTTCAGTTTCAGCGGCCGCGCGCCGTTCCGGCATCTGGTTTATCCGGCGCCGGAAAGTGCCGGGCTGGGGGTGCACATGACCCTCGATCTGGGCGGTCAGGCGCGTTTCGGACCGGATGTGGAGTGGGTCGATCACATCGATTACCGCGTCGATCCGCGCCGTGCCGAGGGTTTCTACGAGGCCATCCGGCGTTACTGGCCTGCCTTGCCCGATGCCAGCCTGCAACCGGCCTACAGCGGCATCCGCCCGAAAATCAACGCCCCGACAGAACCCGCTGCCGACTTCATTGTCAGCGGCCCGGACGCCCATGGCGTGCCAGGACTGGTCAATCTGTTCGGCATCGAATCACCGGGGCTGACCAGTTGCCTGGCGCTGGCCGAGCGGGTAACTCAGGCACTGGGCGACCGATGATCAGCGTTTGAGCTGCCTCGCGTGATGAGGGCTATGCTTTGCAGTGCGCCCATCACAATGGGAGACCTGCGATGATCAACGTACGCACAGCCCGCATGCTGGCCGATTACAAACGCTGGGCCAATCAGCGCCTCTTCGATAGCCTGGCCGATTTGCCGCCGGGCGAGGTCAACAAAGCGCGGGTCTCGGTGTTCAAGAACATGATCGGCACCCTGAACCACATCTACGTGGTGGACTGCATCTGGCAGGCTCACCTCGAAGGCCGGGGACACGGCTTCAAGACTTCACACGATCTGCTGCATCCCGACCTCGCTGACCTGCGCATGGCGCAAAAGGACATCGATCATTGGTACTGCAACTGGAGCGACCGGCAAACCGAGGCGTCGCTGGATAAACCCGTGGAGTTCAGGTTCGTCTCTGGCGAAAGCGGCACCATGAGCGCCGGCGCGATGCTGCTGCACGTGGTCAATCACGCCAGTTATCACCGCGGCTGGGTGATCCAGATGTACTTCGATATTCCGGCCATGCCGCCGATGACGGACCTGCCGATTTTCCTGCGCGAGACTGACCCGGGCTTCAACGCGGTCAATGCCCCGGCAGTGGCGCCGACATGTGTTGGGCAATTCGCGAGCGCAACCAACGTTCTGCCGGATCGTTATCGTTGACCCCGTTCCACACCATCGACAGCTCGGACAGGTTGATGTCAAACGGCGCGTCGTCGGCCCGCAACTGGCTGCTGCCTTCGATCAGCGCACACGCGGCGTAATCCGGCACCGTGGCGAGCATGTCGGTGCCGGCCAGCAGAGCGCGCAGCCCGGCGAACTGCGGCACCGCCAGCACCACGCGGCGTGAGCGGCCTATGCGCGCCAGATCGTTGTCGATAGCGCCGGTCAAATCCCCGGAAAACGACACCAGCGCATGCGGCCGTTCGCAGTAATCATCCAGCGTCAGGACGCCGGGACGGTTGTCGCCGCGCAGGATCTTCACGCTCAGGTCCCGCAGTTTCTTGCGCTTGGCGTTGGCCGGCAGTTCCGTGGTGTAGCTGATCCCGACGGAAATCTCGCCGCTGGCGAGCATCGACGACATCAGCAGGAAATTCACCCGGCGCACGACCACCACCACGTTCTGCGCCTCTTCGCGGATTTGCTTGAGCAGCGGCGGAAACAGGCCGAATTCGGCGTCATCCGACAGACCGATGCGGAACACGTCGCGGCTGGTGGCCGGGTCGAAATCCTTGGCCCGGCTGACCGCGCCGGAAATGGTGTCCATCGCGGGCTGCAATTCCTTGAGAATCTGCAGCGCGCGCTGGGTCGGCTCCAGTACGCGACCGTTACGCACCAGCAGCGGGTCATCGAACAGATCACGCAACTTGGCCAGTGAAGCGCTGACGGCGGGCTGGCCGAGGAACAGCTTTTCCCCGGCCCGTGTCAGGTTCTTTTCGAACATCAGGGTTTCGAAAATCACCAACAGGTTCATGTCCACGCGGCGCAGGTCGTTGCGGTTCATGGCGGGGCTACTCGCTAGAATTCCGGGTCTTTCCAGTAAAGCACCAAACCCTTGGGACAGGAGGATTCACTGTGGCGAGGGGCCGCAGGTGCCCGATCGGGTCGAGTCGATTCAATGCCCGGTCTGCCGCCTGTTCAAAGGCGCTGCAGCACTCATGGAGTAACGCGCAGCGCTTTTAAACATGACGAATTTGACCACGATCCAATGTGGGAGCGGGCTTGCTCGCGAAGACGGTGCGTCAGTCACTGTTCAGTGGGCTGATACACCGCCTTCGCGAGCAAGCCCGCTCCCACATGGACGGCATTGACCGACGGGCATCGGGATCATCCGCCCTGTCTTATGTGGCCGCACCCGGCTCGGTCAACACCTTCCTGAACGTCTCCACCAACGGCCGCAAATTGATCCGGTGCCACGCCGCCCACAACGGCGTGGTGAACGCAATCCACGGCACTTCCCGCAGCACCACGCCCGGTGGTGCATTTCGGCTCAGGCCTTTCTGAATCATCGCGATCCCCAACCCCGACGCCACCAGACCCAACGCGGTGAAGGGTTCGGTGGCTTCCATGCGGATGTCAGGGGTGAAACCGGCGCGGATGCAGGCGCTGACGAAGTCTTCGCGGCTGGCGCAGTTCTGTCGGTGTTGCACGCCGATCCATTCCTGGTCAGCCAGGTCTGCCGGGCTCAGCGTCGCTTGGCGGGCGAGGGGATGGTGCTCGGGCAGCGCCAGCAGCATCGGGTCGTCGAGCACCTGAAAACCCAGCAAGTCCGGATCGTCGGCGACGGGCGGTTCGCTGACCAACGCGATATCGAGGCTACGCTGACGCAAGCCTTCGAGTTGTTCGGCGGAACTCAGGTTATACAGCGCGACATGCACGTTCGGTCGGTCCACCCGCAACACCCGCAAGGCATTCGGCAGGACGCCGGCGTGCATGGCGTTTTCGATGTAGCCGATGCACAAACCGCCTTCTTCGCCACGACCGAGGCGTTTGCCGAGGGACTCCAGGCGATTGGCGTGGGTCAGCAGGGCGCGGGTTTCGGCGAGAAAGGTCTGGCCGTCGCGGGTCAGGCGAATGCGCTGCTGGCTGCGTTCAAACAGGGTCAGGCCCAGGCGTTCCTCAAGCTGGGCGATCTGCCGGCTCAGGGGCGACTGGGAAATGTGCAGGCGTTCGGCGGCGCGACCGACGTGTTCTTCTTCGGCGACGGCAACGAAGTAGCGCAATTGGCGAATGTCGATCATGTAAGACCTATAGGGACTCAAGTGCTGCGCATTATGTCTTGGACGGTCCGATCCTCGCAATCTAGGATCTGCCCAACGGTAACGCAAACACCGCGCTCTGTAGGAGCCGGCTTGCTGGCGAAGGCTTCCATGTCACGACAAATGGCTACTGACCCGCCGCTTTCATCGGTGCGCCGCCCGCAGCAAGCCGGCTCCTACAGGTTTACGAGACATTTGAGAGGATTGAATCATGAGCTTGAAAGACAAACTGCCCGGCACGCTGGGTTTCGGAACCGCGCCATTGGGCAACATGTTCCGCGCCATCCCGGAAGAAGAAGCGATGGCCACCGTGCACGCCGCCTGGGATGCCGGCGTGCGTTATTTCGATACCGCGCCGTTTTACGGTTCGGGTCTGTCGGAGATTCGCCTCGGCGCCGCACTGGCCCGGTACAACCGTGACGACTACGTACTGAGCAGCAAGGTCGGTCGGGTGATTCTCGATGAAGTCGAAGACGCCGCTGCCCGTGATCTGGGCGAGAAGAGCGGTGTGTTCGAACACGGTCGCCCGAACAAGATCGTCAATGACTACAGCGCTGACGCGACGATGCGTTCCATCGAAGACAGCCTCAAGCGCCTGCAAACCGATCGACTGGACATCGTCTGGGTGCATGACATCGCGCAGGATTTCTACGGCGATCAATGGCTGGAATACTTCAACCAGGCCCGCACCGGTGCGTTCAAGGTACTGACCCGTTTGCGTGAAGAAGGCGTCATCAAGGGCTGGGGCCTGGGCGTGAACAAGGTCGAGCCGTGCGAGTTGACCCTTGATCTGACCGAAGCCCAACCGGACGGTTTTCTGCTGGCGGGGCGCTACACGCTGCTCGACCATGACCGTGCCCTGCAACGCCTGATGGACGCCGCGCTGGCGCAGAACGTCGAAATCGTGGTCGGTGGCCCTTACAGCTCAGGCATTCTGGCCGGCGGCGCGCACTTCGAATACCAGAAGGCCAGCCCGGCGATCGTCCATAAAGTCGAGCAGATCAAACGCATCGCGGCTGCTCACGGTGTCGACATCAAGGCCGCTGCGTTGCAGTTCTCCCTGGCAAATCCGGCCGTCGCGGCGGTGATTCCGGGGTCCAGCCGTCCGGACCGGATCGCTGAAGATGTCGCGGCGCTGTCGGCGGTGATTCCCGCTGCGTTCTGGCAAGCCATGCGCGAGGCTAATCTGGTTTCTGAACGAGCGCCGTTGCCAGGTCAAAAGACTGCAACCTTCGGCAGCTCCTACAAAGGCGGTGCACTATGAAAATTGATTTGAGCGGAAAACTCGCTATCGTCAGCGGTAGCACCGCCGGCATTGGCCTGGGCATCAGCAAGGCACTGGCGGAGTCCGGCGCCACGGTGGTGGTGATCGGCCGCGAGACGGCCAAGGTCGAGCAAGCGCTGGCGAGTATTCGCCAGAGCGTGCCGGGTGCGCAATTGCGTGGCCTGACCGCAGACCTCGGCACCGCCGAAGGCGCCGAGCAATTGTTCGCCGCCGAGCCGCGCGCGGACATCCTGGTCAACAACCTCGGGATCTTCAACGAGGTGGATTTCTTCGACACGCCGGACAGCGAGTGGACGCGTTTCTACGAGGTCAACGTGATCTCCGGTGTGCGCCTGTCACGGCATTACGTACCGGACATGGTCAAGCAGGGCTGGGGGCGGGTGATCTTCCTGTCCTCGGAATCCGGGATCGCGATTCCGGCTGACATGCTCAACTATGGCGTGACCAAAAGCGCTAACCTCGCCGTATCCCATGGCCTGGCCAAGCGGCTGGCGGGCACTGGCGTGACGGTCAACGCGATCCTGCCCGGCCCGACGTTGACCGATGGTCTTGAGCAGATGCTCAAGGACGCCACGGCCGAATCGGGGCGCAGTGTTCGGGAAGAAGCCGACGCCTTCGTGCGCAAGGCCCGGCCGACATCGATCATCCAGCGCGTGGCGAATGTCGAGGAAGTCGCCAACCTGGTGGCTTACATCGTTTCGCCGCTGTCGTCGGCCACAACCGGCGCAGCCCTTCGAGTCGACGGCGGTGTCGTCGACAGCATGGCAATCTGAATTTTTTTGATTGAGTGAGAGGATTACATGGCAACTGCATCAGCATTTATCGACATCCCGGCTTCGGCCGAGCAGGTCTGGCAATTGATCGGCGGCTTCAATTCGCTGCCGGACTGGCTGCCGTTCATTCCCAAAAGCGAGCTGAGCGAAGGCGGGCGTGTGCGCAGTCTGCAAACGGCGGATGGCGCGGTGGTGGTTGAGCGGCTGGAGGCGTTTGATAACGCCGGGAAGACATACAGCTACTCGATTTTGCAGGCGCCGTTCCCGGCGACTGATTACCTGGCGACGATTCGCGTTGAAGCGCAGGGTGAGAGGGCGCGGGTGACCTGGTCGGGTCGGTTTGCGCCGGTGGGTGTGAGTGAGGAGGAAGTGACGGCGCTGTTTGGCGGCATCTACCAGGGTGGACTTGAAGCCCTTCGAGCCAACTACCCGGCCTGACAAACACCACAAATCCAATGTGGGAGCGGGCTTGCTCGCGATAGCGGTGTGTCAGTCACTGTTTTGTTGGCTGCTACACCGCCTTCGCGAGCAAGCCCGCTCCCACATTTGATCTTCTTCGTGCCTGAGATCGCGCTAGGTCTGGGGTATCAGGCTCTGCCGGCAGTCGAGCACTAGTTTTGCGCCACCCAACTCACTGGTATCCACTTCAAGCGTAAACCCGTGCAGGCTGACGATCGCCGCCACGATCGACAGCCCCAACCCGAATCCGCTTTGCTGATTGCCACCTTCGGCGCGATAGAAGCGTTGGAACACGGCTTCGCGTTCGGCCGCAGGAATGCCCGGTCCGGAGTCGAGGACTTCGATCCGCGTATGCCCACCCTCATTGACCCCACGCAAAATCACCTCGCCGCCGGGCGGTGTGAATTTGATCGAATTGCTCAACAGGTTCGCCACGGCTTCGAACAACAGCGCCCGATCGCCATTCAGCGCAGGCAATGATTCGGGTAACTGCAGCTTGAAAGCCAACTGGTCTTCCTCCGCCAGCGGCAGATAAAAGTCGTGCAGTTCCTGCAGCAACGGCACCGGGTCGAGTTGCACAAAACCGGAGCGTCGCTGCCGGTCTTCCAGCTCGGAAATCCGCAGCAAACCGCGAAAGCGCGCCATCAGGGTGTCCGCTTCACTCAACACTGAATCCAGTTGCGCGGCTTCCTGGGAGCCTTCGCCCGCCTGTTGCTGCATGCGATACAACTGCGCCCGCAAGCGGGTCAGCGGCGTGCGCAAGTCGTGGGCAATGTTGTCGCACACACCCTTGACCTCGTTCATCAAACGTTCGATGCGTTCGAGCATGGCGTTGACGATGGCGGCGAGCATGTCCAGTTCGTCGCGGCGATTGGACAGCGGCAAACGCCGGGTCAGATCCCCGGCCACAATCGCCTCGGCACTGGCCTGAATCCCGCGAATGCGCCGCAGCGGTCGACGGCGCAACAGGTGCCATCCGACGATGCCCGGCAAAATGGTCAGGGTCACGCCCCAGAGCAGCGCGTGGAGGATGATCCGGGTCACGGCGAACAGCGAGCCGTTGTCGCGCACCAGTATCAGCCAGCGACCATCACGTGTCTGGGTCGCCACCGCATCGCAACTGTCGCTGGGCAGGGTCGGGTCGTCGGATTCGGCGCAGTCGCTGAGCATGTGAATCCTGCCGTCCAGCGGCAGGCCTGCAGGTATGTGCCGCAGGGCACCGTTGAGGTAGCGATGCTCGGCATCGAACAGGCCGTAGGCGTCGATGCCGCGAATGTCGAAAGTCATGCTGACGGCGAGGGCGTCCACCAGTTGTTCGCCGGAAAAGCGCGAGAACAGATGCTGACGTTGCATCAGCGAATGCTTGGCCAAGTTGTCCAGGTACGCGGACACCTCGTAATACATGACCCCCATGAGAATTCCGCTCCAGAGCACGAACAGCGAACTGTAGAGCGCCAGCAAGCGGCTGCTGGAAGAACGCCAGCCTTTAGAGGGGTTCGGCAATGACATAACCCGAGCCTCGCACGGTCCGAATCAGGGGGACATTGCCGGGCGGGTCGATCTTCTTGCGCAGTCGACCGATGTGCACGTCGATCAGGTTGGTGCCAGGGTCGAAGTGATAGCCCCAGACCTCTTCGAAAATCATCATCCGCGACAGAATCTGCCCGGTGTTGCGCATCAGGAATTCCAGCAACTTGTACTCGGTGGGCAACAGCGTCAGCAGCTGACCGTCGCGGCTGGCTTCGTGGCTGATCAGGTTGAGCTCCAGGTCCGCGACCCGCAGCGTAGTGGCCTGGGCGGTCACGGTGTTCTGCCGGCGCAGCAGCACTTCGACCCGCGCAGCCATTTCATCGGTGGCAAAGGGTTTGGTCAGGTAATCGTCCCCGCCGGCGCGCAAGCCGCGCACGCGCTCATCGACATCGGAGAGGGCGCTGATCATCAGGATCGGCGTCGACACGCCCATGGTCCGCAGCGTCGTGACAATCGCCAGGCCATCGAGCTCGGGCAGCATACGGTCGAGGGTGATCAGGTCGTAGTTGCCGCTGACCGCGCGCTCAAGCCCTTCGCGGCCATTGTCGACCCAATCCACGTGGAGGCCGTGGCTGCTCAATTCGGCGACGATTTCCCGGGCGGTCACGGCGTCGTCTTCGATGGTCAAGATGCGGGTCATAGGGCGGACCTGATAGTCAGTTCAAGGCAAGTGTGTGGGCATTCTGCCAAGAATTGCCGCCGACTTTTTAAATTAACTTTCATGTGGGGCATGAGGCGTCCGGATCATTGATATCATATAGCCATAATTTGAAAGGGAACTGGACCGTGCGCACTTGGATTCGCCGTGGCGGGATGCCGATTATTGTGCTGTTGCTGTGCGTCATTAGCGGGAGCGCCTGGGCGGGTAACACGCCGTGTTCGGGAAAGAAGGGCGGTATCGATCGATGTGATGGCGACCTGTTCCTTTGTAATGACGGCTCTATCAGCGCGTCGAAGAAGAGTTGTTCGGCTATTTATGGCGACTCAAACCAGGCGCGTCCACAAACCTTGATGAAGAGCGCCGATGGCTGCACGTGCGGCTCGGGTTCGTTTTGTACGGGGCCACGAGGCGGGGTGTATTGCCTGACGCCAAGCGGTAACAAGAGCTACCGACGCAAGTGATAATTGCGCAATGCAGAAAACCCGCCGTGTTGGGCTGTTCCTTGCAAATTGCATGGAAATAAGAAGTTCAAACTTTATAAGTCATTGAAATAACACTATTTATTTAAAGTCGGCGACTGGCATGGTGACTGCAATTCCTCTTGTGACGAGTTGTAACAACATCTTTCCTGCCTGGAGCGACATAACAATGAATAGATCCTCTGATGGTTTCTATCCTGCCGCAGAAGAGTCAAGCACGCTGTCGGGCGTTTCCTGGGGTGCGATTTTCGCCGGGGCCGCTGCTGCGGCGGCGCTGTCGTTGATCCTGGTACTGCTCGGTTTTGGCCTGGGCTTTTCGGCGGTGTCCCCATGGGCCAACGAAGGCGTCAGTGCCAAGGGCTTGGGCATTTCAACGATTATCTGGCTGGCCGCCACGCAAATTGTCGCTTCGGGGCTCGGTGGTTACATCGCCGGTCGCCTGCGGGTGAAGTGGGCGTATATGCATGGCGATGAAGTCTACTTCCGCGACACGGCCCATGGTTTCCTCGCCTGGTGCGTGGCGACGCTGGTGACCGCGACGTTGGTCGTCGGCTCGGTCAGCAGCATCGTCAGCGGCGGTGTGGAGGCGGGTGCAAATGTGGTCGGTGGCGCTGCAAGTGCCGCGACTCAAGCGGCCGGAACTGCCGCCGGCAATACCAGCAGCGACCAGTACGGTTATTTCGTCGACAGTCTGTTCCGCGATGATCGCCCGGCTGCCATCAGTGATGATGCTGCCCGCGGCACGGTGACCCGCATCTTCGTGCGCTCCCTGAGCAACGACGGTCAACTGGCCGCCGAAGACCGCACGTATCTGGCGCAACTGGTGGCGCAACGGACCAACCTCACGCAAGCGGACGCCGAGCGTCGTGTCGATGAAGTCTATGCTCGCACCCAAAAAGCCGTTGCTGACGCGAAACTGGCCGCTCAACAAGCTGCCGACACGGCTGCCAAAGTCGCGGCATGGACGTCGCTGTGGATGTTCATCGCGTTGCTGATCGGTGCGTTCTTCGCCAGCTTCGCCGCTACATTCGGCGGTCGTCGTCGGGATGCCGTGGTGTATCTGGAATCCGACGCTTATGTGACCACTGTGCCTGTTCGCTAACCCTGGAGAATCACCATGCGCTCATTACTGCTGTTCTTTCTCGGTGTACCGATCCCGATCATCATCCTGATCGCCCTGTTTATGCACTGATTCACTGCCGCTTCTGCCTCGGGTAGAAGCGGCTTTTAGTTTGGGGGAACTGACTGTCGGATTGATGTTGAATGTGACGGCCAGACCAGACACAAAAAATCCAACTACTCGATCGGCGTACTCACAAAATCATCAAGCCCCTCGGCATACGCGGTGTATGCACTGATCCGTGGAAAGTGCTGATCACTCACCTGATCCGGCACCACCAGATTGGTGAAGCTCCAGGCCACCGCCAGCGTGATGCCATCCTGTTTGATCGAACCGTCAGTCTTCAGCGGTTGCAATTCCAACTCCCGCTCCAACGCCGAATACGCCGCCGCCAATTGCCCTTCGACCCGTTCCACCCACGGCTCGAACTGGATTTCTGCGGGTCGCAGGTTGCGTTCGTAATAAAGCTGCACAGACTTCTCGCACGCTGCCAGCGCCAGGCCGATCAAGCGTAACGAACGCAGGCGCTGATCCAGCTCGCCGGGCATCAGGCTTTTACCCGGCGCCGCCAGCGCCTCCAGGTAATCGATGATCAATGTTGAGTCGATCAACACCTCGCCGTTATCGAGCACCAGTGTCGGCGCCTTGACCACCGGGTTGATCTGCTGGAACTGCTCGAAGTGCCGAAACACCGAAACCGATTGGTGGTCGAGGTCGATGCCCAGGCGTTTGGCAGTAATGGCGACCCGTCGCACATAAGGCGAATCCAGCATGCCGATCAGTTTCATTGCACCGCTCCTTCAGATGGTCGTTTCGGGATGGATAACCTTAGCCGAGGTTCCACGTGCTGCAAACGTGTTGCACCGACGGCTCATCAACCTGCAAATGCGGCCGATAACCCGTTCTGTCGCAGCCGTTTGTCTTCTATATACAGCCGCTCGATTGAATTTCTTGCTATAAACGCACTCCGATAACCACCGCAAAGGTTGCCATAGAGCACTTTCAGGGCTTTGTCGGACAAATTCGCTGACTTTTCAGTTGCTGGGGCCTCAAGTCGGCCTTAGACTGCCGCCCCTCGTAAATTGAGTGCCGGGTGGCGCTTGGAATAAACGGCGCCGTTCCGATGGCCAGACCAGGTCCGCCGGAACGCTCCCTAATTCGCCTTAATGCACGTTTTTTTATAGAGATATCAATGACAAAGGACAAGTTGCTGGCCATGCCGGCGGATGACTACATGAATGCCGAGCAACATGCTTTTTTCTCTGAGCTGTTGCAGAACATGAAAGTCGAAACCCATGAGCGCATCGAGCAGAACCGCATCGCCATCGAGAGCCTGGACACCCCGGCCGATCCGGCTGACGCGGCGTCTGTCGAAGAAGAGCGCACCTGGCTGGTGAACGCTATCGATCGCGACCAGCGCATGCTGCCTCAGTTGGAACAGGCGCTGGAACGCATCAAGGAAGACAGCTTCGGCTGGTGCGACGACAGCGGCGAGGCCATTGGCCTGAAACGCCTGCTGATCAGCCCGACCACCAAGTACTGCATCGAAGCTCAAGAGCGTCACGAACAGATCGACAAGCACCAGCGTCAGGCCTGATTTCGTAGCGCCCCGCATCGCGGGCAAGCCTCGTTCCTGAAGGAGCAAGGCTGGCCCGCGATGCTTTTTTTCGTCTGTGAAAAACCTTAGGCGCTTCTATTGATCTGCTGCAACGCCCACTACTAATGGACCATGGATAATGGCCCTGTAGTGGCGTTAAATGCGCAGACAACAATTAGAAGTACGTGGGGTGAAGATATGACGCGGGACGGATCTCTGGTCGGGGCAGTGCCTGCCCCCGTGCTTTTGCCGAAAAACCCTTGGCTGACGCCCACACTGCAAAGCATCGCCCTGATGCTCTTGCTGTGCGGCATGGCGCTGGGCGGCTGGTCGCTTTACCTCGGCCTGCCGCTGGCCGTGCTGATTGTCTGGTTACCTCGCCTGCGTTCCCGAGCCATCCCCGAAGAATCATCCGCAGACAGCTCCGGTGCCATCGCCGAGCTGACTCGAGATCTTTCCTACACCACCAGTCACAACGCTCTGTCAGCCGCTGGTGTGGCCTATTCGGTCAAGCAGCTGGCGGACAAGCTGCAATCACAACTCGGTGCCGCGGCACAGATTGTCAGTAACGCTGAAGTGATGATCGCCACTGAACAGGCGACTTCGACACTCAGTCGCGCTGCCCTCGGTGCCGCCAGCGAAGCTCACCAGAGCAGCGCAGCAGGGCGCACGGAGCTGATCGAATCCATCAGTCGCATGCACCAGCTCAGTCAGCGCGCCAACAATAGCCGTGAGCTGATCGAAGCCCTGAGCCTGCGCAGCGACGATATCCAACGGGTCACGCTGGTGATCCAGTCCATCGCCAGTCAGACCAACCTGCTGGCGTTGAACGCGGCCATCGAAGCGGCGCGAGCCGGGGAGCATGGACGCGGGTTTGCGGTGGTCGCCGACGAAGTTCGCGGCCTGGCCGCACGCACGGCGACGGCGACCGGAGAAGTCGGCGAGATGGTGGCCGATATCCAGCAACGCACCGCGCAGGTGGTCGAGCAGATTCGCCAGTTGTCCAGCGACCTCGACATCGGCGTGAAGCAGGTCGAGCACACCGGTCAGCACCTGGAAAACATTGCGCGCCTGGCGGCTGGCGTGGAAAGTCAGGTCGGCGAAATTGCCAAGGGCGCCGAGACCAATCGCGAGCAACTGGACAGTCTGTTTCACGCCATCGAGCAGATGCGCAGCGACCTGGCGATCAGCGATCAACAGACCCAGCGCCTGGCGCAAGCCGCTGTGCAGATGGAAGGGCAGGCCGAAACCATCAGTGAGCGTCTTGCCGAAGTCGGGCTGGATGACTATCACCAGCGGATTTATGACCTGGCCCGTGAAGGCGCGAGTCAGATTGCGGCGCGTTTCGAAGCGGATATCGACCAGGGCCTTATCAGTCTTGATGACTTGTTCGATCGCAATTACCAGACCATCCCCAATACGAGCCCGGCCAAGTTTCAGACGCGTTTCGACCGTTACACCGATCAGGTTTTGCCGGCGATTCAGGAGCCGCTGTTGCCGCTTCATGAAGGCCTGGTATTCGCCATCGCCTGTACGCAGCAGGGTTATGTGCCGACCCACAACAAGGTTTTCAGTCAGCCGCTGACGGGGGATGTGCAGGTCGATACGTTGCAGAATCGTACCAAACGCAAATTTTCCGACCGCACCGGTATTCGTTGTGGCAGTCATCAGCAGGCTGTTCTGTTGCAGACCTATACGCGGGATACCGGGGAACTGATGCATGATCTTTCGGTGCCGATCATGATTAAGGGGCGGCATTGGGGTGGGTTGCGTTTGGGGTATAAGCCGGAAAGTCCTCGTTGAGTTGCTGGGCTTTTGGGGTGGGGGACATATCCGTTTCTGTGGTAACGGCGGCTATTGGTTCCGCTCTTACAGCGGGTTACTTGGAAAAGCGCCAAGTAACCAAGCGCTTTTGCCCCTTTCGTTCGGTGGCTCGCTTAGGCTCGCCATGCCCTCCTTCCGGTCCTGCTCCGTGGGCCCGCCGCCATCGGCCATCCATGGCCGGGGGCGGCTAACCCGGCATCCATGCCGGGTTGCCCACTGCGCAGAACCTCCACTCGGCCTCACGAGGGGGCGATCACCGCCACAGCACCGCGAGGCGGCCTGCGGGCCGACCTGGGCTTCAAGCGGGCGCGCTTCGCTGACTTGATCGTTCACATCCCTCTGGAAGCAACCCCGATGAATGTGGGAGCGGCGGTGCGACGATTCGACTTGCTCGCGATGAGGCCGTGTCAGTCGACATCAATGTTGAATGCAAGTCCGCAATCGCGAGCAAGTCGAATCGTCGCACCGCCGCTCCCACAGGGGATTTTTGGTGGACATGAGATTGGTGTTCACCGCCGATGACCTTGACGGAAAACAGGTCGGCTATCAGGCCGCCTCGCTTTGGCTATTGATCCGGCTTTTGATCTTGATCTGCCCCGTCGGAAGGCCGAGCGCAGGTTCTGCGCAGTGGGCAACCCGGCATGGATGCCGGGTTAGCCGCCCCCGGCCATGGATGGCCGATGGCGGCGGGCCCACGGAGCAGGACCGGAGCGAGGGAATGGCGAGCCTTAGCGAGCCACCGTACGTCAGGGGCGAGAGCGTTTGGTTACTTGGCGCTTTTCCAAGTAACCCGCCGTAAGGGCGGAACCCATAGCGGCCGTTACCGCAGGAATGGATATGTACACCATCAAAACCTACGGCGCCTGACGCTCAGCCATCGCTAGCAAGCCAGCTCCTACAGGGGGGCCGGAAATATCCGCGGGATTGTGCAGCCACCCATTTTCATAAGAGGAATACACCGGGGCATTGTTGCGATTCTGGCAACTGATCTGTGCAGCGCAGTCGCTGTTTCCACGCCGATGAACTCATTACCCTGCCTACATAGTTAGGTAGCTAATGAAGTTCGAGAGGTCAGCATGCAAAGCAAAGTCGATGTCGCGGTGATGATTGGCAGCGCTGTACCCGCCAGCTTGCGTGCGGTGGGGCAGAGCGTCTGTTGGGTCGTATTGCTGAACGGCGAGCGCCGGGGGACGGCATTCTCCAGTCGCGATGAAGCGCAAGAGTGCAAGGCTGCCTGGTTGGAGCAATTAAATGCCGAAGGCCCCGACAGCCTGCATTGACTAGTGAACCTGATGCATACGCAGGTTCAGGTCATCGACCACCCGCGCCCAATCAGCGTCTTCACGCAACTGCTCTTTCAGGAAGCCCGCTTGTTGCGGTGTCCAGAATTCGGCATCGATGAGCTTTTTATCGTCGGCCAGCGGGGAATGGCTGGCGATGAAATCGTCGATTGCCTTTTCGCTGGAATCCAGGCCGAGCTGGTCGAACAAACCTTTCAAATCGTGTGTAGGTGAATCCATCTTCATCTCCTTGCTGGTCGCGCGGGTGCGAGATCTGAGGTGCAGCTGCATTGCATCTGAGGGGGCCGCACTTCAGGAGTTCGATAGCGATGTTCGAAAGCAGGAATGAGCATAGACTGCGAACCGGCTGATCAGGCTTTCAATGCGCCTTCATCGACGGCGAGCTTCAGGGCCTTTGCGGCTTCCTGAGCGGCGATGGCGGCTACGTCCGAAGTTTTGAACCAGCGATCCTTCTCGACCTGGTGATACGTCACTGTGGTCAGCGGCGGTTTGGCGCGCATGATAATGACGGCCTGGAATTCTCCTTCGACTTCTCTGGCTTCGCCCCGGATAAAAAACTCACCGATATCAAATTCCGTCACGTAGCAGCCTTCCCTTGGAAATATTCTGTTGTGTTGAACGCCGTCCGGCTTGGGAACGGGTTTCATTGGTTCGGCAGTATGGCAGTAGTTGCCTGCCGACGGCTGAGTTAACTCGTCGGCATGACGAAACGTCTATAGGAGAGGAGCGAGGCAGAATGTTCAGCACCGTGACTCGAGTGCGCGGGCAAGCGCGCACGCTTCGTTATGGTTGCTGCGGAAACCTCTTACATGGCCCGTGGAAATTTCCTTGATGTGGAAGAAGGCATTGCCGGCCAATATCACCTGGAAGCGCGGCATGGCAGGCTCCGCAGGGGCAAACACAGTGTGCGAAAACATCGCCGGAGGCAGCATCGATGGATGGTTTGTGTGAGGAACGAAGTGTGTCAGGGTGCACATATGAAGTCCTTTTCATGGTTTTGCCGACGTGTGTACGTCGTTTTGGGTAGTCTCGATGAGCATCGCTGCTCTAGAATCACCGTCACGGGTTGGTGATTGATGTTCATCTAAAGCAATTTTTTGCGGGCGATATGTCGGAAAAGTGCTTTTTTTGCAGCGTTTTTTCCCTAAGGTTGGTAATCCTGTTTTTCTGGCGCTCAGAAGGGCGTTTTCCTTCAACTTCTGACGAACGCCAGGCAAGACGACGCGAGTGACATTCCAGTAGTCTTCTCACGCCTCGCGATGGATGAGCACTCTGCTCGTTTCCGGATTCGACCCAGGCCCTTTGGCTACACCTTCGGCATTGCCGCTTTTTTCTGCTGTGCGCTGTCTGTCAGCGTGCAGCATCATTTTCAGATGTGGGGATGTTTCCTTGGCAGTAAGTAATCTCGATATGCATGCTTTGTTCGTGTTGGGTGATTTGCGCGCAAAGCTGGTTAAACAGTTCCAGTCACGTTTTGTTTACATCACCGAACAGAACGCTGAAGGCATTTACATTGCCGAACTCGACACCGAATCAGCGCTGGTGGTGGACGACAAGCCGGGCCTGAAACTCAAGGTTGGCGATCATTTCAGCGCATCGGTATTGCCCAGCCGTGAAGGCGGCAAACTGGACATCAAGTTCCGCGAAATCAAACTGACGGTGTACGGCCTCGGCGATTACGCGTTCGTGACCACGGCCGACGGCCACGGGATCGTGTTCAAGGAAGGTCACAACGTGGTGATGGTGTTTGCCGCTCACCAACAGTTGCAGGAAGGCCTGACCAAAACCCTGAAAGCCGTGACGGCCAAGGCAGCCAAGTGGCGCAAGGGTGAACTGGTGACGTTCAAGGCCAGCGAGTAATGACCCTGAACCGCGCCGATTTCCACGAACGGAACCAGGCCAGCGCTCGAGACGAAGCCAGGCGGCTGTTTGACCAGAAGGCGGTTCTGCAGGGTGCATGGCTGGGGTGGGTGGCTTCGCAGATCTACACATTGCGTCCGGCGGAGTACGCCAGCATGGTACGAAGAGAGCTGGCACGTTTGCAGGAAACGTCTGAAAAATAATCCTCCCCCCTCGAAAGCAGGAACCTCTACTACAGTCAGTTGACTGAGTATTTTGAGGCTTGCGGTCTTTATCAGGCCATCCTGCTATTGCTGTGAACAGCACGAGGTGCATAAGCATGAACGGATTTCGACGGTTGCTGGCCGCTGTCCTGGTCGCTTTCGGTTTGTCGGTTTCGCCCGTGCCGGGTTTCGCCGCCCAGGCGCCGATCCACTTCGCCGACCTGAACTGGGAAAGCGGCAGCCTGATCACCGACATCCTGCGGATCATCGTCGAGAAGGGCTATGGGCTACCGACCGATACCTTGCCGGGGACGACCATCACGCTGGAGACTGCCTTGGCCAACAATGACATTCAGGTCATTGGCGAAGAATGGGCCGGTCGCAGCCCGGTCTGGGTCAAGGCCGAGGCCGAAGGCAAGGTCGTCAGCCTCGGCGATACGGTGAAGGGCGCCACCGAAGGCTGGTGGGTGCCTGAGTACGTGGTCAAGGGCGACCCGGCCAAAGGCATCAAGCCGCTGGCGCCGGACCTGCGCAGCGTCAGCGACCTGCCGAAATACAAGGGGGTGTTCAGCGATCCGGAATCCCCGGGCAAGGGGCGTTTCCTCAACAGCCCGATCGGCTGGACGTCGGAGGTGGTCAACAAGCAGAAGCTCAAGGCCTATGGCCTGGACGACAGCTATGTGAATTTTCGCAGCGGCTCCGGGGCGGCACTGGATGCGGAAATCAGTTCGTCGATTCGTCGTGGCAAGCCGGTTCTTTTCTATTACTGGTCGCCGACACCCTTGCTCGGGCGTTTCAAACTGGTTCAGCTGGAAGAACCGCCGTTCGACGCCGAAGCCTGGAAAACCCTGACCGACGCCGACAACCCGAACCCGAAACCAA
The DNA here is from genome assembly GCF_002091715.1 of Pseudomonas migulae NBRC 103157. Lineage (GTDB taxonomy): Bacteria > Pseudomonadota > Gammaproteobacteria > Pseudomonadales > Pseudomonadaceae > Aquipseudomonas > Aquipseudomonas migulae_A. The sequence goes on along the minus strand of NZ_BDAG01000050.1, from coordinate 338 downwards.
CGCGCTCTTTGCCTTCGAAGCTGTCGATTGGCGTGTCCACACCGTTCCAGAAACAGTATCCACAGATCGCCGAGTTCTTTACCAAAGTCGATTTCCCCATCGAGCCGTTGAACAAGGCACTGGCTGAAATGAGCGAGAAACATACCCCGCCACGGCAGGCGGCGGAGGCGTTCATGAAGGCGCACCCGGAGGTGTGGCAGGCGTGGGTGCCGAAGGACGTGGCAGATAAAGTCTCCGCCGGACTGTAGGCGCCGGCTTGCTGGCGAAACGGGCTGCGCGGTGATTCAGACACACTGCGCAACGGCTATCGCCAGCAAGCCGGCTCCTACAAGGCATCA
>NZ_BDAG01000049.1 GCF_002091715.1 Pseudomonas migulae NBRC 103157 | reverse complement strand
TCGCATCAAAAAAAGCCCCGGCTCTGGTGAGTCGGGGCTTTTTTGTGCCTGCAGGCTTTGTGGTGTCTGTGAGGGTCTCATCGCTGGCAAGCCAGCTCCTACAGAGGTTTGGTGAGTGGCTCCTATTCTTTGTAGGAGCTGGCTTGCCAGCGATGACGGCCTGACAGGCGACGAGCATCTTCGGTTCACCTGAAATTCCATGCGCAAAAAAAGCCCCGCACTTCTTTCGAAGTCGGGGCTTATTAGGTCTTCATTGAAGGCAATCCTTCGTTGGGAAGCGTCCTTCGGGAGTTCGGGATCGTTCCTACATCTATCCCATAACCCCGTTGGTAGGGTGCTCGCCAATGCCGCGTGCACTAACCAGGACGGTTTTGACATCGCGCTTTCACATCCTCTGTGCTTAAGGATAAGCGTATGTTCAAGTCGGCCAATACGGCGCAATTTGCGCTGCACATCCCTGCTGTTCGTAACGATTTCAAGGTGCTCGCCTTTGAGGGTGTCGAGGCGATCAGCGCCTTGTACTCAATAAAGGTCGAGCTGGTCAGCGAAAACCCTGATTTCGATCTGGAGAGCATGCTCAGCCAACCTGCGTATCTCCAGTTCGGCCTGAACGGCGAAGGTCTTCATGGCCATATCGAAGACGCTTTCGTGGGTGAGCCCGGCAAACGCCTGACCCGTTATCACCTGAAGCTCGTACCGAGGCTGCACTACCTGCAATTCAGCTACGATCAGCGAATTTTCCAGAACCTGACGGCGTCGCAAATCATCGCTCAGGTGCTCAAAGGTCACGGCATTCAGGCCGATGCCTTTGCCTTCCATGTCAGCACCAGCCCCGAGCGCGAATACTGCACTCAATACGGGGAAACCGATTTCGAGTTCGTCCAGCGCCTGTGCGCCGAGGATGGCATCGCGTGGCATCACCAGCATTCGCCGGAAGGGCATGTGCTGGTGTTCACCGACGATCAGACCTGGTTCCCCAAACTGGGCGAAACTCCCTATCTGCAAGAGTCCGGCATGGTGGCAGAGCATCCGGTCGTCAGCCAGTTCTCCATGGGTTTTCGCAACCGAACCAGCACGACCACGCGTCGGTATTACGACTTCGAACGCCCGAGTCTGTTGCTGGAAAGCCGCTTCACGGCCGAGTTCATTCCTGAGCTCGAAGATTATCGCTATCCCGTATTGATCGAGAACGAAAAACTCGGCAAGCAACTCGCTCGTCAGGCCCTGGAGCGTCACCGTGCCGATTACCAGCTGGTCGAGGGCAAAAGCGATCAGCCAACTTTGCGCAGTGGTCATTTTTTTGACCTGACTGAGCATCCGCGCGGAGGCTGCAATGATTTATGGCTGTTGCTCAACGTGACGCATGCTGGAAAACAGCCTCAGGCACTGGAAGAGGCCATCACCAGCAACGTCCAACCTGAGGGCGGCTTTACCCAAGGCTATCGCAACAGCTTCAGCACCATCCCGTGGGACGTGTTTTACCGTCCGCCCATGCGGAAAAGAAAAACCCTGCTGGTGAGCCAAACCGCCCGCGTGACCGGCCCCGCCGGCGAAGAGATTTACTGCGATGAATACGGTCGCGTGAAAGTCGAATTTCATTGGGACCGGGCCGAACGCAACAGTGAAAAAAGCAGTTGCTGGCTGCGGGTGTCGAGCCACTGGGCGGGTCCACGTTTCGGCGCGGTGACCATTCCGCGTATCGGCATGGAAATCGTCGTCACCTATCTGGACGGCAATCCCGACAATCCCCTGATCACCGGTTGTGTGCCGAACAAGGTCAATGCGGTTCCCTATCCGTTGCCTGACCATAAAACCAAAACCGTATTGCGCAGCCACAGCTCGCCGCATACCGGCGGCTACAACGAGCTGTCGATAGAAGATCGCGCCGGCCAGGAACAAATCTACCTGCGCGCCGAGCGCGACCTCGACCAACTGATCTTCAACGACAGCGACACCAAAATCGGCAACGACCGCCGCGAACAGATCACCCGCGACAGCCACAGCCTGATCAGCAACGACCGTTTCGAGCAGGTGGACCGCAACAGCGCGAGCCTGATCAAGGGCGACGAGTTGCACACGACCCAAGGTGCTCGCCACACCGTGATCGGCGGTAACGAGGTGATCTCCATCACCGGCAACAGTAGCCTGACAGCGGAAGGGACACTGGTGATTCAGGCCGGGCCGCATGCCCATGTCACGGCAAACAATGTGGTGGTCAAGGGCAGTCAGAGTTTGACATGGGAGTGTGGCGGTCACTTCATCGTCATTAATGCCAACGGGATTTTCAGCAGCGTGGCCATTGTTGTGGGCGGTTCACCGCTAACTGGCCTACCCGGGCAGACGGCACTGTCAGCAGCTCCCCAAGCTGCCGAGGCGGTGGTTATCGACACCCTTCCCATGGAGGCCCTACTCAAACAGAACATCGTCTTTCGCGAGGCCGATTCCGGTATTTGCCCGGTATGCGATGCCGCCTTGGAACACCAGGCAGCAGAGGGGGGTGAAGCATGACCCCCGACGCTCCAAACAAAGGACTGCTCCTGCTTGATGGTGCTCAATATGAAGACGCTATCGACTGGCTTCATCAGCACTACAGCGCAGACGCTCCTCAATCGCTTTTCAAGGGAACTGCCTACGAGGCCATTGGCGCAGCAGGGCCCTTTTTGCTGAATGCCTCGACTGGCAGCGCAGCCTATGCCGCGTGGTGGGGCGGCACCGACTTGCAACATGGTGTTTGGCTTTCTACTCCGCTGAGCGCTCAACAATTGCTCCCGATCCTGCAACGTCGTTTGCGCATTTTTGATGAGCACCGGCGAGAGCTATGGCTGCGACTGGCGGATGGTTGTGTGCTGTGCCGCGCCTGGATGGCCGGTGTGCAATGGCCAACAGGCTTTTGGTTTGGCGTGGAAAGCGTTTGGCTACGACAGGACAACGCATCCGTATGCGCGTGGGAAAACCAGGCGTCGGAATTCGACGCGGCGCCGGCCAATAAAGGTCTGGCCGCGCAAATCACCCTGCCTGAGGCGCTTCTGCACGCGCTGAGCCTTCCCGCCGACCCGGAGACAAACCCATGAGCGCCCAGAACAACATCCGCGTTGGAACGTGCCCACTATTCGCCGCCGTTTTACCGCTGCGATACGCCCTCGGCCCTACCGATGCGATTGATGCCGAAGGCTATGACTTGCCGGGGTTGAGCGGCTCGTTTCCTGAGTTGGGCCCCCGCCATCCTGATTTGACCGGCCATGCGCTCAGCTACACCTCGCGTTTGTTGCGCGACGGCTGGCTCTACGTGTGGGAAAGCAGCCCTCCCAAATTGGTGGAGTATCAGGTGGAAAAAGCCCAGCTCACCCAAACACTACGTGCGGGAAGAGTGATCGACACCCGAGTCAAACCCCACCTGGTGTTGAGGGCTGGCACCCCTGCTGGATTGGTCTGGTCGCCCGTTCGCTGGAGTGAAGCGCAATACCAGTCCGCGAAAAAAGACCCCGCCGTGCGCGAGCGCATCATGCGCAGTTTTGTACCGGGGGTTGCGCCGTTCAGCGGCAACGTTGACGCTGTCGCCCAGCAGATTGGCGAATACAACGATGCGACCCGCTATGGCTGGAGCGCAGAGTCCGAAACGGAACACGCGCCTGCTTGGTTCAAAGTGCGAAAGCAGATGAAGGCGTGCGAGCAGCAAACCTACGCGCTGATTGATGACGCCTGGGGCGTACTGCTCGACCTCGCTGCGTTGATGCGTGTCCGCAAAGACGCCTTCGACAGCTATCAGGAGCATCACGCTGAAGAGTGGGCAATGGCGGGCGTCATCAAGTCGCTCAGCGAAGGCGACCGCCAACTCAAAGCGCAGTTGCCGTCGATTACGCGCTACGACGAACTCCAGCGGGCGTGGAACGATCAGGAAACTCAGAACGACCTGTATGCCGCCGACATGCGGCGTCTGGCCCAACTCTGGGTGGCGTGGTTCAACACCCAGCACGGCACTGGTGCTTCCAGCCTGGACACGGCTTGTGGTCATTTCGACATTACCCAGGCGATTGCCCGCGAGGCATTGGAATTACATTTCGCGGCGGCGTGTCTAGGGCCCGCGAGTACCAGTGACGGGGCCGAGGCCATTACTCTGAGTCTGGAAGGCGACAAGGCCGGCAAGCCATGGCTGCTTTGGGCCTTGCTCGGATTGCCGCGACGGCTGGGCGTTGGCGAGATCAAATACCTCGTTGATCTGGGCGATGTGGTCAACGACAACACCGCGCCCCTGCAAGAGGGCGCGAGCCAACTCACCCGTGCCTTTGGATACGCAGAGGCGATCAACGGGACCGCCGACAAACTCAAACAACACAACCCTGCATCGAGCGTTGAGGCTTTGTTTCTGGCTATCGCTCCGGTCGCCGGGCTGCAACTGCATCAGGGCGAAAAGGCCACCGGCACCGCGGGGTATTTGTACATGGCGGCGGCGCTTGCCCGCAGCGATCAGCGCATCCAGATCTCGGGCGTCACACCGCGTCAGTTGGGCGAGTGGTACAGCGATTTGATTGGGACGCGCCAGACATTGCCCGCCCATTTAAACGTCGCACCGCTGGCCAGTGGCGTGGCTGACGGTATCCCTTTCATGCATTTGGTCCCGGCCAGCACCAAGCTGCCGCCGTTGCCGGTGAATCTGGCGGCGAGTGTCGAGTTGACCAGTGTGTTTGATTTGAAAGGTGCGCTGAGCAAGGCGCCGATTAAATCGATTGTGACGTTGGTGGCGGGGGTGAATTTCGTATCGTCCGGCAATTCGTTTGTTGATAACAAAACGATCAAAAACGGATTTATCGGAGTGGGCGCTGCGGTTGGCATAGGCGCCGCAGCTGCGGCGGTCGTTCAGCGAGTGGCTGAAGTCAATTGGGCGTCATCCGTCCGCCAAAGCGGCAGTTCTTCAATCTCCTCTCGGCTGCTTTTGGTTAACGCGTTAGGGCGTGCCGCCACTACTGCTTTGGCGCAGGGCGTCTTTCTGGCGTTTGACGTCGTACTCTATGGGATAGATGCCTTAGAGGCCTACAAAATGGGAGATTTCGACACCATGACCGCGAACTTGACCGTGGCTGGTGCCTCGCTGGCCAGTATCAAAATCCAGGCCCAGGCCATTCGAGCACTACGAGTCGCACGGGCTGCTGTTATAGCAGGTGACGCTGCGACTATCGCCAGAGGACTCAACGTAGTGCCACACCTGGGGGCCAAACTATTGGGGCTCGCGGTTGTGATTGTGGGCGGGATCGTTGCCCGTCTATATACGGTCGACTCGCCGTTGGAAAAATGGGTGAAAAGCAGCCGCTATGGTATCCGTCCGGACGAGGTTTGGTCCCACAGCTATAGCCTCTCCATGGATAAGCTGTACCCCGTTCTGTTTCCTATCAGCTTTGATGCCAGCCGGCTGGCGGAAATGCACCCCTATCAAGGACAAGTCACCTCTACGTATCTGATCTTGAAACTACCGGGAGAAAATGCACCGCTGAACGATGGCATGATCCATTTCAAGGGCATCGAAGTTTGGGGCGATACACTCGGCTATCACGCCGACCAAATAAAAAAGGTCGAATGGACGGGTAGAGACTTTGTGCGACACAGCGGCACCCGTATTCCTGTTCCTGCTGGGGTCACCCCATACCGTCGTGTTTACCATGAGGATGGTCTACGGGACCTGCGGCGGATTGAGGGTGAGTTGATCTACTCCCCACGAGAAGGACTGACACTGCCAGCGGTAAAAATCATGGAACGAGCATGGATATAGATACGCCAGCAACACCACCTGACAGCGCTGCGCCCACTGTAATTCTCGAAGCGAGTAAGCCCACGGGCGAACAGCCGATGGAGCTGTTTATTACTGATGAACACACGGAAAATTACTTAACGTTGCAAGCAAGTGGTGACTCTGATCGAGGAATGCTAACGGGAGTATTGGGGGGTATGGGCGGGGTCGGGGGGATGGGGCTTGGGCTGCTCAGCTTTATACAAAGTGGAGAGCTTGAAGGGCTGTTTATCATGCTTGCAATATGTGCTCCCTTGTTCCTAGCGCCATTTTTATGGGAAACCCTCCGTCCTCTACCTCTGCCCATTCTCTTTAACCGCCGTACTCGCGAAGTGTACTTCGATCATGAGGGCGATCTATATCACTCTCCATGGGATGGCATAAAAGCCGTAGCCAATGAGTTTCAACTGGTAGGCACCCAAATTGGTGGCATGAAAAACGCTTCACTGGAAATTCGTATGTGGAAATTTGAAGAGCCAGAATCGGCTCTGATGATCAGCCTCGGCGCGCCCTTCGGCAAATCGTTGGCGATGCAAAAAGGCTTTTGGGAATACATCCGTTCCTACATGAACAATGGCCCTTATTTCGACGAAGACGGTAATCACAGTGAGTCGGATGCATTTGTAAAAAGCCAGCTGGCCGTGCGGCCAAAAATGAGCGACAGCTTCAAACAAACACTGGCGCAATTGAAGCAAGCGAAGAAGGACGCTGGCGGCAAAAACTACTTAACCGGTAACGATGTGGCAAAACTGATACTCGAGCCAATACTGTACCCGAACGATCGAATTCAGGAATTCACCTACAACATTGCCAAACGTCGCTCCCGCAATAGGTGGCCTGATATTGTCACTGAGCGCCTTAAGGCGAGCGGTCCCACCACACGACTTGTCGATCTAGAGCGCGGCTAGGGTTTGAACATACCGAAAGCAATTTATCTGCCCAGAGGCGAGAGCGCTGCTGGGGAAAAAAAATTCAAAAACAAGGCATTTCCGAGAAACGTGTAGGACATCTCCGATACGCAAAAACCGGGTTTCGCGTTGCTGGAGGCTCACCTATAGTTTGCTCGTCGCCGAATAATCGGCGATCGACTTTAGCCGGTCGTTACAGATGATGCACAAGCGCCCGTATAATCGTGGCGCTTTTTGCTGCCTGACATGTACATGTTTATGGTGGCTGTGCGTGGGACACCTTCGGGTGTGCCGGGTTCATCTGTCCGGTCGGCTAACCCGCGTACGGCTACCACCCTGATTCGTTTAGCCGCGAATAGGTGGGAGCTTCACCAATCAGATGAGATTCCTACCATGCCCAAATTCCACCCGCTCCAAGGCAACTTCAGCGTCGGCCCCACCCTGTACATTGACACCGAAGCCCGCGCTTCCGATCTCCTCGAAACCGCCGTCCACCGACTCAAAGCCGCGCGTAATCTGCTCAACAGCGTCACCTGCCTGTGCGTCAAAGAAGCCGAAGGACACGACCTGGAGCATTTTGCCAATGCTGCCCACATGTTGGTCCAGGACGGCTGTGATGCCTTGGATGTGTTGGGCTGGACGCTGGAAAAAGCTGCACGCTGAAAATGGAAAAGCCCCGCACTTCTCTCGAAGGCGGGGCTTTTGCATTGCGTTACACGATCAGAACAAATCGATCGGCGCCGCTTCATCGGCTGGCAGCGGGCTTCCCGGTGCGTTGCCGTTACCCAGCTCATTCACCGACGGCGGCGTGTCTTCGGCCTTGAACAGCTCGAAGTACGCGCCTGGCGTGCCAGGCGTGGCGGCGCGACCACTGACCGGGTCAACCCGCAGGCTCAGAATGCCTTCCGGCTCTGGCTGCGTATGCGGTGGCTTGTCCTTGAGCGCGGCAGCCATGTAGTTCATCCAGATCGGCAGCGCCACAGTACCGCCGAATTCACGTTTGCCCAGGCTTTCCGGCTGGTCGAAGCCGGTCCAGACGGTGGTCACATAATCGGCGTTGTAGCCCGAGAACCACGCGTCCTTGGATTCGTTGGTGGTACCGGTCTTGCCCGCGATGTCGGGGCGGCCCATGGCCAGCGCGCGGCGGCCTGTACCGAGTTTGATCACATCCTGAAGCATGCTGTTGAGGATGTAAGTGGTGCGGCCATCGACAATGCGTTCGGCCACGGCTGGAGCCTGAGGCGCGGGTTGGCCCGGAGCTTCGCCGGGTGTCGCGTTGACCGTAAAGGCCTCGGCGGCGGGGACGGCAATCCCGTCCGGTGCTGCATCGCCTTTCGGCACGCTCGGCGGATTGGCGACGAACAGCGTGTCGCCATTGCGGCTTTCGATCTTGTCGATGATGTACGGGGTGATCTTGAAGCCGCCGTTGGCGAACGTGCTCCAGCCGGTGGCGATTTCCATAGGCGTCAGGGTCGCGGTGCCCAGGGCCAGCGACAGGTTGCGCGGCAGGTCCTGCTTGTTGAAGCCGAACTTGCTGATGTAGTCGATGGTGCGATCAACGCCCAGCGCCTGCACCAGTCGGATCGACACCAGGTTGCGCGACTTGTACAGCCCTTCGCGCAGGCGGATCGGGCCTAGGAAGGTGTTGGTGTCGTTCTTCGGTCGCCAGACCTTGTCCAGGTATTCGTCGACGAACACGATCGGTGCGTCGTTCACCAGGCTGGCGGCGGTGTAGCCGTTATCCAGTGCGGCGCTGTAGACGAACGGTTTGAAGCTCGAGCCCGGCTGACGCTTGGCCTGCAGGGCGCGGTTGTAGTTACTTTGTTCGAAGGCGAAGCCGCCGACCAGTGAGCGAATGGCGCCGTTCTGCGGATCAAGGGAAACCAGCGCGCCTTGTGCCTGAGGGATCTGGCTGAACTTCAGCGAGTTGTCCGGCTGGCGCTGCACGCGAATCAAGTCGCCGACCTGGGCAACGTCCGACGGCTGCTTCGGGTTGGCACCCATGCTGTTGGTGTTCAGGAATGGCCGCGCCCATTTCATGCTGTCCCAGCCAACGTGCTCGTCGCCGGTACGGGTCATCACTTGCAGGCCCGTCTTGTCGACCTGGGTGACGATGGCGGGTTCAAGGCTGCTGATCGTGCGTTGCTTGGTCAGTTCGGTGGCCCAGGCTTCACGCGTCTTGCCCGGCAGGCGCGACTCGGGGCCGCGATAACCATGGCGCTGATCGTAAGTCATCAAGCCTTCGTGAAGCGCGGTGTTGGCCATTTCCTGCAGGTTGCTCGGCACGGTGGTCGTGACGCGGAAACCTTCGGTGTAGGCATCGCTGCCATAGCGGCCGACCATTTCGGCGCGAGCCATTTCAGCGATGTAGGGTGCGTTCACTTCCGGGGTCGGCACGTGATAGCTGGCGTTCAGCGGCTCGTTGATCGCAGCGGTGTAATCGGCTTCGGTGATTTTTCCGAGCTTGTACATGCGCCCCAGGATCCAGTCGCGACGTTCTTTGCTGCGCGCCGGGTTGGCCAGCGGGTTGAAGCGCGACGGGGCTTTTGGCAGGCCGGCGATCATCGCCATCTGCGCCAGGCTGACGTCACGAATCGACTTGCCGTAATACACCTGCGCCGCCGCCTCGATACCGTAGGCGCGGTTACCCAGATAGATCTTGTTGACGTACAGCTCAAGGATCTCGTCCTTGGTCAGCTGCCGTTCGATCTGCAGCGCCAGGAGGATTTCAGTGGTCTTGCGCGAAAAACTGCGTTCGCTGGTCAGGAAGAAGTTCTTCGCCACCTGCATGGTGATGGTGCTGCCGCCGGACTGAATGTGGCCGCTTTTGACCAATTGGGTGGCGGCGCGCATCAGGCTGCCAGGATCGACGCCGTAGTGGTTGGCGAAATTGTCGTCTTCAGCACTTAGTAACGCATTAATGAAATTGGGGGGAATGTCGGCGAAACGGATCGGGGTGCGGCGCATTTCGCCAAATTCTGCGATCAACTTGTTGTCGCTGCTGTATACCCGTAGAGGAATCTGCAACTGAATACTTCTCAGTGCCTCCACAGACGGCAATCCGGGACTAAGGTAAAGAAAAGCGCCGCTCAGACCAAGAAGCAGTCCGCAGAAAACGGCGACGATGGACCAACCGAAAAACTTCAGCAGACGAATCAAGGCTTTGGGATATCCAGGGCAAAGAATGAATGAGGCATCAGGGTTCAGGATAAAAGGAGAACGACCCGCGCTTGACGTAAAAAGCGGAAAAAAACGCTGGGCATTATAAGCATTTTTCCGTCGAGGGCGTCATTTGCGCAGCTGTCAAGACGGGAGGATGGAACGCAATCGACATTACAGAGTCCGTAACTCACGGATAGTCATAGGGAATTGGTAGTGCTAGGACTCTTCAATAAAAAAGCCAATACGCTTCTGGGGATCGACATCAGCTCCACGTCGGTAAAGCTTCTGGAGCTCAGCCGCCACGGCGACCGCTACCGGGTCGAAGCCTATGCGGTAGAGCCGCTGCCCGCCAGCGCGGTAGTCGAGAAAAATATCGCCGAGCTCGAAGGCGTGGGTCAGGCACTCACGCGCGTGCTGCTCAAGGCTAGAACCAGTCTCAGGAACGTCGCGGTGGCCGTTGCCGGCTCGGCGGTGATCACCAAGACCATCGAAATGGATGCCGGTCTTTCCGACGACGAGATGGAAAACCAGCTGAAAATCGAGGCGGATCAGTACATCCCTTATCCGCTGGACGAAGTGGCCATCGACTTCGAAGTCCAGGGTGCATCCGCGCGCAACCCCGAGCGGGTCAATGTGCTGCTGGCAGCCTGTCGCAAGGAAAACGTCGAAGTCCGTGAGGCGGCGCTCGCACTGGCCGGCCTGACCGCCCGCGTAGTCGATGTCGAGGCCTACGCGCTGGAGCGATCCTTCGGTTTGCTGACCGGACAGCTGGCACCCGCTCAGGAGCGCCTGACGATTGCCGTGGTCGACATCGGCGCGACCATGACCACGCTCAGCGTCCTGCACAACGGACGCATCATCTACACCCGCGAACAATTGTTCGGCGGTCGTCAATTGACGGAAGAAATCCAGCGACGTTATGGCCTGACCCTCGAACAGGCAGGGTTGGCAAAAAAACAGGGCGGTTTGCCGGACGACTACGTCAGCGAAGTGCTGCAGCCGTTTCGCGATGCGCTGGTCCAGCAGGTGTCGCGGTCATTGCAGTTTTTCTTCGCGTCCGGGCAGTACAACGCGGTCGATCACATCCTGCTGGCCGGCGGCACCGCTTCGGTCCCGGGGCTGGACCGGTTGATCGAGCAACGTTTGGGCACGCCGACGCAGGTGGCCAATCCCTTCTCGAACATGACCCTGAGCAGCAAGGTCAACGCCGGCGCCCTGGCCGGCGACGCGCCGGCGCTGATGATCGCTTGCGGGCTGGCCCTCAGGAGTTTCGACTGATGGCGCGGATCAACCTTTTACCCTGGCGCGAAGAGCTGCGTGAGCAGCGTCGCAAACGCTTCTTGCTGGCGCTGGTCGGTGTGGTGGTAGGGTCAGTGGGAGCGGTGCTGATTGCGGATCAGGCCATCAGTAGCGCCATCGATCGACAAGTCGCCCGAAACGATTACATCAGTAAACAGGTGACGGTGGTCGACGAGCGGATCAAGCAGATCAGTGAGCTGAAAGCCCGTCGCCAGCAATTGGTCGAGCGCATGCGCATCATCCAGGACCTGCAAGGCAATCGTCCGATCAGCGGGCGAATCTTCGATCAGTTGGCGCGTACCTTGCCTGACGGAGTGTATTTCACCGAGGTGAAAATGGAAGGCAAGACCCTGTCCATTACCGGCGCGGCAGATTCCAATAACCGCGTGTCAGACCTTATGCGCAATCTGGATGCATCGGACTGGTTCGACGCGCCGAACCTGACGGAGGTCAAGGCGACCACGGCTGGCCAGCTGGATCAGGCCAACGTCTTCCAGTTGACCGTTCGCCAGACCCAGCCTGCCGTTACGGAGGCTGTTCAATGAGGCCGGCCGAATGGATGGAAGGCTTGCGCAAGATCGACATCAACGACCTGGACACCAACAACATGGGCTCATGGCCGCCCGCCATCAAGGCGCTGGCGGGTGCGCTGTTGATGATTCTGGTGCTGGCGCTGGGCTACAGCTTTTCCATCAGCGACCTTGAGAGTCAGCTCGAACTCAAGCGTGAGGAAGAGTCGACGCTCAAGGAACAATTCGCCTCCAAGGCGCACATGGCGGCAAACCTGGAGCTATACATCCAGCAGATGAAGGAAATGGAGAATTCCTTTGGCGTGCTCTTGCGGCAGTTGCCCAGCGACACCGAAGTGCCTGGTCTGCTGGAGGACATCACGCGAACCGGCCTGGGCAGTGGCCTGGAGTTCGAAGAAATCAAACTGCTGCCTGAGGTCACCCAGCAGTTCTACATCGAACTGCCGATCCAGATCACCGTCACCGGCGCATATCACGACCTCGCCACGTTCGTCAGTGGCGTGGCCGGGTTGCCGCGAATCGTCACCCTGCATGACTTCGACCTTGCGCCGGCCAACCCCGAGGGTGGGACGAAATTGCGCATGAGCATCCTCGCCAAGACATACCGCTATAACGACAAGGGGCTGCAGAAATGACCCCGATGCGTTTTATCCCGATGATCGGAGTTCTGATCGTTTTGGCCGGTTGTGGCGGTGACACTGACTTCCGCGACCTGGACGCGTACATGAACGAAATGCGCCTGCGTGCGCCGGGGAAGATTGAACCAACGCCGACATTCCGGTCTTACCCAACGTTCACCTACAGCGCCGCTAACCTGCGAAGCCCCTTTTCCCGGCAGGTCAAAGTCGACCTGGCTGGCCAGAAACACGGCTCACGCAACGTCAAGCCTGATCCCAACCGGGTCAAGCAGTACCTCGAAGGATTCAACATCGAGCAGTTTGAAATGGTCGGCACGATTTCCAATGCGGCTGGCTCCTTTGCGCTGTTGCGCGGGGCGGGCGGTGTGCATCGGTTGAAGGTCGGCGATTACCTGGGACGTAACGATGGCCGGATCGTCGCCATCAGCGGCTCGCAAGTCGATGTGGTCGAAATCGTTCCCGACGGCGAAGGCGCCTGGCTGGAACGGCCGCGGACCATCCCTTTGAAAGAGCACTCATAGTGGAACTCGAATAATGAACAGGATTTTCGCAACCTTCGGAATATCGCTATGGATAGCGTTGCTGTCGCCGATGGTACAAGCGGCCACCCTTAAAGCGCTGGATGTCGCTGCGCTCCCGGGGGACCGCGTCGAGTTGAAGTTGTCGTTCGATGGAGCGCCCCCGACACCCCACGGTTACACGACGGAGCAACCTGCGCGGATTGCGCTGGACCTGCCCGGTGTGATCAACCAGCTGGCGAGCAAAACCCGCGACCTGGGCGGCGGCAATGCCCGCAGCGCCACGGTGGTGGAAGCCAAGGACCGCACGCGGCTAATCATCAACCTGACTCAATTGGCACCGTACACCGCTCGTGTCGAAGGCAATAATCTGTTTGTGGTGGTCGGGCGCGGAACCAGTAATGCAGCCTCTGCACCGGCAGCCAGACCGCCACGTGTCGCCACGGCCACTCCGGCGCCGGTCAAGGCCTATACGCCAGTGAGCAAAGCGATCCGCGGCGTGGATTTCCAGCGCGGGACCCAGGGTGAAGGCAATGTGGTCATCGACCTGTCGGATCCGTCCATCGCTCCGGACATTCAGGAACGCGATGGCAGGATTGTCGTTGGTTTCGCCAGGACCCAATTGCCGGAACCGTTGCGGGTTCGCCTGGACGTCAAGGATTTCGCCACGCCCGTGCAATTCGTCAACGCCAGCGCCACGGGGGACCGGGCGACCATCAGCATTGAGCCCAGCGGCGCGTTCGATTACTCGACCTATCAGACCGACAACAAGCTGACTGTCAGCGTCCGCCCGATGACCGTGGACGACTTGCAGAAGCGCAACGCGGAGCGTTTTGCCTACACCGGTGAAAAGCTCTCGCTGAACTTCCAGGACATTGACGTGCGCTCGGTGCTGCAACTGATCGCCGATTTTACCAACCTCAATCTGGTCGCCAGCGACACGGTGCAGGGCGGCATTACCTTGCGCTTGCAGAACGTGCCATGGGATCAGGCGCTGGACCTGGTGCTGAAAACCAAGGGGCTGGACAAACGCAAGATCGGCAACGTGTTGCTGGTGGCACCTGCCGATGAGATTGCCGCCCGCGAGCGCCAGGAACTGGAGTCGCAGAAGCAGATCGCCGAGCTGGCACCACTGCGACGCGAGCTGCTGCAAGTCAACTACGCCAAGGCGGCCGATATCGCCAAGCTGTTCCAGTCGGTGACCAGTGCCGAGGCGAAAGTCGACGAACGGGGGTCGATTACCGTCGATGAACGGACCAATAACATCATTGCCTATCAGACCCAGGACCGCCTTGACGAGCTGCGCCGTATCGTCGCGCAACTGGATATTCCGGTGCGTCAGGTGATGATCGAGGCACGGATTGTCGAAGCGAACGTCGACTACGACAAAAGCCTCGGTGTGCGATGGGGTGGTTCGGTGCAGAACAAGGGCAACTGGAACACGTCCGGGGTCAGCAATGGCGCCAACGCGTCGTCGACCATCGGCACACCCGGCAGCACCAGCACCAACTCACCGTTCGTCGACATGGGCACCGCCGCCAACACCTCGGGGCTCGGCATCGCCTTCATTACCGACAACGTGCTGCTGGATCTCGAGCTGACCGCGATGGAAAAAACCGGTAACGGCGAAATCGTCTCGCAACCCAAGGTGGTTACCTCCGACAAGGAAACCGCAAAAATCCTCAAGGGCACCGAGATTCCATACCAGGAAGCCAGCTCCAGTGGTGCTACGTCGGTGTCGTTCAAGGAAGCTTCGCTGTCGCTGGAAGTGACGCCGCAGATCACGCCGGACAACCGGATCATCATGGAGGTCAAGGTCACCAAGGACGAACCGGACTACCTGAACAAGGTGCAGGATGTACCGCCAATCAAGAAAAACGAGGTCAACGCCAAGGTCCTCGTCAATGACGGCGAGACCATCGTGATTGGTGGTGTTTTCTCAAATACTCAGAGCAAGGTCGTAGATAAGGTGCCATTTCTCGGTGATGTGCCGTATCTTGGCCGCCTTTTCCGGCGTGACGTGGTTTCGGAGAAAAAATCCGAGCTGCTGGTATTTCTCACTCCGCGTATCATGAACAACCAGGCGATTGCTGTGAGTCATTGATTCTGTGCGAAATTTGATTCTTGTTGGACCGATGGGGGCTGGAAAAAGCACCATCGGCCGGTTGCTGGCCAAAGAGCTGCGCCTGCCATTCAAAGATTCCGATAAGGAAATTGAATTGCGCACGGGCGCCAATATCCCATGGATTTTCGATAAGGAAGGCGAGCCGGGCTTTCGGGACCGCGAGCAGGCGATGATTGCCGAGCTGTGCGGCTGCGATGGCGTGGTGCTGGCGACCGGCGGCGGCGCGGTCATGCGCGAAGCCAATCGTCGAGCACTGCGTGCCGGTGGTCGGGTGGTTTATCTGCATGCTTCTGTCGAGCAGCAGGTCGGCCGCACCGCCCGTGACCGCAATCGACCCTTGTTGCGTACTGCCGATCCGGCCAAGACCCTTCGGGACCTGCTGGAATTGCGCGATCCGCTGTATCGGGAAATCGCCGACCTGGTGGTGGAAACCGATGAGCGACCGCCGCGAATGGTGGTGCTCGACATTCTTGACCGCCTGCAGCAGCTGCCTCCCCGTTAAAGCAGAGCGCGAAATGCGCTATCCTCGGCGTCCTGCCACGACCGCTCAAGGTTGTGGCACAAGGCTACCGAACGGCGTCACACCAACAGATGCCGTGGACATTCGATAACTCAAGGCAGGACGCCTGATTCCATCTTCACTGTGGGGACACATGCAGACACTCAAGGTCGATCTAGGCGAGCGCAGCTACCCGATTCATATTGGCGAAGGTTTGTTGGATCAGCCCGAGCTGCTGGCCCCGCATATTCGCGGACGGCAAGTGGCGATCATCTCCAACGAAACCGTTGCGCCGCTCTATCTCGAACGTCTGACCCGCAGCCTTGCGCAGTTCTCGGTGATTTCCGTGGTGCTGCCCGACGGCGAAGCCTTCAAGACCTGGGAAACCCTGCAACTGATTTTCGACGGTCTGCTGACCGCACGCCATGATCGCCGCACCACCGTGATCGCCCTCGGCGGCGGCGTGATTGGTGACATGGCCGGTTTTGCGGCTGCCTGCTACCAGCGCGGTGTCGATTTCATTCAGGTTCCGACCACGCTGTTGTCGCAAGTCGACTCCTCGGTGGGCGGCAAGACCGGAATCAATCATCCGCTGGGCAAAAACATGGTTGGCGCCTTCTATCAGCCGAACGTGGTCCTGATCGATACCGCCACACTCAACACTCTGCCGGCCCGCGAGTTGTCCGCCGGGTTGGCTGAAGTCATCAAGTACGGGCTGATTTGCGACGAGCCGTTCCTCACCTGGCTCGAAGAAAACGTCGATCGCCTGCGCGCCCTGGACCAGGTCGCCCTGACGTATGCGATCGAGCGTTCCTGCGCGGCCAAAGCGGCGGTGGTCGGTGCCGACGAGAAGGAAACCGGCGTTCGTGCCACCTTGAACCTGGGGCACACCTTCGGCCATGCCATCGAAACCCACATGGGATATGGTGTGTGGCTACATGGTGAGGCGGTAGCTGCTGGCACCGTAATGGCCCTGGAGATGTCCGCGCGCCTGGGCTGGATCAGCGAGCAGGAGCGTGATCGTGGCATTCGCCTGTTCCAGCGTGCCGGCCTGCCGGTCATCCCGCCGGAAGAGATGACGGAAGCCGATTTCCTCGAACACATGGCAATTGACAAGAAAGTGATCGACGGTCGTTTACGCCTGGTGCTGCTGCGCCACATGGGTGAAGCGGTGGTGACCGACGATTATCCGAAAGAGGTTCTACAGGCCACGCTGGGAGCGGACTACCGCGCCCTGGCTCAGCTTAAAGGTTAATAAGATCCCGATGACTAGTTTGCACGCCGACGAGGCTTTCCTCGGCCATTACCAGTTAAGTCATGACCCATTTGCTCCACGGGTGCCTGGCTTCAAATTCTTCCCGGCCCAGCGCAAGCCGGTGCTGGGGCAACTGCATCACCTGGCCCGCTACAGTCAGTTGCTGCTGGTGGTTACCGGTCCGCAAGGCAGTGGCAAGACCCTGTTGCGTCAGGCTCTGGTGGCCAGTACCAACAAGCAATCCGTTCAGAGCGTGGTGGTTTCCGCTCGTGGCGCCGGCGATGCCGCTGGCGTGCTGCGTCAGGTGGCCCAGGCGCTGAACGTCGCTCAGGCAGAGATTGGCCCGATCCTGGCTCAGGTCGTGCAGCTCGCGCTGACAGGGCAGGAAGTCTATTTGCTGGTGGACGACGCCGAGCAGCTGGACGAGTCCGCACTGGAAGCCTTGATGGAGTTGGCCGCTGGTGCGCCGGAAGGTCGCCCGCATGTGTTCCTGTTCGGCGAGTCCTCGCTGATCGCCCAACTGGAAGCGTTGAATCTTGAAGAAGAGCGCTTTCACGTCATCGAACTGCAGCCTTACACCGAAGAAGAAACCCGCGAGTATCTGGACCAGCGGCTCGAAGGCGCTGGCCGCGGTATCGAACTTTTTACCGCAGATCAGATCTCTGATATTCACGAAAGCTCCGACGGCTGGCCTGGCAACATCAACCAGGTTGCCCGCGATGCAATGATCGAAGCCATGATTGCCAGCCGCTCAGCGGTCAAGCGTCCAAGTATGGGGTTCAACATGCCGAAGAAACACGTATTGGCGATTTCCGCTGTCGTCGTGGTCGCGGTAGCCGCCGCCTGGTTGATGCCGGGTCGCAGCAAAGCACCGACCACCGGCGCACCCGCCAACGAACAGGCGCAACTGCCGCTGGGCCAGGGCACGCCACAACCTAACAGCGGCGGCGCACCTGCCGTGGAATTCGCTGGCAACTCGCAACCGATGCCATTGCCGCTGGTCGGCAATTCGCAGCCGGTCATGCGTGGCCCGCTGGCCGAAGCGGCCGGTGGCATCACCGAAGGTGACGATGGTGTGCCGGTCGAAGGCTCCAGCGATACGCCGCCGACCGTGACCACCACCGCACCTCCTGCGGGCGTTCCGGCCGGTCCGGCGCCAACACCTGCGGCCAAGCCGACGCCTGCGCCGACTCAGGTCGCGACAGCCAAGCCGGTCCCGACGGCGCCTGCGGTGAAGCCGGCTCCAGCGCCAGCCAAGCCAGCCGCCGTCGCTACCGCCAAGCCTGCCGAGAAACCAGCCGCAGCCGCTGCTGCTAAAGGCGCTGCTGGTACCTGGTACGCCGGACAACCGACGAGCAACTACGTGGTGCAGATCCTCGGCACCAGCTCCGAAGCGACCGCGCAAAACTTCGTCAAGGAGCAGGGCGGCGAGTACCGCTATTTCAAGAAAGTCCTCAACGGCAAGCCGCTTTACGTCATCACTTACGGTAACTTCGCCAACCGCGATGCAGCCGTGACCGCTATCAAGGCCTTGCCAGCGAAGGTTCAGGCTGGTAAACCTTGGCCTCGCACTGTCGCCAGCGTCCAACAGGAACTGGCAACAACTCGCTGAAGATTCGGCGGCCTTACCCAGGCCGCCTCTCCAAGCACCTCAAAATTTCTACAAGTGCGCGCAGCCTTCCAGGCCGCGTGCCTTGTGGTGTCTGCGTTACAGTAGTCTTTGAGTCGTTGCGGTCAGAATTAAAAAAGTTTTGACTAGCACAGCAGATCGCTTTAAACCTTTCACAAATGCGACATGGATTTGCGACAGTTCGTCGTCAAATTTGTGAGCGTCTGTGTCGCTGTGTACAATGACCACCCTTTTGCCCCCGCTAAGCCGGCGTACGTTCGGCGTGGAATGCAAGTGGTTGAATTGAAAAGAAATTTGCCTTGATAAGAGGCAGCCTGGTGAGAAAGTGTCTATGAAAGCAGGTCTGTACCAACCAGATGAATTCAAGGATAACTGCGGTTTCGGCCTGATAGCCCATATGCAGGGCGAGCCCAGTCATACCCTTTTGCAAACGGCCATCGAGGCCCTGACCTGCATGACCCACCGCGGTGGGATCAACGCCGACGGCAAGACCGGTGACGGTTGCGGTCTGCTGATTCAAAAGCCGGATGTGTTCCTGCGTGCGATCGCCCAGGAAACCTTCGGCGTCGAATTACCCAAGCAATACGCAGTGGGCATGGTTTTCTTCAATCAGGACCCGGTCAAAGCCGAAGCCGCTCGCGAGAACATGAACCGCGAGATCCTGGCTGAAGGCCTGACCCTGGTCGGCTGGCGCAAAGTGCCGATCGATACCAGCGTCCTCGGCCGCCTGGCCCTTGAGCGCCTGCCGCAGATCGAGCAGGTCTACATCGGCGGTGAAGGCCTGAGCGATCAGGACATGGCGATCAAGCTGTTCAGCGCCCGTCGTCGCTCGTCCGTGGCCAACGCCGCCGACGTCGATCACTACATCTGCAGCTTTTCCCACAAGACCATCATTTATAAAGGCCTGATGATGCCGGCGGATTTGACCGCCTTCTATCCAGACCTCAGCGATCAGCGCCTGCAAACCTCGATTTGCGTGTTCCACCAGCGCTTCTCCACCAACACCTTGCCGAAATGGCCGCTGGCCCAGCCATTCCGCTTCCTCGCCCACAACGGCGAGATCAACACCATCACCGGTAACCGCAACTGGGCCCAGGCCCGTCGCACCAAGTTCACCAATGATCTGATGGATCTGGAAGAACTCGGCCCGCTGGTCAACCGCGTCGGTTCCGACTCCTCGAGCATGGACAACATGCTCGAGCTGATGGTCACCGGTGGCATCGACCTGTTCCGTGGCGTGCGGATGATCATTCCGCCTGCGTGGCAGAACGTCGAAACCATGGACCCGGACCTGCGTGCGTTCTACGAATACAACTCGATGCACATGGAACCGTGGGACGGCCCGGCCGGCGTGGTAATGACTGACGGTCGTTACGCGGTGTGCCTGCTCGACCGTAACGGTCTGCGCCCGGCGCGTTGGGTCACTACCAAAAACGGTTTCATCACCCTGGCGTCCGAAATCGGTGTCTGGAACTACCAGCCTGAAGACGTGATCGCCAAGGGCCGCGTTGGCCCGGGCCAGATCTTTGCCGTGGACACCGAAACCGGTCAGATCCTCGACACCGATGCCATCGACAACCGCCTGAAGTCCCGTCATCCGTACAAGCAATGGCTGCGCAAGAATGCCCTGCGCATCCAGGCGACCATGGAAGACAACGACCACGGTTCGGCGTTCTACGATGTCGACCAGCTCAAGCAGTACATGAAGATGTACCAGGTCACGTTCGAAGAGCGCGACCAGGTTCTGCGTCCGCTCGGCGAGCAAGGCTACGAGGCCGTTGGCTCGATGGGCGACGATACGCCGATGGCCGTGCTGTCCCAGCGCGTGCGTACGCCGTACGACTATTTCCGCCAGCAGTTCGCGCAGGTCACCAACCCGCCGATCGACCCGCTGCGTGAAGCCATCGTCATGTCGCTGGAGATCTGCCTCGGTGCCGAGCGCAACATCTTCCAGGAGTCGCCGGAACACGCTTCGCGCGTGATCCTCAGCTCGCCGGTCATTTCCCCGGCCAAATGGCGCTCGCTGATGAACCTCGATCGTCCGGGCTTCGAACGCCAGATCATCGACCTCAACTATGACGAAAGCGTCGGCCTCGAAGCCGCGGTGCGCAACGTCGCCGATCAGGCTGAAGAAGCCGTTCGCGCCGGGCGCACCCAGATCGTCCTGAGTGACCGTCACATTGCCCCGGGCAAGTTGCCGATCCACGCTTCCCTGGCCACCGGCGCGGTGCACCACCGCTTGACCGAAAAAGGCCTGCGTTGCGACTCCAACATCCTCGTGGAAACCGCTACCGCTCGCGACCCGCATCACTTTGCGGTACTGATCGGTTTCGGCGCCTCGGCGGTCTATCCGTTCCTGGCCTACGAAGTGCTGGGTGACCTGATCCGCACCGGTGAAGTGCTGGGCGACCTCTATGAGGTGTTCAAGAACTACCGCAAAGGCATCACCAAAGGCCTGCTGAAGATCCTGTCGAAGATGGGTATCTCGACCATCGCCTCCTACCGCGGAGCACAATTGTTCGAAGCGATCGGCCTGTCCGAAGAAGTCTGCGACCTGAGCTTCCGTGGCGTGCCAAGCCGCATCAAGGGTGCACGTTTCGTCGACATTGAAGCCGAGCAGAAAGCCCTGGCCGCTGAGGCCTGGAGCCCGCGCAAGCCGATCCAGCAAGGCGGTCTGCTGAAGTTCGTCCACGGTGGCGAATATCACGCGTACAACCCGGACGTGGTCAACACCCTGCAAGCCGCTGTGCAGCAGGGCGACTACAGCAAGTTCAAGGAATACACGTCGCTGGTGGACAACCGTCCGGTGTCGATGATCCGCGACCTGTTCAAGGTCAAGACCCTGGACACGCCGCTGGACATCAGCGAGATCGAACCGCTGGAATCGGTGCTCAAACGCTTCGACTCCGCCGGCATCTCCCTCGGCGCGCTGTCGCCGGAAGCTCACGAAGCCCTGGCCGAAGCCATGAACCGCCTCGGTGCGCGTTCCAACTCCGGCGAAGGCGGCGAAGACCCGGCGCGCTACGGCACCATCAAGAGCTCGAAAATCAAGCAAGTCGCGACCGGCCGTTTCGGTGTCACTCCGGAATACCTGGTCAACGCCGAAGTGCTGCAGATCAAGGTCGCTCAGGGCGCCAAGCCCGGCGAAGGCGGTCAGCTGCCAGGCGGCAAGGTCAACGGTCTGATCGCCAAGCTGCGTTACGCAGTGCCGGGCGTGACTTTGATTTCGCCTCCGCCGCACCACGACATCTATTCGATCGAAGACTTGTCGCAGCTGATTTTCGACCTGAAACAAGTCAACCCGAAGGCCCTGGTCTCGGTAAAGCTGGTGGCAGAAGCGGGCGTCGGCACCATCGCCGCCGGTGTAGCCAAGGCCTACGCGGACTTGATCACCATCTCCGGCTACGACGGCGGCACCGGCGCATCGCCGCTGACGTCGATCAAATACGCGGGCGCGCCGTGGGAACTCGGCCTGGCCGAAACCCACCAGACCCTGCGTGGCAACGACCTGCGCGGCAAAGTCCGGGTGCAGACCGACGGCGGCCTGAAAACCGGCCTCGACGTGATCAAGGCGGCTATCCTCGGCGCTGAAAGCTTCGGCTTCGGCACCGCGCCAATGATTGCGCTGGGCTGCAAATACCTGCGAATCTGCCACCTGAACAACTGCGCCACCGGCGTCGCGACTCAGAACGAGAAGCTGCGCAAGGATCACTACATCGGTACCGTCGACATGGTGGTGAATTTCTTCACCTACGTCGCCGAAGAAACCCGTGAGTGGCTGGCCAAGCTGGGCGTGCGCTCCCTCGAAGAGCTGATCGGCCGTACCGATCTGCTGGAAGTCCTCGAAGGCCAGACCGCCAAGCAGAACCACCTTGACCTGACCCCGTTGCTCGGCAGCGATCACATCCCGGCGGACAAACCACAGTTCTGCCAGGTCGACCGTAACCCGCCGTTCGACAAAGGCCTGCTGGCCGAGAAAATGATCGACATGGCCACCTCGGCCATCAACGACATGAGCGGCGCCGATTTTGCGCTGGATATCTGCAACTGCGACCGTTCGATCGGTGCGCGGATTTCCGGGGAAATTGCGCGCAAGCACGGCAACCAGGGCATGGCGAACGCGCCGATCACCTTCCGCTTCAAAGGGACGGCCGGTCAGAGCTTCGGTGTATGGAACGCCGGCGGCTTGAACATGTACCTGGAAGGCGACGCCAACGACTACGTCGGCAAAGGCATGACCGGCGGCAAGCTGGTCATCGTTCCGCCCAAGGGCAGCGTCTACAAGACTCAGGACAGTGCGATCATCGGCAACACCTGCCTGTACGGCGCCACCGGCGGCAAATTGTTCGCGGCCGGCACTGCGGGCGAGCGTTTCGCAGTGCGCAACTCCGGTGCTCACACCGTGGTTGAAGGCACGGGCGATCACTGCTGCGAGTACATGACCGGTGGTTTCGTCTGCGTGCTGGGCAAGACCGGTTACAACTTCGGCTCAGGCATGACCGGCGGTTTCGCCTACGTGCTCGACCAGGACAACACCTTCGTTGACCGGGTCAACCACGAACTGGTGGAAATCCAGCGGATCAGCGGCGAAGCGATGGAAGCCTACCGTAGCCACCTGCAACGTGTGCTGAACGAGTACGTCGAGGAAACCGACAGCGAGTGGGGTCGTGAACTCGCGGAAAACCTCGATGACTATCTGCGCCGTTTCTGGTTGGTCAAGCCGAAGGCTGCCAGCTTGAAAACGTTGCTTTCCAGCACCCGTGCCAACCCGCAGTGATATGCGCCTGAAGAGTTTGATGAGGTTTTAACAATGGCTGAACGTCTGAATAACGACTTCCAGTTCATCGACGTCGGGCGCAAAGATCCGAAGAAGAAACTGTTGCGTCAACGCAAGAAAGAGTTCGTGGAAATCTACGAACCCTTCAAACCCCAGCATTCGGCCGATCAGGCCCACCGCTGCCTGGGTTGCGGTAACCCGTATTGCGAATGGAAGTGCCCGGTGCACAACTTCATTCCGAACTGGCTGAAACTGGTGGCCGAGGGCAACATCCTCCAGGCCGCCGAGCTGTCGCACCAGACCAACACCCTGCCGGAAGTGTGCGGCCGGGTGTGCCCGCAGGACCGTCTGTGCGAGGGTGCCTGCACCCTCAACGACGGCTTCGGCGCGGTGACCATCGGTTCGGTGGAGAAGTACATCACCGACACGGCGTTCGCCATGGGCTGGCGCCCGGACATGTCCAAGGTCAAGCCGACCGGCAAACGTGTCGCGATCATCGGCGCAGGCCCGGCCGGCCTGGGTTGTGCTGACGTGCTGGTGCGCGGCGGCGTGACCCCGGTGGTGTTCGACAAGAACCCGGAAATCGGTGGTCTGCTGACCTTCGGCATCCCCGAGTTCAAGCTGGAAAAGACCGTGCTGAGCAATCGCCGCGAAGTCTTTACCGGCATGGGGATCGAGTTCCGCCTGAACACCGAAGTGGGCAAGGATGTGTCCGTCGAGCAACTGCTCGAAGAATACGATGCCGTGTTCATGGGCATGGGCACCTACACCTACATGAAGGGCGGCTTTGCC
Organism: Pseudomonas migulae NBRC 103157; assembly: GCF_002091715.1. Lineage (GTDB taxonomy): Bacteria > Pseudomonadota > Gammaproteobacteria > Pseudomonadales > Pseudomonadaceae > Aquipseudomonas > Aquipseudomonas migulae_A. The sequence continues at coordinate 20,137 of NZ_BDAG01000049.1, read as the reverse complement.
GGTGAGGACTTGCCGGGCGTGCATGACGCGCTCGACTTCCTGATCGCCAACGTCAATCGCAACCTGGGCTTTGAAAAGTCGCCGGAAGATTTCGTCGACATGAAAGGCAAGAAGGTTGTGGTGCTGGGCGGTGGCGACACGGCGATGGACTGCAATCGTACGTCGATCCGCCAGGGCGCCAAGTCGGTGACTTGCGCCTATCGTCGTGACGAAGCGAACATGCCGGGCTCGCGCAAAGAGGTGAAGAACGCCAAGGAAGAGGGCGTGAAATTCCTCTACAACCGCCAGCCGATTGCCATCGTTGGCGAAGACAAGGTCGAAGGCGTGAAGGTGGTCGAGACCCGTCTCGGCGAACCGGACGCTCGTGGCCGTCGCAGCCCCGAGCCGATCCCGGGTTCCGAAGAGATCATCCCGGCCGACGCCGTGGTCATCGCTTTTGGTTTCCGTCCAAGCCCGGCGCCGTGGTTCGAGCAGTTCAGCATCCAGACCGACAGCCAGGGCCGCGTTGTGGCGCCGGAACAAGGTCAGTACAAGCACCAGACCAGCAACCCGAAAATCTTCGCCGGTGGCGATATGGTTCGCGGTTCCGACCTGGTGGTGACGGCGATCTTCGAAGGCCGCAATGCGGCTGAAGGGATCCTGGACTACCTGGGCGTCTGATCACTTTCCAAAACTGGAATGCGATCAAAATGTGGGAGCGGCCTTGCTCGCGAAGGCGGTTTGTCAGTCAACATCTCTGTTGAATGTGACGGCCTCTTCGCGAGCAAGCCCGCTCCCACATTGGTTTATGGTGTCGGGAAGACCGCATTCCACCGCGACAAATTGACCCGATAGACAAAAGGCTGACCTGCATCCGTGCCTTTTGCCTCGCGCTCTGAGAAAATGCCCGCACTTTTTTTCCGGATGCCGACATGACTGCCCTGAAGAACGACCGTTTCCTTCGCGCCCTGCTCAAGCAACCCGTAGACGTCACCCCTGTGTGGATGATGCGTCAGGCCGGTCGCTACCTGCCGGAATACCGCGCCAGCCGTGCCAAGGCCGGCGACTTCATGAGCCTGTGCATGAACCCGGCGTTCGCTTGCGAAGTCACGATGCAACCGCTCGACCGCTACCCGCAACTGGACGCGGCAATCCTCTTCTCGGACATCCTGACCATCCCCGATGCCATGGGCCAGGGCCTGTACTTCGAAACCGGTGAAGGCCCGCGCTTCAAGAAAGTCGTCAGTACGATGGCCGACATCGAAGCCCTGCCGATTCCTGATCCGCACAAAGACCTCGGTTACGTGATGGACGCGGTCAGCACCATCCGCCGCGAACTGAACGGCCGCGTGCCGCTGATCGGCTTCTCCGGCAGCCCCTGGACGCTGGCCACCTACATGGTCGAAGGCGGTTCGTCGAAAGACTTCCGCAAGACCAAAGCCATGCTCTACGACAACCCGCAAGCCATGCACCTGCTGCTGGACAAGCTGGCGCAGTCGGTCACTTCTTATCTCAACGGCCAGATCATGGCCGGTGCGCAAGCGGTGCAGATCTTCGACACGTGGGGCGGCAACCTGTCGGCAGCGGCGTATCAGGAGTTCTCACTGGCCTACATGCGCAAAATCGTCAGCGGCCTGATCCGCGAGCACGAAGGCCGCAAGGTTCCGGTCATTCTGTTCACCAAGAACGGCGGTCTGTGGCTGGAAAGCATTGCCGACGCGGGTGCTGATGCCCTGGGCCTGGACTGGACGTGCGATATCGGCAATGCCCGGGCTCGCGTTGGCGACAAAGTTGCCTTGCAAGGCAACATGGACCCGACCGTGCTCTACGCCAAACCGGAAGCCATACGCACCGAAGTCGGACGGATCCTCGCCAGCTATGGCAAGGGCAGCGGGCACGTATTCAACCTCGGTCATGGCATTACGCCGGAAGTCGATCCGGAGCATGCGGGCGCGTTCCTGCGCGCGGTGCATGAGCTGTCGGCGCAGTATCACGAGTAAACATTTCAAGGTTCCATCCAGCCTGTCCGGTCAATGCCGGGCAGGCTTTTTTTTGCCTGAAAAACGTATGCCAGCCTAATCCGTTTCTGCTTGTAAGAATGTTTTCTCTCTTTGTCAGATAAGCGAAGAGAGAGATTAATCCCCATGTAATCGGCGACTTGTCCTACATAGAACTCGCGCTCATCCCAGTAAGGTTTCAGACCTTCGTTCGGTGCCGCACACCGAATGGAATTACGAACAGCGGCGCCCACAAGGCGCCTTATTTTTCGATAAGTAGTCTGGAACACAATCATGAAAAAAACGTTCTACAAGGGAGGTGCATTCACTGCATGCGCCTCTCCAATGATCCTGTTATCGGCAATGTTGGCGTCTCAAACTGTTTCAGCCCATGGCTATCTTGAAGTACCACCTTCACGGGCATTGCTTTGCCAGAAAGGCTTGAACACCAACTGTGGCGGCGCGCAATACGAACCTCAAAGTGTTGGTGAAACCTTCAAAGGTTTCCCGGCCGGTGTTGGCGGTGCTCCTTTGCAAGGGCCGATCGACGGCAAGATTCCGAGTGGCGGTCATCCATCGTTCTCCGCGATGGATGCCCAGTCCGCCACCCGTTGGCACCTGACAGAAATCAAGGATCGCACCATCGATTTCCAATGGCGCTACACCGCGGTTCACCCGGCAACCAAGCACGAGTACTTCATCACTCGCAACGGCTGGAACCCGAACGAGTCGCTGAAACGTGCCACCTTCGAAAGCACCCCGTTTTGCACCAAAGATGGCGCCAATCAGAAGCCTGAGTCTGGTGACAAGCACAACTGCACCATCCCGGCAGACAAATCCGGCCAGCATGTGATTCTGGCGATCTGGACCGTCGGCGATACCGACGCAGCGTTTTACAACGCGGCCGATGTGAACATTATTGCGGAAGCAGAATTGCCGGGTGGCTGGACTTCCGTTGGCGGTATCGCGCCGTCGACGTCGTTGCTGACCGGTGACAAGGTCAAGGCCCGTGCATTCTCTGCCAACGGTGTCAGCCCGGATTACGACGTTGAAATCACCATCGCCACTGCCGAAGAAGGCTCGCCAAACAACTGGGCGTTCAAACTGGCAGAAAAAATCAACACCACTCACACACTCATCCGCGCCGGTATTCGTGATGAGAGCGGCAACATCGAACCGGTCCGGGGCAACAACACCCTCTACGCCCAAAAAGAAAGCGGCGTAACCCGTTACGAAGTTCAGCTGGACATGAAGGAAGACGCCGCAGCACGGATGTCGGTAGCTTCTCAGCAAGCTGAATACGTATTGGAAAAAGGCCAGGCTAAAGTCGACTTCAGCATGATCTCGAATCGCCCGATGAACGTCGAAGCGACCTTGTTCGACGAGAACAACAAGCCGGTCGGCTCCGTGACGAAACAGGTGGAAAGCGGTCCGACCTGGCTGGGTATGGATGTTCGCAGTAATCCCGGCAAACACACGCTGACACTGGTCGGCACTACCCTGGATGGCCGTACTACTCGCCAGGACACCCAGCCGACCAACATGACCGGTGAAGGCGCTGGCGTCGAGCATGACTTCGTGTTCCCCGAAGGCCTCAGCGAGTACACCGCCGGGACCAAAGTGCTGCAGCCGAAGACCAATGAAGTCTTCGAATGCAAGCCATTCCCCGAGTCGGGCTACTGCAAGCAATACACCCCGAACGCCAATGGTTTTGAACCTGGCGTCGGTGCGCACTGGCATATGGCGTGGAACAAGCTTTAAGCCCGCCGTAACACTTCAGGCGATCCGCGAATGGATCGCCTGAAGGTTCATTCTCTTGTTGAAAATCGAGTTTAAAAATGACGGTTTTGGGTTATTCCACCCAACGCGTATGGCTGCACTGGTTATCGGCGGCAGTCATCGTCTGGACCCTGATTTCCGGTTTTTTTGTGGCCTGCGTCGACGTGTCCCCACAGCTGGCGCAATGGGTCGCTTTTCTCAATGTGTCGCTGACCACGGTGTTCATACCGTTTTTCGTCTGGCGCTTATTCATTTTCGCCTCTCATGCCCGGCATATCAGCGTGAGGGCCTTTAGCTTCATGGAAAAACTCGGACTATTCGCGCACACGCTGATCTATCTCATCGTCAGTATCGTGCTGGTCACCGGCGTCTTGATGATGGATCGCCCGATCGACGTGTTCGGCCTGGTCGAAATAACTCAGCCTCTGAGCGATCCTGAGCTCATCTCCCGCTTTCTCGTCATTCATGTTTGGGCCTGTGTCGTCCTTTCATTGCTCATCGTGCTGCATGTCGGCGCGGTCGTTGTCCATGAGCTGTGCGGCCACCGAGTGCTGCGGCGAATGTCATTGTGCAGCATTGTTCGAAGTGAACGGCCCGAGTGAACAGGCGCCTGAACACACTCTGCCTGTTGGTTTTATCCGTCGGTTACGCCGCATTTTTGGTGTGGCAGGAATGGGGCTTTCGCAAAAGCCTTGCCTCGCCGTTGTCGTTCGCTGCGACCGTGCCGACGCCACCGTCCCGTGCGCCCCTCGATACCACAGCGATTGCAACGGTGCTCGGTCTGGCGACTGAAACCACATTGCTGCCCAGTGCCGAGCTGCTGACCTTGCAGGCGAGTTTTGTCCTCGGCACCGGGTTGTCCAGAGCGTTACTGGCGGACGCTCAAGGTGCGCGGATTTACCAGGTGGGGGATCAGTTGCCGGGTGGCAGCGTCCTGCGTCGTGTCGAGGTCAATCAAGCGGTGTTGTGGAACAAGGGTCGAGAAGAGGTGCTGACGTTGCAGACCTCTTCCGCGGGTTTCCTGCGTCAACTCGACTCAGCATCCCAGCCACAGACACCCGTCAGTGCTACGCGTTTTCTACGCCCTCTTTCCGGGCCGCCAGAGTGATCACACCCATGAACAGCTTCATCGGCGCGCATCCCCTGCGCACCCTTCTTTTTCTGGCCGCTTTGGCGACGACGCTCTTTCACGACACGTTGCAAGCCGATGAAGAAAAATGGCAACTGGCGATGAACAATGCCGAGTTGCGCGACATCGTTGAAGAAATCTCGACCATTCTCGGGACCACGGTGGTGCTCGACCCCAGAGTGTCCGGGCGCATCACCGTCATGTCCCGCCAGGCCCTCGACCGCGAGGGCGTTCGCCGGTTGTTTTATTCGGTGCTCGATGCCCATAACTTTACGGTGATCGACGAAGGTGACCGCATTCTGATCACGCCAGTCACCGAGGCGAAAACCCGTGCAGGCCAAGGCACTGCAAAAAACGCCACGGCGTCGCAGTTCGTCACTCGGGTCATCGAACTGAACACCAGCAGTGCCTCCGATATTGCCGGGCTGGTCCGGCCGTTGGTGTCGGTCAATGGTTACGTCGGCCCATCGGTGTCGGCCAATGCGCTGGTCGTCACCGATACGGCGGCCAATGTGGAGCGCATTGCCAAGGTCGTGGGTCAGCTGGATTCGGGGCAGAACAACCTGCATGCCGTGGTGCAGATGCATCACGCCCAAGCCGCCGACGTGATGACGATCATTGAGTCTTCGCTGGGCAAGCGCAACGCAGATACGCCGATCCAAGTGCTTGCCGACACCAGAACCAATCGACTGATCCTCATTGGTCCACCGTCGGTGCGCCAGCGCCTGATCGACCTCGCACGCAGTCTCGATACGCCCGCCACCGCATCCCTCGACAATGCCCGGGTCATTCGCCTGCGCCACAGCGATGCCAAGCAGTTGGCCGAAGTGCTCGAAACCATGGGGCAGGCCCGAAAACAGGCATCAACCTTGGGCGGCGTGAAGGATAACTCGTCCGGCGCGACGTTCATGGTCAAGGCCGACGAGAGCCAGAATGCGCTGGTGCTGATCGCCGAGCCCGCGCAAATCCGCACCATCGAAAACATCGTGCGCCAGTTAGACCAGCCCCGGGCCCAAGTGCTGATCCATGCCGCCATCGTCGAAATCTCCGGAGACATCGCCGAAGCCGTCGGCGTCCAGTGGGGCATCAGCAGCGGCGACGCGAAGGGCTTTATCAACTTCCCCGGCACTGACATTCCGATCATTGGCGGGCTGACCTTCGACGAAAAAAAGTCGGCCCCGGAAGGCGCGCTCCTGCAACTGGGCAATGACCGCTTTGGTGCGTTGATTTCGGCGTTGGCCAGCAACACCCACAGCAATCTGCTTTCCACACCGAGTCTGCTGACCCTGGACAATCAGGAAGCGGAAATCATCGTCGGTCAAAACGTGCCGTTCAAGACGGGCTCCTATGCCACCAACAGCAACGGTGCGGACAATCCGTTTACCACCGTCGAGCGCAAGGACGTCGGCATCAGCCTGAAAATCAAGCCGTACATCAACGAAGGTTCGACGTTGCGCCTGGAGGTAGAGCAGGAGGTTTCGGACATTGCACCGTCGGTGTCCGGTATCGATTCTTCCGACCTGATCACCAACAAGCGTGCACTCAAAAGCACCATTCTCGCCGACGATGGCGAGATCATCGTGATCGGCGGCTTGATCCGCGACAGCGTTCGAACCCAGCAAAGCGGCGTGCCGCTGCTGCGCAATATTCCTTACTTGGGCGCACTGTTTCGCTGGACCCGGGACACGCAAACCAAAAGCAATCTGATGGTCTTTTTGCGGCCCACCATCGTGCGCAGCAAGGAAGATCTGGCCGACGTGAGCCAGCAGCGTTACAACGCGCTGCGCAAGCTGAGCCAGCCGGGCGCGCACGGGAACAACTCGTTGTTGCTGCCGGCAGAATCGCGTCAGTTGTTCGACCCGGCGATCGATGCGCCCGTGTTTGATTTACGCAAGCAAACCCCGGTTACGCCATGAGCGAAAAAATCGAACAGTTGCCTTTCGGTTTCGCTCGGCGTTTCGGTGTTCTGCTGGCGTGCGAGGGGCCCGACTTGAGTCTTGTGCTGCGGGCCGATACGCCGCTGACAGCGCTGTCGGAAGCGCGTCGGGTGTGTGGACGGAACCTGCCGATCCTGGTGCTGGATGCCGATGCGTTTGCCATGCGTCTGGCCGCCGCTTACCGAGAAGGTCAGAGCGCGGCAGAGCAGGTGGCCCAGGGGCTGGACGACGAACTGGATCTGCTCAGCCTGGTCGATCAAGTTCCGCAGACTGCCGACTTGTTGGAGCAGCAGGGCGACGCGCCGATCATCCGGCTGATCAATGCCCTGCTCAGCGAAGCCGTGCGCGAGCATGCCTCGGACGTGCACCTGGAAACCTTCGAACACTCGCTGTCGGTGCGCATGCGGGTCGACGGGCAATTGCGCGAAATGCTCAGGCCCCGGCGTGAACTGGCGACGTTGCTGGTGTCGCGGATCAAGGTCATGACGCGTCTGGACATTGCTGAAAAACGTATCCCGCAGGACGGTCGAATGGCCCTGCGACTGGCCGGGCACGAAGTCGATGTGCGGGTCTCGACGTTGCCGTCGGCGCACGGTGAACGGGTGGTGCTGCGGTTGCTCGACAAACAGGCCGGGCGCCTCGATTTGCAGCGACTCGGCATGCCTGCCGACACCCTCGCGGCGTTGCGCCAGTTGCTTGGCAAACCTCACGGCATTCTGCTGGTAACCGGGCCCACCGGCTCCGGCAAGACCACCAGTCTGTATGCCGCGTTGAGCAGCCTGAACGATCAGACACGCAACATTCTCACGGTCGAAGACCCCATCGAATATCACCTGTCGGGTGTGGGGCAGATGCCGGTCAATCCGAAAGTGGACATGACCTTCGCCCGAGGCTTGCGGGCGATTCTGCGTCAGGATCCGGACGTGGTGATGGTCGGCGAAATCCGTGATCGCGAAACGGCAGAAATCGCCGTCCAGGCCTCGCTGACCGGTCACTTGGTGCTCTCGACGTTGCACACCAACAGCGCGGTGGGCGCGGTGACGCGGCTGGTGGACATGGGGGTTGATGCCTACCTGCTGGCGTCGTCGCTGGTGGGCATTCTGGCCCAGCGCTTACTGCGTACGTTGTGCCCGCATTGCAAGGCGTCGTTTCGCGCCGATGCGGCCATGTGTCAGCGTCTCGGGCTTGATGCGGCGGCGCCACCGCTGCTGTTCAGTGCGGTGGGGTGTGAGCAGTGCCAGCACGGTTATCGAGGGCGGATTGGAATCTACGAACTGATCAGCGTCACGCCGGCCGTGTCGGCGCTGATTCATCAAGGCGCCACTGAGCAGGCGTTGATCGATGAGACGCGCAAGGTCTCCCGCAGCCTGTTTCAGGACGGTCGGCAAAGGGTACTCGCCGGCGTGACCAGCCTCGACGAGTTACTGCGCGTGACCCAGGAGGACTAGCGCGTGCCGACATTCGATTACCGCGCTGACGATGCCCAGGGCCGACGCTGCAAGGGCCGACTGGAAGCCGACAGCCCCCGTCATGCCCGACAACTGATGCGCGAGCGTGGTTTGTGGCCGCGTGAATTGAATGAGGTCAGCACGGGCGGTCCCGCCGGTGCGCAACCCCGCAGCGGACGTTTGGGGGCGGCTGAACTGGCGCTGATGACGCTGCAGTTATCCACGTTGGTTCAGGCCGGTCTGCCTTTGGAAGAAGCACTGGAAGCGGTGACCAAACAAAGTGCCAGGCGCAAGGTTGCCGGGCTGTTGTCGGCAGTCCGCAGCCGGGTGATGGAAGGGCATGCTCTTTCAACCGCGCTGGGGCTGTTTCCCAAGGCGTTCCCCGAGTTGTTTCGCGCCACCGTCGCGGCCGGTGAGCGTTCCGGGCACTTGGGTCATGTGCTGGAGCAACTGGCGGCGTACACCCAGGCGCGTCAGGCCTCGCGGCAGAAAATCCAGATGGCCTTGGTCTACCCGATGATCCTGATGCTGGCCAGCGTGGCGATCGTGGGTTTCCTGCTCGGTTACGTGGTGCCGGACGTGGTGAAAATTTTCGTCGACAGCGGCCAGCCGCTGCCTTGGCTGACTCAAGCGCTGATCGGTTTGAGCGACGGTCTGCGCAACCATTTCCTGGCATTGATGGGCGTGCTGGCGACGTTGATCGGTGTCTGGCGCTGGAGTTTGCGTCAGCCGCTCTGGCGCCTGCGCTGGCATCGCCTGGCGTTGAAACTGCCGGTAGCCGGCGAGGTGTTGCGGGCGATGGAAGCCGCACGGTTTGCCAGCACTCTGGCGATCCTCGGCAAAAGTGCCGTGCCGCTGGTGGATGCGCTGGAAATCGCTGCCGCTGTCATCGGCAATCTGACCATTCGTGCACGCATGGTCGATGTCGCCCGCTCCGTACGCGAAGGCGGAACCCTGACCCGGGGCCTGGAACTCAGCGGTGACATCCCGCCAATGATGCTGCACATGATCGCCAGCGGCGAACGCGCAGGCGAACTCGATCACATGCTGGTACGGGCCGCCGAGCAACAGGAAAACAGCCTGGCGGCGCGCATCGCGCTGGTCGTGAGCCTCTTCGAACCGGCCATGCTGGTGCTGATGGGCGGCGTCGTGCTGCTGATCGTCATGGCCATCCTTCTACCGATTCTCAGCCTCAACCAATTGGTGAATTGACCCATGCAACCTTTACGCAGTAACTCACGCCGCGGGCAACGCGGTTTTACCCTGATCGAAATCATGGTGGTGGTCGTGATCATCGGCGTGCTGGGGGCCATCGTGGTGCCGCAGTTCATGAGCCGCCCCGACCAGGCCAAGGTCACCGCGGCAAAAATCGATATCCAGGCGATCGCCACCGCCCTGGAAATGTACCGCCTCGACAATTTCCACTACCCCTCGACGCAGCAAGGGCTGGAAGCCTTGAGCAAACGACCTTCGGGCATGCCGGCGGCGAGGAACTGGAACCCTCAGGGTTACCTGAAAAACCTGCCGGTCGACCCGTGGGGCACGCCCTATCAGTTTCTCAATCCTGGTGTGCAATCCATCGACGGCAGCTACGACTTGTATTCCCTGGGTTCCGATGGCGTGGTGGGCGGCGAAGGGCATGCGACCGATATCGGCAATTGGGGCAACTGATTCATGCGCCAGCGTTGCCGCGGGTTTACCTTGCTCGAGTTGATGATCGTGATCGTTGTGATCGGCGTGCTGCTGTGCATGGTGAGTCTGGTGGTCGGCCCGAATCCGCTGCGTCAGGCGCAGCACGAAGCGCACGGGATGGCAGGTCTGATTCAACAGCTGCGTGAACGGGCGGTGCTGGATGGCGAGGAATACGGCCTGCGGCTCAGTGACAGCGGTTACCGCGCGATGCGCCTCGATGCTCGAGGCTGGGAGCCGGTGGCTGCGTTTTACACGTGGCCGGAAACCCTGCGGCTACACCTTGAGCAGGATGGGCATTCCCTGATGCTGGGGGCCGATGAGGGACCGCCGCAATTGCTGATGCTCAGCAGCGATGAGACCAGCGCCTTCACGCTGACGTTCGCGACCCGGGACAGCACGCTCCTGAGTCTTTCGAGCGATGGCCTGGGCGAGGCTGTGATTGATGGATAGGGGGCTGTCGCGGGCACGTACGCGTGGGTTCACGCTGCTGGAAATCATGGTGGCCCTGGCGGTCTTCGCGACGCTGGCGGCGGCCGTGCTGTCGGTGAGCCAATACGTGTTGAAGCAGACCGGCGCGGTCGAGGAACGACTCTTCGCCGCCTGGCTGGCCGATAACCATTTGAATGAATTGCGCCTGCAACCCGGGTTGGCCCTCGGTCAACAGCAACGCGTGGTGCACATGGATCGCCGCGACTGGCTGTTGCGCCAGCACATCAGCGCATCGACTGACCCGCGACTGCTCAAGGTCGACGTTGACGTCAGCCTTTCCGGGCGCGAGCAAACCTTGCACCGCGCCACTGGCTGGATACCTGATCGTCATGAATAGGCAATCCGGTTTCACCTTGCTGGAGCTGGTGATCGCCATGGCGATATTCGCGTTGCTCGGCCTGGCCAGTTGGGGGTTGTTCGATGGTGTCGTGCGCACGCAGAAAGGCACGACGGCCCACGAACGGGAGTTTCGACGGCTGCAACGGGCGGTGGCGGTGATTGAGCGGGACTTGTTGCAGGTTACCGAACAGCCTGTCGTGCTCCAGCCAACGGGGCTGCAATTGCAGCGCAGCCACTGGCGCAATCCTCTGGACCAGCCCCGCAGCGAGCGCCAGACACTGACGTACCGACTCGACAACGGAGTGCTGTGGCGTGAAAGCCAGGGTGAAGGTACGCCCATCATGCAGCGACAAAAACTGCTCGACGATGTTCGGGACTTGAGCTGGCGCTTGTTCGATCGTCAAACCGGATGGCGCAGCAAGTGGCCGGCTGGAAAGGATCTGAGGGCACCGATGGCCGTGGAGCTGCAAGTGTCGGTGGGCCGTTTCGAGGCGATCCGTCGGGTGCTGCTGTTGCCGGGCGCGTTGCCATGAACGGGCGTCAACGGGGCATCGCGTTGATCAGTGTGTTGCTGGTGATGAGTCTGGCGCTGTTGATCACCAGCGGCCTGCTGCGCAGTCATCGGCTGTCGTTGCAAAGCAGCGGGAAATCGATGCATCACATTCACTTGCGGCAACTCGCGAGTGCCGGGGAAACCTGGGCGCTTTTGCAGCTACAGGACGCCGCGAATGCTTCGCAAAAAAACGTCGATCTGACCCAGGACTGGGCGCGGACGATGCCCGACTTCGACATCGAGGGCGCGCAGTTGCGCGTCGATATCGAAGACCTCGCCGGGCGGTTCAATCTCAATTCACTGTTGATTCAGGGCCAGATAGATCAGGTCACCCTTGATCGTTGGGGGCGCTTGCTCGAGCTGCTCGATCTTGCGCCGTTGCCACTGAGTCAGGTCGGTGCATTACAGGAGCTGAACCAGCTGCGCCTGCTTCCAGGTGTCGACGGCCCGCTGTTGCGTCAACTGGAACCCTGGGTCGCGGTGCTTCCCGCAGACGCCGCTCTGAACATCAATACCGCGCCGGCTCTGGTATTGAGGGCACTCGATGGCGTGGAGGCGACGACCGCCGAGGCGTTGGTCCGGCAGCGGTCGGCAACTGCATGGGCGAGCGTTCAGGCCTTTACTCAGGACCCGCTGCTCGCCGGCGCAGGCCTGAGCAGTCATGGGCTGGGCACCGGCAGCCGTTGGTTTCGGATCACGGTGCAGGTCATTCAGGGGCAGAGCCGTTTGTTGCTGGCCACTGATGTCGAGCGAGATCCCGACACGCACCACTTCAAGATCCTGCAACGACGTCTTCTTCCTTCGAGTACTCATGAGATGCCGCGATGAACACCTGGCTTTACCTGAACGCCGAGGGCCTTGCCGAGCCGTCGCCCGACTGGCCGTGCTGCCTTTGGTCTTCAACCGGCCAACGTCAGCACATGCCATTGAAACAAGTCGCACAGGCACTGAACGGGCAAACGGTCGATCTGCTGTTGCCCATGGAAATGTGCAGTTGGGTGCGCAGCGATCCGTGGCCTTCCAGGCGTCAGCCCGCTGCGCAAGCCATCGCGTTTGCCGTAGAAGATCAACTGAGTGACGCGCTGGAAAAATTGCACCTTGGCATCGGCGCTCGCGACCGGCAGAGGTGCTACCCGGTGATGGTGATCGGTCGCGAGCGATTCGCCGCTGTGCTCGCGCTGTTGACCGAGTCGGATGTTGGCGTCCGATCCGTCTTTGTCGATGCCGATGTATTGCCCGGGGCTGAGGCGGTCGTCGTTCGATGGTTCGGTCGATGGCTGATCGGCGGCGGGATGCCGGCCCGCGTGGCCGTATCGGATGACGGGCTGGCCTCGCTCAGACCTGCCTTGCCCCCGGATATCCGGTGGATCGACGAGCGTCACGACGCGGTCGATGTCGACCAGTGCCTGAGCCTTCGCCACTCCCAGGCCATCAACCTGCTGCAAGGAGCCTTCGCCCCGCGCAGCAAGCGTCTGCCCTGGCACATCGGTGGTTTGGCGTTACTGATGCTGTTGCTGTTGACCTGGGGCGCCAGCGCAACGCGAATCCATTTTCTCGAGGGTGAAACCCGTCGGCTCTACAGCCAGAACGAGCAGCGCTTCAAGGCGCTTTACCCTGACCAGAGCCGCATCGTGGATCTGGCGACGCAACTGCGGGTGCTGCAGAGCCAGACCGCCGAGCCGGAGAAGACGCGTATCACCGGTTTGGTGGATCTGGTCGAGCAGGTCATCGGCGCGAGTCATGTCGAAGTGCGGCGCATCGAGCTTCGTGCAGGCGACGGCTGGAAAGTCCAGCTGACCGCCAACAGTTTTGCCGAGCTTGAGCAACTGCGTGAGCGCGGGCGGCAGCAAGGTGTGCCGGTCAGGGTCGACAGTGCGAGCAAAGAGCGCAATCGCGTGCAGGCGACACTGGTCGTGGAGGACAACACATGAAGGCCGTCTGGCAACGCTTGTCCATTCGAGAGCAACGACTGCTGCTGGCTGTGGGCGCATTTTTGCTGGCGGTCGTGGTGTTCAGCCTGATCTGGCAACCGACCCGTCAGCGTCTGGAAGCCGTCGAGCGTCGGCATCAACAGCAATTGGCCCTGGCTGCGCAGCTGCAACGGGCGCAACCCCGAAATACCAGTGCGGTCGTCGCTGATCAGCCCTTGTCGTTGCGTATCAGCGAGAGCGCCGCAGCGGCGGGGCTCGAACTGCACCAGATGGATGCCGATAACGACCTGTTGCGGTTGACCCTCAGCGGGGATGCGAAGACGCTGCTGCAATGGCTGGATCGTGCCGAGCGGGATGGGGCTTTGGTGCAATCGCTGGTGCTGGAAAAGCGTGATGCGGTGCTTGAGGCGCGGGTGGTGCTCAGGTAGTTGCGGTTGGCGGTCTTTGCGGGCGACAACCGCCACAGCAACGCGAGGCGGCCTTCGGGCCGGCCTGGCTCTTTGATCGTACGCATTCCCCCTGTGAGAGCTAGCAGGCTATCTCCCACAGGGGATCGGCGTACGACTTCAGCTTTTGATCGGGTTTAAACCTGGGCAGCCCCGGGCAACAGCGGCAACTTCGCCAGCTTCAACGCAATCAACAACGCCACCACCAGCAACGCGCCGATAAACAGCCCGATCCCGTTCCATCCACCCAAGTGCCAGAACACCCCACCCGCCGTGCCGGCGATGCTCGACCCGGCGTAGTAACTGAACAGATACAGCGACGATGCCTGCCCCTTGGCTTTGGTGGCGCGGCGGCCGATCCAGCTGCTCGCCACCGAATGCGCGCCGAAGAAACCGAAGGTGAAAATCAGCATGCCGATGATCACCAGCGGCAGTGGCGTGAACATCGTCAGGGCCAGGCCGGCGAGCATCAGCACGATAGTGGCCCAGAGCACCTGGCGTCGGCCCAGCTTGTCTGCCAATGCACCGATTTTCGCCGAGCTGTAGATGCCCGACAGGTACACCACCGAGAGCAGCCCGACGAAGGCCTGGTCCATATGGTACGGGTCGGCCAGCAGGCGATAACCGATGTAGTTGAACAGCGTGACGAACGCGCCCATCAGCACAAAGGCTTCGAGAAACAACAACGGCAAACCGGCGTCGCGAAAGTGCATGGTGAAGCCTTCGAGCAGACTGCGCGGGTGCAGCGAGCGGGCGCGGAAGTTGCGCGATTCGGGAAGGATCTTCCAGAACACCGCCGCCGCGATCAGCGCCAGGCTGCCGATCACCAGCATCGCCGTGTGCCAGCTGACGAAGTCGATCAACACCCCGGTAATCAAGCGTCCGCACATTCCGCCGATGGCGTTGCCGCCGATGTACAGGCCCATTGCCAGGCCGATGTGTTGCGGATGGATCTCTTCACTCAGGTACGTCATGGCGACCGCCGCCAGGCCGCTCAACGACAACCCGATCAGCGCGCGCATCACCAGCACGCCGTGCCAGCTCGGCATCATCGAACTGGCGATGGTGCACAGCGCCGCGGCAAACAGCGCCGCCACCATCACCGGTTTGCGCCCGACACGGTCGGAGATCGGGCCAGTGATCAGCAAACCGATGGCGAGCATGCCGGTGGCCACCGAAAGAATCAGACTGCTCTGGGCTGCGTTAATGGAATATTCGTGGGAAAGCAGCGGCATCATCGGCTGCACGCAGTACAGCAGCGCGAAGGTCGCGAAGCCGCCGGAGAATAAGGCCAGTACCGTACGCATGAACATCGGCGTGCCTTTTTCGATGTAGATTTCCTTGAGCTCGGCGACGGCATCGTCCAGCGCGGCGGGCGGAACTTCGTGGGCGAGTGGGGCGACAGCAGTTTTCACTTCAGACCTCGGGGCAGGCAGCCGGTCAGGCGATGAAAAAAGCATATAGCTGCCTAATGATTCAATCCAATATATTGTTCGACCTGTTTAAGAGGTTTTGCGACCTAATGGAGTTTTCATGGAATTGCGTCACCTGCGCTACTTCATCGCCGTCGCCGAAGAATTGCACTTCGGTCGCGCCGCTCAGGTGCTGGGCATCTCGCAACCGCCGTTGAGCCAGCAGATTCAGGCGCTGGAGCAGGAAGTCGGTGCGCGATTGTTCGAGCGTACCAATCGTCGGGTCGAGCTCAGTGAGGCCGGGCGATTGTTTCTGGAAGAAGCCCGGTTGGTGTTGGCGCAGGTCGACAAAGCGGCGGATGTGGCGCGGCGGGCGCAGTTGGGTGAGCTGGGGGAGTTGAAGATTGGCTTCACTTCGTCGGCACCGTTCAACTCGACCATTCCCCAGGCAATTTTTTCGTTTCGCCAGCGCTTTCCGGCGGTGCATTTGAACTTGCGCGAAATGAGCAGCACCCAAGTGGCCGAGGCGCTGGTGGACGAGTCGATCGAGGTCGGGATCATGCGGCCGTTGGGGCTACCGGACTCGCTTAGCGTGGTGGAGTTGATGCGCGAGCCGCTGGTGGCGGTGCTCAGTTCCAAGCATCCGCTGGTTCAGGACAGTGAAGCGGGATTGTTTCTGTCGGCGTTGGCGCTCGAACCGTTTGTGTTTTTCCCACGCAGTTATGGCAGCGGCTTGTACGCTCAGTTGTTGAGCCTGGCGCGGGACGCCGGTTTCAGCCCGCACTTCGCGCAAGAGGCGGGTGAGGCCATGACCATTATCGGTTTGGTGGCGGCGGGGTTGGGTGTGTCGGTGTTGCCGGCGTCTTATCAGCGGATGCGGATAGATGGTGTGGTCTATCGGCCGCTGCTCGATCCTGAGGCGGTTTCGGCGGTGTGGCTGGTACAGCGCAAGGATCAGAAATCCCCCATGGCCAAGGCGTTTGTGGAGCTGTTGACGCGTAAGGTCGAACCCCTCAAGTCATGAACGACCCGAACCTGTAGGAGCCGGCTTGCTGGCGATGGCGGATTGTCAGTTGGCATTGATGTCGACTGATCCACCGCTATCGCCAGCAAGCCGGCTCCTACAGGTTTTTTATCGTGTCCATTTGCATGCCGAACAGTCAGGCAATTTCATTCCTGCACTTTGATGGTAGCTGTGCGTAAGGCGCCGATACCGACAATCACACCCTGCCGGGAATTCAACAGTCGATCATGCTTGGGGAGCTGGCGGTAAACCGTGTGCTGGATAACCTCGATCCATCCTGGGCAACCATCGTCGTGATGTCCTGAACCTGTAGGAGCCGGCTTGCTGGCGATGGCGGTGGATCAATGAATATTGATGTCGCCTGACACTCCGCTATCGCCAGCAAGCCGGCTCCTACAAGGATTGCGTCGTCACGACCAGCGCTTAAAAATCAGCGAAGTATTAACCCCGCCAAACGCAAAATTATTGTTCATCACATACTGATTGCTCATCTGCCGAAACTCGCCGCGCAGGTAATCAAGCTTGCCGCAATGCGGATCAACTTCATCAAGATTGAAGGTGTGCGCGTACAAATCGCTGTTCATCATTTCGATGCTGAACCAGGACTCCAAAGCACCGCAGGCGCCGAGTGTGTGGCCGAGGAAACTCTTCTGCGAACTGATCGGCATGTGCTCACCGAACAGCGAACTGGTGGCCAGCGTTTCAGCGATGTCGCCCTGTTCGGTCGCGGTGCCGTGACCGTTGACGTAGCCAATGTCCGACGGCTGCAACCCGGCGTCTTCGAGGGCCAGTTCCATGGCCCGGCGCATGGTGGCCTGCTCTGGGCGAGTGGTGTGCTGGCCGTCGGCGTTGCTGCCGAAACCGACCAGTTCAGCATGGATGTGCGCGCCGCGAGCCAGTGCATGTTCCAGTTCTTCAAGCACCAGCATGCCGCCGCCTTCACCGATCACCAGGCCATCGCGACCGCTGTCGTAGGGGCGTGGCGACGTCTGCGGCGCGTCGTTTTTCAGGCTGGTGGCGTAGAGCGCGTCGAAGACCATGGCTTCGGTGGGGCACAGCTCTTCGGCTCCGCCAGCGAGCATCAAGGGCAGGCGGCCGAACTTGATCGATTCGTAGGCGTAACCGATGCCCTGACTGCCGCTGGTGCAGGCGCTTGAGGTGGGGATCAGCCGGCCGGTGAGGCCGAAGAAGATGCTGATGTTCGCCGCCGTGGTGTGCGGCATCATGCGCACGTAGGAGTTGGCGTTCAGGCCTTCGGCCACGGAGTTGAGCAGCATGTTGCCGAACGCCTTGATCTCGTCGGTGCTGCCCGTGGAGGAGCCGCACGCGACGCCCATGCGTCCGTCCTTGATCGATTCGTCACCCAGCAAACCCGCATCGGCCAGCGCCTGTTCTGCCGCGCCGACGGCCAGGCGCGAAACCCGGCCCATGCTGCGCAGTTGCTTGCGGGTCCAGTGGTTCGGCACCTTGAAGTCATCGATGGGCCCGGCCAGGCGCGTGTTGAGTTCGGTAAAACGATCCCACTCGTCCATCCGGCGGATGCCGCTGCGGTTGGCCGCGAAGTTGGCGGCGATGGTTTTCCAATCGCTGCCCAATGAGGTGATGCCGGCCATGCCGGTGACGACGACGCGCTTCATCAGCACAGGCCTCCGTTGACGGCCAGCACTTGCCGGGTGATGTACGACGCTTCCGTCGACATCAGGAAGTTCACCGCGCCGGCCACCTCTTCCGGGGTGCCCATGCGTTGTGCGGGAATCATTTTCATCAGTTCTTCCACGGGTACGTTTTCGTCGAGCATGGCTGTGTCGATCAAGCCGGGTGCGACACAGTTGACGGTGATTTTGCGCTTGCCCAGCTCGATCGCCAACGCCTTCGCCGCGCCGATCAAACCGGCCTTGGAGGCGCTGTAATTGACCTGCCCGCGATTGCCGATCAACCCCGAAACCGACGTGATACAGACGATTCGCCCGGCGGCGCGACGTCGGATCATCGGCATCATCACCGGGTGCAGCACGTTGTAGAAACCGTCGAGGTTGGTGCGCATCACCACATCCCAATCATCCTCGCTCAGCGCTGGAAAAGCACCGTCGCGTGTCAGGCCGGCATTCAGCACCACGCCGTAATAGGCGCCGTGGCTTTCCACGTCGGCTTCGAGAACGGCTTTGCAACGGGCGCGGTCGGACACATCGAATTGCAGGATGCGCGCGTTGCGGCCCAAGGCTTCGACTTCGACTTTCACGGCCTCAGCGTCCGCCAGCCCGCTGCGGCAATGCAGCACGATGTCGTGCCCGGCCTGAGCCAGACGCAGTGCAATAGCGCGGCCGATGCCACGGCTGGAACCGGTGACCAGTACGGATTCAGTCATGACTGGATTCCTGAGGGTTCGTTAAGGTATTGAGCGGCCTGAGGCGGGCGAAACACGTTCAGACGAGCGGTGGCGTGAATGCCGGGGGCGTTGATGTGGCATTCGAACACGCCCATGCCGTTGTCGTCTTCCAGCGAACGCATCCCGTGGATGGTCAGCTCGGTGCCGGCGGGAAAATGTTCGACGTTGCATTCAAATTTACGGGTGCCGAGCAGGAAACCCAACGCCACTGCATCGCCTCGCTGGCGCGCATGGCAACCGGCGTAGGCGGCCACGCTCTGCGCCATCAATTCGATGCCGACCCACGCCGGCAGGCTGCCGTCAGGACGACTGAACAGACCATCGGGCTTGACGGTAAGGCGGGTGTGGATCTGCTCGTCATCGAACGCCAGGATCTGATCGATGAGGATCATGTCGCCAGCGTGCGGCAGCAGTTCGGCGAGCGGCCAGTCAATCATGGGGCATCTCCGATAATCAGGCTGACGTTATTGCCCCCGAAGGCAAAGGAATTGCTCATCAGGTAGCGAGGTGCAATGGACGCCAGGCGATTGGCCGGGGTCACCCAATTCAGGACCGGCAGTTCGGGGTCGGGTTGGCCGTCCCAGACGTGTGGCGGCAGCGCATGGTTTGGATTGTCAGCGCTCAGGCTCAACCAGCAGAACGCCGCTTCCAGTGCGCCGGCTGCACCGAGGGTGTGGCCGGTCATCGGTTTGGTCGACGAACAGGGTACACCGGCCGGGAACAATGCCGACACCGCCAGGCTTTCCATGGCGTCGTTGTGTTGAGTGGCGGTGCCGTGCAGGTTCAGGTAACCGATCTGTTCAGGTTGCAGGTTCGCCCGACTCAAGGCTTTGCGCATCGCCTGCAGGGCGCCGCGGCCGGTCGGCTCCGGTGCGGAAATGTGGTGCGCATCAGAGCTGGCGCCACTGCCCAACAGGGCAATCGACTGTTTGTCGCCAGCAATTTTAGTCATCAGGAACAGCGCCGCGGCTTCGCCGATGTTGATGCCATGGCGGTTCACCGAAAACGGGTTGCAGCGTTGTTCGGACACCGCTTCCAGCGCCGAGAACCCATTGAGGGTCAGTTTGCACAAAGTGTCGACGCCGCCGCACAGCACCGCGTCGCACAGGCCCAGGTCCAGCAGGCGCTGGGCACTCATCAACGCTCGGGCGCTGGAGGTGCAGGCGGTGGAAATCACATAGGCCGGGCCGCTCAGTTGCAGCCAGTCGGCGAGAAAATTCGCCGGTGCACCGAGTTCCTGTTGCTGATAGTCGTATTCGACGGGGAACTGATGTTCGCGGATGTAATGAGCCAGCCCGCGACTGGCTTCATCGATGCCGGAGGTGCTGGTGCCGAGGATCACGCCGATGCGGTCGCGGCCGTAAGTCTGGATCGCTTGATCGATGTCGTCGCGAATTTGCAGCGCCGCTTCCAGCAGCAATTGGTTGTTACGGCTGCTTTGATTCGCCAGTTCTGCCGGAATCGGCGCCAGTTCGCCGCGCACCGCGGCCACCGGCAACGAGCGCTCCGGCACCCAGCCGGCCTCGCTGCGCATGCCGGAGCAATCGCCGGCGAACAGGTTGTGTGCAACTTCCTGCTTGCTGCGGCCCAGGGCGC
>NZ_BDAG01000048.1 GCF_002091715.1 Pseudomonas migulae NBRC 103157 | reverse complement strand
ATCAAGCCAGCTCCTACAGGGGTTCCTACCGTAGGTTCCCGAAGGATTGTGTAGTGCGATAGATGACAGCGAAAACGACAAAGCCCGCACAAGGCGGGCTTTGGGATTCGAGTAGGTGGCCGGTGCTGGTCTCCGGCTTACAAGGTTTATCAGGACTCTCACAGAACAGTTTTGTGCTCTTCTGCTTCACACGGCATAAGGGCTGGATCTCAGCGCGGAGATCTTTCTAACCGTGTACCCTTCGGAACGCGCCCCACGTGTCCTTGCCATCCGCTTGCGCATCAGTCTGCGTCTTCACCTACATGTTCAATGGTAGCCCACCGTCAGCAATGCGAAACGGCATTTTTAGATCGATTTGATCCGCAACGAAGCCCCGCAGGAAGCAAAGAAAATAACCACCCCAAAGCCGCATTCCCCGCATACCTGCGCAATCTGGCAACAGTGTTTGTCCAGCGGACCGCTATTTGAGGAAAGACTAAACTCCTAGCATCGACTTCACCCGGTGAACATACGATTCAAGCAGCCACTGACTCACCGGGACCCACCGAAACTCGATGCGAAGGTGAACACCATGAAAGCTTTAAAAATCGCGATGTTTCTGGCATTTGCCGGTGTAGCCGCTCAGGCCTACTCGGATGAAACTCCCACTAATGCGGCCAGCCAGATTCCGGTTGAAAGTTACTCTTACGGCATGAAACTCGATATCCAGAAAATCATTACCGTGACGGATACGGGAGACGAGTGCTCGCCAGTGCCGAAGCAAATGACCTATGAAGACTCGAAGGGTCAACGCCGTATCCTTCAGTACCAGGTGATGGGAACCGGCTGTTCGAACGGTTGAGGACCGTGCGTACGATGGGGGGTCGACACTCCATGCCTGCCGCCCCCCCTGCATTATCGTCCTGCGGCTGAACCGGCAATTTCTTCATCGGATGCCAACAGCACCGGTAGGTAATCCTTCAGAAACTCCACCCATGTCTTTATTTTTGCGTCCACGAACTTGCGTGACGGGTAGATCGGCTGGCACGCAACGCAATCAACGTGATGTGCGGTTGTGGTTTTAAACGTGAGTGAAGGACTCGAAGACATTCTGGCCGAGCACTTGGCGGTGATTTTTTGCGGGATCAATCCGGGTGTGATGGCCGCGGCCCAGGGGCATCACTTTGCTGGCAGGGGCAATCGCTTCTGGCGCACGCTGCATCTTGCCGGTTTTACACCGCAGGAAGTACGCCCGGAAAACGACCGGCAGATTTTGCAGTATGAGTGTGGCTTGACCGCCGTGGTGGATCGGCCGACGGCGCGGGCGGATCAACTATCGATGGATGAATTCACCGTCGCCGCGGCGAGTTCCGAACAGAAAATCGAACGCCATGCGCCACGCTTCGTAGCGTTTCTCGGTAAAGCGGCGTATTGCGCGTTATCCCGCCAGCGAGACATTGCCTGGGGCCTGCAAACAACCACGTTTGGCAATGCCGCAGTGTGGGTGCTGCCCAATCCGAGCGGTCGGAATCTCGCCTTCACCCAGGAACAGTTGATTGCCGCTTACCGCCAACTCTATCTGGCGACCAAAGCGGGTCAGCCATCGACCGCTTGAATACTCCGCCATAAGCAGCGTTTCAGATCCATTGCGATACAGTCATTGGCAATGCTTTCAGAACAACAACAAAACAGGAGTTGAATATGTCCGAGCTGAAACTGCACCCCAACGCGGCAGCATCCTTGGCCCAGTGGCACGCAATGATCCGCGAAGCTGACCTGCAAGCCCTGCCCGCCCTGCTGGACCCGAACGCGGTGTTCCGCTCACCGATGGCACACACTCCGTACCCGGGCGCCAAGGTGGTCACGATGATTCTGACCACGGTGTTCAACGTCTTTGAAGAGTTCACCTACCACCGCGAGTTGGCGACTGCGGACGGCTTGAATGTCGTTCTCGAATTCAGCGCCAAGGTCGGCGGAAAAGAGCTCAAGGGCATCGACATGATCCGCTTCGACGAGCAAGGCAAAATCGTTGAATTCGAGGTCATGGTCCGTCCGCTGAGCGGCTTGCAGGCCCTGGGCGAAGAAATGGGTCGCCGTCTCGGTGCTTATCTGGCGGCCAGCAAGGCCTGAAGAATTAAAGGCATCGCCAGCAAGCCGGCTCCTACAGGGGCAGCGCAAAACCTGTAGGAGCCGGCTTGCTGGCGATGGCCACACCTCGACTTCAAGGTCGATCCCCTACAACGTCCTCTGCCCGTTGCCGATGCGCTTGGCTTTCTCGATCCCCCACTCCATCGCCGCTTCCATGTCGAGAAAATGCAGCGCGGGATGATCGTTCTCCTCAACGGCCGTGCCATCAGGTCGGTAGACACCGATAAACATACCCAACGAACCGTCCCGCAGGATCTCGGCCTTGACCTTGATGCTGCATCCGTTCGACAGCGTTTCCGTGTGGAGCAAATGGCGTTCAGTCATTGTTGCGTTCCTCCGGGTAGTTAAGTCGGTCAACGCGTACCGCAGTCCATATTTTTAGTTCAAAAAACCGCTGAAAGGCCTGGTGTACAAGGGTGCAAGACAGCGGCGCAATGCCACCTATACTACAAGCCACCGCCCCCTCGGGGTCTGCACTCCCAACAATAAAAAGCAGAGGTGGAACATGGTCTGGCAGCAAATCTACGATCCGTTCGGCAACCCGGTCATTTCAACCATCATGGCAGCAGTGCCGGTCGTGGTGATGCTGGCAGCCCTGGCGTTCTTCCACATCAAAGCACATCTGGCGGCATTGCTCGCCCTCGCCTCGGCCCTGGTCATCGCGATTTTCGCCTTCGGCATGCCGGCGAACATGGCAGGCTCGGCCGCTCTTTATGGCGCCGCCAACGGCTTGCTGCCGATTGGCTGGATTGTGCTCAACATCATCTTCCTGCACCGACTGACCACCGAGAACGGCTCGTTCAAAGTGTTGCAGGACTCGCTGGCGCGCATTACCGACGATCGTCGCCTGCAATTGTTGCTGATTGCCTTCTGCTTCGGCGCCTTTTTCGAAGGGGCTGCCGGGTTCGGTACGCCGGTGGCGGTGACCGGGGCGATTCTGATCGGTCTGGGCTTCTCGCCGCTGGCCGCGTCCGGCCTGGCATTGATCGCCAACACCGCACCCGTGGCGTTCGGCGCGCTGGGTACGCCGATCATTACGCTGGCCAAGGTCACCGGCCTGGATGAGATGGAGCTGTCGATGATGGTCGGCCGGCAATTGCCGTTTTTCTCGGTGATCGTGCCGTTCTGGTTGATCTGGGCCTTCGCCGGCTGGCGCAAGATGCTGGAAATCTGGCCGGCCATTCTGGTCGCTGGGGTTAGCTTCGCAGTGCCGCAGTTCCTGGTGTCCAACTACCACGGGCCGATGCTGGTGGACGTGATCGCCGCGCTGATTTCCATGGCCTGCCTGACCGGTTTTCTCAGGGTGTGGAAACCCGCGACAGTGCACACCTCCGCCGCGCTGTCCGGGCGCGTCGACAACTCCAAAATAGCCGAAGAGCATGATGAAAAACCCGTCGCCAGCGCGACTTTCGCCAGCGACACCAAGCCTGCTGTCATGCGCGCCTGGATGCCGTGGATCATCCTCACAGTGTTCGTTTTCGCCTGGGGCACCCAGGGCTTCAAGAACCTGTTCGATACCCGCCCGGCGATTGATCCGGTCACGAACTCGGCCAAGCTCGATCCCCAAGGCAAACCGCTGCGCGAAGCGAACCCGATCTTTGCCCCGGTCGTCACCTTCGGCACGATCCACCAGCAAATCGAAAAAGTCCCGCCGGTGGTGCCTGCGCCTAAAACCGAGGATGCGGTCTACAAGTTCACCTGGCTGACCAGCACTGGCAGCGGCATCTTGTTGGCGGCGATCTTAGGCGGCTTGTTGATGGGCTATTCCATCCCGCAATTGATCAAGCAGTACCTGCGAACCATCTGGGTTGTGCGTTACTCGCTGATTACCATTGTGGCGATGCTCGCGCTCGGCTTCCTCACCCGCTATTCGGGGCTGGATGCCACCATGGGTCTGGCGTTCGCGGCGACGGGGATTTTCTATCCCATGTTCGGCACCCTGCTCGGCTGGCTCGGCGTGGCGCTGACGGGTTCGGACACGGCGTCCAACGTGCTGTTCGGCGGCTTGCAGAAAGTGACTGCCGAGCAACTCGGTCTGAGCCCGGTGTTGATGGCGGCGGCCAACAGTTCCGGTGGGGTCATGGGCAAGATGGTTGACGCTCAGTCGATCGTGGTGGCTTCCACCGCCACGCGCTGGTATGGCCATGAAGGGGAAATTCTGCGTTATGTGTTCTTCCATTCCGTCATTCTGGCGATTCTGGTGGGTGGGTTGGTGACGTTGCAGGCGTATGTGTCGCCGTTTACGCAGATGGTTGTGGGTGGGCATTGAGCTAAGTGGGCATATCCGTTTCTTGGGTAACGGCGGAACCAATAGCCGCCGTTACCGCAGAAACGGATATACACCTAAGGCTCAAATAAACAGACCGCTGCCCGGCCATACACGAACGGAGTATCGTAAAACGACTATGAACATTCTCTACGATGAACGCGTTGATGGTGTGCTGCCGGACATCGACAAAGCCGCCTTGCTGCGAGCCCTGCAAACCCGCTTGCCGAAGCTGGAAGTACTGAGTCAGCAGGAAGAACTCAAGCCGTACGAATGCGACGGACTCTCGGCCTATCGCACCACGCCCCTGCTGGTGGTGCTGCCGCGCCACCTCGACGAGGTCCAAGGCGTGCTTCGACTCTGTCATGAATTGCACGTCCCGGTGGTCGCCCGTGGCGCCGGCACCGGTTTGTCCGGCGGCGCATTGCCGCTGGAAAAAGGCGTGCTGCTGGTAATGGCGCGTTTCAACAACATCCTGCACATCGACCCTGCCGCCCGCACGGCAAGGGTCCAGCCAGGCGTGCGCAACCTGGCGATTTCCCAGGCGGCCGCGCTGTTCGGCCTGTACTACGCGCCGGACCCTTCTTCGCAAATTGCCTGTTCCATCGGCGGCAATGTCGCTGAAAACGCTGGCGGCGTGCATTGCCTGAAATACGGCCTGACCGTGCACAACCTGCTTAAAGTCGACATTCTGACAGTCGATGGCGAACACCTGACGTTGGGCTCCGACGCCCTCGACTCGCCCGGCTTCGACCTGCTGGCGCTGTTCACCGGTTCCGAAGGCATGCTCGGGGTGATCACCGAAGTCACGGTCAAACTGCTGCCCAAACCACAGACCGCGAAGGTGCTGCTGGCCGCGTTCGATGCCGTCGAAAAGGCCGGTCGCGCGGTCGGGGACATCATCGCCGCCGGCATCATTCCCGGTGGCCTGGAAATGATGGACAACCTGGCGATTCGTGCCGCCGAAGACTTTATCCACGCCGGTTATCCGGTGGACGCCGAAGCCATCCTGCTGTGCGAACTCGACGGGGTCGAAGCCGATGTCCACGACGACTGCGACCGTGTGCGCCAGGTGCTGGAAAACGCGGGTGCCACCGAAGTGCGTCAGGCCAAGGATGAAGCAGAACGCGTGCGTTTCTGGGCCGGGCGCAAGAATGCCTTCCCGGCAGTGGGTCGCCTTTCTCCCGATTACTACTGCATGGACGGCACCATCCCGCGCCGCGAATTGCCTGGTGTGCTGCGTGCGATTGCGGCGCTGTCCGCCGAGTATGACCTGCGCGTCGCCAACGTTTTTCACGCGGGTGACGGCAACATGCACCCGCTGATTCTGTTCGACGCCAATCAACCGGGCGAGCTCGACCGCGCCGAAAACCTGGGCGGCAAGATCCTCGAGTTATGCGTGAAGGTCGGCGGCAGCATTACCGGAGAACACGGTGTGGGCCGCGAGAAAATCAATCAGATGTGCGCGCAGTTCAACAGCGACGAGCTGACCGTGTTCCATGCCGTCAAAGCCGCGTTCGATCCGAGTGGTTTGCTCAATCCGGGCAAGAACATTCCGACCCTGCACCGCTGCGCAGAGTTTGGTGCCATGCACGTGCACATGGGTCAACTGCCCTTCCCTGAGCTGGAGCGTTTCTGATGCACAGTGAATGGGATATCGATGACAGCGCCGTGCTGCTGGAGCAGGTCAACCAGGCACTGGAAAACGCCACGCCGCTGCGCATTCAGGGCTCCAACAGCAAGGCGTTTCTGGGACGCATTGTTGCGGGGGAAGTCCTCGATACACGCTCGCACCGTGGCATCGTCAGCTATGATCCGACCGAACTGGTGATCACCGCGCGCTGCGGTACGCCGTTGTCAGAGCTGAAGGAGGTGCTGGATGATGCGCAGCAGATGCTGCCCTGCGAACCGCCCTCCTTCGGTGACGACGCCACCGTCGGCGGGATGATCGCCTGCGGACTGTCGGGGCCACGCCGCCCATGGTCTGGCTCGGTTCGCGACTTTGTCCTAGGCACGCGCGTCATCACCGGGCATGGCAAACACTTGCGCTTCGGTGGCGAAGTGATGAAGAACGTCGCCGGCTACGACCTTTCGCGTCTGATGGCTGGCAGCTTCGGCTCCCTTGGCGTGATCACGGAAGTCTCGCTCAAGGTGCTGCCCAAACCACGTCAGTGCCTGAGCATCAGCCTGGAAATGGACAGCGAACGTGCCTTGTTGCGCCTCGCGGAATGGGGCCAGCAACCGCTGCCGATCAGCGCCGCGTGCCACGACGGGCAGCGCCTGCACCTGCGGTTGGAAGGTGGTGAAGGCTCGGTGACGGCGGCCCATGACCGGTTGGGTGGCGAGTTGTTGGACAGCGCTTACTGGACGGATCTCAACGAACAGCGACTGAGTTTCTTCGACGAGGATCAGCCGCTTTGGCGCTTGTCTGTGCCGCATAACACCGTTTGGTTGTCCCTGCCCGGCCGGCAATTGATCGACTGGGGCGGTGCCCAGCGCTGGCTCAAGTCCGACGCTGAAGCGGCGTTCATTCGCAAGGTCGTCGAAGAGGTTGGCGGCCACGTCACCTGCTACAGCCATGGCCTGATCGACAGCCCGTTCCAACCGCTGCCTGACGCGTTGATGCGCTATCACCGCAGCCTGAAGCAGCAACTCGATCCACGGGGCATCTTCAACCCCGCACGCCTGTACGCGGAGCTTTGACCATGCAGACGACCCTGAGCGACACCGCCCGACATCTGCCCCGCGCCGAAGAAGCCGAAAGCATCCTGCGCACCTGTGTGCACTGTGGATTCTGCAACGCCACATGCCCGACTTATCAATTGCTGGGCGATGAACTCGATGGACCACGGGGCCGCATTTACCTGATCAAACAGGTGCTGGAAGGCAACGAGGTCACCCAGAAAACCCAGCAGCATCTGGACCGTTGCCTGTCCTGCCGCAATTGCGAAACCACCTGCCCCTCTGGTGTCGATTATCACAACTTGCTGGACATTGGCCGCGCGGTGGTCGACGCAGCGGTGCCGCGCTCCATCGACCAGCGCCTGTTGCGTGAAGGTTTGCGCCGCGTCGTACCCAACCCGGGACTGTTCAAGGCACTGGTCAGCAGCGGTCAGGTGTTTCAGGCGCTGCTGCCCAACGCCTTGCAGGCCAAGTTGCCTCGTCGCGTTTATCCCTCCAGGCCTCGCCCCGTCGCCCGCCACGCCCGCCAGGTGCTGATGCTCGAAGGCTGCGTGCAGCCGAGCCTGTCGCCGAACACCAATGCAGCGGCTGCGCGAGTGCTGGATCGACTGGGCATCAGTGTCATCTCGTCCAGTGAGGCGGGTTGCTGCGGTGCCGTGGATTATCACCTCGACGCGCAGGCTGCCGGACTCGACCGCGCCCGGCGCAACATCGATGCCTGGTGGCCGAGTATCGAGAACGGCGCCGAAGCCATCGTGCAAACCGCCAGTGGCTGTGGCGCCTTCATCAAGGACTATGGCCATCTGCTCGAGCGCGATCCGGCCTACGCCGAAAAGGCAAAAAGGGTCAGCGCGCTGGCCAGGGATCTGGTGGAAGTGTTAGGCGACGAACCGCTGGAAACCCTCGGCGTCCACAGCGACCAGCGTCTGGCCTTCCATTGCCCCTGCACCTTGCAGCATGCGCAAAAACTCGGCGGCGCGGTGGAAGCAATGCTGATTCGCCTCGGTTTCAACCTCACGGCCGTGCCCGACAGCCACTTGTGTTGCGGTTCGGCGGGCACCTATTCGATCACCCAACCCGAACTGTCCCGGCAACTGCGCGACAACAAACTGAACGCGCTGGAAAGCGGCCATCCCGACGTCATTGTCACGGCCAATATCGGCTGTCAGTCGCACCTTGACGGTGCCGGCAGAACCCCGGTCCGGCACTGGATCGAACTGGTCGAAGCCGCGCTGCCCTCAACGATCCCCGGAGAAACCCCATGAAGAGCAAAGCCATCCTGAGCCAGGTCGAAGTCAGCCAGATCCTCGCGGCCGCACGCACCGAGGCGCAGAACAACCAATGGGCCGTGACCATCGTGGTCGTCGACGACGGCGGCCATCCCCTCGCCCTCGAACGCCTCGACGGCTGCGCACCCATCGGCGCCTACATCGCCACCGAAAAAGCCCGCACCTCGGCCCTCGGGCGGCGTGAATCCAAAGGTTATGAAGAGATGGTCAACGGTGGGCGCTATTCGTTTTTGTCGGCGCCGCTGCTGACGTCCCTTGAAGGCGGCGTGCCGATCATCGTCGATGGTCAGGTGGTCGGCGCGGTCGGGGTGTCTGGCGTAAAAGCCGAGCACGATGCGCAAGTGGCGAGGGTTGGGGCGCAGTGTTTGCCTTGATGATCCTTTCCCCCGCTCCGCGTCAGTTGAAAACGATGTAAAGCGGGTCGAGCCCCGACTCGACCGGGAACACTAGGATGTAGTCGTCAAACCGGTCATGCGCCTGCCCGGCATTGGCCTCAATGATCGGTGCTCGCGCGGACTGAACAAATCCCACACGACGCTGTTGGATCGGTGTAGCCACTGGATCGCTTACAACGGAAATTGGCCTGGCCCAGTGGACAGCGACTCCAGAAGAACCCTCAGGAGTAAAACTGAAACGGTTCCGATGCTGATCCTGCGTCGCGGCTCTGACCCTGACGCCAGAGATCGAACGACAGCCGCTGCAAGCCGTGACGTAAACCTGCGACAACGTTTTGATCTCGCGCAAACCCTGGAACATTTTGCCGGGGTTGGCGGGGACTGCCGCGGTGCTCATGCGAAAAGGCACATTGACCTCGGCCTGGTTCGCGGCGAGGTGTTGCCAATCCTGCCCTTCGATGGGCAGAAGCTCGGACAACGGTACGCTGACTCCGAACAACTGAGTGTCTGCCCGACTGGAAAAAGCGAAGCTCAAAACGGCGGCACGCTGGTTCTCTGTGTCCGGTTCGCTTGAGGTGTTCTGCCAGGAAAACTCGGCAACCGTCGAGCGTATCGCTTTAAGCAGATCCGCCTGCTGAGACGCCAGCAGCACCGGCGAACCGCCAGGCAATAAAAGATCGGGACGTTTATCGGCAGAATCGAGCGAAGCACTGATCGTGTGCACCGTTTGTGTCGTACTGCGCGAATCAATCAACTGTTGATGCGCCACTATCAGCAATGCTTCCGCTTCATCATGCAGAGTGCGATGTCGTTGAGTAATGCTTGCCAGCCGTGAGAGGTAGCGATCGTGAATGGCGTTGATCTGCTGCACAAGGCTCTGCCATTGCGCTTGCCCGGATTGCGCATAAGTCAGGTTGCGCTGAGCGCCGCTTTGGACAAACGCCACTCTCATTTTCCAGAACTCATACTTTCTGACGGCCATCAGTGCTTCATGCTGGGCAACTTCCAGAGTGCGTATGCCGGCTTCCTGATGGGGGATGTCCAGACGGGTGTTCTTTTGGCTTTCAAGGTGGCTTATCTGTAGTTCGAAATGGCCGAAAGCCTCTTCAACAACCTGTCCAGAGACCGCTACATCCGCCGCGATTTTTTCGACCTCGGCCAGGCTCCTGGCCAAAGGGCTTAGCGGCGCAACCGCTGGTTTGGTAACAGGAATGTCCTCGCATTTGAATGCCGGCATACCTTGTTGGTGATGCCATGTCCTGACGTGGTGGACAACGGCTTGCGGGCTGTTGGGGTTGGACTTGTCCGTAGGGTAGAACAGCAAATCTGCCCCTTGGGGATGACCAACGATCCGGTCGAAATGGTCGATCAGTTGGTCATGGGCCTGTTTCGGCAGATCAACGGCCCAGATTTTGTTGACCAGTGCCTGGAATTCCAGAGCGGTGTAATCCTTGAGTGTATTTTTAAGTTCCATCTTGGTTCTTCCTTGTTCTTTCGCACGATGAGACAGCACACCTGCTCACTTCTATGAGCAGGTGCGAATCTGATACGGCAAGTTATTCTGGTTTGAATCCCGGTTTGTTATTGGCTGCGCGCCATTCCTTGACTTCTTTCAGGATGCCTTCGGGGCTGTCTTCCTGACCTTCCTTTGGGTAGAAGATGACGTCGGAACGGTCTGGATGTTCGGAGACCACCTCAAAATGCTCCACGCGTTCAATTGAAAATTTATCAAACTCTTCCGAGGTTAAACCCTCCCCTCCATAAAAAAGTTCTCTCAGGAACTCCAGAAACTCAGACTCTGTGTAATCTTCGAGACGTGTAGTGTTTTTCATAATCAATTACCTCCTTTATGTACCAGAACATGCCGTCTCGGCGTCATCACGACAATATTTTCCATGTCGTAAACCGCTCCTCCCTGTGCAATCTCCAATTGATGATGAAGCTCGAATTTTACTCGACCTCCGTACTGGTCATTTGCACTCGGGTAAGGCGCCAACCCCTTTTGCATAAACCTCAGATTTCTAGCACTGAATTGTGTTCTCAGCTCAGGATCCGCGGCCACCGCCTTCCAGAACGCCCGCCTGAACTCATGAAAATTACGAAACTCCTTCCACCGCAACTGTTCTGCAATTTCCCATGGCACCGGTGCTCCCTCACCCCTCGCATCGTCTCCAAGCCAAACCTCCGAAACGTCTGATCCCCAGCCTGTAGCAATGCCTGGGTCATCACGTCGGTCTCGGAACAGCACATCCGACGATGGCAATTCCATATCCCCCGGAAACCCGGGAATACTCGCCCCCATCTCCCCTTCATCAACCGCCGGAAATGTCTCGTTTTGCGGTAGGACCGGGATGGCCGGGTTGCCGGGATAAACCACTGGCGGGATGGATGGGATGGGCGATGTCGTTGAGCCAAGATGCTCGCTACCCGGCGGCGCCAACGGTGTCCAGGTGCCAACTGGCGGAATCGGCCAGGGAACAACCGCCGGTACGATGCCCAACCACCCTTCGGCACTTTGCGGTGTTTTGATGCTGATTTTGTCGAGGTTGAACGGATCGGCCCAGAACTCGGGCCGCTCCTGATACCGCAATTCGAACTCGCGGTTTTCACCCACCCATGCGCTTTTCGGCGCGTACGGGGCGAAGCCTTGTTCGACACGTTTTTTGTTCACCTCATCGAGTCGATTTGTGAGCGACGAGTGTTCACCGAGCGCTCGCCACAACGCCTCATCGAACGCCCCGAACGACTTGAACTCCCTGCCCCGGAACTGATCGCCAATTTGGCTCGGTATCGCTGCGCCGGCTGTTTGGCTGACGCCTTTCCACCAATCAGTCGTCGCTGCTTGACCGGCTCCGGTTACTACACCTGTGCCTATGGGTGGAACGTTGAAGGACAGGTAAGTCGGTGGAAGGCCAGGCACGCAGACGATGCAATCCTGGATGCGCCAATCAACGCCCGGCGGGATGTCCTGAATCTGCGGTTCGGTGACAGTCAGACGAGTCTCGCTGGCCAAGGTCGCTTGAAGCGTGGCGTCTGGAGTGAACTGCACATACCTGGCCGGTGATCCAGGAACCTCGGCGGTGTAGATGCCTGTCTGCGGGTCGAGCACGGCATTCACGACCGGGACGCGAGAATCGATATCGCCACCCGTTGCGGTGACAACGATCGCGGTTCCTTGCGGTGTCGCAACAGGTTTGAGCCGGTATTCCACCTCCACCGAACTGCCTGCGTCAGCAGCGACCCGCACCTCTTGAGGGTCATGAAGCTCCAGAGCGTGAGCCGGGACTGCGACAGCCTCAAATAACCGATGTCGTTGCTCAGGGGTCAACTCGCCATTGCCCAGTTCACGAGTCGGATAAAGCACTCCCGCCATTAACAACGCAGCTTGCGGACGCGTGACCGTGCTCAAGACGCTGCCTACGACGATGGCCGCACGCGTTACTGCGGTTACCAGATTTCGCGCATCGACCCATTCACCACCGTGGCTGGGCAATACCCCGGCAGATAGCGCTGACGATGTGGCAGGTAATTGAAAGGTGTTGGCCTGCCTCACCCGTTCGAGGCGAGCATCCTCATCAACCTGCTGCTTGAACCGGACGCGCGCGTCTCGCTGCTCGGCGTGTTGCCGATGGCGTTCCCAGAGAGCCTCCCGCTCACGCCAGACGATGCTCTGCTCGGCATGATGAGCAGCCAGCACGTTGGATTTGTCGTGGAGCGCATCGAGTTGCGCCGACAACAACCGGGCTTCATGAGCCGCGTTGTAAGCGGCCTCCCAAAGCTGATGGCCACTCATGAGTGCATCGCCGAACTGCCCAAGTCGGGTCAGGTAATCATCGGCGGTGCGCGTGATTGGATCGTGTCCGTCGAATGCTGCGGCAATCGCGTTTTTGTCGTTGAGCGCTACGGTTTTCCGGGCGATCAGCCCATCGATTTCGTTCTTGTCTTTAGTGATGAGATAGAGCTGCCAGCGTTCGCTGGACTGACTGTCATGGTGGCGTTTGGCGCCAGAAATTTCGTGTTCAAGTGATTGCGTGAGTTGTTCGGCCCTGGCTGTAAAGCTTCGGTCGAGTTCGGTTCTGAAGGTGCTGTGACGTTGGGTCAGTACACCGAGCAGTTGCTGTCGCGATTGGATGCGGGCTTGCTCCTGAGCTCGTGCAACCGCATCGGCCTTGTCTTTCGCAGCCTTTTCTTCGCGTGCCTTGTTGGCGGCTTTCCTGAGCGCTTTGGTCTTTGAACTGACGCCCCCAAAATTGCCGGAAGCCCCAACGCGATTACCTCCGCCACCGCCACTACCACCACCCCAGCCGCCAGAAGCAGGCGGGCCGGACCTGATGACGACGTCTCCTGACGTGCCATCGTTGAATCGTTGTGCCATACAGTCTCTCCTTGTCTGTAGGGCACAGCTTGTCGATGGGGGAATGGCGAGGTGCGGTACATATGTATCGCGAGGGATTTATTTCGGAGATGGAAGCTTTCTGCATGGCTGAGTCGCGAACCCACATAAACCCTGCTCATGCGCTTAACTGACAGGGGTCCATCAACGTCAAAGAGGAAGCGCACCGATGACCCGTCTCACTGCGAAAGACTTTGCCCCGCAACTGCTCGAGCTCTACGACTACTACGCCCACGGCAAGATCAACCGGCGCGAATTCCTGGACCGCGCGGCGTTGTTCACCCTCGGCGGTTTGACGGCCAGTGCCTTGCTTACCGCGCTGAGCCCCGACTATGCGCTGGCCGAGCAGGTGAAATTCACCGACCCGGACATCATCGCCGAGTACGTCACCTACCCTTCCCCCAAAGGCAACGGGTCGGTTCGCGGTTATTTGGTGCGTCCGGCCAACGCCACCGGCAAGGTAGCGGCCGTGGTGGTCGTGCATGAAAATCGCGGGCTCAACCCGTACATCGAGGATGTCGCACGGCGGTTGGCCAAGGCCGGTTTCATCGCGCTCGCCCCCGATGGACTGACCTCGGTGGGCGGCTATCCCGGCAACGATGACAAAGGTCGGGAGCTGCAGGCGACCGTTGACCCTGAAAAGCTCATGAATGATTTTTTCGCCGCCATCGAGTGGCTGATGAAACACGATGCGAGCAGCGGAAAAGTCGGCATCACCGGCTTCTGCTACGGCGGTGGCGTAGTCAATGCCGCAGCAGTGGCCTATCCGGAGCTGGGCGCCGCCGTGTCATTTTATGGCCGACAGGCAGAGGCCAAGGATGCCCCTCGAATCAAGGCACCGCTGATGCTTCATTATGGGGAACTGGACACGCGCATCAACGAAGGATGGCCCGCCTATGAGACGGCTTTGAAAGCGGCGGGCAAAACGTATGAAGCCTATATCTATCCCGGCGCCAATCACGGTTTCCATAACGACTCCACGCCTCGATACGATGACGCCGCGGCAACACTGGCCTGGGAGAGGACGCTGGGCTGGTTTCGGCGTTACCTGGTCTAGCGAAGAAGCCGCCTACCCCACCACATCGATCAACTGCTCGCGCTGCGCCCCCGTCAGCATCGGACCGAACCCGGCACCGGCGTTTTCCGCCATGTAGCGCGGGTTGCCGGTGCCAGGGATGACGCAAGTCACCGCCGAATGTGCCAGCAAATACTTGAGCGCCAGTTGCGCCCAACTGGTGACACCGACTTGCGACGCCCAACCTGGCAGCGGCTTGCCCTTCAAGCGGGCGAGCAGATCACCACCACCGAATGGCCGGTTGCAGATCACTGCCACGCCGCGTTCGCGACACAGCGGCAGGATGCGTTTCTCGACGCCGCGATCGTCCAGCGCATAGTTGATCTGCAAGAAATCCAGTGGCTCGGCTTTCAGCACTGCTTCCACTTCGTCATACGCCGACGCGGTGTAATGGGTGATGCCGATGTAGCGAATGCGCCCTTCTTCCTTCCATTTGCGCAACGTGGGCAAATGGGTTTTCCAGTCCAGCAGGTTGTGAATCTGCATCAGGTCGATCCGGTCGGTCTGCAGCAGTTTGAACGACTGCTCCATCTGCGCGATGCCTTCTTCGCGACCACGGGTCCACACCTTGGTCGCCAGAAACGCCGGTGAGCGCGGCTTGTGGATAGACAGCAGTTCGCCGGTGGTCTGCTCGGCGCGGCCATACATGGGCGAACTGTCGATCACCGTCCCGCCCTTTTCGAACAACGCGCTGAGGACGGCGGACAGGTTTTTATAGGCCGGGTCGGCAGGCGCGACATCAAAGCCGCGATAGGTGCCCACGCCGACCATGGGCAGTGGCTCGTTGCTGGAAGGAATGGCGCGGGTCAGCATGTTCTTGCCTCCTATTGCCTTCGACGGCGCGGTGGCTGCAAAGGCCGGATCGAAAGTGAGCACCGCCGAAGCACCGGCAGCCAGCGTGAGTATTTGTCGACGCGTGTATCCATCAGTGTGGCTCATGGTTTCGTCCTTCCACTGCTTTGCTGTTTGCCTGTTGCGGCCAGCCACACTCATAACCCGCCCTTCAGTCCGGCAAACGGCACGATCAGCGGCGCCACCAGACTTCTGCTGGCTACAACAGAATAGCTGTCGGCGGCAGTTCGTCCTGGCTTGGGATACAACAAGGTGGCAAGGGCTGGTGTGCGGCAGCGATCGGTTGGGTGAATATCCGCTGCTTCGGCGATGGCTACTGGTGGTTCCGCTCTTACAGCGGGTCACTTGGAGAAAGCGCCAAGTAACCAAGCGATTTTGCCCCTTTCTTTCGGTGGCTCGCTGTGGCTCAGCATACCCGCGCTCCGCGAGGCGGCCTTCGGGCCGACCTGGCTCTTCAAGTGTGCGCATTACCCCTGTGGGAGCTGGCTTGCCAGCGATGGTCGTTAACGATGACGCGTGCGGTCTGAAGGAACGCGATGTCTGGGCATCCATCGCTAGCAAGCCAGCTCCTACAGGGGTTGCGCGAACTACCGCCAGTCCAGGCCGCGAACACGTTCTGGAGTGAACAGAATTAAACACCAGCGCCGGCGCACACCGTTGTCGTTCAACTACACTCTGAAAGCGATCAAGCCGTCGCAGTCGTCAAGCCCAGAGCAGGCAATGCCACCCACTCACGCCAACCGAATGTCCCGCCCCCTGATGTATATCGTCGTCATCGTCGCCGCGCTGTACCTGACGCTGTGCGTCGTGCTGTTCGTGTTCCAGCGCGCCCTGATCTACTTCCCGCAACCCGCCGCGCTCAACACACCCGAAACACTGCTCACGCTGACAATGGCAGACGCACAGCTGCAGGTCACCGTCAGACCGCACGCCGGGCCTAATGCATTGATCTATTTTGGCGGCAACGCCGAGGACGTTTCGCTAAACCTGCCGGAATTCTCCCAGGCGTTCCCCGACCACGCCCTCTACTTGCTGCACTACCGGGGTTTTGGCGGCAGCACCGGCTCACCTTCCGAAGAGGCGATTTCACGCGATGCCATGACCTTGTTCGACAAGGTCTACGACACCCACCCGCACATTGCAGTGGTGGGTCGCAGCCTCGGTTCCGGTGTCGCCGTGCGCCTCGCCAGCCAGCGCCCGGCCGCGCGGCTGATCCTGATCACGCCCTACAACAGCCTTGAGGATCTCGCCGTCCGCCAATACCCGATTTTCCCGGTGAAATGGCTGCTGCAGGACAAGTTCGAATCGTGGAAATACGCCGCGCATATCACGATACCGACGCTGCTGCTGGCGGCCGAACAGGACGAAGTCATCCCACGCTCAAGCACTGAACAACTCTACGAACATTTCGCCAAAGGTGTGGCCACTCTGAAAGTTATTCCGGGCGTGGGACACAATTCGATCTCCGACAGTCCCCAATACCTGAAGCTGATGGAAGACGGGCTGTAACTCACTCGATCATTTGCGCGCCAACTTAAAGCGCACGCAATCTTCATAGAAGCTCTGCCGCAGTGCCGCGGGTTTGATCCGCGACGGGCTGTCGTAGGTTTGCTCGGTAATACCCATCGCCGTCATGCGCATCCACGGCTTGCTGAACTTGTAGGTCTGTAATTTCTGGCGAGCGGCGTACAGCGAAACGCCCGCCAGTTTGAGTTCCTGGGCTCTTGCTGCCGTGCCCGCGCCCCAGCTGCACATATACCGGTCATTGTTTTGAAGCTCTTTGGACTGGGCCGACACGGCGACACCTGCCAGGCCCAACGAAATCAGTGCGATCCATACATTGCGCATTTAAAGCCAGCCCTAACCACCTGAAATTGAAGTGATTCTGTCTGTAACTTTCGGGCTTCGGGGCCAGCAAAATGCCTTGATCGCGGCGATCGCATTCGTATCGATCCCCAGCCCGGTGGCATGCACCTGATCCTGCGATTGACGGAACCATAGTCCGACCGAGCGCTGGTCGAGCGCCTGCTGGCGGCCGGCATCTATGCTAAAACGCTGAGCGACTGGCGTGTCCGTGGCGAGACCGATTCCGCGCTACTGCCTGGGTTTGGCAATGTCGATTTGGAAGATACTGCTGAACAGTAAGGGAACGGATTCTGGCGTTGATGCAGGGGGCCCATCGCCAGCAAGCCGGCTCCTACAAGGGTTTTGCGGCGCACCCGAATTTGTAGGAGCCGGCTAGCAATGCGTTTTAGCGTTTAGCGATGCACCCGGTTACGCCCATTGCGCTTGGCCTGGTAGAGCGCGTCATCGGCGCGGGTCACCAGGCTGTCCAGGCTCTCACCGGATTGCGCGAAGGCCACACCAAAGGACGCCGTGATCGTATCGAGTACTTTGCCGTCGACACGTGCCTTGATCCGCAATGACTGGATTTTCACCCGCAATTGCTCGGCAAAAACCCCGGCACTCGCCAGGTCGGCGCAGTGTTCCAGAATGACGCAGAACTCCTCGCCACCGTAACGCGCCGCCGTGGCGTGGGGTGGCAGCGAACTGCGCAGTACTTGCCCGACATGTTGCAGGACACGATCACCCAACGGGTGGCCGTATTGGTCATTGAATTGCTTGAAGTGATCGATATCCAGCATGACCAGCGCCACGCCTTGGTCGGTATTGCTCAGCGCCTGCTCCAGCAAACGGGTGAAGGCGCTGCGGTTGAGCAGCTCGGTGAGGCCATCGAGCGTCGCCGCCAGTTGTGCGCGTTCAAGTTTGCTGCGCAGGCTTTTGATCTCGTTCTGGGCCGAGTGCAGCTGGGAGAGAAAGCGTTCCTGCTGATTCTGCATGAGCTGGGTGCTCTGTTGCAGCTCGCTCAAAATATCCGGCAAACGCTCGCTGGCAGGCAACTCGAGCATCTCCAGGCAACGTCCCAGACTGCTTTGAAAGTTGAGATTGCCCTCGACGCTGCGCGAAACGTCGCGCTGCATGTCATCCACCAGATTGATTGCCTGTTGCTGCCCGGCGCGGGCCTCCGCCAGCTCGTCGCGAATGATGTAGTCGCGAAACAACCGGGTGGCGGACTCTGGCGGGAAATAATCAAAGTCCTTGACCACCCGGTCCAGCTGACGGTTGAGCTCGGGGTCCAGGCCTTTGCTGTAGGTGTACCAGAGCGCGTAATGCACCGGATTGGGCGGGATGTTGTGACGAACCATCAGCGGAATGGCTTGTTTGAGCAGCGCCGCAGCCTCGCGGGAATCTTCCGGATACAGCGCCAGGGCAGTCGCACGCGTCTCTATTTGGCTCATGACATCACTGTGGTTGTTAATGATTGGCACATTCAAAACGTTGCGAGCATAACCAGACGCGTGGCAAACGGCCATCCCAATGTTTAACACCCGCCCTGCAGGAGCCGAGCTTGCTCCCGGCGGCGTTCCGACGATGGTGTGTCAGCCCCCCGATGTGACTGATACACCATCAAGAGCAAGCTCGCTCCTACAGGGGTTACTCAGCTACCCGCACCACCGTGCGCTTCTTCGAAGAAGTAGTCCTTCCAGGTGGCCGCCTTGTTTTTCAGTACCCCCAGTTCCTGCAGTTTTTCGGCGTAGACCGCCGTGCGCTGCGGCACCACCGTGAAGTTGATTTCGGGGTCGTTGACGATTTGCTCAACCAGCGGCAGGGACAATTTCGATTGCTCGACGCGGATGTAGGTCTGGGCGGCTGCAGACTTGTCGGCCTTGATGATTTTTTCGGCTTCGGCGAGGGCGTCGTAAAACGCCTTGTAGGTCTTCGGGTTTTCGTCGTGGAATTTTTCCGTGGTGTACAGCACGTTGAATGTCGCCTGGCCACCCAACACGTCATAGGAACTCAGCACCTTGTGCACATTGGGATTCTGCAGTTCCTGGTACTGGAAAGGCGGGCTGGAAAAGTGCGAGTTGATTTCAGAACCACCGGCAATCAGCGCGGCCGTCGCATCCGGGTGGGCCAGGCTGATCGAGATGTCGTCGAATTTCTTGTAGTGCTCATTGCCAAACTGCCTGGCCGTTTCGATCTGCAAGGTGCGCGACTGGAATCCTACCCCGGCCGCTGGCACGGCAATGCGATCCTTCTCGGTGAAATCCTTCAGGCTCTTCACGTTCGGATTGTTGGTCAGCAGGTAGTTGGGCATCGAACCCAGCGAGGCGATGGCCTTGACGTTCTGCTTGCCCTTGGTTCGATCCCAGATAGTCAGCATCGGCGGCACGCCTGCCGAGACCACATCCAGCGCGCCGGCCAACAGCGCTTCATTCATCGCAGTGGCGCCGGAGATGCTGTTCCAGTCGACCTTGATGTCCAGGCCCTGTTCTTTGCCGTGTTTCTCGATGAGTTGCTGGTCGCGAACCACATCCAGAATCAGGTAACCGATACCGAATTGCTGGGCAATGCTGATCTTGCCTTCAGCCTGCGCACCGGGACTGAGTAACGCACTGACGGCTGCTACC
Organism: Pseudomonas migulae NBRC 103157; assembly: GCF_002091715.1. GTDB lineage: Bacteria > Pseudomonadota > Gammaproteobacteria > Pseudomonadales > Pseudomonadaceae > Aquipseudomonas > Aquipseudomonas migulae_A. Next base: position 29,074 of record NZ_BDAG01000048.1, on the reverse strand, counting down.
GAGGCTGCCAATAAGGTCAACGCTGAGCGCTTGTGGGGAATCGCCATGAAGATCTCGCTGTGAGTGAGCCTTACAAAAAAAAAAGCGCGACACCCAAGTGCAGCGCTCCGCTGAGAGTTAAAGCTAAACGATCTTAAAAATCACATATAAATATCTTTTTAGAATTAGCTTAAACCTTTGCGTCGCTTCTGCTTTTCTCTGATCCCTGTACGTGCAGCCGAATCCACTCGCCTGTCGCCATGCTTTTTGACGAAGAAATCAAAATAACCAAAATGCATTAATAAATACAAAATCAGTATTTATCGTTATAAAAATATCCACGTAGTCTCAAGCCATCCCGTCATTCATCACGACAGTGAAGTGCCCTATGAATCCGACTGCCAACGTTATCGATTTCGTCAGCCACCACAAACGCAAACAGGCTCAGCAACGGGCGCGGGCCATGTGGGAGATGTACGCTCGGAACGCCGGTTTACAGGCCTTTCACTGGGTGCAGCCTGCTGATTCCACAGGAACCCGTCAGGCGTGAACAGCCGTGAACCCTCGCGCTTTCTGGCGAGCGCCGACGACCCCGTGCTGGACCTGAATGCTCTGGAGTCGCTGGAGGAGGATCCGATCTGCGAGCGGGTCGCGCAAAACCTTCAGCGTTTGCGGGGCAAGCGTCATCTGTCCCTCGACGCCCTGGCGCGGCAATGCGGTGTGAGTCGGGCGATGCTGGCGCAGATCGAGTCCGGGCGCAGCGTGCCGTCGATCAAAGTGCTGTGCAAAATTGCCAAAGGATTGAAGGTGTCGGTGGCCGCGTTTCTGGAACATCGGGCGTTCGAAGGTGTGGCGGTGTTGTCGGCGAGCCAGAGCAAACGCCTGGTCAGTGCCAGCGGTGCTTTCGTCAGCCGGGCGCTGTTTCCATTTGACGTGGCGCGCCAATCGGAGTTTTACGAACTGCGCTTGAGTCCGTTGGGTGAGGACGTATCCGAGGGTCACGGCCCTGGTGTGCAGGAGAATCTGGTGGTGTCACAGGGCGTGCTGGAAATCAGCGTCAACGATGAACGTTACCTGCTTTCAACGGGCGATTCGATTCTGTTTTACGCCGACCAGCCCCACCGCTATCGCAACCCGGCGGACAGTGAAGCAGTGGCGTATCTGGTGGTGACTTACCCAGAGCGCCTGGACTGAACGACAACCTGATGAGGGAGCGGGCTTGCTCGCGAAGGCGCGTGTCAGCCAACATCAATGCTGAATGTAAAACCGTATTCGCGAGCAAGCCCGCCCCCACATTTTGATCTGCGTTTAAGCCAATAAAAAAGCCCCCGAGGCCAAATGACCGCGGGGGCTTTTTTTGCGCTGTCAGAAATCAGCAGGTGCAGCACATCAGCGGCATGCCGTTGCAGCTCATCATCATCGGCATGCTGCAATCGTTCATCATTTTCATCATCAGGGCGCAGCAGTTTTTCATCATGTCCATGTTCATGCCGGCCATCGGCATGATTTTGCACATCATGCAGTCGGCCATCATGGTGCATTCCATCACGCACTTCATCGACGGCATCGGCATGCCCATCATCGGCATTGGCATCATCATGTTCATCATCGGCATGGCCATGGCTGCCTGGGACATGCACATCATGCTCATGTTGCCGCAATGCATCATCATCGGCATGCCGCAGTTCATCATCATCTGCATCATTTCAGCGCTGTTCTTGAACATGGCCATGTCCATGCCAGCGGCGGGCATCATCTTGCACATCATGCCGTCGTCCATCATTTCGCAGGTCATGGTCGCCATCATCATCGGCATGCCCATCATCGGCATCATTGGCATGTTGGCGTTCATCGGCATTTGCATCTGCATGGCATTCATCATGGCGTTGCTCCCTGAAGGATTGAATAGTTGGACGAAGCTGATGGCGCCGATTCTAAGGATTGGGTCAGGGGCGACAAGATGACCATCGAACAGCGGAATCTGATGCTGGAGCCGCTTTAGCGAGGTGGACAGAGCGTGCTTTTCTGCTGTGACGACAATCTGGATTTGATTGCAGACATAACGAAAACCACAACGCCGTTTTCGCCGTGATGGATATGCAGAGAGGATCTATTTAAATAACCGAAAGAAATAATCGTTCTAACTGACTTAGCGATTTTTCAATCCCAGCTTATTTCAGGCAAAAAAAATCCCGGGCAGCTGATGGACGCCCGGGATTTAAAAATGCATAAACCGTGGTGGTGAACGCGGGGCGGATATTACGGAATATTTCACCGTGTAACAAGATATTTTGACTCACCATCCGGTTACTAAACTTTCTAAGCCCTTAAATATCCACACTTTTTTTATGGTCGAGTGACGATAAGCGGTCAACTACAAGTACCAGCGATATTCACGGGCATTGATGTCCTGCAGAAATGCCAAATGATCCTGACGCTTGTTTTCGCAATATACATTCACGAACTCTGCACCCAATCCCTCGCGCAATTGCGCATGGTTTTGCATTGAACGCACAGCCTCCAACATCTCCAGCGGGAAATCGATTCCACTGCCACGATCTTCGTTGAGCGGTGCGATCGGCTCACGACCGGCTTCCAGTCCTTGTTCCAGCCCCACCAGAATCGCCGCCAGCACCAAGTAAGGGTTGGCGTCGGCGCCAGCGAGACGATGTTCGATCCGCAGGTTTTTCGCGTCCGACTCCGGTACCCGCAAGCACGCGTCGCGATCTTCGAAACCCCAACTGGCGCGTGTCGCGACATTCACGGTGCCACTCAAGCGACGCATTGCGTTGTGGTTCGGCGCAAAGATCGGCATGCAATGCGGCAACAGTTCCAGGCAACCGGCCACCGCATGGCGCAGCGGTCGTTGTCCGTTGGCCGCCAGCAGGTTGTTGCCCGCCTCGTCATACAGACTGACATGCACATGCATGCCGCTGCCGGGGTGTTGCAAGTAAGGTTTGGCCATGAAACTGGCGCGGTAGTTGTGCTTCATGGCAACGCCGCGGGTGCTGCGGCAAAACAGGGCGGCCCAGTCGGCGGCACGCAGCCCGTCATCGAGGTGGCCGAAGTTGATCTCGAACTGGCCCGGGCCCAATTCGGCGGTGATAACCGTGGTGTCGATGCCTTGCGCCCGCGCGGTCTCGACCATTTCATCGAGCACCGGCGCAAACCGCGACAGTCGTTCGATGTGCATGTTCGGCTGATCATCGGCATCCTCAGTCAGCGGATCCCGCGCGAATTGCGGCAAGCCGTCGCGCAACTCTCGATCGAACAGATAGAACTCCAGTTCGAAGGCCACCACCGGAAAAATCCCTTTGCGACCCAGGCGCTCCAGCACCTGCGCCAAGACTTCCCGCGGCTCGAAGACGATCGGTTTTTCAGTGCCACTGGAGGTGATCAGCATTTGCCCCAAGGGCTGTTTTTCCCAGTTGACGATTTTCAGCGTGCCCGGCACCAGACGGCGCGGCGCATCCGGGTCGCCGTCGTTGAAACAGTAGTCGCCGATTTTGAACAGTCCACCCTGGGTGCCCAGCAACACGCAATTCTGCGGCAGCTTGAGCGCGCTGCCCGCGGCGACTTTTTCGAGCATCTCGATCGGGTAGCGCTTGCCGTAGAAATGCCCGGGGATGTCCAGGGAAATCAGGTCCACGTAACGCACATCCGGGAAGCGTTGACGAAACCCGCGAACTTCAGCGACCAGATCAGAGCAGACAGCATCCATCATGTGATTCCTTGTTGTTTTTATCAGGTGTAGACCCAGAGCACCCGGGTGAGCTGATCGGAGAGATTGCCGTAGCGGCAATGGGTATGGCTGGCGAGCTGAAAGCTGTCCCCGGCCCCGAGGGTGACCGGTTGATCGTCATCCAGCCAAAGTGTCAGCTGCCCTTCGAGCACGTAACCGCCCTGCTCCGAGCTGTCGCTCATGTGCCGGTCGCCGCTGCTGGCGCCGGGCTCGAGCCGGCTTTCGAGCATCGAGAACGAGGCGCGCATTTTCGGCGAGACCAGGATGTCGGTGATGCCGTCGGCGTAATACAGCGTGCGGCGCTCGTCCGGCCGGGTCACCCACGGCAAGGCCATGGGTTTGGGCAGGCTGTAGAAATAGGTGGTCGGTACGCCGAGGGTTTCGCTGATGGCGGTCAGGTCCGCCACCGTCGGGCGCGACAGTCCACGCTCGACTTGCGAGAGAAAACCGACGGAGCGACCGATTTTGTCCGCCAGTTCCTTGAGCGTGTATTTTTTGTGTTTGCGCAGGTCCTGGATCAGGATCGCCAACGCCGAGATTTCTTCTTGCCTGTCCATCTGAAAGCTTCCAGAAAATGTGCGATTCAAAGGCTGTCGCGTAAGCGATACCAGGCCTTGCCGATGGCTTCCAGCGGGGCTGCCATGTACTTGCCGCCGGGGAAACGGCCATTGACCAGGCCTTGATACAAGGCAAGCTCATCCGGCCGGCCCAGTATCGCATCGGACACGGCGCGGGCCCCGGCCAGGGTCGGCAGCACGCCGTGCCCGGAGTAACCCTGAAGCCAGTAGAGATCGCCGCGGCGACCGATATCCGGCGTGCGCTTGAGGGTGAGATCGATGTGCCCGCCCCAGGCGAATTCCAGCTCTACATCCTTGAGCTGCGGAAATACCCGTTGCAGAAAGGGTCGGGTCGCCGCGGCGATGTCCTTCGGCATGCCACCCAGATAGGTGCAACCACCGCCAAACAGCAACCGGTTGTCCGGCGTACGACGGAAATAATCGAGTACGAATTGATTGTCGGTGACGCAGGCATTGCTCGGCAGCAGCGCAGTGGCCAACGCTGGCGGAAGTGGCGTGGTGGCGACCTGATAGGTCCCGACCGGCAACACACAACTCGACAGCTGCGGATCAAGCCGATCCAGATACGCGTTGCACGCCAGCACCAGCACATCGGCCCGAATACGACCGCGCTCAGTGGTGACCACGTACCGGCCACCCTCTTCGCGATAGTTCAGCGCCTTGCTTTGCTCATGAATTTTGCCGCCGGCGCGCTCGATGGCGGCGGCCAGGCCGAGCGCCAGTTTCAGCGGATTGAGGTGCGCGCCTTCCGGATCGAACAGCCCGGCCTGATAGCGTTCACTGGCGACCCATTGCGGCAACTGCTCACGCGGGATGAACTGTAAACCGTCGTGGCCCCACTTGTGGCTGGCCTCGTGTTGCCACTCGGTCAGCAGACTCACCCGACGCGGCAACACCGACGTCCAGAGGTGACCGGCCCGGTAGTCACAATCGAAACCGTGGCGTTCGGGCAATGCCCGCAGTTCCTGCGCGGCCCAGCGCATGCCGTCCCACAACTGCCGCGCACGTTCGTAACCCAGCGCAGCCTCCAGCGGCGGCATGTCGCACGACCAACCGAGAATGGCCTGACCGCCATTGCGCCCCGACGCCGCCCACGCTACCCGACTGGCTTCCAGCAAGGTCACGCGCTTGCCGGCCAAGGCCAGTCGCAACGCTGTGTGCAAGCCACTGAAGCCGGCGCCGACGATCAACACGTCGGTGTCCTGCTCGCCCTCCACAGCGGCACGCTCCACCAGAAGATCTGCGCAAGTGTGGGCGTAGTAACTGGCGACGTGCCGGGTGGATTGCTGGAACATGCGGGCCTCGTGAAATTTTCTATTTATAATTTCATGAAAAACTACACGTTAAATTTCATAGCCGCAACCATTCAGGCCGCAAAAAAAATCCCGCCCAAGAACACTTGGGCGGGATTATTTCAATCAGGCAACGTTATCGAACAACAGGCCTCAGGCGACAGGAATCATCGGATCAGCTGCAGCCAACGCGGCGGCGCGATCAGCGGCTGGCGGGTAGATCCACACCGTGTTGATCTGCGTCTTCAGGTTCTTGCCTTCCTGTTTGACCAGTTTCACCTGGCGGTCCCAACCCTCGGTGTACACCGCGCCCCAGCTGCCCAGATCCAGGCAGGTGACATATTTAGGCTGGCTGTACGGTGTCGGATCAACGCCGAGAATGTGCGCGGCAACGTTATTGCCGGCGTGACGCCCCAGGGAAATGGCGTGCTGGCAGGTCATCAATGCGTAATTGCCGATGTCGTCGGAAGCGGCGTAAGCAACGTCGCCGGTGGCGTAGATATCCTCCTGACCGATGACCTTCAGGTGGCTGTCCACGTGCAGGCGGCCAAGGTGATCGCGCTCCGCCGGGATCTGCTCGGTCAGCGAGCTGGCCCGCACACCGGTGGTCCAGACCACGGTTTTCGCATCGATACGCTGACCGTCGCTCAAGGTGACGCCATTGGCATCGACGGACAGTACCGACGCCTTCAAGTGCCATGTCACGCCGGTTTCAACGCTGGCCTCTTCGATCGACCTGGCGATTTCGGCACCCATCGAGCCGCCAATTTTCTCGCCGCGATCAACGATGATCACCTCGACGTCAGCCTGATCACCCAGGATGGCATGCAGGCGCGCGGTCATCTCGGTCGCCGTTTCAATCCCGGTGAAGCCACCACCCGCCACGACGACGGTATTGCGGGCCTTGCTTTCCGGCAGGCTGGCCAGGGATTTCAGATGGTTTTCCAGGCGCACGGCCTGTTCAATCTGGTCAACGTCGAACGCATGTTCAGCCACGCCTGCGGTGGCTGGAATGGCGAGACGGCTGCCGGTGGCCAGAACGAGTTTGTCGTAGCTGCACACTTGTTTGGCACCCGACGCATCGATGTAGCCAACGCGTTTTTGCACAACGTCGATGGTTTCTGCAGCGCCCTTGATGAACTTCACGCCGACCGCATCAAACAGCTCACCGATCGGCGCAGCCAGCTGGTGCGCATTCGGTTCATAGAAACGCGGACGCACGCGCAGCTCGGCCTGTGGAGCCAAAACAGTCACTTCAACGTCGTTGTGACCATGAATGTCGAACAGACGCGTAGCGCTCAAAGCTGTCCACATGCCACCGAAACCTGCGCCGATTACCAGGATGTTCTGTTTCATTTTTAACTCCGAGAGAAGGCCGATCAATGAATTCATCAAAGGTCATGCGCTTGCCAGTGCCGACCGAACAACTACGACTATATTGATCCTAGTTTTAGAGCACAATCGGTTTTTTCTGATGCCTGCTATCGAAAACTTTGATCCATTGCAGGGCGCGCCCCAATCATTGCGGCAAGGCGGTGATAGAAGAGATGGGTGGCTGCAGGGTTCGTTGCCTGGCTAATGTTCAGCTGATAACATTTACGACAACATTAGTCGGAGATAAAAATGTCTCTTTATAGCGCGGGCGTTGAGTACGGCATTCACTGCCTGCTTTTTCTGGTAGGCAATTGCGGCGATACCCGTGAGGCGAGCGTGCGCGAACTGGCGGAGCTGCAAGGCGTGCCGCAGGACTATCTGGCGAAAATCTTCACCAAACTGGCCAAGGCAAAACTGGTGGTGGCCACTGAAGGCGTGCGTGGCGGTTTCAAACTGGCGCGGCCCTCCGACGAAATCAGCGTGCTCGATATCGTCAATGCCATCGATGGGCAGAAGCTGATTTTCGATTGTCGCGAAATTCGCGGGCGTTGCGCCCTGTTCGAAGGTGGAGCACCTGCCTGGGCGATATCAGGTCCCTGCTCGGTGCATGCCGTCATGATGACTGCGCAAAAACGCATGGAGGACGCCCTCGCCCAACAGACCATTCTTGATCTCGCCAGGAGAGTGGGACGAAAGGCGCCGGCTGAATTCGGTGCGCAGGTAGACAACTGGATCAATGATCGCCGGGAAAAGAAAAGCAGTGCCCAGGCATCTGACGACCAGACTATCCCGGTCACCGAGATTTCCGGCTAAGCCTCAAAGACAGTCGCGAACAGCCTCGCGCAACGCGCCGGACTTGGCCCAGGGCGGCCCCTGATAAAGCGATACGCGGCTGCCATCCCTGGATTTCACGATATCGACAATTTCGTCAGCCGTGATGATGCTGGGCGCCGTGATCCGGTAGCCATTGGAGATCCCCGTTTGAGCTGACGCGGGAATTTCCTTCTGCCACGCCGGCAGCACGCAGGCGGCATACTCCTTCGGTGTTTTTTCGCTGTATTTGCTGACATTCGGCTCACCCGGCACCACAGAAGCCGGCAATGAGCAACCCGCCAGTAATGCCACCACCACTCCTGCCATCAACATCCGCATGACGCTTCCTTTTTCCGAAAAAAGGCAATGTAGCGCGCCGTTCAGTAAACAGCACTCACTGTGGGGCGTTTTCATCCTTGGGGGACCTGGTGTTCAAATAGGTCATCCACCGTTCGTACGCCTCGTGCTGCCACTGGTTCACCCGCTCCCATTCCGGGCCGCTCAGTTGATGCGCTGAAATCAGATTCATCATTTCCGTGGTCGCCGCGTCCAGATCGACGATCAGCTCATGCGCGTGAAATCTAAAATCATCAGTTGCCGTCATTTCGAAGTTGCCTCGCCCTAGCAAAAGTTGACCACTTGAGTACGACACCAGATCTGTCCATTCCCGTTCAACTTCCCGACCAAAGGCTGTATGGACTGTTCAGACGAACAAAACGCCCTGATCCACGAATCGGGACTAAAATTTCGTAGCAGAGATGTTCAGGAGGTCGCCATGTGGCTTAACGAATCTGAAAACGAACTTCGGCGCGACTTGCAAAGCGTAGCGTCGGATTTGAGGTGGTCGGCGGTAGAGCTGTTGCGTATCGCGGAGCAACTGCGCCTGGCCGGAAATGATGTGGACGCACAAGCGACCCTGAAGCTGTGCGAGTTGTTTCAGGGCGATGAAGATCGACTGAAGGGTTATGCCGAGGAAGTGAAAGCCAAGGCCATCACACGAAACAAGACGCACTGACCGGAGCGCTTCCATGAACAAGCCTCTATGCGTGCTGGTTGTCGCACTGGCAGCGCTGGGAGGCTGCAGCACCGAATCACGCGTCTACCGTGACCAGCCGCTGGTCGCCAAGGTCGAAACCGGCATGAGCAAGGAGCAGGTCCAGCAGATTGGCGGGCAGCCTCAATCGATCAGCGATCGCACGGTCGTGCCCGGCACCTGCTTTGACTACAAATTAGTGAAAGCCGGCCAGCAGCAGTCGTATAACGTGAGTTTCGATGGCAAGGGCAAGGTCGATCACAAAAGCTTCATGACCTGCGCGGAATGGAGCCATGCACAGCAAAAAGCCAGGGAGCCTTCCCATACGGGCGGGACGGGTGGCGGCGGCGGTTATTAGTCCGGCGGCAAGGTATGAAAAGCCCCGGCAAACCGGTCATGCTGTTCATTTAAATGCAGGCACCCATTTGTGGCGAGGGGATTCTGCGAAACGTCGCACCGCCCCGTTGGGTCGCGAAGCGGCCCCTGCGTCTGACCAAACAGACTGAATTGTCTGGATTTGCGACTGCTTCGCAGCCGAACGGGATAAGTCCCCTCGCCAAGGGTTTCTCTGATTCAAGACTCTCTTGAGTGAACAGCATTACGGCAAACCGGGGCAGGAAGCCGACTATTTATTTGTCGGCTTTGCGGCTATCGACCGGTTTTTTCGCCCGCGCCTTGTAACCGGGAAGAGATGCCGCAAAGGCCAGTGCCTCTTCTCTGCTGGCAAAGGCTGCCAACCGGTCGCCTTGTGTGCATACCCGCCAGGGGCCGTTGTTTACGCTGAGTACGTCATAACCGTTCATGTGCATCTTATTCAGCATCGGAACGCTCATAAGTTACCTCCATCTCGGTACTGATTTCAGAACTGACTTGCCTACCTTACACCCACCCTTCGCGCAGATGCCGACCAGACGTCGCGACAGGATTCCGACATTCGGTTGCACTTTCAGCCCCAGAGACGCCTCCAACCTGCCAGAGGCCGTCTAAACCGGGAGCGGCCCGAATATTGCATTTTTATTACCAAAATATGACAGCAGGCAGTCAGGTAACACATGAAAGTACGTGCAACCGTCATTTGTGAGCAGGACCGGCACATTCTCCTGGTGCGCAAGCCAAGGGGCCGCTGGACACTGCCCGGCGGAAAAGTCGAGCGCGGAGAAACCGTCGCCGCCGCGGCCATGCGCGAACTGTGGGAAGAGACCGGGCTGGGAGCCGACGACTTGCTCTACCTGATGGAGTTGGACTCGGGCGACATCCGGCACCAGGTTTACGAGGCATCGGTGCTGAACTCGAATGAGGCACGCCCGCAAAATGAAATCTTCGATTGCATGTGGTTTCCGATGGACGCGGTACACAACCTGAACACAAGCGACGCCACGCTGAGAATCGTCAGGGCGTTTCAGCGTCGCCTGTAGTTCTCTGTATTTTTCAGCCCTGGTCACCACCGCCCACCGGCATGATCATGCCCGTGATGTAGGACGCTTCGTCGCTGGCCAGAAACAGAATAGCGCCTGCCTGTTCATCCAGCGTGCCGTAGCGTTTCATCAGACTGCTGTCGAGCGTCTGGTCAACGATTTGCTGATACCACACCTTTTCCTCAGCGCTTTGTTCGGCGCTGTTGCGCGGAATCACCCGTGGCGGCGCTTCGGTGCCACCGGGTGCCGTTGCATTGACCCGAACCCCACGACCGGCAGTTTCGAACGCCAGGCAAGCGGTCAGCGCATTTACCCCGCCCTTCGCCGCACCGTACGGCACGCGGTTGATGCTGCGGGTGGCGATGGACGACACGTTGACGATGGCGCCACTGCACTGTTCCAGCATGTATGGCAATGCGGCGTGGCAGCACCAAAGCGTCGGAAACAGCGAGCGACGAACCTCGGCCTCTATCTGCTGTGCTTCGTAATGCTCGAAAGGCTTGGCCCAGATCGTCCCGCCGACATTATTGATGAGGATGTCGAGCCGCCCGAAACGCTCGACGGCGGTTTGCATCACGCGGCTGCATTCGGCGTACTGCTCGAGATCGGCGGTCAGCGCGAGCACCTGGCTGTGCAGGCCCAATTGTTGTTGCACTTCGAACACCAACTCGGAGCGATCGACCAGAATCAACCGCGCGCCCTCCGCCGCCATGCGTTCAGCGACGCGCCGGCCGATACCTTGGGCAGCGCCGGTGATCAGCGCGACTTTTTCGTGAAATCTGTTCATGTGTACCTCGTGACGACGGATGCCGGTCAACTGCAGGAGCGGGCTTGCTCGACGCCTTCGCGAGCAAGCCCGCTCCCACATTGGATCTGTGTCGAGAGCGGTGTTTGTGTACATCCCCACTCCCGGTGCGCGACTCATGCCGCGCTGGCGGCAAACTTCTCGTAGTAGAAGTTCACTGGCGCGATGCCTTGTTCGCGAATGTATTGGCTGACCGCCTCGACCATCGGCGGCGGGCCGCACAGGTAGACATCGACATCGCCATCGTTCAAATGCTTCGGCTCGATGTGCTGGGTCACGTAGCCCTTGAGCGGGTGCTGGCTGTCAGGGCTGGCGACGCAAGCGCTGAAGCTGAAATTCGGGATGCGTGCGGCGAAGGCTTCGAGTCGATCCATTTCCACCAGATCAAAATCGTTGGTCACGCCGTAGATCAGATGCAGCGGGTGCTCACTGCCCTGCTCGGCGATTTTTTCCAGCATCGCGGTGAACGGCGCCAGGCCTGTACCGCCGGCCAGCAGCAACAGCGGGCGACGGATGTCGCGCAGATAGAAACTGCCTAACGGCCCGGCCAGGCTCATGCTGTCGCCGGCCTTGGCCATGCCGGTGAGGAAACTGCTCATCAGGCCGCCAGGCACGTTACGAATCAGGAAACTGACTTCGCCGTCACGTTGCAACGAGCTGAACGAATAGGCGCGAGTCTGCTCGCTGCCGGGAATCCCGAGGTTCACGTATTGCCCTGGCAGGAACGCCAGTTTGCTCAGCGCCTCACCTTTGATCGACAACGCGATGGTGCTGTCGGACAACTGGCGCACGGCGCTGATGGTCGCCTCAAAACTGGCCTGTTGCGTGCGGCAGACGTCCGAGGAAACCGGTACCCGCACCACGCAATCGCTCTGGGCGCGCATCTGGCAGGTCAGGACAAAACCTTGCTCGGCTTCGTCGGCCGTGAGGGCGTCTTCGATGTATTCCTCGCCCAGGTCGTAGCGACCGGCCTCGGCGAAACACTTGCAAGTACCGCAAGCGCCGTCGCGGCAATCCAGCGGAATGTTGATGCCCTGGCGGTACGCGGCATCGGCCACGGTTTCGCCAACGTTGGCGTCGATGAACCGGGTGACGCCGTCTTCGAAATTGAATGCGATGGAATGAGTCATGACGGCCGCCTCACAGGTGGTAAACATCGATGACCTGACGAACGTAGTCGTTCTTCAGGATCACTTTCTTGGCCTTGATCAGCGGGTTTTCACCGCGCACATCCAGGGTGTAGAAACTGCTGCCGAAATAACTGTCGACGGTCTTGTAGCGAAAACTCAGGGTGTGCCAGTTGAAGCGCACCTTGCAGAGGCCGTCGGCCTGTTCCAGCAGCTCGATGTTGTTGATGTTGTGCGAGGTGCGGGTGTCCGGCACGGTGGCGCTGGAACGCTCGGTCTTGATGCGGAAGATGCGGTCTTCCAGACCGGTGCGGTTGCCGTACCAGATCAGCGAGATTTCCCGCTGCGGGTCTTCGGTCAATTCGTCGTTGTCGTCCCAGGACGGCATCCAGAACGTCGCGTCCGGAGCGTACAACTCCAGCCATTCGTCCCATTGCCGTTCATCCAGGTAACGGGCTTCGCGGTAGAGGAAGTCGCGAACGCTGTCGTAGGTAATAGTCATTGCACGGCCTCCACAGCAATCAACCGGGATTCTTCGGCAGCCAGCGCCTTGAGCATCGTTTGCTGCCAATACTTGTGTTGCAGCACGAACAGACCTTCGTCTTCGGTGCGCACGCCGCTGAGCAACGGATGCAGGTCAATTTCTTTCGCCGCATCGTCGGCGCCTTCGATCCAGTGCTCGGCGCCACGGGACATGTCGTTCCACGCGGTCACGCTGCCCTGATAGCTGGTCTGGCACGAGCGGAACTCTTCCAGATCGTCCGGCGTGGCCATGCCGCTGACGTTGAAGAAATCCTCGTACTGACGAATGCGGCTCGAACGGGCGTGGTCGCTTTCGCCTTTGGGGGCGATGCAATAAATGGTGATTTCCGTGCGGTTGACCGAGATCGGCCGGGCGATACGAATCTGTGAGCTGAACTGGTCCATCAGGTACACGTTCGGGTACAGGCACAGGTTGCGCGAGTTCTCGATCATCCAGTCCGCGCGAGCCTTGCCGAAATCCTGGGCCAGTTCATCGCGGCGCTCGTACAGCGGGCGATCTTCCGGGTTGGCCCAGCGGGTCCAGAGCAGCATGTGGCCCTTGTCGAAAGAATAGAAACCACCGCCCTGCTTGGCCCAGCTGCCGGCGCTCATGGTCGGATTACTGTCGCCGGCCTCGCGCTGCTTGCGCTGGTTCTGAGTGGCGGCATAGTTCCAGTGAACCGAGCTGACGTGGTAACCATCGGCACCGTTTTCGGCAGTGAGTTTCCAGTTGCCTTCGTAGATGTAGCTGGAGGAACCGCGCAGCACTTCCAGGCCATCGGCGGACTGGTCGACGATCATGTCGATGATCTTCGCCGACTCGCCCAAGTGCTCGACCAGCGGCACGACATCAGCCTTGAGGCTGCCGAACAGGAAGCCGCGATAGGATTCGAAACGGGCGACTTTGGTCAGGTCGTGGGAGCCTTCGCAGTTGAAGCTCGCCGGGTAGCCGGCCGCTGCCGGGTCTTTGACCTTCAGCAGTTTGCCGGAGTTGTTGAAGGTCCAGCCGTGGAATGGGCAGGTGTACGAACTCTTGTTGCCGGACTTGTGCCGGCAGAGCATCGCGCCACGGTGACTGCAGGCGTTGAGGAAGGCATTGAGCTCACCGTCCTTGTTGCGCGCGATGAAGATCGACTGGCGCCCCATGGTGGTGGTGTAGAAATCGTTTTTGTTGGGAATCTGGCTTTCGTGCGCCAGGTACAGCCAGTTGCCTTCGAAGATGTGTTCCATCTCAAGGTCGAACAGTCGCGGGTCGGTGAACATCTCGCGCTTGCAGCGATAGATGCCCTGTTCTGGATCGTCCTCGAGCAGGGATTGAAGATATTCGGGTCGCAGGGTCATGGCCGCCGCCTCCATTGTTATTGTTCAGGCAAGGCTCATGCTAGGACGGGGCAATGGGAGGGACTATCCGCTGGGTGCAGACCTTTATCCGTTTAGTGCAAGGGGATGAAACTGTGGGCGCCGGCTTGCTGGCGTTCGGCACAACGCGATACGCCAGGCACACCACCCTTGTGTAGGAGCCGGCTTGCTGGCGATTCAGGCAAAGCGGCGGGTCAGATGTACCGCGTCGCCTGAATCGCCAGCAAGCCGGCTCCTACAGTTTGTGGTGTACCGGCAATCATTCGCGGCGCTTGAGGGTGTCGGAGGGCAATTCGCCGAACTGTTTACGGTAATTGTCAGAAAACCTTCCCAAATGCAGAAACCCATAATCCATCGCCACTTCCGTGACGTTGCGCACGTTGCAGGTCGGGTCGATCAGGCAGGCGTTGATGCGTTCGAGGCGTTTCTGCCGGATGTAGTTTTTCGGCGTGGTGCCGGCGTTGCGTTCGAACAGGCCATACAGCGAACGCAGGCTCATCCGTGCCTGGCGCGCCAGTTCCGCGCTGTCGATGTCCTGCTTGAGGTTGCGCGCAATGTAGTCGGCGATCACCTCGAACGTGGCGGTCTGCGAACCGAGGCTGATACGGCTGACATTGGTCTGCATCAGGCTGAGCATCTTGCTGACGATGATCTGCGCGTAATGCTCCTGCACCTTGGGAATCTGTTCGGTGGCCTCGGCTTCCTGGCAAATCATCGCCAGCAGGCCGACAAACCCTTCCAGCTCATTGAGCTGATAACGGTTCTCGAGGAACCGCACGCCCTGCCCCGGATACCGCCAGCGCTGCTCGTCGCAGACTGATTCCAGCAATGACGTCGGGACTTTGAGGATGAATTTTTCGCAATCGTCGGAGTACGTCAGGTCCACCGGATCGTCGGGATTGATCAGCAACAACTCACCGGGCGCGAAGTAATGCTCTTGGCCGTGACCGCGCCACAGGCAATTGCCGCGCAGCAGCACTTGCAGGTGATAGATGGTTTCCAGCGCGCCGGAAGTGACGCGAACGCTGCCGCCGTAGCTGATGCGGCACAGGTCGAGACTGGCGAACTTGCGGTGATTGAGACTGGCCAGCGGGTGCCCGGCCCGGGGCATCAGGATGCAATGATTACCGACATGCTGATTGACGTAGCCCGACACCGCGTACGGGTCGGCGTGGTCAAATACGGAGCTGCGCTGACTCAACAGTTGCGCTTGCATCATCGGGTCACTCTCGTTGTTGTTATAGGGTGCATCGGGTCATTCTAAGGCAGTACTTGCAACGCTGTGTCAGTGGGCTGACATGTGGGCCTTTCTGGCCCCTTCGCGAGCAAACCGAATCGTCGCACCGCCGCTCCCGCATTTAACCGCGTTCGTTCTGAAGAAGCTCGGTCGAATGTGGGAGTGGCGGTGCGACGATTCGACTTGCTCGCGAAGGGTCCATCAGCTTCAACATCAATGTTGACTGACACTCCACTATCGCGAGCAAGTCGAATCGTCGAACCGCCGCTCCCACAGGGTTGCTGCTGTCAGTCCTCGAGTGCGCGAACCCGCTCGTGACGCTGCTGCTCTTCAGGCTGGGCTGACGACTGCAAGGTGAAATCGAATTCGATTTCAGCAAAGCGACCGCTCACACCATAAGCCGCCGCACGCGCCTGATCCTCGCTGAAGGTGATTTTCGCGATCAGCTCGTCACGGGTGGCGTAGGCGAAATCGTCGTGCAGGTATTGATCGCCGTCGAGGTTGATCTGAGTAGTCAGGTGACGATGATCCGGTGCCGAGATGAAGAAGTGCACGTGCGCCGGACGCTGGCCGTGACGGCCCAGTTGATCGAGCAGTTGCTGAGTCGGACCGTCCGGTGGGCAACCGTAGCCCGACGGCACGATGCTGCGGAAACGGTAACGGCCCTCGGCATCGGTGACGATACGGCGACGCAGGTTGAATTCCGACTGCGTGGTGTCGAAGTACGAGTAAGTGCCGCCCGTGTTGGCGTGCCAGACATCCACCACCGCGCCGGCCAACGGTTCGCCGGCGGTATTGAACACTCGGCCCTGCATGAACAGCGTCACACCCGGATCGACGCCATCATCCAGGCGCGCTTCACCTTGGGACAACGGTGCACCAGCCACATACAGCGGCCCTTCGATGGTCCGCGGCGTGCCGCCAGCCTTGCCGGCCTGCTCGTCTTCGGCGTCCATCAGCAGGTCCAGGTAATGTTCCAGACCGAGCCCGGCCACCACCAGGCCCGCTTCCTGACGCGCACCCAATACGTTGAGGTAATTAACGGCTTTCCAGAATTCTTCCGGCGTCACGGCGAGGTCTTCGATGATGTTCACCGAGTCGCGCAGGATGCGGTAGATCAGTGCCTTGACCCGCGGATTACCGGCGTCATTGAGCAGGCCGCTGGCCTCTTCGAGAAATTTCTGGGCGCTGGCAGTGTGGGAAATCTTGACGTTCATGGTGGTTCCTCATCTTGTAATTATTAGCGTGGCGAACTGAACAGGCTGGGTTCAGCGGTCATCCTCGCGGATGGAAGAAGGATGCCGGCACATCGCGGTGACTTCGATCGCCATGTACGGGTACAGCGGCAATTGCATCAGCAAGTCGTGCAGCTCTTGAACGCTGTCGACATCAAACACGCTGTAATTGGCATAGAGCCCGGCGATACGCCACAGGTGACGCCACTTGCCTTGTTCTTGCAGGCACTGGGACAGGGCTTTTTCGTCAGCCTTCAACCTGGCGGCTGCTTCAGGATTCATGTCGACCGGCAGGTTCACGGTCATTTTTACGTGGAACAGCATAATGCTCTCCTCAGGCTAGATGAATGGCGGTAGAAGTTTTGTCGCGACGGAAGAACGCCAGGCGTTCTTCATCGATGCTCAGCCCCAGGCCCGGGGTTTTCGGCACGTGCAGTTCGAAATCGCGGTAGACCAGCGGCTCGCTGAGGATGTCTTCGGTCAGCAGCAGCGGGCCGAACAGCTCGGTGTCCCACGCCAGTTTGTTCAGGGTGATAAACGCATGGGCCGACGCCAGGGTGCCGATGCCGCCTTCGAGCATGGTGCCGCCGTACAGGCCAATGCCGGCCGCTTCGGCAATCGCGGCGGTTCGCAGCACGGCACGCGGGCCGCCGTTCTTGGCGATCTTCAGGGCGAACACCGATGCAGCGCCTTCACGGGCCAGGTTGAACGCGTCTTCCACGCACTCAATGGATTCGTCCGCCATGATCGGCGCCGGGCTCATGGCGTTCAGGCGCGCCATGCCGGCGCGGTTGTTGCGCGAAATCGGCTGTTCGATCAGGTCGATGCCGTTGGTGCCGAGAATCCGGCAAGCGCGCAACGCGACGGCTTCGTCCCAGGCTTGATTGACGTCGACCCGCACGCTGGCACGATCGCCCAGGGCTTTCTTGATCGCAATGACGTGGGCCAGATCGCGGTTGACTTCGCCGGCGCCGATTTTCAGTTTGAAGATGCGATGGCGGCGCAGGTCGAGCATTTTTTCCGCTTCGGCGATGTCCTTGTCGGTGTCGCCACTGGCCAAGGTCCAGGCCACCGGCAGTGCATCGCGAACCCGCCCGCCCAGCAGTTCGCTGACCGGCAGGCCAAGGCGTTTGCCCTGGGCGTCGAGCAACGCCGTTTCGATACCTGACTTGGCAAAGGTGTTGCCCCGAATGCTGCGCTCCAGGCGCAACATCGCGGCGTTCACGTTGGCGCTGTCCTGGCCGAGCAACAGCGGCGCGAAGTGGCGGTCGATGTTGGTCTTGATGCTGTCCGGGCTTTCGTTGCCGTACGCCAGGCCACCGATGGTGGTGGATTCGCCAATGCCTTCAATGCCATCGGCGCAACGCACGCGAGTAATCACCAGGGTCTGGTTCTGCATCGTGTGCATCGCCAGCTTGTGCGGGCGGATGGTCGGCAGATCGACGATGATCGTCTCGATCGATTCAATGGCAGTTTCAAGCATGGCGATACCCGTCAGGTTCTTAAAGTTCTGGAACCGATTCTGGTACGGCTTTTTTCGGGAAGCCAATATAGAATTGGTCTGACTTGATACCTTAAAGGTATGAAACCAAATTGTTTGCGGAGGTCCCATGGAACTGCGTCACCTGCGGTATTTTCAGGTGTTGGCTCAAACCCTCAACTTCACCCGCGCCGCTGAATTGCTGCACATCGCCCAGCCGCCGCTGAGCCGGCAGATACAGCAGCTGGAAGACGAACTCGGGGTGTTGTTGCTGGAACGCGGGAGGCCGCTGAAGCTGACCGAGGCCGGGCGTTTTTTTCATGAGCACTCCACCGCCCTGCTCGAGCAACTGGGCAAGGTCTGCGACAACACACGACGGATTGGCCTGGGCGAAAAAACCTGGCTGGGTATCGGTTTTGCGCCGTCGACACTCTATGGCGTGCTGCCGGAACTGATCCGCCGGTTGCGCAGCGGCGAGCCTCTGGAGCTTGAGCTGGGACTCTCGGAAATGACCACGCTGCAACAGGTGCAGGCGCTCAAGGCCGGACGGATCGACATCGGTTTCGGGCGGATCCGCATCGACGACCCGGCCATTATCCAGACTGTCTTGACCGAAGACCGGCTGGTGGCCGCCCTGCCCGCCGGCCATCCCCTGCTGGCCGGGCCGATCAGCCTGCGCGACCTGGCGAAGGAACCCTTCGTGCTGTACCCCGGCAATCCGCGCCCCAGCTACGCCGACCATGTGATCGCGTTGTTCGAGTCGTACGGTGTGAGCATCCATGTGGCGCAATGGACCAACGAGCTGCAAACCGCCATCGGCCTGGTCGGTGCGGGAATCGGCGTCACCCTGGTGCCGGCCTCCGTGCAATTGCTGCACCGCGACGACATTGGTTTCACGCCGCTGCGGGAAGACAACGCAACTTCGCCGATCATCCTTAGCCGGCGCGTAGGCGATGTATCGCCGGGGCTGAATCATTGTTTGCGGATGATTGATGAGTTATTGCCAAGGGACTGACCGGTAAACACCCGGTGACCGACGCGCATGTCGACGTTGAGAACGGGCACGATCAGGACGCAGATACATTTTGTCATAACTTCCTGCCCCAACCCGACTTTGTCGCCTGCCGGGAAAAGGTGATCATGGCCGGCGCACGGAACACGGCAATACCCTGTCATATCTTTCCGCAGTCCGAATGGAATTCGGCAGTTACGGTTTTGCGACCGTAATGTTCAAGGAGTAAGGATGCTTCGCCCATCGACATTCAAGTCATCCATTCGCCTTTATGGTCTGGTCAAACAGGTGAGCGGCGCTCAGGCCGGACTCGCGCTGACGACCCGAGACAGTAAGGGCCACCCTGCCGTTCAGGCCTTCGTTTCCAGGCTGGACGCTGAAATCATGGTGCGCACGTGCGGTGATGAAGGTCTGCAGGTGCGGCCTCTCTCGCAGTTCTTTGACCCTGACTCTTTCCTCGCCGCCAATCGTGGCTGGCTGACGCTGCATATCGGTTGCGGGTTTGCCGCTCACACCGACAGGCTGATCGAAACCGATAAACGATTACGCCCCATGGGTTGGTTCATTCATGCCGATATCGGGAAGTGGACGCCTGACCACTACGTGTGTTGGGGCGAGCAACTCCCCCGTCAGCTCAAGGCGACTTACGACGCTGCCGGCCTGCATCACTACAACACCCTGCTCAACGAACTGGACGATGCAACGGCATACGATCTCCAGTGGCATACCGCAGAAGCCCTCAACGCTTTGCCAAGCGGTACATGCACCACCGAAAACCCCACACAGGTCGCACTGTTTGACGCCATCGAATGCCGATGGTGTTTCGCAAAATCGAATGCCCAAGGGAACAGCTTGCACGATACGCGCGTGCTTCAAGGAGGATTGTCATGAGTGGAAAACCTGCGGCACGGGTCACCGACCCCACGGCGTGCCCACTTCCGGGTCACGGTACGAACCCGATTGTCAGCGGTTCTGCGGATGTCTTTTTCGACGGATTGGCCGCCGCCCGGCAAACGGACACAACGGCCTGCGGGAGCGCATTGACCAGCAACGTCGTTCCCAATGTGCTGATCAATGGTCTGCCGGCGGTGACCATCGGGACGTTGGGTAATCACGGAAACGTCGTGGTGGGTGGATCCGGCACCGTCATCATCGGAATGAGTGGCGGAGGGGCCGCAGTATCAGCCGTCGCGTCGTTGCTCAAACTTCCGACGCTGTGCCTTCCCTGCTTGCTGGCAGCAGCCAAAAGGAACGCCAGCTTTGTTCCGCTGGAAAACCTCGGAGCCTCCCAATGATCCCGGATGACCAGACACCCCCTGTGGATCTGCAAACACGGAATTCACTGCAGGCGATTCAGCGGGCTCGCAGAGCGAATCCCGGTCTGCGTCACTATGCATTGGTTGACGGCGCGTGCTATCTGACACTGACCAAACGCTTCGATGAGCCTGGCGACCGGGTTCAATGGCAATGGTTGCTGGAAGGCACCGAGCTGGACGAAATCAAGCACGCGGGCCCGGCGCTTGTGACCTTTACGGACGACGACGCGCTCAGCGATCAGCTACTGCTCTGGCTGATCGGCAGGGATCAGCAATCGCCCCTGGTGTCCTGGCTGTGGAGTGAACAGGGGTTCGAGACTATCGCCGCTCACCTGAAAAACCAGTTGTTTACCCGCCTCCCGGACGGTCGCCGTGCGTTGTTCCGCTATTACAACCCAACCGTGCGCCAGGCCCTCGAACCGGTATTGACCGAGACGCAACAGGCGGAGCTCATGTCCGGCATCCTTTTTTGGCAAACCTGGCGGCCCTTGCAGCGAGATTACCTGACCTTCACTGCACCGAAAAAACCGGAGGTTTCCAGTGCTTGAACTCAGCGCAAAACAACTCGAACAACTGGATCACATCCGTCAGGACGAAGTCATCGACAAACTCCTGCTCGAAGTTCGTCAGCAAGACCCCGCGTGGTTCGCAAAAGTAGGTGAACCCAAAGCCAGTGCGTATCTCAGACAGCTACGTGATGAGGCCGAAGCGTTTGGAATCGTGGCCCCTGAAGAGACCGAACTGTTCATGCGCTATGGGTTGTACAAGCCCGGCTTTCAGACATCGCCGGGGTTTGTGGAATGGATGCAACGCCCCGTTGCCGATACGCCGGAACAACGTTTTCGAGATTACGACAGCGTCATGCAATACATTGACGCACTAAAGGAATGGCCACGCGCCAGGTAAACCAGGGACGACAATGAGCAACCTTCTGAAAACACCCGGCACCGAAGGCTCCGGCGAACAACTCGCCCGAGGGCCGTTTCCCGTACCTCGCGGAGGCCTGCGCGGTCCTCTTGAAGGGATCCGGGTTCCGCCACCGACCCGCTTGCCCGCGCCACCGCCCCGCCCTGCTCCCATGCCGGCACCTCAACCGGCGCCCAAACCGATGCCGATGCCACAGGCTCAACCGAAACTTCAAACCGACCAGAAAACCGACGCGCCACCGGTGACTCGCGAACAGACACGCCAGAAGGAAGAGCAGTGCAAGAGCGAGAAAAAAGACTGCGTGGAATGCCCTCCGGACAAAGGCGTAATGGCGATCGCCAACAACGGCAAAGGTCACAGCATGTCTGACCTGTCCTCTCGCTATCAGCAATGGGTGACGAACTTCCCCTTCCCGAACGAATGGCGATGGAGCAACACCTGGTGGGACGGTTTTGACAAAAGCCGATGCACATTGCTGGAGGCCAAGGCTCGCTATGCCTTCATGTTCATCCCGGTCCTGAATACGCCTCGGCCCTGGGCAAATGTCAGAGAAGAATTGATTGCGCCCGCCAGAGCCCACTCACAGAAAGCCAGGCCTACGCCTCCTGTTTCGGTCGAGTGGCATTTCATGCAACGTGTGGTCTACGAATACTGTTCAGAACAATACAGCGATCTGGGCCTGACCAACCTGAGGGCGTTCTGGAACCCGCTGCCCGGCAGCAAGGACCAGGAAGAATACGATGAGCTGCGCAGGGAAGAAGAGAAGCAAATGGAGGAGTACTACAGAGACAACCCGGGATTGATCGCATAGTCCGACCCGCAACTCATTCAAGGTATCAGCATGACCCACTTCAAAAGCTTCATTTTCACATTCAGGTTCAACAAACCGGCCATTACGTCACTTCCCCTTGAGCTGCAGATAGAAAGAGCGGCCAGGTTTTTGCGAGAGCTCGGAGCCATCAGTCCGCTTCTGGCCAACTGGTATCTGCAAGGGAAAAGCCTCAAGGACTCACTTGCAACCAACGTCAGTACCGACACTCAAGCGCTGATCGACAAGGTAAAACGTGCTCATGATCCGGAGCTTCCTGACCTGACCGAATTTTCGGTCTGGAACGCCATCCAGGACCCGCTTGAGGGAGGCGTCGCTTTTCATTACAGCGCACATAACCTCGATTCCGTTTCAGCCATGTCCTTCGAGGACGCCGGCGCCTTATTGATGAAGTTCGAGCACCCGCAGGAGATGTTCTCCGAAATCATCAGCCTGGCAGTGAATATCTGGCCTGAAATTGACTGGGTCACCCTCGTACCGGCCAGTTACTTCAGAAAAGGACGTGTCTTCAAAGACCGGCAGACGATTGGGTGGATCGGCTTTTGCCCCAAATCGTTGAACCCGGCAGACTTCCCTCAGGCACACAAACTGGTTCCTGTGCCAGATCGAGGAACCATAGTCATCAGCTGCCCTGAGGTGATGAACGAGCAGAATCTCGACCACGTTGAACGGGTTGGGGATATCGATACAAAACTGGTAGAGCTGGGTTATTTGCCGATGTTTCTGAACTGAATCCTGGCGGAAGGACGCATCAGTCAGCGTCCGCGCCCCAGATCCAGTTCCAGATCCCCGGCAATTTCACTGGTTGCGCACTGTCACGAACGGTGCGCGCCATGGCCGCCCGTTGCAGTTCGGCTTGATCATCGTAAAACGGCTTCTGCGCCGTTTTCACGCCGGTCGCCTGTGCACTGTCGAGAAGGATTTTCAGGTATTCGCGGGCATGTCGGGCCGTGTAGCGATTGAGGTCGTGGAAGGTCACCACCACCGGGATCACCCCATCCACCGTCGGCAACTCACCCAATGCGATGCGCTCGCGCACCTCCGACATCTGCCGCAGCATGTTAGCCCGGCGCCGGGGACTGGCGTTGAAACCCCAGATCTTGCCGTCGTTGGCACTCAGGTCGGTCAGCAACACGTGCATGCCGTGCTTTTGATAGGCCGCGAAGACCCGTTTGTCGTAGTTCCAGAATGGCGGACGCACCAGGGTCGGCGGCGCGCCGGTGATCGCGGCAATGTCGGCACTGCCTTTGGTCAGCGACTGTTCCAGCTCTTCCGGGCTTAGTGAGCGGTGATTGGTGTGCCAGTGAGTGGCCGTGTGAAAACCCAGTATCTGCCCGTCGGCCTGTTCGCGGCGCATGACCTCGCGGCCGATGTCGCTGTCGCCCGCCCGTGGCGCGCCGGTCTGCACGAAGAACACCGCTTTGAGGTTCGGTTGCACCGGGTTGGTGGCCAGGCTGTCGAGGATCATCATCGTCGGGTTCCATAAACTCGACGCGCTCGGACCGTCATCGAAGGTCAGCAGAAAACGGATCGGCGGTTGCGCACGCAGCCGCTGTTCCGTCTGTGCCGTCATTTCTATGGGAGCCGCGATGCAACCCACCAGCCCGACGGCAATGGCAAGTGCGCAGAAAACCTTGAACAGCTGTTTCATCGTGTGCCTTGGGCCTGACCGTTGAGCCCGCACACGTGTGCGGGCGCCGGTTGGATCAGGTTACACAGTGTTTGGTTCCAACGCTGCGTCGGTTACTGATTGAGTGCCTGCTGGAACGAGCTGTCGATGATCGGCGCGGTTGCCAGTGCCGAAGGCAGCGCCTTGACCTTGAACAGGAAGTCCGCGGTGCTCTGCAAATCCTTGGCCGCCTGCGCGTCTACCGGGCCGACAGTCATGTGCGCCTGACGCAACCAGTGGCGAGAAACGTTCTGGTCGAGATTGGCCTTCTTCGCCCACAGATCGGCGTACTCGTCGGTGTGGTTGTCGACCCAGGCCCGAGCCTTTTTCAGGCGCACCAGGAAATCGGCAATGGCTTCGCGTTTGCTGTCGATGGACGGTGTCGACGCGGCGATGGCGCTGAGGCCCGGCATCAGGTTCTTGGCGGTGAGAATCGGTCGGGCGCCGGAGAACAGGATCTGTTGGGAAATGTAGGGCTCCCACACCGGGAAGGCATCGATGCTGCCCTGCGGCAACGCGGCAGCGGCATCGATCGGCATCAGTTTGATGAAGTCGACGTAGTCCTCCGGCAGGTCAGCTTGTTGTAACGCGCGCAGGGTCAATTGCTGGCTCCAGGCGCCGGGCCAGTAGGCGACTTTCTTGCCCTTGAGGTCGGCGATGGTTTTGACCGGCGAATCCTTCGGCACCAGCAACGCGATCGTGTCCGGGTTCTGTCGCGAGACCCCGATCAGCTTCACCGGCGCCTGTTTGGCGGCGAGGAACAGGAAGCCCGAATCACCAAGAAAACCCAGGTCCAGCGCGCCGGTGTTCAAGGCTTCGGCCAGCGGCGCGGCGGCCTGGAAGTGCTTCCAGTCGACGGTATACGGCGCGCCTTCCAGCACACCCGACGCTTCCACCGAGGCGCGCACGTTGTAGTAGTTCTGATCACCGACGTGCAGGACGACGGGGTCGGCGGCGTAGGCCATCGGTGCGGTAAACAACGCGCTGGTCAACAGACCGCGCACAAATCGGGACAGGTTCATGGGGGCTCCTTGAGAGTGAATGCCATAGACCATAACGCTCTTACAGATAGCTTTTTAAATTCTATTTATGCATAAGCTCATGACCGTCAGGCAACACTGTTTGCTCAGCAACAGCGACTCGACAGACTGTTTTCCCGGCAACATCCCCTTGGCTTCAGACCCCACGCCAAGCCTTGAACCAGCGCGAAATCCGCCACATGGCACAGAGCCTGCAATATTCCGTTTACGCAGGAACCATTCATAAAAAATGATCTTTTGGAAATAAGACATTCAACGCCTTGCCGGAGCTGATCTCATGAAGTCCACCTTCCGTTTTCCCACCGTCAGGTCTCTGCTCAGCGCCTGCGTCCTGGCCTTGAGCCTGCAACCCGCAGCGCAGGCTGCGCAAACGCCGCCGGCCGAAGTGCATCTGGATTACGCCTATTACTCACCGGTCAGCCTGGTGCTCAAGCATTTCGGCTTCCTGGAGAAAGCGCTGCCGCAGACCAAAGTCAGTTGGGTGCTCAGTCAGGGCAGTAACCGTTCACTGGAGTACCTCAACAGCGGCGGCGTCGACTTCGCGTCCTCCGCCAGCCTCGCCGCGGTGCTCAGCCGCGCCAATGGCAGCCCGATCAAGTCGGTCTACGTCTACAGCCGCGCCGAATGGACCGCGCTGGTGGTGCGCAAGGACTCGCCCTACAAGACCGTCGCCGACCTGAAAGGCAAGAAGATTGCCGCCACCAAAGGCACCGACCCGTACCTGTTCACGCTACGCAGCCTGCAACAGGCCGGCCTGAGCAAGGACGATGTGGAACTGGTGCACTTGCAACACCCGGACGGTCGTACCGCGCTGGAAAAAGGTGACGTTGAAGCCTGGGCCGGCCTCGATCCGCACATGGCCGCGAGCCAGGTGCAAGCCGGTTCGCGCCTGCTGTATCGCAACACCCGTTTCAACAGTTACGGCGTGGTCAGCGTCACCGACACCTATGCGAAAGAGCACCCGCAGACCATCGAAACCGTCCTGAAGGCGTACGAAGAGGCTCGAGAGTGGGCGGTGAAAAATCCTGATGAGCTGGCGAAATTGCTCGCCACCGAATCAGGCCTGCCGCTGGAAGTGGCCAAGTTGCAGCTGTCGCGCACCGACCTGAGCAGTCCGCAACTGACCGCCAGGGACGTGATCGCTTCCAAGGCAGCCGCGCCGATTCTGGTCTCCGAAGAGCTGGTTCGTCGTGGGGTGAATGTCGATCAGGTGATCGATCAACTGATCGACACCGGCTTCAAGGAAACCGTGGCTCGTCAATAAAAGCAAAAGATCGCAGCCTGCGGCAGCTCCTACATTGGGATATGCGTTTCTCTGTAGCAGCTGCCGCAGGCTGCGATCTTTTGATCTTGCCGCAAATCAGCACTGTAGCCCGCGCCTGTCGCGGATTCATCGTGCCTGGAGAATTCCATGACCAGCAAAAGCAAACCCCTGCCCCTCGAATTACCATCACCGCGTAGCGCCACGCTTTCCTTGAGTAACGCCTGGCGCCTGCGTCTCAAGGGCCTGGCCTTGCCGGTGCTGATCATCCTGGTGCTGGAATGTATCGTACGCATCGGCTGGCTACCGTCCTACCAAATGCCCGCGCCCAGCGAAATCGCCCTGACCCTCGCAGACCTCGCCGAAGGCGCGTTGTGGAAACACATCAGCGCCAGCCTGTTGCGGGTGCTGCTGGGTTTTGCCATCGGCGCCGGCCTGGCCCTGGTGTTTGCTGCCTGGGTCGGTTTGAGCCGCGAAGCCGAAGCCTGGCTGGAGCCGACGTTCGCCGGCCTTCGCTCGATTCCGAGCCTGGCCTGGGTGCCGCTGTTGTTGCTGTGGCTGGGCATCGACGAAACCTCGAAAATCGTCCTGATCGCCATCGGCGCGTTCTTCCCGGTGTACCTCAACGGCGTCGCAGCCATTCGCGACATCGACCGAAAACTGGTGGAAGTCGGGCAAATGTATGGTTTCAGCCGGACGCGGCTGGTCCGCCGAATCCTGCTGCCGGCCGCCCTGCCCGGCCTGTTCACCGGGCTGCGCAGCGGCATGAGCCTGGCCTGGATGTTTCTGGTGGCCGCCGAGCTGATCGCCGCGACCAAAGGCCTGGGTTATCTGCTCAGTGACGGTCGGGAAACGTCTCGCCCGGACATCGTGCTCGCGGCAATCATCGTGCTGGCGCTGCTGGGCAAACTCAGCGACGGCATCCTCGCGGGCCTGGAGAAACGTTTCCTGGCGTGGCGCGACACTTTCAACGGCCAGAGCGCAGAGGATTGAGCCATGAGCGAGCACCTGCTGGACATTCGCGTCGAGCGCAAAACCTTCGCCAGCACCACCGTGCTGCAAAATATTCACCTGCAATTGCAGCCCCGGGAAACCGTCAGCCTGCTAGGCCCCAGCGGTTGCGGCAAAAGTACGTTGCTGCGAATCGTCGCCGGACTGGAAAAGGACTTTCAGGGAGAGCTCGACAGCCGCGCCGGTGAAGTCGCATTCGTGTTCCAGGAACCACGACTGATGCCATGGCTGACGGTCGAGCAAAACATCGGCTTCAGCGCCGACAACCATTACGACAAGGCCTGGGTGGCGCAACTGATCGATGAAGTCGGCCTGACCGGTTTCGCAGACGCCTTGCCCAAGGCGCTTTCCGGCGGCATGGCGCAGCGGGTCGCCATTGCCCGCGGCCTCTACTCGCGACCCGATGTGCTGCTGCTCGACGAACCTTTCAGCGCGGTGGACGCTTTCACCCGGATGAAACTGCAGGACCTGTTGCTGGAGCTGGCCGAGCGTCACGCCATCGCCCTGCTGCTGGTCACCCATGATGTCGATGAAGCGCTGTATCTCAGCGACCGGGTGCTGGTCATGGACAATCGCCCCAGCCGCATTCGCCAGGAACTGGCCGTGCAATTGGCGCATCCTCGCGACCGGCGTGATCCGCTACTCGCGCAACTCAAGGCGTTGTCGTTGACCGAGTTGCAGCGGGCACATGTGATCTGAGGCGCGACTATGCTGAAACCTCGAGGGGAGGATTCGGTCATGTGCGGACGACTGTCGCAGTACCGGGGTATCCACGATTTTGTCGCGGCGCTGAGCATTCCCGACGCGCTGATCAACCACGTCGGCGACGAGCCGTTGGCCCGCTACAACGCGGCGCCGACCAATCAACTGGCGTTGTTTCACCTGGAAGACGTCGGGCTGGTGGCCGACAAGGTGCGTTGGGGCTGGCGGCCGCATTGGGCGAAGGATCGCGCAGCACCGATCAATGCCCGCGTCGAAAAAGTCGCCCATGGCCCGTTCTTCCGCGCTATCTGGCCGCACCGGGCAATCGTGCCGATTGATAACTGGTTCGAATGGGTCGATGCAGGCGATTCGACGCGACAACCTTGGCTCATCCGTCGACGGGACCGCGCGCCGATTTTCTGTGCCGCGATTGGTCGGTTTCCTACGGGTAGCGAGGAAGCACGAGACGACGACGGCTTCGTGATCATCACCGCAGACAGCGCCGGCGGCATGCTCGATATTCATGACCGCCGACCGGTGGTGCTGTCGCCGGAACTGGCAAGGGAATGGCTCGCCCCCGCCACCCCCCGGGATCGCGCTGAACAAATGGCGTTGCTGCAAGGCGAAGGCAGTGAGAATTTCGAGTGGTACAAGGTCGGCAAAGCCATCGGCAACGTCAAAAACCAGGGTGCAGAGCTTATTCATGAACTGGCATGAAACTATCAATACCGATACAAACGCAATCGTATTTAACACCTGTCTATGCGGGCTAATAACTTCAGCGTTACAGAGAGTGTTTCACCCAGGAAACACTTATAGAAGTCTGGCGATTTGATCTTTTAACCGCTTGTCTGACATTGTCATCGACTTACATACATTTAGAATCACTACGGATAGCATGCGCGCCGCATTTCCATGGGTACCGCCCAGTTGACCAAAGAGTCAACAACTAAGGAAATCCCTACAACAAGCCTTGCAGAGAACTAAATGCGCGACGATTTTGCAATTGATCAAGTCGTTAGTCTGGAGTGCGTTTATCTTTCGATGACAGAACACTTTCGACTTAACTGTTTTATCGAACATTACATCAAGACCCGGAACCTGCGATCAGTTCCGGGGATTGACGGCGTCCTGCGTTCAACCCTTGGGCGCTATCCGGGCAAGCCTCCGGTGATGGTCAATGAGCTGAATGCGTGGATCGACAAGACCCTGGGTTATCGAGCCGCTCACCCTGATGTGTTGCAGTTGGATGACGCTTGAAAAAGGTCCGGGATGTCATTGGGCAAAGGAGCTGGACAGTCCTGTAGCTTGCCTGA
>NZ_BDAG01000047.1 GCF_002091715.1 Pseudomonas migulae NBRC 103157 | reverse complement strand
CTGACTATCAGTCTGACTCCACAAGCACCCACACGAATTGCTTGATTCAGTTGTTAAAGAGCGGTTGGTTGAGCCTTTCGTCTCAACCGAGGCGCGCATTCTACAGCGCCCTCTGTATCTGTCAAGCGGTTATTTTCAGAAGTTTTCAAAGTTTCCTTTGCAACTTCAACCACTTGCGCTTCCGATCTCTCGTTAGCGGGAGGCGAATTCTACAGCGTTGTTCGCTGCTGTCAACACCTCTTTTTCTCCGCTTTCGACCGAGAAGATCGAACCGTCAATCAAGCGAAAACACACTGCCTGACCAACTCCTTCTGGGCTTCGATGAACTGAAGCAACTCGCTGCCGAAAACTGCGTAACTCTTTGTTTACCAAGGAGTTTTCCGTTTAGACTGCGCCGGAAGTGGGGCGAATTATAGACTTCCAGAATCTGCCGTCAACCCTTAATTACGCTTTTCTTGCAGAAGATGACTTTTTAGCGGTTAACCGTGGAATACGGCGGTTAACCGGGGGTAAGCGCAGCACTGATAGCAACACCCCTATAGAGGCATAAACCGCCCACTCCTTCAGATCGGCACGCACAATCCACAACATATGCAGCAGTCCGAGCCCGAGAACTACAAAGACCAGTCGATGCAACTTCTTCCAGCGAGATCCCAAACGCCGCTGACTGTAACGATTGGAGGTCAACGCCAACGCCAGCAAACAAAGGAAGCCAAGCATCCCGACAATAATGTACGGCCGTTTGCGTAACTCGACACCCAGCTGGGACCAATCGAAACCAAGAATGAACGCCGTGTAACCACTCAAATGCAGAACCACGTACGCGAAGCACCACAAACCCAGTTGCCGACGGACAGCAATCCACCCCGCCCAGCCGGTGAGCTTCTGCAAAGGCGTCATACTCAGCGTAACCAGCAGCAGTACAAGCGTCCCCAACCCCAACCGATCAACCAGCACCTTCCCCGGATCTGGCCCAAGCACATCCGCCCAAGCCTGATAGAGCCAAAGCAGCGGCCATAGCGCCGCCGCGATAAAGACGGTCACTCGCCACAGCGGATATCGCATCAGTAATTCTTCCGCAGATCGAGCCCTGCATATAAAGAAGCGACTTCATCCGAGTAGCCGTTGAACATTTGCGTGTCGCGCACATTTGGCTTGAACAGACCGCTAGGTAAACGCCGCTCCCGGGCCTGGGTCCAGCGTGGATGATCGACAGTCGGGTTCACGTTGGCATAAAAACCGTACTCGTCCGCAGCGATGCTTTGCCAGGTGGTTTTCGGCTGCTCGCTGACCAGGCTGATCCGCACGATGGATTTGATGCTCTTGAAGCCATACTTCCACGGCACCACCAAACGCAGAGGCGCGCCATTCTGGTTAGGTAATTCGCGCCCATACATGCCCACCGCAAGAATCGCCAACGGGTTCATCGCCTCATCCAGTCTTAGTCCCTCCACATAAGGCCAGTCGATCAAGGCAAAACCAGAGCGTTGACCCGGCATGCTCTTCGGATCCTGCAGGGTTTCGAAGCGAATGAACCTGGCCTTGGAAGTCGGCTCGACTTCCTTGAGCAAGGCCGAAATGGGAAAACCGATCCACGGGATGACCATCGACCAGGCCTCCACGCAGCGAAGACGATAAATGCGCTCCTCCAACTGGTATGGCTTCATGAAGTCTTCCAGCGCATATCGACCCGGCTTGCCCACCTCCCCATCCACCACCACGCTCCAGGGTTCAGTTTTCAGCGCGCCAGCGTTGGCCGCCGGATCACCTTTATCGGTGCCGAACTCATAGAAGTTGTTGTAGTGGGTCGCATCCTTGAATGGCGTGATCGCCTCATCCTTGACGTTGACCGCTCCCCACTTGGTAGAAGGCAGTTTCTCGGCGAACCAGGAAGGCGCCTTACCAGGCTCGACCTCCGGATAGCGCACGGCATCATCCGCGCGAGCCCAGCTCGGCAAGCTGCTCACCGCCAAACCGGCAACGGCAGCACCCAGCACATTTCGACGAGACAGATAGAGGGATTCGGGCGTGACATCCGACTCATGGCAGTCGGATGTCTTGGGGACTTTGATCAGCATGGCAACTCCGCAGCATTGGAGAACAGATGCACCAATAGACTGCAGAGTATGAGGGAAATTACGTGTTTTTGTGCCGACGAAGACGTAACAGATATTGAATCGGACCCGATGCTGCGTAGGCGAGGAAAACCAGCAGCAGGATGCGCGGCGGATCACTGAATACGACAGCGAACACCAGCACGACAGCAAGGATTGCCACAAAAGGTACGCGCCCTTTCAGGTCCAGCTCCTTGAAGCTGTTGTACTTGATGTTACTGACCATCAGCATGCCCGCGGCCGCGACCATCAGCGCTACCAGGAAAGACATCTTGGAACCCTGGATGCCGTAATCACTGAACGCCCAGACAATGCCTGCAACCACACCCGCTGCAGCCGGACTGGCCAAGCCGATGAAGTAACGCTTGTCAGCGGTGCCCACTTGGGTGTTGAAACGGGCCAGACGCAATGCAGCCCCAGCGACATAAATGAAGGCGACCATCCAGCCAACCTTGCCCATATCGCCCAAGGCCCAGCCAAATGCCAGCAGTGCCGGCGCGACACCGAAGGCGACCATATCGGACAGCGAGTCGTACTCGGCACCGAAGGCACTCTGGGTGTTGGTCATGCGGGCAACGCGACCGTCGAGGCCGTCGAGCACCATGGCGACAAAAATGGCAATCGCGGCAAACGCAAAATACTTGCTCGCACCAATCGCGTCACCGGCACTCAACGCGCTCTGGGCGCTCATCGAGTTGATGATGGAATAGAACCCTGCGAACAGGTTCGCAGTGGTAAACAGATTCGGCAGAAGATAGATACCACGATGCCGGACTTTACGACCTTCAGCGTCATGCCCTTCTTCGATGTGTTCATCGATGGGCAGCAGGCTTTCGGCGTCAGAAGCCTGGTTTGGCTCTTCGGGACGTTCGCTCATGGACAATACCTTGCAACGGGGTGGAAAGTTTCGACAGGTGTCTGGGACGAGGGTTCGGCCGCAAACGATGCAGCTTTATACCAGAACCGGACTCCCAAACGAAAAAACGCGGCTCAGGCCGCGTTTTCCGTACAAGTGCGCGACTTAGTTTTTGGCTTTGTCGACGATCTGGTTGGCACCGATCCACGGCATCATGGAGCGCAGTTGCTCGCCGATGATTTCGATACCGTGAGCGGCGTTGTTACGACGCTTGGCGGTCATGGAAGGATAGCCGGTGGCGCCTTCGCTGATGAACATCTTGGCGTATTCGCCGTCCTGAATACGTTTCAGAGCGTTGCGCATAGCCTGACGGGATTCGGCGTTGATCACTTCCGGACCGGTCACGTACTCGCCGTATTCAGCGTTGTTGGAGATCGAGTAGTTCATGTTGGCGATGCCGCCTTCGTACATGAGGTCAACGATCAGTTTCAGTTCGTGCAGGCATTCAAAGTAGGCCATTTCCGGCGCGTAGCCAGCTTCAACCAGGGTTTCGAAACCGGCTTTCACCAGCTCAACGGTACCGCCGCACAGAACGGCTTGTTCGCCGAACAGGTCGGTTTCGGTCTCGTCCTTGAAAGTGGTTTCGATGATGCCGGTGCGACCGCCACCCACGCCAGCAGCGTAGGACAGTGCAACGTTTTTGGCGTTGCCGGAAGCGTCCTGGTAGATAGCGATCAGGTCAGGGATACCGCCGCCCTTGACGAACTCGGAACGTACGGTGTGGCCCGGTGCTTTCGGCGCGATCATGATCACGTCGAGGTCAGCGCGCGGAACAACCTGGTTGTAGTGGATCGCGAAGCCGTGGGAGAAGGCCAGGGTGGCGCCTTTCTTGATGTTCGGCTCGATTTCGTTCTTGTACAGGGCAGACTGGAACTCGTCCGGGGTCAGGATCATGACCAGGTCGGCAGCTGCTACAGCGGAAGCAACGTCGGTCACTTTCAGGCCGTGAGCTTCTGCCTTGGCAACAGTTGCCGAACCTTTACGCAGGCCGACAGTGACATCAACGCCGGAATCTTTCAGGTTGCACGCTTGAGCGTGGCCTTGGGAACCGTAACCGATGATGGCAACTTTCTTGCCCTGGATGATCGACAGGTCGCAGTCTTTATCGTAGAAAACTTTCATGAATTTCCCCTATATATCCAGGCCGTTCAGGCCATTCGCTAATTTGGTTTAGATGCTGAGTACTTTGTCGCCGCGAGCGATACCGGTTACGCCGCTACGGACGGTTTCCAGAATCGACGCGGTGCCGATGGACTGAATGAAGCTGTCGAGCTTGTCGCTGGTACCGGTCAATTGAACGGTATACACGCTAGCGCTGACATCGACGATCTGCCCACGGTAAATATCGGTGGTGCGCTTGATCTCGGCGCGCTGGGCGCCGGTAGCCTTGACCTTGACCAGCATCAGTTCGCGCTCGATGTGAGCACTTTCCGACAGGTCGACCAGTTTGACCACTTCAATCAGCTTGTTCAGGTTCTTGGTGATCTGCTCGATGATCTCATCGTGGCCCACCGTGGTCAGCGTCAGACGCGACAGGGTCGGGTCTTCGGTTGGCGCCACAGTCAGGCTTTCGATGTTGTAGTTGCGCTGCGAGAACAGGCCGACTACACGAGACAAAGCGCCGGGTTCGTTTTCCAGAAGCAAGGAAATAATATGCCGCATGATTAAGTACGCTCCGTCTTGCTCAGCCACATATCGCGCATGGAGCCGTCTTTGATCTGCATCGGGTAGACGTGCTCGCTGGTATCGACCGAAATATCGAGCACCACCAGGCGATCCTTCATGGCGAACGCTTCTTCCATCTTCGACTTCAAATCTTTCGATTCGGTGATGCGCACGCCGACGTGACCATAGGCCTCGGCCAGCTTGACGAAGTCAGGCAGCGATTCCATATAGGAGTGCGAGTGGCGGCTGCCATAACTCATGTCTTGCCACTGGCGAACCATACCCAGAACACCGTTGTTCAGGATGACGATCTTGACCGGCAAACCATATTGCAGGCAGGTCGACAACTCCTGAATGTTCATCTGGATACTGCCCTCGCCTGTCACGCAGACGACGTCGGCATCCGGAAAGCTCAACTTGATGCCCATGGCCGCCGGAAAACCGAAGCCCATGGTGCCCAGGCCACCGGAGTTGATCCAGCGGTTCGGCTTGTTGAACTTGTAATACTGCGCCGCGAACATTTGGTGCTGCCCCACGTCGGAGGCCACAAAGGCATCGCCCTTGGTCACTTCGCACAGGGTTTCGATCACGGTCTGCGGCTTGATGACGCTACCGTCGCCCTTGTCATAAGGGAACAGGCCGCGATCACCGCGCCATTCATCAACCTGCTTCCACCAGCTGGCAACGGACTCCTTGTTCGGGGTCTCGCCGATTTCCTTGAGGATCGCGACCATTTCGGTCAGGACGCTCTCGACCGGACCGACGATAGGTACGTCAGCCTTGATGGTCTTGGAGATCGAAGCCGGGTCGATGTCGATGTGAATGATCTTGGCATTCGGGCAGAACTTCGACGCGCCGTTGATCACGCGATCGTCGAAACGTGCGCCGACCGCGAGGATCACGTCAGCATGGTGCATCGCCAGGTTAGCGGTGTAGCTGCCGTGCATGCCGAGCATGCCGATGAACTGACGGTCGGTGCCAGGGTAGGCACCCAGCCCCATCAGGGTATTGGTCACTGGCAGGTTGAGCATCTTCGCCAATTCGGTCAGCGGCGCGGAGCCACCACCGAGAATCACGCCACCGCCTGCGTACATCACAGGACGCTTGGCCGCCAGGAGCATTTCGGCTGCCTTGCGGATTTGCCCGGAGTGGCCGCGAACGGCCGGGCTGTAGGAACGCAGCTTGGCTTTTTTCGGGAAGATGTATTCGTACTTCTCGGCCGGGTTGGTCATGTCTTTCGGGATATCGACAACGACCGGACCAGGACGACCGGATTGCGCCAGGTAAAACGCTTTCTTCATGACCTCCGGGATTTCCGAGGCGTGCTTGATCATGAAGCTGTGCTTCACGATCGGCCGGGAGATACCGATCATGTCGGTTTCCTGGAACGCATCGGTGCCTACCATGGTGCTAGGCACCTGGCCGGAAATGACCACCATCGGAATGGAGTCCATGTAGGCCGTGGCAATACCGGTGATAGCGTTGGTTGCGCCCGGGCCGGAAGTCACCAGTACCACGCCGGCTTTACCGGTGGCACGGGCATAGCCGTCAGCCATATGGGTCGCAGCCTGCTCGTGGCGAACCAGAATGTGGGTCACTTCCGGTTCTTTGAACAGGGCATCGTAGACATGAAGAAGAGCACCACCCGGGTACCCGTAAATATATTTGACGCCTTCGTCACGCAAAAAGCGGACGAGCATCTCACCGCCAGATAAAAGCTCCACGTTGTTCACCTCTAAAACGCCAGAATACCGTCCACATAAAAGGGGGACGGGTCTTAATAGGTTTACTTCTCGGCAGAGCATGAGCGACGGTGGTCGCCGACTACGTCAGCACTGACTGAGCAAGTATTGGGATCGTCCCAAGTGTTGCGGGCCTTTCCCACCCAGCGCGAGGTAACGCGTTGCGGGTGTAACAGGTCGGCGCGGATGTGCGCCTCATGATCTGCCGAGTGGGTCTGCTTCTGGCAGTCCCTCTACAGCGGACTTTGGATTCTTCTGTTTCGTCCCCTGCAAGTCAAGTCGTCAATGTGCTTTATTGAAGTAAGCACATGAGAAAGCAAGAAAAAACCGCGAAACAGCAACTGTGTTAGCTTCAATTGCGCAACCCAATACAAGGAAATGGCATGCGAACGTTTTTCCTGACCGCCAGCCTGCTGATCGGCATCAGCCCTGTGACCATGGCCGCCCAGATCTACAAATGGGTCGATGAGCAGGGCGTTACCCATTTCGATGCGCAACCGCCCCAGGGCCGGGAAGCCACCACCGTGGTCACGCCCTCCCCCTCTGCGGGCAAGCCGGCTACGCTACCACGCAGTAACGCCATCGGCGATCAACAGGCCATCGACAAGACAGTGAAAAAACAGGTCGCCGAGCAGCAAGCCCAGCTGAAGGTGTTCTGCGAGCAGGCGCGGACGAACCTGGCTCAACTGCAGAACAATCCGCGATTGCGGGAGGATGTCGACGGTGAAATGCGTCGCCTGACTGAAGAGCAACGCCAGGAACGCACCGCCGAAGCACAGCGACAGATCGCCGATAACTGCCAGTAACTCCTGCAGGAGCAGAGCTCGCTCGGCTCCTGCAGAATGGCGGGGTTAGCGGGAGGCGGTGATCAGCAGGTCGAACTCTTTGAGCAGAACCTGCAACTGCCGATCCCTGCCCTGAACATTGCGGGCGGCGAAGACCATTTCGGCCATCTCTTGAATGCCCGAGGCATTGGGCAGCGGCAAATCCTGCTCGAGGATTGTTTTCATGCGTGGCAGGAAGATCCATTGCAGCCACTGCTCGAAATCCAGCGTATCGACCGAGAAAGGCTCGACACTGGACAGCGCTTCAGCAGATGGCGAGACATCGTCCCACCATCCCTGAACACGCAGCTCGCGCTCGATCAACAGCAACTGCTCGGCAATCTTTGGAAAGCGTGCGTCCATCACGACGAAACCTTGGCCTTCTGACGAGCCAGGGACGCACCTGCGGAATCACCCTGCTTCTCACGAGCTTGCGCAATCAATTCCCACAGACTGGCCTGAAGCGCCGGACGACCATTGGCGAACGTCAGACCGCGACGCGCGAACTGTTCGGCTTGTGCAGCATCGCCTTGAGCCATGCGGACCTGAGCCAGACGATAAAGCACTTGCGGCTCACGCGGCGCGACACGTTGAGCGCGCTCGAGACTGGAAGAGGCACCATTAAGGTCGCCACCGGCCTGTTGCTGCTGAGCGGTGGTCAGCAATGCCAACACCGGGCCATCCAACTGTTCGTCGGCAGACAGGCCGCCGGCGCTCGACGAAGGAATCCCGCTTGGAGTCGACGGCATGCTGTAGCTGCCCTGATTGATCGGGGCAGACTGAACCGACGAGGTGTCGATCGGGCCTGAGGTAATCGGGCCAGGTGTAATCGGCGAGGTGCTGATCGGTGCCGAGGCAACGGCGCCACCACCTGGCACCATCACTACGACGCCGGTGTCACCCTGCGGAATCGCTTGCGCCTGGGCTTGCACAGGACGCTTGGTCGTCGTCTGACGATAACCGCCATTCGCCGAAATCCGCTCACTGTTGGAAACGGCGCTGCCGGAATCCACAACAGGGATCGAACCGCGCTGTACGCTGGAGCAACCGCTGAGCAAAGCCACGGCGGTTACCGCTGGAATCAACCACTTGTTCACTTGAAACCCTCTTTGCTTAATTCATCCAGCCCTTGACCCAATCCATCACCGTTTCACCGTTAACAGGGCTTTCGCCACCGCACGCGGCGCCGGGAGGCGGTTCGCTGCCGCGAATATACGGCATCTGCACGGCACCTGGGCAGTTGGCATCAGAGCCTTGTCCGGTATGCGAGTCGACCCAGGCCTGCACCACATTATCCGGCTGCGGCATGTCCAGCGGCAACGGATCGGCCTTGCGCATGAAACTGGTCCAGACCTGCAATGCGCCCGTGGCACCGGTAAACGGTGTCTTGCCGTTGTCGTCGCGACCCAGCCACACCACCGCCAGCAAGTCCTGACTAAAACCGGCGAACCAGCTGTCTCGCGAATCGTTACTGGTACCGGTCTTGCCCGCCAGCGTCAGGGTTTTCGGTAACACGTTGTAAACCGAACTGCCGGTGCCTTCACGCATGACCCGCTGCATGGCGCTCTGGATCAGGTAAATGGAAGCCGGATCGAAACGCTGCTGAATCTGGAACGGGTACCGTTTGAGCGGCTCGCCTTCGGCGGTCAGAACGCTGCGAATCCCGCGCATCGGCGTATTGAAGCCACCGTTGGCGAGGGTCTGGTACATGGTCGCCACTTCGATCGGGGTCATGCCGCCCGCGCCGAGCAACATCGACGGGAACGCCGGAAACTCGCGACTAACACCCAGGCGAGCCAGCGTCTTCAGGACATTCGGCACGCCCACCGCCAACCCGAGACGCGCAGTCGACAGGTTGTAGGAATGTGCCAGGCCTTGATACAGGAAAACCGTGCCATGGGAGCGGCGATCATAGTTCTGCGGTTTCCAGACCTGACCATCCGCCCCTTTCACCGAAAAGGACTCGTCCGACAGCCAACTGGTCAACGTGTACTGGCTCGGCTTCTCAAGGGCTGTCAGATAAACCGCTGGCTTGATCAACGAGCCGATCGGTCGGACAGCATCCAGCGCCCGGTTGAAACCGGCGAAGCTCGCCTGACGACTGCCGATCATGGCCTGGACTTCGCCGGTTTCCGGGTTGGTCACGACCATCGCCGCTTCAACATCATCGGAGCCTTTGCGTCCGGACAAACGCTTGAACGTATCGTTGACCGACGCTTCCGCCTTCATCTGCAGAATCGGGTCGAAACTGGTGAAGATCCGCAGGCCTTCTTCGGTCAAGTCTTCGTCGCGATAGTCTTCGCGCAGCTGACGTTTAACCAGATCGATAAAACCAGGGAACGAGCTGTCGGCCAACTTGCCGCGCGTCGTCACACCCAGCGGCATTTTCTTCGCGGCAGCAATCTGCTCGGCGCTGGCGACGCCTTGTTGCTCAAGTACATCGAGCACCAGGTTGCGTCGCTCGAGCGCCCGCTCCGGGTTGCGACGCGGGTTGTAATAGGACGGCCCCTTGACCATGCCCACCAGCATCGCGACTTGATGCAGTTTCAACTCGGACAACGGCTGCGCAAAGAAGAACTGGCTGGCCAGACCGAAACCGTGCACCGCACGCTGGCCGTCCTGACCAACGAACACTTCATTGAGGTAAGCCTCAAGAATTTCTCGTTTGTCGTAATGCAGCTCCAGCAACATCGCCATCATGGCTTCGGTGAGCTTACGGGTCAGGCTGCGTTCGCTGGTCAGGTAGAAATTCTTGACCAGCTGTTGTGTCAGCGTACTACCGCCTTGGGTCATCTTGCCGCCAGAGGTGTTGACCCAGATGGCGCGGGCGATCGACTTGGGCGACACACCCCAATGGCTATAGAAGTCCCGGTCTTCCACGGCAACCAGGGTTTCCAGCAGATACGGCGGGACCTGATCAATCTTGATCAGAATGCGGTCTTCGAGGTTCTTCGGGTAAATCCCACCGATCAGCAGCGGTTCCAGCCGTACTACAGAAAGCTTCGAACCGTTGGTCGACGAAAGCTCGGCGACATAATCACCAGAGAAGCGCACACGCACGGGCTGGGCGTTCTCCAGGCCCTCATAGAATTGAAAACCACGGGTATTCAAGTCGACGGTGTTGCCGTTGACCGACGCCGCGCCGGGACCGTTGCTCACGCTTTCGCGGCGATAGCCCAAGGCGTCGAGCTCGGTGAGGAAGTCTTCCTTGCTCAGCTTCTGCCCGGTGAACAGCTCGAGCGGGCGCGCATACACCTTCGCCGGGATGGTCCAGCGCTTGCCGGAGAACTTCTCCTGCACGATGGCATCGAGGTAAACCGCGAATCCGGCGAGCACCACGAGGCCGACCAGACTGAGTTTAATGGCCCAGCCCAGCCAGGGGCTCAGGCCTCTGGAAGGTGGTTTTTTGGGGGTGCGGGGGGATCGAGTACGAGTCATGGCGCCGGATTATACGCACTTTATTCATACTCAACAGGAGCCCGCCGAGGTTTGCGTCGGGCGGACTTGCGGCCATAATGGCGGCCGTGAATTTTCCCAGACTCTGAAGGAATGCCTGTGAGCCAGTCCCTGATCGCCGCCCTGCAAAACCCGGCCCTTTACCCACATCCGGTAGACGGGTTCCAGGTCATCGAAACCCACATCTCCTGGGTGATTCTCACAGGCCCGTTTGCCTATAAAGTGAAGAAACCGGTCAATTTCGGCTTCCTCGACTTCACCAGCCTCGATGCTCGCGAGCATTTCTGCGGTGAAGAGCTGCGCTTGAACCAGCGTCTGACCAATGATTTGTATCTCGAAGTGTTGCCGATCACTGGCAGCGCTGAAGCACCACAATTCGGTGGCGACGGCCCGGTCATCGATTACGCCCTGAAAATGCGTCAGTTCCCACAAAGCCAGTTGCTCAGCACGTTGCAGGCCAACGGCGAATTGACCACCGCGCACATCGACGAGATGGCCGCACAGATTGCTCAATTCCACCTCACCGCGCCCAAGGTACCTGCCGAACATGAAGCCGGTACCCCGGACAGCGTCATGGCACCGGTGCGGCAGAACTTCGAACAGATTCGCCCATTCCTGAGCGACAAGGCCGACCTGCTGCAACTCGACGCCCTGCAAGCCTGGGCCGAAAGCAGCTTCGAACGCCTCAAGCCGCTGTTCGCCCAACGCAAGGCTGAAGGTTTCATCCGCGAGTGCCACGGCGACATCCACCTGGGCAACGCTACCGTGATCGATGGCAAGGTCGTGATCTTCGACTGCATCGAATTCAACGAACCGTTCCGCTTCACCGACGTCTACGCCGACACCGGTTTCCTGGCGATGGACCTTGAAGACCGCGGCCTGAAAAGCCTGGCCCGTCGCTTCATCAGCCAATACCTGGAGTTGACCGGCGATTACCAGGGCCTGGAACTGCTGAACTTCTATAAAGCCTACCGCGCACTGGTTCGCGCCAAGGTCAGCCTGTTCAGCATGCCGGCCGAAGCCGATCCGGTGCAGCGCGCCACCACCCTGCGCCAGTATCGCAACTACGCCAACCTGGCGGAAAGCTACAGCACCATTCCTTCGCGCTTCATGGCAATCACTCACGGCGTCTCCGCTGTCGGCAAAAGTCATGTGGCCATGCGTCTGGTGGAAGCGCTGGGCGCGATTCGCCTGCGCTCCGATGTAGAACGCAAACGCCTGTTCGGCGAGCAAACCGTCGCGAACGATCCGCAAGCCGGCATTTATAGTGCCGACGCCAGCGTCGCGACCTACACCCGCCTGCATGAAATCGCCGCCGTTATCCTGCGTGCCGGTTTCCCCGTGGTGGTCGATGCCACCTACCTCAAGCGCGATCAGCGTGATGGCGCAGCGAAAATCGCCGAAGCCACCGGCGCGCCGTTCCTGATCCTTGATTGCAACGCGCCACAAGCGGTGATCGAAAGCTGGCTGGCCCTGCGTCAGGCAGACAAAAAGGATCCGTCCGACGCCAACCTGGCCGTTATCGCTGCTCAGCAAGCCAGTCGTGAAGCCCTGACGCCTGAGGAGATTCTGTGCAGCAAGCGCGTTCAGACCAATGAAAGCGGAACCCTCGACACCGTCGTTGCGCAAATTCGCCAACGCTTGCCGGGGCTGTAAGGAAGTATTTCAGCCGTGGAGCCCTCGCCGGCTTCACGGCTGTCAAATAGTGGCACTATACTGGCGCCATAAAACCAACAGGTGATGTGACATGAGCCAGCCCAAACTTCTCGATACCCCGCTTTATGCCTTGCTGCACAAAGACGACATCACAGGTTTCAACAACGAACGTCCAAAAGACGGACCTATCGACATGGTCGGTGGTGATTTCCGAGGTCTGGACCTGCGTGAGCTGAACGCCGACGGCGTCGACTTTACCGATGCCTATTTCCGTTCCGCCGACTTGCGCGGCATCGACTTCACTCATTCCAATCTTGAAGGGGCCAGCCTGGCCCACGCACAGATTTCTGGCGCCTACTTCCCCCCGGAACTGAGTGCCGACGAAATCCTGATGTCGATGAATTTCGGCACACGCCTGCGTTATCGCACCCGTTAAAAACGACCGATAACTGACATGTCCAGCGCCCCCGCGTTGCGCTGGACCGTGGGCATTTTCAGCTTGGGAACCTGACGTCCTCCTGCCTGTTCCCATCGTTTTCGCGCACTTTTACGCCGCCTACCGGACTTGCCTCTTAGAAGCATTTGCTCCGAAACCGACCAAACAATCACGCTTTTCCTACTGATGGCTACACTCCTCAGAAGCTTGCCCACGCACCGTTCGGCCGTCGCAAGGAGGCTTGATGAATGATGAACTGCAGCACCTGAAGAATCTTGGCAAGACGTCAGCGCAATGGCTGCATGCCGTGGGCATCCACAGCGCCTCGGACTTGCGTCGCCTGGGGGCGGTGGATGCTTATCGGGCTGTGCGCACACGCGGGTTTCGGGCATCCAAGGTGTTGTTGTATGCGATCGAAGGCGCATTGATGGACGTGCACTGGAACGACATTCCCGCCGAGCGCAAGGAAGCCCTGAATAAACAGCTGGAAGCGATCTCGTCACGCCACAAGAATTGAACGGGTACGACCGCCATGGACTTGCTGAGCCAGCAAGTTATACAGAGCGCGCTCAGGAGCACACCTTGAAACCCAGCGCTCACGGGGCTTTCCGGCGATCTGTAGATGAATTTCAAACAAATGAAAAATCAGCGGTTGACTTGGTAATGAGAATCGCTATGATTATCACAACTGGTCGCGAGACTGGTCGATATTTGAAAAGCCCTTGGTTCGGACTCTCAGATATCTCCTCATCAGGCTAATCACGGTTATTTGACCCGGCTCTTGCCGGGTCTTTTTTTGCCTGTCTGTAGGAGCCGGCTTGCTGGCGAAAGCACTCGCGCAGCCAAAGCATTAATAAACTGACTCGCCGCCTTCGCCAGCAAGCCGGCTCCTACAGGAGAGCGGCATGATGCCGGTTACATGCTCACTCATTGTCTTTGCTTAGGGTTTTGCGCATCT
The DNA here is from genome assembly GCF_002091715.1 of Pseudomonas migulae NBRC 103157. Taxonomy (GTDB): domain Bacteria; phylum Pseudomonadota; class Gammaproteobacteria; order Pseudomonadales; family Pseudomonadaceae; genus Aquipseudomonas; species Aquipseudomonas migulae_A. Next base: position 36,070 of record NZ_BDAG01000047.1, on the reverse strand, counting down.
CTGCACAGTAATCCGGCGCCGGCGTGGCAGGTGTATACCAGACGTAATCGGCCATCGCCGCCGTGACCTCACTGCCCTGCTGCACCAGCATCAATACCGTTGGCGCTTCGGACGCCCCCAGATCAAGCGCGTGTATCGGCACACCCACATCCTTGCGCGCATGATAAGCGCCGGCAAACAGCAATGCAGGCGTGGGTGCCGCCAGCAGCCGCTCAACCATGCGTCGATCACGTTGTTGCTGCACCGCGAGCATCGCCGGCATTTGCGAGGCGGGCAGCAGGCCGCAGTGGGACTCGCTGATCTGGGTCAGCAACTCAGCCTTCACCGATGCGGTATTGGAGCGAGCCCCGCTCAATATCGGCGGTTGGGCGTAGAAAGCACGCACATCGACGGTGTTCAGATTGGCGGCCAGCAGTGGATACGGTTGGGTCAGGGCGAAACGGACGACCGGGCCGTAGAGATTCCAGTCCCAGCCAGGCTCCCAGGCCAAAGCATCGGGCAAGTCGGCAGGCAGCGTCGAGGCATGACGAACGTCATCGACGCGCTGCTGTTGATCCGGCGTGATCATTTCCAGCAGCAGGCTGCCTTGCGGGCGCTGCTCTCCCAGCGCCTGCAATAACCAGCGTTGCAGCGCATGGTGATCACGATTGTCATGCTGCTCCCCCACGATCAATCGCGAAGGCTTGGCCAACCGCATTACCAGTTCCTGCGCCGTCAGCGTCTGGCCGGTGCGCAGGTCGCGGATCTCGCCTACGATCGGCGGCGGTACTGAAACATGCTGGCAGGCACTGAGCATCAGCACCGCCAGAATCATCATTAAACGCATGAACTCCCCCCTATCAAAAACCTAGCGGGCGATGATCAGCGGATGCCCGCGCTCCGGGTGCTGTTGGACCAGCACTTCCAGCCCGAATACTGCCTTGAGCGGCTCAGGACGCAACACCTGCTCGGGAGTGTCGAGCGCCACCGGGCGCCCGCCTTCGAGCAGTAACAGGCGATCACAATAGCGCGCCGCCAGGTTCAGATCATGCAGGATCACCAACACGGACGCACCGCGATTGGCGAACTCACGCACCGCTTGCAATGTGGTGTGTTGATGCAGCGGATCAAGCATCGAAGTCGGCTCATCGAGCAACAGCGTTTGCCCCGCTTCGCCCGGCCAGAGTTGCGCCAGCACCCGCGCCAGATGCACCCGCTGACGTTCGCCGCCGGACAACGCCAGATAACTGCGGCCGCTCAGATGCCCGGCATCGGCGGCCTGCAACGCGGCGGCGACGATTTCGTCGTCCCGGACCCGGCCGCTCTGATGCGGCAAACGGCCCATGCCGACGACTTCCTCGACGCGAAAGGCGAAGTCCAGTGTCGAAACTTGCGGCAATACCGCCAGACGCTGGGCTCGCTGTGCACCGCTCCAGTCACGCAACTCGCGGTCATCGAGCCACACGCTGCCATGGTTCGCCGGCAACTCACCGCACAAGGCACCCAGCAACGTACTTTTGCCGGCACCGTTAGGCCCCAGTACGCCGAGGACTTCCCCCGGTTTGAGCTCAAGCGTGATATCCGTCAGGACGATCTTGCGGCCACGGAGGATTTGCAGATTTTGCGTTCGCAACATCAGGCACGCCCTCGGAGCAATAAATAGAGGAAGAACGGTGCGCCGATGAATGCGGTGACGATCCCGATCGGCAGTTCGGCAGGTGCCAGCGCCAGGCGCGCCACCAGATCGGCGAACAACAGGAGACTGGCGCCCGCCAGCACCGAGGCCGGCAACAACACCCGATGATCGGGACCGGCCAGCAGACGCACCAGATGCGGCACCACCAACCCGACAAATCCGATCATTCCCGCCGCTGCCACCGCAGCCCCGACACCCAGCGCCGTGCAGAACACCAATTCGCGCTTGAGCCTTTCGACGTCGATGCCCAGGTGACCGGCCTCCGACTCTCCCAGCAACAACGCATTCAAGGCCTTGGCCCTTCGCGGCAACCACAGCGCCACGCCGACACTGATCAGCAGCAATGGCCAGAGTCGCGAATAGCTGGCGCCATTGAGACTGCCCAGGTTCCAGAAGGTCAGCGTGCGCAGGGTCGCGTCGTCCGCCAGATAGGTGAACAGTCCCACTGCCGAGCCTGCCAGCGCCGTCAATGCGATACCCGCCAGGAGCATGGTCGCGACGTTGGTTTGTCCGTTACGCCGACCCAGTCGATACACCAGCGCGGTCACGCCGAGACCACCCAGAAACGCGCACAGCGATAGCAGATAAGGCCCGAAGGATTCCGGCAATCCGCCAAACAGGGAACCGCCGACAATCGCAATCGCCGCGCCTAGTGCCGCACCGCTGGAAACACCCACCAGGCCCGGATCGGCCAGCGGGTTGCGAAACAAGCCCTGCATCGCCACGCCCGACAGCGCCAGCACACCGCCCACCGCCAACCCCAACAAGGTACGCGGCAGGCGAATTTGCCCGAGGATCAGTTCGGCCTGCTCCAGCCCGTCAGGCGCAATGGGCAAGCCGATCATGCGCAACGCCGCACACAAGGTGTCGAGCAACGGCAGGCTCACCGCCCCCAACGCCAATGACAGCCAGATCGCCAATAAACACAGGAGGCTCAGGCCAATGAACAACGTTCGCGGCTTTACCAGAACGGTCATTGGGCAGCCGTGCCCGGATAGAAGCCGTCACTGATCTTTTTCAACGCCTGCGGCAATCGCGGGCCAAGCCCTCCCACCAGCAGCGTCGGATCAAGCTCCATGACGCGCCCGTCCTTGGCAGCGCGGGTCGAGGTCAGAATCGGGTTTTCCGTGAAAAAGGTAATCATATTTATTGTTACACCCCTCTATCCCCAATAAATATTGCGCGAAACGGCAGGTAACTGTTTTTCTGTTACAGGACGTTCACGTTTCAGAATAAAAATTATTCATTCTGATACTCATAGACCGCACGGTGGTTAGGTGCCGACACAGCGGGCGAGCGCAATCACGCAATAACTCCCGCAGCATTGGATGCTTGCCTGAGACCGCTAAGTGGACTTCGCCAAATAGTCAGCTCAAAGGCTGATTGGCATCAACAATTCGGAAGCGACTTTTCTCAGCATGTAGGTTTCGCGCAGAATTGATTGCCCCATCGAAGACTCGTGACGCTGCATAACGGCCTCATTGTGCACGATGGCTTCATGCAGGTTGATCCACACAGGCCGCATACCATTCGCGATTTCGTGGCTTTCCATTCTCACGGGCGCTAGCTGGGGAGCGATTTCGCATAGATAAAAATGCGAGGTCATGTGCATCAGGTCATATTCTGGTTTCCAGTAGGGCCGGTACTCCTCGATGTAACCGTAGTGCTGGAGCACCTGTATTTGACGAGCACCAGTCTCTTCCTCAAGCTCACGCTTCAGGCCTGCGACAATGTCTTCGTCACCATCAAGGCCGCCTCCAGGAAAGCTGAAATCGTTATAGCGCTCCGTGAACAGCAACAGGATCTGTTCATCCCGCATCACGATGCCGCGTGCTGCGTGTCGACGGAATACTCTGCCCTGTTTGGATTTCAGCTCGGGGTGAACAATTTCAGTTATGAGTTGCATGTGGTCTCGTTACGGCAAGATCAGTTAGTCATCGTCCAGGGTGGCCACGGTATTTCCGCAGCTCTGGAAATACTGTGGCCAGTGGAACTGGTTCAGCGAAGCAGCAATACGGGTAAAGTGGATGTTCGCAGCATCGTCGTGGTCGTGCTGCCCACCAGAAACTGCCTGATGCGTGAGTGCCCGTACGCCCCCATGACCAAGAGGTCAATGCAGTGCTCTGCCTGATACGCATGAAGTACCGACTCTACTTCGCCTGGGCGGATCTCGGCATGCACTAGCGGGCCAGAACTGGCGAGTGTGGTTCGTGCTTTCTCTAGCTCATTCTGATTTTCTTCAGAGTCCGTACCAACCATGACGATATGAATTGGCAGGCCTTCGCACAGCGGGCTTGAAGCAAGCATCTGTACGGTCTTGTGGCCTGTAGCGCTGCCGTCAAATGCCACCATGACCGTTTCAGGTTTCCTGAAATGGCTGGTTGTAATCAGGATGGGGCGGTGGATAGTTCGGACTACCGCTTCAATCTGGCTGCCAAGACTTTGGGCACTGCGCGTGCTGTCCTCTCCGACTCTTCCGATCACCAGTAATCGAATATCGTTTTGGAGATCGCTCAGGCTCTCGACTAGATGTCCATGGCGCTGCTTCAGATCAGGTGACATGGCGCCAGAGATGACTGTTCGCTCGCGAGCTTTTTCAAGCATGTGCTGTCCATGTTCCAAGGCCAGTTTTGCACGCTGCGCATCCAGCGTGGCCAACTCTTCCAGTAGATGTTCTCTGCTACCGAGGCCGATATTGCCGCTGAGGTCAGCGGATGCAGGATATTTTTCCTTATCCAGCACATGAAGCAAGGTCAGGGGAGCGCTGAGTCGTTGCGAGGCCCATGCTGCGTAATCGCAGACCGCCAATGAGGATTGTGAGTTATCAATGCATGCCATTACGTGGGTCATTGTCGTTCTCCTTAGTGGCTCATGAGCTTGTCGATGGCACCGGGTTTGTCATGCACACCGAAGCGGTCAACGATTGTTGCGCTGGCTTCATTGAGACCGAGCACTTCAACCTCAGCGCCTTCGCGGCGGAACTTGATCACGACCTTATCCAGGGCTGCGACGGCGGTGATATCCCAGAAATGCGCCTGTGTGAGATCGATGGTGACCTTGTTGAGCGCTTCCTTGAAGTCAAAAACTTCAGTGAACTTGTCCGCAGAGCTAAAGAACACCTGGCCCACGACGTGGTAAGTCCGATGCGATTCCGTCTCTTCCAGAGTGCTCTTGATATCTAGGTAGTGCCCGACCTTGTTTGCGAAGAACAGGGAGGCCAGCAGCACACCTACCAGTACGCCGTAGGCCAGGTTGTGAGTGGCCACGACGACAACGACGGTCGCCACCATGACGAGGTTGGTCGACAGCGGATGCTCTTTCAGATTACGCAAAGAATCCCAGCTAAAGGTGCCGATGGATACCATGATCATCACAGCCACGAGTGCCGCCATAGGGATTTTGGAGAGCCATTCGCCAAGAAATACCACCATCAGCAGCAGGAAAACGCCGGCACACAATGTCGAGAGACGGGTGCGGCCACCAGATTTCACGTTGATGATCGACTGGCCGATCATGGCGCAACCTGCCATGCCGCCAAGCATGCCGGCAGCGATGTTGGCCACACCCTGGCCTTTGCACTCGCGGTTCTTGTTGCTGGTGGTATCGGTAAGGTCGTCGACGATGGTCGCGGTCATCATTGATTCGAGTAGACCCACTACTGCCAACGCAGCCGAGTACGGGAAAATGATGCGCAGGGTTTCAAAATTCAGCGGAACTTCAGGCCAGAGGAAGATCGGGAGCGTATCAGGCAGTTGGCCCATGTCACCGACGGTGCGGATATCCAAACCGAGGTAAATGGCGATGGCCGTCAGCGTCAGAATGCACACCAATGGAGAGGGAATCAGCTTGCCGATTTTCGGCACATACGGAAACAGGTAGATGATTCCCAAGCCCGCAGCGGTCATGGCATAGACATGCCAGGTGACATTGGTCAGCTCAGGCAATTGCGCCATAAAAATCAGAATCGCCAATGCGTTTACGAAGCCGGTGACTACCGAGCGTGAAACAAAGCGCATCAACGAGCCAAGCTTCAGGTAGCCGGCAAGGATTTGAAGTACGCCACATAGTAGAGTCGCGGCCAGCAGGTACTGGAGTCCATGCTCTTTTACCAGCGTAACCATCAGCAGTGCCATGGCGCCTGTCGCCGCCGAGATCATTCCGGGGCGTCCGCCGACAAAGGCGATGACAGCACAGATACAGAAGGAGGCGTAGAGACCGACTTTGGGATCTACCCCGGCGATGATGGAAAAGGCGATGGCTTCCGGGATCAGCGCGAGTGCGACCACCAGCCCCGCGAGCACGTCGCCACGGACGTTGGAAAACCACGTTTGTCTAAGTTTTTGCAGCATAGAAAATATCCAAGGCAAAGCATCGCGCACGCCAAAGGAAGGCGAGCGAATCGATACAAATTCAAATTTTGAGGATTTTTTGCTGTGTGCTTAAGGTATAAAACCAGGCGTACAGCAGTACGCACCCGCGAGCGAGGCTAGCGGAAGCAGAGTGTTGCGGGGGGGCGTAGCGCTAAGGCGGCGTAGGCTGCCAGTAGATCGTTTGGAGTACAGTCATGCTGATGTTCCTGTATCTCAAGGGGTATGCGGAGCAGAAGTATACAATGAAGCCATCGTCGATTGCGACCCGCTGCCAAGCTCCACATGAGTTACGTCAGATACTGGCTTATTCAATGGGTATACCTGCGGGCAAGGCTTTGCCCTCCATTCGTTCTTGTTCGAGCTGACCTGTGCGCTGAGAAGTGAGTTGGCCAGACGGTTACGATCCGTCTAGGCATTCATCGAATCGACTTCACCTGACTTCTAGGACTGTTGATCTTAAATAGCAGATCACGGTTTACACCTTCCAATTGCTTGTTCTCCTTGGCCAGCAGAGCGTTTTGCTCCTGAAGTGCTTTCTTCTCTGTACAAAGCCGCAGATTCACGATGGCTATCCTCTTCAGATCTGCATCTCGCTCAGCCAGTATGTCACGCAACTCCTTAATCAGCAGATCTGCCCCCTGAAGGGCTTTCTCCTTCTTGACGAGCTTTTCTCGCGACTCCTTGTTGGTCTTTTGACGAATTAACTCTGCAAGGTCTGGATACCGGTTGTGTATCGTCGCATTGCTTATGCCTGCCTCTTCGGCGACGGAGGCGATACTTAGCTTACGACTCAGCTGAACCTGCTTGGGACGCCCCTTGGTAATCCTTGAGATAGCCAACTCGATTGCACGCCTTGTCTGGTCATTTCCCATGCTACACCGCCTCTACTGCTGGTATGAGACGCGATGGACGTTCTGGTAAGGAATACGGCTCAACTGGGTCTCCAAGTTCGCCTAGCACCCGCTCTGCCTCTCGCAAGTGCCTTGTGGCTCGCTCCCAGGCCGGATCGCCAAGATCTGGCCATGAGAGCACCTCAACCTGCTGATCTCTAATGCGCCGCCATATGAGCAAGTGTCCCTGGTCGATGACACCCTCACCGCAGCCAACGCAACGAATCGCATCGTAAAGCCCCTCCCCGCCGCATCCCTTAGTCGTTGCCAAACACCAAGAGTGGCCGGTGCCACGGATAAAAACACCTTCGCCAACAGCCCTGACCAGAGCTTTAGGGTCTTTTGCTGTCTTCACCTCGGGTCTCCCTCTGAAGCGCACGATATGGTCAGCCCTACCGCCAGAAAGCTTCTGGCTCGGAGCCAGCCATCCAGAAACGATACTTACCTGCAATTCGTCCCTTTTTGACAATACAGATTCAAGAAGCGTGTCATCAAATAGCGGGTCTTTTGCATAGTGCAGAGTCATATCCATTGACCAATGTTTGAAATGGTGTCGCAGATACCGAACATCGCCAAGTACGTTCCTGGCGACAAAAACAGCAAATGTTCTCCGAAACTGGTGTGTTGCGAGCGGCCACAGTTTCTCCGGAGTTATCGTAGTACGATCAAGAACTTCACCCAAGTCATCATTCAACACCACTAGCTCAAAACGCTCTGCAACCTTTTTGAGGAGCGTATTTGTTAGTACGTTCTGTAGAAATTCAGGCCGCGTGCCAAGCGCTTTCCAGCCAAGAAAAAGGCTGCTACCCAAGAGAGTGGCATCATTGACGACTTTTGATTTTAGTCCCTCATCTTTGGCTAGTTCGTACAGATACAATCTTCTTTTACCGATGTAGGGCAGAAGAGATCTCCGCAACCCCGCTGCCACATTCACAGCCTTTTCGACGACAGGTGGAACCATCCATTTTGCAGGTTTTGGCTGCTCCTCCAGCTTGTATGTGAGCCCATGTATCCAGCAAAATTCTTCGCCATCCATATCGAATGAGCGCTCAAAGCAATTATGTTTTAACGAAATAATTTCGGAGTCCCGCATACCGCTAAACATGGCAACGACGATGTAGCAGCACGTACGCAGAATCCTGACCTCATCATCAAGATCCGTTAAAAATCGCAGTCCGTTCGCGTCAAGCAAAGACTGCATTTTAGAAAGTGCCCTTGCCCTCGCGATATCATAAGACACTGACTCTAGCGTCTGATAGGAGCTCTTCGCACCTTTTTCCAGTCTCACCCTTGCATGATACTCAGCAAGCTCCATCTCTTGTGAATAACAGGAGTGGAATGTATCCCAGATATGCAGAATTCGATCCGACTCATGCTCTATGAACTCTAAGGATTTTCGCCCGAGATCGGCATATAAGCGCTTTGGAATAATCTCAGTCCGGACATCATACATACCACCTGTACGTCGAGCCCCTGCAAGACTGAACGCAGTTTCCTCTGGCCACGGATGCTCACTCATTGGTTTTGGCAAATGAGTTCTAAAAGCGTATATCAATTCCAAAACTTCTAATAGAGCAACTTTTTGTCTCTGCTTAACAGACTTATCCGCGCCTACATATAAAGCATACGCAGCACACCGCACAGGAGTCAGCTCATCAAAGCCCGTGATGGATTGCCCGCACATCCAACGAAGAAGCGGCTTCACGTTCGTCCAGCACGAAATTAGTGTTGCTGCTTTTATGTGCTTGGTTGATCGCGGTGACTTGGCGAGCCAACGAGTATATATAAAAGACTTAGCGGCTATTAGCAAACTAGTCTCTGATTTGTCGATGGATCTCACTTCATCGGAAAGTGGATGGTCAAAATTCACATAGAGGTTTGACGTATTTTTGTTGAGAACATACGGGGAAAAGTCCCATATGTTGTCCTCATACCTAGAAAGCGGCATTGATTTACCGTTTTCGCCGGTTATGTATGTAACTGCAAGATCATTTCGATCATCAACAGCGATCTTTCTCAGGACTGCACAGGGCGGCCTGGCTACAGTTGCATTAGCACCGTTCACTCATCACCTCCAAGCAAAGTCCTATCTCGCCACATTGGATGAGGGGTAGCGAGGGCTCGGTGTTTCTCGCGCTCAACTACAACCGGATCAAAAAGGGGAGTTATATCGTTGTCGATGACACGGATCACCCACGCATAGACGGAATTCCAGCGCGATTTGCCGAGTAGCCCGCGTTCTTTGATCAGGAGCCAATAAAAACTGAACAGACGATACAGGTCTGATTCGATCACGACCTGATTTGGGCAACGAAAGCAATGGAGAAAGCGCTGACAGTTGGTGGTGCCATTTCTTGGAGCAAAACGGCCATTGATAGGATCTGAACAACGCGCAACGCCTGTATTAAGTGCTCCACTCAGTAGCAGATCAACTTTTTCGGGCTCTATGGATAGTTGAGCTGACAAGTCATCGCGAAAGCTCTGCTCATTCACCTGACCGGTCATGACGCCTTCGAGAATACGACCAACGAATTTGTGATTCCGCTCCATCTCGGGCGTGACAGCGAGGTAGTGGCTATCAGTCATCCGCGTACTATTACCCAAGAGCTGAGCCGTCTTGAACAAGTTTCCGTTGCTCAGTTGCCACATTCGCGTGGCAAAGGTTTTTCGTAGCCTCGATACGTTGACCTTCAGTAATTCTGGCAGGCCGTTCGATGCCCTTCTATCGCCAAAAATTTGATGCCGGGCCACCAGTGCAGTGGCTTGTTGGTCAATATTGGAGGCGTTGAGAGTCTTCACGCCTCTATTCCCCTTGGCGCGGTAAAGCCAGACACGATCGTGCATCGTCTTCGGTGCTAGATCTAGCAAAGGAAACGATCGGACTAGCGCTTCCCGGTACAGGGTGACCACATCGCTCGGTACCGACGCGGACTCATCATCAGTGGTGTGGTAACGAAAGGCTTGGCGGTGAATCTTGAAACCTCGACGCTTATACAACTGGAGCACGCCCATATCCGGCTTGAGAGGGTGATCGGTGATCGCATCTCTGCTCATCTCTAGTAGTGGCGTGAGATTGCGACCACTCCTGGCAGCGATCAGCAAGAGGTAAACAGTCATAGCTGCGGCCTCGCTCCCACTAGGCAAATTACCGGAGCGGATCATGTCTAAGTCCTTCAGGAGCGCTATCAGCAAGCGCTCTATCTCGCCCTGCGTGAATGCCTGATGACCAACATACGCTCTGTCGGCGTTCGGAAATGGAATTTGAGGAAACACACCGATCCCGAGTTGCCCGGCGCGAACACGGTTCATCAAGACTGTTTTTGTTGTGTTGTAGATGGCCCGCGCCGATGTGATTGAGATTGTCCCCTTACCCCTTGCTGGCTGTTGCTTCAGCCATTCCGTATAGCGTTCAACTGTGCGGGGGACTATGTCGGCGAGGCACCCTATGACGCGGCCCTTACCCGATTCAGCGTCGAGGTACTTGAACCAATAACGCATACCGGAGGCACAAAGGTTCATTACGGTCGCTTGGCTGACCCCCGACGATTGAATTTCTTGGACGGCCTCGTGTAGCTGACGTGAGAGCAATAGTCTCGTAGCTGGCTCAATCGCTTCCGGTACCGATGCCCACTGCGCGAAGTCGAACACCCTCGTTCCAACGCAAATCGACATGTCACCAGGAGTTTTTTTTGCTGTTTCAATTGAGATGATGTTTTCTGGCTGCATGCCATAGCTTTTTCTGGGTCTAGGCATGTGCATTCCCTAGCAAGTCCAACTCTTCCTGATATGTATTCAGTTCCGAGTTTTCCATGAGATCAAGACAATGAAGATAGATGCTAGTCGTTTGGACGCTGCTGTGGCCCAAGCGATCTCGAACCCATGCAAGTGCTTGCCCCATGGCCGCACGCTTCGACTGGTGGAGTAGTTCAAAAGTAGCAAAGGTATGCCTCAGCATGTGCGGAGTAACCCTGAACATAATCCGAGGTTGCTTCCCAGACCAAAGTCGTCTGTACGCATTGTTCAAGCCTTTTTCACTGAAAGGGTGACCATCTCTGTTTAAGAAGATGGGTTGAATCCCAGAGCGGCTTGCACTGCGACCAAAGTTGGCCCTGAATGCTCCCTCAGCAAAGCTCAGATAATCGAAAAGCTCCCGCATGACGTGCCAACCAATGAAGACTGTCCTAGGTTTTGAATTCTTCAGCAGCATGTCCGATGGGCTGAGATCAACACGAATGCGCTTCCGTACATCGAGCCCTGTCGGGTCAAAAACATACTTAATAGGGAATGTCCTGCATTCTTCATTGCGAAGGCCAGTTTGAAGCATCAGCACCGTCATCAATCGAAGCGTTTTGGTTGTGCATGCCTGAACCAGAAGCTTGGCTTGCTCAAGCGATAGAAGTTTAGGCGGCTCTCGGAAGACCTTGAGCCGAAGGTCGTCGCCATCTGTCATCTTGGCGGCGTGTGCATGCCTCAAAAAGCCCTGATTGTTTCCGGCAACAAATTTCGGTGAGGCATCCCAAGGAACTGAGCTAATGCGGCCTTGTTTATGCGCCCATTGATAGAACCCCATGAGGCATGTCAGCCGCTGGTTCAAAGTGCTCGGTTTTATGGCCCTTAGGCCCGTTGATGGTCTTGTCAGGGAAATTGACCAGTTCCTATACGCGGCAAGATTACTTACGGCGGATCGAGCGTGCCCCGCGACAGGGACATGAGCCCAATCGAGGGCGTTTGCCTCCAGCCATGAGAAATAGTCATACAGTGCTTCGCCGTGATTTCTCCATGTCTTGGGGCTACGCGTCTTGCCTCGTTCCAGCGCCAGATACATGAGGTAATCGTTTGCCGGCTCAACCAACTCCATTTGCCCGTTCAGCAGGAAAGGAATTCCAATATAAGCCTGGGTTAGCAGGACGAAACTGTCATCGGTGAACAGTAGCCTCATGGTTCATACCACTCATTGAGCACTGAGAGATCCTTTCTCTCTAAGCTAATGAATCATGGGCGCTCTGTCTGTAACAGAAATAGGGTTACCCTCCTTGAACAACGCTGCACGCGCCGCTTCGCCGGTCAATGCACGATCGGCGAACACCAGTACTTCAGGATCAAGACTGATCAAGGACTCGTTGGAAAAAGGTTTGTAACCGGTGTGCGTCGCCAGATTATGTCCGCCAGCCTTCTGGATCAACCAGTCGGCTGCGGTGTCCTTCCCGGCGATCAGCGGTTTGCCGCCCGCGTGACCGAGCAGCACCAGTACGCCTGGTGATTTTTGCGTCAATTGTGCCTTGGTGACACGAATCTTTTGCTGATCGAGTTGCTGTTGATAAGCCGTGAACAATTGCGCCGCCTTGTCTTCTGCGCCGAGTAACTTGCCCAACTGCTGCAAGTTACCCTGCAACGTCGGCAGATCTGGTCGGGCCGAAAACAGTTCGACTTGCACGCCCGCCGTACGAATCTGCGACAGCACCGGCGGTGGGCCCATTTCTTCGGTGCCGACCAGAATTTGCGGGCGTAAGCTCAGGATGCCTTCTGCGGACAACTGTCGCTGATAGCCGATGCCGGGCAACGCCTTGAGGGATTCCGGATGCTGGCTGGTGGTATCGACACCCACCAGTTTCGATTCGCCGCCCAGCGCACTGACCCACTCCGACAAGGCCCCGCCGGCGCTGACCCAGCGTTGTGGCAACTCGGCCGCCGCGGCGTGGTGGCTGACGAGGAGTCCGACACACAGCGCGGCAACGCGGGTACTCAGACGCATAAACAGCTTCCTTTAATGGTTTTCCCAGGCATTGAAGTGACAGGCCAAGTATCCTCGGCGTCCGGCACCTGCACCCGACGGGCAAGGCAGCCATTTGATAATTGTTTGCATTTGAACGTCAAGCTCGGACATATCCAGTCACGAGCCGACGGGGTTGAGGATAGACATGAAGTTTCTTTGCGCAGGCTCTGAACTGGCCGAATCCGGCAGCCGCGGTTTCGACCTCGACGGCCAGAAGCTCTTTGCCGTGCGCCGGGCCGGCCAGGTCTATGTGTACATCAACCGCTGCCCGCACCGTGGCGTCGGGCTGGAATGGACGCCCGACCAGTTTCTTGACCCCAGCAACAGCCTGATCCAGTGCGCGACCCACGGCGCACTGTTCTTGATCGAAGATGGCGAGTGCGTCGCCGGCCCGTGCGCCGGGCAATCCCTGACCACCGTTGAAAGCCGCGAAGACGATCAGGGCATCTGGATCAATCTTTAACCGCCGAGCACCACCTCCAGACGCCGCTCGACCACCATTTCCTCATGGGTCAAGCGCACGCCGTAAGCCAGCACCTCGACCCCGCACGCCACCGCTTCTCGCAAAGCGGCGGCGTAGATCGAATCGATTTCGTCTGCAGGACGCACGGCATCGATGCCGGTGAGGTTCACGCAATACAACTGCACCGCGCGAATTCCATCCCGGGCCAAATGCGCCAGCTCACGCAAATGCTTGGCGCCACGCTGGGTGACCGCATCGGGAAACGCCGCGACCGATGAGCCATCGAACCCCAGCGTGACGCTTTTGACTTCCACATACGCCGGCCCGCTCGGGTAATCGAGACGAAAGTCGATGCGACTGCTTTCCTGACCGTAGGCCACTTCACGCTTCAGCTCGGTGAAACCGTTGAGTTCGCTGATGACGCCGGCCCTGAGCGCCTCTTCGATCAAACCGTTGGCTCGGCCGGTGTTCACGCAAAACAGCCGACCCTGAGGGGTTTCGCCGACTTCCCAAGTGCCCGGCAACTTACGCTTGGGGTCGTTGGAACGACTGAACCACACCTGCCCGCCCTCGACCTGGCAATTGAGCATCGAGCCGGTGTTCGGGCAGTGAATGGTCAACAACTCGCCGTGAACGGTTTCGATATCGGCGAGAAAACGCTTGTAACGCCGAATCAGACGACCTTCTTCGAGTGGCGGATGAAAGCGCATCAGCCTTGCCAGCTCTTCAAGCCGCGAGCAATGCGTTCGACCGCTTCCTGGAGGCGCGGCAGACTTTGGGTATAGGCAAACCGAACGTGATGGCCGGCCTGATAACGCCCGAAGTCGAGCCCCGGCGTGATCGCCACGTGCTCGGTTTCGAGAAAATGTCGACAGAATGCGAAGGCATCGCCACCGAACTTGCTGATATCGGCGTACAAATAGAACGCCCCTTCCGGCTCGACGGCGATACCGAAACCCAACTCACGCAGGGCGGGCAAGAGGAAATCACGGCGACGGCCGAATTCGGCGCGGCGCTCTTCCAGAATGGCGATGGTCGCGGGCTCGAAACAGGCCAGCGCTGCGTGCTGGGCCATGCTTGGGGCGCTGATGTAAAGGTTCTGCGCAAGTTTTTCCAGCTCACCGACCGCCGCTTCGGGCGCCACCAGCCAGCCAAGCCGCCAGCCAGTCATGCCGAAATATTTCGAAAAACTATTGAGCACGAAGGCGTTGTCGTCGACTTCCAGCACACTGGCCGCGTCGGTGCCGTAAGTCAGGCCGTGATAGATCTCGTCCACCACCAGATGGCCGTGGTGCGCCTTGATCGCGGTCGACAGCCCCGCCAGTTCGTCGCGGGTCAGAATTGTCCCGGTCGGGTTGGCCGGCGATGCCACCAGCGCGCCGACGCTGTCCTGATCCCAATGACGGTCGATCAAGTCCGGTGTCAGTTGATAACGCACGTCCGGCCCCACAGGAACAAGCTGCGCAGCGCCCTCCACCAACCGCAGGAAATGCCGGTTGCACGGGTAACCCGGGTCTGCCAGCAGCCAGTGTTTGCCCGGATCCACCAGCAAGGCGCTGGCCAGCAGCAACGCGCCGGAACCGCCGGGCGTGATGAGGATTCGCCGAGGGTCGATGTTCAAACCGTAACGCTGTTGATAGAAGCCTGAAATCGCTTCACGCAGCTCGGGGATGCCGCGGGCGGCGGTGTAACGGGTCTTTCCGGCAGTCAGTGCAGCCTGGCCAGCCTGGATGATCGGCTCGGCGGTGGTGAAGTCCGGTTCGCCGATTTCCAGGTGAATCACGTCGTGGCCGGCGGCTTGCAGTTCATTGGCCCGCGCCAGCAGCGCCATGACGTGGAACGGTTCGATCGCGCGACTGCGGGCACTGTAGGACTGAGCCATTAGCCTTCCTTCAACGGGAAAAAAAACCGATTCTACCCAAGCGCAGGAACGAGCGAGAACCTAAAGCGGTCAGACGCGTTAAGACCCTGGCCACAAACGACCCATGCGAGTGCGCAAGGTTTGACTAAAATCATTAATTGATCAGGTCTCCAGCACCACCAGTCAAGGCTTTGCAATCATTTGCAAGCCCTTCGAGCCACTACCTCGACATCCGGGAGTAGCGCGGCCCGATTTGATCTGGTAAGTTCGCCCGCTTGCAGCCGCAGGGCCGGCAGGTGTCGGTGATGGAGCAATCCTGCGCAGATGGATTACAAGAGTAGAGGCGGTCCATTTCATGCCCACCCAAGCAAAGCAGCAAAATCAGTCGATCAGCGGCTTCGAACCCTACAAAGAAGTAAAGGGCGAGGAGTACATGGGCAAACCCATGCGCGCTCACTTCACCAAGATCCTGAATAAGTGGAAACAGGACTTGATGCAGGAAGTCGACCGCACGGTTGATCACATGAAAGACGAAGCGGCCAACTTTCCTGACCCGGCAGACCGTGCCAGCCAGGAAGAAGAATTCAGCCTTGAATTGCGCGCCCGCGACCGTGAGCGCAAGTTGATCAAGAAGATCGACAAGACGCTGCAATTGATCGAAGACGAAGAATATGGCTGGTGCGAGTCCTGCGGCGTCGAGATCGGCGTCAAGCGACTGGAAGCCCGCCCTACCGCCGACATGTGCGTTGACTGCAAGACCCTGGCGGAAATCAAGGAAAAACAAGTCGGCAAGTAATCTCGACTTGAACGAAGAACGGAGCGTGCGAACGCTCCGTTTTTGTTTCCGAAATTCATGATTTGCAGGAGCCGGCTTGCTGGCGATGGCGGCGTATCAATCGACAAAAATGTTGACTGACAAACCGCTATCGCCAGCAAGCCGGCTCCTACAATGTGATTTGCGCAATCCCTGACAAAGTACCATCGCCCTTATGACCTCCCCCGCCTACATCGGACGCTTCGCCCCCACGCCAAGCGGCCACCTGCATTTCGGTTCGCTGGTCGCAGCACTGGCTTCGTACCTCGACGCGCGTGCGGTGGGCGGTCGCTGGCTGATGCGTATGGAAGA
Source organism: Pseudomonas migulae NBRC 103157 (assembly GCF_002091715.1). Taxonomy (GTDB): domain Bacteria; phylum Pseudomonadota; class Gammaproteobacteria; order Pseudomonadales; family Pseudomonadaceae; genus Aquipseudomonas; species Aquipseudomonas migulae_A. Next base: position 19,912 of record NZ_BDAG01000047.1, on the reverse strand, counting down.
CCTCGATCCGCCACGGGAAGAGCCCGGCGCGCAAGCCGCCATTCTCAAGGCGCTGGAAAGCTACGGTTTCGAATGGGATGGCGAGATGGTCCGACAGAGCGACCGACACGACGCCTACGCCGAAGTGCTCAATCGCCTGTTCAATCATGGCCTGGCCTACGCCTGCACCTGCTCACGAAAACAGCTTGAGCCCTATCACGGCATTTATCCGGGCCTGTGCCGCAATGCCGGCCATGGCTCTGAAGACGCCGCGATTCGCCTGCGGGTGCCCGAACTGGAATACCACTTCATCGACCGCGTGCAAGGCGAATACCGCCAGCATCTGGGTCGGGATGTCGGCGATTTCGTGATCCGCCGGCGCGACGGGCTCTACGCCTATCAACTGGCCGTGGTCCTCGATGACGCCTGGCAAGGCATCACCGATATCGTCCGCGGTGCGGACCTGCTCGACTCCACGCCACGTCAGCTCTATCTGCAGGAACTGCTGGGTTTCTCGCAACCGCGCTATCTGCACATTCCTTTGATTACCCAGCCTGACGGCAACAAGCTCGGCAAGTCCTACCGTTCGCCGCCGCTGACCGAAGATCAGGCCACGCCTTTATTACTGCGTGCACTGCGCGCGCTCGGGCAGAATCCGGGCGCCGAACTGGCGTATGCCACCCCACGTGAAGTGCTGAACTGGGGAATCGCCCACTGGGATGCATTGAAGATCCCGCGCACACTCACCTTGCCCGAAGCGCAACTACAGTGATCACACTTGCAGTGGCGCGCCCATCCGTTACCATCGCCGCACGTTTTCGGGCACGCGCATAAAAAAGAGAGGCCGGGATGTACATCTATCGCTTGGTCCTGCTCCTGGTAGTGGGGATTTATCTGTTCTCCCCGGCCATCATGGATTGGTGGATCGACGCCACTGGCGCCTGGTATCGCCCTTATCTGCTCTGGCTGATTCTGATCGTCGTGACCTTCATCCTGCAGAGCCAAAAAGATGCCGATGAGCTTTAGCCTGACCCAGATGATCCTGATCAGTGCCGCGTACCTGGCGGTGCTGTTCGGCGTCGCCTGGATCAGCGAACGGGGCATGATCCCCCGGGCGATCATTCGCCACCCGCTGACGTACACCCTGTCGCTGGGTGTTTATGCCAGTGCCTGGGCGTTTTACGGCACCGTGGGCCTGGCCTATCAGTACGGCTACGGTTTTCTCTCCAGCTATTTAGGCGTTTCCGGCGCATTTCTGCTGGCGCCGGTGTTGCTGTATCCGATCCTCAAAATTACTCGCACGTACCAGCTGTCATCGCTGGCCGACCTGTTCGCGTTCCGCTTCCGCAGCACCTGGGCCGGCGCACTGACCACGATCTTCATGTTGATCGGCGTGCTGCCGTTGCTGGCGTTGCAGATTCAGGCAGTGGCGGACTCCATCGGCATCCTCACCCGCGAACCGGTGCAGCATCGTGTCGCCCTGAGCTTCTGTGCGCTGATTACGCTGTTCACGATTTTCTTCGGTTCGCGCCACATCGCCACCCGCGAGAAACACGAGGGGCTGGTGTTCGCGATTGCGTTTGAGTCGGTGATCAAGCTGATCGCCATTGGCGGCGTTGGCCTGTATGCGTTGTATGGCGTGTTCGACGGCCCGCAACAGCTGGAACTGTGGCTGCTGCAAAACCAGACCGCCCTCGCAGCTTTGCACACGCCGCTGCAGGAAGGCCCGTGGCGCACGCTGCTGCTGGTGTTCTTCGCCTCGGCAATCGTGATGCCGCACATGTACCACATGACGTTTACCGAAAACCTCAACCCGCGCTCACTGGTCAGTGCGAGCTGGGGTCTGCCGTTGTTCCTGTTACTGATGAGCCTGGCCGTGCCGCTCATTCTCTGGGCTGGCCTGAAACTCGGCGCCACCACCAATCCTGAGTATTTCACGCTGGGCATCGGTATCGCCGCCAACAGCAAGGCCTTGGCGCTGCTGGCTTATATCGGCGGGCTATCGGCAGCGAGCGGGCTGATCATCGTCACCACCCTGGCGCTGTCCGGTATGGCGTTGAACCATCTGGTGCTGCCGCTTTACCAGCCACCGGCCGAAGGCAACATCTATCGCTGGCTGAAATGGACTCGCCGCGCACTGATCGTCGCGATCATTATGGCGGGTTACGGTTTCTACCTGTTGCTGGGCGCTGAACAGGATCTGGCCAACCTTGGCATCGTCGCGTTTGTGGCAACACTGCAGTTCCTGCCGGGCGTGCTGTCTGTCCTTTATTGGCCGACCGCCAACCGTCGCGGCTTCATCGCCGGTTTGCTGGCGGGGATTATGGTGTGGCTGGTGACTATGCTGTTGCCACTGGTCGGCAACCTGCAAGGGTTCTACATTCCGCTGCTGAACATGATCTACGTGCTGGACGACACCAGTTGGCACATGGCCGCGATCGCTTCGCTGGCCGCCAACGTGCTGATGTTCACCCTGATTTCGCTGTTCACCAACGCCAGTCCCGAAGAGGCCAGCGCCGCCGAAGCCTGCGCCGTGGACAACGTGCGTCGCCCGCAACGCCGTGAACTGCACGCCGCCTCGCCCCAGGAATTCGCCACGCAACTGGCCAAACCCTTGGGCGCCAAGGCTGCACAAAAGGAAGTCGAGCAAGCGCTGCGCGATCTCTATCTGCCGTTTGACGAACGCCGGCCTTACGCCTTGCGCCGCTTGCGTGACCGGATCGAAGCCAACCTCTCGGGCCTGATGGGGCCGAGCGTCGCGCAGGACATGGTCGAGACTTTCCTGCCTTATAAGGCCGGCGGCGAAAACTACGTCACCGAGGACATCCATTTCATCGAAAGCCGCCTCGAGGACTACCACTCGCGCCTCACCGGTCTGGCTGCCGAACTCGATGCCCTGCGCCGCTATCACCGCCAGACCCTGCAGGAATTGCCGATGGGCGTTTGCTCCCTGGCCAAGGATCAGGAAATCCTCATGTGGAACAAAGCCATGGAGGAACTGACCGGAATTGCCGCGCAGCGCGTGGTCGGTTCGCGCCTGAGCACCATCGCCGATCCGTGGAAAGAACTGCTGCAAGGCTTCATCAACTTGCCGGACGAACACTTGCACAAGCAACATCTGGCGCTCGATGGCCAGACTCGCTGGCTGAACCTGCACAAAGCCGCGATCGATGAACCGCTCGCACCGGGCAACAGTGGCCTGGTACTGCTGGTGGAAGACCTGACCGAAACCCAGATGCTCGAAGACAAGCTGGTGCACTCCGAGCGTCTGGCCAGCATTGGCCGCCTCGCTGCGGGCGTGGCCCATGAAATCGGCAACCCGATCACCGGCATCGCCTGTCTGGCGCAGAACCTGCGCGAAGAACGTGAAGACGATGGCGAGCTGAAGGAAATCAGCGGGCAGATTCTGGAGCAGACCAAACGCGTGTCGCGCATCGTTCAGTCGCTGATGAGTTTTGCCCATGCCGGCAGTCATCAGCACAATGACGAGCCCGTCTGTCTGGCCGAAGTGGCCCAGGATGCCATCGGTTTGCTGGCCCTGAACCGACGCAATTTCGAAGTGCAGTTCTACAACCTGTGCGACCCCGATCATTGGGTCGAAGGCGATCCGCAGCGCCTCGCCCAGGTACTGATCAATCTGCTCTCAAACGCCCGTGACGCCTCGCCTCCCGGCAGCGCGGTGCGGGTCAAAAGCGAAGCCGGCGAACACACGGTCGATCTGATCGTGGAGGACGAAGGCAGCGGTATTCCTTCGAGCATCATGGACAGATTGTTCGAACCATTCTTCACCACCAAGGATCCTGGCGAAGGCACCGGTCTGGGCCTTGCACTGGTCTATTCCATCGTTGAAGAGCATTATGGACAAATCACCATCGACAGCCCGGCTGATGTTCAAAGCCAACGCGGCACCCGTATCCGGGTGACCTTGCCGCGTCATGTCGAAGCGACGTCCGCTGTGAACTGAGACCGTCGAGAGTATCGAATCAATGCCGCACATTTTGATCGTCGAAGACGAAACAATTATCCGCTCCGCCTTGCGCCGCCTGCTGGAACGTAACCAGTACCAGGTCAGCGAAGCCGGTTCAGTGCAGGAAGCACAAGAACGCTTCACCATTCCCACGTTCGACCTGATCGTCAGTGACCTGCGCCTGCCTGGCGCGCCGGGCACCGAGTTGATCAAACTCGGCCAGGGCACGCCGGTGCTGATCATGACCAGCTACGCCAGCCTGCGTTCGGCAGTCGACTCGATGAAAATGGGCGCGGTGGATTACATCGCCAAGCCTTTCGACCACGATGAAATGCTCCAGGCCGTCGCGCGCATCCTGCGTGACCGGCAATCGGTGCAGGCCAGCGGTGAACCTGCCGTCGGCAAAGCCGCCAATGGCGCGGCGAAACCGGGTATCGACAACAGCAACGGCGAAATCGGCATCATCGGCTCGTGCCCACCAATGCAGGATCTGTACAGCAAGATCCGCAAAGTCGCGCCGACCGATTCCAATGTCCTGATCCAGGGCGAGTCCGGCACCGGTAAAGAACTGGTGGCGCGCGCCCTGCACAACCTGTCCAAACGCGCCAAGGCACCGATGATTTCGGTGAACTGCGCAGCCATTCCGGAAAGCCTGATCGAGTCCGAACTGTTCGGCCACGAAAAAGGCGCGTTCACTGGCGCCAGCGCCGGACGTGCCGGTCTGGTGGAAGCGGCGGACGGCGGCACCTTGTTCCTTGATGAAATCGGCGAACTGCCACTGGAAGCACAGGCTCGTCTGTTGCGAGTGTTGCAGGAAGGCGAAATTCGCCGGGTGGGCTCGGTGCAGTCGCAGAAGGTCGATGTGCGTTTGATCGCCGCGACTCACCGCGACCTCAAGAGCCTGGCCAAGATCGGCCAATTCCGTGAAGACTTGTATTACCGCCTCCACGTGATCGCCCTGAAACTGCCGGCCCTGCGCGAGCGTGGCGCCGACGTGAACGAAATCGCCAATGCCTTCCTGGCGCGGCAGAGCGCGCGGGTCAACCGTACCGACCTGAAGTTCGCCCCGGACGCCGAGCAGGCGATTCGTCATTACTCCTGGCCGGGTAACGTGCGCGAATTGGAAAACGCGGTCGAACGCGCAGTCATCCTGTGCGAAAGCCCGGAGATTTCCGCCGAGCTGCTGGGCATCGACATCGAGCTGAGCGGCCTGGAAGACGACGAGTTCATCGGCCTGCCGCCGCAACAGGGCAATGGCGCCGGCAACAACAATCATGAACCGACCGAGGACCTGTCACTGGAAGACTACTTCCAGCATTTTGTTCTCGAGCATCAGGACCACATGACCGAAACCGAGCTGGCACGCAAACTCGGGGTCAGCCGTAAATGCCTGTGGGAACGCCGCCAGCGCTTGGGCATCCCGCGGCGCAAGACCGGGGTGGCCAGCGAGAGCTGAGCGGGTAACACATGACTTTGTGAAAAAACTGTTACCTCAGCTTTTTCACGTAACAGAAGCCGGGGCTTACGGTAACGAAGCCCCGGTTTTTTTTGGCCTCGGAAAACCTGATCAGGTGACGTAACCCCTTGTTTTGCTGGGCCTCGCAAAAGTTGGCACGCACCCTGCTATATGTTTGGTACAACAACAATAACAAGCAATGCACAAGACAATAAAAATAAGACGAATCGACTCACGCACAATAAAAACAAGACGGCGAGAGGCGCAGCTAACTGATTCTTTTGGAGAGGCGTTGTATTTGGGGCTTGCCCCACGACCAGGCCGAGAACAACAAAAACTGTCTTGAGACAGAGCCTGAACTGGTTGGATCGCAAGATCACTGCAGCACAGCGACCAAAGCAATCCGTTTGCTCTTGGCTCCCGATTGGGAGGGTCATGAAGGAAAACTTCATGACGCGGGCACTCAACAAAAACAAGAAGCCCGAAACCAATAACAAAAATAGAACATGCAACTACTTCTTGGGGAGCTTCGGCTCCCCTTGTAGTTTCTGCGATTTGGAAATCCCGCTTCCTGCAGGAGCTCGCTCGCGGAAACGCAGGGACGCCGCTGTGTATCGGGGTTGTCGCGTTATCGTTAACGACCTTCGTCGGAACGCCGCCCGGAGCAAGCTCGCTCCTACAGTTCCCTGCCTACAGCTCATATCTGCTGTGTCCTACACCATCCCCCGACTAAATGCTAGAATCCCCGCCCATCATGCGGTCATTCTTCGTTATGGCCGAACATTCCTTCAAACAGTGCATCCCATGCTGAAGAAGCTGTTCCAGTCATTCCGTTCTCCCAAGCGTCATACGCAACACATCCGCAGCACGCCTGAAGTGCTTAACAGCGGCCAACATTCGCTGCAAAAGGCGCAATTCAGCCGTTACGCGGTGAATATCGTCGAACGCCTGCAGAACGCCGGTTACCAGGCTTACCTGGTCGGCGGCTGTGTGCGCGACATGATGCTCGGCATCACGCCAAAAGATTTCGACGTTGCCACCAGCGCCACGCCTGAACAGGTTCGCGCCGAATTCCGCAATGCGCGGATCATCGGTCGACGCTTCAAACTGGTGCATATCCACTTTGGTCGCGAAATCATCGAAGTCGCGACGTTCCGCGCCAATCACCCGCAAAACGACGAAGAGGAAGACAGCAACCAGTCTTCCCGCAACGAGAGCGGGCGCATCCTGCGCGATAACGTCTACGGCACGCTGGAAGAAGACGCGCAACGCCGCGACTTCACCATCAACGCTTTGTACTACGATCCGGTCAGCGAACGTATTCTCGACTACGCCAACGGCGTACACGACATCCGCAATCACCTGATCCGCCTGATCGGCGATCCGAAGCAACGCTACCAGGAAGACCCGGTGCGGATGCTGCGGGCCGTGCGTTTCGCCGCCAAGCTGAATTTCGGCATCGAAAAACACAGCGCCCTGCCGATCCGCGATCTGGCGCCGATGCTGCGCGAGATCCCGTCGGCCCGCCTGTTCGAAGAAGTGCTCAAGCTGTTCCTCTCCGGCCATGCCGCGGACACCTTCGAGATGCTGGTCGACTTGCAGTTGTTCGATCCGCTGTTCCCGGCCAGTGCCGAGGCGCTGGAATACAACCCGACGTACACCCACACCCTGATCAGCGAAGCGTTGGTCAACACCGACCTGCGGATCAAGCAGAACAAACCGGTGACCCCGGCGTTCCTGTTTGCCGCCCTGCTCTGGCCTGCCTTGCCGGCTCGCGTGTTGCGTCTGCAGGAACGTGGCATGCCACCGATCCCGGCGATGCAGGAAGCGGCGCACGAGCTGATTGCCGAACAGTGCCAGCGGATCGCGATTCCAAAACGCTTCACCATGCCGATCCGCGAAATCTGGGACATGCAGGAACGCCTGCCACGCCGCAGCGGCAAACGTGCCGACCTGTTGCTGGACAACCCGCGGTTCCGCGCCGGTTACGACTTCCTGCTGCTGCGTGAAAGCGCCGGTGAGCAGACCGATGGCCTGGGCGAATGGTGGACGGATTATCAGGACGCCAACGACAGCGAGCGCCGCGACATGATCCGCGACCTCAGCGGCAAGGAAGATGGCACTGGCGCGCCACGCAAACGTCGTCGCAGCGGCGGTGCCAAGCGCAAACGCGCCGCCGGCGCACCGAGCGCTACGGGCGAGTAAGCATGGAACGCATCTACATCGGCATGGGCAGCAACCTGGCTGACCCCGCCGAACAATTGCGCAGCGCCGTCGAGGCGCTGGAGCAGTTGCCGCAGACCGAACTGGTCGGGGTTTCGGCGTTTTATCAAAGCGACTCGCTGCTGCCTGGCCAACCGCGTTATACCAACGCGGTCGCCGCCCTCGACAGCACACTTGCCCCGCTGGCGCTGCTCGATGCGCTGCAAGCCATCGAGAACGGTCAGGGCCGCAAACGCCTGGAACGCTGGGGGCCGCGCACGCTGGATCTCGATATTCTGCTGTTCGGCAATCGACTGATCGATGAACCTCGCCTCAAGGTGCCTCACTACCATATGCAGGAACGCGCGTTCGTTCTGTATCCACTGGCCGAATTGGCGCCGGCGGATTTGCGTTTGGCGGATGGGCGCAGCCTCAAGGAATTACTCGCGGAATGCCCGTTCGTCGGGCTGGAACGCCTCCCTCAAAGTTGACACAAAACCACTGTGGGAGCGGGCTTGCTCGCGAAGGCGATGTGTCATTCAGCATTGATGCCGACTGATCCACCGCCTTCGCGAGCAAGCCCGCTCCCACATTAATTTTGTGTCGTGCATAAGATCTGCGGCTGCTGAATCGCATCAGTTACTCCGGTAACACCCCACGCGTAACAACGCGGTAACACACGCAATTGACTTCCCGAGTTCTCCTCACGACTATAGGCGTCCCGCTGCCGCCAACGCGGCGTTGAAGGGCGCAATCCAGGCCTTAAAAGCACGACAACAGACCGTGCGCCTGTATTTAACGAAGAATCACGCGCGTTACTCGCAGTAGTTTCCACAGCGCCTGAATGAGGAACTTTTCATGCCAGCCATCACCCTGACCACTCTGCAAGGTCTCAAGCAAAAAGGTGAAAAAATCACCATGCTGACCTGCTATGACGCGACCTTCGCCCACGCCTGCAATGAGGCTGGCGTCGAAGTGCTGCTGGTGGGCGATTCCCTCGGCATGGTGTTGCAAGGTCACGACAGCACCCTGCCGGTGACCACCGCCGAGATGGCTTACCACGTCGCCGCCGTCAAACGCGGTAACACCGACGCGTTGATCCTGGCCGACTTGCCCTTCATGGCCTACGCCACCACTGAACAAGCCATGAGCAACAGTGCCCTGTTGATGCAGGCCGGTGCGCACATGGTCAAGGTCGAAGGCGCGCTGTGGCTGGCGGACTCGATCCGTCTGCTGACCGAGCGCGGCATCCCGGTGTGCGCGCACATGGGCCTGACGCCGCAATCGGTGAACATTCTGGGCGGTTACAAAGTCCAGGGCCGGAGCGAGAACCAGGCGCGACAGATGCGCGCCGACGCCATCGCCCTGGAACAGGCCGGTGCCGCCATGCTGCTGCTCGAGTGCGTACCGAGTGAACTGGCTCAGGAAATTACCCAAGCCGTGGGGATTCCGGTGATCGGCATCGGCGCCGGCAGCGATACCGACGGCCAGGTCCTGGTGCTGCACGACATGCTCGGTCTGTCGATCACAGGCCGGGTGCCGAAATTCGTGAAGAACTTCATGAACGGCCAGACCAGCATTCAAGCGGCACTTGGCGCTTATGTCTGCGAAGTCAAAGCAGCCACTTTCCCTGGTATCGAACACGGATTCTCTGCATGAACACCGTAAAAACCGTACGCGAACTGCGAGCCGCCGTGGCCCGCGCCCGTAGCGAAGGCAAGCGCATTGCCTTCGTACCCACCATGGGCAACCTTCACAGCGGTCACATCGCACTGATTATCAAAGCCAGCCAACGGGCAGATTTCGTGGTCGCGAGCATTTTCGTCAACCCGTTGCAATTTGGTGCCGGCGAAGACCTCGACAAGTACCCGCGCACCCTCGCGGCAGACCAGGAAAAACTGCTCCAGGCCGGTTGTCACTTGCTGTTCGCGCCGACCGTTGAAGAAATGTACCCCGACGGCATGGCCGGCCAGACCCGCGTCAGCGTCCCGCAACTGTCCGAAGGTCTGTGCGGTGCCAGCCGTCCGGGGCATTTCGAAGGTGTGGCGACGGTGGTCAGCAAGCTGTTCAACATGGTTCAGCCCGACCTGGCGATCTTTGGCCAGAAAGACTTCCAGCAACTGGCCGTGATTCGCGCGCTGGTGCATGACCTGAACATGCCGATCCAGATCATCGGCGAGCCGACGGTCCGCGCGGCCGATGGCCTGGCTTTGTCATCGCGAAACGGGTTTCTCAGTGAAGAACAGCGCGCGGTGGCGCCGGTGGTGTATCGCACGCTGTCCGCGATTGCCGATGCCATTAAACAGGGTGAGCGCGATTATCCGGCGCTGATTGCGGCGCAACAACAGCAACTTGAAGCTGCTGGCCTGCGTACCGATTACCTGGAAATTCGGCATGCGCTGACGTTGCGTCCGGCAACGGCGGAAGATCGTGACCTGGTGATTCTGGTGGCGGCGTTTCTCGGTACCACGCGGTTGATCGACAACCTGCACCTGAACCTCGACGCGCCCGCCTGAACATCACGACCCCTGTAGGAGCCGGCTTGCTGGCGATGGCATCACTGCGGTGCATCTGCCACACCGAAGTAAGGCCATCGCCAGCAAGCCGGCTCCTACAGAGGGCAGCTCCCTCACGCCCTGTATTGCTGCCCACAATGCCTTCGGGCAAACTGCCCGCCGTTCGATTCCGACCTGGGGAAACACTCATGCACGCCATCATGCTCAAGGCCAAGCTGCATCGCGCCGAAGTCACCCACGCAGTTCTCGATTACGAAGGTTCCTGCGCCATCGACGGCGAATGGCTGGACTTGTCCGGCATCCGTGAGTACGAACAGATCCAGATCTATAACGTCGACAACGGCGAACGCTTCACCACCTATGCGATTCGTGGCGAAGCCGGCTCGCGGATGATTTCGGTCAACGGCGCCGCGGCGCACAAGGCCAAGGTCGGCGACCGTGTGATCATTTGCGCTTACGCTCACTACAGCGAAGCCGAGCTGCTCAACTTCAAGCCGCGCATGCTCTACATGGCGCCGGGTAACGAGTTGAGCCACACCAGCAATGCCATTCCAGTTCAGGTTGCCTGACCGAAACTTCTCTTCCGTTTGTCGGACCGTTCCCTGCTTGATGTACAAAAAAGTACCGGGAACGGGTCAGACAAAGTCAAGACAGATCGCAGCGCGAGGTTTACTGTATTCGCCCTGTGCCATGAAATCGTGTCGACGCAGTTGACCGGACGCCCACCCACAGCGCTCCGGGATTTTTTAGTGTTCAAAAGGCCGTTCAAGTAAAAAGGAAACCCGCAGCGATGGCGTACTACCGCACTCCTCACGACGTGACCGCTCTGCCCGCCTGGCAAGCGCTGAATGACCACCGCCAAGCCATGCAGGATTTCAGCATGCGCGAAGCTTTCAATGCCGATCCGCAGCGCTTTACTCAATTCACCCTCAGCAGCTGCGGCCTGTTTCTCGACTATTCGAAGAACCTGATCAACGCCGAGACCCGCGATCTGCTGGTAGGCCTGGCCAACGAAGTCGATCTGCAAGGCGCGATCAAGGCGCTGTTCGATGGCGAAATCGTTAACTCGTCCGAAGGTCGTCCGGCCCTGCACACCGCGCTGCGTCGCCCGGTCGGCGACAAGTTGTCGGTCAACGGCGTCAACGTGATGCCGGAAGTCCACAAGGTGTTGAACCAGATCACCGACCTCGTGGGCCGCATCCACGACGGTCTGTGGCGCGGTTACACCGAGAAGCCGATCACCGACGTGGTGAACATCGGCATCGGTGGCTCGTTCCTCGGCCCCGAGCTGGTCTCCGAAGCGCTGCTGTCCTACGCCCAGAAAGGCGTGCGCTGTCATTACCTGGCGAACATCGACGGCAGTGAGTTCCACGAACTGACCATGAAGCTGCGCGCCGAGACCACGCTGTTCATCGTTTCGTCGAAGTCCTTCAACACCCTAGAAACCCTGAAGAATGCCCAGGCCGCTCGCGCCTGGTACCTGGCGCAGGGCGGTTCGGAAGCCGAGTTGTACCGTCACTTCATCGCCGTATCCAGCAACAACGCGGCGGCTGTGGCGTTCGGTATCCGCGAAGAAAACATCTTCCCGATGTGGGACTGGGTCGGCGGTCGTTACTCGCTGTGGTCGGCTATCGGCTTGCCGATTGCCCTGGCTATCGGCATGTCCAACTTCAAGGAACTGCTGTCCGGTGCCTACACCATGGACCAGCATTTCCAGAGCGCGCCATTCGAACAGAACATGCCGGTACTGCTGGCCTTGCTCGGTGTCTGGTACGGCAACTTCTGGGGCGCGCAGAGTCACGCGATCCTGCCGTACGACCACTACCTGCGTAACATCACCAAGCACTTGCAACAGCTGGACATGGAATCCAACGGCAAGAGCGTACGCCAGGACGGCACGCCGGTGTCCACCGACACTGGCCCGGTGATCTGGGGCGGCGTGGGTTGCAACGGTCAGCACGCGTATCACCAGTTGCTGCACCAGGGCACCCAACTGATTCCGGCCGACTTCATCGTGCCGATCGTCAGCTTCAACCCGGTGTCCGATCACCACCAGTGGCTGTACGCCAACTGCCTGTCGCAAAGCCAGGCACTGATGCTCGGCAAGACCCGCGCCGAGGCCGAAGCCGAGTTGCGTGACAAGGGCATGGCCGAAGCGGACGTGCAGAAACTCGCGCCGCACAAGGTGATCCCGGGCAACCGTCCGAGCAACACGCTGGTGGTCGAACGCATCAGCCCGCGTCGTCTTGGCGCACTGGTGGCGATGTACGAACACAAAGTCTTCGTGCAAAGCGTGGTCTGGGGCATCAACGCTTTCGACCAGTGGGGCGTGGAGCTGGGCAAAGAGCTGGGCAAAGGCGTCTATAACCGCCTGGTCGGCAGCGAAGAGTCCCCGGCTGACGATGCGTCCACCCAAGGGTTGATCAACTACTTCCGCGGGCGTCACCGCGGGTAACCTGACGCCGTTCCTGCGGGGTACTAACCTTGTAGGAGCCGGCTTGCTGGCGATGGCGGTGTGTCATTGACGTTTTAGTCGATTGATACGCCGCTATCGCCAGCAAGCCGGCTCCTACGAGGGTCGCGCAGCTCCCCTCTTGTCGCAAAACAAGAATAAGGAACCGTCATGTTCGATATCAGCACGTTCCCCAAAGCCGATGCCGTCCGCCGGGCTGCACAACTCAGTCAAGACGACTACAAGCGCCTGTACCGCCAGTCCATCGAGCATCCTTCTGAATTCTGGGCCGAGCAGGCTTCACGCTTTCTCGACTGGAGCAAACCGTGGGATACCGTCCAGCGCTATAACCTGAAAACCGGTGAAGCCAGCTGGTTTGCCGGCGGCAAGCTGAACGTCAGTTATAACTGCATCGACCGGCACCTGGAAAAGCGCGGCGATCAGATCGCAATCATCTGGGAAGGCGACGACCCCGCCGAGTCCGCCCAGATCACCTACAAAAAACTGCATCACAACGTCTGTCGCCTGGCCAACGTGCTCAAAAGTCGTGGCGTGAAGAAAGGCGACCGCGTGTGCATCTACATGCCGATGATCCCCGAAGCCGCCTACGCCATGCTCGCCTGCACGCGTATCGGCGCGGTGCATTCGGTGGTGTTTGGCGGTTTCTCCCCCGATTCTGTGCGTGACCGGATACTCGACGCCGACTGCCGTACCGTGATCACCGCCGATGAAGGCGTGCGCGGCGGCAAATTCGTGCCACTCAAAGAGAAGGTCGACAAGGCGCTGCAAGGTTGTCCGGACGTCAGCACCGTGATCGTGGTCGAGCGCACTCAGGGTGAAGTGAACTGGGTCGAAGGCCGTGACCTCTGGTATCACCAGGCCCTGCGCGACGTCAGCGACGATTGCCCGCCAGAGCCCATGGGCGCCGAAGACCCGCTGTTCATCCTCTACACCTCCGGCAGCACCGGCAAACCCAAAGGCGTGCTGCACACCACCGGCGGTTACCTGCTGCAAGCGGCGATGACCTTCAAGTACGTGCTCGATTACCGCGACAACGAAGTCTTCTGGTGCACCGCCGATGTCGGCTGGGTCACCGGCCACAGTTACATCGTCTATGGGCCGCTGGCCAACGGCGCGACCACGCTGATCTTCGAAGGCGTGCCCAGTTACCCGAGCAGCTCACGCTTCTGGCAGGTCATCGACAAGCACCACGTGAACATCTTCTACACCGCCCCTACCGCCCTGCGCTCGCTGATGCGCGAAGGCCCCGAACCGTTGAAGGAAACGTCCCGGGCGAGCCTCAGATTACTCGGCAGCGTCGGTGAGCCGATCAACCCGGAAGCGTGGGACTGGTACTTCAATACCGTCGGCGAACAGCGCTGCCCGATTGTCGATACCTGGTGGCAGACCGAAACCGGCGGCATCATGCTCAGCCCGCTGGTCAGCGCGCAGCGGATCAAACCCGGCTGCGCCACGCAACCGATGTTCGGTGTGCAACCGGTGCTGCTAGACGAAGTGGGCAAGGAAATCAAAGGCGCCGGCAGCGGCGTGCTGGCGATCAAGTCCAGCTGGCCGGCGCAGATCCGTAGCGTCTACGGCGACCCACAACGGATGGTCGATACCTATTTCAAACCCTATCCCGGTTACTACTTCACCGGCGATGGCGCCCGCCGCGACGAGGACGGCGACTACTGGATCACCGGGCGCATCGACGATGTGATCAACGTTTCCGGCCACCGCATCGGCACCGCCGAAGTCGAAAGCGCCCTGGTGCTGCACGACAGCATCGCCGAGGCCGCCGTGGTCGGTTACCCTCACGACGTCAAAGGCCAGGGCATCTATGCCTTTGTCACGCCCATGAACGGCACCGAGCCCACCGACGAACTGAAGAAAGAACTGCTGGCCCACGTCAGCAAGGAGATCGGCAGCTTCGCCAAACCCGACCTGATCCAGTGGGCACCGGCCTTGCCGAAAACCCGTTCGGGCAAGATCATGCGACGGATTCTGCGCAAGATCGCCTGCAATGAGCTGGACAGTCTGGGCGACACGTCGACCCTGGCCGATCCGAGCGTGGTTCAGGATCTGATCGATAAACGCTTGAATCAATAACGTACGCGCAGCTTTGGAATATCCCTTGTAGGAGCCGGCTTGCTGGCGATTGCGTTGTGTCAGTCGACATTGATGGCGACTGACATTTTGCTATCGCCAGCAAGCCGGCTCCTACAAGGGGACAATGCGCGATGACAACCCTTTTTTCGCCAATCGAGTCGCCATGGAATTCATCCGCAGCCGCATCGAAACCCAGGTCATGAGCCTCTCTGGCCTGTCTCTCGGCAAGCTCGACCTGGAAAACCCCAAGGGTGACCCCGGTCTGTTCGGTCCCGATTCGGTGAGTTGGCAGGTTCACGGCGACTTCAGCAGCATGCTCATCGGCGGTATCAGCGCGCTGATGCTGCAAGCCCTGCATCCATTGGCGCTGTCCGGGGTCTGGGACCATTCGAATTTTCGCGAGGACATGCTCGGTCGCTTGCGCCGCACCGGGCAGTTCATTTCCGGCACCACGTTCGGCTCGCGCAAAGATGCCGACTGGCTGATCGAGAAAGTGCGCACCATCCACCTGCAAGTGACCGGCACCGCGCCCGACGGTCGGCCTTACGCCGCCAGCGATCCCGATCTGCTGACGTGGGTGCACGTCGCCGAGGTCAGCAATTTTCTCGGGGCGCATTTGCGTTACCGCAATCCGCACCTGTCTGCAGCCGATCAGGACCGTTACTACAATGAAATCGCCTTGGTCGCCGAGCGACTCGGTGCTCGTGATGTGCCCCGTTCGCGACAGGAAATAGCCGATTACCTTGAGCGCATTCGCCCGCAATTGCTGTGCGACGATCGCAGTCGCGAAGTGTTGCGACTGTTGCTGAACGCCCCGGCCCCCAGCCGTCTGGCCAAGCCGTTCGGCGGGTTGATGATGCAGGCCGGCATCGACCTGCTGCCGGATTGGGCGAGTGACATGCTGGGCATCCGCCAGAGTCCGCTGCAACGCACGCTGATCCGTGCCAGCATCAACCGCAGCGCGCCGATGCTGCGCTGGGCCGTGCGTAATGGCTCGGTGCATCGAGCGAAGCGGCGGATGGGATTATTGACCTGACTCATATTTGTAGGAGCCGGCTTGCTGGCGATGAACGATAACGCGGTTCGTCAGGATGAACCGTATTGCGCCCATCGCCAGCAAGCCGGCTCCTACAGGTTCCGCGCAAGCTGTTAAACTCCCGCGCCAAATTCCCTCCCTCCTGCAAGGCGCCCAGCATGTCTTCCTTGAATCAGGCGCTGCGCGCCGCCCTCGATCATCGCCAGGACCTGCTTGCCGAACTGCACCAGCAAGGCACCGATTGCTATCGCCTGTTCCATGGCAGCCAGGAAGGCGCGGGCGGCCTGACCATCGACCGCTACGGCCCGCAGCTGTTGGTGCAGAGCTTTCACCAGGCACTGGAGCGCGATGCCCTGCTGCAACTGCACGAGACGATCAATCAACACCTGGGCTTCGAGACCCTGCTGGTCTACAACGACCGCTCCCGGGGCAACTCGCGCATCGACCGCGAAGACACTGTTTACCGCGCCGACGAAGCCGCCCTGCAAGATCTGGTCGGCCACGAATGGGGCCTGAACTACCGGGTCCGTGGCCGCCACGCCGGTCAGGACCCGCTGCTGTTCCTCGACCTGCGCAACACCCGCGGCTGGGTCAAGGAGCACAGCAAGCATAAAAGCGTGCTGAACCTGTTTGCCTATACCTGCGGCGTCGGCCTGAGCGCTGCGGCCGGGGGCGCCAGCGAAGTGTGCAACCTGGATTTCGCCGAGGGCAATCTGGCGGTCGGCCGCGAAAACGGTCTGCTCAATCCGCAGTTGCCGACCATGCAGTTCATCCAGTCCGATTACTTCCCGGCCATTCGCCAACTCGCCGGCCTGCCCATCAGCCAGCGCCGCGGGCAGAAATTGCCGAGCTATCAACGCCTGGAACAACGCCAATACGACCTGGTGTTGCTGGACCCACCGGCCTGGGCCAAGAGCGCTTTCGGCACCGTCGACCTGCTGCGCGACTACCAAAGCCTGCTCAAACCCGCGCTGCTGACCACCGCCGACAATGGCGTGCTGATCTGCTGCAACAACCTGGCAAAAGTCAGCATGGACGACTGGCGCGAACAGGTTTTGCGTTGCGCCGAGAAAGCCGGGCGACCGGTGCGCGAGTGGACGGTGATGAAACCGGGCGGCGATTTCCCGTCCATGGATCAACAGCCACCGCTGAAAACCCTGATCCTGCAACTCTGAACCCCAAGGAAACTTTCAGATAAATCCTATATCGCGGGGTAGCTTCGGAACCGGATTCGCGTGCCATACTCCAACGCACTCCGATTCAGACAGATGAAGCCACACATGCACAAAGGATTGATCCGCGCTATCGGCGCCTTGTTGACTGCTCTGGCCCTCTACAGCCTGCTGGGGTTTCTGATTTTGCCGGGTATCGCCTTGCGGGTTGCCAATCAGCAATTGGCCAACTACGCCACGACGCCCGCGACCATTCAGCGAATCGAACTCAACCCCTTCAGCCTTGAAGTCACGCTGTGGGGCCTGATCATCGGCGAGCCGGGCAAGGAACAGGTCGGCTTCGAACGCCTGTACGCCAACCTGCAGATCGACAGCCTGTGGACCAAAGCGCTGCATCTGTCCGATATCGAACTGGACAAACCCAAGACCGAAATCCTCTTCGGCAAGGACGGCAAACTCAATTTGCTCGGCCTGTTCAAATTGCCGGCAAGCGAGCCGACGCCGGCCGATCCGAACGCCAAACCGTTTCCGCTGCGCGTGGAGCGGATCAAACTGGCCGACGGCGCCGTGCACTTCAAGGATGACCGTCCCAGCGAGGCTATCGAGTTCCTCTATGACAAACTCGATTTCGAGCTGAAAAACCTCAGCACCCTGCCCGAAGACAGCGCCGACATGACCCTTGTGGCCATCGGCCCGAACGGTGGGCAGATCGACTGGACCGGCAATTTCAGCCTGATCCCGATCACCTCCGAAGGTAAGCTGAAAATCACCGACGGCCAGATGAAAGCCTTTTGGCCCTATGTGCGTGACGCGCTGCCGCTGGTGCTGGAAAACGGCGTGCTGAACCTGAGCACCGACTACAAACTGAACCTGTCCAAGGAAACCGAACTGCTGCTGAGCAACGTCGCGGTCAGCGTCGCGCCTTTCGCCATCAAAGCCCCGGATGGTCGACCGCTGGCCAAACTCGCGCGACTGGACATCACCGACACCACGATAGACCTGGCCAAACAGCAAGTGGTCGTCGGCAAGATCCGCAGCAATAAACTGGAAACCTGGGCGGCGCTTGAAGCTGACGGCCAGCTCGACTGGCAGAAGCTGTTCGCCAGCCAGCCGTCCAAGGAAGCCGCGAAAGCCAAAGCCGAACCTGTCAACACGCCAGCAGCCGCGGACTCGCCGAAAACCCCTGCCGCGCCAAGCAAGCCTTGGCAGGTGTTGCTCAAAGACGTGCAACTGCGCGATTACCAGGTGCACCTGGCAGATCGAAAAGCGCAACCCGCCGTGACGCTGGACCTGAACCCGCTGAACCTGGACCTGCAGAATTTCGACAGCCTCAATGGCTCGCCCTTTACCCTCAAGCTCGACACCGGCGTGGGCAAGCAAGGCAGGATCACCGCGGATGGCGAGGTCAATCTGGCCCCGGTCAGCGCCAGGCTCAACGTGCAGACCAAGGACATCGACCTGCGGGTTGCCCAGTCCTATATCAACCCGTTCATTCGCCTCGAACTGCGCAGCGGCATGCTCGGCAGCGACCTGGCGGTCAACCTGAAAAGCACCGAGCCGTTGGCGCTCAGCGTGACAGGTCGCGCGCAGATCGATCAGCTGCACACCCTCGATACCCTGAAAACCCGCGACTTCCTCAAGTGGCAGCAGGTGATGGTCGAAGGCTTGAATTATCAGCACGGCGACAGCCTGTCGATCGACCGGATCAACCTGTTCCAACCCTATGTGCGCTTCATGATCAACGATGATCGCACCACCAACATCGATGACTTGCTGATCCCGCAACCGCCCGACTCCGGTGCGCAAACGGCCGCGGCCAAACCCGCCGCCAGCAAGGACAAACCGCTGGGCATCCACATTGGCGGGATTGCCATCAATGACGGCTCGGCCAACTTTGCCGACTTCAGCCTGACCCCAAACTTCGCCACTGCCGTGCAACAGCTCAACGGCCAGATCGGCACCATCGACAGCCGTCAGGCGAAACCGGCGACCGTGAACATCAAAGGCAAGGTCGATCGTTATGCACCGGTGACCATCAAGGGCTCGGTCAATCCGTTCGACCCAATGGCCAGCCTCGACATCGCCACCAGTTTCAAACGGGTCGAGCTGACCACGCTGACGCCCTACTCCGGCAAGTTCGCCGGCTACCGTATCCGCAAGGGACGGCTCAATCTCGACCTGCATTACCTGATCACCAAAGGTCAGCTCAAGGCTGAAAACAAAGTGGTGGTCGAGCAATTGCAGCTCGGTGAAAAGGTCGACAGCCCGGATGCGGTCAGCCTGCCGCTGAAACTGGCGATTGCCCTGCTCAAGGACGTCGACGGCAAGATTTCCATCGAACTGCCGGTCACCGGCGACCTCAACAATCCACAGTTCAGCGTCATGCCGATTGTCTGGCAGACGCTGCGCAACCTGATCGTCAAGGCCGCCGCCGCGCCGTTCAAAATGATCGGCGGGCTGGTCAGTGGCGGTGGCTCGGAAGACCTGGGCACCGTGTCGTTCGCGCCGGGTTCCAGCGACCTGAGCACGGAAGCCGAGGGTTCCTTGGTCAAGCTGTCCCAGGCCCTCAAGGAACGCCCGGCCCTGCGCCTGGAAATCGAAGGCACCGCTGCCGCCAGCAGCGATGGCCCGCCGCTCGCCGAGCAACGCCTGGAACGGGAATACCAGTACAACTACTACAAAATACTCCAGCGTCGCGGCGACAAGGTGCCGGCGCAGGCTTCGTTGCTGCAAGTACCGGACAGCGAGAAAGGCCCACTGCTGGAAGGCATCTATCGCATCCGCCTGAAAACCCAGCCGCCCGCCGAATGGAAGGATCTGGGCAAGGAAGAACGCACTGCGAAAATGCGCGCAGAGGTGATCAAGTTCTGGAGTACCAGCGACGTGCTGTTGCGCCAACTGGGCCAGGATCGCGCCAGCAGCATCAAGGATTATCTGGTCGACAAGGGTCAGTTGGCCGATGACCGCGTTTATTTCATCGACGCCAGCCTCGGCGAAGCGGAAAGTGACGGCAAGGTGGTGAC
>NZ_BDAG01000046.1 GCF_002091715.1 Pseudomonas migulae NBRC 103157 | reverse complement strand
GGCGGGTGTCTTCCTGCTGCGCCGAGCCGGTTGATTGCACTCTATAAAACACACGAACTTGTAGGAGCCGGCTTGCTGGCGATGGGTGCTCGGCGGTCATCCAGACCCACCGCGGCGCCTCTATCGCCAGCAAGCCGGCTCCTACAGAGACCGCATCGTCCAGGATCTGCTGGGGCCTTGGAGTCTGGTGTTCGGTTTCTCGCCGCTGTTTACGGTGCTGGTGCCGGCGGGTGTCTTCCTGCTGCGCCGAGCCGGTTGATTGCGCTCTATAAACCACACGAATTTGTAGGAGCCGGCTTGCTGGCGATGGGGGCGCCGCGGTGGGGCTGGATGACCGCGGAGCGCCCGTCGCCAGCAAGCCGGCTCCTACAAAAGTCGTCTAAAACGCCCCTGTCGCAAGACCGGGGCGTTTTTGTAGGTGCCGTCTGACCTGCGAACGTGACGCTTGCGCCGTGGATCAGGTACAATTCCCGGCTATTTTTCGGCGGGCTATGCCTGCAGCCTTTTTGAGTGTTGATCCGTGAGTGATTTGAGTCATATCCGCAATTTCTCCATCATCGCCCACATTGACCATGGCAAGTCGACGCTGGCCGATCGCTTCATCCAGATGTGCGGCGGCCTTGCCGAGCGCGAAATGGAAGCCCAGGTGCTGGACTCCATGGACCTGGAACGTGAACGCGGGATCACCATCAAGGCCCACAGCGTCACTCTGTATTACACCGCTCGCGATGGCATCAAGTACCAGCTCAACTTCATTGACACCCCGGGCCACGTTGACTTCACCTATGAAGTCAGCCGGTCGCTGGCGGCCTGTGAAGGTGCGTTGCTGGTGGTCGATGCCGGTCAGGGCGTTGAAGCGCAATCGGTAGCCAACTGCTACACGGCCATCGAGCAGGGCCTGGAAGTGATGCCGGTCCTGAACAAGATCGACCTGCCACAGGCCGACCCGGAGCGCGTCAAGGAAGAAATCGAAAAAATCATCGGCATCGATGCCACCGACGCAGTCGAGTGCTCGGCCAAGACCGGCCTGGGCGTCGATGAAGTGCTCGAACGTCTGGTTCACACCATTCCTGCGCCGACCGGCAACATCGAAGATCCGCTGCAAGCGTTGATCATCGACTCCTGGTTCGACAACTACCTGGGCGTTGTTTCCCTGGTACGCGTGCGCCACGGCCGTGTGAAGAAGGGCGACAAGATCCTGGTCAAATCCACCGGCAAGATCCACCTGGTGGACAGCGTCGGTGTATTCAACCCGAAACACACCCCTACCGCTGACCTGAAGGCCGGTGAAGTGGGCTTCATCATTGCCAGCATCAAGGACATTCACGGTGCGCCAGTGGGCGACACCCTGACCTTGAGCTCGACGCCAGACGTCGACGTGCTGCCCGGCTTCAAACGCATTCAGCCGCAGGTCTACGCCGGTCTGTTCCCGGTCAGCTCCGACGACTTCGAAGATTTCCGCGAAGCCCTGCAAAAGCTCACGCTCAACGACTCGTCTCTGCAGTACACCCCGGAAAGCTCCGACGCCCTGGGCTTCGGCTTCCGTTGCGGGTTCCTCGGCATGCTGCACATGGAAATCATCCAGGAGCGCCTGGAGCGCGAGTACGACCTGGACCTGATCACCACGGCGCCGACGGTAATTTTCGAGCTGTTGCTGAAAACCGGTGAAACGATTTACGTCGATAACCCGTCGAAGCTTCCCGACCTGTCCTCGATCGAAGACATGCGCGAACCGATCGTGCGGGCCAATATCCTTGTGCCGCAAGAGCACCTGGGCAACGTCATTACCCTGTGCATCGAGAAGCGTGGCGTACAGCACGACATGCTGTTCCTCGGCACACAGGTGCAGGTGACCTACGATTTGCCGATGAACGAAGTGGTCCTGGACTTCTTCGACCGTCTCAAATCCACCAGCCGCGGCTATGCTTCGCTGGACTACCATTTCGATCGTTATCAATCGGCTAGTCTGGTGAAACTGGATGTGCTGATCAACGGTGACAAGGTCGACGCCCTGGCGCTGATCGTGCACCGTGACAACGCGAACTACAAAGGTCGCCAGTTGACCGAGAAGATGAAAGAACTGATTCCGCGGCAGATGTTCGACGTGGCAATCCAGGCCGCCATTGGCGGTCAGATTGTGGCGCGGACAACCGTCAAGGCACTCAGAAAGAACGTATTGGCCAAATGCTACGGCGGTGACGTCAGCCGTAAGAAAAAACTGCTGGAGAAGCAAAAGGCCGGTAAGAAACGCATGAAGCAAGTCGGCAACGTGGAAATTCCACAAGAAGCCTTCCTTGCAGTGCTCAGGTTGGATAGTTAGGTCCTATGTCACTAAATTTCCCGCTGTTGCTGGTCATCGCCGTGTTCGTCTGCGGCCTGTTGGCGTTGCTCGATCTGATTTTCCTGGCGCCGCGTCGGCGTGCCGCCATTGCCTCCTATCAGGGCAGCGTCAGCCAGCCTGATGGGATGGTGGTCGAAAAACTGAACAAAGAGCCGTTGCTGGTCGAGTACGGCAAGTCGTTCTTCCCGGTGTTGTTCATCGTGCTGGTGCTGCGTTCGTTCCTGGTGGAGCCGTTCCAGATTCCTTCCGGCTCGATGAAACCGACCCTGGACGTCGGCGACTTCATTCTGGTGAACAAGTTTTCTTACGGGATCCGCCTGCCGGTGATCGACAAGAAAGTCATCGAAGTCGGTGATCCGCAGCGCGGCGATGTGATGGTGTTCCGCTACCCAAGCGATCCGAACGTCAACTACATCAAGCGTGTGGTCGGCCTTCCGGGCGACCAGATCCGCTACACCGCCGACAAGCGTCTGTTCGTCAACGGCGAGTCGATTGCCGAGCAACTGGTCGGCTCCGAGCCGGGCACCCTGGGCAGCGCAGAGCTCTACAAGGAAAAACTCGGCGTCGCCGAGCACTTGATCCGCAAGGAAATGAGCCGCTATCGCGCATCGCCGGACCATACGTGGACCGTGCCTGCCGGGCACTACTTCATGATGGGCGACAACCGCGACAACTCGAACGACAGTCGCTACTGGGATGATCCGAGCATTCCCAAGGATCTGCTGGGCATGGTTCCCGACAAGAATATCGTCGGCAAGGCCTTCGCAGTCTGGATGAGCTGGCCGGAACCCAAACTCAGTCACCTGCCGAATTTTTCGCGGGTTGGCCTGATCAAGTAATCACACACGGCGCTGTTGAACACAGCGCCGAATGCATTTCTGGAACCGCCACAATCGGCGCCAGACGCATGAAAACAATGATATTCAGGACGTAATTTTTGAACACAGCGTTAATTGTCCCAAGCCTGCGCCACACCACGGCGATGGCGGTGGAATCCAGCCACGAACTCAGCGTGGGTAAACCGTGAGCGTCTCCTTAAGCCGTCTAGAGCGTCAGCTCGGCTACACCTTCAAGGATCAGGAACTGATGGTCCTGGCCCTGACTCACCGCAGCTTTGCCGGGCGCAACAACGAACGCCTGGAATTCCTTGGTGATGCCATCCTCAACTTCGTTGCCGGCGAGGCACTGTTCGATCGCTTCCCGCTGGCCCGCGAAGGCCAGTTATCGCGTTTGCGCGCACGTCTGGTGAAAGGTGAGACGCTGGCGGTACTGGCCCGCGGTTTCGATCTGGGTGAGTACTTGCGTCTGGGTTCCGGCGAGTTGAAAAGCGGTGGTTTCCGTCGCGAGTCGATTCTGGCCGATGCCCTGGAAGCGTTGATCGGTGCGATCTACCTGGACGCGGGCATGGACGTGGCGCGCGAGCGCGTGCTGGCCTGGCTGGCCGGAGAGTTCGAAGGCCTGACGCTGGTCGACACCAACAAAGATCCAAAAACCCGCTTGCAGGAATTCCTGCAGTCGCGTGGTTGTGAGCTGCCGCGTTACGAAGTGGTGGATATCCAGGGTGAGCCGCATTGCCGGACGTTCTTCGTCGAATGTGAAATCACCTTACTGAATGAAAAAAGCCGAGGTCAGGGTGTGAGTCGTCGTATTGCCGAACAGGTAGCGGCCGCCGCAGCACTGATTGCCCTGGGTGTGGAGAATGGCAATGACTGATTCAACCGCAACACGCTGTGGCTATGTTGCCATCGTCGGCCGTCCCAACGTGGGCAAGTCCACGCTGCTGAACCACATCCTCGGCCAGAAGCTGGCGATCACCTCGCGCAAGCCGCAAACCACCCGCCACAACATGCTGGGCATCAAGACCGAGGGCGCCGTTCAGGCGATCTACGTCGACACCCCGGGCATGCACAAGGGCGGCGAAAAGGCCTTGAACCGCTACATGAACAAGACCGCTTCGGCGGCGTTGAAAGACGTCGACGTGGTGATCTTCGTGGTGGATCGCACCAAGTGGACCGACGAAGACCAGATGGTCCTCGAGCGCGTCCAGTACGTGACCGGCCCGCTGATCGTGGCGCTGAACAAGACCGATCGCATCGAAGACAAAGCCGAGCTGATGCCGCACCTGACCTGGTTGCAGGAGCAGCTGCCGAACGCGCAGATCATGCCGATCTCGGCCCAGCACGGGCATAACCTCGACACGCTGGAGCGAGTGATCGCCGAGCACCTGCCGGAAAACGATCACTTCTTCCCGGAAGACCAGATCACCGACCGCAGCAGCCGCTTCCTCGCCGCCGAACTGGTGCGTGAGAAAATCATGCGTCAGCTGGGCGCCGAGCTGCCGTACCAGATCACCGTGGAAATCGAAGAGTTCAAGCAGCAGGGCAAAACCCTGCACATCCATGCCTTGATCCTCGTCGAGCGCGATGGCCAGAAGAAAATCATCATTGGTGACAAGGGCGAGCGCATCAAACGCATCGGCACCGAGGCGCGCAAGGACATGGAGCTGCTGTTCGACTCCAAGATCATGCTCAACCTCTGGGTGAAAGTGAAAGGCGGCTGGTCCGATGACGAGCGCGCCTTGCGTTCACTGGGTTACGGCGACTTGTAAACCCGATCGCCGCCGCACCGTATAACCCTGTGGGAGCGGGCTTGCCCGCGATGAGGATGTAACATTCAACAGAGACGTTGAATGTAAGTCCGCCATCGCGGGCAAGCCCGCTCCCACATTGGTTTTTGTTGTTTGTAAAACTGCGCTCTTTCATTGAGAACCCTGACTTTCATGTCTCAAGCACCCATCGGCCAACCCGCCTACGTCCTCCACTCCCGCGCCTACCGCGAAAGCAGCGCGCTGGTGGATTTCCTCACGCCGCAAGGTCGGCTGCGGGCGGTGTTGCGCAGTGCACGGGGCAAGGCAGGGACGCTCGCGCGGCCGTTCGTACCGTTGGAAGTCGAGTTCCGCGGCCGCGGTGAATTGAAGAATGTCGGGCGCATGGAAAGTGCCGGTACGTCGACATGGCTCATCGGTGAGGCGCTGTTCAGCGGTCTTTATCTTAATGAACTGCTGATCCGCCTGCTGCCCTCCGAAGACCCGCACCCCGCTGTCTTCGATCACTACGCCGCGACGTTGCTTGCGCTGGCCGAAGGCCGTCCGCTGGAGCCGTTGCTGCGATCCTTCGAATGGCGCTTGCTCGACGATCTCGGTTATGGCTTCGCCCTGACCACCGACATCCATGACGAACCCATCGCACCGGACGGCCTCTATCGCTTGCAGGTCGATGCGGGTCTGGAGCGGGTTTACCTGCTGCAACCCGGTCTGTTCAACGGCACCGAGTTGCTGGCCATGGCCGACGCCGACTGGTCAGCCCCCGGCGCGTTGTCCGCCGCCAAACGTTTGATGCGCCAGGCATTGGCCGTTCACCTGGGCGGTCGTCCCTTGGTCAGTCGCGAGTTGTTTCGCAAGCCCTGATCACCCCGTATGCTGTGCACCGAACTTTCTCTTCTTCTGGAGCGCTTCCGTGACCACCAGCAATCGCATTCTTCTTGGCGTGAACATCGACCACGTTGCCACCCTGCGTCAGGCCCGGGGTACTCGTTATCCCGATCCGGTCAAGGCAGCACTGGACGCGGAAGAGGCGGGCGCCGATGGCATCACTGTGCACCTGCGCGAAGACCGTCGGCACATCCAGGAACGTGATGTGCTGGTGCTCAAGGATGTGCTGCAAACCCGCATGAACTTCGAAATGGGCGTCACCGAAGAAATGATGGCGTTCGCCGAACGCATCCGTCCGGCACACATTTGCCTGGTACCGGAAACCCGCCAGGAACTGACCACCGAAGGCGGCCTGGACGTGGCAGGGCAGGAAGCGCGGATCAAGGCTGCGGTGGATCGCCTGGCGAAGATCGGTTGCGAAGTGTCGCTGTTCATCGATGCAGACGAGCGGCAGATCGAAGCGTCCCGTCGCGTGGGTGCTCCGGCGATTGAGTTGCACACCGGTCGTTATGCCGATGCCGAGACGCCGACGGACGTGGCTGAAGAGCTGAAGCGCGTGGCGGATGGCGTGGCGTTTGGCCTGGCCCAGGGGCTGATCGTCAATGCCGGCCACGGTTTGCATTATCACAACGTTGAAGCGGTCGCGGCGATCAAGGGCATCAACGAGCTGAACATCGGCCATGCACTGGTGGCACATGCGTTGTTTGTCGGGTTCAAGTCGGCGGTGTCCGAGATGAAGGCATTGATTCTGGCCGCCGCAAAAGCCTAAGCCGAACACAAAACCAAAATGTGGGAGCGGGCTTGCTCGCGAAGGCGGTATATCAGTCGACATCAACGTTAACTGACACACTGCCTTCGCGAGCAAGCCCGCTCCCACATTTGATCGTCGCTGTTTTGTTAAAGCTGCGGGGTTTCCTGATTCGGCTTGGTCTTGTCGACTCCCGGCACATGCAGATTGCCCTCGGCGACCTGATTGCCCTCCAGCTGCGGCTGCGTCACCCACGTCAGGATGTCGTAGTAGCGACGGATGTTCGCCACAAAATGCACCGGCTCGCCGCCGCGGGCGTAGCCGTAACGGGTTTTGCTGTACCACTTTTTTTCGGACAGGCGCGGCAGGATCTTCTTCACGTCCAGCCACTTGTCCGGGTTCAGCCCTTCCTTGGCCGCCAGTTTGCGCGCGTCATCCAGGTGA
Source organism: Pseudomonas migulae NBRC 103157 (assembly GCF_002091715.1). Taxonomy (GTDB): domain Bacteria; phylum Pseudomonadota; class Gammaproteobacteria; order Pseudomonadales; family Pseudomonadaceae; genus Aquipseudomonas; species Aquipseudomonas migulae_A. Next base: position 43,805 of record NZ_BDAG01000046.1, on the reverse strand, counting down.
CCGCTGCCGACGTTATAGGCCGCCAGTGCAAACCAGGTGCGGTCCGGCTCCTGGATCGATTCGTCCAGCTGCTCCTTCATATAAGCCAGGTACTTCGCGCCGCCCATGATGCTTTGCTTGGGGTCCAGGCGATTGGACACGCCCATGGCCTGTGCGGTGTTCTGGGTCAGCATCATCAAGCCGCGGACGCCGGTCTTCGAGGTGACGGCTGCTTGCCACAGCGATTCCTGATAACCGACCGCCGCCAGCAGGCGCCAGTCGACTTTCTCTTTCTTGGCGTAGGTTTTGAAGTGCTGCTCGTACTTGGGCAGCCGTTGCTGCAAGTGCTGCGCGAAGGTGGTGGCGCCCATGTAGCCGAGTACATCGACGTGCCCGTAGTAGCGGTCTTTCAGGCGTTGCAGAGTGCCGTTCTTCTTCACCTTGTCGAGGTAGTCGTTGATCTCGTTGAGCAGGCTGTTGTCGTCGCCGGCCGCGACGGCCCAGCTCTGGTTGCTGGCGTCACCGAGGTCAAAGGCGACCCGAATGTTGGTGAAGTAGACCTGGTTCATTGCCACTTCGTTGGAGTCGACCAGGGTCAGGTCGATCTGGCCTTCATCCACCATGCGCAGCAGGTCGACGACTTCAACCGCGTCGGACTCTTCGTACTCAATGCCGGGAAATTTCTGTTTCAGCTCCGCCAGTTGCCCGGCGTGGGTGCTGCCCTTGAGCACCATGATCTTCTTGCCGACCAGATCCTTTGCATCGGTCGGCCGCGACTGGCCATTGCGATAGATGATCTGCGGGGTGACTTCCAGGTAGGAGTGGGAAAACCGCACCTGCTTCTTGCGCGCTTCGCTGCTGACCAGGCCGGCTGCTGCGATGACCGGGCCGTTGGGCTTGCCCACCTGGTTGAACAGGTCGTCGAGGTTGTCGGCGGTTTCGATCTTGAGTTCGACCCCCAGATCCTCGGCGAAGCGCTTCACCAGCTCGTATTCGAAGCCGGTTTCACCGTTGCGATCCTGAAAGTAGGTGGCGGGGCTGTTTCGGGTAACCACCCGCAGCACGCCATCCTCCTTTACGCGCTCCAGCGTGTTGGGTTTATCAACACAGCCACTGAGCACCAGGAAGAGTCCGGTTGCGATCAGCCATTTGGCGTACCGCGGACGCAAAGCCGTTGGGGAAAACATCTGCGCAGTATACGCAAAGGACCACGAGCGCCATATCTCGACAGCGAAGGCCTTGTCTGCTAGAGAGCGAAAAACCACTCTGGAGCCCGCAGGAATGGGCCTGCTTCCCATTTTGTGACACAAAAAATAACACCTGGCGGACCGCTGTTGCAGGCCTGAATACCCGGCCCGACGTCCGGGTGACGCCGCCCGTACCGTTTCGGGTGATGTCGCGGGCGGTTTAGGCTAGAATGCACGGCCTCAAAGCACACCCCTTCCCGAGGCTGTCCCGAAGATGTTGATCCTGCGCGGCGCTCCTGCCCTTTCTGCCTTTCGCCACAGCAAACTCCTTGAGCAACTGAGCCAGAAGGTTTCGGCTGTCAGCGGCTTGTATGCTGAATTCGCTCACTTCGCCGAAGTTACCGGCGTCCTGACCGGCGACGAACAGCAGGTGCTCGCGCGCCTTCTGAAGTACGGTCCAAGCGTTCCGGTCCAAGAACCGACCGGTCGCCTGTTCCTGGTGTTGCCGCGTTTCGGCACCATCTCGCCGTGGTCCAGTAAAGCCAGCGACATCGCTCGCAATTGCGGGCTGAGCAAGATCCAGCGCCTGGAGCGCGGCATCGCGTTCTACGTGGCCGGCCAGTTCAGCGACGCCGATGCGCAGCTGATCTCTGACGCGCTGCACGACCGCATGACCCAGATCGTTCTCGGCAACCTTGAACAGGCCGCCGGCCTGTTCAGCCATGCCGAGCCGAAACCGCTGACCGCGATCGACGTCCTGGGCGGCGGCCGCGCCGCGCTGGAAAAAGCCAACACCGAGCTGGGCCTGGCCCTGGCCGAAGACGAGATCGACTACCTGGTCAATGCCTTCGTCGGCTTGAAGCGCAACCCGCACGACATCGAACTGATGATGTTCGCCCAGGCGAACTCCGAGCACTGCCGTCACAAGATCTTCAACGCCAGTTGGGACATCGACGGTCAGAGCCAGGAAAAAAGCCTGTTCGGCATGATCAAGAACACTTACCAGATGCACAGCGAAGGCGTTCTGTCCGCTTACAAGGACAACGCTTCGGTGATCGTCGGTAACGTGGCCGGCCGTTTCTTCCCGGACCCTGAAACCCGCCAGTACGGCGCGGTGCAGGAACCGGTGCACATCCTGATGAAAGTCGAAACTCACAACCACCCGACCGCGATCGCTCCGTTCCCGGGTGCGTCCACCGGTTCCGGTGGCGAGATTCGCGACGAAGGCGCGACCGGTCGTGGCGCCAAGCCAAAGGCCGGCCTGACCGGCTTCACCGTATCCAACCTGCAGATCCCGGGCTTCGAACAGCCGTGGGAAGTGCCATACGGCAAGCCTGAGCGCATCGTCACCGCGCTGGACATCATGATCGAAGGCCCACTGGGCGGCGCCGCGTTCAACAACGAATTCGGTCGTCCGGCCCTGACCGGTTATTTCCGTACCTTCGAACAGTCGATCACCACCCCGCGTGGCGACGAAGTTCGTGGTTACCACAAGCCGATCATGCTGGCCGGCGGCATGGGTAACATCCGTGCCGAACACGTACAGAAAGGCGAGATCACCGTCGGTTCCAAGCTGATCGTACTCGGCGGCCCGGCGATGTTGATCGGTCTGGGTGGCGGCGCGGCTTCCTCCATGGCCACCGGCACCAGCTCGGCTGACCTGGACTTCGCTTCGGTACAGCGCGAAAACCCTGAGATGGAACGTCGCTGCCAGGAAGTCATCGACCGTTGCTGGCAGCTGGGCGACAAGAACCCGATCAGCTTCATCCACGACGTGGGCGCGGGCGGTCTGTCCAACGCGTTCCCGGAACTGGTGAACGACGGCAACCGTGGCGGTCGCTTCGAACTGCGCAACATTCCAAACGACGAGCCGGGCATGGCCCCGCACGAAATCTGGAGTAACGAATCCCAGGAACGTTACGTCCTGGCGGTTGGCCCGGCGGACTTCGAACGCTTCCAGGCGATCTGTGAACGTGAGCGTTGCCCGTTTGCCGTGGTCGGCGAGGCCACTGCCGAGCCGCAACTGACGGTCACCGACAGCCACTTCGGCAACAGCCCGGTGGACATGCCGCTGGAAGTGCTGCTGGGCAAAGCCCCGCGCATGCACCGTTCGGCCGTTCGTGAAAACGAACTGGGTGACGACTTCGATCCGTCGACACTCGAGATTGCCGACTGCGTCGAACGCGTTCTGCATCACCCGGCCGTGGCGAGCAAAAGCTTCCTGATCACCATCGGCGACCGCACCATCACCGGCCTCGTGGCCCGTGACCAGATGGTCGGCCCGTGGCAGGTTCCGGTGGCCGACGTTGCCGTCACCGCCACCAGCTTCGACGTCTACACCGGTGAAGCCATGGCCATGGGCGAGCGTACTCCGCTGGCACTGCTGGACGCTCCTGCGTCGGGCCGCATGGCCATCGGCGAAACCCTGACCAACATCGCCGCGTCGCGCATCAACAAGATCTCCGACATCAAGTTGTCGGCGAACTGGATGTCCGCGGCCGGTCACCCGGGTGAAGACGCGCGTCTGTACGACACCGTTAAAGCGGTCGGCATGGAACTGTGCCCTGACCTGGGCATCACCATTCCGGTGGGCAAGGACTCCATGTCCATGGCCACGCGCTGGAATGACAATGGCGAAGACAAGACCGTCACCTCGCCGATGTCCCTGATCGTGACCGGTTTCGCGCCAGTGGCTGACATCCGTCAGACCCTGACCCCGGAATTGCGCATGAACAAAGGCACCACCGACCTGATCCTGATCGACCTGGGTCGTGGCCAGAACCGCATGGGCGCCTCGATCCTGGCCCAGGTTCACGGCAAGCTCGGCTCGCAAGCGCCGGACGTCGATGATGCCGAAGACCTGAAAGCTTTCTTCGCCGTGATCCAGGGCCTCAACGCCGACGGTCACCTGCTGGCGTATCACGACCGTTCCGACGGTGGTCTGCTGACCAGCGTTGTGGAAATGGCCTTCGCCGGCCACTGCGGCCTGAGCCTGAACCTCGACGGTCTGGCAGAAACCTCCGCCGACATCGCCGCGATCCTGTTCAACGAAGAACTGGGCGCCGTGATTCAGGTTCGTCAGGACGCCACCCCGGACATCCTCGCGCAGTTCAGCGCTGCTGGCCTGGGCGACTGCGTGTCGGTGATCGGTCAGCCGATGAACAACGGCGAGATCAACATCACCTTCAATGGCGACACGGTGTTCGAAGGTCAGCGTCGTCTGCTGCAACGTCAGTGGGCCGAAACCAGCTACCAGATCCAGCGTCTGCGCGATAACGCCGACTGCGCCGAACAAGAGTTCGACGTGCTGCTGGAAGAAGACAATCCGGGCCTGAGCGTCAAGCTGAGCTACGACGTCAACCAGGACGTCGCTGCGCCTTACATCAAGAAAGGCATCCGCCCACAGGTTGCCGTGCTGCGTGAGCAGGGCGTCAACGGCCAGGTGGAAATGGCCGCCGCGTTCGACCGCGCAGGTTTCAATGCGATCGACGTGCACATGAGCGACATCCTGGCCGGCCGTGTCGACCTGAACGACTTCAAGGGCATGGTCGCTTGCGGCGGTTTCTCCTACGGCGACGTGTTGGGTGCCGGTGAAGGCTGGGCCAAGTCCGCGCTGTTCAACAGCCGTGCTCGCGATGCGTTCCAGGGTTTCTTCGAACGTAACGACAGCTTCACCCTCGGCGTGTGCAACGGTTGCCAGATGATGTCCAACCTGCATGAGCTGATTCCGGGCAGCGAGTTCTGGCCGCACTTCGTGCGTAACCGTTCCGAGCAGTTCGAAGCCCGCGTTGCGATGGTTCAGGTCCAGGAGTCGAACTCGATCTTCCTGCAGGGCATGGCCGGTTCGCGCATGCCGATCGCCATCGCGCACGGTGAAGGTCATGCCGAGTTCGAAAGCGAGGAAGCGTTGCTGGAAGCCGATCTGTCGGGTTGCGTGGCGATGCGTTTCGTCGACAACCACGGCAAGGTCACCGAAAACTACCCGGCCAACCCGAACGGTTCGCCGCGCGGGATCACCGGTTTGACCAGCCGCGACGGCCGCGTAACGATCATGATGCCGCACCCGGAGCGTGTGTTCCGCGCTGTGCAGAACTCGTGGCGTTCGGAAGACTGGAACGAAGATGCACCGTGGATGCGTATGTTCCGTAACGCTCGTGTGTGGGTTAACTAAGCGCCGTGTACAAGCTTAGCTTTTTTGTTCCTGACAGCCATGTCGAGGTGGTCAAGAGCGCCGTATTCGCTGCCGGTGGCGGGCGGATCGGGGCTTACGATCACTGCGCGTGGCAGGTGTTGGGCCAGGGCCAGTTTCGCCCATTGGACGGCAGTCAGCCGTTCATTGGCGAAGCGGGGCAGGTCGAACGGGTCGAGGAATGGAAAGTTGAGCTGGTGGTGGCGGATGAGTTGATCCAGTCGGTGGTGGCGGCTTTGAAACAGAGCCATCCCTACGAGACACCGGCTTACGAAGTGTGGCGGCTGGAGGATTTTTGATCCTCTGGCTGCTGTAATGAAAAACCCGCTTCGGCGGGTTTTTTGTTGCCTGCAATTCATCGAACCTACACCGCCCTTGTAGGAGCCGGCTTGCTGGCGATGGCGGTTTAACAATCAACGTTGAGGGTGGCTGTTCAACCGCTTCGCCAGCAAGCCGGCTCCTACAAGGGATAGCGTTCATTCATCCACAAAAAAGGCGACTTCCCTCGCGGGAGTCGCCTTTTCTTTACCGCCGCTAAAACTTACTCGGACAGTTTGTACGCAATCACATAGTCACCTTGCTTGGTGCCCAGCGAACCGTGACCGCCCGCAACGACCAGCACGTATTGCTTGCCGTCCTTGCCGGTGTAGGTCATCGGCGTGGTTTGCGCGCCTGCAGGCAGGCGACCTTCCCACAACTGCTTACCGTTTTTCACGTCGTAGGCACGCAGGTACTGGTCAAGGGTGCCACTCAGGAAGCCAACGCCACCACCAGTGGTGATGGTGCCACCCAGGCTAGGCACGCCCATGCTCAGCGGGATCGGAACCGGCGAGCTGTCGCGCACGGTGCCGTTCTTGTGCTTCCACAGGACTTTGGCGGTGGTCAGATCGATCGCCGCCACATAGCCCCACGCCGGTGCCTGGCACGGCAGGCCCATTGGCGACAGCAGTGCTTCGAGGACCACGCCGTACGGCGCGCCTTTGTTCGGCTGCACGCCTTCGGTTTCGCTTTTACGCGGGCCTTGGGCAGCGATTTCGGCGGCCGGGATCATTTTCGATTTGAACGCCATGTAGCTCGGGTTCACGAAAGCGATCTGGCGCACCGGGTCAACCGAGATGCCGCCCCAGTCGAACACGCCGAAGTTGCCTGGGTACACGATCGAACCCTGCAGCGACGGCGGGGTGAACGGGCCGTCGTAGCGCATGGACTTGAAGTCGATCCGGCAGATCAGTTGGTCGAACGGCGTCACGCCCCACATGTCGCGCTCTTGCAGAGGCGGCGGCATGAGGTTGAGGTCGGATTTCGGTTGGGTCGGCGAGGTGTGATCACCTTCGACAGCGCCTTGCGGAACCGGCACTTCGTTGATCGGCACGATCGGTTGGCCGGTGCTGCGATCCAGCACGTAGATGCTGCCTTGCTTGGTGGACGCGAGAACCGCCGGCTTCACGCCGTCAGTGGTTTTCAGGTCCATCAGGGTTGGCTGGCCACCGACATCCATGTCCCACAGGTCATGGTGGGTGAACTGCATGTGCCAGCGCACGTGCCCGGTGTTGATGTCGAGCGCGGTCAGGCCGGCGGCGTGCAGTTCCGATTCAGGGGTGCGCGCACCACCGAACTGGTCCGGGGTCTGGTTGCCCATCGGCAAGTAGAGCATGCCGAGTTTTTCGTCGACGGCGAACATGGACCACATGTTCGGCGAGTTGCGGGTGTAGACCTTGCCTTCGGCAATCGGCGTGGTGTCGTCCGGGTTGCCGCTGTCCCAGTTCCACACCAGTTTGCCGGTGTGCACGTCGAACGCGCGGATCACGCCGCTTGGCTCGTCGGTGGAAACGTTATCGGTGACGTGACCGCCAATCACCACCAGGTCTTTGGTGACGGCTGGAGGCGAGGTGGAGTAGTAGCCACCGGCGTTGAAGCCGCCGATGTTGGCGCTCAGGTCGACCTGGCCTTTGTTGCCGAAGTCTTCGCACATCTTGCCGGTGTCGGCGTTCAGGGCGATCAGACGGGTGTCGGCGGTCGGCAGGAAGATACGGCGCGGGCAGACGCTGGCGACGGGAGCGCTGGCAGTGCCGGTCGGGCTCTGCTCGGACGCGTAAACGGCGTCATCGTGATACGACACGCCACGGCAGGTCATGTGCGCCCAACCCTTGAAGTTCGCCGCGTTCTGCGTGGAGAGCTTCGGATCGAAACGCCAGATTTCCTTGCCGGTGTCCGGGTCAAGCGCGATCACCTGGCTGTGCGGCGTGCAGACGTAGAGCATGCCGTTGACTTTCAGCGGGGTGTTTTCGGCGGTGGTTTCACCCGGATCGTTCGGCCCCGGCAGGTCGCCGGTGCGGTAGGTCCAGGCCGGAACGAGCTTGTTCACGTTCTGCGGGGTGATTTGCGCCAGTGGCGAGTAACGATCACCGTGGGCGCTGCGGCCGTAGGAATTCCAGTCGCCATCCGGCATGGCTGGCGCGGTGTTGGTCATGCCCGGGACGCTGTCGCGGTCCAGTTGGCCCTTGATTTCACCGGGGTTGGTGAACTGGCTGGCCAGTGCGGCAACGCCCGCCAGCACCACGGCGATGCTCAGTGCGCCGGTGCCCATCGGTGCGGGACCGGTGATCAGCAGTGGGCGACGGAACCATGGCAGCAACATGACGATGCCAAGGGCGAACAACATGGCCAGGCGCGGCACCAGTTGCCACCAGTCCAGACCGACTTCCCACAGGGCCCACACGGTACTGGCGAACAGCACTAATGCGTAAAGCCCCAGGGCTGCGCGACGGGCAAGAATCAGCAACACCCCGGTCAGTGCCAGGCCGATACCGGCCAGCAGGTAATACAGCGAGCCGCCGAGCATGCTCAGCTTGATCCCCCCGGCCAGCATGGCCAGGCCCATTAGCAGAAGCAGAATGCCGAGCAGGGTCGGCAATAGACGGCTTCGACTCAAAGCACCATCAGTGCTCATAGTGTGGTTCTCCGTGAAGTTTCAAGTAGTCCCGCGCAAGTTCACTGTAGATGACGATCCGGCGCGGGCGTGGTTCATATAAAAAAGGTTCGGTTAATGCAGTCCCTGTAGGAGCCGGCTTGCTGGCGATAGCGGTGTGTCAGGCGATAAATGTTTGACTGAGATACCGCTATCGCCAGCAAGCCGGCTCCTACAGGGGGTTGCGTTGTTCTTTAGAACGATGACTGGATCTTGATCCCGCCAATCAGCGCGTCATCGACCTTGTCCACGCCACCGGGGTGGCGGATGTATTGCAGGTTCGGGCGCACGGTCAGCCAGTTCGTGACGTGCACGCCGTAATAGAGTTCGGCGCTGTATTCGGTGTCCTGCGGCGGCAGGAAGCTCGGGTCATCGAAGTCGTAGACCGCGCGTGCCTGGTTGCTTGCCTCGGCGTTCTTGCGGTACGCCGGATTGACGTGAACCCGGGCCATGGCGAAACCGATGTCGTCCTTGGCGCGTGCATCGAACACGCCTTTGTAGACGACACCTGCCTGCACATAGTTGTCGATGGCGTTGGTCTTCTTGTCGTGCATCGTGCCGTTGGCGAACACACTCAAACCGCGCGAGTGATCGCTGGCAAGGCTGGTGATCTGCTGCTGAATACCGAGCCACACGCCATGCTTGCTCGACGCGCTGCGATAGGCTTCGCCGCTCAGGGCAGCGGGCTGGCCATTGCTGTCCTTGTAGGCGTCGGTCGCGTTGGCATTGCTGTAGTAATAACCGGCGCGGTATTCGCCGGGCAGGCCGTTGAGTTTCGGCGTCCACACCAGTTCCACTGGCAGGATCGCGCCCTGGGTACCACTGCCGCTAAGCTTGAAACCATTGCCGCGATCGAGGTTCGACGGGTTTTGCTCATACGCGCCGACTTGCGCATACAGCTGCGGCGTCAGGTGATATTTGACCCGCACCGCCCATTGGCTGACCGGCCAGTTGTACCAGATGCCACCGACCCAGTTGCCAACCTGAGAGCCGCAGAACGCCAGGTTCTGGAAGTCGCAGGGGAAACTGTTGAAGTCTTCGCCTTCGCCGAAACGGCCAACTTTGATGTCGAGTTTGCGGTCGATGAATTTCTGCTGATACCACATTTGCGTCAGGCGCCAGGTTTGCCCGCGGCCCCAGACTTCCTGAGCTGAAGTGAAACCACCGACTCGCGGATCGTTGATGCGGTCGTTGCTGATGTTGTTGCCGTTGCGCTCAGTGATGGTCAGCTGAAATTCTGCGTCATGCCAGCCCAGAATCTTCTGCAAGTCCAGATGAGCGCCGAGGCCGAACTGATCGCTGTAGCGGGCGGTACGATCGTGGTCGTAGCCACCGTGCAGATTGCTGCCCATTTCGCCGGTGTAATCGACCTTGAAGTCGTAGCCTTTTTCCGAAAGTTCGGTGCGAGTGCCGTTCCAGTCGCCGAGCATCCAGGGTGATTCGCTATCGAACGCGGGAGCGGCCTGGGTGCAAGTGGCAAGGCTCAAAGCGGTAAACCCACCGATCAGATTCAGGGCTTTTCGGTTGGCAACAGCAGTGCAGACAGCGCTGTCTCGCGGAGTTTGAAAATAAGGCATAAGGAAGAAATTCTGGGTCTTTTTCTGAGGAATGAACGGATACAGCAGAAGTGAAGCAGGTAGCGGAAGCGTTTCAGCTTAACGGGCGCAAGGATAATGTTCTGTTACAAATAGAGAAAGACCTTTTGCCGAGATGAATTCTTTCGGATTTGGTAACAGTCAGAACACCCTGTAGGAGCCGGCTTGCTGGCGATGGCGGCGCATCAGTCAACGCTGATATCGCCTGACACTTCGCTATCGCCAGCAAGCCGGCTCCTGCAATGAATTGCGTTCAGATGATCCGTCACCTTTGACCTACATTTATCAGATAGCGCACAGAACCCTTCCACCCGACCACCCCCTCGGCTAAGGTGCGCGGCTTCCCATCCTTACATCGCTCGAAGGCCCGGCATGACCGAACAGAACAACAACCCGCTGCACGGCGTGACGCTGGAGCAGATCCTTAACGCTCTGGTGGAACATTACGAATGGTCGGGCCTGGCCGAGCGTATCGACATTCGCTGCTTCAAGAGTGACCCGAGTATCAAGTCGAGCCTGACGTTCCTGCGCAAAACCCCGTGGGCGCGGGAGAAGGTTGAACGCCTGTATGTGAAGTTGATGCGCACCAAGCGTCCGCTCTGAACATGGTCAACCTGTCGACGCCAGGTGCTGCCGCGAGGCGTCGTTTTGTTGCGGTGTCCGCGGTGCTGGGCTGGACGGGGCTGGCCATTCAGCTGTACCTGATTCTCTACTCGCGCTGGAGTCTGGAGGCCAGTCTGCTGGGGGGGCTGGTGAGCTTTTTCAGTTACTTCACGGTGCTGACCAATACGCTGGTGGCGACCGTACTGACCTGCGAATGGACGTCCCGCGACTCGGCGGTGCGACGCTGGTTTTTGCAGCCTTGGGTGAGCAGCGGGATTGCGGTGAGCATCGCCGTGGTCGGCCTTGCCTACAACATTCTGTTGCGCCATCTGTGGCATCCCGAAGGCTGGCAATGGCTGGCCGATGAGCTGATGCATGACGTCATGCCGCTGCTGTTTCTGGCCTGGTGGTTTTACTGTGTGCCGAAGGGCACGTTGCGTCTTTGGCACATCGCACTGTGGGTGATCTACCCGCTGGTGTACTTCGCCTATGCATTGTTGCGTGGGCATCTGCTGGCGGCTTATCCGTACCCATTCATTGATGTGGACACGCTGGGTTATCCACAGGTGTTTGCGAATGCAGGCGGATTGTTGGCGGGGTTTTTGGTGATTGCCTTGGTGCTGATCGCACTGGATCGGTGGCGGCGATACGCCTGAATCACACGGACCTGTAGGAGCCGGCTTGCTGGCGATGGCGTCCTTGAAATCGATGCAGGGTTCAAGGGACCTATCGCCAGCAAGCCGGCTCCTACAGTTTGTATGGCGTTATTCCTCGTCGCTGTCGTCCAGGCGCCAATAGCCGACGGCCTTGACGAACTGTTCATTCAACCCGTGCTCATCCAGCAACACCCGACGAATCTGTCGTGACACTTTCGTCTCGGTCGCCACCCACGCGTACAGATTGCCGCTGGGCACCTGCAACTCTTTCACGGTGGTCAGCAGATTGTTCCTGCCGCCCTCGCGCAACACCCAGATGACGTTGACTTGCGCGGCGCTTTCCAGGCGCTGCTGCTCGGCGCCGTTTTCCACTTCCACAATCACCAGCGCACGACGATTGGCCGCCAGCCCTTCCAGGCGACGGGCGATGGCGGGCAGGGCGGTTTCATCGCCGATCAGCAAATAGCTGTCGAAGATGTCCGGCACGATCATCGAGCCCCGTGGCCCGCCGATGTGCAGGAATTGCCCCGGTTTGGCCTGTTCGGCCCAGGTCGAGGCAGGGCCGTCGCCGTGCAGCACGAAGTCGATGTCCAGTTCCAGCGTGTCCAGGTCGTAGCGGCGCGGCGTGTAGTCACGCATCGCCGGCATCGGCCCATTGTCCTTTCCGGCGCCAAGTACCAGGGTTTCCAGCGCCGCTTGTTCCGCCGCGTTCTGCGGGAACAACAGTTTGACGTGGTCATCGGTGCCGAGGCTGACGAAGCCAGCCAACTCTGGCCCACCCAAGGTAATCCGGCGCATGCGCGGGGTCAGGTCGACCACGCGCAGCACTTGCAGGCGACGGCGTTTGATCTCGTGCATCACACGGTGAATGGTTTGGATCACTTCAGTCATTCGGCTTGCTCCGATGCGGTTGGAACGGCTGGGCCGTCGACGATGGCTTTGGCGGTGTCGTTGAGCAGGGCGGCGACGCGCTGGATTTCTTCAACGCTCCAGCGGCCGTGGTGCAGTTGCAAGGCATGACGCAGGTTGTGCACCGCTTCGTGAATTTCCGGCGGGCGATCATGGCCTCGCAGCGAACGTTTGCTGACATCGATGCGCACCCGCACACCTTCGAGAGCGACGGATTGCTCGCTCAATGACAGACGTCCGGCGTCGGTCACGCTGTAGCGTTTTTTGCCACCCTCGGCGTCACCCAGAATCATTTCGCTTTCTTCCAGAAACGTCAGGGTCGGGTAGATCACGCCGGGGCTGGGGCTGTAGGCGCCGTCGAACATGCCTTCGATCTGGCGGATCAGGTCGTAGCCGTGGCAGGGCTGCTCGGCAATCAGTGCCAGCAGCAGCAATTTCAGGTCGCCGGGGGCAAATACCCGTGGCCCGCGACCGCCGCGCTCGCGGCCGGGACGTTTTTCGAAGCCGTCGCGGCCATCGCCGTGTTCGCGGTGGGGGGAATGATGGTCTCTCATTTTTCCTTCTCTCTGTCGTGTTTAGATACAACTTAAGATATATCTTATTGAGAAGGCAAGGTAGGGCGACCAACGGTCGAAGAGGCCGCGACCGGCCGCGTTTGAGCGACCTCTGTGCAGAAGGGGGATATATCTGGGGGGATCAGGAAGGCAGTGTCAGCGCCGGGCGACCTCAACCGGCAGGCATCCGGTGTGACTTCCCGGTTGCAGGTACGGTGTCAGAATTGGCGCCATGCCTTTGAGCACTTGTACCGGCAATGCGGAGGTGAACTTGAAGGCTTCGGCCGTGCGTCCCGGCACGAAGGCGGTCAATGTCCCGAAGTGGGTGTCGCCGATGTAGAACACGAAGGTCGCCGTACGGTTGATCGACTTCGAACTGAGAATCCGCCCGCCGGAACCGATGGCTTCGATGCGGTTATCCCCGGTGCCGGTCTTGCCGCCCATGGCCAATGGTTTGCCATCGGACGTGATGAAACTGCCGGACACGCGTTTCGCCGTACCGGCATCCACCACTTGCGACAGGGCCTCGCGCATGGCTGCGGCCACTTCGGACGGCATCACCCGTTTGCCGGCGTCCGGGTCATTGATCAACTTGGTTTCATACGGTGTATTCGCCGCGAAGTGCAGGGTGTCGATGCGCAGTGTCGGCATGCGCACGCCGTCGTTGAGGATGGTGCCGATCAGCTCGCCCAGCGCCGCCGGACGGTCGCCGGAACTGCCGATAGCGGTGGCCAGCGACGGCACCAGGTGATCGAACGGGTAGCCGACTTTCTGCCAGCGCGCGTGAATGTCGAGAAACGCCTCGATCTCCAGCATGGTGCGGATACGGCTGTCGCGGGCGCCCTTGTGACGACTCTTGAACAGCCAGCTATAGACTTCCTGACGCTCGAACTGACTGGCTTTGACGATCTGGCTCCACTTGGCATCCGGGTTGTTCAGCAGGTAGCCCATCAGCCACAAGTCCAGCGGGTGAACCTTGGCGATGAAGCCCTGGTCCGGCAAGTCGTAGATGCCGGGGCTGTAATTTTCGTAGAGCCGTTGGAGGCGTTCATCCGTGAGTTTTTCGGTGAGTTTGACGCCTGTGAGGTGCGCGCGCACAAAGGCGTTGAAGCTTTCCTGGCTGGCTTGCGGCAGCAGATAACGATGCACGGCGGCGATGCGAATCGGCGTCGGGCGCATGCTGTCGAGGAACGTTTCGAGGCGTGCCTGGGTGTCCTTGTTTTTGTATTTTTTCCAGAACTTGAGCAGGAACGAGGTGCCCTCGCGGTCGGCGAATTCGGCCAGGTATTCCTGACGCCGAGGGTCGCGGTCGTCCCCGAGCAGTGCAGCGCTGTTGTTCGGGCCGGAGTAGGTGGTATAGCGCACCAGATCCCGCATCAGCCGAATGAACGGCAGGTTGATCGATTCACGCAGGGCATCGCGCAGGGTCGGTATGCGGCCGTTGTCTTCCTTGCGGAAGTTGACGAAGGTGTGCAGCCCGCCACCGGTGAAAAAAGCTTCGCCAGGGCTGGCCGAATACTTGCGGTCCAGGGCGGCGCCGAGCATGGCCGGCAGATTGCGATCCTTGTTCTCGATCAGGTAATCGACGGCCCAGCGGCTCAGGCGATCCTGATCCGGAACGTCGACTTTCTTCAATTCCGGTACGGTCATCTCGGCGTACTTCTCGTGCAGCTCGGCGATGATTTGCAGGTAAGTCGTCAGCACGCGCATTTTCGCGGTGGAGCCCAATTCCAGCTTGCTGCCTTCGTTGATGTCGAACGGCTGATCGGTGCTGTCGGTCTGCACTCGCACCCGTGAGCCGTCCGGGGTCAGTTCGAACAGCGTGAAGCTGTAGCGCACTTGCGTGGTGCTGGTGGGCGTGAGCAGGCGTTCACCCATCAGGCCGATTTGCGTTGCAAAGACCGGGTCGGCCAGATGCTTGAGGTATTCGGTGGCCTGGGTTTGCAGGTCGCCTTGCAGGGTGGTGGTGGCCGACAGGTCGAGGCGATCGAGGTCGTACAGCGGCCGATTGAGCAAGCCGCCCAGTCGACTGCGCGCCACGCTGATGCCTTTGTTGGTTTCGATCGGTTGAATGGTTGGCTGGGTCTGCCAGTCGCGGTAGGTCACTTTACTGGCCAGTGCGGCCGCCGCAAACGGCGCATCGATCACGTTGTTCTGTGCCAGCAGACGAATGTGACTGTCGGTGAGGTCGGCCAGTTCGTCACGGCCCTTGGTCAGGTAGTGGGAAGGGCGGCGCTGGGCGATCATCAGCGACAGCATCTCACGCAAGGCCAGGCCTTTTTCCGCCATGCTCTTGGGATCCGTATCGGTACTGGCCAGCCGTTCATTGGCTTTTGTGAAATCGGCGCCGTACCAGACGCGCAAACCTTCGGCCATGCCGTGTACTTCGCCGTGCCCCGGCACGGCCGACAGCGGTACGCTGTTGAGGTAATCGCGCACCACGTTTTTGCGAACCTCAAGGGTTTCCGGGCCGGCCTGATAGGCGCGCACGGTCGCGGAAATCATCTGGCGGATTTTTTCCGCCCCCGACACCGTCAAGCCATCCGGTGAGTGACGGTACTTTTCCAGTTGCGTCGCCAGGGTACTGCCGCCCGCAGACTGGCCGGGCATGTGCAGCAATTTGGCAACCTGCGACCACGCGGCCATGCCGAACCGCGGCCAATCCACGGCGGGGTTGGCCCGGGGTTGACGAGGGTCGAGCAGGAAGCGGTTTTCGATGAACAGCAAACTGTTGACCACCACGGGCGGGATCGCATCGAAGCTTGAATAGAGTTGTTGCGGATATTTGTACTGATACAACGGCGCGGCCCGGCAATCGGTGATCAGCAAACCGGCCTGGATCTTCTCCGGATAGGGCACGAAAAAGCCCTTGTCGCTGTAGTCCATCAGCGCCTGGGAGAAACGGGTCTGGGCCGAGATGACGTAATCACGCTTGAGCAGCCGCGGCAGGAATTCACCCAGCGAGCTATAGCCCAATCGCAGATCGAACGGCCCGGCACCGGGGTAGCGAATGGCGTCGCTGGGGCCGGGTTGCAAATCGTATTTCAGGGTCGCGGCAAATTTGCTGACTTCCCGGGATTGAAGTTTCGAGGTGCGCATTTCCTTGGCGGCAGCCAGACCCACGACAATCGCGATTATCAACAGCAACAACCAGAAGGCACCCCAGCCGTGTTTCGTGCGACTACGGCGAGGTTTTTCGGGTAAAGGCGCTTCATCCACACGTTCAGTCGGAACCACAGTTTTACTCGAATCGGTTTGCCACAAAGCACCCATAGTCGACTGATCCATTCACGCAGATTGATCGGACTTGTCTGAAGCTTAGTCGGTGGTTGGCAATGGGGAAAATATTGTGAATACACAAATATCATGGATCCACTGCGACTGATGGCGAGGACGCTTTTGTGGCGAGGCGGCTTGCCCCCGTTCGGCTGCGCAGCAGTCGTAAACCCTTCAAACGCGATCTCTTTGAAAGAACGGGGATGACTGGTTTGGGGCGGCTGCGCCACCCAACGGGGCGGTGCGACGTTTCGCTAAATCCCCTCGCCACAAAGGCACCTCCACCCAAAAGGCAATGTGATGCTCTGGAATGCTTGAACTAGAGAGGTCGACGGGTAAATGCCGCGCAGGCAGGG
Organism: Pseudomonas migulae NBRC 103157; assembly: GCF_002091715.1. Taxonomy (GTDB): domain Bacteria; phylum Pseudomonadota; class Gammaproteobacteria; order Pseudomonadales; family Pseudomonadaceae; genus Aquipseudomonas; species Aquipseudomonas migulae_A. The sequence continues at coordinate 27,533 of NZ_BDAG01000046.1, read as the reverse complement.
GCATGACGTTGCACCAATACCGTGCAATACTCGGCGGCGTGTTAAATGGCGAAAAATCCTACAAAACCAAGACAATTCATCTCCTGAAATCGCGTTTTTATCGAGATGTACGCCTGAATTTTGTGATTTATAGAGTGAAATTCTCTGACGTCAGCTTTTTATACTGCACGCCCCGCTGATCCTGAAGGTTTTGTCCTACAGGACGGTTCTGCCCACGAAGCAGTACCGGTTCAGTCAAGCAATGGTTTATCAGCCAGCGCTTCGACACTCGGTGGTCATATCCAATAACAAGACGAGGTTGTACCCCTATGCCAGTCGGCAATCACCTGCCCCACGGCGAGACCGCTCAAGGCGGCCCGCTTAAACGCGAACTCGGCGAACGGCATATTCGCTTGATGGCGCTCGGTGCCTGTATCGGCGTCGGTCTGTTCCTCGGTTCGGCCAAAGCCATCGAAATGGCCGGCCCGGCCATCATGCTGTCCTACATCATCGGCGGTCTGGCGATCCTGGTGATTATGCGCGCCCTCGGCGAGATGGCGGTGCACAACCCGGTCGCCGGCTCCTTCAGCCGTTATGCCCAAGACTACCTCGGCCCCTTGGCGGGTTTCCTGACCGGCTGGAACTATTGGTTCCTGTGGCTGGTGACCTGCGTTGCGGAAATCACCGCGGTGGCGGTTTACATGGGCGTCTGGTTCCCCGAGGTGCCGCGCTGGATCTGGGCACTGGCGGCGCTGGTCAGCATGGGCTCGATCAACCTGATCGCGGTGAAAGCCTTCGGTGAATTCGAATTCTGGTTTGCCCTGATCAAGATCGTCACCATCATTGCGATGGTGGTTGGCGGCGTCGGTGTGATCGCGTTCGGTTTCGGTAACGACGGTGTGGCGCTGGGGATTTCCAACCTCTGGGCCCACGGCGGCTTCATGCCCAACGGCGTGCAAGGCGTGCTGATGTCCCTGCAAATGGTGATGTTCGCTTACCTCGGCGTCGAGATGATCGGCCTGACCGCGGGTGAAGCGAAGAACCCGCAGAAGACCATCCCCAATGCAATCGGCTCGGTGTTCTGGCGGATTCTGCTGTTCTACGTCGGCGCGTTGTTCGTGATTCTGTCGATTTATCCGTGGAATGAAATCGGCACCCAAGGCAGCCCGTTCGTGATGACGTTCGAGCGCCTGGGCATCAAGACCGCCGCCGGTATCATCAACTTTGTGGTGATCACCGCAGCGCTGTCGTCATGCAACGGTGGCATTTTCAGCACCGGGCGCATGCTTTACAGCCTGGCGCAGAATGGCCAGGCCCCGGCCGGTTTCGCCAAGACGTCGAACAACGGCGTGCCGCGTCGTGCATTGCTGCTGTCGATTTTCGCCTTGCTGCTGGGCGTTCTGCTCAACTACCTGGTGCCTGAGAAAGTCTTCGTCTGGGTGACGGCGATTGCCACCTTCGGCGCCATCTGGACCTGGGTGATGATCCTGCTGGCCCAGCTCAAGTTCCGCAAAGGCCTGAGTGCCAGCGAACGGGCCGGCCTGAAATACAGGATGTGGCTGTACCCGGTCAGCTCGTACCTGGCGCTGGCGTTCCTGGTGTTGGTGGTCGGTCTGATGGCGTACTTCCCGGACACCCGCGTGGCGCTGTATGTAGGCCCGGCGTTCCTGGTGTTGCTGACGGTGTTGTTTTATGTGTTCAAGCTGCAGCCGACTGGTGTTGCGGTGCGCTCTGCGGCCTAGGGATTGGATATGTACACCCGAAAGAAAATGGCCGCCGGATAGATCGCTATCACCGACAAACCAGCCCCTACAAAGAGATCCGTTCAGCTACCGAACGCTGCGACCTGTTGACCGACTGGTTCAACCGTTTATTGAACTCCAGCCAGGCCCCCAGCAACGCCATCAACCCCGCCCCCACCAAGGCTGTGAATATCTGCATGGCAAACGCATCGTCGGTCATGGCATTGACCATGTCCGCCAACGGCGCCAACAACACGCCGAGGCAAAAGATTTCCAGCGAATAACGCCCCATGCGACAACTTTGCTGCGCCAGCCAGTTTTGCGTCCAGCCGGTATCGGGCAACAGCTTCGCCGTGACATACGCCAGCGCCAGAAAGTGCAGCAACCGCACCGGCGACAAGTCAGTCTTGCTGATCGGGTACAACAGGTTGCTCAGCCACGCAGGCATCAGCGCGTCATGAATTTCCGGCCACCGCCAGGAGACGGTCAGCATGCCGGTAACCACCACATACACCACGGCACTGACAAACAACGGCCGGCGCAGCAACGGGCGCGCGTCAGGTAACCGGGGGTGCTGCCCGTAAGTCGCCGCCGCGCCGCCCAACACAAACAGCAGTTGCCAGACCACGGGATTGAAATACCACACGCCATCCTTGATGGCCGCCAGGTTCCAGCCGAACCACGGCGCCAACAGGTACACGGTCAACGACACGGCCACCACCGCCCACGGTTTACGCACCAGCATCGGCAACACCAGCGGCAATCCGGCCAGCAGCACGATGTACAACGGCAGCGGGTCCATGAGGTTGGGTTTGAAGCGCAGCAGCAGTTCATCCACCAGGGCTTGCTGCGGGTTGGTGATGAAATGGTGCATGCCCATTTCTTCCACCAGATCCCGGGTTTCCACATGGCTGTTGGCGAAGAACACGATGCCCATCAGCATCGCCAGCAGGAAAATATGCACCACGTAGAGCACCCAGGCGCGGCGCAGGATCTTCACGCAGGCGATCAGATAACCATCGCGCTGAAGGATTTTGCCGTAGGCCAGGACCGCCGCATAACCAGCCAGAAACACGAAGATTTCGGCGGCATCGCTGAAACCGAAGTTACGCGGGGTGATTTGACCGAGGGGGTTGTGAGGCACGTGATCCCAGAAGATGAAGATCAGCGCCAGGCCTCGAAAAAAGTCGATTCGGTGATCGCGTTCAAACGTCATGACAGCGGGGCTCGTGAACGGGTGTTGTATTAAGAATGGATGGAGGCGCCGAAGGTTGCGCGCCGCGCAGGGTGGCGTGATTCGTGGGCAATTGCAAAACCCCGATATTACTGGATGTCTCAGATGCCCGCCCTGACCTAAGCTGGTTGTAAGGGGCCGCCCACTGGTCTGGCAGACCGATGGCGCGCAAGAACAACGGCGGACGGCCTCTGTCGAACAGTTACACGGCATTGTTCAGGAGCGTGAAACGTGAAGGTTTCGCTGATCGTTCCGGTCTTCAACGAAGAGCAGGCGATCGTCCTGTTCTATCAGGCGGTGCGCCGCGAGTTGAGGCTCGTCGGCAGTGAGGTCGAGATCGTGTTCATCAACGATGGCAGTTCCGATGGCACGGCAGAGCAGGCCAAAGCGCTGGCGCAGACCGACGCACTGGTGCTGCTGATCAACTTTTCGCGCAACTTCGGCAAGGAGCCGGCCCTGTTCGCCGGCCTGGAATATGCGACGGGCGACGCGGTGATCCCCATGGATGTCGATCTGCAGGACCCGATCAGTGTCATTCCGCGGTTGATAGACGAGTGGCAGAAAGGCGCGGATGTGGTGCTCGCCAAACGCCGCAATCGAGCCACCGATGGTTACCTGAAACGCCACACCGCCTCGCTGTTCTACCATGTGCTGAACCGTATTTCGTACACCCGGATAGAGGAAAACGTTGGCGATTTCCGGTTGATGGATCGCAAGGTGGTCGACGTCATTCGTACCTTGCCCGAGCACCAGTTGTTCATGAAGGGCGTGCTGTCGTGGGCCGGGTTCAACACCGTGGTGGTGGAGTACGAGCGCGAAAGAAGGGTGGTGGGGAACAGCAAGTTCAATGGCTGGAAACTCTGGAACCTGGCCCTCGAAGGCGTGACATCGTTCAGTACGGTGCCGTTGCGCTTGTGGACGTACATCGGCGGCAGCATTTCGATCTTCGCGGTGCTTTACGCGGTGTACATGGTTCTGGACAAGATTTTCTTCGGCAACAACGTCCCCGGTTACCCGTCGCTGATGACTGCCATTCTGTTTCTTGGCGGTGTGCAGTTGATCGGCATCGGCATCCTCGGCGAGTACGTCGGGCGGATCTACATCGAAGCCAAGCATCGGCCGCGCTATGTGGTGAAAGACATCGTCGGTGGCAAAGACCGGCTCGGGCTATAGCATGGGCCGGCTCAGCGATTTTCTCGGTAAAGAACTCGGGCCACGCCAGGTCTGGCTGTTTTTTCTGCTCGCGACGTTGCTGTATGTCGTGCCGCTGATTCTTGCGGACTTCCCGTACATCGATGACAACTGGCGTTCGCTGTCGGCCGGCATGGCCTGGGCAGAGCAGGGACGCTTGTTCACCCAGCTGTTCTACAACCTGCTGACGTTTGGCAACGCCGCGCCGAACATCTTTCCGTTGCCCCTGTTGATCGCCACGCTGGCCATGGCCTCGGCGTTGACCCGGCTGACATTTCATTACTTTCCACAACCGACGATTGCCTGTTGCCTGGTGCCGCTGCCACTCTGGTACAACCCGTTTTTTCTGCAGAACCTGTCTTATCAATACGACGGTCCCGCCATGGCCTTGAGCCTGGTGGCGGTGATCTATGCGATCACTTTTCGTCACCCCTCGCGCAGCCGGCAATGGTTGGTGCCGGCACTGCTGATTGCACTGGCGCTGGGGCTGTATCAGATCAGCCTGAATGTGTTTCTGGGCTTGTGTTGCCTGGAACTGCTCAGGGGCGTGAATGACCGAGTGGCCTGGCCGCAGTTGTGCGGGTTGATCGGCTGGAAACTGGCGCAGGTCACCCTGGGCTGGCTGATTTACTGCGCCAGTGCCGTGGCCTTCATGAGTCAGGATCGCGCGTTGTTATTGAACTGGGCCGCCGCGCCGCTGCTGCAATTGCACGTCAACATCGGCAGAGTGCTGGAAAAGGTCGTGTTGCTGTTTCACGGCGGATTCGCCTGGGTGTTCGCTGCGCTGTTGCTCTGCGCGATTGCCGGTGCAATCCAGGTGGGACTGCAGGTGCGAGCGCGTCCGGACAGCGGACTGAAGAAAGGCCTGATCGGCCTGCTGTGTCTGCTGACCTTGCCGGCTGTGACGCTGTTGGTGTCGGGTGTCGCGCTGTTTTTCCGTGACTTCAACGAGGGCGCCCGGACCTTGATGGGTTTCGCCGTGCTGCTGGTGCTGTTGTTCTACTTGAGCCACCTGGCGCTGGCGCAGATCCATGAACGGCTGCCGTTGTTGCTGGTGCTGCCATTGCTGGCGATGTTGTCGTTGTCGTTCGCTTACGGTCGGGTGCTGACGGTGCAGAAAGCCTTCTCGACCAGTGCGCTGTTCAGCCTCGAGCACGACATAGCGGCTCATCGACAACTGCGCGAGGCCAAGCGGATCTACATGTCGGTGACGTACTCCGATCACTGGTTGCTGGCTGCCGCAGGTTCGTTCAAGCAGATGCCGGTGTTGCACTATCTGCTCAACATCGACTTTTTCATGTTGGCCGAGAACCTGCCGAAAGTGGGCATCACCAACGTGGTCGCGGAGAAGGAGCATCGCAATGCGACGCGCGTGGGGTATCTGGGGTATCCGGCGCTGGTGGAGCGCCAGTACTACCGGATTTATCTGTTGGGTGATTACGGTTTCATCGTCATGAAAGAGCCAGCCCCGATCAAGGCGCTTCGCTGGTGAAGCGCCTCGCTGGTCTCAAGCCGCTGCCATTTCATTGGGCTCAAAGCTGTCCGCCCGCGCCATCTGCCACATGCGCGAATAGAACTCGCCGTTCACCTCGCCAGTGAGCAATTCCCCCGGTTTCAAGAATACATGCAGCTGCGAGAACAGCTTGATCTCGGTGGCCGACATGCGCCGCACCAGGTGCTTGGCGGACAACTGCGACGGATGTTCGAGACCGGCGGCGGCGAGCATTTCGGCCAGGGCCTTGAGGGTATTGCGGTGGAAGTTGAACACGCGCTGCGCCTTGTCCGGGACGACGAGTGCGCGCTGGCGCAAGGTGTCCTGGGTGGCGACGCCCGTCGGGCATTTGTTGGTGTGGCACGACTGCGACTGGATGCAACCGATGGCGAACATGAAGCCGCGCGCCGAGTTGGCCCAGTCGGCGCCGATGGCCAGCACGCTGGCAATGTCGAAGGCGCTGACGATCTTGCCGCTGGCACCGAGTTTGATCTTGTCCCGCAGGTTCAGGCCCACCAGCGTGTTGTGCACGAACAGCAAACCTTCGCGCATCGGTACGCCGATGTGGTCGGTGAATTCCACAGGCGCCGCCCCCGTGCCGCCTTCCTTGCCATCGACGACGATGAAGTCCGGGAGGATGCCGGTTTCCAGCATGGCCTTGGCGATGCCCATGAATTCCCAAGGATGACCGAGGCAGAACTTGAAGCCCACCGGCTTGCCGCCGGACAGTTCACGCAGTTGCTGGATGAAGTGCATCAGTTCGATCGGCGTGGAAAACGCGCTGTGCCGCGACGGCGAGATGCAGTCTTCGCCCATCAGGATGCCGCGGGTTTCGGCGATTTCCCTGGTGACTTTGTGCTTGGGCAGAATCCCGCCGTGGCCGGGTTTGGCACCCTGGGACATCTTGATCTCGATCATCCGCACCTGCGGCGTTTGCGCTTGTGCGGCGAAGCGTTCCGGGTCGAAGCGTCCGTCTGCGGTGCGGCAACCGAAGTAGCCGCTGCCGAGTTCCCAGGTCAGGTCGCCGCCGTTTTCCCGGTGATAGGCACTGATGCTGCCTTCACCGGTGTCGTGGGCAAAGTTGCCGAGTTTGGCGCCCTGGTTCAACGCGCGAATGGCGTTGGCGCTGAGGGAGCCGAAACTCATGGCCGAGATGTTGAACACCGATGCCGAGTACGGCTGAGTGCACTGCGGGCCGCCGACGAGGGTGCGGAAACTGCTCGGATCACTCAACGGGGCCGGGCGCATGGAGTGGCCGATGAACTCGAAGCCCGATTGGTACACGTCGATCAATGTGCCGAAAGGTTTATCGGCGCTTTCATTCTTGGCGCGCGAATAGACCAGCGAACGCTGGGCCCGGGAGAAGGGCAGGGCGTCGCTGTCGGATTCGAGCAGGTACTGGCGGATTTCCGGACGAATGCCCTCCACCAGGTAGCGGATGTTGCCGAGGATCGGGTAGTTGCGGCGCACCGCGTGGGGGCTTTGCAGCAGATCGAACAGGCCGATCAGGCTGAGCACGCCCGTGACGGCGGTGATCGGCCAGAGCCAGTCGTGTTCCAGGAAGGGCAGGCTGGCGAGGGTGAAGATCACGCAAGCGGCAAAGAAGGCGTAGCGGCTCAGGAGTGACAGGCTCATACGGTTTCCTTGGGTTCGGACTCAATGTAATGGCTAAACAAAAATCACTGTGGGAGCGGGCTTGCTCGCGAAATCGATCTTTCATTCAACATTGATGTCGACTGAACCAGCGTTTTCGCGAGCAAGCCCGCTCCCACAGAAAAGCATTGCAGCACGGTGTCAGGCATTTTGCGCCTGAAGAAAAATCGAAAACAGCTCGGACTGGGACTTGATCCCCAGCTTGCTGTACATGTGTTTCTTGTGGACTTTCACGGTTTCGACAGAGATTTCCAGCTTACGGGCGATTTCTTTACTGGAACAACCGCTGAGCATCAAACGCCCGACATCCAGCTCGCGCGCGGTCAGTTGCGCGCCTTTGAGTTGCTGCACCGAGGCTTCCAGCTGAACCCGCCAGTCACCCTGGACCGGCGCCGGCGCGAGGGCCACGACTTCGTTGATTTCGTACGGCAGGCGCTGGCGCAACAGGCCGAGCACCCACGGCTGGATCAACGACAGCAAGGCGATCTGCTGACCGCTGAAACGCTGTTTGCTGCCCAGTGACAGGCACAGCGTTCGGTCGCCTTCGAGCTGGCAATTGAACTGGATTTCGTCGGCCACCACATTCAGACGAAAGTAGCGCTGGTAATACTCGGTCAGCTCGAAGTGCTCCGGCGCCACTTCCGACAGGCGATAGAGCCCGGTGCGCGACTGCTCGCGGCAGGCGATGTAGAACGGGTCGAGCAGGTACAAACCGCGCAGGTAATCCTGGAACAACTGATCGGGGCTGCCGTCTTCACCCGGGCATTCGGCGAACACTTGCGGGTGCTGATCGGCGCTGAAAAGCAGCGCCACCCAGCTGTCGAAGGTCACGTACTGATCCAGCAGGCGCACCAGCTGCGTCCAGAAATTGGGCTTGTCGAGGGCGTCGATCAGTTGCCCGACCGAACGGTGCCAGGCGATGTCGTCTAACGAGAGTGTCATGGGTCTACCCCTATCGGGTTACCCCGGCCGCGTGATTCCCTGGCCGGTTGCTTGCTGCGCATACTGGCGCACAGACAACGGCCGGGCAATCTTTCTGCCGCCCGGCCACTAGAACAAGGACTACCCATGAAGGTCGAACTCGCCCAACTGGCGGGCCGTGACAACGACACGGCTTACAACCTCGAACGCGCATTGGCGACGATTGCTGCCTGCGCAGCCGACACGCAGCTGATCATGTTTCCGGAAAGCCACCTGATGGGATTCCCGTCGGCCGAGACGGTGGCGGCGGTGGCCGAACCATTGAACGGCCCCACCGTCAGCGCGGTCGCCGCCGTGGCCCGCGAGCGCAACATCGCCGTGGTGATCGGTACGGCCGAGAACGACAACGGTCGTTTTTTCAATACCACGTTGCTGATCACCCCTGAAGGCATCGCGCTGAAATACCGCAAGACGCACCTATGGGCGTCGGACCGCGGTGTGTACGAACCGGGCGACCGCTACGCCACGTGCCTGTGGAACGGCGTGCGGGTCGGCCTGCTGATTTGCTACGACATTGAATTCCCGGAAACCGCCCGCGCCCTGGCGCAACTGGGCGCCGAATTGCTGATCGTCACCAACGGCAACATGGACCCCTACGGCCCGACTCACCGCACCGCGATCATGGCCCGCGCCCAGGAAAACCAGGCGTTTGCGCTGATGGTCAACCGGGTCGAAGAGGGCGATGGCGGGCTGGTGTTTGCTGGCGGCAGTGCGCTGGTGAATCCGTTGGGCACGTTGTTGTTCGAGGCCGGGCGGGAGGAGGGGCGGTTTGCGGTTGAGCTGGACCTTAATCAGCTGACGGCGGCGCGGCAGGATTATCGGTATCTGGATGATCAGCGGCTGAAGTTGCCGGGGGAGATGGTCGAGCACGCATCCGGACTTCGGGAGCTGCTGATTCCTTCGCGCTGATTCGGATTTTGTGTCGCCCGGTCTGGCGCCTTCGCGAGCAAGCCCGCTCCCACATTGGTTTTTTGAACGCCCGAGATCAAATGTGGGAGCGGGCTTGCTCGCGAAGGCGTCAGACCGGGCGACACACCTGTTTGACGATTCACCCAGAACAACAAACGCAACACCTGTAATTTGCGCCGAACTCGGCTCTGCCATAAATCCAATAAAATTCGGAGTAGTCGCTCATGGCTCGTTTGCAACGCACCCTCTCATTAGGGTCGGTGGTGCTGTTCGGCATCGCCTACATGACGCCGATCATTGTGCTCGGCACGTTCGGCATCCTCGCTCAATCCACCGCCGGCATGGTGCCGGCCGCGTACCTCGCGGCGCTGGTGGCGATGTTCTTCACCGCCATGAGTTACGGCCGAATGGCTTCGGCATTTCCCGTGGCCGGCTCGGCTTACAGCTATGTGCGCAAGGCGATCAGCCCGAAACTCGGTTTCATCGCCGGTTGGGCAGTGCTGCTCGATTACCTGTTCCTGCCGATGGCGATCTGGCTGATCGGCGCGGCGTACCTCAACTCCGCGTTCCCGGCGGTGCCGCAGTGGGTCTGGGTGCTGGCGTTCATCGGCATCACCAGCGCGATCAACATCGTTGGCCTGAAACTGGCCAACGGCATCAACGCCTTGCTGATGCTGGTGCAGTTCCTGGTGCTGATTGCCTTCGTCGCGCTGTGCGTGCATTACGTCGGCGGCGATGCGAGCACGCCGTTATGGTCAGTCAAACCGTTCTTCAACGGTGACATGCAGATGCCACTGATCATGAGCGGTGCGGCCATCGCCTGTTACTCGTTTCTCGGTTTCGACGCGGTCAGCACCCTGACCGAAGAAACCCGCGACCCGCGCCGCACCATCCCGCGGGCGATCATGCTGATTACCCTGATCGGCGGGCTGATCTTCGTCGGCGTGTCGTACTTCGTGCAGATTGCGCATCCGTCTTTCCAGTTCGACAGTGTCGACTCGGCGGCCTATGAAATTGCCCGCAACATCGGTGGCGACCTGTTCGTGTCGATCTTCCTGATCGGCCTGATCGTCGGTCAATTCGCTTCGGGTCTGTCGGCACAGGCCAGTGGCTCGCGGCTGCTGTATGCCATGGGCCGCGACGGTGTGCTGCCGAAATCCTTCTTCGGTACGTTGCATGAGCGTTTCGGGACGCCAATCAACAGCATCCTGCTGTGCGCAGTGGTGGCGTTGCTGGCGCTGAAACTGGACGTCACCACCTCGACCTCGTTCATCAACTTCGGCGCGTTCCTGGCGTTCAGTCTGGTGAACCTGTCGGTGATCTTTCATTACTGGATTGGCGGCGAGAAAAAGGGGCTGCGTGAGTGGGTGCTGTTCCTGATTTTCCCGTTCATTGGCCTGGCGGCGGATTTATGGCTGATGGTCAGCCTCGATCACCTGGCGATTTACCTGGGCCTGAGCTGGCTGGCGATTGGCGTGGTGTACCTGGCGGTGCTGACCGGCGGATTCCGTCGTCAGCCCCCGGAGATGGATTTCCAGGAAGCCACATAACGCACGCGGAACACCTTTGCAGGAGCCGGCTTGCTGGCGATGGCAATCTCAAAAACAATGAAAGTCTTGAGGCCGCCATCGCCAGCAAGCCGGCTTCTGCAGGGGCTCGGTGGGTGTTCAGGCTGCGGGTTTTGATTGGTGGATCGGCAGTTCGACCCGAAAAGTGCTGCCGACGCCAACTTCACTCACCACCGAAATATCCCCCCTATGTTTCTTCACGATGCCATAGGACAGGGACAGGCCCAGCCCTGTCCCCTGGCCCACCGGTTTGGTAGTGAAGAACGGGTCGAAGATTTTCTGCAGGCTTTCCGGCGGGATGCCGGCGCCGGTGTCGGCGACTTCGATCCATACGGTTCCCCCTTCCGCCCCGGTGCGCAGGGTGAGGGTCCCACGTTCCGCGCCGATGGCCTGCGACGCGTTGACGATCAGGTTCATGATCACCTGGTTGATCTGCGAAGGCAGGCATTCGATATCGGGCAAGACCTGATAGTCCTTCACCACATCGGCCTTGTACTTCAGTTCATTGGCCACGATGTTCAGCGTCGATTCGATGCCGTGCTGCAGGTTCGCCCACTGCCACTCCTGGTTGGAGTCCACCCGCGAGAAGTCCTTCAGGTCCTTGACGATCTGCCCGACGCGGCTGATGCCGTCCTTGGATTCCTTGATCAGCAGCGGTATGTCGTCGCGCAGGAATTCAAGCTCGATCCGGTCACGCAGTTCATGCAGGCGCTCGACCAGCTCGCTGGAACCAATGGCCTCTTCTGCATCTCGATAGGCGTCGAGCATTTCCTGCAGCTGTTTGAAATAGCCATCAAGGGCGCCGAGGTTGGAGGAAATGAAGCCGATGGGGTTATTGATTTCATGGGCGACACCGGCCGCCAGTTGCCCCAGTGAAGCGAGTTTTTCCGACTGCACCAGTTGCGATTCAAGCTGTTTGCGCTCGTCGATTTCCCGTTGCAACGCCTCGCTGGCCTGTTTGAATTGGGTCGTGCGCTGGTCCACCAGATGCTCCAGATGGCTCATCTGCACAAAGGCCCTTTCGGTCATGTCCCATTTGGTCAGCAGGGTGTTGGCCATCTGCTGGACTTCAATGTTGTCGAACGGTTTTTTCAGAATCAGCAGCCGGTCATGGGCCTGCAACCGGTCCAGCAGTTCATCCCACGAATAGTCGGAATACGCGGTGCACACCACCACTTGCAGACGCGGGTCTTCCTGCCACAAATGCTCAATCGTCTTTGCACCGTCCCAGCCCTCCGGCATGCGCATGTCGACGAAGGCCAGCGCATAGGGGCGGCTTTCCTTCAAGGCATCGTTAAGTTTGCCCAGGCCCTCTTGCCCGCCATACGCCGAATCCAGCTCGAACGGGAGGCGGGTGGATTTCACTTCACTGCCAAACAGCGCCGCTTCCATTGCGTCCAGCTCGACAGTCGGCACCGGCGTCGGCGTGAGGATCTTGCGGAAATCCACATGAATGGACGGTGTGTCGTCGATCAGCAGAATGCGCCGGTTCGACTGTTCGCTCATGCTACCTCCGTGACAGGTTTCAGCGGGATCTGCAGGGTGAATTGCGCGCCCTTGCCCGGCCCGTCGCTGTGGGCGGTGAGGTGGCCGTTCATTTCGATGGCGGCCAGGGCACAGCTGTGCAGGCCGAAGCCGTGACCTTCCTTGCGGGTGGTAAAACCGTGGGCAAAGATGCGCGTCATGTTTTCCGCAGCGATGCCTTCACCGTCATCCTTGACGCTAACTTGCAGCGTCTCGTTGTCGACGATTTTGACCCCGAGGGTCATTTGCCGCGGACGATTGCTGAGGTCGGACATGGCGTATTTGGCGTTGCTGATCAGGTTGATCAGGATCAGCAGCAAGCGGTGTTTGTCGCCCATGACCTGCGGCACCTCACCGTACTCCTTGACCACCGTGACGTGATGGCGGGTCAGCGCGCCGGCGTTCATGCGCAGGGCGTCCTCGAGCAATTCGCTGATGTGCAGCGGCTCCATCAGGCTGTTGGCGCCCGCGTAGGATTGCTGGGTGGCGACGATGTCCTTGATGTGGTCGACACTTTTGCTCAATTGCGCGAGTTCGTCGGTCATGCTTTGTTGTTCGAGGGCGATGGCCTCCACCAGTTGATTGAGGTAGCCAGGCAGCAATTTGCCTTTGTCGTCCTGGGTGAGGAAGGTGCCAAGGTCGCCGGGGTGTTCGTTGATCAGTTGCATTGCCTTGCCCAACCCCTGGGCCTTGCTGGCACGCAGTTTTCGGCTGACCAGATCGGCCGAGATGTTGACGCTGTTCAGCACATTGCCGACGTTGTGCAGCACATTAGTGGCGATCTCGGCCATGCCGGCCTGGCGTGCGGTGTCGAGCAGTTCGCTCTGGGTGTCCTTGAGTTCGCGGGTGCGTTCTTCCACTCGCAGTTCCAGTTCGTCATTGGCGGTTTTCAAGGCCTTGTTGACGCGACTGATGGTGGTGAAACTGCGCATCAGGTGAATCGCCAGGTACACCAGCAGCAAGACCAGCAGCACAGAGAACACCAGCATGTAAAAGTGATAGCGCTGCTCGATGGCATCAGTCTGTTGCTGGTCCGTATTCAACAGGCTGGTGATCTCGTCCAGACGTTCGGCGACGGGAACTGCTTCGATGTTTTCCAGCAAGCGGTTGACCACCGGTTGTTCGCGCAGAATCAGCGAAATGTGGTTGCTCAGAATATCGATCGGGCTGTGAAACTGTTCAGGCAGGCGCAACTTGTTCACCCCGAGCTTGTTCAGTCCGACCAGAATGTCGGCGGCCCTGTCGTCGGAAGTGACCTGGGCGAATTCCAGGCTGCTGAGCAGCAGATCGTAAGTGTCGGTGGCGATATTCTGCAGTTGCAGTTTGTCGCCATCGACCAGCCGGGCCAGTTGCTCATGAATGTCATCCTCGGCAGTGGGCAGGAACGCCAGCGAGTTGCGCAGCACCGCGTTGTGGGATTTGAACTGCTCTACCAGCCGGGTCTTTTCCTGGATGGCGGTCAGGTATGCATCATGGCTGGCGCGCCAGATCGGCGAGTCGTTGCGACCGTGGTTCGACTCCAAGGTGTCGAACCGCTCCCAGAGTTCTGCCATCCCGGTCAGCGGCGTGACCAGCGGATCGTAGTTGTGGTTGGTGGCGATCCTGGCCTTGAGGATCTCGGTTTCCCATTGCGCGTTCAGCTGTTTGATCCGACCGATCAGGTCACGGGATTCAGCGTAGGTCGACGTCTCGTTCGAGTTCGATTTGAGGTACAGGAACGCCAGCGTCGAGGCCAGCATCACGGCGACGATGCCCAGCAATGCCAGGTTGCGACGGTTAGACATTTTCATAAAGGCTTGCCTCCCCATTCACCCGTCAACGTCTTGAGAAACTGGATGATCAGGGTTTTGTCCTCGATGGAAGGAACGCGCCCGAGCTGGAACCTGAACATCACGTCCACGGCCTCTTCGAGGGTCTTGGCCGAACCGTCGTGAAAATACGGCGCGGTCACCGCGACATTGCGCAGGCTCGGTACCTTGAACACGTTGCGGTCCTCTTCATCCTTGGTCACCAGATAGCGACCCAGGTCGGTGTCCGTCGGGTTGCCGCGAACCTTGAAGTAATCGCCCATGACACCGAACTTCTGGAACATGTTGCCGCCGATGTTCACGCCCTGGTGGCAGGCGATGCAGCCGTAGTCCTTGAAACGCTGGTAACCGTACTTTTCCTCGAGCGTGAGGATGTCGGTGTCGCCCAGCAGGTATTGATCAAACCGCGAGTTGCTACTGAGCAGCGTACGTTCGTAAGTGGCCAGGGCATTCTGCACATTGTTCATGGTCACGCCGTCCGGGTAGGCCTTGCCAAATGCGCTGTGGTACGCCGGGTCGGCGGACAGCACTTGCACCACATGTTCCCAGTTGCTGCCCATTTCGCTGGGGCTCTGCACCACGGCATGGACCTGGGTTTCCAGAGTGTCGGCGCGGCCGTTCCAGAACTGCCTGAAATTCAGGGTGGCGTTGAACACGCTGGGGGTGTTGATCGTTACTGGCACTCCGTTGAAACCGATGGAAAACGCCTGGGTATCGGCACCCCCTTTGTCCAGATGATGGCAACTGGCGCAGGACAGCGTGTTGTTGACCGACAGGCGCGGCTCATTGAACAACTGGCGACCGAGTTCGACCCGCAGCGGGTTTTGCTGTGGCACCGGGGGCAGCGGTTTGAGCGGTTCATCCAGAGGCGCGGCGCTCGCGCTCAGACAAAATCCGAACAGCGGCACCAGGAGCAGGTGGTGAATGGATGGCGACATCTGATAATTCCTTGGCTGAAAGCCCATGTGTCGTTACGCATCGTTCACGTGGCGGTAAATGGAGCCGGTTTCACGGACCACAGGTACTGGACGAAGCTGTCCGGTTCCACGGCTTTGCTGAAGTAGTAACCCTGGCCTTCCTCGCATTGATGGGCCCTGAGGAAATTCAGTTGTTCGAGGGTTTCAACGCCTTCGGCGATGATGGTCAGCTTGAGGCTGCGCCCCAGGCTGATGATGGCGCTGACCAGGGCGGCGTCGCTGCTGTCCTTGCTCAAACCGCGAATGAACGACTGGTCGATTTTCAGTACGTCGATCGGAAAGCGCTGCAAGTAACTCAGGCTGGAGTAGCCGGTGCCAAAGTCATCGATGGCCAGACGCACACCCATCGCCTTGAGCCGGTTCAGGGAATTGACGGTGGTCTCGATGTTTTGCATCAACACGCCTTCGGTGATTTCCAGCTCCAGCAAGGACGGCTCCAGGCCTGTCTGTTCGAGGATCTGTTCGATGCCATCGACAAAGTCACGCTGACGGAAATCGATGGCTGACATGTTCACCGACATGCAGATTTTTGGCAGCCCGAGGGCCTGCCAGGCACAGGCTTGTCGGCAGGCCTCGGCCAACACCCATTTGCTCAGCGGGACGATCAGACCGCTGTCCTCGGCGACCCCGATGAACGCCGATGGATAGACCAGGCCGTGCCCCGGCTTTTGCCAGCGGATCAAGGCCTCGGCACCGACCACCTGGCCGTTGCCCAGATCCAGTTTGGGTTGGTAGTGCAGGACAAACTCATTGCGCTCCAGCGCCAGGCGAATGCCGGTCTCGATGCTTTGGTGATCGCGCGCGCGCTGGTTCATTTCGTCGATGAAAAAACTGAAATCGTTCGGTCCGCTTTCCTTGATGTTGCGCATCGCGGTTTCGGCTTTCTTGATCAGCTCGATGGCGTCGAAACCGTCATCGGGATAAATGCTGATGCCCAGGCTCGCGGTCACGCTCAGGTCATGTCCGGCGATGTGCAGGGGCGCGCGAATAGCGTTCAAGAGTTTGTCGGCGATGCCCTTTGTCTGCTGTGGATGGCGGATATCGGCGAGGATCACCACGAATTCGTCGGAGCCGTAGCGAAACACCGAATCGGACTCGCGCACGGTAGCCACCAGGTTGCGGCTGACCTGTTTCAACATTTCGTCACCGGCCGGATGGCCGAGCGCATTGTTGATGCGCTTGAAGCGATCGAGCCCCAGAAACATCACCGCCAGTTGCTTGTCATGGCGTCGGGACAACGCCAGTGACTGGTTCAGCCGGTCACCCAGCAACGTGCTGTTGGGCAACTCGGTCAATACGTCGTACTGCAACAGGTGAGACACCTTGAGCAATTCGTGAACCCGCGCTTCGATGGTTTGCTCCAGGCTCAGCACCTTCATCGCCGCGTCCTGGGCCATCTGCCATTTCCAGGTCAGGGCGCTGGCCATCTGGCGGATTTCCAGGCTGTCGAAAGGTTTTTTCAGCACCAGCATCTGGTCGCCAAACTCCAGCCGTTCGGCCATGGCTTCCCAGGTGTAATCCGAATACGCCGTGCACAACGCGATTTGCAGGTGTGGATCGGCCTTCCACAGTTGTTCAATGGTCTCCAGCCCGTCCCAGCCCGGAGGCATGCGCATGTCAGTAAACACAAGGGCGTAAGGATGACCTTCGTCCAATGCACGCTTGACCAGCTCAAGGGCTTCCTGACCCTGAAAGGCCGAGTCGAGCTGGAACGTCTGCCGATCATTCTGCGGCGTGCCGAACAGTGCTGCTTCAGTGCCCGCCAGGCTCTGTTCGTCTTCGGTTTCGGGGCCGAGGATCTTGCGGAAATCCTCATGAATCGAAAGCGTGTCGTCGACGATCAGGATGCGCCGGTTGGTCCGCACGAAAGGCGCTTTCATCCCTTGTCCTCCGTGGATGGCATGATTCTCCCGGCTTTGAGCAGCTCGGCGGCCTGCTGGCTGCTGACGGCCTTGCTGAAGTAATAACCCTGGGCGTTCATCGGTGACCCGGTGGCCATCAATGAACTGCGCTGTTCCTGGGTTTCGACACCTTCGGCAATGATGCCGATCCCTACGTCCCGAGCGAAGTTGATGATGGCGCGCAAGGTGTTGGCGCTGGACGGATCGTGAGCGGCTGTGTCGATGAAGGCCTGGGCGAGTTTCAGGTGATTGACCTGATAGGTCTTGAGGTAATCGAACGAGGAATACTCGGTGCCGAAGTCGTCGATGGCGATTTTCACACCCAGATCACGCAAGCGTGGCAACACGTCGTTGTGGGTCCATTTGGTCTGGGCCAGTGTCGCTTCGGTGACGTCGAACCGCAGGTCCCCGGCGCAGAGCTCCCAGCGCGCGGTGGTGCGCAGCACGTCATAGATCAGTTCGGGACCACTCTTGAGCTGGGCCAGGGACAGCTTGATCGCAATCACCGGTGGCGCGACACCCTCATCACGCCACTGGCGCATCTGCCGGCAGGCTCGATCCAGCACCCAATGACCGAGTGCGATGATCGTGCCGGTCTTTTCGGCGGCAGGCAGAAACGCCGGCGCTTCCAGCAAACCACGATCGCGGTGATTCCAGGTGACCTGCGCTTCCATCCCGAGGATCTGGCCGCTGGTCAGGTCCACTTCCGGCCAGTAACGCAGTTCGAGTTCATTGTGCTCGATGGCCTCTCTCAACTCGCTGGCGATGGTCATGCGTTCGACCACTTCCTGATTGATCTCCTCGGAGTGGAAGTGGTACTGGTTGCGGCCCTTTTCCTTGGAGCGATAGAGCGCCATGTCAGCCTGGGTCAACATGCCGTCGGCGCTGGTGATGGTCGGGCTGTAGCTGCTGATGCCGATGCTGACCGATACCCGTACATCGTTGCCGGCCAGGGAGTAGGGCAGCACAAGTGCATCGCGGACCTTGGTGGCGAGGGCGGCAGAGTGGGTCGGGTCGCTGACGTCCAGTTGCAGGATCGCGAACTCGTCGCCGCCGAGACGGGCGACCACATCGTTTTCCCGCACGCAGGCCTTGATGCGCCGGGCGACTTCTTGCAGCAACAAGTCGCCCACCGGGTGACCGAGGGTGTCGTTGATACGTTTGAAGTGGTCCAGGTCGAGATAAAACATGGCGAATGCTGTTGCGCCGCGACGTGCGGCGGCGAAGGCCTGGTGCAGCCGCTCGATCAGCGTGGCGCGGTTGACCAGCCCGGTCAGTCCGTCGGTGCGTGCCAGCAGGAAGATTTTTTCCTCGGCCACCTTGCGTTCGGTGACGTCGATGATGATGCCTTCGACTTCCTGCAGGCGGCCTTCGTCGTCGCGTACCGGGATGTAGCGGTTTTCCACCCAGCGCCAGTCACCGTTGCCGGTGCGCATCCGGAATTCGATGGAGGCGCCTGCGGCATGGCGGTCCAGCACCCGGGCCATGGCCGCGTCGACTTTCGATTGATCCTCGGGATGGATCAACTCCTTGGCCCAATTGGCCGAGGCCACCAGTTTCGCCGCGACATGACCGTATTTGGTGATGTTGTGCGAGATGTACATCAACGGAAACGATGGCTCGCCCCGCAGTCGATACAGGATGGTCGGGCTGTTCTGCACAATGATGTTGGCATCGGACAGTTCCCGGGTGCGCTCCTCGACCGCTTGCTCGAGCAGCGACATCTTCAGCGCCGCATCTTCGGTCATCTGCCACTTGGCGGTCAGCGCGCTGGCCATCTGGCGAATTTCGATGGCATCGAACGGCTTCTTGAGAATCAGCAGGCGGTCGCCCAGCTCCAGGCGTTCGTCGATGTCTTCCCAGGAGTAGTCGGAGTAGGCCGTGCACAACGCCACTTGCAGCTTGGGGTCGACTTGCCACAGGCGTTCGATGGTTTCCAGGCCATCCCAGCCCGGTGGCATGCGCATGTCGATGAACGCCATCGCGTAGGGCATGTCGTTGGCCAGGGCCGTTTCGACCTTGTCCAGCGCTTCGAGGCCCTGGAATGCCGAATCGAGTACGAAACACTGAAGTGTGGCCGTCACTGTCGTGCCGAACAGGGCTTGTTCAGCACTGGTCAGGCTGTCGTCATCGGATGAGGGCGGGCTGAGGATCTTGATAAAGTCCTCATGGATCGAAGCCGTGTCGTCGACGATGAGAATCCGCCGGTTGGTCCGCGCCAGCAGCGTATTCATCGCCATTTCCCTGGACCGGCAGCAGTTAGATGCACAGTGTTCATAAGGGTCATCCTTTTCCCTGACCACCTGGCCGAACGTACAGATTATGGATCCGAGTGAACTGAGCATAGTCGCCCGGAAGCGACTTCGCGCAACTGACTGAAACGAATCATTGCGGTGACGGGGCGAAAATCATCTAGCCTGTAGGTCAGGATCCGGCAATAGGGGATGTTTGCCCGGTTCCCGACATGATGCTGTACCGTTTTAGCCTGAGGTAATGCCATGGAAGAGCAACTCCCCACAACGTCCACCGATAAACCCAAGGTGCTGCTGGTCGATGATGAGGAATCCATCCTCAACAGCCTGCGTCGCCTGTTACGCGGCCAGCCGTACGAGGTGCTGCTGGCCACCAGCGGCGCCCAGGCCCTGGAAATCATGGCGCAACAACCCATAGATCTGGTGATGAGCGATGCACGGATGCCCAATATGGACGGGGCCACGCTGCTGGCTCACATCCACAAGCTTTATCCCGATACCGTCCGGATCATGCTGACCGGTTATGCCGATCCGTCAGCCATCATCAAAGCCATCAATGACGGGCAGATCCACCGTTACATCAGCAAGCCCTGGCACGATGAGGAAATGCTGCTGATTTTGCGACAATCACTCGCGTATCAGCATTCCGAGCGTGAACGGTTGCGTCTCGTCCAGGAAACGTGGGATCAGAACCAGCAATTGAAGCTGCTCAACATCACCCTGGACAAGCGTGTCGCCTCCCGCACCGCTGAACTGCAACAGACCGCCGACATGCTCGACCTGGCCTACGAAGAGCTCAAACGCAGCTACGTCACCGGCACCGAGATGTTCTCGCTGCTGGCCAACCTGCGCATGCCGCCAGCCAAACAGACCAACCGCCAGATCATCGAGTTGGTGCGGGTGTACTGCAAGCTCCATGGTCTGGACGAAGGCACCAGTCGCGACCTGACCATGGCGGCGGCGCTCTACAACATCGGCAAGCTTAGCTGGACCGACAGCATGATGACCGCCCCCGCGGACCTGTTGCATCACAATGATCGTGAGCGTTATCGCAATTACCCGAAGCAGAGCGAATCGCTGTTGATGACGCTCGACCCGATGAAGGATGCCGCCCGTCTGATTCTTCACCATCAGGAGCGTTGGGACGGCACCGGTTTCCCCGACCGGCTCAAGGGTGAGGCGATTCCCGTCGGTTCGCGGTTGCTGAAACTGGCGGTGGATTTCATCGAGTTGCAGCGCGGGTTGATCCTGGAACGGCAGATGAACAGTGATGAGGCGCTGGTGTATATCCGCAGCTATGCCGGAAAACTCTACGACCCCGGGATGGTGGAGGACTTTATTCAGGTGTGTGCCGCCTACCTGAGCGATGTGTCGTTGGCCGATCCGGCGGTCAAGGTCATGACCACCCGGGAATTGGCACCGGGGATGATCCTGGCGCGCAACCTCAATGCCGACAACGGCATGCTGCTGCTCAATGCCGGCAAGGTGTTGAACGGACCGCTGGTGGATAAGCTGATCGCATTCGAAGCCATGGAGGGGGCGAAATACAGCATTTTTGTGAAGGTGCCGGAAGAGGTGGAGGTCGCTCTCCTGGAGGCAGGTCAGGCATCCCCGGCGCTGCACTGATCCCCTGTCGGAGCAAGCTTGCTCGCGAAAAGCCAGAGAACGCTGCGAGCTGCCAGGCCTACAGCGTTATCGTTGACGATTATCGCGAGCAAGCTCGCTCCTACAAGAGGTGAGCACTGCTCTGCCAGAAGTTTTTCGGCGTGACGACGCGCTGATACTCATGTGATCCTTGCGCCTTTTCAGCCAAGGCCAATCTTTGTTCATGACCTCTTCATCTCCCGCCTCACCCCGCATCATCCGCATCGCCGCCGCCCTGTTGATCGGTCCCGACGGTCGTACCCTGCTGGTTCGCAAGCGCGGCACCGAGGCCTTCATGCAACCGGGTGGCAAGATCGAGGCCCACGAACAACCGGCCTGCGCGCTGGCCCGTGAGCTGGACGAAGAGCTGGGACTGGTCATCGATCCGGCACATGCGATCTATCTGGGGCAATTCTCGGCACCGGCCGCCAATGAGCCAGGATTTATCGTACAGGCCGAACTCTTTCAGCTGACGATTGATTCAGACGTGTCCCCGGCAGCGGAAATCGAAGAAGTATGCTGGATCGATCCGGCGACCGACGGCGATGTCACCCTGGCGCCATTGACACGAGACCTGATCCTGCCGTTTTATCGAGCCTCGCTGACCGCGATCGCTTGATTATTCACGGACCAAGGACTGCCCATGATTCCGCTTCAAGACTTGCTGATTTTCGCCGCTGCCGCGTTGCTGATGGTACTGACGCCGGGGCCGAACATGATCTACCTGATCTCCCGTTCGATCTGCCAGGGCCGCAGGGCCGGGGTAACCTCGTTGCTCGGTGTGGTCGCCGGATTCTTCGTGCATCTGTTCGCCGCAGCGGCGGGGTTGACCGCGGTGTTCCTGGCGGTGCCAATGGCCTATGAAGTGTTGAAGTGGGCCGGTGCGCTGTACCTGATATGGCTGGCCTGGCAGGCGGTCAAACCGGGCGCGCGGTCGCCGTTCGAGGCGCAGCAGTTACCGGCGGATTCGTCGCGCAAACTGATCACCATGGGGTTTCTGACCAGTGCCCTGAACCCGAAAATCGCCGTGTTCTACCTGTCAGTGTTTCCACAGTTCATCACGCCTGAGCATGGCTCTGTGTTCACTCAGAGCGTGGTTCTCGGTTTGACCCAGATCAGCGTCAGTTTCTGCGTCAATCTGTTGATCGCGGTGTTTGCAGCAAGCATCGCGTCCTGGTTCGTCAACAACCCGACCTGGCTGTCGATGCAACGCTACTTCATGGGGTTTGTCCTGTCGGCGCTGGCGGTGCGGCTGATGCTTGAGCAACGAAGGGCAGCGTGAACATGTGGATTGAGCGGCTTGATGCCAGCCATGCTCTGGACTATCGGGCGTTGATGCTCGAAGCCTATGACTTGCACCCTCAGGCGTTCACATCCAACGTGCGCGAACGCGCGACGATGCCGCTGAGTTGGTGGGAATCGCGCCTGACCAGCAAGCTGGATGTGGTGTTCGGCGCATTTGAGGAGGGGCAATTGGCGGGCATCGTCGGCCTTGCCTTCGAACCCCGTGAAAAGGCCCGGCACAAGGCGACGCTGTTTGGCATGTATGTGTCCGGTAAGGTCCGTTTGCGCGGGATCGGTTATCAACTGGTGCAGACGGTGTTGGCCGAGGCGCAAACCCACAAGGGCCTGAGGCTGGTTCAACTGACCGTCACCGCGGGCAACGAAGCGGCGTTCAACCTTTACCAGCGTTGCGGCTTCATCCAGTTTGGCCTGGAACCGATGGCGCTGCGGGTTGGTGAAGACTACTTCGACAAGATCCACATGTGGCGCGAGATCTGAACCCACCACAACCCTCTAGGAGCCGGCTTGCTGGCGATGGCGGTTAATCCGGCCACATAAAGGTTGACCGACTATCGCTATCGCCAGCAAGCCGGCTCCTGCAGGTCGGTGTTGCTTTAACGGACTGCGCTGACCCCATCCAGCGTAGAAAACGATGTGTCCTTCGCCGTCAGCAGAAAATCACGCATGTACGGCGCATCCAGCATGTCCGCGCGAATCCCCGCGTACAACGTCGCAAACAAGCCTTTCTCACCCAGCCGCTTGGCCTTCACATAGCCCCGTGAGCTGTATTCATGCAGCGCCCAGTGCGGCATGCCACACACGCCACGGCCGCTGGCCACCAGTTGCATCATCATCACCGTCAGCTCCGAGGTGCGGACCTGGGCCGGTTCGATGTCGGCCGGTTCGAGGAAGCGGGTGAAGATGTCCAGCCGATCACGCTCCACCGGGTAAGTGATCAGTGTTTCCGTAAGCAGATCTTCAGGAACGATATACGCCTTGCTCGCCAAACGGTGCTGATTGGCCACCGCGAGCATCGCTTCATAAGTGAACAGCGGCACATACGTGATGCCGGCGATTTCCAGCGGATCGGAGGTCACCACCAGATCCAGATCCCCACGGGCCAGGGCTGGCAGCGGGGCGAAGGAGAAACCCGACGCCAGGTCCAGTTCCACTTCCGGCCAGGCATCGCGAAACTGGTCGATGGTCGGCATCAGCCACTGGAAGCAACTGTGACACTCGATTGCCATGTGCAGACGGCCTGCGGTGCCACCGGCCAGCCGCGCGATATCGCGCTCGGCACCGCGCAGCAACGGCAAGGTGGCGTCGGCCAGTTGCAGCAGGCGCAAACCGGCGCTGGTGAAGCGCACCGGTTTGGTCTTGCGCACGAACAACGGCATGCCCATGCGCTCTTCCAGCTCTTTGAACTGATGGGACAGCGCCGATTGGGTCAGGTGCAGACGGTCGGCGGCATCGACCAGGCTATCGGCTTCGCGCAAGGCGTGCAGGGTCTTCAAGTGGCGGATTTCAAGCACCGGAGGCTCCATGAGGAAAACTTGTGATCAACACGAAAAGGTTGAGTTTGTCTCATGTTGGGTCGGCTGTCGACAATAGGGCCATCTTTTACAGGGAGAAACTCACCATGGCTCTGGCCCACACACTTGGTTTTCCGCGCATCGGCGCTGACCGTGAATTGAAAAAAGCCCTCGAATCCTACTGGAAGGGCGATCTCGATCAGGACGCGTTGAAAAGCGTCGGTCGCCAACTGCGTGCCACCCACTGGCAATTGCAGAAAGACGCCGGCATCGACCTGCTGCCGGTCGGCGACTTCGCCTGGTATGACCAGGTGCTGACCCATTCCCTGACCTTCGGTGTGATCCCGGAGCGTTTCGACAGTGCCAAAAACGCCAACGGCCTGCCGACGCTGGACACGCTATTCGCCATGGCCCGTGGTGCTACCGCAGCCTGCTGCGGCGGCGAACACACCAAAGCGCAATATGCACAGGAATTGACCAAATGGTTCGATACCAACTACCACTACCTGGTCCCGGAATTCACTGCTGACCAGCCGTTCAAACTGAGCTGGGAACAGCTGTTCGACGAAGTCGATGAAGCCAGGGCACTGGGCCACAACGTCAAACCGGTGATCATCGGCCCGCTGACTTACCTGTGGCTGGGCAAGGCCAAAGGCAACGACTTCGACAAACTCGACCTGCTGGAACGCCTGCTGCCGATCTACGGCGAAATCCTCGGCCGCCTCGCCGCCCAAGGCGTGGAGTGGGTGCAGATCGACGAGCCGATCCTGACCCTCGATCTGCCGCAAGAATGGAAAAACGCCTTCGAACGCGCTTACCACATCCTCCAGTATTCGCCGCTGAAAAAGCTGGTGGCGACCTATTTCAGTGGTCTGCAAGACAACCTCGGTCTGGCCGTCGGTTTGCCAGTACAAGGTTTGCACATCGATGCGGTGCGCGCCCCCGACCAACTGCTCCACGTGCTCGATCGTCTGCCGACCTACAAGATTCTCTCGGTGGGTCTGGTCAACGGCCGCAATGTCTGGCGTTGCGAACTGGAGCCAGTGCTCGCACAACTGCAATTTGCCCAGGAACGCTTTGGCGACAACCTGTGGGTCAGCAGTTCCTGCTCGCTGCTGCACAGCCCGGTAGACCTGGAGCGTGAAGACAAACTCGATCCGGAACTGAAAAGCTGGCTGGCGTTTGCCGTGCAGAAGTGTGGCGAAATCGCTGTGCTGCGTGATGCGCTTAACGATCCGCAATCGCCGAAGGTGCAAACCGCACTGGCCGAGAGCCGGGCGATTCAGGCCCGCCGTGCCGAGTCTCCGCGTATCCATAAACCTGAAGTGCA
The DNA here is from genome assembly GCF_002091715.1 of Pseudomonas migulae NBRC 103157. Classification (GTDB taxonomy): domain Bacteria; phylum Pseudomonadota; class Gammaproteobacteria; order Pseudomonadales; family Pseudomonadaceae; genus Aquipseudomonas; species Aquipseudomonas migulae_A. The sequence goes on along the minus strand of NZ_BDAG01000046.1, from coordinate 2,532 downwards.
AGCCCGCATCAACGCCATCGGTGCAGCCGACAGCCAGCGCCAATCGCCGTTTGCCAAGCGCATCGAGCAACAGCGTGCGCGGCTGAAGCTGCCGGCGTTTCCGACGACCACCATCGGTTCGTTCCCGCAGACCGGTTCGATCCGTCTGGCGCGTCAGGCGTTCAAGCAAGGCAAGCTGTCGGCCAACGATTACACCGACGCCATGCACAGCGAAATCCGCCACGCCGTGCAAGTCCAGGAGCGTCTGGGGCTGGATGTGCTGGTGCACGGTGAAGCCGAGCGCAACGACATGGTCGAGTACTTCGCCGAGCAACTGGACGGCTACCTGTTCACTCGGTTTGGCTGGGTGCAGAGCTACGGTTCCCGTTGCGTGAAACCGGCGATCATCTACGGCGACCTGAGCCGTCCTGTCGCCATGACCGTCGACTGGATCACCTACGCGCAAAGCCTGACCGACAAGGTCATGAAAGGCATGCTCACCGGGCCGGTGACCATGCTGATGTGGTCGTTCCCGCGTGAAGACGTCTCGCGCAAAGTCCAGGCGCAGCAGTTGGCGTTGGCCCTGCGTGACGAGGTGGTGGACCTGGAAAGCGCTGGCATCAAGATCGTGCAGATCGACGAAGCGGCGTTCCGCGAAGGTTTGCCGCTGCGTCGGGCGCAATGGCAGGAATACCTGGACTGGGCGGTGGAAGCGTTCCGCTTGAGTGCGTCCGGTGTGCGCGATGAAACCCAGATCCACACCCACATGTGCTACAGCGAATTCAACGATGTGATCGAGGCCATCGCGGCGATGGATGCGGACGTGATCACCATCGAAACCTCGCGTTCGGACATGGAATTGCTGGAGGCCTTCGAAGCGTTCGACTACCCGAACGACATTGGCCCGGGGGTGTATGACATTCACTCGCCACGGGTGCCGGACACGGCGGAGATGGTCAAGTTGATGAGTAAAGCCGTGCAGAGGATTCCGGCGCAGCGGTTGTGGGTGAACCCGGATTGCGGTTTGAAGACCCGGGCTTGGCCGGAAACTGAAGCGGCTCTTGTCAACATGGTGGCGGCGGCGCGGCAGTTGCGTAGTCAGTTGGCTTGAATCTGCGGCGTCTGTCCGGACGCCATCGCGAGCAAGCCCGCTCCCACAGGTACGATGTCGATCACAAATTTTGTGTACGGCTGAATCCTGTGGGAGCGGGCTTGCTCGCGAAGAACGATAACGCGGTCTCGAACATGACCGTTCAGCACTCTTCATCAAACTGTCACGTAACTGTGGCAGCGCGCTTGATCAAACTTCATCAGACTCGCGCTCTACTGGGGTTCTGCGTTTCGGTGTTTTTTCATGTGTGCACGATTTTTTTCGACAGTGGTTTTCCTGGCCGCGTTGTTGTTCGGCCTGCCGTCTTTTGCGGCTTCTCGATGTGATGTCAATGTTGCGACGGAACACGTCGATCTGGCGCAGGTGAGCCTCGCGTACCAGAGCATCGGCCGTGCCTCGGATCCGGCACTGCTGCTGGTGATGGGCCTTGGCGGGCAGTTGATTCACTGGCCGGACGAGGTGGTGGTCGCGCTGTGTCAGCAGGGCTTTCGGGTGATTCGTTATGACAATCGCGATGTTGGCCTGTCCACTTGGCGACAGGCGCCTGTCGATGCCAATCTGACTTTCGAAGTGCTGCGCTACAAACTCGGTTTGCCGGTTTCCGCGCCGTATTCCCTCACGGATATGGCCGACGATGCGCTGGGTTTGATGGATGCATTGCACGTCGATCAATTTCATGTGCTGGGTGCGAGCATGGGGGGGATGATCGCCCAGCATATGGCGGCCATGGCGCCGCAGCGGATCGAGAGTCTGACGTTGATCATGACCACCTCCGGCGCCGAAGGCTTGCCGGCGCCGAGCGCAGCGCTGGTGCAATTGCTGTCGCGCCGGGGCGCACCGAATCGTGAAGTGGCGCTGGAGCAGCAGGCTGACTTGCTCGCGGCGCTGGGCAGTCCGACGGTGAGCGATGATCGGCAGGCATTGTTGCATCAGGCGGCGCTGTCCTATGACCGGGCGTTCAATCCTGAGGGCGTGAAGCGTCAGATCATGGCGATCCTCGCGGAGCCGAGTCGGGTGGCGTTGCTCAATCAGTTGCGGGTGCCGACGCTGGTGGTTCATGGCACTGCCGACCCGTTGTTGCCGGTGATGCATGGGGTGCATTTGGCGGCGCATATTCATGGTAGTCAGTTGAAGCTGATTCCCGGGTTGGCCCATCGTTTTCAGGAGGCGTTCAAGGCGCCGTTGCTTGCGGCTGTGTTGCCTTATTTGCAGGCTCATCGTGAAGACACCTCGCATTGGGCGCAGATCGATCCTGGGGTCGAACATAACCTTCTGTAACGTCGCAATCCGTCTGAACTGTCTTTTGTTGACCGAGTACATATCCGTTCCTGCGGTAACGGCGGCTGGCGGTTTCGCCCTTACGGCGAGTCCCTTTTGGCAAACGCCCCAAAAGGAACCAAAAGGTCTCGCCCCGAGCGTCCGGCCCCTCGCTAAGGCTCGGG
>NZ_BDAG01000045.1 GCF_002091715.1 Pseudomonas migulae NBRC 103157 | reverse complement strand
AACCCGGCATGGATGCCGGGTTAGCCGCGCACGGCCAAGGATGGCCGATCGCGGCGGGCCCACGGAGCAGGACCGGAGCGAGGGCATGCCGAGCCACAGCGAGGCACCGTACGTCAGGGGCGAGAGCGTTTGGTTACTTTGCGCTTTTCAAAGTGACCCGCCGTAAGGGCGGAACCAATAGCCGCCGTTACCACAGCAATGGATATGTACACCCAACCCAAAGCAATTACTTCTCAGCCCGCTCCTTCAGCGCCTTCAAAGTATTAAACGGCGCATCGACCACAAACTTGTTGGCCACCATCGACGGAATGCTCCCACCCGGCTCAGTGTGAACCTGATAGGTCACTTCAACCTGATCACCCTTGGGCACCAACTTCCAGAACCCATCAATCTTGGTGACCCGCACGAAACCCTTTTCTTCAGGAATGTACTTCGGCACGCCTTCCAGTTTGCGCGTCAGGCTACCGTCGGCACCTTCGGTGGTCGTGATATGCAACACCGAATCACGCGCGGTCACCGGCCATGGGGTATTGAACTGGGTGTAGGTCCAGCTCTGGTCGCCTTCATGCTTGAGCAGCTTCTGCGTTTTGCACTCATGAATCCAGGTGCAGGCGCCTACCACGTCGTCCTGGAGTGCGCGCAGTTTGGCCACGGTGGTTTTCATCAGTGTAACGCCCTGATAAGCCTTGTAGTCGGAGCCGGCCACTTCGCTCAAGGACACCTTGATGCCGTCTTCATTCTTGGCCACCTTCCAGTCTTCGGCCTGTGCGGCGGAAGTCGCCAACACAACCGTCAAACCACACAGAACAGCCATACGATGCAACGAACCCATAGTCTTATTCCTTGTTATTGAAGTTCCGTTCATAGAACACATCACGCAGCCGTCATTTGCTCCCACCAGCCCAGCAATCTGATCGCTTCGTGGCTGCTGCTTCCACAGACTTCGACATCGGCTTCGAACGCCGAACACACAGCAGGACGCTCCGGTTGGCCGAAAATACTGCACAGGTTTTCGACAGAGAGTTGTACGCAACGTTCTCCGGCGGCTTTGCCATTGGGCATGCCGGGAATCGGCGAACTGATGGAAGGGGCAATGCAACAGGCACCACAGCCTTCACGGCATTTCATGACGACGAGCTCCTCGCGAAGGGCGATGTGTTAAAGGACGGGGCACAGAGTAACCGCTAAAACAGTTGTTTTAAATTACCGGAGGCCGGGTTTTTACGCTTAACCGAACGTGACTGACCAGTCTCCGACAAAGCGTCTGGCGAACAGGTCACAGTGGGGAAGGAGTTATCGCTTGAACTCGAATTCCAGCGCGGCGCCTTCAACATCACGGCGCTCTTCGTTACGCAGTTGCAACTTCATTTCGTTGCTGATCAGTCGTCCATTAAGCTGGAAGGGAGAGCTGCCGGCCTTGTCGCCGAACATTTGTGGCAACACGGCGTCGTGCCGGGGCAACGGGACTGTACCGATCGGCTTTAACTCTTCGGCCATCTCCTCGGGCAGACTCAAATCCAGGTCAACCGAAGGCAGTTGGGTTTTCACAACCTCGCTGGCCGGTTTGGACTTGGACGCAATCGGTGGACGTTTCTTCACCTTGGCCACGTTCTTTTTGGCCGGTGCGGCTTTCTTGACCGGTGCTGTTTTTTTCGAGGCCGTGCCAGCGGCGGGTTTTTCCTGAACGGAAGCCGCCATGATGCTTTCCGCTTGGAAGGTCATCAACAGGCAGATCGACAGCCAGACGGCGGAAAAAATCGGTTTCATGGACCCAACGAAGCTAACGGCACTATCGGCAGAGGGCCATATGCTCGCTTGTTGGGCGCGACATGACAAGCTCGGGCGGGAATTACCCGCCCGCCCTTTCAAAGGCCGCCAGCCATCTCTTGGCAAAGTTGCGTGGCGAGCATGCCCAGGGTCATCAAGGCACGCTCGGCTTCACGGTTCCAGGGCGTTCCACAGTTAAGCCGAATGCAGTGATTGAACTGCTCGGTGTTACTGAAAATCAGCCCCGGCGCAATGCTGATGCCTTGTTGCAACGCACGCACGTGCAACTCTTGCGTGTTGACCCGGCCTGGCAGACTCACCCACAGAATGAAACCGCCGGTCGGCCGGGTCATCTGCGTGCCTTCAGGAAAATACTGCTGCACTGCGAGCTGGAAAGCGCTGAGGTTCTTGCGGTATTCCTGACGGATGTAGCGCAGATGCCGGTCGTAACCGCCATTTTCCAGATAAGCAGCAATGCCCATCTGCGTGACGCTGCAGGCGGAATGCGTGCTGAAAGTCTGCAGGCGCTGGATTTCCTGCTGGTACTTGCCGGCGATCATCCAGCCGATCCGCACACCCGGAGACAGGGTCTTGGAGAAACTCGAGCAATAGATCACCCGATCCAGCCGGTCGTAGGCCTTGAGCGACTTGGTGCGGCCCTGCTCGAACATCAGTTCGCCGTAGATATCGTCTTCGACCACCTGAATATCGAAATCCGAAGCCAGACGCAGCAGTTGTTTCTGACGCTCTTCGGGCATGGTGCCGCCCAGCGGATTGCTAAGGCGCGTGGTCAGCACCAGCGCTTTGATCGACCATTGATTGGCCGCCAGTTGCAGGGCTTCAAGGCTCATGCCCGTGGCCGGATCGCTGGGGATCTCGATGACCTTGAGGCCCAGCAGGTCGGCCAGTTGCAACAAACCGTAATAGGTCGGCGACTCGGCGGCGATCAAGTCCCCCGGCCGGGTCAGTACGCGCAGAGACATCTGCAAGGCATCGACGCAGCCGTGGGTGATCACCACTTCGGACGGATCGACCACCACACCGGCGTCGCGCATGCGAATGGCCACCTGGCGACGCAGCGGCTCGAAACCGGGGCTGAACATGTAGCTGAAAGCACGCGGGCTATGGAAACGGGTGACCTTGGCCAGTTGCTGATGCAGCGCCCGTACCGGCAGGTAATCGACACTGGGCACCGCCGCGCCCAAAGGGAACACGCCCTCACGCCGGGATTCGACCAACACTTGTTGAATGATGCTGCTGCGAGTGACCAGACCGGGACGCTCTACCCGGGCGATGTCCGGGGTCGGCGCAGTCAGGGCCGGGGTCTGGTGCACGTAGTAACCCGACTGCGGCCGGGCACGGATCAGCCCCTGATCTTCGAGATTGGCGTAAGCCTGCAACACCGTGGCATGGCTGACGTTGAGCTGCGAGCTCATCTTGCGCACCGAAGGCACGCGCTCCCCCGGTTGATAGACACCCCGACGGATGTCTTCGGCCAGTTGCTGAGCAATACGTTGGTAGAGCAAGAGATTGGTCATGACGCAGCACTCGATTTCACGGGCATTTTATTCTTGTGTGAAACAATACCGGAACAGTTTAGAAGTGTACGGGGACAGTTGCCACAATAGTCGACGGTACAGTGCAGTGTCAGCAAAAACTGTACTGTTTTGTGAGTTGATTAGCAGGCGTAAAAAAACCCGGCGCTGACAAGCAGGCCGGGTTTGTAGGAGCCGGCTTGCTGGCGATGGCATCACTGCGGTTTATCTGAAACACGCGTTGACGCCATCGCCAGCAAGCCGGCTCCTACCGGAGTGCGTAGATTTACCAGGAGGCGCCCATTAGCGGGCGGCGCCGAGCTGGCCTTTTTCGTCGGAGAACACAATTTCCACCCGCCGGTTCTGTGCACGCCCCCGTTCGGAGGCGTTCGCGTCCACCGGGTATTCGTCGCCATACCCTTCGACCTGGATACGTTTATCGTCGATGCCCAGGTCCATCAGCACATTGGCCACCGATTGCGCACGGTCACGGGACAGCTTCAGGTTTTCCTGCTTGCCACCGGTACTGTCGGCGTAGCCTTCGATGCGTACGACGCGCTTGGGGTTGAGCTGCAGGAACTGCACGATTTTCAACACCACGCGGTTCGCCGAGTTTTTCAACTCCGCTTCGCCGGTATCGAACAGCACGTCGCCCAGGGTCATCACCAGGCCACGATCGGTCTGGGTGGTGGCGAGCGCGACAATCTGTTCTTCGAGCCATTTGCCCTGCTGCTGCACGCTGAGCAACTTGGACTCGCGCAAGGCCAGTTGCAGGCGCTGACGCTCCAGCTCGAGCTTCGCCGCGCGCTCTTCATTGAGCACCTGATTGGTGTGCTCCCGAGCGATTTCGCTGTAGCGCTTGCTCAGGTAGGCGTAATGGACAACGTCCGAACCGCTGCCCCAATAACTGGACAGGCGATCGGCGCGGGCCAGGGACTCACCGGCGCGAATCACGTCTTTCGGCGCGATACGCAGCACGTTGGAATCTTCCTTGACCTTCTGGAAGTCGGCACTGGCATCTTGCAACGCGGTTTCGCTGTGCTGACCGGCGCAGCCATACAGGCTGGCGCAACCTGCGAGGATCAATCCGCCGATGGCGCTGGACTTGAGGCTCATTGGGCATCTCCCACTTGCTTGCGCAGACGGGTGATGCGGGTATTGAGCACGTTCAACTGCTCCTCGCTCTTAAGGGTCAGGACCTTCGCCTCGGCCAGGCGCGCATCCAGCTCAGCCTGTTCGGCCCGCATCCGCGCATGCTTGTAGGACTGGTCCGCCATGTCGCCCTGGGCACGGCTGAACTTGTCTTCGGCCAGTTTCAGTTCCGGCACCTCGTCAGCGGTGGCGCCCACGGCTTTGGCTTGTATCAGTGCCTGATCGGTCAGGCGTATTTGTTCATTCGGCGCCGGATCGGCTGCACAACCCGCCAGAGCCAGAACGGCCAGGGCAGCGAAAAGAGGTCGAATACTCACTAAAAATCCCTACTGTTTTGGGGTACTGGCGGGTTGTTGCTGTTGCTTTTGAGAGAGTTGAATTTTCCAGCGCTCGATGTTGCGCAGCAGCACGGCTTCCGTCAGTCCGGACGCGGGCAATTCTGTCATCTTTTTGGCCAGCTGTCCGCGCAACCACGGATCGTTGCAGGCGGAGTTATGGGAAACCGCGAGGAACAAGCCAGGTTTGTCGACCGGTTGTGGGCGCGCCACCAGATCATTGGCCATGCTCAGTGCCTGTGCCGCTGCCATGCCGGAGTAGCGTCCCGCGAGGACAAATTCCACTTCGCCCAAGAGCAATTTCTGAAAGGCCTGGGTCAGGTTTGGCGTACGTACGAGGGTCAATTGCTGCTCGGCGAACTTACCAAATTCCGGGGTTATTCGAGACTTTTCCGACAACGCGCCGGGGTGACCGTGGAGGTCCTGTGCTTCGTTGTAGACCAGAGACGAGTCTTTTCGGGTCCAGACCAGATAATCGTTTTCAAGCAACGCCGGATGGATGTAATCCAGGGTTTCCAGCTCGCTGACCGTCAACGGCGCATCCGCCAGCATGTCCATGCGCCCACTGCGCACTTCCTCCAGCGCCTGGGCGCGTTTGCCGGCATAGAGCATCTCGACTTTGATGCCCAACTGCTCTGCTACTTGTTGCAGCAGGTCGGCACTGGCACCGATCAGGTGCTTGGGGTTTTGCGGGTCTTGCCACAAATACGGCGGCGCATCCGGGCTGCCGGTGACCACCAGGCGTTCGCACTTGCCCGCCGCGATAGACAGCGTCGAAAACACCGTCAAACCCAGCAGCAATGACCAGCCACACACGCGGCGCAAATCCATGGCAACACACTCCACTCAAACCCGGTTATATCCCCCGCAGGCGCCGGCTTGCTGGCGATGGCATCACTGCGGTGTTTCAGATGAACCGAAGTGATGCCATCGCCAGCAAGCCGGCTCCTACAGAAGAGCAAAAAAAAAGCCCGACCAAAAGGTCGGGCTCTTTATAGGTCAAGCCGCTGGATTAGACCAGCTTCTCGAACTCAGGGATGGCTTCGAACAGGTCCGCTACCAGGCCGTAATCGGCCACCTGGAAGATCGGCGCTTCTTCGTCCTTGTTGATCGCAACGATCACTTTGGAGTCTTTCATGCCGGCCAGGTGCTGGATCGCGCCGGAGATACCGACCGCGATGTACAGCTGTGGAGCAACGATCTTGCCGGTCTGACCGACCTGCATGTCGTTGGGTACGAAACCTGCGTCGACCGCGGCGCGGGAAGCACCGACGGCAGCGCCCAGCTTGTCGGCCAGGGCGTACAGGTGTTTGAAGTTGTCGCCGTTCTGCATGCCGCGACCGCCGGAAACGACGATTTTGGCAGCGGTCAGTTCCGGACGATCGGACTTGGCCAGTTCTTCACCGACGAAGCTGGAAGTGCCAGCGTTGTGCGCAGCAGCAACCGCTTCAACAGCAGCGGAACCACCTTCAGCAGCAACCGGGTCGAAACCGGTGGCACGTACGGTGATCACTTTGACCGAAGCGTTCGACTGAACGGTGGCGATGGCGTTACCGGCGTAGATCGGGCGCTTGAAGGTGTCAGCGCTTTCAACCGAGATGATCTCGGAGATCTGGTCAACGTCCAGCTGAGCGGCAACGCGCGGCAGGATGTTTTTGCCATTGGAAGTCGCGGCAGCCAGGATGTGGCTGTAGCCTTTGCCCAATTCGGCCACCAGCGGTGCGACGTTTTCCGGCAGTTGGTGAGCGTAGGCGGCGTTATCGGCCACCAGCACTTTCGCTACGCCAGCGATTTTCGCAGCGGCTTCAGCCACGGCGCCAGCGCCCTGACCAGCAACCAGTACGTGGATGTCACCGCCGATTTTGGCGGCAGCGGCCACGGTGTTCAGCGTGGCCGGGGCCAGCACTTTGTTGTCGTGTTCAGCAATAACCAAGATAGTCATTTAGATTACCTTCGCTTCGTTTTTCAGTTTCTCGACCAGTTCAGCCACCGACTTGACCTTGATACCCGCGCTGCGTGCAGCTGGCGCTTCGACTTTCACGGTCTTGTTGGTGGAGGCGGTGGAAACGCCCAAAGCGTCCGGAGTCAGCACTTCGAGAGGCTTCTTCTTGGCTTTCATGATGTTTGGCAGGGACGCGTAGCGCGGCTCGTTCAAACGCAGGTCGGTGGTGACGATGGCTGGCAGTTTCAGGGAAACTGTCTGCGCGCCGCCGTCGATTTCGCGGGTCACGGCAACGCTGTCGCCGGACACTTCGACTTTCGAAGCGAAGGTGCCCTGACCGTAACCGCTCAATGCAGCGAGCATCTGGCCAGTCTGGTTGTTGTCGCTGTCGATGGCTTGCTTGCCAAGGATCACCAGCTGAGGCTGTTCCTTGTCGACAACAGCTTTCAACAGTTTGGCAACCGCCAGGGAAGTCAGATCTTCAGCGGATTCGACGAGGATGGCGCGGTCGGCACCCAGAGCCAGCGCGGTGCGCAGTTGCTCTTGAGCGGTGGACGGGCCGACGGAAACGACGACGATTTCAGTCGCAACACCTTTCTCTTTCAGGCGTACGGCTTCTTCCACGGCGATTTCGCAGAATGGGTTCATCGACATCTTCACGTTAGCGAGGTCGACGCCGGAATTGTCCGCCTTGACGCGAACCTTGACGTTGTAATCCACAACGCGTTTGACAGCTACAAGAACCTTCATGGATTCCTCGTTACTCTCCGGTGAAAAGAAAGTCGCCTAGGCGAACCTGGCGGTTGATGCTCATCGGGCGCAAGGGCACCTCTAAAAACGCCGGCATACGTATCAAGTGACCCTCGCTCAAGAAGTTGATGACCGTTCGTCAGTGGTGACCAACAAGTCATTCAATATCGTGGCGTGTAAACTGCGCGCCAACACCGCGCCGCGCATCACCTTGTACTGCCATCGCCCTGTCTTTAGAGGTGCTCTTGAAACCAACAGTCAGCCTACGGCGAGCGCAAAACCGACCGTATCTTGACCGGAACGCCTATTCCGGTCAATACGGCAAAATAGCCGTTCATAAGCCGCGTGACTTTGATTTCTCTGGCTTTGAGCCAATTCAAACAAACGTTTGTATTGGACGCTAGGAGTGGTGTAGATATAATGCGCCACCCAAAGAGAAAGGTGGTTCATCGATTGTCCTCTTCCCCGCTTGCGCAGGGATTCATGGATGCGACACCAAACCTCCAATTAGAAAAAAAACTGTTGAGCCTTGAGTAGGAGATAACCTGTGGAACGCGAATACATGGAATTCGACGTGGTCATCGTCGGTGCCGGCCCCGCTGGTCTTTCCGCCGCCTGCCGCTTGAAGCAGAAGGCCGCCGAAGCCGGTAAGGAAATCAGCGTCTGCGTGGTCGAAAAAGGCTCCGAAGTCGGTGCTCACATCCTGTCTGGCGCCGTGTTCGAACCACGCGCCCTGAACGAATTGTTCCCGGACTGGAAAGAACTCGGCGCCCCGCTCAACACGCCGGTCACCCGCGACGACATCTTCGTTCTCAAGAACGCCGACAGCGCGCAGAAAATTCCTGACCTCTTTGTGCCCAAGACCATGCACAACGAAGGTAACTACATCATCTCCCTGGGCAACTTGTGCCGCTGGCTGGCTCAGCAGGCCGAAAACCTGGGCGTGGAAATCTACCCCGGCTTCGCCGCCCAGGAAGCACTGTTCGACGAGAACGGCGTGGTTCGCGGGATCATCACCGGTGATCTGGGCGTTGACCGCGAAGGTCATCCGAAAGAAGGCCTGTACACCCCGGGCATGGAACTGCGTGGCAAATACACGCTGTTCGCCGAAGGTTGCCGCGGCCACATCGGCAAACAGTTGATCAAGCGTTTCAACCTCGACAGCGAAGCCGACGCCCAGCATTACGGCATCGGCCTGAAAGAAATCTGGGAAATCGACCCGGCCAAGCATCAGCCAGGCCTGGTGGTGCACACCGCCGGCTGGCCGCTGGACATCATGGGCACCGAGAACACCGGCGGCTCCTTCCTCTATCACCTGGAAAACAACCAGGTGGTGGTCGGTCTGATCGTCGACCTTTCCTACAGCAACACCTACCTGTCGCCGTTCGACGAGTTCCAGCGCCTCAAGCATCACCCGGTGCTCAAGCAGTACCTGGAAGGCGGCAAGCGCATCAGCTACGGCGCCCGCGCCATCTGCAAAGGCGGCCTGAACTCGCTGCCGAAAATGGTCTTCAAGGGCGGTGCGCTGATCGGTTGCGACCTCGGCACCCTGAACTTCGCCAAGATCAAAGGCAGCCACACCGCGATGAAGTCCGGCATGCTCGCCGCTGAATCCGTGGCCGAGGCGCTGTTCGCCGAGAAGGACGGCACCGAAGAGCTGACCACTTACGTCGACGCGTTCAAGAAGAGCTGGCTCTACGACGAACTGTTCGCCAGCCGCAACTTCGGTCCGGCGATCCACAAGTTCGGCGCCATCGTTGGCGGTGGTTTCAACTGGCTGGACCAGAACATCTTCGGCGGCAAACTGCCGTTCACATTGCACGACACCAAGCCGGATTACGCTTGCCTGAAGCTCGCGGCCGACTGCAAGAAGATCGACTACCCGAAACCGGACGGCAAGATCAGTTTCGACAAGCTCAGCTCGGTGTTCATCTCCGGTACCAACCACGAAGAAGAACAGCCTTGCCACCTGAAGCTGACCGATCCAAGCATCCCGATCGCCAAGAACCTGCCGATGTACGATGAACCTGCCCAGCGCTACTGCCCGGCCGGCGTGTACGAAGTGGTGACCAAGGAAGACGGCGAGAAGCGCTTCCAGATCAACGCCCAGAACTGCGTTCACTGCAAGACCTGCGACATCAAGGACCCTGCACAGAACATCACCTGGGTGGCACCGGAAGGTGCTGGCGGCCCGACTTACCCGAACATGTAAGTCGTACGCCTGAACAACGAGGCTCCCGAATGGGGGCCTTTTTGTTGCCCAAAATTCATACCCCAACACGGTCCCTGTAGGAGCCGGCTTGCTGGCGATAGCGGTGTGTCAGTCAACTTGTTTATTGACTGAATGGACGCTATCGCCAGCAAGCCGGCTCCTACAGGGGATTTGCAGTTGTCAGGCAGCGCGCTCATCTCCCGGATTACGCTCAAAGTAGCGCTTGTACTCGCGACTGAACTGAGACGTGCTCTGGTACCCGACCCGATGCGCCACCTGCGCCACGCCCAAACCTTCCGCCACCAGCAACGTCTGCGCCTTGAGCAACCGAAAGCGCTTCAGGTACTGCACCGGCGACAACAACGTGCTGCGCTTGAAATGCTCATGAAAGGTCGACGGACTCATGTTCGCGCAACTGGCCAGCGTCTCGACGTTCAACGGCTCGGTGTAGTGCGCATGCAAATGACTGATCGCCGCTGCGACACGGGCAAACTGCCCCTGCTGTTCCACCAGCGCACGCAACACATCGGACTGCGGCCCACGCAAGGCGACGAACAACAACTCGCGCAAGCGTGACGGCCCCATGATCTGGGCGTCCAGCGGATCGTGCAGGCAACGCAACAGTCGTTCCACGCAACCGCGCATGCCGTCGTCAAGCACTACCGAGGTCATCGACTCCGGCGTCTGCGCCGCAACGTGCCGATCAGGCACGAGTCCCATGGCCAGCACCAGCTCCCCCAGCAATACCCGGTCGATGGCCACCGAAATCCCGAGCAGCGGTGCATTCGGCAACGCATAGGTTTCGCACTCGAACGGCACCGGCTACGCTTGAATCAGATAATGCCCGGCGCCGTACTCCAGCGTTCGCGGCCCCAGATACGCCAGTTTGCTGCCCTGGGCGATGATCATCAGGCTCGGCTCGTAAATATGCGGGCCACGGGCGACATCGCAACTCGCCCGCAGAACCTGCACGCCAGGCAACGCGGTCTGGTTGAAACCGTCGCGGGTCGCCAGTGGTTCAATCAGCGAAACCAGCGCGGCATTGGCATCGAGATGACGGGTCAACAACATGGGAGCTCTTCACAAAAAAGTCGTGGAAAAAGGGATGAAAGCATCATCGCAGGTCTGATCGTCCATTTGACCAAACGAACGCTGATGCCGGAGGAATAGGCATGACACCCGGAGGAATCGCCATGGCCGCTGATCGGTGCGGCACCCAGAATGCGCCGCCTCACCTGTCACTGCTTTTGCGAGGTTCACCATGTACACCGCCATCGGATACGCCGCCCAGTCGGCCACCACTCCCCTCGCCCCGATGAAATTCGAGCGCCGCAGCCCTCGGGCCGACGATGTCGCGATCGACATTCTTTACTGCGGCGTCTGCCATTCCGACATCCACCAGGCCCGCAACGAGTGGGGCATTGCCGTTTACCCGCTGATGCCCGGCCACGAGATCGTAGGCAAAGTGACCGCCGTCGGTGCGAATGTCACCCGGCATAAAGTCGGCGATCTGGTCGGCGTCGGTTGCATGGTCGATTCCTGCCGCAGCTGCGAAGCTTGCCAGGCCAACCTTGAGCAATATTGCCTCCAAGGTCCGACCATGACGTATGCCACACCGGACCGCGTGGATGGCAGCAACACCATGGGCGGTTACTCCGACAGCATCGTGGTCAGCGAACACTTCGTCGTACGCATCCCGGAAAAACTCGCACTGGCCAGCGCCGCACCGATTCTCTGCGCCGGCATCACCACCTACTCGCCGCTCAAGCACTATGGCGTGAAGGCGGGCGACAAAGTCGGGATTCTCGGCATGGGCGGTCTCGGCCACATGGGCATCAAGTTCGCCAAGGCGATGGGCGCGGAAGTGACGCTGTTCACCCGCTCGGCGAGCAAGGCAGAAGAAGGTCGTCGCCAAGGCGCGGACCACGTGATCGTGTCCACCGATGCCGAGCAGATGAAGGCGGCGGCGGGTTACTTTGACTTCCTGCTGGACACCATTCCGGTGCAGCATGACCTTAATCCCTACCTCGACACGTTGCGTTTTGACGGCGTGCACATTCTGGTCGGGTTGATCGAACCGGTCGATCCACCGGTCCACGCCGGCAAACTGGTGATGAGCCGTCGCGTGCTGGCTGGCTCGCTGATCGGCGGCATCGCCGAAACCCAGGAAGTGCTGGATTTCTGCGCCGAGCACAACATCACCTGCGACATCGAGATGCTCGACATTCGCCAGATCAACGAGGCTTACGCCCGCATGATTGCCGGTGACGTGAAGTACCGTTTCGTCATCGACATGGCGACGCTGAAAGTCTGATCAGACCTTGGCGCCAAGCTCTGCCGAGAGCCGGGCTGTGACCCCTTTGATCAGGGGGATCAGCTCGGCCATTTTTTCCAGCGGCATGTACGGCACGGTGCTGGCGATGCTGATGCCGGCAACGATGCGTTTGCTGGCATCGCGGATCGGCGCCGCCACGCAGCGGATCGACGGTTCGTTGTCTTCCAGATCGAAGGCGTAACCACCCGCCACGTACTCGACCATGCGTTGCTGAAACTGCTCCCAGGATTGCTCCGGGTGCTGCGGCCAGAACTGATTTTTCCCACCCGCCGGCAAGCTGACTTCGTACAGCCGTTGCCATTCTTCCTGCGTGTCATCCAGCATCAGCGCCTTGCCGATCCCGGTGCGCGCCAAGGGCATGCGGTGGCCGACCCGGGAACGCATTTCCGGTCCGTTGCGTCCTGGATTCTTGTGCAGGTACAGCACCTCGTCGCCCTCGCGAATCGCCAGGTGGATGGTGTCGCCGGTCAACGCCGACAGCTCGTCCAGATACGGCCCGGCCAACGTGACCAGCGGCAATTCTTCACGCGCCTGAAAGCCCAATTCGATCAGCTTCGGCCCCAACAGATACCCGACTTGCGGCACCACGCGCAGATAACGCTCGTCCACCAGGCAACTGGCCAGACGATGGGTGGTGCTGCGTGTCGTGCCGATCAGCCGGGCGATTTCCTTGAGATCGCGGGCGCCACTGGCCACGGCCTGAACCACACCCAGACCGCGAAGCAGTGTCTGAGTGCCGGTCGGAGCAGCGTCCTTGGCGGTTTTTGGGGCGTCTTCCTGCATATCCAGCCTTTACCGTTGAGCGAGGGAACGGGCGGCATTATGGTCGCCCGATGGCTGCGACTACAACTTGATACGTTCGACCTTGCCCACCAACAGAATGTAGGAAAGTGCGCCAATCAACGCCAGAACCGAGATATAGGTAATCGCGGGGGCAAACGAATTACCGCTGGCGAGGAAGCCGATGACGATCGGTGTGGTGATCGCCGACAGGTTGCCGATGAAATTAAACACGCCGCCGGTCAGCCCCAACAAACGTGCCGGTGCCAACGTTGAAACCAGTGACCAGGTGATCGAGGCGAGCCCGTTACCGAAGAAGGCCAGCGCAAGGAAGGCAATCACCAGCGGCGTCGATTCGACGAAGTTGGCGCCGATGATCGAAGTGGAAATCAGCAAGCCGCCAATGATCGGCAGCTTGCGGGCGAAACCCACTGAGTAACCGCGGCGGATCAGGAAGTCGGAAAAGAACCCGGAACAAAGCACGCCGACGAAGGCCGCGAGAAACGGCAGCGACGCCAGCAGGCCCGACTTGATAAAGTCCATGCCGCGGTATTTCACCAGGTAGGTCGGGAACCACGTCAGGAAAAACCACAGCGTCGAGTTGAGGCAGAACTGACCGAGGTAGATGCCCCAGAGTTTGCGTTGGGTCAGGACGATGCCGAGGTCGGTCCAGCTGAATTTCGCCTTGGCCTTGGCGGTCTCGGCCTGGATATCCACCAACCCGCCACCCTCGCGGATCAAGTCGATTTCGGCGTCATTGGCGCCCTTGAAATCCCGCGGTTCGCGATACACCGCGTACCAGATCACCGCCCAGAGAATGCCCACCGCACCGGTGCTGACAAACACCATGTGCCAGCCAAATTCATGCTGCAACCAGGCGAGAACCGGCGTCAGGAATGCCAGGCCAACGAACTGGCCGGACGTGTAGAAACCGATGGCTGTGGCGCGTTCGCGTTCCGGAAACCATGTGGTCACCACACGGCTGTTGATCGGATACGCCGGGGCTTCAAGCGCACCAACCGCCATGCGCAGGACGAACAGCGCGATGAAGCTGGCGGCGAAGCCGAGCATCACCGTAGCGATCGACCACAGCAGCAATGCGACGCTATAGAGAATGCGCGGCGGGACGCGATCCACCAGCCAGCCGCCGGGGATTTGCATGGCGGCATAGGTCCAGCCGAACGCCGAGAAAATCAGCCCGACGTGGATCGGGTCGATGCCCAGATCGCTGGTCAACGCCGGGGCGGCAATAGAAAGATTGCTGCGGTCCAGGTAGTTGATCACCACGGTGATAAACAGCAGCACCATGATGAAAAAACGCTTGCGGCTGGGCGCCGCCAACGACGCCTGCCCGATGAGGGTTTGCGGTTGCATGGGGATTGCCTCTTCTTATGTTTATTGAGGTCGTTCTGAAGACGTGCACGAACCCTGTAGGAGCCGGCTTGCTGGCGACGGCGGTGTGAAGGCACCATCAATGTCGAATGATCTGCCGCTATCGCCAGCAAGCCGGCTCCTACAGAGATTTACGGTGGGTCAGGGAGAAATCACCACTCGGCAAAACTGCCATCGGCATGGCGCCAGATCGGGTTGCGCCAGCGATGCCCGACCGCCGCGCGTTCGATCACGTATTCCTCGTTGATCTCGATGCCCAGGCCCGGGCCATTCGGAATCTTCACGAAGCCTTTGTCGTAATCGAACACCCGCGGATCCTTGACGTAATCCAGCAGGTCGTTGCTCTCGTTGTAGTGAATGCCTAGGCTCTGTTCCTGGATGAACGCGTTGTAGCAAACCGCGTCCAGTTGCAGGCACGCCGCGAGGGCAATGGGGCCCAACGGGCAATGCAGCGCCAACGCGACGTCGTAGGCTTCGGCCATGTTGGCAATCTTGCGGGTTTCGGTGATGCCGCCAGCGTGAGAAGCATCGGGCTGGATGATGTCGACGTAACCTTCGCTGAGCACGCGCTTGAAATCCCAGCGCGAGAACAACCGCTCGCCAAGGGCGATCGGCGTGCTGGTCAGCGGCGCCAGTTCCTTCAGCGCTTCGTAGTTTTCGCTGAGCACCGGCTCTTCGATGAACATCAGTTTGTACGGATCGAGTTCCTTCATCAGCACCTTGGCCATGGGCTTGTGCACCCGGCCATGGAAGTCCACGCCGATGCCGACGTTCGGCCCGACCGCGTCACGCACGGCAGCGACGTTGGCCAAAGCCAGGTCGACTTTTTCGAAAGAGTCGAGGAATTGCAGCTCTTCGGTACCGTTCATTTTCACCGCGGTGAAACCACGGCTGACCGCTTCTTTCGCCGCCCGCGCGGTGTCGGCCGGCCGGTCGCCGCCGATCCACGAATACACGCGAATCTTGTCCCGTACCTGACCACCCAGCAGGTCGCTGACTGACACACCCAGAGCCTTGCCCTTGATGTCCCACAGCGCCTGGTCGATACCGGCCAGGGCACTCATATGGATCGCGCCGCCCCGGTAGAAGCCGCCGCGGTAAAGCACGGTCCAGATATCTTCGATGTTGCGTGGGTCTTTGCCGATCAGATAGTCGGACAATTCTTCAACGGCGGCTGCCACCGTGTGGGCGCGGCCTTCGACCACGGGCTCGCCCCATCCGGTCACGCCCTCGTCGGTTTCGACCTTGAGGAAACACCAGCGTGGCGGAACGATGAAGGTGGTCAGTTTGGTGATTTTCATCTCTTCTCTCTCTTGTTAGATGCAGCGCGCTCGGCGCCAGAAAAGTCTTAACGCAGAGCGTTCCATGCAGCGACATACGCCTTGGCGTTGACTGCCACTTCTTGCGCCGTCATGCCGGGTTTGAACAACCCGGACCCGAGGCCGAAGCCTTTGACGCCGGCGTCGATGAACACCTGCATGTTGTCCGGCGTGATCCCGCCCACCGGCGCCAGAATGGTTCCTGCCGGCAACACCGCGAGCCAGGCCTTGACGACGGCCGGGCCCATTTGCTCGGCCGGGAACATCTTCAGCACGTCCGCCCCTTCGGCCAATGCGGCGAAGGCCTCGGTCGGCGTCGCAACACCCGGCGACAGGAACAGCCCCGCCGCTTTTGCAGCGCGCAGCACTTTGGGATCGCTGTGGGGCATGACGATCACCTGCCCGCCTGCGGCTTTCACTTGCTCGACCTGTTCCGGCGTCAGCACCGTGCCGGCACCGATCAGGCAATCGGCGGGCAAGGTACTGCGCAGGATGCGGATGCTTTCGTACGGCTCGGGGGAATTGAGCGGCACTTCGATGACGCGAAATCCGGCTGCGTAAAGGACTTCTCCGATAGCCGCCGCTTCCTGCGGGCGCAGGCCACGCAGGATCGCGATCAGGCCGTTTTGCGCCAGGGCTTGCTTGAGCATGTCAGACCTCCAGTCAGGTTTAACGGGATGGATGTGGGGTGACGAGTCCGGCAGCGAGCGCCAACTGCCACAACCCGCGTTCGGTGGCATTTTCGGCCAGCGTCACGCGAGTAAAACCACAGACGTCGAGGGCCCGGCTGTAGCGGGCACACAGGTGTGAGTTACCGATGAGGATGATCGACGGCAGATGAGCGCTGTTGCGCCGACGCCGCTGAACAGTGGCCAGCGCCGACAGCTCATGACCGATCAACAGACCCGACAAATAGTCCGGTTGCGCGCTGCCGCTCAGCTCACCGGTCAGCCCGAGGCTGCGGGCGCTGAACAATGTCGACAACGGGCCGATTTCGCCCTCCGCCGACAGGGCCACTTGCACACCACGGTCAAACGCTTCGCCATCAAAGGATGCGCCGCGTTGTTGAGTGCGCCCCAGAATGCTGTGTTCGCTGAGCACGGCGAAGACTTCGCCGGTCATGAAGGTATCGAAATGCACGATGCAGCCGTCGGCCACTTCCACCCATTTCGAATGACTGCCCGGCAGGCCGATCAACAGATCTTCGCCCGCCCCGACCGGCAGGTTTTGCAGCACGCCGAGGACCTGGGTTTCTTCGCCGCGCATCACGTTCGGCAGCGGCGAACGCTGAATGACGCCCGGCACGATGTGCACATCGACACCACGAAGACTGCGAATGGTTTGTAGGGAAGTTCCGAGATTGGCGACATTCGCCGGTGTATCGCGGTAGGCCGCTTCGCGCCAACCCTGAGCGCTGCCGACCATGCCGCAGGCAATCACCGGCAAGTCGGGTTGCGCGTCGAGCCAGTCGCCACAGGCGTCATCGAAGGCCAGTTCAAAACCATCGGTGCATTCCTGGCCTTTAATGATTCGCGGCGTCCGGGGCAGCTGCATGATCCCCGATGACAGCGAACGCTGTTCGAGCACCTGGCCACCCGCGGCAAGTTTGTAAGCACGTAATGAGGTTGTCCCCCAATCGAGCGCGATCAATTGCGCCAGCATCGCTTCACCTGTTTTGTTTATTGGCAGTGAGTGAGCTGGACTATAAACCCGGACGCGTCAAAATCTCAATATATAAATATCACTCCCATATATTGGGACAACACAAAAAAAAGATCGCAGCCTTCGGCAGCGCCTACAGGTGTACGCCACCCAATGTAGGAGCTGCCGAAGGCTGCGATCTTTCAGGGATTCAATCGCCCGCGGCAAAATCCCTTAACACCGCACCATCCATTCGATACCGCACCCACTCTTCCTGCGGCTGCGCACCCAACGATTTGTAAAACTCGATGGCCGGCTTGTTCCAGTCCAGCACGCTCCACTCGAATCGTCCGCAATCATTGGCGCAGGCGATTTTCGCCAGGTGCCGCAACAAGGTTTTCCCCGCGCCGCCGCCACGTTGTTCAGGGGTGATGTAGAGGTCTTCGAGGTACAGGCAGTTACTGCCGAGCCAGGTGGAGTAGCTGAAGAAAAATACTGCAAAGCCAATGGGCAAACCGTCCCGCAGGCAGATCAGGCCGTGGGCCGTGGCGCCTTCACTGAACAGGCTGCGCTCGATGTCGGCAACGCTGGCGATGACTTCGTGGCGGGCACGTTCGTAATCGGCCAGTTCAGTGATGAACCCGAGGATTTGCGGTGCATCGCTGGGGGTCGCCGGGCGGATTTCGATCGTCATGGACGTGCCTTCGTCAAAAGTGGAAAACGCCATACTAAGTCGGCGCGCAACGCTCGTCACACTGGAAATTCAAAGCTGATCTATGGAGGATGTGGAGCCGCTGCTCCAACCGTTTTCACTTAACAGGACGTTTATGACGACTGATGCTTTCGCGCCGCTGCCAATCCTCGCCGCCAGGCTGCTGCCCCACGCACTGGAACCCTCGGAAGACGGCGCCCACGATCTGTCGCACTTGCAGCGGGTCTGGCACAACGTGCGCACTCTTCATGCCGAGGAAGGTGGCGATGTTGAAGTGCTGCTGGCAGCGGTGCTTTTGCATGATTGCGTGTCGGTGGAGAAGAACTCGCCGTTGCGTTCGCAAGCATCGCGGCTGGCAGCCGAGAAGGCCTCTGCAGTGTTGACCGACATGCACTGGCCCAGCGCGAAAATCAGCGCCGTTGGACACGCCATCGAGGCCCACAGCTTTTCTGCAAACATCACCCCAAGTTCCCTCGAAGCGAAAATCATGCAGGACGCCGACCGTCTCGATTCCCTTGGCATGCTCGGCGTTGCGCGCACTTTTTACATCGCCGGTCGCATGGGCAGCGCGCTGTATGACCCACAAGACCCGGAAGCGAATGCGCGGGAATACGATGACAAACGCTTTTGCCTCGATCATTTCCAGACCAAGCTGCTGCACTTGGCAGACGGCTTCCAGACCCTCACCGGTCAACGCCTGGCCCGCATCCGGCATGAACGTTTGAAAAATTTCATGGAGCTGTTCAAGGAAGAAATCGGCATCGGCTGAGTGCATTACTCCGCCCACCACTAACCCTGGAATCGATAACCTCAGACCTAACATCGGCGCCTTGCATGATAGATGACACTCTCCGTTATCGGGTCAAGGAAGCGCGTCATGTCTACTGCTCCACCTCAGGTCTCCAGCAAACTGTTCGGCCTGTTTTGCCTCGCCAGTTATTTGCTGTCGCTGTCCTACGGCTCGACGTTTTTGCTGTCGCTGTTGATCGGCTCACGCGGCGGCAACGAACACGATGCCGGGAGCGTGATTTCGGCGGCGATGCTCAGCACGTTTGCGGCGGTGATCGTTTCCGGGCACTTGTCCGACTGGCTTGGCGCGGCGCGTTCGATTGCGCTGTTCGGCGTGCTGCTGGTGGCGGCCAGCCTGGGTTTTGCACTGACGCCGGGCTTCGGTCATCTGCTGCTGTTTTTCGGCTTGCTGCTGGGTTTGGGCTGGGGCGTTTTCTACACACTCGGGCCGATCATCGTCGCAAGCCTTGTGACGCCTGCCCAACGGGCCAGATATTTCGCGCTACTGTCGGGCAGCATGATGACCGGGATCGGCAGCGGTCCGTTGCTGGGCCGCGCGGCCAGTGCGCTGGGCTATCCCGTAACGGCGGCGTTTTACCTCGCGGCGCTGGCCAGCCTGATCGGCGTGTTGCTGTTCTGGCGCCTGGATGCGCAGCTGAAAAAAGCGCCCTCGCCGACCGCTGCGGTCGCACGCATTTCCTGGCGCGCAACCCGGCAGATTTTGTCGTCCCGCGCAGTGTTCCCGATCCTCATGGTAGGCCTCGGCGGCTGCGTCTTCGGTGGTCTGTCGAGTTTCCAGACCAGCTATGCGGCGTCTCGTTCGCTGGATTACTCGCTGTTCTTTTTCGGCTTCATGGGCGCGGCAATCAGCAGCCGGATGGTGATTGCCGGATTCGTGGTCAAGCGCGATCCGTTCCTCGCATCCTGCCTGTTGTCGGGGCTGATGATGGTTTCGATTGTGATGTTCGGTTTCGTGGTCGACAGCGGCTTGAGCTACGTGCTCGCGGCGATGATGCTCGGGGTCGGTTACGGGCTGACGTATTCGGTGATCAATGGCCTGGCGGCGAATGAAACGCCGCACGGCACCACCGCGCAAGCGTTGCTGCTGTTCAGCCTGTCGTACTTCATTGGTGTGTTCGGCTTTCCGTTGCTGGCCGGGAAGATCATCGTCGAACACGGGATGGCGACACTGTTGCTCACCGTTCTCGCCGTGGCGCTGTTGAACTGGCTGATCACCGTGGGCCGCCTGATCTGGCGCCGCTACACGGTCAAAACGTTGCAACAGGCCTGAACCGTTCGTCGTTCATCAGTATCCATGAACGTCGATAAAAACCGATCAAGCTATGTGCGGCTGGGGTTGAGGCGGCGTGCAAGTTGGACGTGTAAACCTTTGAGGGCCTATCGCCGGCAAGCCAGCTCCTACAGGAATTACGCGATCCCTTGTAGGAGCTGGCTTGCCAGCGATGGCGTCCCGTCAGGCGCCGAAAGTCTTGCTGATCAACGCATCCACCTCATCCGCCCCAGGCGAAGTCGCCGGCCCCCACCGCGTCACCGCCAGCGCCGCAGCCGCATTCGCCCGCCGCGCCGCTTCACCCGCCGACAACCCTTGCGCCAACCCGGCCACAAACACCCCGGCGTGCGCATCCCCGGCACCGTTACTGTCCACTGCCTCAACCTTGAAACCCGGCACGTGCTGACGCTCGCCATGCTGATGAATCCAGCACCCTTGCGGACCGTCGCGAACCACCATCAACACCCTCGACGGCAGATGATCGGCCAGTCGATCCAGCGCCTCGGCAATGTCCGACGCCCCGGTAAAACGCAGTGCCTCGACGCTGTTGCTGGTCCACACATCGATACGCGGCAACAACGCCTGCATCAACGGCGCATCGGGTGATTCCACCAGCGGGCCCGGGTCGAACACCACGTTGACCGCACTCGGCAACGCCAACACCCAATCCACCAGCGCCTGAGCCTTGCCGACATGCAGCAGGCTGTAGCCGCTGACGTAGACATAGTCGCCCGCCTGCGCCGCTACGCTGTTCAAATCCTCTGCGGACACTTCACCTTCGGCGCCGATATAGGAGACGAAGCTGCGCTCGGCGGAAGCATCCGTGATTGCCACGCACAACCCCGTGTCTCGCTCAGCACTGTGAGCAATGCCGATGCGAATGCCTTCAGCCTTCATCGCCTCACGCGCCAGGTCGCCGAAACGACCGTTGCCGTGACGGCCCAGGTAAACCACCGGCAAGCCATTACGCTGAGCGGCGGCCATCACATTGAACCCGCCACCGGCTTCGAAACTGGCGGATTGCGCCAGTACGTCGCCGCCGGGTTGAGGCAGTTTATCCACGGCCATGACCAGGTCGATGATGACCTGGCCGGTGTGCAACATTTTAGGCATGAGCATTCTCGAGCGACGCGGCGCGGCGATCCCTGGCCCCGCCGAGTACAAAATAAATCCCGCCGGCGACCAGGAACGTGACGATCCAGCCGAGACCGTTGTGACCCAGCCACGAATCGGAGAGGAAGCCGCGGAACCAGACGGTTTGTTCGGTGGTGCCGATGGTGGTGAAGCTGAAACCCAACACGATCGCCAGCGCCCATGCACCGAAGGCGCGCCATTCCACGCCGCCGCGATACCAGTAGGCGCTGCTCGGGCTGACGTCCAGCAGGTCTTTCGGACTGTAGTAATGGCGGTGAATCAGGTCGACGACGAAGATCCCGACCCACGCAGTGATCGGCACGGCCAGCAAGGAAATGAAGGTAATGAACGGGCCGTAGAAACTGTCGGCGATCAGCATGAAGTAGATCGAACCGGCGAAGATCGCAACGATGTCGACCACCACGGCGTAGACGCGTTTGACCTTGAGGCCCAGGGTCAATGTGGTCAAACCGGCGGAGTACACCGACAGGTTATTCGATAGCAGCAAGCCGCCGAATGCGGTGATCAGGTACGGCACGGCCATCCAGGTCGGCAGCATGTCGCGGATCGCGATGATCGGGTCAGTGGCCGACGCCAGGTCGTTGTTGCCCACCGACAGCAGGCCGCCGAGGGTGATCAGCAACACCAGCGGGATACCCGCACCGAATGCGGCCGAGGCCACCAGACGAGCAGCCTTGACGCTGCGGTGCTGGTAGCGCGACATGTCGGCGCCAGCATTGGCCCAACCGATCCCGGTGCCGGCGGCCATGGTACCGACGCCGATGATCATCGCGCTCAACGGCGCAGGCGTGGCGTTGAACACGGCGCTCCAGTCGATGGTGGCGCAAAGGAAACCGCCGACCAGAATGTTCAGCGCGCCGAACACGTAGGTCGCCCACTTCTGGATCACCAGCAACGTCGCGTGACCGAGACCGGACACCGACAGGGTCAGCAGCACGAAAATCGCGATGAAGATCAGGGTCAACACCGGTGCACTTTTGGCTTCCACCGGAGAGCCAAACAGAATCGAACACAGCGACAACAGCACGAACGCGGCAGTGGTGGTGTTGACGGTTTCCCAACCCAGGCGCGACATCAGCGAGACCAGTGTCGGGCCGATATTGCCGCGCACACCGAAGATCGCCCGCGACAGCGTCAGGCTCGGTGCGCGACCTCGGCGACCGGCGATGGAAATGATCCCGACCACCGCGAAGGAACCGGCAGCGCCGAGGATGGCAACGATGATCGCCTGCCAGATCGCCAAGCCGCGAAACGCCACCAGCGTGGCGCCCAGTGGCAGGCCGAGGATGGAAATGTTGGCGGCGAACCAGACCCAGAACAGTTGCAGCGGATGACCGTTGCACTCCGCTTCCGGCACCGGTTCGATGCCACGGGTTTCCAGTTGCCCGGCGCTTTGCCCGGCGTTCGATGAACTCATGTGAAATGCTCCTGTTGCCTTTGTTGTGGTTATGGGCAATGACGGAAGACGAAAACTACAGCCCGGCTGTCCTGGCCAAGTCAGTGCGATCCATTGCGGGGTTATCAATTGAAATAGGTGGTGCACCCATCGCGAGCAAGCCCGCTCCCACAGGGTTTGTGAACGCCGCAGATCACTGTGGGAGCGGGCTCGCTCGCGAAGGCGTCAGCGCAGTCAACGCAAAGCCAACAGCCCCTGCACCAACGGTTCCAACGCCAGCGAGTTAACGGCTTTAACCTGGTCGATCATCGCAACAGGCCAACTCTCAAGCCCCAGGCAGGCCCCAAGCATGGCCCCCAGAATCGCCGCGATGGTGTCAGTGTCACCGCCTAAACCTGCGGCCATGCAAACCGCTTCGAAGGCATTCATCTCACCGATGGCCACTTGTTGCGCCAGGGCAAACGAAACCACCACCGACTCCTGTGACGCCACCGAAGTGCCGATCACGTCATACATCAAGTCCGCCAGCAACGCCTTGTCACTGTCGACGCTGATCGTCCGTGCCCAACTGATGCGCGAGGCAATGCGTCCGCCCGCAACCCAGTGGCCATGGCTTTCCGCTTGCAGAGCGATCTGCTGGCCGAGATTCAACGCTTCACCCAGGTCCATGCCGTTGATGCCGGCCGACACCACCGCGGCCACCGCCGCTGCGCTGGAAATGCCCAGCGTAGTGTTATGAGTGACTTGGCAGGCCTGAACCACGGCGTTGATGAAACGCTCGGGATCGCTGACATCCGCCGAAATCCCGACCGGCGTGATACGCATCGCCGCGCCGTTGGTGGTGCCATAGCGCCCCGCCTCTTCCGGCGACTGGCCGGCGAGAATCATCTCGATCGCACGTTTGGTCGACGGCCCGAGCAAATCCTGCGAGTCCTTGGCCTGCATCGCCGCTTCCCATTCGATCAGCCGCTGGGCCAGCACCGAAGGGTCGATCTTGCCTTCGCCTTCGATCAACAACTGGCCGACCAGAATCGCCTGCTCGGTGTCGTCGGTGATCGAGCCCTTGGGCATGTTGGCCGCAATGGGTTGATCCGGGCCAGCGTCTTGCAGATCGATGATTTCACCGAAACGTGCCTTGATTTCAGCGCGGCTCAGGGATTGGGTCGGCATGCCCAGCGCATCGCCCAGGGCCAGTCCGTAAAACGCGCCCAGTGCACGATTGAGCGCGGTCATTGTTGATGTCCAAATTGCAGATGCAGGCGAAAGTGCACGGGATCGAGCAGGCTTTCGACTTGCTCCATGAAACGGTTTTGTCGGTCGTACGTGGTGCGCAGGGCTTTGAGGAACACTGTGCCGACCGGACGACCGAGCAGCTCGGCGTCTTCGGCATTCAAGGGTTCGGCGCCGATCCATTGATCGCCACGCTCGCCGATGTAGCCGTAGGCGGCCAGGGTGATGGTCAGGGAATTGTCGATCAGGCCGACACGCGGCAGGCTTTCCAGGCCTCCGGTGGCGGGCATCAATGAGCGTTCGAGGGAAACCAGCTTGCCGTCGGTGGAACGGCGGCGGCGGTCGAGGGTGATGAACTGGTCAGTGCCGAAACGCGGCAGCAGGTCAGGACGGGTCACCGCCTCCAGCCGCAGCACTTCGGTATTGATCAGCGCCCCGCTGTCGGCCAGGGCCTGCGCCCAGCCGCTGCGCTGATCGAGCACCACTCCGTCGAAGGTGACGATGGAACCCACACCGCTTTGCGTCGCGATGTAGTTGCGCCGTTTCAATTCGGCCAGGGCTTCACGCAGCGTACCTCGGCTGACTTTGAATTCTTGAGCCAACTGATGCTCGCCCGGCAACAGAAAGCCGTCCTCCATGAGGCCGCTTTCGATGCGCCGGATGAGTTCGTCGACCACCCGTTGTTTCTTGTCAAATCGTACCTGTCTAATCATGTACAAAGTGATAACCGAAACCGGTTGTAGCGGGCAAGAAATATTTAGGGGAAGTGACGGAAGGAAGCGGTCGTTTGCAGGAGCGGGATTAATCAGTCAGACCGCCATCGCTGGCAAGCCAGCTCCCACAGAGCCTGTGTCGTTCACACATGATGCAACCGACACAGAACCTGTGGGAGCGGGCTTGCCCGCGATGGCGTCAGCAGGATCGCCGTTGGAATCAGCGTTGTTTGAGGCGATCGATCACCACCGCCAGCAACAGGATCGAACCACGGATCACGTACTGATAAAACGTGTCGATGTTCTTCAGGTTCATCGCATTCTCGATGATCGCCAGAATCAGCACCCCGGCGATCACATGCCGGATCATGCCTATCCCGCCGCTCAGCGACACCCCGCCGAGCACGCAGGCCGAGATCACCGTCAGCTCGAAACCCTGGCCGATCATCGGCTGTCCCGAGGTCATCCGCGAAGCCAGGATCACCCCGGCCAACGCCCCGATCACACCATGCACGGCGAAGATGATGATCTTGGTCCGGTCAACGTTGACCCCGGCCAACAGCGCGGCTTCCTGATTGCCACCGATGGCCATGGTGTTGCGCCCGTAGGTGGTGTAATTCAGCAGCCAGCCGAAAAACAGGAAACAGACGATGGTGATCAGAATCGGCACCGGCACGCCAAACAACTGACCGTTGCCGAAGACGAAGAACGACTCCTGCGACACGCCCACCGCTTTGCCATTGGCAAAGATGTAAGCCAGACCGCGAACGATCTGCATGGTCGCCAGCGTGGTGATCAACGCATTGACCCGCAGCTTGGCAATCACGATCCCGTTGATCAGCCCGACGATCAGCCCCATTACCAGCGCCGCACTCACGCCGAGAAAAACGCTGTCGGTGTCCCGCATCACGACCGCCGCGACCACACCGGCACAAGCAATCACCGACCCCACCGACAAGTCGAAATGCCCGGACGCCAGGCAATACAACATGGTGCACGCCGCTATCCCGGTGGTCGAAATCGCCAGGCCCAGGCCGCGCATGTTCAGCGGCGAAAGGAAGTTATCGATCAGCAAGGTGCAGAGCACAAAGATCCCGACGGCCGCCAGCAGCATGACCCAGTCATCGAGAAAGCGCCGCAGGTCCAGAGGTTTGCGCGGGGTGGGCAGAGCGTTGTTTTGGGTTGTCATCATAGTCACCTCTCAGTTCGCCACGCCGTCAGCGCGTTGGCGCGGCAAAGCCAGTTGCAGCAGGTTGGATTCGTTGGCCTCGTCACGGGACAGTTCGCCGCGCATCGCCCCTTCGCAGAGCACCAGGATGCGGTCGGAAATGCCCATGACTTCCATCAGGTCGCTGGACACCACGATCACCGCGATCCCGCTTTCCGCCAGGTTGTGGATGATCTGGTAGATCTCGGCTTTCGCACCGATGTCGATGCCGCGAGTGGGTTCGTCGAGCAGCAGGACTTTCATCGGCATCGACAGCCAGCGACCGAGAATCGCCTTCTGCTGATTGCCGCCGGACAGGTACATGATTTTCTGCGCCGCGTTGGGCGTCTTCACTTTCAGCGCCTTGATCTGCTTGTCGGCGTTGCCCTTCTCCCACAGGCCACGCAACAGGCAACCGAAGGTGGAATGGGCGCCGCGTGCGCTGATGTTGATGTTCTCGGCGACGCTGGAGAGCGGCATGATGCCCTCCTTCTTGCGGTCTTCGGGGCACAGCAGAATCCCTGCCGCAATGGCATCCCGGGGGGAGCGCAGTTTCAGTTCATGCCCGCGCAATTCCAAGCGCCCGGCGGTGTTGCGCTCGAGGCCGCTGAGTATGCGGAACAGCTCGGTACGACCGGCACCGACCAGACCGAACAATCCCAGGATCTCGCCCTTGTGCGCGTCGAAACTCACCGGCTCACGCAAACCCGGCCCGAGCAGACCGTTGACCCTCAACGCCACCGCGCCACGCTTGCGCGGGCGGTAATCGTAGATGTCCTGAATGTCGCGCCCGACCATGCACGTGACCAATTGATCATGGGTCAGCTCGCTCATGTCCTCGAAGGTGCGCACGTAGCGGCCGTCCTTGAACACCGTCACCGCGTTGCAGATGCGGAACACTTCCTCCATGCGGTGGGAGACGTAGAGCACCACTTTGCCCTCGTCGCGCAGGCGTCCGATGATCGTCATCAAGCGATCGATTTCCCGCGCCGAGAGGCTGCTGGTCGGTTCGTCGAACGCGATCACATGCGCGCCACGGGACAACGCCTTGGCGATTTCCACCAGTTGCCGTTGACCGAGGGACAGGCGCCCGACTTTCTCCTGCGGATCGATTTCATCGGCCAGGCCATTGAGGCAGGCCAGCGCTTGTTGCCGCAGTGCGTTGCGATTGATCAGGCCGAAACTGGCGGGCAGATGACCGAGGAACAGATTTTCCGCCACGGTCATTTCCGGGACCAGGTGCAGCTCCTGATGGATCACTGCCACCTTGTTGCCGATGCTGTCGGCGGTGGATTTGAAGACCATCGTTCGCTCGCCGATCTGCAGGTCTCCGCTGCTCGGCGTGTAGGCACCACCGAGGATTTTCAGCAACGTCGATTTGCCAGCACCGTTCTCGCCCATCAAGGCATGAACCTGGCCCGGATGGGCGACGAAGCTGATGCCGTCCAGCGCCTTCACCCCGGGAAAGGTCTTGCCGATCCCGTTGAAGCGCAGGCTCCCGCCGACGCTGTCGTGTTGTGTCTGTACTTGCGCGTGCATAAGCCACCTCATCAACAGATCAGGCAGCCCCGTCGCCAGGGCCGCCGATGAAATCAACCGTGCCTCAGTTCCAGAGGCCGATCTTTTCCAGTTCCTGCTTGAAGTTGTCGCGCGTGATCAGGGTCACGTCGTCCATGGCGGTGTATTTCGGCGGTTCTTTGCCGGTGGTGACCCACTCGTACATCATGCTGGCGGTGTTGTAGCCCTCGATGTGCGGGCTCGGCAGCATCGAGCCGAAGAAGCCGCTGTTGGGTTTCTTCAGTTCGCCAATGGCGTCGGTGCCGTTGATGCCAATGCCGATCACGTTGGCCGCGGCAAAACCGGCGCTCTCGGTGGCGCGCACGCCGCCCAGTACGGTGTTGTCGTTCATGCCGCCGATGATCAGGTTTTTCGCCGCGCTCGGAAGCTTCACCAGCGCCGAGTTGGTGGCGTCCATGCTGCCCGGCACGTCGAGGGTTTTCAGCGCCGAGAACAGGATGTGGTCTTTCGGCATGCCGGCGTCTTCCAGCGCTTTGACCGAACCGTCGGTGCGCTTCTTGCCGGTGTCGAGTTCGTTGTAGGTGTTGATGACCGCGTAGGTGTCTTTCCAGTCCCAGCCGCGTTTTTTCGCTTCGGTGGCCATGGCCGCGCCCTGCTTCTGGCCGACTTCGAACGCCGCCATGCCGAGGTACGGAACGTCTTCCATGAACTTGCCGCTGGCATCGACAAAGCGGTCATCCACCGCAATCACTTTCAAACCGTTCAGCTTGGCTTTGGCCATGATGGCCGGGCCGAGGGATACGTCCGGCGGGCAGATCACGAAACCCTTGGCGCCGTTGGCGGCCAGGCTGTCGATGGCGGAAAGGGTCTTCTCGCCGTCCGGTACCGCGATCTTGATGACTTTGAAGCCTTTCTCTTTGCCGGCCTTTTCGGCGAAGGCCCATTCGGTCTGGAACCAGGGCTCTTCCGCCTGCTTGACCAGAAAACCGATCTTCACTTCCTCGGCCGCCAGCAACGTACTGCTCAGGCTGACCGCGGTGACCGCCAAAGCGGCACAGCACAGGGAACGGATCCCACGACGACGATTCATAAGATGACTCCTTGTTATTTTTTTTGAGCGTTATTTTGAAAGCCGGTGCAGCAAATAGTCATATCGTATGATGATTGAATTTCAGACGGAGTTCCGCGCCTGAAACCCCGGTTATTCAGTCGTGATACATCACCGAGCGACCACCATCGATGGTGATGCACGATGCGTTGATAAATGGCGCTTCGTCGCTGGCGAGGAAAACGGCCGTCATCGCCACTTCAATCGGCTGACCGATGCGCCGCGGTGGATGCAGATCGAAAGCCCGCTGGCGTTCGGCGTGCGGGTCGGCAAAACCGTTCCAGTAATCAATGTTCAGTTGGGTTTCGATGTAGCCCGGTGCGATGGCGTTGACGCGAATGCCCTTGGGCGCGTATTCGATGCCCAGCGCGCGGGTCAGGCCCAGCAGACCGTGCTTGGCCACCGGGTACGGGAAGCAGCCCGGAATGATGTGAGTGGAATGGGTCGAGGCGATGTTGATGATGCTGCCGATGCCCTGCTCGATCATCTGCGGCAGCACTGCTTTACAGCCAAACCAGGCGCCGTCCAGGTCAATGGCGAAGCAGCGACGCCAGTCTTCCTCGGTCATTTCCAGCGGATCGCGGAACACGTTGACCCCGGCGCAGTTGACCAGCACGTCGATGCGACCGTGGCGCTCCATCGCCAGATCGGCCATAGCGTCGAGATCCTGCTGCCGGGAGACATCAGCCGTAATCGCATGAACGTTGAAGCCTTGATTACGCCACCGCGCCGCGAGTTTTTCGACCTTCTCGCCCTGGATATCACTGATGATCAGTTTGGCCTGTTGGTGGGCGAAGGCCGCGACAATCGCCTCGCCGATGCCCTGGGCGGCACCGGTCAACAGCACGACCTTATCTTTCAGACGGTTGCCCTTGGGCGGTTCGGCCAGCGGCGGAAAGGAGAGTCGTTCAGCCATGCCTCAAACTCCCTTTTCCAGGCACGACAAAAACCGGGCATCTGTCGATGTCCGGCCAAAAAGCTTTTTGGAAAATCGCTGCATCACTTCACCTGTTTTGTTTTTTTAAGTGTGAGTGCGTGTAACTGATGGGGCCGACTATAAACCCGACCACCAAATAATCTCAATATATAATTTAACATCCCATATTTTGGGATTAACCCAGCAAACCTCGTACAGGGTTTTCCGGGCACATCAACCTGAAGGGACAACACCGCCCCATCCAGCGGATGGTTGAGCGGGCTCGCGGCGCTGGTGATGTAGAGGGTTTTCAGGTCTGCACCGCCGAACACGCAGCTGGTGGGACGGCTGACCGGCAGTTCGATCACGCGATCGAGATGACCGTCTGGCGTCAGCCTGAGCAGGCAACTGCCGTCCCAGCGTGCGTTCCAGAAGTAACCCTCGACATCCATCGCCGAGCCATCGGGGCCGCCGCGTTCATGGGGGCCGAACCAGACTTGCGCGGGTTCGAGGCCGCCGTCGGTGCGGATGAAATGCTGGTAGAGCGTGCCATCCAGGCTGTCGGCGAAATAAAGCGTGGTGGCGTCTTCACTCCACAGCAACGTGTTGGGAATGCCCAATCCACGAAGCAGCGGCGTGACCCGGGCATCACGGTCGATACGAAACAAGCCGCCGGAACGCCGCACGATGGGCAGGTCTTCGCCGTTCTCACCGATGTTGTTCTGCATGGTGCCGAGCCAGAGCCGGCCCTGCGCATCGCAACGAGCTTCGTTGGCGCGATTGTCAGGTTGCGGGTCGGCGACGCAGAACAAGGTCAGTCGTGGCTCAAGCCCCGGTGAATCGAGATCGAGCCGGTACACGCCGCTACTCAATGTCACCAGCGCATCGCCGTTTTCGCAGGGAATGAAGGCTGACACGTGCTCGGGCATCTGCCAGATCTGCACGTTGGCGCCGATCAGGCGCAGTGCCTGTTTGCCGGCGATATCCACCCAGTACAGCGCCTGCGTCGGCGCATCCCAGAACGGGCCTTCGCCGAGGTGTGCACGGTGCTGGGTAACTGCGGTCCACTCCATGAAACCTCCTGCATTGTTCTTGTTTTATGGGGAAGCGGGTTTACTCGCGAAGGCGGAGCGTCAGTCGACATCAATGCTGAATGTGACGGCCTCTTCGCGAGCAAGCTCGCTCCCACAAGGGTCCTGTATTTTTAGCCGGCTTTTTTGTCGGCCATGACTTTTGGGTAGAAGCGCTTGATGGCCAGGTCCGCGTTGTCGATCAGGGTCATGCAGGCCCACACACCGCGCGCGGCATCGCGAGCGGCGATGGCGTCGGCCATGTCTTTGTGAATCGGTAATGTGCGGCGCAGTTCGTCGGGGTCGGCGGCGGAGACTTCGAAAGACACCGCCAGCAACGCGCCGAGGGCCGGAACCATTTGTTCGATGAATTGATTGTGGCTGGCCGCCAGAATGCACTCGTGGAAGAACTGGTCGGCGCGGTTGTAATCGATGCCGCTGTCGACCGCCCGCTCCAGCGCGTTGTAGGCCTGAAGCACCGCTTGCACCTGTTCGACGGTAGCTCGCTCGCACGCCCAGCGCACGGCCATCGGCTCGATGGTGCGGCGCAGATCGAGCAGGTCGTCGACGAAATTTTCCGGCAAGCCGCTGCGGGAAAGCCAGCCAACGACTTGCGGATCGAAGAGGTTCCAGCGCCGCACTGGCAACACACGCGTGCCAACCTTGGGCCCGACTTCAAGCATGCCTTTGGCGACCAGGGTTTTGATGGCTTCGCGGATGACCGTGCGACTGACGCCAAGTTGCTCGCCCAGATCGGCTTCAACCTTGAGGGTTTCGCCGGGTTTCACCTGACCGGTGGCAATCCAGCAACCCAGCCAATCGACCGTCGATGCGTGAAAACTGCTGGACATGGGCACCTCGAGGCAGGGACGGCACAAAACCGTTCGCGATGGTTGCCCACGCTAATCATCATATGATTGGGTGTCAATTTGATTTTTCGAAATATTGCAGAGATCAAATGTGGGAGCGGGCTTGCTCGCGAAAGCGGTGTATCAGTCAATATCGCTGCTGAATGACACACCGCTTTCGCGAGCAAGCCCGCTCATACTTTGATCCGGTCAAGGCTCTAAACCGATGCGAAAGAACTCACCGCCGCTCCACACACCGAGCCAGCGCTGCCCTTCAATCTCGCGGGTGACCGCCAGTTCCACCAATTGGTAAAACACATTGCGGTGAATCAGCGCTTCAAGGTTGGTGCGCACATGCACGTAAGGCGCAGGCTCTTGTGTCACTGGATCAATCACCACGCGAATCGCATGCTCGGCACCGGCCTCGGCGGTTTCATCGACGTTGGTGGCGAAGCGCAGGACCTGGGCTTCACCCTCGCCTTCCACCTCGACGGCGATCGCCACGAACGGTGCATCATCGACCTTGATGCCGACTTTCTCGACAGGGGTGATAAGGAAATAATCATCGCCGTCGCGGCGAATGATGGTGGAGAACAATTTGACCATCGGCTTGCGCCCGATCGGCGTGCCCAGGTAATACCAGGTGCCGTCGCGGGCGATGCGCATGTCGATGTCGCCGCAGAAGTCGGGGTTCCACAAGTGGACCGGTGGCAAGCCTTTGGTCTTGGGGATTTGCCCCAACAGGTCGTTGGCTTTTTGCGGGCCACTCATGGCGTTCTCCTTGGAATTACTGGTCGCTGAGCCCCAGCAGGCCACGCGCGTATTGTTCCAGCGGCGGGCCCATCAGGTCTTCTGGCTTTTTGTCGTGGAACGTCAGTAAACCGCCACGACTCTTGATACGTGCAGTATCGATCAAATACTGGGTGCTGGTCTCGATCAACATGATCTGAATCACGCCGGTGTCGATACCGAGGCGATCCACGGCCTCCTGATCGAGCCATTCGTCCGAGTTGCCGATGCGATCATCAGACTTGGCGAAACGGGTATAGAGCAGGTAATGCGCACCCGCCGCACGGGCTTCGCCCAGGGCCTGGTCGAGGCCTTCCGGCGCACGCGCACGGCGGACCATCGGGAAGTATTCGATAAAGCCATCGAAGGCGACTTCGGCGATCACGTTAGGTCGCGGATAAACCGAGCTGCCCGGCGGTGCAAAGGCACCCTGGGCGATATAGACGAACGAGTCCGGCTGAATGCGCAGGTTGTTCACCCGGCGGCTGTCGCTGTGGTCGAGCAGACCCGCGTCGCTCATGTGGTAGCGAGTCCCTTCAGCCATATCGCTGACATTCATGCAGCCACCAAGCGCCAAAACGGCCAGCAGCAAAACCAGGCTACGCATCCTACCCTCCAGAGGCCGGTGACGGAAAACCGGCGAATGGCCATGGGATGCAGCTTCCGCGCCAGTCTTCAGGAGCGCGAACAATTGGGCGAGGGGATTTATCCCCTCGCCACAGCTGGATCAGCCACCGATAATTTTCATGACGGTAGCACCACCGGAAAACGCCACTTCCTGCTTGTCACCCAAGGCCTTCACCAACAGTCTCTGCAAGGCCGGCAACGCCTGATGGCGCGGCTTGTCCAGCAGATCACCGACATAGTGCCGGTTGCTCGACGACAGGCAGCCATGCAGCCAACCCGTCGACGACAAGCGCAGTCGGGAGCAGGTGCGGCAGAACGGAACGCTTTCATTGGCAATTACGCCGAAGTAGCCCTGCCCCGGAATTTCATAGCGCACCGCCGTCGCGTCGACGGGAGCATCCGCCTGAAGATACTCATAGCGATCACCGATCAGGCCCAGCAATTGCTGAAGGCTGACGAACTGTTGCAGGAAAGCGTTGTTGTCATTGGCCAGGTGCCCCATGCGCATCAGCTCGATGAAACGCAGCTCATAGCCACGTTCCAGGCAATAATCGAGCAGCGGCATCACCTGATCGAGGTTCTGCCCTCGCAACGGCACCATATTGACCTTGATCTTCATGCCGGCGGCGCTGGCCTGGTCCATGCCGTCGAGCACTGTCGCCAGATCACCGCCACGAGCAATGCTGCGGAATGCACCGGCATCCAGGGTATCGAGGGAAACATTGATGCGGCGGATGCCGGCGTCGACCAGCAGGGGCAGTTTTTTCGCCAGCAGTTGACCATTGGTGGTCAGGCTGATGTCTTGCAGGCCCATCTGCCCGACGGCAGTCATGAAGGCTTCGAGTTTGGGACTGACCAGCGGCTCACCCCCGGTGATGCGCAAACGCTCGATGCCGGCGGCTTCGATCAGATACGCCACACCGCGCGCCATGGCTTCGGCCGACAGTTCATCCTGCGCAGCGACCAACCGCTTGCCGTTGGGCACGCAGTAGGTACACGCGTAATTGCAGGCTGAGGTCAGGCTGATTCGCAGATTTCGGAAACGCCTGCCTTGACGGTCAACGATCATGGTCACTCCGGCACAAGGAAATCGGACGGCGTAAAACTTGACTTACAAATCAAGTTTTAGCAAGTCCCATGCCTGAGTATATTCCTGAGGTACTGCGCCATGTAGCTAAATAATGGCGCAATAAGGCAACTGAATGGCTCAGCTGCTCGGGGTGTCGGTGTCGCGCTTGCGCTTGTTGCCCATGCGCACGCCGATGTCCATCAGGAACTGGAAGAAACCTTCCTGATCTTCCAGCACATTGCTCCAGAACGGCGAGTGATACAGCGCCACGGCGCCGTGCACCAGCGCCCAGGACGCGCAGTAATGGAAGTAAGGCGGCACGTCTTCGAGCTTGCCTTCGCTGATGCGCCCCTTGATGAGCAGGGTCAGGCGTTCGAAATTCGAGGCGCGGATCTTGTGCAGCTCCTCGATCATCTCCGGCACCTGGTTGCCCTTGACCACCTTTTCTTCCAGGCGATCGAACAAGCGATAGCGTTGCGGATCGCGCATGCGGAATTCGAAGTAAGCCCGAGACAGGGCTTCCTTGTCCTTGTCGACGTCTGCCGAATGCAACAGCTCGTTCAAATCGCGCTCGTAATCGAGCATCAGGCGCAGATAGATCTCCGCTTTCGATTTGAAGTGCTTGTAAATCGTGCCTTTGCCGATACCGACGGCATCAGCAATCATCTCGACGGTGACACTGTCTTCACCTTGGTCGAGGAACAGCTTGAGCGCGGTATCGAGAATTTCTTGCTCACGGCGACGAAATTCACGGACCTTACGAGGTTCTTTATGCATAAGAAAAGGTCTGTCGGGGTCAAAATTCGAAGCCGCGTATTATGCCTAACTTGCGGCAAAATGCACGGATCATCCATCCATATCTGTGTTTCTTGATGAATTCTGGCAACGCCGCCATTTAATGAGAACGCTTCCGAAGCGCACGTATTCCAAAATTGTTTAAAAACCTCGACCGGTAAACTGGACTCGGCGCAATACTGATCAATACTTCAACTGTCGGCGGGGCATCTCCCCCAAGTGCTGCGTCGATATTGGTACCAACGGACCGCGTACCATTGTTTTACTCCTAATGGTCTTAACCCGGATTCACCCCCCAGAACCCGGGTTTTTTTTGCCTGCGATTCAGCGGCCAAAGCCCCGCAGG
The DNA here is from genome assembly GCF_002091715.1 of Pseudomonas migulae NBRC 103157. Classification (GTDB taxonomy): domain Bacteria; phylum Pseudomonadota; class Gammaproteobacteria; order Pseudomonadales; family Pseudomonadaceae; genus Aquipseudomonas; species Aquipseudomonas migulae_A. Next base: position 17,722 of record NZ_BDAG01000045.1, on the reverse strand, counting down.
AGCCGCCGAAGGCTGCGATTTTTTGTCCCAGCGCTACGCCGACGTCCTGACATGCGCCAACGGAAACAGCCGCTTGAAATTCTCAGTGGTCTGCTCAGCAAACCGCTCGTAGGGCTCACCGCGCAACATCGCCAGGAACTCTGCCACTTCCCGCACATACTGCGGCAGGTTCGGCTTGCCGCGATAAGGGATCGGCGCCAGGTACGGCGAGTCGGTTTCCACCAGCAAGCGGTCAGCAGGCACTTTGCTGGCCACGTCACGCAGTGCGTCGGCATTGCGGAAAGTGACGATGCCGGACAAGGAGATGTAATAGCCCATGTCCAGCGCCGCTTTGGCCATGTCCCAATCTTCGGTGAAGCAGTGCAGGACGCCAGCCTGGGGTAGCGCGGCTTCGCGCAACAGGTTCAAGGTGTCGGCACGGGCGCCACGGGTGTGAATGATCACTGGCTTGCCGGTTTGCTGCGCGGCTTGCAGGTGCAGGCGAAACGACTCCTGCTGCAACTCGGCCGCTTCAGGTTCGTAGTGATAATCCAGGCCGGTTTCACCGATCGCAACCACACGCGGGTGGTTGAGCTCCTGCAACAACCAGTCGAGCGCCGGGGCTGCGTCCGGCTGCACGTCCAGCGGATGCACGCCGACGGAACAGTCGACATCGTCGTAACGTTCGGCCAGGGCTTTGACGTCGGCCGCGTTGTCGACGCTGACGCCGATACACAGAAAGTGCCCTACCCCGCGCTGCCGGGCCGCATCGAGTGCGGCATCCAGAGAGCCGTCATGGGCGGCGAGGTCGAGACGATCAAGGTGACAATGGGAATCTACGAGCATAAAAGGGCTGCAACTTACATCGTATGGGTGGGACGGTCGGACTTCAGGGCTCCGGCCAGATGGGTTTCGATTCGACTGCGGGCGGTGTCGTCGCCGTCGTTGAACTGCACGCCGACGCCGGCGGCGCGGTTGCCTTGCGCGCCTTTGGGCGTGATCCAGGCGACCTTGCCGGCCACCGGAATCTTCTCCGGCTCGTCCATCAGGTTCAGCAGCATGAATACCTCATCGCCCAACTTGTAGCTTTTATTGGTCGGGATAAACAGGCCACCGTTCTTGATGAATGGCATATAGGCCGCGTATAGCACGGACTTGTCCTTGATGGTCAGGGACAGAATACCGTTGCGCGGCCCAGGATTGACGGCTTCATTCATGCTGACCTCCACTGCTGATGTTCAGAGGATAGGCCCAGTCGGTCACTTCTGGGTAGGCAATGACGCCCATTGCACCAGCAACGCTTCCAGCAACAGCACCCGATTGAGGTTGGCCTTGCTCATGACTTTCTGGCGCTGGGCGAGGATCCAGTCCTGAATGCCCAGCACTTTGTCCTGAGCGGATTTTTGCGCAAGGTACTGAATCACCTTGCGCATATCGGCCAGTCCGAGCCCTTCTTCATCCTGTGTCAGCTGATAGCGCAGGATCAGGCTCGACCAATCGCAGAACCAGTCGAACAGCAACAACAGCGGAATCGCGTTCCAGCCTTCGGCCAGTTGCGTCGGCGATTGCTGTTGCTTGAGCAACTTCTTCACACCGTCAACCACCAACGCCCGCTGCTCGCGCACGCCCTGGGCCTGCAAGTTGACGGCGGCCAGCGGCGAACCGGCGGCGAGGGTCAGCAACTCGATGCGCTCTTCTTCGGAACAGTCCGGCAGCGCCTTCGCCAGCCACACCAGGCTCATTGCCTCGCTCGGCAGCGGGCAGGCCTGCTGCACGCAACGGCTCTTGATGGTCGGCAACAAACGGCTGGTCTGATGGCTGACCAGCAGCAACACCGTATCGCCGGACGGCTCTTCAAGGCTTTTGAGCAAGGCATTGGCCGCGTTGACGTTCATCGCCTCGACCGGCTCGATCAGCACCACTTTGCGCCCGCCCATCTGCGAGGTCTGCACCACAAAGCTGACCAGATCACGCACCTGATCAACCTTGATCGCCTTGTCGGCTTCTTCCGGTTCCAGGATGTAGTTGTCGGGATGGCTACCGGCCTTGAGCAACAGGCAGGATTTGCATTCACCGCAGGCGTCCTGAGCTGTCGGGCGCTGGCACAGCAAACTGGCCATCAAGCGTTCGGCCAACGCGCGTTTGCCGATCCCGGCCGGACCATGCAGCAGATACGCGTGAGCATGTTGCTTGCGACCCGCCAGTTGCTGCCAGAGGCTGTCCTGCCACGGATAGGCTTCAGCCACGGGTCAGCTCCAGCAAACGAGGGAGCAAGGCGTCCAGCGACTGCTGAACCTGCGCCAGCGGCTGGGCGGCATCGACCAATACATAACGCGCCGGATCGGCTTCAGCACGCTTGAGGAACGCACTGCGCACTGCATCGAAAAACGCCCGGCCTTCCAGCTCGAATCGATCCAGGCGACCGCGAGCACTGGCACGCGCCAGGCCAACTTCCACAGGAAGATCGAAAATCAGTGTCAGGTCCGGGCGCAGATTGCCCTGGACGAACGTTTCCAGCGTCGCGATGCGCTCCAGCGACAAGCCGCGACCGCCGCCCTGATAGGCATAGGTCGAATCGGTAAAGCGATCACACAACACCACCGCACCACGGGCCAGCGCCGGGCGGATCACGCCAGCCAGGTGCTGGGCGCGCGCGGCAAACACCAGCAACAACTCGGTGTCCGGGTCCATGGCTTCATCGACCGGTGCCAACAGCACCTCGCGAATTTTCTCGGCCAAAGGTGTGCCACCCGGCTCGCGGGTCAGCACCACCTCGATACCGGCGGCGCGCAGGCGCTCGGCCAGGTACTCACGGTTGGTGCTCTTGCCGGCGCCTTCAGGGCCTTCCAGGGTAATAAACAAGCCAGTCACAGGCAGTCCTTATTCAGAATCATTGCGGGCTTTGCGGCGCGGTTGCATTGGGCTCGGGCGCAGGCGCTGCAGCGGGCTCTTTGGCAGGTTCTTCAACCGGTTCTTGCGTTGCCTCTTGAGTCGGCGCTTGTTGAACCGGCTCTTGCGGCGTCACTGGCGGCAAAGCCTCGGGGGCTGTGTCGGGCGAAGCCGCCGGGATCGGCGCCGACTCATCCGTCGCCTCTGGGGCGGTGACCGGTGCCGGGCTGGAACGGTAATCGGCGCGGCGCTTGAGCTGGAATTCACGCACCGCGTTGTTATGGGCGTCCAGATCATCCGAGAACACATGGCTGCCATCGCCGCGTGCGACAAAATACAGGCTGTTGCCAGCCACCGGATTCAACGCAGCGTGGATCGCCTCGCGGCCGACCATCGCAATCGGCGTCGGCGGCAGGCCGGCGATCACGTAGGTATTGTAAGGGGTAGGTTCCTTGAGATGGGCGCGGGTCAACTTGCCGTTGTAACGATCACCCAGGCCGTAGATCACGGTCGGATCAGTCTGCAGCAGCATGCCCATTTCCATTCGCCGCACGAATACGCCGGCGATCTGCCCACGCTCCTGCGGTACGCCGGTTTCCTTTTCCACCAGCGAGGCCATGATCAGCGCTTGATAGGGCTCGGTATACGGCACGTCCGCCGCGCGCTGCCCCCACTCCTTGGCAAGGACTTCATCCAGGCGATCGTAAGCTTTTTTCAGCAGCTCGGCGTCCGTCATGCCCCGCACGAACCGGTAGGTGTCCGGGAAGAATCGCCCTTCCGGAAAGATCCCGGGGTGACCGATTTTGTCCATCACTTCGCTATCGCTCAAGCCGTTCAACGTCTGCTCGAGCTTTTCATCCTTGGCCAGGGCCAGACGGACCTGATGGAAATTCCAGCCTTCGACCAGCGTCAGGCTGTATTGAACCATTTCTCCGCGCTTCCACAGGTCGATCAGGTTTTCAACGGTCATGCCGGGCTGCATGCGGTACTCACCTTTGTGCAGCGGTTGCCCGGCCAGATTGAAGCGCCAGTACACGCGCAACCAGAAAGCGTCCTTGATGACGCCATCGGCTTCGAGTCGATAGAAAGTGCGGGTGGGCGTCGTGCCTTTGGGCACGTCCAGCAGTTTTTCCTGGGTAATGTTCAGCGGCTGTTGCAGCGCCGAATGGATTTTCCAGGCCGAAGCGCCCAGACATAGCCCTGCCAGAACCAGGCCGGTTTCCAGCAACAGCAAGAATTTACGTCTCACGTATCAAGCATCCAGTAGCGCGCGGGCAATGGTTTGGAGTTTACGGGTGAGCGGCCCAACCGACCAGCTCAGTGCTGCATAGGCGCGCACCGGCCAAACGCCATACACGCTGTTGCAGACGAAGACTTCATCAGCCCATTGCAGCTGTTCAAGGGTGATGCCGGTGATTTGCGTGGGTATCCCCAGCGACTCGGCTTGAAACAATAATTCGGCACGCATCACGCCGGCGACACCGCAGCGTTTGAGATCGGCGGTGATCAACACGCCATCTCGGACCAGGAACAGATTGCTGAACACGCCTTCGATCACGCGACCGGCCAGATCAAGCATCAAGCCTTCGGCATGCTCAGTGTCTTGCCATTCGGAGCGGGCGATGACTTGCTCCAGACGGTTCAGATGTTTAAGCCCGGCGAGCAAGGGTTGTATGGACAATCGCGTGGTACAGGGAAAGAGGCGAATGCCCTGCTCCCCATGAACCGCTGGATAAGCAGCAGGAGGATTACCTTGCAGAATACGTCGGGCCTGGGCCGCAGGATCGGGAGCATAACCGCGCAAGCTGTCGCCGCGAGTGAGGATGAGTTTAAGCACACCTTCACCCAGAGCTGCGGAGTAGGCCAGCAGTTCACTGCGGATCAGCGCGTGATCGGTCGTGATTGCCAGGCGCGAACAGCCATCGGCCAGACGCGACAAATGCCGGTCCAGCAATAGCGGCTGGCCGCCGCGCACGGCAATGGTCTCGAACAGACCATCACCGTAGGCCAGGCCGCGATCCTTCAGCGACAGAGCGTCAGCCGGCTGACCGTCGACCCAGCTGTCCATCAGTCAGCGAACCGGCGGAACACCAGCGAGCCGTTGGTACCGCCAAAACCGAAGGAGTTGGACAGCACCACGTCGATATCCATATTGCGCGCGGTGTGCGGCACGAAATCGAGATCACAGCCTTCGTCCGGCTCATCGAGGTTGATGGTCGGCGGTGCCACCTGGCTGTTGATCGCCAGCACACTGAAGATCGCTTCGACCGCGCCTGCCGCACCCAGCAGGTGACCGGTCATGGATTTGGTCGAACTGACCGCCAGCTTATAGGCGTGATCGCCGAACACCGATTTGATCGCACAGGCTTCGGCGAGGTCGCCGGCAGAAGTCGATGTGCCGTGGGCGTTGATGTACTGGACTTGATCGCTGTTGATCTTCGCGTCGCGCAGGGCATTGGTAATGCAACGCGCAGCGCCTGCACCGTCCGCTGGTGGCGAAGTCATGTGGTAGGCATCGCCACTGGTGCCGAAGCCGATCAGCTCGGCGTAGATGGTCGCGCCGCGAGCCTTCGCGTGCTCCAGCTCCTCAAGCACAAGCGCACCGGCACCGTCGGACAGGACAAAGCCATCACGGCCTTTGTCCCACGGGCGGCTGGCGCGGGTCGGCTCGTCGTTGCGGGTCGACAGCGCGCGGGAGGCACCGAAGCCCCCCATGCCCAGACCGCAAGCGGCCATCTCGGCACCGCCGGCAATCATCACGTCGGCTTCGTCGTACATAATGTTGCGAGCCGCCATGCCGATGCAGTGCGTACCGGTGGTACACGCGGTGGCGATGGCGTAGTTAGGCCCCTGTGCACCCAGGTGGATCGACAGGAAACCGGAAATCATATTGATGATCGAGCCTGGCACGAAAAACGGAGAGATCCGTCGTGGGCCGGAATCATGCAGCGTGCGGCTGGTTTCTTCGATATTGGTCAGACCGCCAATACCCGAACCCATGGCCACGCCGATGCGTTCACGGTTGGCGTCGGTGACTTCAAGACCGGCATTACGCACAGCCTGGAAACCGGCGGCGAGACCGTACTGAATGAACAGGTCGAGCTTGCGAGCTTCCTTGACCGACAGGTATTCCTCGACATTGAAGCCCTTTACCGAGCCGCCAAAACGGGTGGAATAGGCAGAAAGGTCGGTGTGTTCGATCAGACCAATGCCACTGCGGCCAGCCAGAATGCCCTGCCAACTGCTCGGCACATCCGTGCCCAGTGGCGACAACATACCCATACCGGTGACTACGACGCGTCTACGCGACACAGCACTCTCCTTTTTTCAAATGACGACTTTGCATCAGGCCTAAAGAAAAAACCGCACGCCAAGATGGCAGTGCGGTTTTTCCATGACAGCAAGCAACGATTACAAGCTATTAAGCCTGGTGGTTAGTAACGTAATCGATTGCAGCTTGTACAGTAGTGATCTTCTCAGCTTCTTCGTCAGGGATTTCGGTCTCGAATTCCTCTTCCAGAGCCATCACCAGCTCAACGGTGTCAAGGGAGTCGGCACCCAGGTCTTCAACGAAGGAAGCAGTGTTGACCACTTCTTCTTCTTTAACGCCCAGTTGCTCGGCAACGATTTTCTTGACGCGCTCTTCGATGGTGCTCATACCTTGTTTTCACTCCTAATGGACAAATTCAGGCAGCTGGCCAGTGGGTAAGTGTATAGAAAGACTTTTCAGTTTTTCAACTGAAAGCTTCACTCCTCAAACCCTGCAGCCCTCTGCCTATAAATAGATTGCAGCTTTATAACGGATTTTAGACAGCTCGTATGACATTTTTTTGAAGCAATCCGTCACATTTAACTCATGTACATCCCGCCGTTCACCGGGATTGTAGCCCCAGTAACGTAAGCCGCACCGTCGGACGCAAGAAAAGCGACCACAGACGCGATCTCTTGAGCTTGCCCCAGACGGCCCAGCGGAATTTGCGTCTGCAAGGCTTCACGCTGTGCCTCGGGCAGTTCGCGGGTCATATCAGTGTCAATGAACCCAGGGGCCACCGAGTTTACCGTAATCGAACGCGAACCGACTTCACGCGCCAGGGCGCGACTAAAACCTTCCAGGCCTGCCTTGGCGGCAGCGTAGTTTACTTGGCCTGCGTTGCCCATGGCACCCACTACCGAGCCAATACTGATAATTCGTCCCCAACGGGCTTTGGTCATGCCGCGCAAAACGCCCTTGGACAGGCGGAACAGACTGTTCAGGTTGGTATCGACGACATCATGCCATTCGTCATCTTTCATGCGCATCATCAGGTTATCGCGGGTGATACCGGCATTGTTGACCAGGATCGCCGGCGCACCGAACTGCTCCTGGATGCTCGCCAGCACCGCCGCAACGGATTCGTCGCTGGTGACATTGAGTTCCAGGCCAGTGCCTTGAATACCGTTTTCCTTCAGGGTAGCGGCGATGCGCTCGGCGCCCGAAGCGGATGTCGCGGTACCCACAACGATGGCACCCTGACGACCCAGTTCCAGGGCGATGGCTTGACCGATACCGCGGCTCGCACCGGTGACCAGTGCAACTTTACCTTGCAGACTCATGCAAGCTTCTCCTGATTCAGGCCAGCGCTGCGCGGGCGGCAGCAAAGGCGTCTGGGGTATTGAGGTTGGATGTCGACACGCCTTCGGCGCAGCGTTTGTTCAAGCCGGCCAGCACCTTGCCAGGACCGCATTCGACCAGTTGGGTCGCGCCCTTGGCAGCCAATGCCTGGACCGACTCGACCCAGCGCACAGGCTTGTAGAGCTGTTCAAGCAGATCGCGCTTGAGGGTTTCGAGATCGGCCGGCACGTTCGCACTGACGTTCTGTACCACAGGAATCTGTGGTTCCTGCCAGTCGATCGCAGCGATCGACTCGGCAAAACGTTCGGCCGCCGGACGCATCAGCTCGCAGTGAGACGGCACGCTGACCGGCAACGGCATGGCGCGCTTGGCACCACGCGCCTTGCAACCTTCGATGGCGCGTTCGACCGCAGCCTTGGCACCGGCGATAACCACCTGGCCTGGCGAGTTGAAATTCACCGCGCTGACCACTTCGCCTTGTGCCGCTTCGGCGCAGGCTGCCAGTACGTCAGCATCGTCCAGGCCGAGGATGGCAGCCATGCCGCCCTGCCCGGCCGGAACCGCTTCCTGCATCAGCTGGCCACGACGCTCTACCAGCTTCACCGCGTCGCCCAGACTCAGGCTGCCCGCAGCGACCAGGGCGCTGTATTCGCCCAGGCTATGACCGGCAACATAAGCCGGACGCGCGCCGCCTTCAGCCAGCCACAGCCGCCACAAGGCGATCGAGGCGGTCAGAATCGCCGGCTGGGTTTTATCGGTTTGATTGAGCTGCTCTTCCGGCCCCTGCTGGGTCAGTGCCCACAGGTCGTAACCGAGAGCGGCGGATGCTTCTTTGAATGTTTCGAGGACCACCGGATGTTGCGCGCCCAACTCGGCCAGCATGCCGAGGGACTGCGAACCCTGTCCTGGAAAGACGAATGCGAGGGAAGCAGACATGTAACAAGCCCCTAATGATCTTGTCGTCGGAGAATTGACGTCCCGCTAGAGGGACACAAGAAACTGACAGTTGGATGGCAAATTGAACTGAGCGGTCACATTTAAGCATTGTCCGACGAAAACGCCTAAAGCAACAAATCCTCCAGGCGACCGTGAATCCGTTCCGGCAGGTTTTCCTGAATTTCGATCAAGGCTCGCGAAATGGCGCTCTGGAAACCCTGAACCCCTGCAGAACCGTGACTTTTCACCACAATTCCCTGCAAACCCAGGAAGCTTGCCCCGTTATGCCGCGCGGGCGCCAGGTCCGCTTGCAGGCGTTTCATCAGCGGCAGCGCCATTGCGCCGATTACTTTTGATGCAAAGTTTTTTTTGAACAGGGCTTCGATGCGCCCCGAGATCATGGTCGCCAACCCTTCGCTCGATTTGAGCAGGATATTGCCAACGAAGCCGTCGCACACAACCACATCCGCCTCGCCCCGGTACAAGCCGTCACCTTCGACAAAACCGATGTAATTGATGCCGCGAGCACTTTGCAACAACGTCGCCGCCAGCTTGACCTGCTGATTGCCCTTGATGTCTTCGGTGCCGATGTTCAGCAACGCAACACGTGGGCGAACGATACCAAGGGTTTCTGCAGCGACCGAGCCCATCACCGCGAACTGCAGGAGATGCTCGGCACTGCAGTCGACATTGGCGCCCAGATCGAGCAACTGACAAAAGCCCTTCTGCGTCGGAATCGCCGCGACCATGGCCGGCCGATCAATGCCCGGCAAGGTCTTGAGCACAAACCGCGACAACGCCATCAGCGCACCGGTATTGCCAGCGCTGACACAGGCCTGAACCTTGCCGTCACGCAGCAACTCGAGCGCCACGCGCATTGACGAATCGGGTTTTCCGCGCAAAGCCTGGGCAGGCTTTTCGTCCATGGTGATGACTTCGGATGCCGGTGCAATCGACAGGCGCGAGCGATCCACAGCCGATTGGCCAGCGATCAATTCTTCAAGAAGGGAGGGTTGACCGACAAGGGTCAGGTGTAGCGAGGGCGTAGCATTCAGACAAGCAAGGCTGGCCTGAACAATGCTGCGGGGACCGAAGTCCCCGCCCATTGCGTCAATCGCGATGACTTGAGCGGACAAGTGATTACTCGTCAGCGCCCTTGTCGATCACTTTACGGCCACGGTATACGCCTTCTGGCGATACGTGGTGACGCAGGTGAACTTCACCGGTGGTTTTTTCTACAGACAGGGTGCTAGCCTCGAGAGCGTCGTGCGAACGACGCATGTCACGGGCAGAGCGGGATTTTTTGTTCTGCTGAACAGCCATAATTGATTAACTCCTAAACGTTTGGGTCACGCTTTAACTGCGCCAATACACTGAACGGGTTGGACCGCGTTACCTCGTCCTCGCTCGGTTCGGCCTCTTCGAGACCCCCCGGCTGCTGGCATTCTTCCGGATGATGAGCAGGCACAATGGGCAAGGCGAGCAGAAGCTCCTCCTCGATCAGTGACTGCAGATCCAATGGATCTTCGCCCAGTTCCAGCACGTCATAACCTTTCGGCAACGACTGGGTATTCGCACCCTCCTTCACCACAGCATAACTGCATTCGCTATGGATCGGCAGGGTGACCAGCTCAAGACAACGCTGGCAAACCATTTTGACTTCGGTGTCGATAAAGCTGTGGATTACCACAGACTTACGTTCATCTCGTTCAAAAACGAATTTAGCCTGCACCGTACCGACAGTGTCGGAAAGCGGGTCGCAGAGTCTCTCCAAATCGGCCAGCAGCAGTTCACCTTGAAGGGTGGTGCCACGGTCAGCCAATTTGCGCGGGTCAACGTGAGGTGGAATCGGGTCATTCAACATAGGCGCAGCATTATAGGGATGCACCCGGCCATGTCAAAGGAAATTCAGCCCTGTCCGTCACCTGGAAGCCTCGCTAGAATTCGCGCCTGTCTTCTGGAGATGCGCATGCTGCCTTTATTACTCGCTTCAAGCTCGGTGTATCGCCGGGAATTACTGGCCCGCTTGCAGCTGCCATTCACCTGCAGCTCGCCGGATATCGATGAAAGTCATCGGCCGAATGAAGCCGCCGTCGAACTGGTCAAGCGCCTCGCCGAAGAAAAAGCCCGGGCTCTTACCGGCAGCCACCCCGCCCATCTGATTATCGGCTCCGATCAGGTCGCGGTGCTCGGCGAGCGCATTATCGGCAAACCCCATACCTTCGAAAAGGCTCGCGAGCAGTTGCTGGCATCAAGCGGCGCAAGCGTAACCTTTCTGACCGGCCTGGCCCTGCTCAATAGCCAGACCGGACGCTGCCAGGTCGACTGCGTGCCATTCACCGTGCACATGCGCACACTCGACACCGCGCGCATCGAACGCTACCTGCACACCGAACAGCCCTACGATTGCGCTGGGAGCTTCAAGGCCGAAGGTTTGGGGGTGAGCCTGTTTCAAAGCACCGAAGGTCCAGACGCCACCAGCCTGATCGGCCTGCCGCTGATTCGCCTGACCGACATGCTGCTCGCTGAAGGCGTGCAAATACCCTGACGCTGTAGGAGCCGGCTTGCTGGCGATGGCGGCGAATCTGATGCACCACACAGCCCGCATCGTCAGCAAGCCGGCTCCTACAGGATGTGAGCGCAAAAAAAACCGGCCACTGGGGCCGGTTTTTTTATGTAGCCGGAAGATCAGCGCAGCGACGGACCGTGAAAGCCCATCCACATCGCCAACTGCTCAGCCACGGCGGCACCAAGCTTCTTCGAGAAGCGATCGAACGGCGATTCCTGAACAGTGAAGTCCACGAGTTCCTTCTCGCCAATCACGTCACGCGCCACCGAACTGGCATTACCCAGACCATCGATCAGCCCCAAGGGCAGCGCCTGCTCACCGGACCAGACCAACCCGGAGAACAGCTCCGGATGCTCCTTGTCCTTGAGGCGATCGCCACGCCCCTTCTTGACGCTGTTGATGAACTGCTGGTGCGTCGTATCGAGTACGCCCTGCCAGAACCGAGTCTCCTCGGGCTTTTGCGGCTGGAACGGATCAAGGAACGACTTGTGCTCGCCGGACGTGTAGGTGCGACGCTCGACACCCAGTTTTTCCATGGTGCCGACAAACCCGTAACCCGCCGCCGTCACACCGATGGAACCCACCAGACTCGCCTTGTCGGCGTAGATCTGATCCGCCGCACTGGCAATGTAGTAAGCACCGGACGCACCCAGATCGGAGATCACCGCATAAACCTTGGTGTCCGGGTGCAAGCCACGCAACCGGCGGATTTCGTCATAAACGTAACCCGACTGCACCGGACTGCCGCCCGGACTGTTGATGCGCAGAATCACGCCCTTGACCTTTTCATCCTCGAAAGCCGCACGCAGACTGCCGACGATGTTGTCAGCGCTGGCAGGCTCCTTGTCGGCGATCATGCCCGTCACGTCGATCAGCGCGGTGTAATTGGCGCTGCGGGTGGCGGCTTTTTCCATGTCCATCAGCGGCGTGAACAGGACCAGCGCGCCAAACAGATACACAAAGGTCAGCAGCTTGAAGAAAATCCCCCAGCGCCGCGACCGGCGTTGTTCCTGCACACTGGCCAGCAGGGTCTTCTCCAACAGCTTCCAGCTCTTCTCGTCACCGCTCTCTGCGCTCGCCTTGGCGGGTGCTTTCCATTCGTCGGTCATGACATCTACCCCAGCAAAAATCCATTAGGCCCGCTGATTCAGCCAGGCATGCAATTCTGAAAAACGATCGATGGCCAATGCAGGCTCGAACAGCTTCAGCGCTTCGATCGATTGCGCGCCATAGCTGACCGCCACCGAGTCCATGCCGGCATTGCGCGCCATCTGCAGGTCGAAGGACGAATCGCCGACCATCAACGCTTGCTCCGGGCGAACCTCGCAATGGGCGAGGATCTGCTCAAGCATCAGCGGATGGGGCTTGCTGGCGGTTTCGTCGGCCGCACGGGTGATATCGAAATAATCTTCCCAACCATGCGCCTTCAACACGCGATCCAGCCCACGACGCGCCTTGCCGGTCGCAACCGCCAAGTGATAACCCTCGGCGCGAAACGCCTCCATCGACTCGACTACCCCTTCAAACAACGGCGAAGGTACGGCTTCCGAAGCGATGTAGTGGTCGGCATAGTGCTCACGGAATGCCACCAATTCGTTGTCACCGATTTCCGGATACAACGTACGAATGGCCTCCGGAAGGCCCAGGCCGATGATGCCTTTGACAGCAAAATCATCGCGCAACTGGAAGCCGGAACGCTCGGACGCAACGTGCATCGCCTCGACAATCCGACCAATGGAGTCGGCGAGAGTGCCGTCCCAATCGAAAATCAGCAGCTTGTAATCAGAGGGGTGCACTCAGGCGCTCCACGGTTTTGGCCCACATGTCGTCAACGGGCGCCTGCAACTTCAGCTCGCTGCCATCGGGCAACGGCACGGTCAGCATGTAGGCATGCAGAAACAGGCGCTTGCCGCCCAGATCGCGGATTTCCTTGCTGAAATCGTCGTCGCCGTACTTGGTATCGCCAGCGATGCAATGTCCGGCGTGCAGGGTGTGAACGCGGATCTGGTGGGTGCGGCCGGTGATCGGTTTGGCTTCGATCAGGGTGGCAAAGTCGCCGAATCGACGCAGGACCTTGAACACGGTCACGGATTCCTTGCCCTCCTCCTCATCGACTTCGACCATGCGCTCGCCGGAGCGCAGGTTGCTCTTGCCGAGCGACGCACGAACCTGCTTGATCGAGGCTGCCCAGTTACCGCGGACCAGCGCCATATAGCGCTTATCGACGCCATCGCCGCGCAATGCCGTGTGCAAGTGACGCAGCATGCTGCGCTTCTTGGCGATCATCAGCAGGCCGGAGGTGTCACGGTCGAGACGGTGAACCAGTTCGAGCTCCTTGCAGTCGGGGCGCAACTGACGAAAGGCTTCGATCACGCCGTAAGTCAGGCCGCTGCCACCGTGAACAGCAATGCCGCAAGGCTTGTTGATCACGATCAGCGCTTTGTCCTCAAAGACAATCGAGGCTTCGAGGCGTTGCAGCAGACCCTGGGCCAGCGGCACCGGCTCGTCGCGCTCCGGCACGCGAACCGGCGGCACGCGCACGATATCGCCCGCCTGCAGCTTGTATTCGGGCTTGATACGACCTTTGTTCACCCGCACTTCGCCCTTGCGCAAAATGCGGTAAATCAAGGTCTTGGGCACGCCTTTGAGCCGAGCGAGAAGGAAGTTATCAATACGTTGGCCGGCATATTCCGGCGAGACCTCAAGCAGTTGTACGGCTGGGGTCGAGGGGGCAGTAGTCGTCATGGCGCGGATGATATCAATTTTTTATGGAATTGAAGCACTTAATCATTACTGCTATAGTCGCGAACGCCGCCAAAAGCGGCCTGGACAGCGGACAAACGGTCAAAAACCGGCCCTGACCAATGCAATTCACCAGGACGCGAGGCCGTCCTACGGGGCTTTCGCTACGTAACGGTGGAGTTTGCAGGTGTAACGAGCGCAGGTGACATAAGGCCTGAATCACGCCGCAAAGCAGAGCTTTCACTCGCTTCGCGAGCCAATATTCACGGCCAGTTCACAAAGTGCAGTCAGCTGCGAATGACCCCGAGCGGACGCTTCGGAAACAACGCCTAAATTAGCCATGATGCGTGACCTCCCCTTTCGGAGCTCACGGTAAATGCCAACCCGCTGCGGATTCTGCGCGCGGCAGCACCCGAATTATCAGGGATACGTGTAGGGTGGAGATGCACAACCGCTGGACTGTGTAGCAATAGGCTTTATCAAGACGCTTCATCTCGTCCACAGCCGCCGGTTGATTCCTCCTCCTGACTGAGTGCTTAAGTAGCCACAGCAAGCAGGACGCGTACGTCGCGACGAAGGCCCACATTGGCCGGACTTCGCTGGACACGGGAATGGCCAACCACTCCCGACGCACCTGACACCGACCATGAGAAGTCGTGTGTGCCGAACGCCGTTTCCGGCAGCCCGGAAACCGACGGTACTACATGAAAAGAATGCTGATTAACGCAACTCAACCCGAAGAGTTGCGTGTTGCACTGGTAGATGGCCAACGCCTCTACGACCTGGACATCGAATCCGGTGCACGCGAGCAGAAGAAGGCCAACATCTATAAAGGCCGGATTACTCGCATCGAACCAAGCCTTGAGGCTGCCTTTGTCGATTTCGGCTCCGAGCGCCACGGCTTCCTGCCCCTCAAAGAAATCTCCCGCGAATACTTCAAGAAAGCGCCTGAAGGCCGCGTCAACATCAAGGACGTCCTGAGCGAAGGCCAGGAAGTCATCGTTCAGGTCGAAAAAGAAGAACGTGGCAACAAGGGCGCCGCCCTGACCACTTTCATCAGCCTGGCCGGTCGTTATCTGGTACTGATGCCGAACAACCCGCGTGCCGGCGGTATCTCCCGTCGCATCGAAGGTGAAGAGCGCAACGAACTGCGTGAAGCCCTGAATGGTCTGGTTGCCCCGGCCGACATGGGTCTGATCGTGCGCACTGCCGGCCTGGGCCGCAGCAGCGAAGAAATGCAGTGGGACCTCGATTACCTGCTGCAACTCTGGACCGCCATCAAAGAAGCCTCGCTGGATCGCTCCGCGCCATTCCTGATCTACCAGGAAAGCAACGTGATCATCCGCGCCATCCGCGATTACCTGCGCCAGGACATCGGCGAAGTGCTGATCGACAGCGTTGAAGCCCAGGACGAAGCCCTGACCTTCATCCGCCAGGTGATGCCGCAGTACGCCAGCAAGATCAAGCTGTACGAAGACAGCGTTCCGCTGTTCAACCGTTTCCAGATCGAAAGCCAGATCGAGACCGCTTTCCAGCGCGTCGTTGAACTGCCTTCCGGCGGCTCCATCGTTATCGATCCGACCGAAGCCCTGGTGTCCATCGACATCAACTCGGCGCGCGCCACCAAAGGCAGCGACATCGAAGAAACCGCCCTGCAGACCAACCTTGAAGCCGCCGAAGAAATCGCCCGTCAGTTGCGCTTGCGCGACATCGGCGGCCTGATCGTCATCGACTTCATCGACATGACCCCGGCCAAGAACCAGCGCGCCGTGGAAGAGAAAGTCCGCGAATGCCTGGAAGCCGACCGCGCTCGCGTGCAAGTCGGTCGCATCTCGCGCTTCGGCCTGCTGGAAATGTCCCGTCAACGCCTGCGTCCATCGCTCGGCGAAAGCAGCGGCATCGTTTGCCCGCGTTGCAACGGCACCGGCATCATCCGTGACGTTGAATCGCTGTCGCTGGCGATCCTGCGCCTGATCGAAGAAGAAGCCCTGAAAGACCGCACCGCCGAAGTTCGCGCACAAGTGCCTATTCCGGTTGCAGCCTTCCTGCTCAACGAAAAACGCAACTCGATCACCAAGATCGAACTGCGCACCCGTGCCCGCATCGTCATTCTGCCGAACGATCACCTCGAAACGCCGCACTTCGAAGTTCAGCGTCTGCGTGATGACAGCCCGGAAGCCAGCATCAACCAGTCCAGCTACGAAATCGCTGCTGCCGCTGCCGAAGTCGAAGAAGTCCAGCCAGCCGCTGCGACCCGCACCCTGGTTCGCCAGGAAGCCGCGGTCAAGACTGCACCGGCCCGCGCCAACGCTCCGGTCCCGACCGAAGTCGTCGCTGCCGCACCTGTTGCCGCACCGGCCGCCGCGCCAGAACCAAGCCTGTTCAAAGGCCTGGTGAAGTCGCTGGTCAGCCTGTTCGCGACCAAAGAAGAGCCTGCCGCTCCGGTTGTGGTTGAAAAACCGGCGACCACCGAGCGTCCGGCCCGCAACGAAGAGCGTCGCAACGGTCGCCAGCAGAGCCGCAACCGCAACGGTCGCCGCGATGAAGAGCGCAAGCCTCGTGAGGAACGTGCACCGCGTGAAGAACGCGCACCACGTGAGCCACGCGAAGCCCGCGAAGAAACCCCGGCAGTCGCTCGCGAAGAACGCGCTCCACGTGAAGAACGCGCACCGCGTGCCCCTCGTGAAGAACGTGCACCGCGCGCACCTCGCGAAGATCGCAAGCCACGCGGCGAGCGTGAAGAGCGGGTTCGTGAACTGCGTGAACCGCTGGACGCCACTGCTCCGGCTGCTGCTGCAACCGCTGAAGAGCGTCCAGCCCGTCAACCACGTGAAGAGCGTGCTCCGCGTCCTCCGCGTGAAGAGCGTCAACCACGTGCAGAGCAAGCCGCTGCCGCTGTTGCCGAAGAAGAACTGACCGGCAACGAAGAGCAACTGCAGGAAGAGGGTCAGGAAGGCGCCGAAGGCGATCGTCCACGCCGCCGCTCCCGTGGCCAGCGTCGTCGCAGCAACCGTCGCGAGCGTCAACGCGATGCCAACGGCAACGTGATCGAAGGTTCGGAAGAATCGGAATCCGCCGAAGGTAGCGAAGCTGGCGAAAGCCGCGAAGCGCCAAGCGCTGCCGATCTGGCCGCCGGCCTGGCTGTCACCGCAGCCGTTGCCAGCAGCGTGATCAGCGCTCCGGCCGAAGCACAAGCCAACGAGCAAGCCGAACGCGCCACTGCTGCCACACTGGAAACTGCTCCAGAAGCGCCAGTCGTTGAAGCAACTACACCTGTAGAAGCAACTTCCGCTCCGGAAATCGAAGTGGCACCGGCTCAAGAAGCACAGCCTCAGGTTGAAGCTGCCGCTGAACCGGCCTTCGTTGCTCAAGCGCCTGCCGTGGTTGCAGAACCGGTTGTTGAAACCGTTGCTGAAACCGTGACCGAAACGGTTCGTGAAGTTCGCGAAGAGCAAACCGCGTTCAACTGGGTTGCCGAGCCAGTTGTTGCCGAAACGCCAGCTCCAGCGCCAGTCGCTGAGAGCGAAACGACTGAAGCCATGGTTTCCGAGCCAGTAGTGGCTGCCGCCGAACCTGCTCCAGTGGTTGAAGCGCCGGTTGTCGCTGAAGTGGCTGCACCCGCCGTTGAAGCCGCTCCTGTCAGCGCCCTGACACCAAGTGGCCGCGCGCCGAACGACCCGCGTGAAGTGCGTCGTCGCAAGCGTGAAGAAGAGCGCCTGCAGAAGGAAGCCGAACTGGCTGCCGCTGCGGCTCCGGTCGCTGTCGAAGTGGCACCGGTTGTGGCTGAAGTCGTCGAGGCTGCTCCTGCCCCGGCTGCTGAAGTCACTGCCGAGCCAGTTGAATCCGTGATCGACGAAGCACCGCGCTCCGTTCAGGAAGCGGTAGAGCAACACGAGCAAGCCCTGGAAAAAGAGCACGAGCCTAAACCCCTCGTCTGATTCCATCGGCCACTAAAAAGCCCCGCCTGGTAATCCAGGCGGGGCTTTTTTTATGTC
>NZ_BDAG01000044.1 GCF_002091715.1 Pseudomonas migulae NBRC 103157 | reverse complement strand
GAGGCCCTTACAAGCGCCACATTACCTTCAGGCAATAACAATGCCGCCCAGGCTATCCAGCCCCACCCCGACCAAGGTCACCGAATCATTGCCAAACGTCAGCACCGTGTCGTGCCCCACAACCGTGGCATGGGACCGAAAGTCATCGTTCGGCGCGACACCCTGAACCCCGAGAAACACCAGCTTGTCATTCGCCTGATAGCCCACCACCCGGTCATGACCGAACGCACCACTGAACAGGAACGTATCGATCCCGCCGCCCGATTCCATCAGGTCATTTCCCGCTCCGCCGACGAACACATCATTGCCTTGACCGCCGATCAAATGGTCGTTGCCCTCCAGGCCAAACAACCAATCACCGCTCGCGTGAGCTTTCAGCGTATCGGTGCCCGCCCCGCCCTTCAGTGTCGAAGCGTATTGAGTCAGGTTGTTTCCTGCCGCCAGACCGTTGGCCGTAACGCTGTGGCTCACGTCATCCTTGAACAGCCCCCAGAGAAACCCCGGTTCCTTGGTGACGATGCTGCCAATGTCACGAGTGATGCTGATGCCGCCCTGCGCATCGCGGATGTACAGGTTGCCGGCGCCGTCATTGGCGAAATCGAAGTTTTTCACTGACTGTTGCAAGTCCAGCACGTTGCTCCCCTTGCCGCCCAGCACGATGTTGTAGCCACCGCCGTCGCGGAAGGTGTCATTGCCATCGCGGCCTTCCAGGTAGTCGTTGCTCTTGCCGCCCTGGATCAGGTCGTTGTCGTCGCTGCCAATGATGAAGGTGCTGCCCTTGTGGGTCTCGGCGTTGCGATTGAGGTCCTGGACCCAGGTGTTGCTGCGCGCCGGGTCGGACAGGTTCGCGACAATAACGGTTGAGTCCTTGTTGGTCAGGTCATAGAACTTCGACTCGAGCACCCGGGACATGCCATCGCCATAACCCGTGGGCAGGTGGGAAATCCAGGTCGGGATATTGAGTATGGAAAACGGCAGCACATTCCACGCCGTCGAGGCGTAATGGTCGTTGAAGCTGACGATGTTGTTGGTCGCCGAGTCCTGATGGACATCGTGGACGCCCACCGACGACAGGTTGAAGGATGAGCCATCGAGCGCACGGAACACCGGATCGTTCTCATAACCGACGTTGAGCACTTTATCGGTACTGCTTTGGGTGGGCGACGCATAGGCAATGTAGTTGGAGTCCTTATAGAACCCGGCCCACTTGTCGTTGCTCAGGTCCGCCAGGCTGTTGACCGCCAGGCCGCCGAGGCTGTGGCCGCTGACCAGAACGTCCTTGCCCGACAAGCCATTGGCCCGGGCAAATGCCGCGACATCGCCCAGCAAGTCGCCAAACGCTTCGCCCACGTAGTTCTTCGCGTAATCCTTCGGCCCCAATGCGGCGAGCAGATCGTTGATCCCGTCCGCGATCGAATCGCTGATCAGGCTTTCCCGTGGCCCACTGGTGCCTCGAAAGGCGATGCCGATTTCACTGAGATGGCCCTGGGCGTCGTACTTGCCGAGGATTTCCACCTGCGCGCTGGTGTAGCCGGCCTTCTCGCCGAAAAACGTTCCGCGGGCATCGACCTTGCCGTCATAGCCCAGCTGAGTCGCAGTAAGGGGCGTCCAACCGGCCTTCTGCACCGCCTCCCGCGCGGCTTTTTCCGAATCCGGATTCCATGGCACGCCGGGGATGACGCCCTGGGAATCGGTGCCGCCAATCAGCGCGGTCACCAGCGTCGCCGGCAAGCCAAGGCCAAAGCCGTTGTGCTGATAACCGGTGGCAAAGCCGTTATCGAGGTTGTGATAGGAATACAGCGTGATCGCCATGGCGTCCGTGAACAACGCCTTTGAATCTGCCGGGCCGAAGTTTTTGTAGTCGTAAACACCCATGGTAAAGCCTCTTTTTTTGTTGGAATTGTCAGAGATCGTTGCGGCGGCCTCGCCCAAACGCCTCGTCAACCTTGGCCAGCTCCTGCTCGCTCAAGGTTCCGGCGTAGTAATGCAACTTGATCCAGGCCATCAAATAGTCGTACCGGGTCTGGGCCAGGTCGCGGCGTGTGGTGTAGAGCTGCTGTTCGGCGTTGAGCGCATCGAGGTTGACCCGTTCGCCGCCAAGGATGCTTTGCTTCGTCGAGACCACCAGGGCTTCGGCGGACGTCAGGGCTTTCTGATAGGCCCGCAATTTGCTCACCCCGGACTGGCACGCGCTGAACTGCCGACGCAGCTCGATCAGCGTCTCCCGGGTCTGACCGTCAAGCTGATATTCAGCCTGCTCCATCGCGCGGCTGGCCTGGCGCGTCGAGGCGGAAACCCCGCCGCCGGCATACAGCGGCACATTGACCTCGATACCAATGGTGTTGGTGTCGTAACGCTGGTTGTAGGTGTTGCCACTTTCCGATTCGTTCTGCCGCACCGACGCGTAGGCACTGACTTTCGGCAGGTGCCCGGCGCGATTGCGTTCGACTTCGTAACGCGCCACTTCCACGGCCTGGCGCTGTGAAGCCAGGTTCGGGTTGTTTGCCACGGCCATCTCGTGCCAAGTGTCGTAGCGGGCGGGTCGCAGGGTGAAGGTCTGGAAGTTCTGGTCCAGCGGCGCCAGGTCTGCTATGTCGATGGCCGGCACGCCAATCAGCGCGCCGAGCTCTCGCAAGGACGCATCCTGCTCATTGCGCGCCTCGATTTCTTCGGCGGTCGCCAGTTCGTAACGGGATTGCGCCTCGAGAATATCGGTGCGCGTGCCCTCACCCTGACGGAACATGTGTTCGTTCTGCTGGAACTGTTGTTCGAAGGCTTTCTTTTTCGCCAGTGCAATGTCGATCTGGTCCTGGGCGAACAGCGCCTGGGTGTAGCTTTCCAGCACGCGTACCAGCAACTCCTGGCTCTTGCCACGGAAGGCTTCGTCGGCAAACAGCGATTGCGCCACGCCTTTTCGGTACGCCGCATAGGCTTCGTAATCGATCAACGGCTGCTGCAACGTCAGGGTCGAGCCGTAACTGCTGTAGTTGCGATCATCTCGCTGGTTTTGCCCGCGCTCATTGAGGTAGGTGACCTTGGAGGTGTTGCGGCCCTTGTTGTAGGTGTAACCCAGGTGTGGCAGCAGCCCGGCGCGGCCAATGGCGCGATTTTCCAGGCCGGCATCGCGTTCCTTGATGGCACCGAGAAACACCGGATCATTGCGCAACGCTTGTTCGTAAATGTCGAACGGGCCCATGGCCATTGAAGTGTTGCAGGTCAGCAACGCGAAACTCGCTGCAAAAAGGGAAAGCTTATTCATACAGCGGAACATCCTTATTCCTCGGTCAACGCGGAACCTGCGCGGTCGAGCAGCGGTTTGAACAGGTAGTTGAGGAGAGAGCGCTCGCCGGTGCGCACGAACATTTCCGCAGGCATGCCGGGCTTGATCACCAGACCGTTGAGTTTTTCCATGGCCTGATCGCTGACGCTGCTGCGCAGCACGTAATACGGCACGCCGGTTTTCTCATCGACCATCTGGTCGGCGGAAATCAGGCTGACTTCGCCGGGCACGCGCGGGGTGCGGCTCTGGTTGAACGCGGTGAACAGGATGTCCACCGGCAGGTGCGTGCCGACCTTGTCGATCAGGTTGATCGGCAAGTGCCCTTCGACTTCCAGGTGTGTGCCTTGCGGGACGATCTCCAGCAGAGTTTCGCCCTGACGCACCACGGCGCCTTCGGTGTGCACACCCAGGTTGACCGCAATGCCGTCGGCGGTGGCGATAATCTCGCTGTGTTGCAGGTCGAATCCGGCAGAGGTCAGTTGCTCTTCGAGGGTCACGCTTTTGAGCTGCGCATCGGCCAGTTGGGTGCGGACTTCTTTCTGGTATTCCTCGATGTGTTGTTGCAGCTTCAGGCGCGATTCGAGGATCCCCTGCTCTACCCGGCCGCTTTCTCCGGTGTTTTCTGCCAATTGTTGTTGAACTTGCGATAGCTGACGCTGGTACTCCATCAACCGGTTGCGCGGAATGTAGCCGTTGTCTGCCAGCGGCTGGAGATTGCCCAACTGTTGTTGCAGCGAACTGGCTTGAGCCGTCAGGTCCGAACGGGCGCGGCGCATGCCGGCCAGTTGCGCCCCGGCGCCTTCGATGCTGGCGCGCAAGGCGGCCTGTTCGCGGGAAAACGCTTGGCGGCGACTGCTGAACAACTGCCGCTGACCTTCCAGCACCAGTGCCAGGCGCGGGTCAGGATCGGTGCTCAGTTCGGCAGGAAAACTCACCTGCCCGAGGTTGTCCCGTTCGCTTTGCCAGCGTGCCAGGCTGGCCCAGGCCATGCGGTATTGGGCCCGCAGGGATTGCACGTCGGCGGCGACTTGCGTGCGGTCGAGCTGGAACAATGGCTGACCCTGCTTCACCACCTCGCCTTCGCGCACCAGAATCTGGCTGACCACGCCGCTGCTCATCGATTGCACGGCTTTGCGTTTACCGGAGACCACGACCGTGCCTTGCACGGGAATGCCCTGGTCGAGCGGCGCGAGGCTGGCCCAGGCAAAGAAACTGCCGGCGCCGACAATCGCCAGTATCCAGCCCGCGCGGGCGAAATAGCGTGCATCGCGTTCAGGGCGCTCGGCGATGTAATCGTGTTCCAGGGTGGCTTCGCTAGTGTTGCTCATACGCCCGAACTCCTTGTCGAGGACTGATACTGCCGGCTCATGCTCAGCCCGGCCGGTGCCTGCGCTGGCTTGTGTTCCTGAGCGCCGGCGAGCGCCTTGAGCACATCCTGGCTCGGGCCGAACGCCTGCAAACGTCCATCGTTGAGCACCAGCAATTTGTCGGCCTGGGCCAGCGCCGAAGAACGGTGAGTCACCAGAATCACGCTGGTGCCCTGGGCTTTCATTTGCGCAATCGCGCCGGCCAATGCGGCTTCGCCGACGGTGTCGAGGTTGGAATTCGGTTCATCCAGCACCACCAGGCTCGGTTTGCCATACAGGGCTCGCGCGAGTGCCACACGCTGTTTCTGACCACCGGACAAACCGCTGCCATCCTCGCCAAGCACCGTGTCGTAGCCCCGAGGCAGGCGCAGGATCAAGTCATGGACGCCCGCCTGATGCGCCGCTTCCACAACTTTTTGGGGGTCGGCGTCACGGAATCGGGCGATGTTTTGCGCGATGCTGCCGCTGAACAGTTCGATGTCCTGCGGCAAGTAACCGATGAAGGGACCGAGTTCGTCGCGATTCCAGCGATGGATGTCGGCACCGTCCAGCCGCACGGTGCCGCCGAGGGTCGGCCACACGCCGACCAATACTCGAGCCAACGTCGACTTGCCGGAACCGGAGGCACCCAGCACGCCCAGCACTTCGCCGGCACCGAGCTGGAAACTGACCAGGTGCAAGGTCGCGCCCCGTTGGCCGGGAGGACCGGCACTGACCTGTTCGAAGGTGATCTGCCCTTTCGGCGCCGGCAACGCCATGGCGTCGTCGCTCGGTGGAAAGGCTTGTAGCAGCGCGTCGAGACGTCGGTAGGCGAGTTTCGCGCCACTCCACTGTTTCCACACGGCGATCAACTGGTCGATGGGGCTCAGCACACGCCCCATCAGGATCGAGCCGGCGATCATCATCCCGGCCGTCATGTCGCCCTTGATCACCAGCAATGCACCCAGTCCCAGCACGAGTGATTGCAGGCAAAGGCGCAGGGTTTTGCTCAGGGAACTGATGACTGCGCCGGTATCACTGGCCAGGTTCTGCAGGCCGAGGAAGCGCGAATGCACCTGGAACCAGCGATGGCGCAAGGCACCGAGCATGCCCATGGCTTGAATGGTTTCCGCGTTATGCAGGTGACTGGTGGCCATCTGGCTGGACTTCTGGGAAAAAAAAGCCGCTTCGCCCAGCGGCTTTTTGGTCATCGCCTCGTTGAGACACGCCAGCCCGATCAGCAATACCGCGCCCGCCGTGGCAAACACGCCGAGCCAGACGTTGAACAGATAAATCACGAACAGGTACACCGGAAACCAAGGTGCGTCGAAGAAGGCAAACAGCGCCGGGCCGGTGACGAACTGGCGTATGTGAGTCAGATCCCCCAGCGACTGCCCGGCGTTGCCCTCGCCCCTGAACAGGTTGCGTTCGAAAGCCGCCTGATACACCCGCAGGTTGAAGCGGCGCTCCAGTTGGCTGCCGATACGAATGACGATGAAACTGCGAACAATCTCCAGCAAACCGATAAACGCAAAGAACCCGACGACCATGAGCGACAACATGGCCAGCGTGGTTTCATTTTGTGAGGACAATACCCGGTCATAAACCTGAAGCATGTAAATAGAGGGCACTAACATCAGAATGTTGATCAGCGCCGTAAAACAGCCGACGCTGATCAGAATGCTCTTGTAATCACCCAGCGCCATAATTAACGGCACGGTGACCGGGTTCTTAGCCATCTTCATGCGCTCTTCCTGAGGTGTTATCCCTCGCCTGCCTGGCGAGGTCGTTACTTACACTTTAATTACAACTTGTAGGGTTTCGATTAATGCAGCGGGTGCTCAAGTGTAATGACCCGCCCGGTCTTCGAAGTGCCTCGATACAGTCCGTCACGCTGACGACTGAAAAACACAATCTTCGACCCTTCCTTACCGGTGAGCGCGATGCCGTCGGGCTCAGGAAACCAACCGATCGGCTCCTCTCCCAGCCATCCAGCGAGGCATTCGGTGCCGTCGCCCAAGTTCTGGTCAGCTTTTAATTCCAGGGGGCAAACGTTCGACGGGTCGTCCTGCTGCGTCACCCGCCATTTCCCCGCCAACTCCGACGGGTCTGCCAACTTCAGGCTGCTTGCCATGGCTACATCTCCAAAAAAAATCATGAGCGTCGCGAACAGCCACGCGGTTGCTTTGTAGGTAAAAGCGTCAGGGATCATAAGGCGTTTTACTCAGGGTTGTGGCTCAAGGGGCAAAGAGCGGCGCTTTCGGCACCGCCCTCCTTTTGCCTTGAATCAGGCCACGATGTCCGAGAACGCCGCCTGGCCCACGGTGCTGACGAGGAAGTCAGCCACGCCATGCCCGGAGAAGTCCACCGACAACAGGCTGTTGCCACCAGAGGTGGTCAGCACTGCATCGCCCGCCGCACCCGTGAATGCGCTCACGAAATGCAGGCCTGCGCCGTTGGTGATACCGGTCAGGTCGATCTTGTCCAGACCGCTGACAAAGTCGAGGATCTGGTCGACCGAACCCGGCTTGGAGTCGCTGCTGGCCGCGAACACAAAAGTGTCCGAACCGGCGCCGCCCCACAACTTGTCTGCACCGCCCGCACCAAAAAGGATGTCGTTGCCGGCACCGCCCTTCAGCTCGTTGGCGACACCGTTACCGATCAGCAAATCATTGCCCGAACCGCCGATAGCGTTCTCCACAGTAACGCCTTTGGCAATGGACACGTTGCCCACCAGGCCGCCAACGTCGGAGAACGAGGCTTCATTGAGATTGATCTTCTGGTTTTGAGTAAACCCGGAGAAATCCAGGGTGTCCTTGCCGCCCGCATCCCACACCGAAAACACGACCTTGTCCGACGACGAGGACGCGCTGAGGAAGTCGCGACCGGCGTTGGAGTTGAAACCGTAGGTGGTGTCGCCGGTCCGGGTGGTGGTGTTGGCGCCGTAGAGTTTCTGGATGGCAGCGATATCGTCCATCAGCGGGCCCGATGAATAGGCTTCGACACCGCCCTTGCTGAAGTTCTGGCTGGTGTTGCTTTCACTCCAGTAACTCATGACGCTGTAGCCGCGGGTGTCTTGCCCGTAGGACGCGTCGTTGTAGGTCGGTGCGCCTTCACCGGCGTTGTAGTCGCCGGGATGGGCCAGGCCCAGGGTGTGACCGATTTCGTGGGTCAGGGTTTGCCGGCCGTAGTTGTTCAGGTCCGGGGTCTTGTTAGGCGTGTAGCTGCTGTTAGTCAGGTACCAGGAAGTCCCGTCGTAACCTGCGCCCGTGCCGGGCAAATAAGCGAATGCCGCTGCGCCGTCCTGACCACCGCTGTAGTTGCCGAAGGTCATGTGACCGTCGCCGCCGGTGGCCTTTTCCGTGAAGGTGACGTTGGCCACGTCGGCCCAGGATTGCATGGCGAGCACGGCCTGGCCTTTTTGCTGCGCACTGAATTGGCTGAACCCGGTGATCCCGTGCTTGTTCATGGTGCTCGACGAGGCCGAGGTCAGGAACGTGTAGGTCAATTCGATTTTGCCGCTGCCGTCCTTGTCCTGGTAGGCAGCACCGTCGCGCAGCAATTGGGTGGCTGCCTGATCGACGGAGAACGACGGTTTGCCATTGACCGTGAGGTTGCCGCCACGGTCGTATTGATGGCTGAAACTATTGATCTGATTGAACGCGGAACTCGGGGCAGCCAACGCTTGCAAGGGCTGAAAGGCCAGTTCGGCACTCTCAATAGCGTTACCTTTTACTTTCGACATAAACACACTTCCTTGTATTGCTATGGAACAGTTTTAGTCAGATAGCGACAATCTCTGGCGAGATCGTCCTATCACTCGCCCAATGAAGGCGAAAGAAAACTGACACAATTTGAAATCAAACGTCCACTACTTTTTTGACGTTAAGTTTGTGTGTTTGGGAAAGTGCCCGAAAACAATAGGCGCATCGAAAAAGCATGGAATATAAAAATAACGATTCAGCGCATTGTCTGACAATCGACAATTTAAATATTAAATAAAGGTAAGTTGCCCGAATGAGAATCGTCCGACTATTCAAGTTCTGCTTCGTACAGTTCGATCAGTGAAAATTAGACTTTTCGAGGAATGTGACCACACTGAAATACCGAGTTATCGTTCTTCGCGAAGCTCATAGACGATCCGGGTGGAAGCCGAAATGAAAATGGTCACGCCCTTTTTGGCCGCTCTCATCGCCGCCAGCGCGTGCGCGACGACCAGCCTTTGTGCAAAGGCCGGGACTTCTACGGTCCTGGCGACCAGCTTCGATTGTGCCAGGGCCAGCGCAGCCGTCGAGAAACTGATCTGTCGCGACCCCCAACTGAAGCAGATGGAGATCGAACTGACGCGCCTTTATCGCCTGGCACTCACGGACGATCATTCAGTGCCGCGTCCTGACAAAGTCGAGATCGACCAGCGATTCTGGGTCGACGCCCGCAATCAGTGTGCAGCCGACAAAGAGCCCAAGGCATGCACAATTCGAAGTTATGCCGAGCGTGCGCATCAGCTCCGTCAGGGTTCGGCGATTGCGCGAACCAAGGATCCGTACAGGCTCACCGATGGTCCCGTCGCCTTGCATTGCACAGGGTTAAACGCGTTGATTGCCGCCACGTTCTTCAACGTCGAGCCGGGTGTCGTATACCTGAAATGGGCGAATACCTCTGTCACCCTCACCCAGGTGCCGAATGATTCCGAGACCCGATACAGCGCCAGGGATAACCGGGGCAACTACAGCTTCTGGCAAGACGGCAACGAGGCCTTTTTCCAGATGCCGGGTTCTGCGCTAATGAGTTGTACCGTCGAGCAGACGGGCTGATCGCGCAACAGACAACCTGTCAATTTTTGCCGGGGCGGGTCACAGTTGTAACTCCTGTCACCTCAAATACCATCTCTACATGATATTGGTGCCACCCCACAACCGCTTCCGCTGTGAAGTCCAAGACACCAGTGATTCTTGACTCCGGGGTATGGTTTTCAAGGGTGATATAGCCGCTTATGGCATTGAATGTATAGAAGGGATCATAAGGGTTATAAATGAAAAGAGCTTCAACCTCTGGATCGTCAAATCTGTATGTCTTCGAGGGTGCATTTTCGCCGACGAGCTGAAATTCCACGTGAACCGGGGTATCGGCGTCCTGCACTGTCATCTTACTCTCTACACGCATGATGCCATTCTGTGATCTACGTATTACCACGGTACTCGTGTAGTCGAATTTTTTGTCAGGAGCATCCGTCGGCGTGATGGTCCCTTTCATCGTACCGGCGAGTGGTGTTTGCACAGGCGCTTGAAATTTTTTGTTCAGATCATTTGTCATGTCATTTCCCTTTGATTGGGTAACCGCTTTTGCGGTAGCGAGCTACTGCTCACCTGATCATTACAAATCAAAAATGACGCAGATAAACCTGATAAAAATGACAGGCCTCAAGACTTGTTCGGCATATCAAATGCCTTTTACCAAAGGTCCGGCGCCGGGAGTACCAGCGCCGGGACGACAACTCCCGTTACCTCAACTGCCAGTGCGAATCTTGTTCCAAACCCGTGTCCGGATCCGGTCTACATTCAGCTGCATCGCTTCCAGTGCAAACAACTTGCCCATCATTTCCGGGCTCGGGTAGACCTTGGTGTCGTTCTTGATGGCCGGGTCGATCAGTCTGTCAGCCTGTTCGTTGCCATTGGCGTAATGCACGTAGTTGCTGATGCTGGCCATGACGTCCGGGCGCAGCAGGTAGTTCATGAAGGCATAACCGGCTTTTTCGTCCGGGGCGTCGGCGGGCATGGCGACCATGTCGAACCAGATCGCAGCGCCTTCCTTGGGAATCGCATAGCCAATGTCGACGCCGTTGTTGGCTTCCTTCGCGCGGTTTTCGGCTTGCAGGATGTCCCCGGAGAAACCGACGGCCACACAGATATCACCGTTGGCGAGGTCGCTGGTGTACTTGGACGAGTGGAAATAGCTGACATAAGGCCGGACTTTCATCAGCAGCGCTTCAGCCTTTTTGTAGTCTTCCGGGTTCTTGCTGTGATGCGGCAGGCCCAGGTAGTTCAGCGCCGCCGGGAGCAATTCCGGGCCATTGTCGAGGATCGCCACGCCGCACTTCTGCAGCTTCGCCATGTTCTCGGGCTTGAAGATCAGGTCCCAGGAATCCACGGGGGCGTTATCGCCCAACACGGCTTTGACCTTGGCGATGTTGTAGCCGATGCCGGTGCTGCCCCATAGATACGGGAAGCCGTGCTCGTTGCCCGGATCGTTGGTCTGCAAAGCCGTGAGCAAGACCGGATTCAGATTTTTCCAGTTCGGCAACTGACTTTTATCGAGTTTTTTCAGCGCCCCGCCCTGAATCTGCCGGGCCATGAAGTGGTTGGACGGGAACACCACGTCGTAGCCGGATTTACCGGTCATCAACTTGCCGTCGAGGGTTTCGTTGCTGTCGTAGACGTCGTAGCTAAAGCCAATGCCGGTCGCTGTCTGGAAGTTTTTGGTGGTGTCCGGGGCGATGTAGTCAGACCAGTTGTAGATCTTGACGGTGTCGGCCGCGTGACTGAAGGAGGCGACGAGCGCCAATGGGGCCAATGCCAGGGTCTTTCGGATCATGAGTGGATTCCTGTGGGGGTTATTGTTGTTGGCAGGCAATCAGAGGATCAAAAAATCAGAACGTAGGTCTTGCGCACGGTTTCCTGGATGTCCCAGATCCCGAGGCTGTTGGCTGGCAACATCAGTGCATCGCCGGCTTCTATGTAGAGGGTTTCACCATCGTCCGGAGTGAAGGTGCAGCGTCCCTGGATGAAATGACAGAATTCCTGGGCCACGATCTGCCGGCGCCAGCGACCGGGGGTGCATTCCCAGATGCCGGTTTCGACGCCATCGTCGCGTTCGACACTGGTGGTGGACGCCACCGCCACGGGCGTTCCCAGTGGCATGGCGACCGGGTTTGATTCGTCCAGCTTCAGCGTTGCGGTGTTCTTGAATTGCGTGATGCTCATGGGAATACCTTTGGATGTAGAGAGCCGCCGTTTACTGCATGAAACCTTCCATGAACCCAGCTACGCCGCTGGCCAGTTTGCGCCGCCAGGGTGCAGTCGCCGGGTTGGCCAGGGTCTGGTCTTCATGGACGAAGCTGCGGATGATCGCGTTGTAGCCGAGCCAGCGGCAGGGTTCCGGCTCCCAGGCTTTGAGCGCATCGAGACCGCCTTGAGGGATGACCCACGGCTGGTGAACCAGCCCGGTATCGCGCTGCAGAATCAGATCGGCCAGGGTTCGCCCGCCCAGGTTGCTGGCGCCGACACCCTCCCCGCCATAGCCGCCAGAAATCGCTATGCCGCTCGCTTGATCACACAGCATGTGCGGCTTGAACCGCCGGGACATGCCAAGGTTGCCACCCCAGCCGTGAGTGATCCGTACGTTCTTGAGTTGCGGGAACAGTTCGCCGAACAGGTAACGGCGCAGCTCTACTTCGCTGGTGGTCAGGTCGAAGTCATGGCGCAGCTTGCCGGCGAACTGATAGCCGCCCCTCGCGCCGAACACCAGACGGTTATCCGCCGTACGCTGACCGTAAGTGACCTGGCGGCTGCTTTCGCCAAACGCCTGGCCGCGACTCAGGCCGATTTCGTCCCAAGTGGCAGCGGACAGCGGCTCAGTCGCCACAATCAGGCTTTGCACCGGCAACTGGTAACGGCCCAACGGTGGCAAGGTGGCTGCGTAACCTTCTACCGCCGGAACGATCCAGCGAGCGCGTACCGCGGCTTTCGCCGTGCGCAGGCTGCCCGACTGCCAATGGGTGACCGGGCTGTTTTCGTAAATCCTGACGCCCATGCGTTCCACCGTCCGAGCCAGTCCTCGCACCAGTTTTGCTGGATGAAGGGTCGCGACGTGCGGTGCATAGATACCGCCATAAGGCTTGGCAATTCTGATTTGTTGCGCCAACTGCTCCGGGCTGAGCCAGCGGTAATCGCTTTCGGTCAGGCCTTGTCGGTAGAGCTTGTCCAGATAGTGCCGCAGGCTGGCTTCCTGTTCCGGATAGCGCGCGGCGCAATACAGCGCACCACCTTTTCGGAAATCGCAGTCGATGCCTTCACGTTCGATGACAATCTCGACTTCATCCGGAATGCTGTGCAGAAGATCATAAGAGGCGCGGCGCTGTTCAGCGGGCAGATCCGCCAGCAAGCGGTCTTCGCCGAGGATGTTGCCCATCAGCCAGCCGCCGTTGCGGCCCGAGGCACCGAAACCGGCGGTCTGCGCTTCAATGATGGCGATGTCCAGGCCCGGCGCCAGGCGCTTGAGGTAGTACGCGGTCCAGAGGCCGGTATATCCCGCGCCAATGATGGCGACATCGACGTCCAGATCCTGCTCCAGCGCCGGACGCGCCAACAAGGTCTCGTCGAGCTGGTCCATCCACAAACTGATTTTGCGCCACGCCGGCATGCAGGACTCCGCCACTCAAGTTTCGATGGCGTCGATCCTAGTGCGTGGGCTCAGAGGCTGTCTTGCGCGCGTGCACGCAAAGAAATTTGTTTGGCGTAGGCCTTCGGCGACAGGCCAGTGTGCTGGCGGAAGCAGCTGTAAAACGCCGACAGCGAATTGAAGCCGGCTGCAAACGCCAGCTCATCGATCCGTAGCGGCGGCGTGGCGGTGTCCAGCGCGGCAAGCAGATGCTGCAACCGCGCCTGGTTAACGTAGCGATAGAAACTCTGGCCCAGCACCTGATTCAGCAGATAGGAAATCTGGTTGCGACTGTAACCGCACTCCTTCGCCACCCGTTGCAGGTCGAGCTCGGGATCCAGATAAGGCTGCTGACGCTGGAAATACTGTTGCAGGTCTTGCGCCATGAAACTCAGCTGACGCGGCGACAACCCGAGCCGGCTGGCGGCTGGACGCTGATTGTTGGCGGTTTTGCTGACGGGCCGCTCATGCACCAGCGAGGCGTATTCATTGACCCGCCAGATCAGCCCGTCGCGCACGGTAATCGCTTCACTGGCTCGAAAGGACACCAGCCCTTCACCGCCGCGCAGCGTAATGCGGTATTGAATGAATGCCGTGTTGCCGTCCAGTCGAATGCGGTCCGAGTGCTCCAGCGCTTCATCGGGATCGCGCGGCATGCTGCTGCGCACGTACTCGCGCAACTCGTCCAGCCCCATCACTCGGTTCTGGAAAAAGTCGTTGTACTGAACATCCGGGTGATACAGCGCCATGACCCCGTCCAGGTCCCGGTGTTTCCAGCGCAGGTGATAGCGCATGACCGTCTCGCTCGTGGCCTGGGTTTGCAACGGACCATCGTCATCGGCGGGCATAAAGGTCTCGATGAGAAAAAAGCGAGCTTGCCGAAATTCAGCCCCGGCTTCAACGTCGATTCGATACTGGCCTTTCGCCTAACAAACGCAGCGCTGTGACCTGAATCAAAAAAAACTGAACCAATCGCTAAACGGCCTGAAAAATCCACATTCCTTTCACATACGGATGCTACTTTTAAATGCAGTCACCGGTTGAGCCAATGAAGGCTCTTCCCTCCTAACATGAGCTAACGGAAGCGCTCGATGAAGAAGGCGGGCAACATATGAATAAAGGGTTCAGTAAGGTCACCTTTCCAAACGCCTGCCAGCTGATGCGCTGGCATTTTCATCCCATGGGTTTTGAGGCGACCATGGACGCACCGGGCAGCATGATCGCCCGTCTGTTTGACCGCGCCAGTGGCGAGACCATGATCGCCATCGCCGGTATTCCATGCGCAACGGTCATGAATGCCGCGGATGTAGAACGCATCATCGAAGCGGTGGAGGATGAGCTGGAGTCTTTCATTCCACCGGCAGCCCTCAGGAGTTATGCCTGAAGGTTGAACCGCTTTTTTTTAGAAATGATCGCAGCCTCGTTTCACTCGACAGCGCCTACCAAGGGAATGCGTAACCCTGTAGGAGCTGTCGAGTGAAACGAGGCTGCGATCTTTCAAGGCTTACGCCGATGTCTTGCCTGCGCGATGATCGGCAAAAAACGCTTTGCCCTTGCCAATCCGGTCGGAAGCCTTGGGCAGGTTCGCCGCTTGAGTGTCCTGGCCGTCGACATACCAGTAGCAATGGCTCACCGCCCGGGTGATGCCGACATAAGCCAGTCGCAGGATCTCGTCTTTCTGGGCGTTGTCATACGCCTCGTTGTCGCCCGGTTTGCCGAGACCCGCCATGCGGTAGACCTGATTCTTGTAAGGCGAACTGGTCAGGTGCTGACAATCCCCGAGCAAGAACACGGCATCGGCCTGAAGGCCTTTGGCGCTGTGGTAGGTCAGTTGCTTCAGCCGTCGCGATTCGTACGGCAAGCTAGAATCAACATTAACTACAGACTGAATATGCTCTTCTATCAATGACTTATCGCTACTTTTTCGATAAAGCATCAAGATTGAATCACCCTTTCTGTAGTGATCCATCAAGCGCTTGGCCATGCCCTGATCGTCGCGATCCAGCACATTGACCGGAAGCAGCGACCTCGGCTCGCCGCTGGCCTTGGCCTTTTTCCCGGCGATCGCCGGTGCGGCGCGGACGATATGTTCGGCGGCATCGATGATGTGCTGATGGCTGCGGTAGTTGTCACTGAGCATGACCCTGGTGGTGCTCGGCGACGGGAATTCCTTGTTGAATTCCATGAAGTACGTGGGCGAACTGCCGCGCCATCCATAAATGGACTGCCAGTCATCGCCCACGCAGAGCAGCGACGAACGCTGTGCGCCGCGACCGACGTGCATGGCCGGGCCACGACTGCGAATTTCCGTCAGGCTGGCACGAATCCAGGAAACGATCTGCGGCGAGACATCCTGAAATTCGTCGATCATCAGGTGCGACAGGGGCCGCAGCAATTCATCGCTCAGCAGCTTCTGATTTTCCGGGGAGTGCTCGCTGAACAAGGCAAACATGCGGTTGTAGGTCATCACCGGCGGTTTCTGATCCAGCAGATGATCTTCCAGTGCTCGCCAGTAAAGGCTCAGGGCTTCGAAGAAAAAACGGTCCGGGTCGTCCTTCGCGAAACTCATCTGGCCAACGGCGCCCGGAACATCCAGCCCCAGGTTCTCGATAAACCCGGCCGCTGCAACGAAACAGTCGAGCAACGGCGCGGAACCGAGTTCACCCTTGACCTTGTAATCGAACCCCGGCCCGGCGCTGGCATCCCCTGCCAGCGAGGCCAAAACACGCTTTGATGATTCGTAACTATCGAGCCATATCAATGGTTTACGACAGAAAGCTTGAAACAGTGTTCGTTTCACAGCCCACTCGGCGCGAACGCTGAGCTTGGCATTCGGACGGCTGACCTGCGGATTTTCCCGTGGATCGAACCCCAGTACCACCCAGGCGTCCAGGCTTGGAATATAGCCATGGCAGTGAAACGTCGAGCCATTGATATCGAACGACTGACGATTGGGCTCGATGCCCTTGATCGGCCAGGCACCGGCGCGGAACCACAAGTCCTCGATGAAATCGCACAGTTCTTCATCACGCTTGGCCGCCAGTTCGGTCACGGCCATGCGCTTTTGCACATCCGGGTGATCGCGCTCCAATTCCTTGAGCTGCAAGGCATGGCGGGATAACGGTTTGATCAGCTCGCGGAAACGCTCATCGCGGGTGTGCAGGCTGTGGTAACAGGCGTTGAGCTGCTGACGCTGAGCGTCATTGATACGCAGGTCGAACGGATTGCTGTCGGCTTCCTCATCGCCATTTTGTGGGCGATGACTGAGGTTTTCGAAGGCTTGTAGCCGTTCGAAGCCCGGCAGACTGCGCACCATCGGCAGGATTCGCGAATGGAAGGTGCGCACCAGATCCCGCGCCTCTTTGAAGCTGAGTGACCGGCCCCAGAGCGCAAACAACTCGATCAGCTTATTGATGAAGTCCTTGCGCGACTCCCGCGTAAACGTCACCACGGTCATCGAATCGAGCTCGAAACCCAAATAGTGAGTCAGCAGCAAGATACGCAACACCAGTGTGGTGGACTTGCCCGCACCCGCTCCGGCGATCACCGACGTCGATGGCGTGTCACTGAAGATCATCTTCCACTGCGCGGCACTGGGTTGGGAATGGGCTGGCAGGAAACGGGCAACGTCGGCCTTCATGCGTTTTTTCAAGTCCGCACTCAAGGGCAGGCGCCAATCATCGAACAAGTTGTCGTCGACGTTGGGCGCGCGGTGTTCGGTCGAGCGCGAGTCACGGATCAGCAACACCTGCCGACCTTCCTCCAACCCTTCGAGCTTGCCTTCCTTATAGCCATAATCCACACCCGCGATGTGACCGCTGCGAAAGCCATCAGCCTGGCCATGCAGCCATGAGGCGCGGTGCTGCGCGCGCAGCCGGGTCAGGCCATGGCCGAAGAACCGGGCCGCAAGACGCTTGAGCAGCGGCATCTCGGCCAGGGGACGAAGTTCAGGAGGAAGATCGGGGGTGTGTTGCGGCACGCGGGCTGACTCCAGGGTGTGAGGCTGTTGAAGGCTATGGTGTCTGCATTTGCCGTTCAGTTCTAGTGAAATGCTTACAGGTCATTGGCTTATGCGATGAAGTGAAGGCTGGGTGAGAATGTTTCGAGGTTATTTGATATCAACTTATTCGATGGTATTGAGGCACTTTTTACGCTTTTTATCGATCGATGCCTGATGGATGATGCTCGCCATCAAAACCCATTTCAGGAGACGATCATGCTCGAACTCAGACCTTTCAACTCCCTGGGCGGCGCCCACCATGGCTGGTTGGATGCTCATCACCACTTTTCGTTCGCCGAGTACCACGACCCAAAACGCATGAACTGGGGCAACCTGCGGGTGTGGAACGATGACGTGATCGCCTCCGGCACCGGCTTCCCGAAACACCCTCACCGGGACATGGAGATCATCACTTACGTTCGTGAAGGCGCGATTACTCACGAAGATAACCTCGGTAACAAGGGCCGCACCGAAGCGGGTGACGTTCAGGTCATGAGTGCCGGCACCGGGATCGCACACAGCGAGTACAACCTGGAAGCCACCGAAACCAGAATCTTCCAGATCTGGATCATCCCGAACGAAACCGGTCTGGCACCGTCATGGGGCGCCAAGCCGTTCCCTAAAGGCCAGCGCGAAGGTTTCGTGACCCTGGCCAGCGGCAAGAGCGGCGACGACCAAAGCCTGCGGATTCGTGCGGATGCACGGCTGGTGGCAGCGAACCTGAAGGCCGGCGAGTCTGCCGAGTATCGGCTGGACAGCGGCCGTCGTGCATACCTGGTGCCGGCCACCGGTGTCATTGAAGTCAATGGGTTGCGCGCACAAGCTCGAGACGGTGTTGCTGTGGCCGATGAGCAGGTGTTGCGGGTGACGGCCATTGAGGACAGTGAAATCGTTTTGGTTGACCTGGCTTGATTGGGTAAATGAAGCGCAAAAAAAAGGGCGACCGGAAATGGTCGCCCCTTTTTTACATGCTTGTCCCGTCCTGAATAAGGTTTGCACCTGTTTCAGGACTGGACAGCGGAATTGTGGCGAGGGGACTTGTCCCCCCCGCCACAGAGCCCTCGATCACTTCGCTGAAATTGCGCCATCCACGAGGGTTTGGGCTTCGGCCACCAACTGCTTCAGGTGCTCGTCACTGACGAAACTCTCGGCGTAGATCTTGTAAATGTCCTCCGTACCCGACGGACGCGCCGCAAACCAGCCATTCTCTGTCATGACTTTCAGCCCGCCGATAGCCTGGTCGTTGCCCGGCGCATGACTGAGGATGCTCTGGATCGCTTCGCCTGCCAGTTGGGTCGAAGTGACCTGATCCGGCGACAACTTGCTCAGCAGCGCTTTCTGTTCCGGATTGGCCTTGGCATCGACGCGCACCGAGAACGGCTCGCCCAGTTCGTCAGTCAACGCGCGGTAAGCCTGGCTTGGATCACGACCGGTACGAGCGGTCATTTCTGCCGCCAGCAGCGCCGGGATCAAACCGTCCTTGTCGGTACTCCAGACACCGCCGTCCTTGCGCAGGAACGACGCACCGGCGCTTTCTTCGCCACCAAAACCCAGCGAGCCGTCGAACAGACCGTCCGCAAACCATTTGAAACCGACCGGCACTTCGTACAGGCGGCGGCCCAAACGCTTGGCCACGCGATCGATCAAGCCGCTGCTGACCACGGTTTTACCTACCGCGGCATCGGCGCGCCATAGTGGGCGGTTCTGGAACAGGTAGTCGATCGATACTGCCAGGTAACTGTTCGGCGCCAGCAACCCACCCGACGGGGTCACGATGCCGTGGCGGTCGTGGTCCGGATCGCAGGCGAACGCCACGTCGAAGCGCTCTTTCAAGCCGATCAGGCCTTGCATCGCGTGGGTGGATGACGGGTCCATGCGGATCTGGCCGTCCCAGTCGACCGTCATGAAACGGAATGTCGGATCGACCTGCTTGTTCACCACGTCCAGGTCCAGCTTGTAGTGTTCGGCAATTGCCGACCAGTAGCGCACCCCTGCTCCGCCCAGCGGATCTACGCCCAGACGCAGCTTGGCATCGCGAATGGCATCGAAGTCGATCACGTTGATCAGGTCGGCAACATAGGTGTTGAGGTAATCATGACGATGGGTGGTGCTGGCCTTCAGCGCCTGTTCGTAGCTGATGCGTTTGACGCCGGCAAGCTTGTTGCCCAGCAGTTCGTTGGCCTTGGCTTCGATCCACTTGGTAATGTGGGTATCGGCCGGACCACCGTTGGTAGGGTTGTATTTGTAGCCACCGCTTTGCGGCGGGTTGTGGGACGGCGTGATGACGATACCGTCCGCCAGCCCGGAAGTGCGGCCGCGGTTGTAGCAGAGAATGGCGTGGGAAATAGCTGGTGTGGGGGTGTATTCGTCACCCTCGGCAATCATCACCGTCACGCCATTGGCCGCCAGCACTTCCAGAGCACTGGCGCCGGCCGGGGTGGACAGCGCATGGGTATCGATGCCGACGAACAGCGGCCCGTCGATGCCCTGGGCTTCGCGGTACAGGCAGATCGCCTGGCTGATGGCCAGGACGTGCCATTCGTTGAAACTCAGGTCGAACGAGCTGCCCCGGTGCCCGGACGTGCCGAAGGCAACGCGCTGGGTGGAGATGGCGGCGTCGGGCTGGCCGGTGTAATAGGCCGTTACCAGTCGCGGGATGTCGACCAACGATTCTGCCGGTGCCGGTTTGCCCGCAAAAGGACTGAGTGTCATGCAAAACCTCTGAAATAGAGTGGTTCAGGAATAGGACCGCAGTTTACTGGCAGTTTGACCGCAACGCGATGGGATCGATCCACGGGCCTGAAAGGAGGTTTACGGCCGTGTTCAGTCCACCGATTCCAACCGCAAGGCATCCCCCAGCAGGCTCAATGCAGCACCGATGTCATGATCTCCGCCGAACGCATGATTCAAGCGCAAGTGCTGCGTGTGCAGGCCCTGCAGACTGAAGAGTTCCCCCGGCGCAATCACCACATGATGCTTGAGCAAGCGCTGGAACACTCGACGCATATCGACCTCGCGCAGTGAGCGTGCCCAGATCGTCGCCCCGCCCTGAGGATCGACGACATGCAGGGCGTCACCCAGACGCTCCTGCAATAGCTGCGTCATGTGTACCTTGCGGTCCTTGAGCAATCTGCGCAGCACCTGAAGGTGCTGATCGATCCGGCCATTGGCGTACAAACGGGCAATGGCTTTCTGGCGAATCGGCGACAGGCGAAATGAGCGTAGCAGAAAGTGCCGCTGCATTTGCTCGCTGAAATGGCGCGAAAGCAGATAGCCGTAAGGCGCTTCCGGACCGATGACTTTCTCGAACGTGGAGAACACGATCAGCCGCTCGGGGTCGAGCAGGTCGCGGAATCGCAAACCGCCCGGCTCGAATTCGAGGTCGCCGTAACAGTCGTTTTCCAGCACCCAACTGCCATGCTGCTCCAGCAACTGCGCAATGGCGAGTCGATTGTCGTCGGGCGGCAGGCTGCCCCGTGGTGCGCTCAACCCCGACGACAGCATCACCAGCCGCACCGGTCGGGTTTCCAGCAGTGACTTGAGTCGCTCGACGTCCAGGCTGCCATTGGCTTGCACCGGCCATTCGATGACTTGAACGTCCGCCGCCTGAAGCAGACGCAGAATCGACCAGTCACACGGCGACTCGATCACCACCACGGCGTCCTTGAGCCCCAGTACAGCGATCAATATTTCCAGGACTCCGCGCAAGTCTGCGCCGACATAGACGTGATCGGCATGCCAGCAACGCACCGGCGACGTGGTGTAACGCGCCGCAAGTGCGGCGCGCAGTTCGAGCTCGCCGCAAGGTTGTGAAGGCGGTTGTGGCAGGCGCGGGTATTGGCGCAGCAGTTCGCGCTCCAGCAGCAACAACGGACTGTCGAGGGGCTGCAGCAGCGCCGGCTCATCGGCACTGAAGACCAGCATGCCCGGGCGCCTGGCGCTGACATAAACCGTTTCGAGCAGGTCGTTGCCATTGCCGGGCATGCTGATCGAGGACACCGGCAATGCGTAATAGCCGGACTTGGCCACCGAATAGACACGCCCTTCTTTCTCCAACAGCGAATAAGCGTACTGAATGGTCGAGATCGACACGCTCAGGCGATTTGCCAACTGGCGTAACGATGGCAAGCGTACGTTCGTGTCGCTGACCGGTTCGTTGATCAGGTGGGTCAGGTATCGGTACACCGCCTGATAGGCAAAGTCGGTTTCGCGAGGTCCTTTCAATGTCCCGCTGACCATTCACCTGCCACCACTGCATCATGACCAGGATCGACGGCTTCGGATTGCCCGTCCGCATCGTCGGGCTCCCCGTCATTCACCCTGCCCTCGACGCCAGGCACCGGCCCCATGCGGTACAGCTTGCCGATCAGGCTGACGGGCAACCCGCTGACGTCGACCATCCAGTGCACAATCTGTTCAGGCACCGGGTGGCCCTGCATCGCACGGTGCAAGTCAGGCATCGCCACCAGCATGCCCGGGTGGCATTGACGCAGGAAACGCTCAAGCCCGGCGCCGTTTTCGACAAAAGGCGCGAAGAGCAGGCATACCAGCTGCGCCTCGTTCAACCCAAGGTTTTTCTGCGCTTCGGCCGCTGCCAGTGCACGCTGATCGGACAACTTCGCCGGGCTGCCAAAGGTCTCCACGGCTTGTTCGCACAGACGCTCCGACAGTTGCTTGCGACGCATCATCACCAAGGCTCGCTGCAAGTATTCGGCGACGCCCGTCTCATAGCTGTGACCATGCACGAAGCACGCTTGCAACCCACGGACATGGGCAGAGATCGAAGGGCTGACGTATTCGTTCTCACTGAGCTGGGCCGTGAGTTCGTCAGGCTGAAACCCCAGAAACTCAGTGAGCAGCGGCCATCGCTCTTCCCGGTTGCTGACCAGGAGGTCGTGAATGTCGATGAACGTGGCGCGACGGCAGGCTTCGAATTGTTCGGCCGGACGCCATTGCGCCGGGCCACGCCCGTCATAAAACGTGCGGTAACAATCGCTGCCGAGTTCGTCGAGCACTGCAAACAGCTCGTCAAAGCCGGTTCCGGGATGATCGGACGTCGTGAGCCCGGCCTTCGCCGCCGCCCGCTTCAAACCCTCGATAAACAGTTTCTGCTGACGTGGCGTATCGCTGCAGATCAATGCATCCACGCCGCTGTTCCACCGGGCAATTTGCCCAACGAATTCGCCAGTGGCCAGATAGCCGTCGTCCCACAGATCGAGCGGCCCGTCGAGGGTCCGACGATGCCCCACCATCAGCAGATTGAGCCGACTGGCTTCGCGGCCGGCCTCCGAGACCGGCGCCGGATGCCTGAATGGCAAGACCTCCCGGTTATCAGCCATCAATACTTCGACCCTCGGGTCATCGTAGAGGAACAATGCGCTGTGGCTGCGATGAATGTTGTCTTGCGCCGAGGCACTGAGACCGCTCATACGCAAGGAAGCCACGCGCAGCTGGAACGTGGAAGGTGCCCTGCCGGCAATACTGAGCTGCGCCGCGCGCAGTAGCGCCAGGGTGTAGCAACTGTCCCGGGACCCGGACTGAATGGCGAGCACCTTGTAGTCGCCAATGCGCTCCATTCCACCGGCGGTGACCACCAACCGCTGAATCATCAGCTGCAATGCCGTACGTTCGGCCCGCGAGAAGAAACTCAGCAAACGTTGCAGCATTTGCTGATAGACATAATTCATCGCCTGATCATGGATAAGGGTCATCTTTATTTACCTGATACTCGTAAGTTCAATAGTGCGCAAACAACGAAATGCAATGTGCAAACCGATTGCCCGCCACGATTGAAGTGCTGAATGCTATGCCCGAATGCTAACACTTAAACTTTCAGAAGATATTTGATGAATCTGAACAGCGCGATTGCCCTGGCGACAGACAGCCCATCGCAAAGCCCCGTAATACCTGCGTCTGCGGACTTCGAGAGACGTCCTAGGAAATGTCCGACAGTGCCCCACAGACATGTAGCACAAGAAATAAAGAAAGAAGTCGCACATGATTGTTTGGCAATTGAGCAACGATCAACAGCTTGTCGGAAACATATTAACGATGTGCATTGAAAAGTATCAAACCGATACCCAGACATGACTCTTTCCTTGAGATGAAAGTAATCATTCAATTATCAGGGCTTAAATGGCGATTAGAAGATACAGATCAAGAGCAAAAACCAGTTCAGTTGCTGAACGGGC
Organism: Pseudomonas migulae NBRC 103157; assembly: GCF_002091715.1. Classification (GTDB taxonomy): domain Bacteria; phylum Pseudomonadota; class Gammaproteobacteria; order Pseudomonadales; family Pseudomonadaceae; genus Aquipseudomonas; species Aquipseudomonas migulae_A. The sequence continues at coordinate 35,812 of NZ_BDAG01000044.1, read as the reverse complement.
CTCATCGGCAGGGGCATCTCATATTTTCAGACCTGAAGGATCGCGACACCGCTCGCGCCTACAATGGCAGGCAAAAAAAAGTCCGTGCAGGCACGGACTTTTTCAGAGGGTGTTACGCAGGTTCGACCTGCAGGGCGACCCGTTCGCGGCATGGGCATTCGTCCATGTAGCGGTGTGCTTCGACAAACTCGGAAAACGGGAAGACCCGAGTCTTGAGCGGCAGCAGAACGCGATCGGCGGTCATCTGGTTGATGTCGCGCAAGGCACGTTGCAGTGCGACCTGGTCCTGAATGATGCCCAGTTCCGGCTTGCCGGTGAAATTGCCGATGCAATGCACAAAGAACTGAATGTTCTTCTGGAACGCTGCACAGGCCGGGAACGGTGTCTGGTTGCCACCTTGCAGGCCATACAGCACCAGACTGCCACGAGGCGCGAGCACATCGCCGAGCAGAGACATCTGCGGGCCACCCAGGCCATCGAACACCACATCGACACCGCGGTTATCGGTAATCTTGTTGATCCGCATCAGCAGATCTTCTTCCTCGGTGACGATGACCTTCTCGGCACCCAGCGACAACAGGTATTCACGCTCTTCGGCCGTCTTCGTGGCGGCAATCACCCGCACACCCAAGGCCTTGCCCAACTGTACAAAGGACGGACCGGCACAGTGGCTGGCGTCGGTGACCAAGGCAAACTGCCCAGGCTTGACCCGTGCCAGATCGGCATAGGCAAAATACGCGATCAACAGTGGCGTGTAGTGCACCGCCGCTTCGATCGGGCTGAGCACGTCCGGATAGCGGGTCAACGCTGAGCGAGGCAAAACGATCTGTTCGCCATAGACCGGATAGTCGTTCGGGCTTTCAGCCGGGAAGCTGGCGACCTTGTCACCGACAGCCAGGTCATCGACGCCCTCGCCGAGCGCCGTCACGACGCCGGACATTTCATGGCCGAGGCCTGAAGGCAGACGAGCGTGGGACGAGGCCAGGTTCTGGCGCCAGAGAATGTCGTACCAGCTGATGCCAATCGCCTCGACGCGCACCTGCACTTCGCCCGGTGCAGGGAGAGCGGCCGCATGCTCTTCGCATTTGAGCACCTCGGCTGGACCAAACTTGTGAAAACGGATCGTGCGGGACATCGCAAACCTCGTCAAAGAAACCTCTAATGCCCTGAACTCTATCTGGGCTTTCTACCCAAGACTATCAGTGGCTATTAATAGTCGACATGCCTGTCATTGATTCCGCAGCGCCGGTGACATCTTCAAATGTCGTAAGAAACCGAAGCAGCCTTTGTAGGAAAACTGAATTACTCGGTGCAGAGTAGCAGCCTTTCCCCGTAATATTCATGCCGGCCATTGTTCTCATATGGCCGCTCTCGTCAAGCTTGATGACTCTGCCAGGACTCCAGATGAATCGTAATGACCTGCGTCGTGTCGACCTGAACCTGTTGATCGTTTTCGAAACATTGATGCACGAACGCAGTGTGACACGCGCTGCGGAGAAATTGTTCCTCGGCCAACCCGCCATCAGTGCGGCGCTCTCGCGCCTGCGCGGGCTGTTCGATGATCCGTTGTTCGTGCGAACCGGGCGCAGCATGGAACCGTCCGCCCGGGCGGTGGAGATCTTCGCCCTGCTCTCGCCGGCCCTGGACTCGATCTCCACCGCCGTCAGCCGTGCGGCGGAATTCGACCCGGCAACCAGCACTGCGGTGTTCCGCATCGGCCTGTCGGACGATGTCGAGTTCGCATTGCTGCCGATGCTGCTCAAACGCCTGCGCGCCGAATCACCGGGGATTGTGCTGGTGGTACGTCGGGCCAACTACATCCTGATGCCGAGCCTGCTGGCCTCGGGAGAGATTTCCATCGGCGTGAGCTACACCGCCGACCTGCCGGCCAACGCCAAGCGCAAAGTGCTACGCCGCAGCATGCCCAAACTGCTGCGCGCCGACAGCGTGCCGGGCCCATTGAGCCTGGACGACTTCTGCGAACGCCCCCATGCGCTGGTGTCATTCGCCGGTGACCTGAGCGGCTTTATAGATGAAGAACTGGAAAAACTCGGGCGCAAGCGGCATGTCGTGCTCGCTGTGCCCCAGTTCAACGGGCTGAGTACGCTGATCAGCGGCACTGATATTGTCGCCACCGTGCCGGATTACACGGCGGAAGCGTTGACGGCAGCCGGTGGCGTGCGAGCTGAAGATCCGCCGTTGCCGGTGCGCAGCTTTGAGTTGCACATGGCGTGGCGCGGGTCGCAGGATAATGATCCGGGTGAGCGCTGGTTGCGGTCGCGGATTCAGATGTTCTTTGGGGATCCGGATAGCCTGGCCTGATCCTGATTGTGTATGAGGGCTTCTGGCCCCTTCGCGAGCAAGCTCGGCTCCTGCAGGGGATGTGGGCTCGACATAAATCCCCTGCAGGGGCCGATCTTGCTCGCGAAGGGCGCGACTCGGTCTCGCGCCGATTGCTGCATTCCCCGCAACACAGAATTGCCATCAAGCACATTGATCGCCTTCGAACCCGAGGTGCATGCTAGAGGGCTCGCTTCGACCTTATATCATTCCGAATGATAGTTACCTTCGCTTCATTCGATTCGTGCGATACCACCTCGCCGAGCATCATCCGCCCATCTCAATACATTGGCGGATGCATCCATGGAACAGTCACTCAAACATTTGCGCTTCCCCTTGGCCATGTTGGCCGTGCTGGTGATGAGCGCTTGCGGCAAGGCTCCGGAGTCTGCCGCGACCATGCCTGCGGCGAAAGTCAGCGTCGCCAAGGTGCTGGAACAACCGGTCAACGAGTGGGACGAATTCACTGGGCGCCTTGAAGCGCCGGAAACGGTAGAGATTCGTCCACGGGTCTCCGGACAGATCGATGACGTGGCCTTCACTGAAGGCGCGCTGGTCAAGAAAGGTGACCTGCTGTTCCAGATCGACCCACGTCCGTTCCAGGCTGAGGTCCGCCGCCTCGAAGCACTGGTTGCCCAATCCCGCGCCAATGCCACCCGCAGTGAAAATGAAGCCCAGCGCGGTGAGCGTCTGCGCATCAGCAACGCGATTTCCGCCGAATTGGCTGATTCGCGCACCAGCGCTGCGCAGGAAGCTCGCGCCGCGGTGGGTGCCCTTCAAGCACAACTGGATCTGGCCAAACTCAACCTGAGCTTCACCCGCGTCACCGCACCCATCAGCGGCCGCGTCAGCCGTGCGGAAATCACCGCGGGCAACCTGGTGACCGCCGACACCACACCGCTGACCAGCGTTGTGTCCACCGACAAGGTCTACGCCTACTTCGACGCCGACGAGCGTGTGTTCCTCAAATACACCCAGCTCGCTCGCCAGGGCAAACGCGGCGCCACCACCCCGGTGTACCTCGGTCTGTCCAACGAAGACGGCAACCCGCACCAGGGCGTGATGAACTTCGTCGACAACCAGGTCAACCCGAAAACCGGCACCATCCGTGGTCGCGCCGTGTTCGACAACACCGACGGCACCTACACCCCAGGCCTGTATGCCCGCCTGAAACTGGTTGGCAGCGGCACCTACTCCGCCGTGCTGATCAACGACGAAGCCGTCGGCACCGACCTGGGTAAAAAGTTTGTGCTGGTGATGGATGCGGACAACAAGACTGCATACCGCGCCGTCGAACTGGGTCCGAAAATCGAAGGTCTGCGCATTGTGCGCAACGGTCTGAACAAGGACGACACGATCATCGTCAAGGGCCTGCAACGGGTACGTCCCGGTTCGCCAGTCACCCCTGAAGTGATCCCGATGGCCAGCGAACAAACCCTCGCGGCACTCGCACAACAACGACAAGCGCTGGAAGCCAGCAACCTGCCCCAAGTCGCACCTGCCAAGGTCGCGCCAGGTTCGGTTGTGAAACTGGCTGCTGCAACCCCACGCGGTTAAGGGATAACGACTCCGATGAATTTTTCCCAATTCTTCATTTCACGGCCGATCTTCGCAGCGGTGCTGTCGCTGCTGATCCTGATCGCCGGCGCCATCTCGCTGTTCCAGTTGCCGATCAGCGAATACCCGGAAGTCGTGCCACCGACCGTTGTGGTCCGTGCCAACTTCCCGGGCGCCAACCCAAAAGTCATCGGTGAAACCGTGGCCGCTCCGCTGGAGCAAGCCATCACCGGCGTCGAGAACATGCTGTACATGTCTTCGCAGTCCACCGCTGACGGCAAGATCACCCTGACCATCACCTTTGCACTGGGCACTGACCTGGACAACGCACAGGTGCAGGTGCAGAACCGCGTGACCCGGACCGAACCGAAGCTTCCAGAAGAAGTGACGCGCATCGGTATTACCGTCGACAAGGCGTCGCCCGACCTGACCATGGTTGTGCACTTGACCTCGCCGGACAAACGCTACGACATGCTGTACCTCTCCAACTACGCCTTGCTCAACATCAAGGATGAGCTGGCGCGTCTGGGCGGTGTCGGTGATGTGCAGCTGTTCGGTATGGGCGATTACTCCCTGCGAGTGTGGCTCGACCCGAACAAGACCGCTTCGCGCAATCTGACTGCCACCGATGTGGTGACTGCGATTCGTGAGCAGAACCGTCAAGTGGCTGCCGGTGCCTTGGGCGCTCCGCCTGCACCGAATGCCACGGCGTTCCAGTTGTCGGTCAACACCCAAGGTCGCCTGGTTTCCGAAGAAGAGTTCGAGAACATCATCATTCGCTCCGGCGACAACGGTGAAATCACACGTCTGAAAGACATCGCGCGCGTTGAGCTGGGTTCCAGCCAGTACGCCCTGCGCTCCTTGCTGAACAATCAACCGGCGGTGGCGATTCCGATCTTCCAGCGTCCGGGTTCCAACGCGATCGAAATATCCAACGAAGTGCGCGACAAGATGGCGGAGCTGAAGAAGGGCTTCCCGGAAGGCATGGACTTCAGCATCGTCTACGACCCGACAATCTTCGTGCGCGGCTCCATCGAAGCGGTGGTTCACACCCTCTTCGAAGCACTGATCCTCGTGGTTCTGGTGGTGATCCTGTTCCTGCAAACCTGGCGTGCCTCGATCATTCCGCTGGTAGCGGTGCCGGTGTCGTTGATCGGTACGTTTGCAGTGATGCACTTGTTCGGCTTCTCGCTGAACGCCTTGTCACTGTTCGGCCTGGTATTGGCCATCGGTATCGTGGTGGACGACGCTATCGTGGTGGTGGAGAACGTGGAAAGGCACATCGAGCTGGGAGAAACGCCCGTAGAAGCCACCAAGAAAGCCATGCGAGAGGTGACCGGGCCGATCATCGCGACGGCGCTGGTGCTGTGTGCGGTATTTATCCCGGCGGCGTTCATTTCCGGGCTCACCGGCCAGTTCTACAAACAGTTTGCCCTGACCATTGCCATCTCGACCGTGATCTCGGCGTTCAACTCGCTGACACTGTCCCCTGCCCTGGCCGCCGTGTTGCTCAAGAGCCACAGTGCGCCGAAAGATCGCTTTACCAAAGTGCTTGATAAACTATTGGGCGGCTGGCTGTTCCGTCCGTTCAATCGGTTCTTCGAACGCGCCAGCCATGGTTATGTCGGCACCGTCGCTCGGGTTATCCGCAGCAGCGGTATTGCCCTGCTGTTGTACGCAGGCCTGATGGTGCTGACCTTCTTCGGTTTCGCCCACACCCCGACCGGTTTCGTACCCGGCCAGGACAAGCAATACCTGGTGGCTTTCGCGCAATTGCCGGACGCCTCGAGCCTGGACCGCACCGAAGACGTGATCAAACGCATGTCCGACCTGGCCTTGAAACAGCCCGGCGTGGAAAGTGCGGTAGCGTTCCCGGGCCTGTCGATCAACGGTTTCACCAACAGCCCGAACGCCGGCATTGTGTTCGTGACCCTGAAACCGTTCGACGAGCGTAAAGACCCGAGCATGTCCGCCGGTGCGATTGCCGGTGCCTTGAACGGCCAGTTCGCCGGGATTCAGGAAGCCTACATGGCGATCTTCCCGCCGCCGCCGGTACAAGGCCTGGGCACCATCGGTGGTTTCCGCCTGCAGATCGAAGACCGGGGCAACCTGGGCTACGACGAGCTGTACAAAGAAACCATGAACATCATTACCAAGAGCCACAACGTGCCGGAACTGGCCGCCCTGTTCACCAGCTACACCGTGAACGTGCCGCAGGTCGATGCCGCCATCGACCGGGAAAAAGCCAAGACCCACGGCGTGGCCGTCAGCGACATCTTCGACACCCTGCAGATTTACCTGGGTTCGCTGTATGCCAACGACTTCAACCGCTTCGGCCGCACCTATCAGGTCAACGTTCAGGCTGAACAGCAGTTCCGCCTCGAGCCGGACCAGATCGGTCAGCTGAAAGTGCGGAACAACAAAGGCGAGATGATCCCGCTGGCGACCTTCATCAAGGTCAGCGACACCTCGGGTCCGGACCGCGTGATGCACTACAACGGCTTCATCACGGCTGAAATCAACGGTGCGGCAGCCCCAGGCTACAGCTCCGGCCAGGCTCAAGCGGCCATCGAGAAACTGCTCAAGGAAGAACTTCCGAACGGCATGACCTACGAGTGGACCGACCTGACCTACCAGCAGATTCTGTCCGGCAACACCGCGCTGTTCGTGTTCCCGCTCTGCGTATTGCTGGCGTTCCTGGTACTCGCGGCTCAATACGAGAGCTGGAGCCTGCCACTGGCGGTGATCCTGATCGTACCGATGACGCTGCTGTCGGCCATCACCGGTGTGATTGCTTCGGGAGGCGACAACAACATCTTCACCCAAATCGGCTTGATCGTACTGGTGGGACTTGCGTGTAAGAACGCGATTCTGATCGTCGAGTTTGCCAAGGACAAACAGGAAGAAGGCATGAACCCGCTGGCTGCGGTGCTCGAAGCGTGCCGCCTGCGTCTGCGGCCGATCCTGATGACCTCCTTCGCGTTCATCATGGGTGTGGTGCCACTGGTGTTCTCCAGCGGTGCCGGTGCCGAAATGCGTCATGCCATGGGTGTGGCGGTGTTCTCCGGGATGCTCGGGGTGACTTTCTTCGGTCTGTTGCTGACGCCGGTGTTCTACGTATTGATTCGTAACTTTGTGGAGCGCGGTGAGAAACGCAAAGCGGCCAAGGCCCTGAAACTGGAGGCGCAACAATGAGCCTGAAAGCCTTCCTGCCGAGCCTGCTGGTACTGGCCCTGAGTGCCTGCGCCGTGGGCCCGGACTACAAGACCCCGGCCACCGAACCGGCCAACATCACTGCAGCCACCGATGGCGCTGCCGGCCAGAAAAACTTCGACCGCTCGCGTTTCGAAGGCGTCTGGTGGCAACAGTTTGAAGACCCGACCCTCAACCAGTTGGTGACGCAATCCCTGCAAGGCAACCGCGATTTGCGTGTCGCCTTCGCCCGTTGGAAAGCGGCCCGGGCGATTCGTGATGACGTCAGCAATGACGCCATGCCGACCATCACCAGCCGTGCAAGCAGTGATCTGGGCAAAGGTCAGATTCCGGGCCAGACCACCAAACGGGTCAATAGCGAACGCTATGACCTGGGTCTGGACATGGCCTGGGAACTGGACCTGTTTGGTCGCATCCAGCGCAACCTGGAATCCAGCGATGCCGAACAGCAAGCGGCCGAAGCCGATCTGTACCAGCTGCAAGTCACCATGATTGCCGAACTGGTGGACGCCTACGGTCAACTGCGCGGTGCACAACTGCGGGAAAAGATTGCCCTGGCCAACCTGAACAACCAGCAGGAATCGCGCAAGATCACCGAAAGCCTGCGTGATGCCGGCGTCGGCGATCAGCTCGATGTGGTTCGCGCCGATGCACGCCTGGCGGCCGTCGAAGCCAGCGTGCCGCAGTTGCAGGCGGAACAGGTTCGGCAGAAGAACCGTATCGCCACCTTGCTGGGTGAGCGCCCGGACAAACTGACCGTCGACTTGAGCCCGAAAGAATTGCCAGCGATTGCCAAGGCGCTGCCGATCGGTGATCCGGGTGATCTGCTGCAGCGTCGTCCAGACGTCCTCAGCGCCGAACGCAAACTGGCTTCGGCCACGGCACGTATCGGTGTGGCCAAGGCGGACCTGTTCCCACGGGTCAGTCTCAGCGGCTTCCTTGGCTGGACCGCCGGGCGTGGTTCGCAGATCGGTTCTTCGGCGGCCAACGCCTGGGCACTGGGCCCAAGCATCACCTGGGCAGCGTTTGACCTGGGCAGCGTTCGAGCTCGCTTGCGCGGTGCCGACGCGGATGCCGAGGGCGCACTGGCGACCTACGAGCAACAAGTGCTGCTGGCTCTGGAAGAATCGGAAAACGCCTTCAGCGATTACGGCAAACGCCAGCAACGCCTGATTTCGCTGATTCGTCAGAGTGAATCAAGCCGCGCGGCAGCCGACCTGGCTGAAATTCGCTACCGCGAAGGGTCGTCGGACTTCCTCGTCCTGCTCGATGCCCAGCGCGAGCGACTGGCGGCGGAAGACTCCCAGGCCCAGGCCGAAGTCGATCTGTATCGCGGCATTGTCGCGATCTACAAAGCCCTTGGTGGCGGCTGGCAACCAGAGACGGTCGCCAGCAAGTAACGCTGTAACGAACTCCTTTGGTTGGCCGCAACCAACCAGGTTTTTTTTGCCCCGCGCCTCATTCGGTCGCGGGGCTTTTTTTTGCCTGATCGTAATGGGGAATCCACCACGCCTCCTGTAGGAGCAAAGCTTGCTCGCGAAAGCGGTGGGACAATCGCCATCGATGTTGAATGTGCTGACGTCTTTGCGAGCAAGCTTTGCTCCTATATTGGCTACTGGTGATCCTGGGATTTTTGGGTTTCCTGGACGGTCACTGTCGCCGTCGTCCCCGCCCGCAGTTTGTCTTTACCGGCATAGTCCGCGTCGATCCTGATCCGCACCGGCACCCGTTGCGCCAGTTTGACCCAGGTGTAACTGGGGTTGATGTTGGCCAGCAAACGGCCGCCGGGCAGGTTTTCCCGGTCGGCAATCGCGAAAGCGATGCTTTGCACGGTGCCGCCAAAACGTTCACCACTCATCAACTCGATATCAACCCGGTCACCCTCCCCGATTCGCGGCAGTTTGGTTTCTTCAAAATAGCCGCTGATGTAAAAGGATTCACTGTCCACCAGCGCCACCAAGGGACCACCCGCAGTCGCATAGTCGCCCTGTCGGGTCAGCAGATTGGTGACGTAGCCACTGACGGGCGATTCGACCCGGGTACGCTCCAGGTCGTGTTCAGCCTCGGCCAATGCGGCGATGGCCAGATGCACGTTGGCCTGGGCAAACCCCAGGTTGGCCTGGTTGCGCAGCAAGTCGGCCTGGGCCACCGAGACATCGGTGCTGGATTTTTCCCACTCTTCACCGGAAATCGCTGCGCGTTCCTTGAGTGTACGGCGGCGGCGCTCCTCGCTCTGACGCTGTTTGAGCAGCGCCTGGCTGGCCACGATGGTCGCTTCGGATTGCCCCAGTGAGGCCTTCGCCACTTCCACCGAACGCTTGGCATGTTCCACTGCCAGGACGTAGCGCGAGGGATCGATTTCCAGCAGCAACTGGCCCTTCTCCACATGCTGGTTGTCCTGCACGCCGAGGTTGACGATGCGTCCCGCGACATCGGCGGACAAGGTCACCACATCGGCACGCACCCGGGCATCCCGGGTCCAGGGGGCGCGGGTGTAGTGTTCCCAGGCGAACCAGCCGAGCACAAAGGCCAGCACTACCACGGCCACTGTCGTGAATCGGGCGAGAATCGTCTTCAATGCATCAGGCTCCCATCAGCAGAATCAACGCGGCACACACGCAGGCGTACAGCGCGCCCTCGAACAAGGCTTCATGCCACACGAACTGCAACACGCCGAGGCGCCGCAAAATCCAGTCCAGCAGCAGATAAATCGGCAAGCCCAGCAGTAGCGCCTGAGCAATCGGCGGCAGGTAGACGCCGCCTATTTCCAGATCAATGGGCAATCGCAGGTACTCCTACTTTTGGCGCTTCAGGTTCAAAGTGGCCCCGGTGACGTTCCAGGAACGACACCACGATCAAGAGCGCAACGCGCATGCGAAACACCGACCACAGATGCTCATGGACGCCGGAATGCAGCGCATCCAGTTCATCGCCCAGGGCATGCAGGTTGTCGAGCACGCGATCCATTTCAGCGTCAGCCCGGCCGGCGACCAGTCGCCCGGTTTCCCGAACCGTAGCGAACAGCCGATTTTGCACTTCCGGGCTCAGTAACGCGTTGTTCTGCGCCTGTTGCCTGAGCTGGTTCAATGCAATGCCGAGCGCCATGCAACCGAGGCTGACGTCGAACAAGTCACGCGCGGGCTTGTCCTCGATGGACGGCAACAGGCCCAGCATCATGGTCAGTCGATCGACCATGCGGCTCTCGAAGGCAAACTGGTTTTCATCCGTGGCCGGGATTTTCAGCAAGGCGTAGACCTGCTCGCAATTCTCCTGGTGCAGCCGACGAATGCGCAGTACTGGCCTGAAGGGGAAGATCAAGGCATACACACTCAACGCCAGCGCGGTGGCGCAGACATACGAGCCGCCAAACTCGAACCACTGGATTGCGCTGTTCTGCCCCAGCCCGGTGTTTTGCGGGCCCAGTAACAGAAAGGTCGACAACCCGAGCCCAATTCCCGTGCCAGTGGTGGGCGGGCTGGACAACCCCACCGCGACGGCATACAGCAAGGGCGCCAGCAACAGCGCCAACAACTCGAAACTGCTGATCATCGGCACCAGCGCGAATTGCAGAACCGCCGACACCACCAGCGCCAGTCCCAGGCCCCGGGCAAAGCTCTGGGCGGCCAGCAGTGGCCGCGGAAACGTCGCCATCAGCGAACAGAGAATCCCGGCGACGATCATTCCGCCCCGTGCGCCGTCCCAACCGGTTTCGATCCAGATCAGTCCGGCCACCATCAATGCGCAAAAGGCGCGGATCGCGTTCATCGCTGCCAGCGTGTAGTCCATGTGCAGCGGGTTCTTCTGCCCGCGATGGAGGCTGCTGGCTTTGCGCCCACTCTGGATCGCATCGCTTAACTCAAGAATCGTTTCAAACTGCTGCAACAGACGCGCCTGTTCCCAGCGCAACGACCATGACAGCGAGCGCAAGGTCGCCGGATAGGGCTCGATGAGTTGCTCGGAACGGTAGGCCAGATCATCGAAGCGCTTCTGCAACGTTGCGAATTGGCGCCGTTGCTCATTGGGCATCGCACGCCCCAACTGCGCAAGTTGATCGAGAAACAAGACTTCTTCGGCGAGCAAACGCTGGATCTCCAGGGGAATCTCACCTTCCAGGCGCTCAAGCAATAACTCCCTCTGATGGCGCAACGCAGTCAGCCGCGCAGTCAGCAGCACCAGTTGATTGCCGAGCAATTGCACCAGGTCATCGGCGCTGCGCAAGCGTGGCGCATCGTAATACAGATGCCGGCGTACCCCTTCCAGTGCGCTGATCTGGCCGAGCAGCTGCATTTGCCGAAGGTGGAAATCGGCCTCGCTTTCCTCGGTACGAATCGCGGCGCTGGCATGGGTCGCCAGCAGCTTGATCACCTGATCGATCCTGGCGAAGTAATCCTTGGCCACGGCCTCCGGGCGCGCGGTCAAAAGGCTGACGACACACACGCAGGCCACCGCCAGCAACGTTTCGGTCACGCGGGTCACGGCCAGCAGGAAGGTGCCCTCCTGATCAGGGACCGCCAGCAGCCCCACCACCACCGCGGTATAACCGCTGAGCACGAATGCCTGGGAACTGGTGTAGCGCAACAAGGTGCCACCGGCGGTACACAATGCCAGCCACAGGGACAATGTGATGAGGAAAGGCAGCGGCGCCTGAGGGAAGATCGCCATGATCACCACGGCCACCACCGCGCCCAGGGTAGTGCCGATGACCTGGCCGAAACTGCGGGCCAGCGCCATCCCGCCCAATGGCTGGCTGACGATGACCACCGCCATGATCGACCACTTGGGCTGATCGAGGTCGAACAGAAACGCCAGGTACAGCGTCAAAAGCCCGGCCGCGATAGTTCTCAAGGCGAACAACACCACCCCCGGCCCGGGGTTGAGTATGGCCTTGAAGTATTGAAGCAGCGGTTGCATGGGAGTGCTCATCGAGTCATCTCCTGCAAGCGTAGTCACTGCTTCGGTGGCTCGACGGGGTTTCAGTGTCGACAGGACTTGTAGGAAAAATACTGACGATCCGCTGCGCAATGGCCTGCGGATTTGACTCGCAGCCCGGCCTGACAGAAGCTGGCAACCTTGCAAAAGCCTGCCAGCTCCCGGATTCCTGCATGCCCAAGTCTCGCCGCTACCTGATCATCAGCCTCTGCGTCCTGTTTGCCATTGGCCTTGCCTGGCTTTTCCTGCGCAGTACGACCCCTGTGGTGCCGGAAGCGATCAAGCGCGGTTACAGCGAAGCACTGACGCAGGCGCGGGCCGGTCAACCGGGTGCGGCGCGGGTGCTTTACCAGCAACTGGGGCGCCCCGACATTTCCCCCAAACGCCGCGTCTGGCTGCATGCCGAGCTGCCGAACTATCCCAGCCCTCAGGCCTTGAAACTGGCGGACGCTGACCTTCAACACCCCTCGGCCGATGTGCGCATCGCCGCCATCAGAAGCATCAGCGGGCTGGTCCCCAGCGGTCAGCGCAGCCTGCTGTTGGGCCCATTGCTCGATGACAGCGACCAACGTGTCCGTTTTGCCGCGGTGAACGCGTTGCTGGGGTTGTCGCCGGACGACCTGGGTTTGTATTTCGGACCGCTGCAACAGGCCATCGATGCGTGGGAACAGGTGCTGACCCAAGCGCCTGAAAGCGCCGACAACCAGTATCAGTTAGCCCGGTTGCACCTGCACAACGGTGAATTCAAAGCGGCGCAACAGGCGCTTGAAAATACCTTGCGCCTGGCCCCCGACAATCTGCCCGCACTGGTGATGCAGATCGAAGTGCTGGACCGGCAAGGACAAAGCGAAGCAGCCCGGCTGTTGTTGGCCAAACAACTGAAGACCCAGCCCGATTCCGCCTACCTGCAACATGCCCTGGGGATGTGGTTGCTGCACCACGGTCAGAGTGAGTTCGCCCTGCTCGGCTTGTCCAAGGCCGTGGAGCTCGAACCGGACAACAAGGATTATCGCTACGACCTGGCGACGACGCTGCATGACGAGCAAGAGCTTGAAGCGGCGCAGAAACAATTGCAGGAAATCGTCCAGCGTCACCCTGCCGACCGCAAGGCCCGTGTCCTGTTGATCAACTACTGGAAAGAAAGCGGGCAGCTGCAAAACGTGCAGATCCTGTTGGCGCAACTTGAACAGCTCAACCCCGACGACCCGGCGCTGCAGCAAGGTCTTTAAAAGATCGCAGCCTGCGGCAGCTCCTACGCCAGATGCGTTCATCCGTAGGAGCTGCCGCAGGCTGCGATCTTTTGCTGTTGCATTATCCCCACCCCAAAAAGTGTTGAACGCTCTTCTCGGCAAATGGTCAAGTGATCAGGCAGTCCATTCAGGCACTTCAGGCCTGCTGCCTCACTTCCCCTGGTCTTGAGAGGGCATTTTTTGTCTACATCTAACGAGTTGTTCAGTGCAAAAGCCGCCACCGGCATCGAAGGTCTGGATGACATCCTGGCTGGTGGATTGTCCCGCGGTCACGTGTTTTTGCTGGAAGGTGAACCCGGAACCGGCAAAACCACCGTCGCTTTGCATTTTCTGTTGGCCGGCGCCAGAGCCGGCGAGCGCTCGTTGTACATCACCCTGTCCGAAACCGAACGCGAACTGCGCCAAGGGGCGTTGTCCCATGGCTGGGAGCTGGATGAAAACATCCACATCTTCGAGCTGACGCCGCCGGAAAGCCTGCTCAATGCCCAGCACCAGCAGAGCCTTTTGTACTCCTCGGACCTTGAGCTGGGTGAAGCCACCAAGCAGATTTTCGAAGTGGTCGAACGGGTCAAGCCGACTCGCGTCGTGCTCGACAGTCTTTCCGAGATCCGGCTGCTGGCGCAAAGCTCCCTGCGTTACCGGCGCCAGATCCTCGCGATCAAACACTACTTCGTGCGCTATGACGCCACGGTAGTGTTGCTGGACGACCTGACCACCGAGTCCCTCGACAAGACCGTGCACAGCGTGGCGCACGGTGTGATTCGCCTTGAAGAATTGACCCCCAACTATGGCGCCGAGCGCCGGCGCATCCGCGTAGTGAAGTATCGCGGCCAGAAATACCGTGGCGGCTTCCATGACTTCACCATCATGGGCGACGGCGTGCATGTGTTCCCGCGGCTGGTGGCCGCCGAACATCGCGGCGGGTATGTTCGCCAGCAATTGACCAGCGGCATCAAGGAAATGGACGCCCTGCTCGGCGGAGGCATCGAGACCGGGTCCAGCACCCTGATCCTCGGTCCGGCCGGCACCGGCAAATCGCTGATCTCGATGATCTTCGCCGCCGCAGCCGTGGCCCGGGGTGAGAAAGCCGCGCTGTTCATTTTCGATGAAGAGTTGGGCCTGCTGTTCGAGCGCATGAAAAACATGGGGATCGACCTCAAGGCCATGCAAGACACTGGCAACTTGCTGATTGAACAAGTGGATGCCGCCGAGTTGTCCCCTGGCGAGTTTTCCTACCGGGTTCGTCGCTGTGTCGATGAACGTGACATCAAAACCGTGGTGATCGACAGCATCAACGGCTATCAAGCCGCAATGCCTGAGGAAAACGCCCTGGTGCTGCACATGCACGAGTTGTTGCTGTACCTCAATCGCCGGGGCGCCGCGACCTTCATGACCGTGGCCCAACATGGACTGGTCGGTGACATGCGAGCGCCGGTGGACATTACCTACCTCGCCGACACGGTCATTTTGTTGCGCTACTTCGAAGCGCTGGGCCAGGTTCGCCGGGCGATCTCGATCATCAAGAAACGCACCGGCAGTCATGAATCGACCATTCGCGAATACCGCATCAGTTCGCAGGGCATGACCATCGGTGAACCACTGGATGCGTTTCAGGGTGTATTGCGCGGCGTGCCGACTTATCTGGGTGCGAGCAATCCATTGCTCGGGGACGAAATCCCGTGAGGGTCCAGGAAGCAACGTCCGAGCGCGCGATCATCCTCGCGCCGCTGGGACGTGACAGCCAGATTGCCCTGAAGATGCTCAATGAAGCAGGTTACGACGGCGTCATCACCCGCGATCTGATCAGCCTTTGCGCCGAACTGGAGCATGGCGCCGGGTTGCTGCTGATCTCTTCCGAGGCTTTGTTGGGCAGTGATGTCGAACCGTTGTTCGGACTGATAGAACAACAGCCGGCGTGGTCGGATCTGCCCATCGTGCTGATGACCTACCATGGCGGCCCGGAACAGAACCCTGCCTCACGCTTCGGCCCGCAACTTGGCAACGTCACCTTCCTCGAGCGCCCTTTCCATCCCGTGACGCTGATCAGTCTGGTGACCACCGCCTTACGCGGCCGACGACGACAGTATGAAGCCAGGGATCGGTTGATCGATCTGAGTCAAAGCGAACTGCGTTTGCAAACCACCCTCGAAACCCTGGAACAACAGGTTGAGGAACGTACCGCTCAGTTACGCCACAACGAAGAAGCCCTGCGCCAATCACAGAAAATGGAAGCGGTCGGACAACTCACCGGCGGCATCGCCCACGACTTCAACAACATGCTCACCGGGATCATCGGCAGTCTTGAACTGCTGCGCCGACGCCTGGCACGCGGACGCACCGAGGATCTGGACAGCCTGATCGACCTGGGCGTGACCTCGGCCAACCGCGCGGCGGGCCTGACTCACCGCTTGCTGGCGTTCTCCCGTCGTCAGTCGCTGGACTCCAAACCCGTGGAAATGAATGCCCTGGTGGTGTCCATGGGTGAACTGCTGCAACGCAGCATCAATGAAAACATTCGCCTGGACATGCAGCTCAACGAGCAACTGTGGGTGGCCGAGGCCGATCCCAATCAACTGGAAAGCGCCCTGCTCAACCTGGTGATCAATGCGCGGGATGCCATGCCCGACGGTGGAAATCTGGTGGTCAGCACCGGCAATCAGTCTCTGGACAGCGATTTCACTGAAGCCCACAACAACCTCGAACCCGGCGACTACGTGGTACTCAGCGTGACAGACACCGGTTGCGGGATGCCGCAAAGCACGATCAACCGCGCTTTCGATCCGTTTTTCACCACCAAGCCGATTGGCCAGGGCACCGGCCTTGGCTTGTCGATGATCTACGGCTTCAGTAAACAATCACGCGGGCACGTCGCCATTGACAGTGAAGTGGGCGTAGGCACGACGGTGAGTCTGTTTTTGCCGCGTTTCAGGGGTGACCCGCCTGAGGAATGTCCGTCGGACGTGCAGCACGCCCTGTTCGCGCAGAATGGCGAAACGGTGCTGATCGTCGAGGATGATCCGGCGGTTCGGGTGCTGGTCAGCACAGTGCTGAGTGACCTGGGTTATGCCTTCGTCGAGGCCGGCGATGCCGACAGCGCGATGCCGATTCTCGATTCCGGGCGACGCATCGACCTGATGATCAGCGACGTCGGGCTACCCGGCATGAACGGTCGGCAACTGGCGGAAATCGGCCGGCAGTACCGGCCCGACCTCAAGGTGCTGTTCATCACCGGCTATGCCGAACACGCAGCGGTGCGCGGCGGGTTCCTCGATCCTGGCATGCAGATGATTACCAAGCCGTTTACCTTCGACCTTTTGACGGCGAAGGTCAGGGAGATGATCCGAATCTGACACATCCCCATGGAGGAGCTGCCGAAGGCTGCGATCTTTTGATTTTAAAACAACATCAAAAGATCGCAGCCTCCGGCAGCTCCTACGTCGACCCGATGCGATTCAGGAAAGCATTTCCTGCATCAACTCCTGCAACACATCCAGATCAAACGGCTTGCCCAGAATCGGCGCCTTGCGCGTGATCGGACTGTCGGTCTCGCGGATTTCCTGCGGGTAACCGCTGATGAAAATCACCTTGAGTTCCGGTCGCAGCTTCACGGCGGGTTCGGCGATCTGCACGCCGGAGATTCCGCCCGGCAGGCGAAAGTCGGTGATCATCATGTCCAGGTGCGGCTTGCTCGCCAGGATCTCGAAAGCCTGCTCGCCATTTTCGGCCTGTAACACCCGGTAGCCCTCACCCGACAGATAGGCCGACAGCACCATCAGAATCGAGGGGTCATCTTCGACGATCAATACGACGTCTTGTGCATCTTCACTCATGGGAAGCCTTTGTTCGGTCAATAGCTGCTGATACGACCCCGAGGTCGATCAGAGGTTGCGTTTATCCGGCTGTTTTCCTACAGCGGCAGACAAACGCGAAACAAGGCGCCTTCGCCAATCCGGCTCTCGACGGTTATAGAACCGCCATGGGCGGTCACAATCTGCTCTGAAATAAACAACCCCAGGCCCAGCCCGGCAACGGCGTGCCTGGCCGTAACGCGCTCGAACTGCTGGAAGATACGCTTCTGGTTTTCCTGATCGATGCCGATCCCCTGATCGCGCACTTCCACCAGTGCCTGATCGTGCTCACTGTACACCCTCACACTGATCGGGCTCTTGGCGCCGTATCGCAATGCATTGGTCAGCAGGTTGGAAATCACCTGCTCAATGCGGAATTCGTCCCAGTTGCCATACACCGGATGCTCGGCGTCCAGCGTGACTGAGGATTCGGCAGCATCGATCTGCGGGGCGAAATTCTGCAGCAAATTGCGCACCAGCGCCGACAGATCGAAGCGTGTCGGGCGGATCGACAACTTGCCGGTGCGTATGCGCGACACATCCAGCATGTCCTCGATCAGGCGGATCAGACTTTTGATCTGCCGTTCGTCGCGGTCGACCATCGCGTGCATCTTGTCCAGGGTGAACGCCGCAGCATTGCCCCGGGCCAGGTGCATTTTGCGCAGCTGAGTTTCGAGGATCAGGCCGTTGAGCGGCGTGCGCACTTCGTGGGCGACGATGGACATGAAGTCATCGCGCATGCGTACTGCCTGCTCCAGTTCCAGCTGCGTGCTCTGCAACTGTTGAAGCAGCGCTTCCTGTTCCCGGCGGCTCTGTTCCAGTGCATCGACCTGCTGTTTCATGGCCTTGCTCTGGCGGTACAGGTCGACGAACACGTTGACCTTGCTCTTGACCGCATGGATATCCAGCGGCTTGTGCAGGAAATCCACGGCGCCGCTTTCATAGCCTTTGAACGCATAGTTCAGTTCACGGCCGGCGGCACTGACGAACACAATCGGGATGTTCTTGGTTTTTTCCGTGCCACGCATCAACTCGGCCAGCTCGAAGCCATTCATGCCGGGCATCTGCACGTCGAGAATCGCCATGGCGAATTCGTGTTGCAGCAGCAGCGACAAGGCTTCGTCGGCAGACAAGGCTTTGTAGACCATGCGGTCTTCACGCTTGATCAGCGCTTCAAGCGCCAACAGGTTCTCCGGCAGATCGTCGACGATCAGCAGTTTGGCTTGGATGTTACTTAGCATGCTATTCGTTCCAGCTCGACAAGCAGACGGCCGATGCCGCGTATAGGGAGAATGTGGTCAGGCTGGTGGGTACCCAGCGCCGCCAGGGGCATGGTCGCAACCTGGGCTTCGTCCGGGTCCTGCACGATGGTCAGGCCGCCAAGATGCTGGACTTTGGCCATGCCGCTCGCGCCGTCGCGGTTGGCGCCAGTCAACAGGACGGCGGCCAGGTTCGGGCCGTAAGCATCGGCAGCCGACTCGAACAGAAAATCGATGGCCGGCCGCGAATAGTGCACGCGCTCTTCCAGGCTCAGGGAAAAGGTACGGTCCTGCTCCACCGACAAGTGATAACCGGGCATGGCGAAATACAACGTCCCGGCTTCGATCGGCGTTTTGTCATGGGCTTCCTGAACACGCATGGCAACGCGTCGATCAAATACGTCGGCGAGGTGGCTGCGACGCTGGTCCGGCAGGTGCAGCACCACAATGATCGGCAGCACGAAGCCTTCACGCAAAGGGCTGAGGATACTCAGCAACGCCTCCACGCCACCGGCTGAAGCACCGATCACGATAGCCTCCACAGAAGGCAACTCCCCTGCATTGTTCATGATTTGCGGTAGATCCGTTCTTGTTTGACCAACGGCTCGAACTGGTTGCCGAAGGCCGAAAATTCCGGGGTTTCCTTGCTGCCCAACACCAGAAAACCGCGATGACAAAGGGATTCGTGGAATAACCCGAACGCCCTGTCCTGCAGTTTCTTATTGAAATAAATCAAAACATTACGGCACGAAATCAACTGAGTTTCTGAAAAGACACTGTCGGTTGCCAGGCTGTGGTCGGCGAAGGTCACGTTTTCACACAGACTCTTATCGAAAATCGCGTAGCCGTATGCCGCCGTATAGTAGTCGGCAAACGAACGCTGGCCACCTGCCTGCTGGTAGTTATGAGTGTAGGCGCGGACATTTTCCATGGAGAAAATCCCCTGTTTGGCCTTGTCCAGCGAACGCGGGTTGATGTCGGTGGCGTAGATGATGGTGCGATCGAGCAAGCCCTCTTCGCGCAGCAGGATCGCCATCGAATAGACCTCTTCGCCGGTGCTGCAACCGGCGATCCAGATCTTGATCGAGGGATAAGTCTTGAGCAGTGGCACCACTTCCTGGCGAATGGCGAGGAAGTGCGAAGGATCGCGGAACATCTCGCTGACCGGGATCGTCAGCAATTGCAGCAGTTGCATGAACGCCATTGGATCGTGCAGCACCTTTTCTTGCAGCGCCGAAATGGTGGCGCACTCGAACTGGCTCAACGCATGGTGGACGCGACGTTTGATCGACGCGCCGGAATAATCGCGAAAGTCATAGCTGTATTTGAGGTAGATCGCCTCGATCAACAACCGCAATTCGATTTCGCTGTTTCGCTCGACTGAACCAATGCGTTCCACTAAATGCGTTCCATCTTCGGTAACCACACGCGAATCAGCGAGAACAATCGATCCAGGTCGATGGGCTTGGCCAGGTAATCGTTGGAACCGGCCTGCAGGCAGCGCTCCTGATCGTCCTTCATCGCCTTGGCCGTCACCGCGATGATTGGCAGCTTGCGCCAGCGCGGGTCCTGACGAATCAGCTTCGTCGCTTCGAAACCGTCCATCTCCGGCATCATCACGTCCATCAACACCAGATCGATGTCCTCCACTTCATTCAGTTTTTCAATCGCTTCACGCCCGTTCCGGCCGATGACCACGATTGCCCCCTTGTGCTCCAGCGCGCTGGTGAGGGCGAAGATATTGCGTACGTCGTCGTCCACCAGCAGCACTTTGCGACCCTCGAAGACCTTGTCGCGACTGCGCGCGGTCTTGAGCATCGTTTGCCGTTCATGGGACAACCGGGATTCGACTTTGTGCAGAAAGAGTGTGACCTCATCCAGCAAACGCTCCGGCGAGCGCGCGCCTTTGATGATGATCGAGCGCGAATACTTGCGCAGTTCGGCCTCTTCGTCGCGGGTCAGATTGCGCCCGGTGTAGACGATCACCGGCGGGAACGAGCGGATATCCTCTGTGGACATGCGCTTGAGCAGGTCGTTGCCGAGCATGTCCGGCAGTTTCAGGTCGATGATCATGCAGTCGAAAATCGTCGTACGCAGCAGGTCGAGCGCATCCTGCGCCAGGCCGACGGCGGTGATTTCAATGTCCTCGTCGCCGATCAACCGGGCAATGCTGTCGCGCTGCAGATCGTCGTCTTCGACCAACAGCACGCGCTTGACCTTCTGGGTCAGCTTGGCTTCAAGGCGGGCGAACACGTCCTTGAGCTCTTCGCGGGTGGTCGGCTTGACCGCGTAACCGATGGCGCCCATGTGCATGGCGGCTTCGACGCGGTCTTCGACCGAGATGACGTGGACCGGGATGTGCCGGGTTTCCGCGTGTTCCTTGAGGCGTTGCAGTACGGTCAGGCCTGAGTGATCCGGCAGGCGCATGTCCAGCAGGATCGCGTCGGGAATGTATTCCCTGGCCAGGTCATAACCTTCATCGGCGCCATGGGCCACCAGGCAGTGATAACCCAGTTCGTGCGCCAGGTCGTAGAGAATGCGCGCGAAGTTCGGCTCGTCCTCGACGACCAGAATGCAACGGGTCGTGAATGGCGCATTGGTGCGGTCATCGTTGAAGCGCGGGATATCGACGTCGGCAATCAGCGGCACAGGTGCAGCGGGCGTCATCTTCGGCATCATGGCCACCGGTGAAGCTTTCATCGGCTCGATCGGCGTGTCGCCCGGTTCGACGTACTGCTGCGGCAAGACCAGGGTAAACACGCTGCCCTGCCCCGGCTCGCTGGTGACGCTGATCGAACCGCCAAGCAAGGCCGCCAGATCACGGGAAATCGACAGGCCCAGGCCCGTGCCGCCGTAACGACGATTGGTGGTGCCGTCGGCCTGACGGAACGCTTCGAAAATACTTTCCTGCTGATCCGCTGCGATGCCGATCCCGGAATCGCGGACGATGAATGCGATGCCTGCGTTTGGCTGACTGGCCACCGTCAGGCTGACCGAACCTTGCTCGGTGAACTTCACCGCATTGGACAGCAGGTTCTTGATCACCTGCTCCAGACGTTGACGGTCGGTGAAGATCATCATCGGCGCATCGGGCTGCAGATCGACCTGGAAATCCAGCTTCTTGTCCGTGGCCATTGGCTGGAACATTCCGCGCAAACCGTCCACCAGGCGCGCGACGCTGGTGTTCTCCGGGTGCACTTCAAGCTTGCCGGCCTCGACCTTGGAAATGTCGAGAATGTCGTTGATCAGGTTCAGCAGATCGTTACCCGCCGAATAGATCGACTCGGCGAACTTGACCTGCTCGGCGCTGAGGTTTTCCTGCGGGTTTTCCGCCAGCAGCTTTGCCAGGATCAACGAACTGTTCAGCGGCGTGCGCAGTTCGTGGGACATGTTGGCCAGGAACTCGGATTTGTACTTGCTGGAGCGTTGCAACTCTTCGGCGCGCTCTTCGAGCTGCGTCTGGGCCTGATTGAGTTCGGTGTTCTTCAGGTCCATCGCGTCGCGTTGCTCGGCGAGGGTCTGCGCCTGTTCGGCGAGCTGTTCGTTGGTCTGTTCCAGCTCGACCTGCTGGGTTTCCAGATGCGCCTGGGATTCCTTGAGAATCCGCGACTGCTCTTCCAGCTCTTCGTTGGCGGTCTTGAGTTCTTCCTGCTGGACCTGCAGTTCTTCATTTAGCTGCTGGGTTTCGGCCAGCACTTCCTGCAAACGCTGGCGATAGCGCGCCGCCTCGATGGAGGTGCCGATGTTGCCGGCGATCAGCTCGAGGAGTTCGATGTCGCGGTCGCTCAACGGACGCAGAAAGCCCAGTTCGATGACACCGTTGACCCGATCATCATCGCTGGTCGGCACCACCAGCACGCTGTGCGGCAGGCCTTCACCAAGACCAGAGGTGACTTTGAAGTAATCGTTCGGCACGTGATCGAGCCGGATCAAACGCGCCTGTTGCGCCACCTGGCCAACAATTCCTTCATCGCTGTAAATCTGCTGATCGCGCTCTGCCTGCTCGCGGGAAAAACCGTAGGACGCCACCCGCGTCAGGCTGCCGTGCTCTTCACGCACATAAATAGCCGCGACGGCCGTGCCCAGGTATTGCGCGCAAAACTGCAGAATATTGCGACCCAGCATATTCAGAGACAATTGCCCCAGCACCTGCTCGGCCAGCTCGGTCTGACCATTACGCAGCCAGGCTTGCTGTTCCAGTCGCTCGGCACTGGCCTGTTGCGCGGCCAGCGTGGCGCTGTAGCTTTGCGACAGGTTGAGCAAATCCCGTCGGCCGATATAGGCCAGCAATGCGCTGATACCGAGGATGAACAACAGGTAAAGGCTGATGCTCCAGATCGTGGTACGGCGCACTTCTTCGTTGCGCGCGGTGCGCAACTGCTGCTCCATGTCGATCACGTCTTCAAACTGCTTGCGGATCTCATCGGTCAGGCGTTTGCCGCGCCCGGCCTTGACCGCGCTGCGGTAATCGCCGCTCGCACGCTGCAGGTCGATCATCGTCTGCGCATACGTGGCCCACTCATCCTGCAAGGCCTTGAGGCGTTGCAACCGATCCGTTTGCACCGGGTTGTCCGAAGTCAGTTCGAGCAAGGTGTTGACCGCTACCGCGATTCTCGGCTTGGCGGTTTCATAGGGTTCGAGGAATTTATCGTCGCCACTGAGCAGGAAGCCGCGCATGCCCGTTTCCAGATCAACGGTCAGCTTTACCGCTTCATTGGCGTTATTGATCACCCGGTCGGTGTGCTCGACCCACTGGATCACCGACAGCAGATAAGTGATCAGCGAGACAAAGAACACCGCACTCAGCACGCCGACACCCAACGGCAGGCTGACGTTGCGGCTCAGGAGTTTACGAAATCGTTGCTCATCAACCGAAGACGCGGTGGTCATGGGGAGGCCTTGTCGAACTGTTGAAAACCAAGGAGTTTGCCCCAATTCGGCCGGTTTGATCCATTTTTCTGACGCGTTTTCGCGCAAAATCCTACATTCAGCTGCTCCAGCTCATGGGAGCGGTTATCCTTGCCGACCCTGATGCGGCTATTCTTTTTTAGAGTGTGATTGGGAACTTGTCGGGCTCCGTCACTTACTCATGCTAGAGCCCGGCGTTTTTGATCGACCGGCCACCGCGAATTCAACTGTTGAGAGCCCCATTATGTCCGCCGAAAAATCCATCATCCTGGTCGTCGAAGACGACGACATCGTGCGCATGCTGATCGTCGATGTCCTCGATGAACTGGAATTCAAGGTGCTGGAGGCTGACGGGTGCGAACAGGCGCTGGAGTTTCTCAACGATGAAGATCAACACATCGATCTGATGATGACCGACGTCGGGTTGCCGGTGATGGATGGTCGTGAGCTGGCCAAACAGGCGCGCATGGTTCGCCCCGAATTGCCGATCCTGTTCGCCAGTGGTTATGCCGAAAGCATTGAAGTGCCTGAAGGGATGCATGTGATCGGAAAGCCGTTTTCCATTGAACAGTTGCGGGACAAGGTCAAAGGCATTCTCGACATCTGATGGGCTGAGCCATGCGTTGCGGTGTTCATTCCGAGTAACACGTATGGATAAACCCGATGATCTGCCTATAGTTTCATCATTTTTCAAATTGACAGATCGCCTATCTTTCGCGCCCCGATGCCTTGACTGCCTGTTACCAACGGCAGTCCAGGGTTTTCTCAGTTCGCGTATCGATAAGAGTCTTCATGCAATCTGCCAACGCTACTGCAACAGCTCGCTCTACTTCTACGAACCCATCCGAAACAGCAACACCAGTGCCGCGCAACAGGCTCTCCAGAGCGCAGACATGCGGCAGTTCGACCTCTCAGTTTGTAATGCCTGCCCCCCCTCTATTCGGAAGAGCGTCTGCTCCTCGTGATTCGAAACTTCAAATTCCGACTCCGGTGTATACAGGCGTATTGATAGCCAAGGATCTCCCGGCATGCTTGAAAGAAGGCGCAATATTTGACCAAGCCTCTCTTGAAAAAAAGTGGTCATCAATCGAGAGTCAACTGAGAACCCGACCAGTATCAGAGGAGGAGGTTTTACAAGTCCTCAAGTCCCGCCTGCTGCAAACTGACACAGGTAAAGTACTCGCCCCGTTGTTTGTCGAAGCAATGATGCGTTCGATCAAACCACTCGACGGGCTCAAACCTGGGCGATTGCGTGAGATGGTGGAGGCCATCTGTCATCTGCCACCAGAGCAATGGGCGGATACCTTCGGCGAGAACTCCAATTTCCCCCGTGGCCGCAATGGAGATGGGGTTCATGGCTTTATCCAGACACAACTTGAGCTGTCGCGCGCGTGTCGAGACAAGAATATCGCAGCCGGCGAGTTGCTCGACAATGACACATGGCAAACCTTGCGTGATTTCACACAGAAAGCGCGCTCGTACATCCGCGAGGGAACCCTGGATGTAATCTTGCGCACGCTTGAAGACTTCAAGCACAAGCGGCCTTCTTCGAAAGAAGCCAAAGCTCTGGTAGCCGAGTTTGTAGCCGAATTTGTCAAAGAAATAGAAACCCCCTCCTCGTCGAACGTGCGGCAGCGCTGGCCAAGAAGTTTTTCAGGCGTAGTCCGGGAACTCGGCCATCGGTTCAACGCCATTGGCAAAAACCACCCACAACGAAGCAAGCTGGAAATGGCTGTTGCTCCTGTGGCTCTGAACGCGCTAGCCGTACCGGTGAATGGCGCGCTCGATATGTTGGGTTCAGTGCCCTTCAAGCAGGTCGGGGACGGACTGCAGAACACAATCGACAGCGTGGCCTCGAAAGCCGATCTCTTCGTCTTTCCTCCTGAAAATGTGCACCCTGTCGCGCGAGGAGCGGCCCCTCCCCCTGCCGAATCAGCGCTGCTTTCCTCATGGAAAGAGATAGAAAACAAGTCGAGCTTTTACAATGAAGTCGTCACGACAGGCTCGCGCGTTCCCAATGGCCTCTTTGCGAAATTTCTGTACGCCCTCAATGTCCTGGACACTCTGGGGGTGATGTCAGTCGCGGAAAAAGTTAAACCTTATCTGCCTGCCGTTCCAATTCAACCCCCCGAGAACGCTACAAAGCAGCCCCTCCCCCCCGAACCCGCCCCCTCCGTTGCTTCAATGAAAACTCGGGTGGATCAACTTGAAACCGAGGTCAACGATTACATTGCGTCTTTGCTCCCGACACCAGAGGCAGCGGCGGGCAGTGACATCGGCGTTGATCCGCAACCTGCAGCACCATCCGAGCCAACATCGTCGGCGACAGAAACAAGCCTTCTGGAGCAAGCGTCGCAATCGGTTCTTGATGTTTTGGCAGCCATCGACAACGTTCTGACATTTCCATCGGCTATGGCGGCATCCGGCGAAACATCAGTGCTTATTGGCGATCCGGATGCGTTGGAAATGGGTCCACTGAATGAAGTGTACGAGAAACTGGTCGCGGGAAATAACGATGACGCCAGTTCGACATGGTGGGAGTCTCTAGTCCCGAGCTTGAATAGAGTCGTCGCCCAGCTTACTGCGCAATTGGCCAACTATGGCCAGTCCGCTGTCGCGGCCGGCCCGGCAGCACTTCAATTGGCGAAGGAACATCCTGTAGCGACAAGCGTTGCCACTGCGGTAACCGCACTCACAGCACTTATTTACGGCATCAGCCAATTACCAGCCACGAAAACAGAGGCGGACGATTTCCCCTCGCCCGAGGTCGAAAGCCCTGCTCTGCATCAGGAGCGGATAGACCATGAAGTAGAGAACATTTTGGACGCCCCCGTCGCCAAAGGGCAGCCGTCCCTGTCTGACGTCATCCTTGAGCGGATGTACGAATCCCCAATGCGCGACCTGCTCAATGACAAGCTGCTCCTCCATGACGTTAAGCAGATGTTGCAACAACCCTGCTCACTGAACCCCGTAAAAACCTGTCTTGAGTTAGTTGAAGAGGCGCTGGGGAAAACGCATGATCACGAAACTTCGGTGCAGCCACCGGAGAACAACTCAAAAGAAGCCCCCCGCAGAGTAAAACGCGAGAGCCCCGTCAACCCGGATTTCGCTGAATTCGATTTGCCGCATGCCAACACTCAGCCGTCTGCAGAAACAGTTGAAAGCGAAACGGATAAAGTCGCGCGCCTGAACGAATACCTTAAATCGACGGGTGAATTGAAAGGTAGTGAAACCGATACCAGCGATGACGACCTCAAGGGCTCGTCAGCCAATGTGGAAACACAAGTCATCCGCATACTTCTGCGTAAAAGAAGAAATTGGACGGATAGCTCGCGGTCCGCTGGTGATCGGGAACTGCTGCCCCGCTACACCGCGGCGTTGCTGAAATACTCCCCGACCGCCCCCAAAGCAGAGACAATCAACGTCCCGTCACATTCCACCTTCGGTCAGTGCTGGCTTAACTACGTCAATGCCATCAAAAACCCATTCTTCTCTGATTGGGCTCGAGAGGTAGACCTTGATGTTTCGACGGTGACAGTCAATAGCCACAACGACAGCCTGTCCGGCAAGGTAAAAGGCATTCAAACCACGTTCACGCGAGGAGACAATTCAGGCTGGGACAACGTCGCCGGACCAATACTCAGAGCAGTCAAAGTCATCGACCCGGCCTTTAACGGGGTGGCCTACCCCTCTACCCCGGGTGTTCCGCTTGTACTGGTTAGTGCATTTCATGGCGAAAGCCTGGATAGCTCCAGGATTCAGCAGCGCGCCAGTGAGCTGAATGCGCAACAGGCATTTGCGGCAATCAAGGCTGACGACCCCTTGAGACCCCTGGAGCAAAGGTCCGAAGCGGCCATAGAAAACCAGAAACTACACCTGGGCAATCTGTACACCCACCATGATCTGGTGGCGAACCTGATGAATCTCGTCAAAGACAAACCCGATCACGCAGCCGTCAACCTTGGTGATTGCCTGCTGTCTGCCCATCGAGATTCGTCGTTTGCCATCAAACATCCGACAGAAGCCCGAAGAATGGTCAGTGCACAACGGTACATCAGCGCTAATAACTGGAACGTACCGAAAAACGCGGGAGAAGTACGCAACCTTGCAGAAGTATTGACCATAGTCATACCCGAAGGCCCCGAGCGTGGTAACTACCGAGGCGCACTCGACTACCCACTACCCCCGACCGCTGCCCAACAACAGACTATCCGCGACACGGTCAACCAGCTGAAAAAAGGTTACAGCAGCTTGCTCGATTACCTTTTGCAGGACCAGGCAGGGTCCTTGGATGAAGCGCTGAGCAGCGGGAGAGCAACAGCATTAGGCCTGACACTCGAGGAAAATCTCGACGCCATTTCAACTCCAACCAGCACGGCGGACTGGGTCATGGCAGCGCTGTTGCTCGACATTGATGCCACGCCGGGCCTGCCGCGTAACCATGTTGGCGGTTACAACCTGACTCAGGATGCAAACTGGGGCGTAAAACCCTCGGCAGTTGTCGCCAGACTTGCAAAGCATCTTGCGGATAGTGGCGAGGTCTCCTCGAGAATGGCCCCTGTTGCCGCGCATCACTTGTTATTGGCCAACTCCCCCGAATTTCTTGTCAGGAACATGCCTGACAACCTGGTGTGCGGGTCCCATACCTGGGCAGCGCTGCGGATGGCCGCGGCCAGAATTGAACAGATCAGCCCGGGCGCTGTACCTGAGATGACCTTTGAGCAAGTCATTGCGTACGGCAAAATCGCCCCGATTAACGTGGGGGAGGAAATCGCAACACAAATGCTGTCTGTAGATCCGCTGATTGATTGGGCGATATCCCAAGGGGTTATCAAGCAAAACCCGACTGACACCTATTCACAGCAGCAGCTTGAAATTGCTCGTGAAAAGTTTCAGAAAAATGCAGAACAACTCGCCTTGGCTCAGGAATATCTGACAGCGCCCATGCCCTCGAGAATAGATCTCGCACGGGCAGAACTGACTCGGGTTTTTGGCAAGGACTATCCGTACGAAGAACGAGTGCTTTTAAAAACAAATCGGCCTGGATCTGAAACAGAAATCTATTACTCAATGCTGGACCTTTACATCGATGAAAAACTGACACCTTATTATTACTCCACCAGTGACAGTTTGCCCTTCGCTGAATTTCATTCCAGACTAACCCTCCTAAAACCAGTCGGTCCGATATTTGAAAAACAATTTACTGATTACTTTAACAATGCGCGCACGGGATCAATAACAGCCATCAGAGAATTATTCTCCAATTTGCCATCGGAAGATCGAAAAATCCTCCAATACGGCAAGCAGCGTTACTTTACGCTGAGGAGCGCAGCGACAGTACCTCTTAATCAACAAACAGAGGAGACAATAAAGCCCCTTGTAGGCCATCAGGGAGTACTGGTTCGATCCGAACTCGGAAGAAAGGTTGTCTATTACGAAATTTTCCCCACCGCGGGGCAAATCCGTAAACGGACAGACCTGCCTCACAACCTGCATCTGGGTGGAGAGATAAAGAATGTACGCGCCACGAACAGCCCCGCAGTCATTATAAAGGCGCAAGTTGCAACATCGCAGAGATTCGACTGGAGCGCCTATAGAGACGGTACTCCCCCGAAAAATGGAGTTAACTCGGATGTCATAATAGACGAACTAATCCCCAAGGAAGGACGAGCGTGGTTCAAGCCGGACAACTTTGACTTGAATACTGTGCCGAACATGCTTGCCTCCGATACTAACGTGGGCTTCATGGCTTCTACGGTGGTTGACGAACACTTCATGCCGGGGCGTGAAGAGTTATACAGACTTGCCAGAGGGATCACCAACACAGAACAAATTGCTGAAACCGACCGTATGATCAACGACTTTCTCTTGGGTTTGGTACCGTTTAAAACATGTATCGAGAATGCCGTGCAAGGTAATGTTCTAGGCGCGGTCGCGGACTGCTTGTTAGACGTATTAGGCTTTGTTATTCCGGGTGTTGGTGCCACAGGAAAAATCGCTAAAGTTGCAAAGTCCGGTGCAAACCCTTTTCATAAAGCCCTACAGACCGGCTGGATTGCCGGCAACACCCTGATCTCCTCGGTGAACCCGTTGGATGGCCTCGGGAACCTTGCAAAAACCGCAAAAAACTCGGTCTGTAAACTGGGAGTGGAAGCTTATCGCGCTGCCGAAAAAGGAATAGATCAGAGCAAAAAATTTTTCGGCGTTTCAAAGGCAATTGACTCGGGTGAGTTATCAAAACGCGCGGATATTACCGAGGGCGTTTGTGATGCTGTTCAGGTCGCAGGGCAAACGACTAAAGTCATCGCCTTGCTCAAGGAAGGGAAATGGTATGCCTTTGATCCCGTACGCAATCGACCATACGGTACGCCCCTTGAAAACTTCAAACCCAGCAGCTCCATCCCGCTGGAGCGTACGACATTCAGTGATGGGTCAACTGCACTCACCCCCTCGAAACTTCCCACGACTGAAGCGCTGAAGATACAGCGAACCGATGGTGTCGACGTTATCATAGGTGATAAGGTTTTTCGCCTCAATCCAAACAGCAAGACACTCGAAGATATAACATCGCCGCCTTACAACAAGGATCTAGACGGATACAACGCGATTTGCACCCTTGGCGGCAGAGCCAAACGCGATACGACCAAGTGTTTCTCAAAAATCATACCTGCAGCGAGTGATCCCGCAACAACGCGATTGATAGCTATTGAGCACAAACGCCTTTATCCGGCAACGGGTGAAACGCCTAAACTGGTCCACGAGCGACGATTACTTGACTGTGCTGATCCTACGCAACCTTGTGCCCCACAAGTAATAAGCGAACCGATGGCGTACAAATCTAGAACTACGGGCAAAACTATCGATGACAAGCACTTCGGTCTTCCCGACAAAGAGTTTGACCCCGATCTAGAAGCTAAAACGCGTGTAGTTCGCATTGACGGCATCATCCATGGACTGGAGGATAAGCGAGAGGTAAGAGCCTTCGTGGTCGATGTACCTGGTAGATACTATGGCAAGACGACCTATTTGGTCGCGGAGGCGGACAACGGGCTTTTTTATTACAGCCGTTACGATGCCAAGCCAAACAGCAATCTTGAATTCCACAAAATTAATTTCGGTTATATAGATGATCTTCCCAATAATCTTCTTCGACGTTACGGTGAAGCTAAAGCACCCTATCTGGGTGCCGTATCCCCTGACCGTTTATCCAGCGAAGACTTTGTCTTATTGCCATCATTAAATAAGTTGTACGCGGACATGTTGGCTTCTGGGACACCGCCTAGCGAAGTGTCCAGAATTCAAAAACTAATATCGGATCTCTCCGATACAAACCAACGTGAATTCCTGATAATGACTTGGAATAAAGGCGATCTTCGAAACGTCGAAGTTGCCATCCCGGCGATAAAAATCGACGTTCAACCGAAACCACCCTTGTTCAATACCCGGTCTGCCACCGAACAAAATCAATACTATGCCAGTGAAGGAAAAAGACAGGTGGATCAGCAACTCCAAGCTACTGGGCTTGGATCCTCTAATCAGCTCCTTCCCCAAAATGCACTGGATACACGACGTCAGGCTCTCACGGACCCCATAGTCGTAATGCAATACAACCAGTGGCGCGATGGCGCGCAACAGGCAGGCATGTTCATCAAATCCGGTGCCGGTAACTGTGACCAGATGGCTGCAACGGCTTGGGCAGTTGTGAATGCGAATGGCGGTTCTGCACATGTTTGGAAGACGCCAGGGCATTCATTTACGGTCGTAGGGGGGCCGCCGCCGGGGCCTACTGCATCGACCATGGATTTTTCCGAACCTTCATTCAGCAATGCATGGGTCGTTGATCCATGGCTCGGTTTAACTTGCCGGGCATCCGACTATAAGACTGAATTTGCAAGCAAATTGGCTGAATGGAGTGCCGAAGGAAGAAAAATCTCCGGATACGACAAAAAAGGCAATTTTCAATGGTTTGATCCGACAGACCCACATTGGAGAGACCCTGCCGTTGATGGACCCAAAAAACTAGATTATTAAAACTGAAACAGACATTTTATTTACATACCTCAAAGCGACGCTCCCTTTCGGGAGCGTTCGCATTTTTGTTGCTCGTCAATCTCCTGCCCGCAACGTGCCAACGACCTGTGCTTTAATTGCGCCGTTCATGGATCCCTACCTTCCCCGCTTCCAAGGAAACCCCTCATGAGTCTGCCCAACGCGACCAAAGTCCTGGTCATCGGTTACGTCTGGCCCGAGCCCCGCTCTTCCGCGGCCGGCGGGCATATGATGCAGATTCTTGAGACTTTCCTGCAGCAGGGTTGGGACATCACCTTCAGCAGCCCTGCCGGCACCGGCGAACACCGGGACGACCTTACGGCGCTGGGCATTCGCGAAGTGCCGATTGAGTTGAACAACAATAGTTTCGACGCTTTTATCACCAAATTGGCCCCGGATATGGTGCTGTTCGATCGTTTCATGATGGAGGAACAGTTCGGCTGGCGCGTGGAAAAACACTGCCCCGATGCCGTCCGGGTGCTCGAGACTTCTGACCTGCAAAGTTTGCGTGACGCACGCCAGCAGCGCCTCAAGAATCGCCTGAAAGCCAGTGACGATGCCAATGACTTCAGCGACCTGTTCGCCCCGGCCTTGCGTGAAGAATTCGAACTGATGGCCGACACCGACCTGGCCAAACGGGAGATCGCGGCGCTGTATCGATGCGACTTGAACCTGATGATTTCCGAATTCGAAATCGAGCTGTTGGCCGAGCAGTTCAACGTACCGCGCGACCTGTTGCACTGGTGCCCGTTGATGGTCGATGCGCCCGACAGCCCGCCCGCACCGTTCGAGGATCGGTCGCACTTTATCCATATCGGCAACTTTCGCCATGCGCCCAACTGGGATGCGGTGCTCTGGCTGAAAACCACGATCTGGCCGCTGATTCGCGAGCAGTTGCCCACTGCGCAATTGCACATCTACGGGGCCTATACGCCGCCCAAAGCGACGGCCTTGCACAATACGGCCCAGGGTTTCCATGTGATGAACTGGGCAGAAGATGCGTTGCAAGTGATGTCGGCGGCGCGGGTGTGTCTGGCGCCTTTGCGTTTCGGTGCGGGCATCAAAGGCAAAATCATCGATGCGATGCTCTGTGGCACGCCGAACGTCACCACCCCTGTCGGCGCCGAAGCCATGCACGGCGAGAGTCCCTGGCCTGGCGCGGTGACCCGCACGGCGCGCGAGTTCGCCGATTGCGCCGTGCAACTCTATATAGACCAGACGCAATGGACACACGCTCAGGCTACCGGTCTGGCGCTGCTGGCTGATCGTTATCAACTGCAAACACACGGCCCGGCCTTGATTGCAAAACTCGAATATTGCCAACAACACCTGGCTGAAATCAGAAGAGACAACTTTACCGGCAGCATGTTGCGCCATCACCAGCACAAGAGCACTCAATACATGTCGCAATGGATTGAAGCGAAAAACCGCTTTAAGGAAAACGCCTGATCGTTAAAATCGCTGCAACTTTCGACCCGATAACGGTGCAAGGATGCACAATGAATAACGCCCTCGCCATACAGTCACCTGACTTCTCTTACATCACCAGGAACTTTACTTCTCACAACTGGATGAGCAACCTCCCTGTCCTGGATGCGCTATCACTCGCAGAGCTTGTATTGCCCGGTGCGCATAATGCCGGCGTCGACAAAAAGGCCACTTATGCGACGCCGGGGATCAGTCACTGGGCTGCTTGTCAAAATCATTCTTTTTATTATCAATTGACCCAGGGAGCCCGGGCGCTGGACTTAAGGCTGGAATATGAAATCGGTAACAACGGCGTGGGGACTTTCTGGTTTCAGCACAATGATTTCCGTTCTTCGAGGTCTCTGGAAAATCTGATCATGAGCGTCATCCGGTTTTTGCAGGAAAACCCGGACGAGTTCCTCATTCTGGATTTTCACCAATTGAATGCGGGTAACCAGCGCTTTGACCATCAGGAGTTCAACAGGCTGTTGCTGACGCATCTGGGTGACCGGATGATTCCTTCGAGCAATACATCCCTGACACTCGGCCAACTGAAAAAGGCCAGTCATGCCCGGCGCGTGATGGTCGCTGCGCAGTATCACCCTGCGCTCGATGCAACGTTCTTTTGTCAGTGCATCGAACACCTGTGGAGCGGCATCGGCACAACCAGTGTCAGCGAACTGAACGCTCATATCACCCGGGTCATGAATTACCCACCAGGCCGGTCCACACCGTGGTCGCTTTCCGCAACCAGTTACCACGTAACCGGAGGGCCGGTGAACATTCGGGAGCACCTCGATCAATGGTTCGATCCCGCGCTGGATGACTGGATTCTGAACAGCAGCATTATCAACGCAGACTTTTTTGAAACATCGACGCTGGTTCGCCACTGCCGCACCGCCAACCTGATCAAGGCAAACGCGAACAATCATTAATTTGTGCATATGTTTCCGACACTGGCGATGTCGCAATGGACTCCTATGCTTTCTTTACAGCGACCCACTTCATCCAACGGACGGGATGAAGCCACTAAAAGGAATGACAATGACCCGATCTACAGAAGGAACGCTTAACAAAAAACAATGGATGAGCAACGTCCTTGAGATCGACCGAATCAAACTGACGGACGTTATCTGGCCCGGCACGCATAACAGCGGCATGGACAAACAAGCGCCCAACTATGACGTCGTGATCGGCAACTGGACCACGTGTCAAAACGATTCATTTGCCTGGCAATTGGCAAACGGCGCCCGAGCGTTCGATATCCGTCTCGGCTATACCGCAGGACACGACCAATCCGTTTTTTATTTTCACCACAATGGCTATCAGTCCCATCGCGTCATCGATGAGTTGATCGATGCTGTGTCGACCTTCCTTGATCAAAACCCGGATGAGTTCATCGTTTTCGATTTTCACCAGTTGGGGGATGGCTCGAAGCCTTTCGACGCAAAAAAGCTGAATGACCTGCTGGTGAGCCGCCTCGGCAATCGGATCATTGCGCCCTCCGATGCCACGAAAACGGTGGGCGAACTCAAAAGAGTCAGTACACGCCGCAGGTTGGTGCTGGCGGCGGCGTTTGTGCAAGGCCTGGACGATGATTACT
Source organism: Pseudomonas migulae NBRC 103157 (assembly GCF_002091715.1). Lineage (GTDB taxonomy): Bacteria > Pseudomonadota > Gammaproteobacteria > Pseudomonadales > Pseudomonadaceae > Aquipseudomonas > Aquipseudomonas migulae_A. The sequence continues at coordinate 1,389 of NZ_BDAG01000044.1, read as the reverse complement.
TCTGGCCACGCATCACCCACAAATGGAGCGGCGAAGTCTTCACTGACACAACGGAACTGGAACGGCACATATCCAGCACGCTGCAACACGCGCCTTACCCAACCTTTCTCTGGTCGTTGTCCGCCACCAGTTATGGGTTTCTCGGCGGGCCGCAGGACATCAAGAACCAGATCAACGACTGGTTCGACCCGACCCGGGACTGGGTGACGCGCTGCGGCATCATCAATACGGATTTTTTCGATGAGTCGGACATCGTGCGTTATTGCTGGATCGCCACCAGCATGAAGGCCGTTTATGGCAGCGCCCTGCACCGGCCAGAAGACGCGTAACGCCCTTTGACGTGCCGCAAGCTGGCGTTGTCAGCCTGGAAAGGGGCATGATCAAGGCGCGATAACAAGAAAAGCACCCTGACATGACCCGAACTGCCCGAGTGACCGACCCTTCCTATGAATTGATGGATGACCACAATGGGTTGTCCATCATTTATCGTCAGCACGGCTTCCCCTGCCCACTGGTGCGGTGGCATTTCCACAAGGAATACGAACTGCACCTGATCGTCGCCAGTTCCGGGAAAGTGTTCATTGGCGACTACATTGGCAATTTCTACCCGGAAACACTGTTCCTTACCGGCCCCAACCTGCCCCATAACTGGATCAGCCAGGTTGCCGAGGACGAAGTGGTGCCCGAACGCGACATGCTGGTCAACTTCACCGACGAGTTGTTCGAGAGCGGTCACCAGGTGTTTGCCGAACTCAAGACGCTTGCGCCCTTGCTGGAGCGCGCCCAATACGGCATCGAGTTTCGCTGCAAACGCACGATCCGCCAGGCCATGACCTTGATGCAGCGCATTGCCGACACCAAGGGCATGACCCGCCTCGGGCACTTTTTCATTTTGCTGGAGCTGCTCGCCGCCTCCGACGACTACCAACTGCTGTCCGGTGCGACAACCCCGCAACTGGCGGACGAACACAACATCGATCGCACTAACCGGGCGGTGGATTACATCTTTGCCCACTACGCCCGCGAACTGCCGCTGGAGGAAGTCGCCGAGCACCTGGGCATGAAGCCGACGTACTTCAGCCGCGTGTTCAAACAAGCCACCGGGCGCTGCTTCATCGAGTTCGTCAATCGACTGCGCATCAGCAAGTCTTGCGAACTGCTGGCCGATGGCGACAAACCGGTGACCGATGTGTGTTTCGAGTCGGGCTTCAACAATATTTCCAATTTCAACCGGCGTTTTCAACAACTGAAAGGCATGACTCCATCGCACTACCGGCGGTTGGCGGTGCAGCGGTTGACCGAGCAAAACCTGGGTTAACCGCTCTGGGGAATGCGTCAATTTTCAGATCGAATCGCCAGCAAGCCGGCTCCTACAAGGATTGCGCAAGA
>NZ_BDAG01000043.1 GCF_002091715.1 Pseudomonas migulae NBRC 103157 | reverse complement strand
GAACGCAATTATTGTGGTCGACCCATAACCCCGTAGGAGCCGGCTTGCTGGCGATGGCGGTGTGTCAGGCGCCATGTATGTTGATTGACGCGCCGCCTCCGCGAGCAAGCCGGCTCCTACAGGGCAAGCATTACTTGCCGGCGTTGATGGTCGCTGTCTTGATCGCACCCAATTCCAGGTCCCATTTTTTCAGGATGGTGGCGTAGCTGCCGTCATCGATCATGCTCTGCAACGCGACCTTCACCGCTTCGCTCAGCTCAGGCTTTTTCTTGCTCAGCCCCATGCCGGAGAACTGCACGGAAATCGGCTGGCCGACCGTTTTGTACATGTCCTTTTCCTGAGTTTTCAGGTACGACAGGGTTTCGCTGCCTTGCATCGCCGCATCGATACGGCTCTGACGCAGTTGCGCGCGGGCATCCGCCGAACCTTCGGTGCCGATCACCACGATGGCCGGTTTGCCGGCGGCTTCACAGTTGGCCTTGCTGTATTCAGCGATTTCAGCCGGGAACGTGGTCCGACGGCTGGTGCCGACTTTCTTGCCGCACAGGTCGGTGATTTCGTTGAAGTCCTTGTTCTTCTGCAGGGTGTAGAACTGCGGACCGCTGGTGAAGTAGTCAACGAATGTCACGCTGGCCTGCCGCTCGACGGTGTCGGTCATGCCCGACAGCACCATGTCGACGCGGTCGGTGGTGAGCGCGTTGATCATTTGCTCGAAGCCGGTTTCCTGCCATTTGATCTTCACGCCCAGACGTTCGGCAAGGGCGTTGCCCAGGTCATAGTCGAGACCGGTGAGGGTGTTGGTGGCCGGGTCCTTGAAATCCATTGGCGGATAGTTCGGCATGATCGCGACGACGATCTCGCCTTTTTCCTTGATGCTGGCCGGCAATTCGGCGGCGAAGCTGACGCTGGATGCCATCAGGCCTGCGAGTACTGCTGGGATTACGAAGTTCTTCATGGTCGTTCTCTTATGAGTGTTGTTACGCCAGCCGGCGCTTAGGTTCGAACGGCAGAAATGAAGCTTTGGGTGCGTGGGTTTTGCGGACTTATTAGAATTTCTTCGGGGCTTCCTGCCTCCACGATCTGCCCGCCGTCCATGAACACCATGCGGTTGGAAACCTCACGGGCGAAGCCCAGTTCATGTGTGACGACGATCATGGTCATGCCGGTTTGCGCCAGATCGCGCATTACCGACAGCACCTCACCGACCAGCTCCGGGTCGAGTGCCGAAGTGGGTTCATCGAACAGCATCAGCTTGGGCCGCATGGCCAGTGCCCGGGCAATGGCGACGCGTTGTTGCTGACCACCCGACAGCTCGATCGGGTAGCTGTTGCGCTTGTCGGCCAGGCCGACACGGGCGAGCAGTTCCAGGGCTTCTTCGTGCGCCTCCTTGGGCGAACGCTTGAGCACCTGGCACGGCCCTTCGATGATGTTTTGCAGCACAGTCATGTGCGGGAACAGGTTGAAACGCTGGAACACCATGCCGGTGGCCAGGCGTTGTCGGGCGATCTGCGCTTCGTTGAGTTCGTGCAGTTTATTGCCGGCGATGCGGTAACCCACCAGTTCGCCGTCGACCCACAGGCCGCCCTTGTCGATTTTTTCCAGCTGGTTGACGCAACGCAGCAAGGTGCTTTTGCCGGAGCCGGACGGGCCGATGATGCACAGCACTTCGCCTTGCTCGACTTCGATGTTGACGTCCTTGAGCGCGTGGAAATGGTCGTAGTATTTGTTCAGGCTCACGGCCTTGACGATGCTTCTCATGTGGGGCTCCTCAAGAACGCTTGCCGGCGCCGCGAGCGAAACGACGCTCCAGACGGCTTTGACCGAAGGACAGGACGGTGACGGTGGCCAGGTACCAGATGCCGGCGACGATCAGCAACTCCATCACCCGGGCGTTGGCGTAGTAAATGTTCTGGGCGTTGTAGAGCAGTTCCGAATACTGGATGACGCTCGCCAGGGAGGTCATTTTCACCATGCCGATGAATTCGTTGCCGACCGGCGGAATGATCACCCGCATGGCCTGGGGCAGGATGATCCGCCGCAGTGCCTGCAGGCGCGGCATGCCGATCGACTTGGCCGCCTCGTACTGTCCGGTGTCCACCGACAACAGACCGGCACGCACCACTTCGGCGGTGTAGGCGCCCTGGTTGATGCTCAAACCGAGGAGGGCGGCGACGAAGGGCGTCATCAGGCTCACGGTGTCCATTTCGAACAGGCCGGGGATGCCGATGGTGGGGAAGATCAGCGCCAGGTTGAACCACAACAGCAGTTGCAGGATCAGTGGCGTGCCGCGGAACAGCCAGGTGTAGGTCACCGCTACGTAACGCAGGATCGGGTTGGCCGACATGCGCATGATCGCCGTGATCACCCCGAACACAATGCCCAGCCCCATCGCCAGCACCGCCATGACGATGGTGTTGAGCAAGCCCCACATGATCGCCTGGGACGTAAGGAACTGGCCGATGTACGACCATTCGATCTTGCCTTCGGCGAAGGCCCGCACCAGGCCGACGATCGCGATGACAATCACGGTGGCGAAAAAGATCCGCCCGTAATAACGCCGTGGCACGTGATCGTATTGGGTGATATCGAACTGGTTTTCCGCCAGTTTGCGCTCCGCCTGGAGTCGTTCTGCCTGAGTCTGGCTCATGTTGTTCTCCGAACACTGGTATTTCAGGTCAAACACATTCCCTTTGTAGGAGCCGGCTTGCTGGCGATGGTGTGTCAGCTAAATGGATGTCGACTGACACACCACCGCCAGCAAGCCGGCTCCCACAGGGGGTTGCGTTGTCTGTCAGAGGCGGAAGCCCTGATAGTTTTGGGTCCATTCATGCTGCGCGGCGAGGGCGGTCTTCAACCGACCGATCTGCTCGCGCACTTGCTGCGGCGCCGTACCGCCCCAGCCACTGCGAGCGGCGATGGCGGCTTCGAGGGTCAGGCTGTCGCGCACTTGCGGGGTCAGGCGCGGATCGATTTCGGCCAGCAGCGCCGGGGAGGCTTCCCACAATTCGATGTCGTGCTTCTCACAGGCTTGAACCAAGGCGCCGGTGATTTCATGGGCCTCCTTGAACGGCACGCCGCGCATCGCCAACCAGTCAGCGACCTCAGTGGCGAGGGTAAAGCCGAGCGGTGCCTGACGACGCAGTTCTTCGACGTTGACCTTCATGGTCGCGACCATCCCGGCCATGGCCGGCAGTACCAGGAGCAAGGTGTCGACGCTATCGAGCACGCCGTTCTTGTCTTCGCTCAAGTCGCGGTTGTACGACAGCGGCAGGGATTTGAGCGTCGAGAGCAGGCCGGTGAGGTTGCCGATCAGGCGACCCGCCTTGCCCCGGGCCAGTTCGGCGATGTCGGGGTTTTTCTTCTGCGGCATGATCGAACTGCCGGTGGCGTAGGCATCATCCAGGGCGACCCAGCGAAACTGCCGCGACGACCACAGGCAGAATTCTTCGGCGAGGCGGGAAATGTTGATGCCCAGCATGCTGGCGATAAACAGGAACTCGGCGACGTGATCGCGGCTGGCCACGGCGTCGATGGAGTTTTCGCAGACACCGCTGTAGCCCATTTCCTTGGCCGACTGTTGCGGCAGGCGCGCGATGGCGGAGCCCGCCATGGCGGCGGCACCCAGTGGCGACAGCGAGGTGCGAACGTCCCAGTCCACCAGTCTTTGTACGTCACGCAGCATCGATTGGGCGTGGGCCAGCAAGTGGTGAGCGAAGACGATCGGCTGCGCTTGCTGCAAGTGGGTGAAACCCGGGCAGATACTTTCGATGTGTTGTTCGGCCTGATCCACCAGCGCCTGTTGCAGGGCCAGTACTTCAACGGCCAGGGTGCGCACGTGATCACGCAGGAACAGACGCAGGTCATTGGCGGTCTGGTCGTTGCGCGAACGCCCGGCGCGCAACTTGCCACCCAGGGCGCCGAGGCGTTCGGTCAGCAAACGTTCTATGAAGGTGTGGACGTCTTCGTCGTCGAGGGTTGGTGCGATGCGGCCGGCGTTGAAGTCAGCACCGATACCTTCCAGCGCGGCGAGCATCGTCAGGGTTTCCTGCTCACTCAGCAACCCGGCGCGCTGCAGTTCACGGGCATGAGCCTTGGAACCGGCGAGGTCATACGGGGTGAGGCGGAAGTAGCGCTCGGGGCAACGGGACAGGGCCGCCAGGGCTTCGGACGGGCCGCTTTTGAAGCGTGCACCCCAGAGACGGTCGGTGGTTTGAGACATTGTTGTTTTCCTCGTCGGTAAAGCGAACTGAAATTAATGCGCAGAGCCGGGAAGACCCGCCGGAAATCATTCGGGCGTGGTTCGGCCTAAGCAGTTTTCAAGAGGGCAGTTGCAGTGTTGCGAGAGCTGATCGAAGTGTCAGCTTTTAGTAGTTCGAAATCAGTGAGTTGGCACTGAAGTACGGGAATTATTAGCGGTTGCCAAGCCTGGTTTTCTGTGTTCATTATTATTGGCCAGCTATGTTTTTGTTGTTGGACACAGGTTGTTGAATAGCGCGCCAGAGGTAAATAAGCATTATGGAAACCCCACTTTCCAATTCCGGAAACCCCGCGCCAAAAACGGTGCAACGGGCACCGTTGGCCCTCAGCGGGCTGGATTTCAAACTGCTCAAAGTGTTCAAGGCCGTGGTCGAGGCCGGAGGTTTCAGTGCGGCTCAGAACGAGCTGAATGTGGGGCTGGCCGCCATCAGCAAACAGATCTCCGACCTCGAGATCCGTATCGGCATGCGCCTGTGTACCCGAGGCCGCGAGGGCTTTCATCTGACCGAAGAAGGCCGTCTGGTGTATCAGGCATCGATTGATTTATTTGCGTCGGTCGACAACTTTCGAGACCGGCTTAGTTCAGCGCAGAACGAACTTATCGGCGACCTTGGTGTGGGTGTTATTGACAATACGATTTCCGATGATAATTCACCGTTAGTTGCAGCGATTAAACGAATAAATGAAACGTCACCCAAAGTAAGGTTTCAACTTCAAGCGTCGCAACTGGATGAAGTGGAAAGAGGCGTCGTAGAGGGACGGTTAGTGGCCGGTATTGTTCCTGTTTATCAGAAACGTGAAGAGTTCGATTATTACGCGCTGTATGAAGAACGCTCGGAGGTTTACTGCGCGGTCGGTCACCCGTTGTTCGCGGTGCCGGAGGCAGAAATCGACAGTCAGGTGCTCAAGGATTACGAGTGCATCAACCACCGCTACGCGATCCACCGCGACAAATTGAATTTTGCCCGGTACGACAGTTTTTCTGCTTCGGCGACCCAGGTGGAAGCCGTGGCGCTGCTGATCAAGACCGGGCGCTTCGTTGGTTTTCTACCGCAGCATTACGCCGCTTCGATGGTCGCCCAAGGGCAATTTCGCGCGTTGCGCCCGGACCTGATCCACATCAGCACGCCGTTCAATCTGATCTTGCGGCACAACACCGTACGCAGTCCGCTGGTCAAGGCGTTCGCCCAGGCGTTGGGTGTAGATTTGAAGTCGTCGGTTTAACTAACAGACGGACCGGCCCCTGTAGGAGCGAGCTTGCTCGCGATTGACTTGAGAGCCACGTGTTTATTCAGGAAGTATGCGTTTTCGTTAACGTCCATCGCGAGCAAGCTCGCTCCTACAGGTCTTCTGTATGATTGAAGTTCAAGGTTTTTGCAGGTGAATTAACACGAAATCGTTTTTATCGAAGCGTCCGCTCAATACTGGCGGTAGCGAACCCAAAACAGTGCCATGCAGTGCGTTGTAATCGCTTTGGTCCATCATCAACCACGCAGGTCCCGCCACACTTTCCAGCGTCTGAATCGACTCGGTAAACACCGGTTGCAGATCCTGCCTGATATTGACCATGAACTTGATCGCCTTCGCGTCTTTGCCCATGCCGTGCAACACCAGCGGTGCCGGATCTTTCTGCACGAACGCGAAGGCCTCGCGACTGAATGTGCGGGTGTCGTAGAGCCTGCGTTCTACCGGCTCGAACACCAGTATGTAAACCAGCCACAGCGCCAACACCGCGCATATTGCCAGTGCCTGCGCGCGCCATTGCGACTTGAACAGCAAGGCGAAGGCAATGGCCTGCAGCGTACCGAGGATGATGAAAATCGAAGTCAATGGCTCGGTCAGTTGTCGTTGCACGATCAGCAATCCCACGACCAGAACCGCCGGCATCACCAGCCACAAACCCTGCATTCCCCCTCGCAACCAGGCAAACACCCGACCTTGCGCCACCTGAAACGGATACGCCGCGATGATTGCCAGCATCGGCAACATGGGCAACACGTAGCGGGCTTTCTTCGCCTGTGGAATCGACAACCCGACCATCACGATCAACGCAGCAGCCGTGCAGTAGTGCACCAGCCGCAGTGCCGGGCCTGGCTGGCGTGCATCCGTCAACCAGACCACCACCAACACCAGCAATGCCAAGGGATACGCCAGTGCATAGTTGCCCAGTGAACCGGTGAAGTAATACAGCGAACCGCTCGCACCTTCGCTGCCGTCCATGCGCCCCATGAACTGCATGCGCACCACGTCGTGCATGAACGCCGGGCCGCCGCTGGTGTCGGCCAGCCACAACAGCGCGCCGACGCACACCGTCAGCAGCAATGCCGCGCTCAGGCCAAAGCCGAACAGCCGTTGCCATTGACGGTTGATCAGGAAGTAGCTGCACAGCATGCCGGTCGGAATCACCAGGCCGATAGGCCCACGAATACCGAAGCCCAGCAGCAACAGCGGCAGAATCAGCCACCAGCGGCGCCTTGCCTCAAAGTGGTCGGCGGCATAACCCAGGTAGAAAACGGCAAACGCGACAGCGGCGAGCATCAAGTCCAGAGACACGGCGCGGGTTTCGGTGATGAAGGTGTTGGTCATCAGCATCAGTGCGATGCTCAGCAGCGCCCAACGTGGGGAATGCGGCGCCAGCAAGCGGAACATCAACGTGACGATTACTGCACCGGCGAAGGCGCTGGGCAGCCAGGCACTGAGACTGTTGACCTGCCCGAACGGCAAGGACAGCAGCCATATGAACAGCGTCGAGACCGCCGAGTAATCGGCGTAGGGCTCACCGTAAGTGGTCGGAAACACCGATGGCCCATGGCGCAGCATCTCCTGGGCAAACAGCACGAACCGCGAATCGAAGCCGATGACCGCCTGCTGATAAACCCCGGCGCTGAACAACATCAACGCCAGCAGCCCGATGCCCAGGGACTGCCGGCGAATGCTCGGTGCGTTAACGATCAAGCGACATCCGAAGCCGCCGGCCATTGCTGGTACGGAATCGGTAACTTGCGCGAGTCACCGCGACCCATCGGGTAGTACATGAACCCGTTGCGCGCCAGGCGATCAGCGTCGTACAGGTTGCGTCCGTCAAAGATCACCGGGGCTTTGAGCCGCTGCTGGATCAGGTTGAAGTCCGGCGCCTTGAACTGCTGCCATTCGGTGCAGATGATCAATGCATCGGCGCCGGCCAGCACCGATTCCGGGGTGCCCATGAGCATCAGCTTTGCTTCGTCGGGGTACAAATGCTGGGTTTCCTGCATCGCTTCCGGATCGAACGCCCGCACGCTGGCGCCAGCAGCCCACAGCGATTCAAGCAGCACGCGGCTCGGTGCATCGCGCATGTCATCGGTATTGGGTTTGAACGCCAGGCCCCACACGGCGAAGGTCTTGCCGCGCAGATCGCCCTTGTAGAACGCGTTGATGCGTTCGAACAGCTTGTGTTTCTGCCGCTGGTTGATCGCTTCCACTGCTTGCAGCAGGTCGCTGGAGCAATGCGCTTCTTCGGCACTGTGGATCAGGGCGCGCATGTCTTTGGGGAAACACGAACCGCCGTAACCGCAGCCGGGGTAGATGAAGTGATAGCCGATGCGCGAATCCGCGCCGATGCCCAGGCGCACCGATTCGATGTCGGCACCGAGGTGTTCGGCCAGTTCGGCGATCTGGTTGATGAAGCTGATCTTGGTCGCCAGCATGCAGTTGGCGGCGTACTTGGTCAGTTCGGCACTGCGCAGGTCCATGAACATGATCCGGTCATGGTTGCGGTTGAATGGCGCATAGAGATCGCGCATGACGTCGCGCACGTCATCGCTTTCGCAGCCGATGACGATACGGTCCGGACGCCGGCAATCGGCCACGGCCGAGCCTTCTTTGAGAAACTCCGGGTTGGAGACGATTTCGAACTGCAACAAACGCCCGACCTTGATCAGGCATTTGTCGATGTGCGCGCGCAAGGTATCGCCAGTGCCCACGGGAACCGTGGATTTCTCCACCAGAATCACCGGCTGTTCGCGATGACGGGCCACCGCTTCGCCCACCGACAGCACGTAACGCAGGTCCGCCGAGCCATCGTCCCGGGACGGCGTGCCCACCGCGATGAACAACACCTGACCGTGTTGCACAGCGAGTTTTTCGTCGGTGGTGAACTGCAGTCGCCTGGCTTCGAGACCTTCACGTACGAGGCTCGCGAGCCCCGGTTCGAAAATGCTCACGTGGCCTTGTTGCAGTAACTCGACTTTTTTCTCGTCGATGTCCATGCAGACCACGTCGTGGCCGACTTCAGCCAGCACAGCGGCCTGCACCAGGCCCACGTAACCGCTACCAAATACACTGATTTTCATAGGTCGCTCCTGAGGTTGGACGCATGAGCAGGTCGAGAGTTGATGGTGATGACGCCAAGGATGACCAGGGCCACCCCGAGGCTTTTGGAAAGGCTGAAATCTTCGTTGAACACCGGCAGCGCGGCGGCGAGCACGTACACCAGCGCGTAGCTGATGCTCAATAGCGAATAAGCCCGGCCCAGCGGCACATCGCGCAGGGCGGCGAGCCAGCTGAACATCGACAGGGCATAGGCGAGGATGGCGGCCAGCACCACGACCACAGCGCTCGGATCAATCGCAGCGGCCAGCCAGTGATCGGGTGACGGCAGGCGCGTCATGCTCCAGCGCATGCCCAACTGCGCGGCGCTGCCCAGCAGCACGCTGCCGAGGGCGAAGGTCAGGCCACGGCGCAGGCTCATGTGTGCAGCCCCAGCAACATCACGCCGCCCATCACCAGTGCCACGCCCAACCAGTGTCGACGGTCGATGTTTTCGTGGAAGACGAAGCGGGCAATCAGGGTGATCAGCACAAAATTAAGGCTCAGCATCGGATACGCGACGCCGACTTCAAGGCGCTGCAACACCAGCAGCCACACGAGCAAGCCCGCGCCCAACGCGACGATTGCCAGCCACAACCATGGCGAGCGCAGTTTTGTGCCCCAGCCCGGCGGCAGGCCGCTCCAGTTTTCCACGGCTTTTTTCTGGGCGATCTGGCCCAGGCAGGTGAGCAGGCAGGCTGCCAACACCAGCAACAGACTCATGACGCACCCTGAGGAAAAATCAGAATCACAAGGTTGCCTTGTTCATAGCGTTTGCCATCCTTGGGCAGTCGTTCGATTTCACGCAGCTCGGCCTCCCCTTTAACCCGCATCAGCACGCCCACTGAACCGTTCTGGCGGGCGTCGCGCATCCACTGCTGCACGCGATCGGGGTCGACGCGCTGCTGTGCGCCGTCAGGATAAGCGAGGCCATATTTCAATTCGCCTATCGTGTTGTACAACGCCACGTCCGTGCGTTTCAGGCGCCAGGCCAGGGCCGAAGCGGCGCCCAGATCGTTGCTTAACAGCGTGCCGGCCTGGCCGAGTTCCTGTGCATGCTCAAGGACGAACTGGTCGGGCATCTTGTTCGCCACCACCGCTTCGGGCATCGCCGCCGGTAGCACACCGATCAGCAACAGGCTGCCAAAGGCCGGCGCCGCCCAGCATTGCAACGGCCGGAACGCCTGCAGCAGGTTGGTCATGATCCAGCCGAGCAGACCGATGAACACCAGCACCAGGCTGTGCAGTTCGTGGTCGTACAGTGGTTTTTTCAGTTGCAGGTAGACGAGGGCGAGCAGGGTGGTCAGGCCCAGAAGGAGGTTGAGCAAGCCATTGATGCCCAACACCCGGCCTTGTTCCAGTCGCAAGCGGTCCGCCAGTGCGTTGCCCAACAGCAAGGCCAGGGGCAACAGGCACGGCAGGATGTAGGTCGGCAACTTGCCGTTGCTCAGGCTGAAAAACAGCAGCGGCATCAGCAACCACAGCAGCAGAAAACCGATGTTGGGCTGACGACGTGTTTGCCACGCCTGCTTCAGCGCCGACGGCAACAACGCGGCCCACGGCAGACTGAACGCCACCAGCAATGGCAGGTAGAACCACCACGGCGCGTCATGCTGCGCATCGTCACCGGCAAAACGGCGAATGTGTTCGTGCCAAAAGAAGAACCGCCAGTAATCAGGCTCTTGCGCGTGCACCGCCAAGGCCCAGGGCAGGCTCACGGCGATGGCCACGGCAATCGCCACCGGACCGTAAATCAACAACTCGCGTAAGCGTTTTTGCCAGATCATCCAGGGCAGGGCGATCAGCACTGGCAACACCCAGGCCAGAAATCCCTTGGTAATGAACCCCATGCCACACGCCAGGCCCAGCAGCGCCCAACCGATCAGGCGCCGGTCACGGCTGACGCTGTCCAGCGCAAACCACAAAGCCACCAGACTCAGGTTGACCCAAAAGGTGAATTGCGGATCGAGGTTGGCGTAGCCGGCCTGTCCGGTAACCACGGCGAAACTCATGTACAGCAGCGCGCAGGCAAAACTCTTGCGCGGCTCGTTCCACAGCCGGCGGGCAATCAGGTAACACAGCATCACGCTGAGCCCGGTGCTGAGGGCTGAAGCGAAACGCACGCCGAACAGGTTGTCGCCAAACACCGCCTGACTCAGAGCGATCATCCAGTAACCGGCCACCGGTTTTTCGAAGTAGCGCAGGCCCATGAAGTGCGGCGACACCCAGTCGCCGCTCAAGAGCATGCCCTGGCTGATTTGCGCGTAGCGGGTTTCGTCCGGAATCCACAAACCGTGGCTGCCCATTGGCAGCAGATAAGCCAACAGACAAAGGCCCAGCAACAACGGCAATGCCCAACGTTTGCTCATACGCCTTGCACTCCCAGCCAGCCTTCGCGACCGTCGAGCGCACCGCGCACAACCCGACCGCTGGGCAAGGCGTCCAGTGTTTCGGGCAGCAAATCGCCCAAAGGCTGGAAGCGGATATCACGCTGACGCGCGTCGGCCAGCAGTTGACGGAAATCGTTGGCCATCAGAATCCCTTCCACTTCGGCGTGGATCGTATAGACGTTGAGGTTTTGCACAGTGAATCGGTCAAGGATGAACGCGTTGAAATCCCTGGCGGCGACGACCGGGCCGACCACCTCATCGAAGGTGGGCAGGTCCACCGGAATCTGTGGCGCGCCCAGGCCACCCTCGGCCAATGTCGGCCGGAACAGGCTGCGGCCACGACAATCGCTGTTGTAGCGAAAACCGAACCTCTGCTTGGCTTCGATCACACGCTCGTCCGCCCGCCAACCGGCGGCCGCGGAGCAGTCGATAGTTTGTCCGAGGATATCGCTCAGCGTGTCCACGCCCTGACGAATCTGCTCGATCAGTTGCGCGTCGCTCCAGCGCCCGGCATTGGCCTGCCAGCCGTGGTGATCCCAGGCGTGCAGGCCGATTTCATGCCCGGCATCTCGGGTCCGACGCATCAGGTGCCCGAGGTCGCGGCCAATCGGCTTGCCCGGCCACGCAGTGCCGGCCAGCAGAATGTCCCAGCCGTACAGGCCGGCGGCGTTGGAGCGCAGCATCTTCCAGAGAAACTGCGGGCGGATCAGGCGCCACAAGTGCCGCCCCATGTTGTCCGGCCCGACGCTGAAAAAGAATGTGGCTTTGACCTGGGCTTCATCGAGCATTTCCAGCAACCGCGGCACGCCCTCACGGGTGCCGCGGTAGGTGTCGACATCAATCCTGAGACCCGCTTGCATCAAACGTTGTCCGCGATTTCGAGCATCGCTTCCCGCAGGAAGAAATCCAGCGTGTTGCCGATGGTTTCACTCATCTCCACGGTCGGCGTCCAGTCCAGTAACCGCTTGGCGTTGTCGATGCTTGGTTTGCGGTGCGACACGTCCTGATACCCAGCACCGTAGAACGCCTTGCTTTCGACGTCGCGGAACCCGGCGAACGGCGGGAAGTTGTGGCGCAGCGGGTGCGCGTCGAACTGGCGCAGCAGCTCTTCGCCCAATTGGCGGATGCTGGCTTCGTTGTCCGGGTTGCCGATGTTGATGATCTGGCCGTTGCAGGCGTCGTTGCGGTTGTCGATGATTCGCGCCAGCGCTTCCACGCCGTCGGCAATGTCGGTGAAGCAGCGTTTTTGCTCACCGCCGTCAAACAGACGAATCGGCGTGCCTTCCACCAGATTGAGGATCAGTTGCGTAATCGCCCGGGAACTGCCGATGCGTGCCGAATCCAGACGGTCCAGGCGTGGGCCCATCCAGTTGAAGGGGCGGAACAGGGTGAAGTTCAAGCCTTTTTGGCCATAAGCCCAGATCACGCGGTCGAGCAGTTGCTTGGAGGTCGAGTAGATCCAGCGTTGCTTGTTGATCGGCCCGACCACGAGGTTGGACGTGTCCTCGTCGAATTTGCCGTCCTGGCACATGCCATAGACTTCCGACGTCGACGGAAAAATCACCCGCTTGTTGTATTTGACGCAGTAGCGAACCAGCTTGAGGTTCTCTTCGAAATCCAGCTCGAACACGCGCAGCGGGTTGCGGGTGTATTCGATGGGCGTGGCGATCGCCACCAGCGGCAGGATCACGTCGCACTTCTTGATGTGGTACTCGATCCACTCGGAGTGGATGCTGATGTCGCCTTCGACAAAATGAAAATTCGGATGGCTGCGCAAACGCCCGATCGCATCGGAGCCGATGTCGAGGCCGTACACCTCGTAGCGGTCATCGCGCAGTAAACGCTCGGACAAGTGATTGCCGATGAAGCCGTTGACGCCGAGGATCAGCACGCGCGTGCGGCGTGGCGTGCGTCCGGATTCGGCACCGCGCAGCAAGGAGCCGTCCACCAGACCGAGTTCGCCGGCCAGTTGCGGCCCGCTCAGGTACAAGCCGTTGTCGCTACGCTGGCCGGCGCTGATCACCAGCGAGTCTTCGCCGCAGGCAATGCGCAGCGGGTCGACACTGATGACCCGGCCCGGTGCCTGGCCTTCGTTGCCTTTGACGACTTCAGCGGTCCAGACAATCAGCTTGTGTTCGCCCACCGCGCAGAACGCGCCGGGATAAGGTTGGGTGACGGCGCGCACCAGGTTGAACAGCTCTTCTGCCGGTTTCTGCCAGATCAGCTTGCCGTCGGCGGGCGTGCGGCGACCGAACGTCGTGGCCTTGGATTCGTCCTGAGGGATCTCGCTGACCTTGCCGGCGAGCAGCGCCGGCAAGGTGTCACGCAACAGGTCGGTAGCGGCCACGCGCAGTTTGCCGTGCAGGCTCAGCGCGGTGTCGCTGCGCTCGATTGCAACCTTCTTCTGCGCGAGGATGGCACCCGCATCGGCGCGCTTGACCATGCGGTGCAGGGTGACGCCAGTTTCGCTTTCGCCGTTGACCAGCACCCAATTGGCCGGCGCACGACCGCGATAGCGCGGCAACAACGAACCGTGCAGGTTGAACGCACCTTTGCGTGCCGTGGCCAGCAGCGGTTCGCTCAGCAGATGGCGGTAATAGAACGAAAACAGGTAATCGGGGTTGAGCTGGCTGATGCGCTCGATCCACAACGGGTGGTTCACATCTTCCGGGGCGTGCACCGCAATGCCCCGGCGCGCGCACAGTTGCGCAACGGAGGCGTAGAAAGTGTTTTCCTTTGGATCATCGGCATGGGTGAACACGGCGGCGATGTCATAACCGCTGTCGAGCAGCGTCTCGATGCCAGCACAGCCAATATCGTGATAGGCGAAAACAACAGCTTTTGCGCTCATGAGAGAACCTGATCTGAAGAAGTGGAAGTGAGACCGTCAACGGTGACAACGGGAACGGGTGTGGCGGGCTGGCTGCGCAGGACTTTTTCGATGAAAAACCGCGGACGCGCACGGACATCGCTGTACATCCGCCCCAGGTATTCGCCCAACAGGCCCATGCCGATGAACTGGCCACCGGTGAACACGAACAGCACGGCGAACAGCACGAACGTGCCGTCGCCTGCCCAACTGGCGCCGAACACCAACCGCAGGACAATCAGCGCGGTGGCGAACGCCACGCCCAGTCCGGCCATGGCAAAGCCGACGATGCTCAACAACCGCAACGGCGTGGTGGTCATGCAGGTGATCAGGTCGAACATCAGGTTGACCAGGCGCATCGGGCTGTACTTCGATTCCCCGTGTTCGCGTTCGGCGTGGGTCACCAGGATTTCCGTGGTGTGCCGGGCGAAGCTGTTGGCGAGGATCGGGATGAAGGTGCTGCGTTCGCGACAGGCGAGCATGGCGTCGACGATGCTGCGTCGATAGGCGCGGAGCATGCAGCCGTAGTCGCTCATGGCAACGCCGGTGGAGCGCTGCACGGCGAGGTTGATCAGCTTCGACGGCCAGCGACGCAAGGCCGAATCCTGCCGATTGCTACGCACCGTGGCGACCACGTCATAGCCGAGTTCAGCCTGGGCCACCAGGCGCGGGATCTCTTCGGGCGGGTTTTGCAGGTCGGCGTCGAGGGTGATGACGACATCGCCCTTGCACTGCTCGAACCCGGCCATGATTGCCGCGTGCTGGCCGTAGTTGCGGTTGAGAATGACCGCCACCACCGGGCTGCACTCGCGGCAGGCGGCTTCTTCGAGGAGTTGCGCGGAGTTGTCGCGACTGCCGTCATCGACCATCACGATTTCGTAGTCATGGTGCAATTGCTGGCACGCCGCTTCGGTGCGCCTGAGCAATTCGGGCAGGCTGTCTTGCTCGTTGTAGACCGGGATGACGATCGACACGCAACGGATCGGATAAGGTTTCACAGGCGTGTGTCCAGTGTGAGTTCGATGGCGCTGACGACGCGGTCGACGTCATCGTTGGTCATGTCGGGGAACAACGGTATCGAGCACAGGCGCGCCGAGTTCCATTCGGTGTTGGGCAGGTAAATGTTGGGGAAGCGCTGGCGGTACCAGGTGTGCAGGTGGGTGGCGATGAAGTGGATGCCGGTGCCGATGTTCTGCGCCTGCAGGGCTTTCATGAACGCTTCACGGTCGAGCCCGCAGCGCTCGGCGTCGATGCGCAGGATGAACAGATGCCAGGCGTGCTGCTGCGGGTAAAGCGGAATGGCCAGCGGTTGCACCGGCAAGCCTTCCAGACGCTGCCAATAGCGTCTGGCCAGCGCGGCACGCTTGGCGTTGATTTCATCCAGGCGTTCCAGTTGCACGAGGGCGATGGCGGCATTGATGTCGGCCAGGTTGTATTTGAAACCGGGTTCGATCACCTGGGCCTGGGGTTTGCGGCCGTGGGTCATGCGGTCGTAGGCATCGACGCCGAGCCCGTGGAACTTGAGCATGCGCACACGGTTGGCCAGCGCTTCATCGTCGCTGACGAACATCGCGCCCTCGGCGCAGGTCATGTTCTTGATCGCGTGAAACGAGAAGATCGCCGTGCCTTTCGCGCCGACGTGACGGTTTTTGTAAAAGGTGCCCGCCGCGTGGGCGGCGTCTTCAATCACCTGGATGCCGTGTTTGTCGGCCAACGCGTAGAGCGGATCGAGATCGAACGCCGCGCCGGCGTAATGCACCGGGATGATCGCCCGGGTGCGCGGGGTGATGGCCGCTTCGATATGCTCGACGCTGCTCATCAGCGTGTCGCGGTCGACGTCGACAAACACCGGCGTCGCGCCCAGCAGGCAGATCATGTTTGCGGTGGAGACCCAGGTCTGGGACGGTGTGATGACTTCATCGCCGGGACCGATGCCCAATGCCAGTAACGTGACATGCATGGCGCCGGTGGCCGAGGACAATGCCACGGCATGGCGGCATCCGACATAGTTGGCGAAGTGTTCTTCGAGTTGCTGGTTTTTCGGCCCGGTAGTGATCCAGCCGGAGCGTAATACTTGCTCTACGGCGGCTATTTCCAAGTCACCGATACTGGGGCGGGAAAAGGGGAGAAAAGCCTCGTTCATGGAAAACCTCGGGGCGTAGGCCGTCCTTCGGCATGAGTGCCGAAATAAACGGGATTTCAACGGTTTAGTGACCTGTCGGGCACGAGCCTTATTTGACTTTTGCAGCCACGGCCGGCAGGTTGGGAGCCCATCGAGGCTCACCGGGTAGAGATGAGGTTAGGCCGTTTTTTGTCAAAGGAACATCAAAACCCGGTAGTGGAATCGTTTATCTGAACGTTATTAAGCCAATGTTCAGACTTCTGCCGTTCATCGCGTTTTTTAGTAGAAAAGTCCTACGGAAGTGTCCTGCGTTATATGAAGAATGTTTCAATCCTTAGTTGTTTTATTGATCTGCTACCACTCAAGGCCGTTTTGTTTTGATTGACTTACCTGTTACTGATTCAAGTGTTGCAAAGACCAATCCGATGCCCCTGTATCTGGCGCGACTGGCGCCGTCCAGCCAACTGACCATGCGTTATGTGTTGCAGGACGCCGCCGACCGCCTGGGCTTCGAAGACATGAACGTCGAGGAAATTCCCTGGCACCAGCTGCAGCCCGAGGATGTGATTGCGCTGGTGGCGGCGTTGCGCGCGGACGGCTACGCGCCCAATACGTCTTCGCTGTACGTCAACGCCGTGCGCGGGGTGATGAATGAAGCGTGGCGCATGAGCCTGATCAGCCAGGAACACTTGCTGAAAATGCGGTCGGTCAAGGGCATTGCCGGCACACGACTGTCCCAGGGACGCAATCTGCGCCGCTCGCTGATCCAGGAAATGATGGCGGTCTGTGCCGCCGACCCACGACCACAAGGCCTGCGGGACGCGGCGATCATCGGGATTTTGTACGGCTCGGGCATGCGCAAATCCGAGTCGGTGAACCTCGACCTCGATCAGGTGGACTTCACCGAACGCAGCCTGCGGGTGACCGCCAAAGGCAACAAACAGCTGATCAAGTACGCACCGGCCTGGGCATTCGCCAAACTGGATGCCTGGCTGGAGCTACGCCGCTCGCAACTCAAGGAAGGCGAGGTGGACGATTCGTTCCTGTTCAATCGCATCCGCCGTGGCAGTCACATCACCCGCGAGCGCATCACCAAGCACGCGATCTATTACATCGCCCGGCAACGCGGCGCACAGGTCGGGGTGAAAATCATGCCTCACGATTTCCGGCGTTCGTTCATTACCCGGGTGATCGAGGAGCATGACTTGTCGATTGCGCAGAAACTCGCCCATCACAGCAATATCCAGACGACGGCCAACTACGACGTGCGCGACGACAATGAGCGGCGGCGGGCGGTGGACCGCTTCGATCTCTAGGATTCGCTCAACACGTGGGCATGGCCGATGGTCGAGACGTGAACCGCACTGCCGGTCGGTGGCGCGTACAGGCCCGAACTGCGCACCATCAATGACCGACCGGGTTGGTCGGCGGATGCCGAAGGCTCCAGTTCCACGGTCAATGTGCAGGTATTGCCGCTGAAATCCCGCTCGGTCACCACGGCGCGGCAACCGGTGGCCTCGACCGAATCGGAAACGATACCGACCAGTTGCAACTGCTCGGGCCGCAGCATGATCTGCGCGCAGCGGTTGTTGCGATGGTTGTTGACCGGGATCCGCCCCAGATCGCAATGGGCCCAGCCGGCTTCGATCCGGGCGGGCATGACCACGGCATCGCCAAGGAATATCGCGGTTTGTTCGTCGCCGGGATAGCGGTAGAGGTCCAGCGGATGCCCGGACTGCACCAGACGCCCCTCGCGCATGACCGCAAGCTGATCGGCAAACGACAGCGCTTCACTCTGGTCATGGGTGACCAGAATGGTGGTGACACCGGCGTCCGCCAGCAACCGCGCGACCAGTTTGCGCATGGCCGCGCGCAGGCCGGTATCGAGCGCGGAAAACGGCTCATCCAGCAACATCAGGCGCGGCTGTTGCGCCAGGGCCCTCGCCAGTGCCACCCGTTGTTGCTGACCGCCAGACAGTTCATGGGGCCAGCGGTCAGCCATGTTCGCGTCGAGGGCAACGCTGTCCATCAACTGGGCGATACGCTCGCGTTTTTCGAGGCCCTTGATCGACAAGCCGAAGCCGATGTTGGCGGCCACGGTCATGTGCGGAAACAAGGCACCGTCCTGAGGCACATAGCCAATCTGTCGTTGGTGGGCGGGCACTTCATGAGTAGGGTCGACCAACGTCTGCCCGTTCAGCGTCAGGCGCCCGGAGTCCGGGAATTCGAAACCGGCGATCATTCTCAGCAAGGTGGATTTGCCGGAACCGGAAGGGCCGACGATCACGGTGCGACTGCCCGTCGGCACCGACAGATTGATGTCTTCAAGGGCCCTTTGCGGGCCGTAGGATTTGCAGATCGAATGCAGTTCAAGCGTGTTCATCGGCCAGCCGTTCGTTTGGATTGGTGGTAGAGAAGTCCGGTCAACGGAAGTGACAGCAAAATCATCAGCAAGGCGTAGGGCGCAGCGGCGGCGTAGTCGATTTCGCTGGTCAACGCCCAGAACCCGGTCGCCAGCGTGCGTGTGCCGTTCGGGGCCAGTAGCAATGTGGCGGTCAATTCATTGCTGATCGCGAGAAACACCAGCGCGGCGCCCGCGGCAGCGCCGGGCGCGGCCAGCCGCAAGGTGATCAGCCACAGCGCCCGACCGGGCGAGCGACCGAGGCTGCGGGCGATATTTTCCAGCTCCACCGGCGCCTGCGCGATGCCGGCACGCAAACTCACCAGGGCGCGAGGCAGGAACATCAGCAGATACGCCAGCAACACGGTGATCGTGGTCTGGTAAATCGGCCGGGCGAAATGCACCGTGACCGTCACCAGGGCCAGGGCGACGACAATGCCCGGCAATGAACTGGTGATGTAGTTGCAGCTTTCCAGCACCCGTTGCAGCCGACCCGGCGAGCGAATCGACAACCACGCAATCGGGATGGCGGCGCAGGTGGTGAGCAACGCCCCCGCAACGCCGAGCAGCAGTGTCTGTTGCAACGCCGGCATCAGTTCGGCCATCTGCCAGACATTCGCACCCCCTGCGATCAGCCATTTGCCCAAGGTGATCAACGGCACCCCCAGCGACAGGGCACAGGTCACCGTGAACAAGGTCAGCGCGAGGACGGTCGAACCGGTTTTCAAGTGCACGATGCGCGGTTCCCGGGCACTGCCCGAGCCGACCCGGGCATACCGCGCATGGCCACGCGCCGCCGACTCGACGGTCAGCATCGCCAGGCAGCACAGGGCGAGCACACCGGCCAGCATGTGGGCGGCGGGACCGTTGAAGGTGGATTTGAACTGATCGAAGATCGCCGTGGTAAACGTGTCGAAACGGATCATCGCGTACAGACCATATTCGGCCAGCAAGTGCAGCCCGACCAGCAACGCGCCGCCACAGACGGCCAGGCGCAACTGCGGCAGCACCACCCGGAAAAACACCGCCCAAGGCTTGAGTCCCATCGATTCCGCGACATCTTCAATGGCCGGATCGAGCCGGCGCAAAGTGGCCGCAATCGGCAAGTAAAGGAAGGGGAAGTAGGCGATGACCGACACCAGCACCCCGGCAAACAGACCGTGAATCGGTGGTATTAGGCTGACCCAGGCATAGCTGTGAACGAAGGCCGGGACCGCCAGCGGCGCGATCGACAACAATGACCACCAGCGTCGTCCCGGCAGATTGCTGCGTTCGGTCAGCCAGGCCAGTGCCACGCCCAGCGCGATGCACAAGGGAATCGTGATCGCTACCAGCAACACGGTGTTGATCAACAGCTCGCCAACCCGTGGCCGGAACAACAGCGTTGCCAGGGTGGCCCAACCGGTCTGTACCGAAACGCCGATGATGAAGGCAATTGGCATCAGGGCCAGCAATGACATCAGCACCGACAAGCCGATCACCCACGCACCGCCGCGCCCCGCGAACACTCCGCGGGAGCGGTGGCGTAAAGGTGCGGGTATCGCCGCAGCGACTTCCGCCGGTAGCGTTTCAGGCATCAATTCAGAGCACCCCGGCCTGAGTCATCAGCTCCACGGCTTTTTTACTGTCGAGTTTTGAGGCATCGACTTTCGGCGCATCGAGCTGCTGCAAAGGCACCAGTTGAGGGTTGGACTCAGCGTTTTTGCCCACGGCATATTCGAACGAATTGCCCGTCTTGAGGATGGCCTGGCCATCCTTGCCGGTGATCCACTTCAGGAACGCCTGGGCCTGTTCCTTGTGTTGGCTGGACGCCAGAATGCCGCCACCGGAAATGCTCACAAACGCACCCGGGTCCTTGTGTTTGAAGTAATGCAGGGCGGTGTTCTTGCTGTTTTCGCCGGTTTTGGCCTGATCGCCGAAGCGGTAATAGTGGTAAATCACGCCGCTGTCGATCTGCCCGGCATTCACCGCTTTCAACACGGAGCTGTTGCCCCGATACGCGGTGAAGTTGGTTTTCATCCCCTTGAGCCACTCGAGGGTGGCGGCTTCGCCCTTGAGTTCCAGCACGGCGGCGACAATGGCCTGGAAGTCGGCGCCAGCCGGTGACGCCGCCCAGCGACCTTTCCATTTAGCCTCGGCGAGGTCCATCAGCGACTTCGGCAACTCGGTTTCAGGCAGTTTGCTCGGGTTGTAGACAAACACCGTGGAGCGCGCGGCGATGCCCACCCACTTGCCATGCGCCGGGCGCCAGGCCTCGTCGACTTGTTCCAGGGTGGTCGGCGCTACGGGGGCAAACAGTCCCGCGTTATCCACCAGAACCATGGCCGGGGAGTTTTCGGTCAGGAACACGTCAGCGGGGGAGGCGGCACCTTCCTGCACGATCTGATTGCCCATTTCGGTGTCGTCGCCGTTGCGCACCGTGACCTTGATTCCGGTCTCCTTGGTAAAACCCTCGATCCAGGCTTTGGTCAGGCTTTCATGCTGGGCGTTGTAGACCACGATCCCGTCGGAGTCGGCGGCGTACACGTGGCTGGCGCTGAGCAGGGCAGTGGCCAGCAGTGCGGTTTTCAGGAAAGAGGGAATAGGGCAATTCATGCAGTGGCGGCTCCGTGGTTTTTAGAATCGTGCACGCTGACAGACCGGAAGGGTCGTCAATGATTGTAGGTCAATACGAATCATTTGCAGATTTAAGGCGGCGCCAAATGTAAGGGGGTGAATGAGAAAAAAACGTCAATTCATTGCGGTGCCGGGCAATTTCTTTGTGTTCCGCTCGCTGCCTGGCTGATCAACGCGGCCAGGCGTTTGACGTTGTTCTGCTGGGCAATGACCAAATCGTCGATGGAAGGTCCTGAAGGTGTTTGCAATGTACTTCGGCAGCTGACCAGCGTGGTGTCGCTTTCACCGGGGCTGCGCAGGCGCCATTTGACGTCCATTAGCGCGTATTGACCAGGAACCGAATCAAAACGCTGAACCTCCACGCGCACCGACACTTTGCGCTGGGGATTGCTGTTGGCCAGTTGATCGACCAAGGCGCTGCGCAACTCATCCACCAGGCTCGCGGCCCACCATTCGGTCTCCAGTATCGCCAGGCCCGCGTTGCCCTGACGAATGACGATCTGCGGACGATCAACCTGAGGCGGCACGCTGAGGCCTTCGATCAGGATTTCCCCGCCATTGGCGCGCGCCGTTCCGCTCAATTGCGCTGGCGTCAAGGTATGGAACTGAATCGGCTCACTGCGGCATGCGGCGAGCAGCAATAGCGCAGTGACCAACGTTATCTTCAGCGAAGAAACCATGGGTGTTGCTCCTGTGGTCAGTTGCGCGGTGGCGCCTTCAAGTCCATTGGCGCGGCGTTGTCGGGGCGACCGCGAATCAGCGACTCCGGATGCCGGCCTAGATAATCCGAGAGCTCACGCAAGGAGCGCGACATGCGCCCGAGTTCGTCCAGGGTCTGGGTCAATTGCTCGCGTTGCGGCGAATCTTCGGCGAGGGTCGAACTGGCCGATTGCAAGGTCTTGCTGACGTCCGCCAGGGTGGTTTGCACGCCGGGCAGGGTCTTGGCGTTGAATTGCGCGAGGCCTTTACGCAGCTCGACGAGGTTGCTGTCGAGGTTGCCGGCAATGCGCTCGATAGGCAGCTGATTGATCTTGTTGACCATGCCTTCGAGTTTTTCCTGCAACTGTTCGAGGCTGCCAGGAATGGTCGGAATGGTGACGGGGCGGGCGGACGGGTCGAACACGACCTTCTCGGCTTTCGGGTAGAAATCGAGCGAGATGTACAGTTGGCCGGTCAACAGGTTGCCGCTGCGGGCCTGCGCGCGCAGACCATTCTCAATGAACGTTCCCATCAGACGAACGCCGGCCACTTCGTCATTGGGGTCATGCTTCAAGGCCTCAAGCATCTTGACGTGCGCCTGACCAAGCCGTTGCGGATAGATCACGATGCCGACGTTGACCGGGAAACTGCGTTTTTTTGCATCGAAGTCCAGATTGACCGATACCACTCTGCCGAACTCGATGCCAAGGAATTCCACCGGCGCACCGACCTTGAGCCCGCGCAAGGCCTGATCGAAACGCAAACTCAGGTATTGCGCCTTGCCGTTGGGCGGGGCGAGGGCGGTTTGCTGGTCTTCGAACAGGTCGAAGGCTTTATCCTCGATGGCTGGTTTGTCGTTGGGGCTGTATTCCGGGGCGCGGAAGGCGATGCCGCCCACCAATAGCGAGGACAGCGACTCGGTCTTCACTGCAAAGCCGTTGGCGCCGACATTCACATCGATACCGCTGGCGTTCCAGAACCGGGTGTTTTCGGTGACGTAGGCATCGTTGGGTGAGTGAATGAAGACTTCGATGTTCACTCCTTTGCCGTCGGCATTCAGGGCATACGCGACGACCTGGCCGACGGGAATCTTGCGGTAGTAAACGGGAGAGCCGATGTCCAGCGAACCCAGATCCTCGGTGTGCAGCGTGAAGCGCTTGCCGGGCTCGCCATAGGTGATGGGCGGTGGATTCTCCAACCCGGTGAAGTTCTTCGATCGGGCATTGGACTGGCCGATATCGGCACCGATGTAGTCCCCGGAAAACAGGGTATCGATGCCTGACACGCCGCCGGCTCCGATACGCGGTCGCACGACCCAGAATTGCGAATCTTCACGGGTGAAGCTCTCTGCCTGCTTGGCCAGCTTGATGGTGGCGTTGACGCTCTTCTGGTCGTTGCTCAGTTCGACATCGGACACATGCCCGATCACCACGTTGCGGTATTTGACCTCGGTCTTGTTGGCCGTCAGGCCGCTGCCGGTCTTGAAGGTCACGGTGATGGTCGGTCCTTCCTGCAGGATGCTGTGCACCACCAGCGAAATACCCACCAGCACCGCAACAATCGGCACGATCCAGACCAATGAAACGCTGAAACGGCGGGTCTTGATCGGGGCCTGCCCGGGGGCTTGCGGCCCGTCAGTGGCTTGCGACTTCATCCATGACCTCCTCGTTTTTCGAATGGTGCTGGTCCCAGATCAGACGCGGGTCGAAACTCATCGCCGAGAGCATGGTGAACACCACAACCAGACCAAAGAACAGAATGCCCGCGCGCGGTTCGATATCGGCCAGGGCTTGAAATTTCACCAGTGAAGCCACCAGGGCCACGACGATCACGTCGAGCATCGACCAATAACCGATGAGCTCGACGAAGCGGTACATTTTCGAGCGCTCCTTGCGCGCCCAATCACTGTCGCGCTGAACGGTCACCAGCAGTAACGTCAGGGCGACGAACTTGATGCCTGGCACCGCGATGCTGGCGATGAAAATGATCAGGGCAATGTCCCAGGCGCCGTGCTGCCAGAAGTCCAGTACACCGCCCATGATTGTGCTGTCGGCGCCGTTGCCGACCATTTTGGTGTTCATCACCGGCAACACATTGGCCGGGATGTAAAACACCAGGGACGTGAGCAGGTAGGCCCAGGTGCGGGTCAGCGCGTTGGCTTTGCGCCGATGCAGCGGTGCACCGCAACGCTCGCATTCGTGGGGTTCGCCGGTCATGTCACAGGCCAGGCCGCAGCTGTGGCAAAGGCACAGGTTGAGTTCGCTCGCGACCGGAGGCGTGGTCATAAAACATCCCACAGTTCACGCACATCGCGTCCGGCAATGC
The DNA here is from genome assembly GCF_002091715.1 of Pseudomonas migulae NBRC 103157. Lineage (GTDB taxonomy): Bacteria > Pseudomonadota > Gammaproteobacteria > Pseudomonadales > Pseudomonadaceae > Aquipseudomonas > Aquipseudomonas migulae_A. The sequence continues at coordinate 35,831 of NZ_BDAG01000043.1, read as the reverse complement.
GGATCATCATCAGGCTGAGAATGGCCAAGGCGAACAGACCGATGCCGGGCAGCACGTCGAGCAACCCGGCGAGCTTGATCACCGCGACCATCGCCCCCAGCAGGCAGACTTCCAGCATGCTCCAGGGCCGCAGGGTTTCCAGCCAGCGCATGCAGAATCTGAAACCCGGGCTGCGACGGGAAGCGAGGGCGAAGCTCAGGACCCAGATCAGCAGCAACAACTGGACAATCGGCGCGATGATCATGGAGATCGCCGCCACCAGGGCGATGAAGGTAATCGGGCCCAGGGTCAGGGCCATGACGGAATCCCACAGCGTTGCGCTGTTTTTCAAGCCCTGGAGGCTGATGCTCATGACCGGATAGAAATTGGCGAAAATCCACAGCATCAATGCAGTAACAGTCAGCGCCAGCCGCTGTTCCACTGACAGGCCGTTATAGCGCTGAAGCACGCCGCCACAGCGCGTACACAGGGTTTTCTGATGTTTGGCGAGCGTGACTTTTTGATACACGCAGTCGCAGTGCTCGCAGATGATCAGTTGGTCAGTCGTAGCCATAGGCCGCACTCGCCAGGACACAGGAAAGTCAGAGCACCTCCTCAATATAGAAGTGCCTTGCAAATGAGCAAATTAAAAGGCGGGTCAACCGCAAAGGAAGGGGCGGGGTGGCTGGCAGTCATTTGAGTCGCAACACAATTTTGTAGGAGCCGGCTTACTGGCGATGGCGGCGTATCAATCAACATTGATGACGCCTGACACACCGCCGTCGCCAGCATGCCGGCTCCTACAGAGGTTCTGTGTTTCAGCCGAGCACTTCACGCAACCGATACCAGAACATACCGAGCGCCAACAGCGGAGAACGCAACATCGGGCCGCCAGGAAAGGTCATGTGCGGCACGGCGCTGAACACATCGAAGTCTTGGCTGTGTCCGGCATGAATCGCTTCGCCCAGCAGTTTCGCGCACCAGTGGGTCACGTTCAGCCCATGGCCGGAGTAACCCTGGGCATAAAACACGTTCGGGTGCTGGCGCAAGCGGCCGACCTGCGGAAAACGATTGGCCGTGATGCCAATCTTGCCGCCCCATTGATAATCAATGCGCACATCCGCCAACTGCGGGAAGACCTTGAGCATTTGCGGACGCATGTAGGCCGCGATGTCCGCCGGATCGCGTCCGGAATAATGACAGGCGCCGCCGAACAGCAAACGCCGGTCTGCCGAGAGCCGGTAATAATCCAGGCCGACTTTCTGGTCGCACAGCGCCAGGTTCTGCGGGATCAATTGTGCGGCAACCTCCGGCGCCAATGGTTCGGTGGCGATAATGTAGCTGCCCGCCGGAAGCACCTTGCCGCTGAGTTTCGGTTCCAGCCCGTCCAGATGCGCATTGCACGCCAGCACGAGGCTGCCGGCACGCACCGTGCCGCCGGCACAACGAACCTGCGCCGTGCTGCCATGGATCAGTTCCAGTACCGGGCTTTGTTCGAAGATCTTCACCCCAAGCGATTGCGCCAGCCGCGCTTCGCCCAGCACCAGGTTCAGCGGGTGCAAATGCCCCGAGCCCATGTCGACCAGACCACCGGCATACACGCCCGAGTTGACCACTTGCTCTCGAATCTGCTCTGGCCCGACCAGTCGGGTTTCATGGGTATAGCCGGACTCGGCAAGGCTTTCCTGCTCCGCCTTGAACGCCGTGAATTGCGCCTTGGTGTTCGCCAGTTCACAAAAACCCCAACGCAGGTCGCAATCGATGTTGTGCTCACGGATGCGCTTGCCCACGAGTTCCACCGACTCGGTCCCGGCGCGCTCCAGATAGCGCACACCTTCTTGGCCGACATGTCGGGTGAAACCACTGACGTCATGCCCGATGCCACGGATCAATTGACCACCGTTGCGTCCGCTGGCACCCCAGCCGATCCGCCGGGCCTCCAGCAGAATCACCGAGAGCCCGCGCTGCGCCAGTTCGATGGCGGTGTTGACCCCGGTAAACCCGCCGCCGATCACGCAGACATCGGCCGCAAGGTCTTCGGTCAACGCGGGGAAGGGCACCAACGCATTGGCCGACGCGGCGTAATAGGAGCGCGCATGTTCGTTGCTGTACTGGTTCATTTGTTGGACTTCACTTTGCTCCACGAACGGGTCATCAGACGCATGATCGCCTGGGGCGGGGTGGTCGAGATGTAGAGTTTGTCGAGCACCGCCTGCGGCGGGTAAACCTCCGGATTGTTGACCAGTTCAGCGTCCATGTATTGCTTGGCGGCGGGGTTCGGGTTGGCGTAACCGACCGAGGCGCTGACCTTGGCGATGACTTGCGGGTCCAGCAGATAGTTGATGAAGGCGTGAGCTTCTTTCGGGTTGCTGGCATCGGCGGGAATCGCCAGCAAGTCGAACCACAAATTGCTGCCCTCCTTGGGGATCGCGTAAGCGATGTTCACACCGTTCTTCGCTTCCTTGGCGCGGTTGGCGGCCTGGAACACGTCACCCGAATAACCGAAGGCCACGCAAATGTCGCCATTGGCCAGGTCAGACACGTACTTGGAGGAGTGGAAGTAGGTGATGTAAGGACGGATGCTCAACAGCTTGGCTTCGGCTTTCTTGAAGTCTTCCGGGTTCTCGCTGCGTGGGTCCATGCCCATGTAATTGAGGATGGCGGGGAACACTTCGTCCGCCGAGTCCATCATCGACACGCCGCACTGACTGAGCTTCTTGATGTTTTCCGGCTCGAACAGCACGGCCCAGGAATCGATGTGATCAATGCCCAGCACCTGTTTGACCTTATCGACGTTGTAACCGATGCCGTTGGTGCCCCACAGATAAGGCACGGAGTGTTCGTTGCCCGGGTCGTTCTTCTCCAGCAGCGCCAGCAATTTCGGGTCGAGGTTCTTGACGTTCGGCAACTGCGCGCGATCGAGCTTGAGGAACGCACCGGCCTTCACCTGGCGAGCGAGGAAATGGTTGGAAGGCACCACCACGTCATACCCGGTACGACCAGCGAGCAGTTTGCCCTCAAGGGTTTCGTTGGAATCGAAGACGTCGTAGATCACCTTGATCCCGGTTTTCGCCTGGAAGTCGGCGAGGGTGGTTTCGCCGATGTAATCGGTCCAGTTGTAGACGCTGACGGTTGGCTGGGCCTGTGCAACGGCGCTGAACAGCATGGCCAGCGCGACCGGAACCACGGATTTCAATAGACGCATATGGACTCCTTTTGGAATTGTCGGATTTCTGTAGGAGCCGGCTTGCTGGCGATGGCGGCGTGTCATCAATTTTAATGACAACTGACACACCGCTATCGCCAGCAAGCCGGCTCCTACAGGGGGAGCGCGATCAAATGTGGCTGCGAGTTGTTAGACACTCAGCAACAAAAACTCCCGCTCCCAGGAACTGATCACCCGCTTGAAGTTCTCGTGCTCCGCTCGCTTGACCGCGACATAACCGCGGACAAACTTGTCGCCCAGATAACGGCCGATGGTTTCGCACTCTTCCATCTGCGTCAGCGCATCTTCGATGGTGATCGGCAAACGCAGGTTGCGTCGCTCATAGGCCCGGCCCTGCACCGCAGCGCTCGGTTCGATGCGCTCGACCATGCCGAGGTAGCCACACAACAGGCTGGCAGCGATGGCCAGATACGGGTTGGCATCCGCGCCCGGCAAACGGTTTTCCACACGCATCGCTTCAGGGCTGGAGGTGGGCACACGCAGGCCCACGGTGCGGTTTTCCTCGCCCCACTCGACGTTCACCGGTGCGGAGGTGTCGGGCAGGAAGCGGCGGAACGAGTTCACGTTGGGCGCGAACATCGGCAGCACTTTGGGGATGTATTTCTGCAGGCCGCCAATGTAGTGCAGGAACAGCTCGCTCATTTGCCCGTCGGCATTGGCGAAGATCGGCTTGCCGGTGGCGATGTCCACCACACTCTGGTGGATGTGCATGGCGCTGCCCGGCTCGTCGCCAATGGGCTTGGCCATGAACGTCGCCGCGACGTTGTGCTTGAGCGCGGCCTCGCGCATGGTGCGTTTGAACACGGTGATCTGGTCGGCCAGGTCCAGCGCGTCGCCGTGGCGGAAGTTGATTTCCATCTGCGCCGGGCCGTCTTCGTGGATCAGCGTGTCGAGGTCCAGGCCCTGCAACTCGCACCAGTCATAGACGTCTTCAAACAGCGGGTCGAATTCGTTGGCGGCGTCGATGGAAAACGACTGACGACCACTTTCCGCCCGGCCCGAACGGCCCATCGGCGCCTTGAGCGGCAAGTCCGGGTCTTCGCAACGCTGGGTCAGGTAGAACTCCATTTCCGGCGCGACAATCGGCTTCCAGCCTTTATCGGTGTACAGCTGCAGGACTTTTTTCAGCACGTTGCGCGGCGACAGCTCGATCGGGTTACCGAATTTGTCGAAGGTGTCGTGGATCACGATCGCGGTAGGCTCGATGGCCCACGGGATCACGTAGACCGCGTCAGAAACCGGCTTGCACACCATGTCGATGTCGGCCGGGTCGAGCAGGTCGTAGTAGATGTCGTCGTCGACAAAGTCCCCGGTTACCGTTTGCAAAAGCACACTTTCCGGCAGGCGCATGCCTCGCTCATGCAGGAACTTGTTGGTGGGTGCAATCTTGCCGCGTGCAATGCCGGTCAGGTCGCTGACGACACACTCGACTTCGGTAATCTTGTGATCTTTCAGCCACGTGAACAGCTGATCGAAAGGGGCATTCATAAAGACCTCGTTATTGGTTTCATTAACGCCGGGGAGGGTGGTTTCATCCGCCACACACTTCCCCTGGGACGCGTTGACGACTATCTTGGGCGAGCCTTGAAGTTCCATCTATCCACTTTCAGCAGCGCCAAAACGCACCAAACGAGTGCGTAAGGTCACCCATGACAACGTGCAATCCATTACAGGTCCAAGCGTTCAACACCGCCGATGTCGCTGAGCAAATCCGCGCCACACCCGGTTGGGTCCAGCATTACCAGCAAATGTCGCCGGGGCATTTCGCCGGGCGGGTGCGTTACCTCGACCTGCAAGGCGTAGAGATTTACGAGGAACACATGAATACCCGGGTCGAGCAGAATTTCAGCGCGCCCGAGGGTTCGCTGGCGTTCTGTTTCGATCGCAGCGACAACGCGCTGTATGTGTTGAATGAAGAAAGCCGCAACATCTGGATCACGCCGGAGAACTACCAGGAAATTGCCGTGGTGTTCGGGTCTGAATTCGTTCAGCGCCACGGGCTGAATGTCGCCAGGCTCGAAGGGCTGTTCATGGCGCCGCTGAATTCGGAGCAGAACGCGCTGTTCAGTCGCTGGCTGAGCGGGACCTTGACCCGGTTGGCGCAGACCCTCGATCCGCCGAGTAAAGAAGCCTTGACCCAGCAGTTACTGGAAGACTGTCTGTACATCCTCGACAACGCTTGTGTTTGCCTGGACCGCGGAGGTTTGCAGCGTCGCACTGAAGAGCGGGCGGTGATGAAACGCATCGGCGAATGGGCGGCGGATTCCCCGGAAGAAACCTTGAATTTGCTGGAACTGTCCCAGGTCGCCGGGGTTTCACTGCGTCAGTTGCAGCACGCGTTCAAGGCGTACACCGGCATGACGCCGACCCATTGGCTGCGCCTGCGCCGCCTCAACAGCGCCCACCGCGAACTGCTCAGCCGCTCGCCGATGGAAACCACTGTGGCCGAAGTCGCGATGCAGTGGTCTTTCTGGCATTTGGGGCGGTTTTCCAGCAGCTATCGAGCACTGTTCAAAGAGTTGCCGAGTGAAACGCTGAAGCGTGCAGGCCGTCAGTCATAAGTCGGAGGAGGGCGAGCGGGACTGATCTAAACTCTTGATGGCTGAGGAATCCTCGGAGGTCATCATGAACAGCTTGTCTTCCCTTGGTCTGTGCGCCGCGCTGTCGATTGCCGCCACACAGGCATGGGCCGAAACGGTGGTCCCGATGAAGGGCCAGACTTCGCAACAAACCCAACTGGACATCGACGCCTGCCACAACATCGCCGCCAGTCAGACTTCAACCACGCCGCCAGCATCCGGTGGCCGCCTGAAAGGAGCGGCAGTCGGTGCCGCTGCCGGGGCGGCTGGAGCTCAGGTTCGCGGGCGTCAACACGATGAGTTTTATGACCGTGTGGATGACGATGTGAAGCAGGATTATCGGCAGAACCGGGCCAAAGAGACGGCCGCCGCCGGTGCGGTAGTGGGTGCGTCGCGTCAACGCCAGGAGCGCCGGGCGCAAGAGAAAACCGCCGCTTCCACCACTTCGACGGCCTATACCAGTTGCCTGCAAGGAAAGGGGTATCAGGTTAATCCCTGAATGCGTCTTGGCGGTCGCTGGTCCAGCAGATAAACCATCAGGCAGGCATACAGCGTCACCAGGATGAACAGACCCATGCGCACGGCAAATGCCGTGTAGACGTCCTTGCCCGCAAGGCTGTCCTGTACCGACTGACCGAGCAGGATGATCATGGTGATCAGGCTGTTGAGCCAGAACCCTGGGCTCAAGCGGGTCGGGCTCAGGGCGTACAATTTGCGCGCCAGGATCAGACCGAACAGCAGCATCCACAGAAAAAACATCCATAGGTGTACGAACAGGCTGAGCGCACTCCATAACAGCACCGCCAGCACACCGGCCAGCAGGGTCGAACCGACCAGTTCGCGACCGGCATTGCGGGCCGTGGTGGAACTCTGCTGACCCAGGCCCACCGCCTTCAGAATGATCGGCAGGTAGCTTGCCGGATCGATCAGTGCCAGCAAAAACGCCGGCAGCACGATCAGGGTTGCACGCACCGCAACCCGGTTGACTTCTTCCGCCGGTAACAGCGGGGCAGCGGGTGGCGATGGCGCGTTGGGCGGGTCGGGAAACAGCCAGTGACTCACCGTCACCATCATAACGGCGAGGAGCAATCCTTTGACCAGGGCACCAATAACCATCGCCGCGAGGTCGAACTCGGCGACACCGGCCGAGGAGATCATGGTCAGGCCGATCACCAGGAAGGTGACGATCAGGTTGTTGCCGCCGCGCAATCCAAAACGAAAAACCAGGAACAGACTGACGCCGATCAGCAGTACGCCACTGACCGGGTAATAACGCAGGATCGGAATCAACAACAGGCCGAGGCCGGTGGTCAACATCGCAACGATGGCCAGAACAATTGCGGCCTTGAAGGGCAATGGGCGATTGACGGTGGCGAGGAGCAACAACGCAAGCACCGGCGCGATAAAGGGAATCGGCAGGCCCAAACCGAAGCTCGCTGCGAGACACAACGCAGTGCCCGTGGCCAGACGCAGTGCGCGTTGAACCCGGGGCGTGCGTTTAGTAGGCATAGGACAGCCAGCTCATCAGGCCAAAAAACAGACGGCCGAGCGGGTTCAACGGATTGCCCTGAGTAGGGAAGGCCATGACTTCAGCCTGGCCGCCGGCACGCAACGCACGAGTGTCGCGTAGCCGCGCTTTGGAATCCTGGGAAAACTCGATGATCACTGGAAAACGCTGGGCCGGGCGCAACCAGTCGCGGCTGTTCTGCACGCTGGGCAACGTACCGGGTGCCGGTGTCTGACCGACACTGACGCCGTAGCCGACGCTGCGCACGCGGCCGTCGAACACTTCGCCCGGCAGCGCATCCAGAATGATCGACACCGGCGTTTCGAGCCTGACCAGACCGAGATTGTTCTCGGTCATGTCGGCACTGATCCATACATCGTGGATGGCGATCAGGGTCATGACCGGACTGCCGACGGCGGCGAACTGTCCGGCGTCGGTGCGCAGGTCGGTGATCAAGCCTGACGAACGCGCGCGAATCTGCGTATTGGCCAGGTCCAGTTGGGCTTTCGACAACGCCGTCGCGGCACTGCGCAGCAGAGCGTTATCTTCCTCGCTGCCACCTTCCTGTTCACGGGCACGCTGGACTTCGGCCCGGGCGGCGGCGACCTGGCTGACGGCTTGTTCATGGTTGGCACGCGACACTTCGAGCAGGCGTACGGAAATGGTTCCGGGGTCATCACGGTACAACCCTTCAAGACGCTGATTGTCCTGGCGCGCCTTGACTTCGTTAGCCTGGGCGGCGCGCAAATTGGCTTGTGCCGAGGCAATGCCGGCGGTGCTGGCGCCGATTTGTCGGCGTGTCGATTCGAGGTCCGCGCGTGCACGGTCGACGGCGATTTGATACGGCTGGGGATCCACCTCGAACAGGACGTCTCCGGCCTTGACGTCCTGGTTGTTACGCACGTTGACATGAATGACCCGACCGGCCACTTCCGCCGCCACCGGAATGACAAAGGCGCCCACTCGAGCCTGTTGGGTGTAAGGCGTGAACCGGTCCGCCGACAGGTACCATGCCAGGCTCAGGACGATGACCAGCAACACCCATTTGATGCCTTTTTTCGCCGGATCAGCGGACGGCTTGGCTGGCGATTCGTGCTCTTTGGGGGAGGGCGGGGCGGCTTCACTCATGGTCTTTTACCTTTTTGGCTTCCACAGCTGAAGGCTCATCCAGCAGATCGCCCCAGTCCGTGCGTTGCTCCATTTGCCGGCGGGTCGCCGCATCGATTTTCGGCAGCGTGCTGTACCAGCCACCGCCCAAGGCTTTGTACAGGGCAATCACATTGCTCACGGCATTGCTGCGGCTGACCAGGTAATTGTCCTGTTGCTCCAGCAAAGCGCGTTGCGCATCCAGCACCCGCTGGAAGTCCGAATAACCTTCGCGATATTGCGCGCTGGCCAGCACGAGCGAGCGTTTGGCAGCGATTTCGGCCTGACTCAGGATGCGTTCTCGCTCCAGGGATTTGATCAACCCGCTGGCAGCATCATCGGCCTCGCGCGCGGCCTGGCGAACCTTGTCGCGGTAGGCTTCGATCAACTGCTGCAATCGCGCATCCTGCACACGCACGTTGTTGCTGATCTGGCCATGGTCGAACAGATTCCAGCGCAGACTGGGCCCGCCGATGAAGTCCAGGCTTCTGGAGGTTCCGTTCAGCGTATCGGCTGACCAGACGATGCTGCCGAGTAAGGTCAACGACGGGTAGAAATCGGTTTCGGCCACCCCGATCAGAGCCGATTGGGCGGCGACATTGAGTTCGGCCGCGCGCACATCAGGCCGACGTAGCAGTAGATTGGCGGGCACATCCTGCAGCACCGCACGGTCCACCAGCGGGATCAATCCTTGATTCTCGAGCAATTGCGGCAGCAAGCCGGGTGGCTGGCCGATCAACACGGCCAGCGCATTACGGGTACGCAGAACCTGGTCTTCGAAGTTGGGAATGGTGCTCAGGGTGCCCAGGTATTGAGTCTTGGCTTGTTGCAGGTCGAGCTCGGCTTGCTGGCCGCTGTTGAACAGCTTTTCGGTGATCTCGAAATTACGCTTTTGCTGTTTGGCGTTTTCCCTCGCAACACGCAAACGCGCTTCGGTGGTGCGCAATGAAAAGTAGGTGTCCGCCACTTGCGCCCGCAGCAGAACGAGCACGTCCTCATAGTTGGCCTGCGCGGCGAAGTAACCGGCATCGGCGGACTCGATGGCTCGGCTGAAGCGCCCCCAGAAATCCAGCTCCCAGCCAATGTCGAAACCGACGCTGTGTTGCCAGAAATGGCTGTCCTGCGGATTGTTTCCGCCGGATTGCCTGCGGTTGAAATACAGACTGTCGGCGCTGGCTTGCTGCAGTTGCGGGTAGCGTCCGCTTTGAGCGATGCCCAATTGGGCTCGGGCTTCCATCACCCGCAGGCCGGCGATCTTCAGATCCGAATTGTGGGCGTCCGCCTCGGCGATCAGACGATCGAGCACCGGGTCACCGAAGACCTGCCACCACTGACGCAAATCAGGATTCAGGCTGCGCTGGCTGGATTGCTCGAGGGCAGGGGAGCTCCAGCGGTCAATCCATGCTGGCTTCGGAGACTGAAAATCCGGCCCCAGGCGCACGCACCCACTCAAGCCGAGCACACCCAGCAGGAGCAGTTGGCTTGATCGCGTCAGATGCATGCGTTTTTTCCTGTCCAGGAAGATCACAGGAGCATAGACGCCCGATTGATGAACTGACTGCTAAGCTTTCAAGCGTCCTCACATTTAATACGACCCGTCACAAAGGAATGACAACCATGAATGCACCCCATACCGCTGGATGGCGCTTCAAACTGGGTATCGCGATCATTTGCCTGATGCTCGGCTCATGGCTGATGGTGCCCATCGTGGCAGCAGCGGGCATCTCGGGTTCCAGGATCGCAGCGCTGACGGGCGTCCTCTTTATCAGTAACAAGGTGCTGTTGATTATCGTCATCGCGATCATGGGCAAGGCGGGGTTTCAGCAGCTTAAAAGCAGTGTATTTGGCTACGTGTCTTCACTGGCACCGACAGTCGACACCGAAGTTGGGCCGTGGCGTCATCGGATCGGCGTGTTGATGTTTTGTCTGCCGCTGATTTCGGGGTTTCTGGAGCCCTATGTAGACAGTATCTGGCCTGGGCTCAGGCCGAATATCTGGCAATTGCAATTGTTGGGCGACCTGATGCTGATCGGTAGTTTTTTTGTACTGGGCGGAAATTTTTGGGAAAAAGTGCGCGCATTGTTCATTCGCACCGCAAAGGTGGTGAACACAAGTGCGGCGTGATGATTGAATAACTTAACTAAAGGGCTATTTAGTATAGCTATTTGCCATCATGGTATATGGAGCAACAAGTGCGGCTAAACAGTGAAGCAATCGTGACGGCTCTGAACCTGGAACCGCACGTCGAGGGTGGCTACTACCGGCGAACTTTTCAGGCTGATCAGCAGCCTCAGATAGAGACGGTTCGTGGTCCACGTTATTTGATGACCTCCATTTATTACCTGTTGACCACAGATTCTCCGATCGGCCAATTTCACTTTAACCAGTCCGATATCGTGCATTACTACCATCTGGGCGATGCCATTCGGTACAGCCTGATTTTTCCGGACGGCGAATTGAGAACTGTCGTGATGGGCAGCAACGTCATCGCTGGAGAATTATTGCAGCTGCATGTACCGGGCGGCATCTGGAAAGCTTCGCAGCTGTTGAGTGGTCCAGCAGGATTCGGTTTGATCAGTGAGGCAGTATCGCCAGGGTTTGATTTCGCGGATATGCGGATGGGCGACAGACAAAAGCTCTGTGTGGAGTTTCCCGAGCATTCGGCGTTGATTGAGCAGCTGACAAGAGAATGAGGGTTGAAGGGGAAATCAGCAGCGCCAGATCTGCGTGCAACGGGGCCAGCTGCGAAACATCTTGTTACGTGTAATGTATATTATGTTAAACCAGATGCCATGTTAGAAATGTTCATGAGCAGAACCTCTCCACAGGCCTGGGATCATGACATCCAATCCATCATTGCACGTCATGATCAACAGACCCGTTGCCATTCATCGTGAGTGTATTGAGGCTAAGTCCCGGTCGCCGCAATAGGTGCAAGATCATCGGGTGGTTCGGGTGGACTACTCTTTTCGGAGGCCTTGGGTACATCCACCGCCATCTTATTGAAGATCACTTCGCTACGCCCTTTGTCGTAACTCAACTCAACACTGTCGCCGGCTTTCAGCTTGTCAGCGAGCATTTCCTTCGCAAGCCTCGTTTCGACGGTCTGACGAATCTGACGTTTCAACTCGCGCGCGCCGAACTCAGGCTGATAGCCAACATCCGCCAGATGATCAATGAGTGAACCATCAATTTTCACTGTGATGTTCTGTGCAGCTGCGGTTCGAATGACCCGATCAAGCTGAATGCTCACAATCGACCGGATGTTGTCACGAGTAAGGGCATGGAACACGATGATGTCGTCAATACGGTTCAGGAATTCGGGACGAAAATGCCCTTTCAAGACTCCCATTAATTCATCACGTAACGCTTTATCCGTAAGGCGTTCATCTTCTGGGCGCTCAAGATTCTCCATGATCACGGGAGAGCCCAAGTTGCTGGTGGCTATGATGATCGTATTGCTGAAGTCCACAACACGTCCCTTGCCGTCCGTGAGACGCCCATCGTCGAATACCTGTAGCAATACGTTGCTCACATCGGGATGCGCCTTCTCGATTTCGTCGAGCAGAATCACACTGTAGGGCCTGCGGCGGACACGCTCTGTCAACTGACCGCCTTCGTCGTATCCCACGTATCCGGGTGGCGCACCGATCAACCGAGCAACCGCATGACGCTCCATGTACTCCGACATATCAATACGAATGATCGATTGCTCGTCACCGAACACCGTTTCCGCCAACGCTTTGGCAAGTTCGGTTTTGCCGACGCCCGTAGGGCCAAGAAAAAGAAACGTGGCAATAGGTCTGTTCGCCTGGCCAAGGCCGGCTCGAGACAAACGAACGGCATCGCTGACCGCGAGGACGGCATCTTCCTGCCCGACCAGCCGATCACGCAACGTGTCTTCCATATTCAACAGTTTTTGACGCTCTTCCTGCGTAAGCTCGGTCACAGGAATGCCGGTGAGACGGGACAGCACCTCGGCAATTGACTCCAGGGTCACCTCAAGGGTTTCGGAACCTGTCTTGCGCTCCCATGCTTCTGTTTCCTCTCCCAGTTGCGCTTGTTTTTGACCAATACGTTCTTCGAAGCCTTTGGATTCATCAAAACGTTTACGGGAGGATGCATAATCCTGTTCACGTTTAAGTTGCGTGATTTCGGCTTCCAGCTCCTGAATGCCAGCCGGCCTTGAGGAGGAACTGATTCGAACGCGGGCCGCTGCCTGATCGATCAGGTCAATGGCTTTATCCGGCAAATAGCGCGAGGTGATGTAACGATCCGACAGCTCTGCTGCCGCCACAAATGCTTCATCGGCGAATGTGACCTGATGGTGAGCCTCAAGCTTATCGCGCAGCCCACGCAGGATAATGATGGTCTGTTCAACGGTGGGCTCGGCTATCAGCACAGGCTGAAAACGTCGTTCAAGCGCTGCGTCTTTTTCGATGTGCTTTTGATACTCATTGAGTGTCGTCGCACCGATCAAACTAAGCTCCCCGCGTGCCAATGCGGGTTTCAGTACGTTGGCAATATCCAGGCCGCCCTCCTCACCACCCTGCCCCGCGCCAACGATCGTGTGTAACTCATCGATGAACAGAATAAGCTCCGAGCTTTTTGCGGCGACTTCATCAAGCAGTTGCTTGGCTCGCTCCTCGAATTCACCACGATATTTAGAGCCTGCAACCATTGAGTTCAGATTGACTTCAACAAGCCGTCTGCCACGCAAGATTTCAGGGACATCGCCCTTTACTATTCGTTGTGCAAGCCCTTCAACGATGGCTGTTTTACCGACGCCAGGCTCGCCGATAAGAACCGGATTGTTCTTTCTGCGCCGCGCCAGCACCTCAATGGTATTTTCGATTTCCTGCGCGCGCCCCAGTACGGGATCCAGTTTGCCCTCACGAGCCAATGACGTCAGGTCGCGACCGAATTTGTCGAGTGTCGGTGTTCCCGTGGGAGTGTCGACTCGCCCATCCTCAGCGCCCTTACCCACCACCTTGACCACCTTCTGCCGCAAGGCTTCAGGCGTTACGCCGTATTTTTTAAGCAAAGTCCCGGCGATACTTTCCGGTACAGAGGCAAGCCCGATCAACAAATGCTCCGGGCCAACGTACGAATGTCCTAAATCACGAGATGCCTGGAATGCAAAATTGAACGCTTTCTTCAAGCGCGGAGAAATGGTCATCTGATCGACCGAAACCTCAGCAGTGCCCCTCTGCGCATGTTGATCGATGTAGCCTTTGATATCGTCCGGAGAAAGCTTCAGCTCCTTGAGCAAAGCCGCACCAACATCGGTATCCGCCAGCACGTACAACAGATGCTCAGTATCGAGATCGCTGCGGTTCAGCTCATGGGCTTTCTCTCCTGCGCGCTGCAGGATTTCGAGCGTCTGGGAACTGAATGCATCGGTTGCATCGACAGATTCTCGAGGTACTTGCGCAGAGAGCCTGAAGTCATCGCCCCCCTGATCCTTTGCGCCACCCATGCTGTCGAAAAAGCGAGACACCCCCCCGCCCAGCAGAGAGTCGAATGGATTCAACATGCTTTGATGACGTAGGAGTTGACGGTAATCGTGGTCGCAAACGGACATTGTCCTGGCTTGGCCATTTTGCGATACGGTCACGCGCGCAACCGCTGGTCTCGCATTACATATTTCACAGAGAGTAGCCATGATGAGTTGTCTCCAAAGGTGGATAACACGAACTCATTCAGATGGATCTACTTCCCTGTAAACGATGCTCAAGAAGCTGGGACATGAGATCCGCATTACGCTGAGCTTGTTCAAGAAGACGATTATGTTGCAGAGAATGGCAGTCACGACAGACGACGCCATCCAATCAAGATAGTCGGATCTCATCAAAACACGCTATGGGCGACTCAGAATACCGACGAACGACGTCGGATAAATTCATGATCAAAAATACCGCCAGTGGTAAACACCAGCTAATCAGCAATTGAGGCTATGGAATCACCAGAGTGATCGAGCAACGCTTCTTCGATGTCCGAATTCGCAGGGGCGAATCGATCAGCAATGAGATGACCGGGCGTTTACGGTGAAGGCGGATGGGCAACAGAACGAGCCCGCGAGGCCTTGCTAAGGAAACCGAAAACGCGTTCAGCGACTACGGCAAGCGATAACAACGACTATAGTCATTGGTGAGCCAGAGCGAATCCTGCCGCCGCTCTACCCTCCTGGCCCTCAGTCAAATACCGCGAAAGCACGGCGGACATCGTCGTGCTTCTGGACGTGGAACGTGAACGTCTCACTGCCGAAAACACTCAGGCTCAGGCTGAGATCGAGGCATCGTTGCCGTTATAAATCCCTTGATGGCGGATGGAGTTATCCCGCCGGCCAAGTCGTATCCCCCTGAGTAGACCCCAACCACCTTTCTATCAGGGCTCAAGCAATGAACACCTCAGAATTGGATGATGCAAAAAAAACGAATGACGACCTGGCTCAGGGGCCGCTGTCAGCCGGCACTGTCGCGCCCGACTTCACGCTGTACGCGACCCCTGATCAGCAGCTATCGCTGCGCGAGCTAAAGGGAAATCCCGTGATACTGGCGTTTTATCCCGCTGACTGGAGTGCGGTTTGTGGTGACCAGCTGACCTTATACAACCAGTTGCTACCCACATTCAGAGAATACGGTGCGACGCTACTGGGTATTTCGGTTGACAGCGCCTGGTGTCATCAGGCCTTCGCCAAAGACCGGAATTTTCACTTCAGCCTGCTGGCCGATTTCGAGCCCAAAGGTGCTGTGGCGCGACAGTATGGAGCGTACGACTCCCCCTTGGGAGTTTGTAAGCGGGCACTGTTCGTGATTGACAAGGAGGGAGTGATCGCCTGGAGCTACATCTCACCAATGGCAATCAACCCTGGGGCGGACGGCATTCTGGACGCGCTGGATGCTCTGGCGAATTCGCCACAAAGCACGCTAACCAAAAATTAACAGGTGATCACATGGCCACTCTCAAAGTGCCGGTAAGTGCCAACGACCATCGCCAGGGAAGTGCGCATGCCAAAGTCACCTTGGTGGAATTTGGCGACTATGAATGTCCCTACTGCGGTTTAGCGTATTGGGTCGTCAAAAAGCTACAGCAGCATTTTCGCGATGATCTGCAATTCGTATTCCGTAACTTTCCACTGACCACCGCTCACCCGCATGCGATGGCTGCAGCTGTCACCGCTGAGTATGCCGGGAGTCGAGGGTTCTTCTGGGAGGCTCACGACGAATTGTATGAAAATCAGGATCGATTAGGCCTGCCGCTGTTTCGGGCCATCGTTCTAAAACACGGCCTCTCCAGCGAAGAACTCGTTCTTGCTATGCAAGACGATACTTACATACCCAAAATACAATCCGATTTTAATGGCGGCGTACGAAGCGGCGTGAATGGCACCCCAGCGTTTTACATTGACGGGCTTCGCTATGACGGGGCTCCAGAGTTCACCGAGATGAGTCAGATGATTGAGCTTTCGTTAGTAAGTTGACGAAATCGCTAGATAGTGAAACCGCTTGGCATCACTCACACCGTAGCCGAGGGCGAACGTCCCCCATTTCGCAGCTTACCAGGTGTGTATTCGATAATATTTCAATACGGGAGATTGAAGAATCCAGGTGCTGCCAGCGATAAGCATCGCTCATAAAGCAGCGGCACGAAAATATCAGCCCAGCGAACCGAGGACATAAAAAATGGCGATGTTAATTTTTGACAGCTCGGAAGATTCCATAGTCGAGGCCCGTGTCCTGGTCGAGGCGCTGAATGAATGGTTGGCGGAACAGCAGCCCAGTTGCCCGCTAAGGTCCGCCCGTGCGCAATGTTGCTATCGGCCCGATGGCACGCTGGATTCTGTATTGACCGTACTAACAGACGTGGTGGTGGACTAGGTCAGGTGTTGCACTCAGTTTTTGCGACCGCCCCCCAAGGTTGACGCCTATACCCGTCCACCCGTTCGCTTATCCGTTAGTTTCCTTCTACATTAAAGAGGTACACACGGAGCCAGCAGCGAATGAAATCTTTGAAGTATTATGAAAAAAATCGACACGCCACATGGTTAGAGTTGTTTTTTGACCTGATTTTTGTTGTTGCAATTGGCAAGGTTACGCACACTCTCGGACATCTTCATCACGGCCATTTTGAACAGGAGCAATTATGGACATTTTTACTGCTTTTTGTTCCATTATGGTGGATCTGGTCCAGTCACACGATTTACTCCAACAGGTTTGATACAGACAGCAATCTTCACCGTTTGGCAACATTATTCATAATGCTCCTGCTCATTGTGCTGTCGGCACGGATCGGGGAAGACCTGGAAGTAAACTACCCGTTTATTATTGCCTGCTATTTTGGCATACGTGCCATCATCAGCATCATGTACATTTCGTCCATAAGTAAATTCGATTCCCGCGGCGAGCTCTCCTCCAGGCTCGGCTTCGCCCTGTTAATCAGCGCAGTCATTAGTCTCTCATCGGTTATTTTTGACCCGCCCGTGCGTTACCTTGTCGCTTATGTTGGAATTATTCTCGATATTCTGTTTCCTGTATTTTTCTGGACTAAACTCAAGCCATTGCCAGCCCATACAGAACACTTGGTTGAACGCATAGGCTTGCTCACCCTCATCTTGTTGGGTGAGTCAGTGATCAGTCTTTCTGGAGGTTTATCTGACATTCAATGGGATCGTTATAATGTGACGGCGGCAATCACCGGATTCATCATGATTTGCAGTATCTGGTGGATCTATTTTGATAGCTTTTACCTACTGAGCAAAAATGAAAGTAGTATGAGTGGACACTCCTTAATCTACTCGCACCTTTTTCTATTTATGGGGCTAGCACTTCTCGCAAATTTGATCAGGCATGCGATCCTGAATGACATTGCGATGCGCGATTTCCAGATTACGTCAATCATCGGCATGGCCTTATTTTTCTTAGGCAAGCAATATGGCTACTTCATAGCGGTACCTAAAATAAGGAAATACATACTACAAAACACCTTGATCGTGTTTTCTCTAGGTGGTTTGGTTATATTCCTACCCCGCGTCGAGTACATATTGGTCGGCCTGACAGCAACCATGATCTGTTATGTTTTACTAAACTTCCGGTATCGTTGAATCTTTAAAGTTAGGCCATATCACGGGTGGATCAGCTATCCGCGCACATCAATACATCCCTACCAACCAAAGCGGGTGGTCGCCTGGAAAGCACGGAGGCAAACACCGCGCGGCGGGAGGCCCGCGCCAAGCGGCAAAAACCTAATCAAAGAAGGCCAGGGTGCGAACTTCGATACTCTCACGCGGCGCGGCTCCCGGCGGCGTATTGGGGTCCTTGAAGGCGGTATGGGGCGTGAAGCGGGCACGGCCGTCGTGACGTGAGTCATACCCTTTGATCAGCAAGACTTCGTCACGGCGCATGTCCGGAAAATAGTACCAGCGCTGTTGCGGATTGTAGGCCAGGTGGTAGATCTCACCGATACGATCCGGATAGACCAAATCGGTGGCCAGCAGGTCATTGGGGTCGAGCGTCGAGGCATCCAGCACCGCCAGCGGTGAGCGCTTGACGGGCCCGCTCATCGGGCGCCAGAGGTTAATCTGGGCCACCGACACCAGTGCGGCGGCCTGATCCTGGCCCAGCACGTCGCGAATACGCTCAGGTCCCGAGCGGTCTGTGTAGTCATTATGCACACGGCTGGCTGGCCCGCGAATATCCCGCCGCTCGGCGTCGCTGCGCCTGGTGTGGTCGAAGATGACGACCCGGCTCGCGCCCGTCAACTCCTTGATCAAGGCTCTGACCTCGTCATAGTAGACGCTTTCCACTGAGGTATCGTCGTAGAGATCGTCGACCACCGTATCCCGCCGATGGAGTTCAAACCCCTGCTTGTCCAGAGAAAGGCTGTCTGCCAACGGACGACCGTTGTGTATCGTGACCTCGCGCTCCTCCTGCTCAGCAAAGTAGTGCGGTTCACTGTTACCGGTCAGAGCCTCGGTATGCACATAGGGCTTCGCATCGTGCTTGACCAGGTAGGTGAGTTTTGTGATGACGCTAGCGGGCATATCAGTTGTGCACTTCAAGTAACGCCTCCCGGTCTGCTGACCGCATTCGGCGTGGTGTCACCGTGGCGGCGCTGTAGCTTGCCTGTAAACTGCCTCATCCTCGATCGTATGCCTTCCAAGGGACACTTTCAAATGCACCCCGAGGTGCATGGTCCCCGACCGGTAGAAAAGGACATACCTACCTCGGCACCGACGTGCAGCTTGACCAGTACTGGCGCGTCGGACTCCAGGCCCGCGCCTAGGACGACTACTACCTGAACCAGCAGCGCAAATACAGTGGATATCCGGATGGAAGATCGCATCCCAACACATCATCTTTTGCGCAGCATTGATCAGTATCTCTCTGAGCAACCTGCGATAGCTGACCAAATTGAGAAAGAAAAAACTAGTTATTGACATATCTAGATATCGCAAATAGTCTGAGTTCGAAGCCACCCCCCGTATCTCAGGAAGCGCCAAATGCAGAAGATGTGGGTGAACACCTCAACGAAGCGCCTTACGGTTTGCTCTGATCCCGTGGATCCGCATCCATTTAGCGTAATACATCGATATTTCTATATATGCAGGTAAATGAAATGACACAGTCCGCGCTCTTCAAAACCGCACAGCTGGGGCCCTACACCCTCAAGAATCGAATCGTTTTGCCACCACTTACCCGTTCGCGTAGCTCTCAGCCTGGCAACATTCCGAACGATCTCATGGCCACGTATTACCGCCAGCGTACTGGCGCGGGATTCATGGTGACCGAAGGCACCCAGATCGAGCCTCGTGGACAGGGCTATGCCTGGACTCCCGGCATTCATAGCGCCGAGCAGATTGAAGGCTGGCGCAAAATCACCGACGCCGTTCACGCCGAAGGGGGTGTGATCTTCGCTCAACTTTGGCATGTCGGCCGCGTGTCGCACATGTCCTTGCAGCCCGGCGGTGAAGCGCCGGTCGCGCCGTCAGCCATAAAGGCGGACAACGTCAAGGTATTCATCGAGACCGGCCCTGGCACGGGTGCACTGGCGGATCCATCGACCCCGCGCGCTCTTTCCACCGCAGAGGTGAAAGAACTGGTCCAGCTCTATGCCCAGGCGGCCCGCAATGCCCTGGACGCTGGGTTCGACGGGGTGGAGCTGCACTGCGCGAATGGCTACCTGGTGAACCAGTTCATTTCCGCCCACACAAACCAGCGTGATGATGAATATGGTGGCTCGTTGCAAAATCGACTGCGCTTCCTGCGCGAAATCACCCAGGCAGTTGCTGGCGTCGTTGGCAAGGAGCGTATGGGCGTTCGCTTCGCCCCGCTCTTCGCGACCACCGATGAAGATCGCGTCTACCTCGGCCTGGTCGAGAAAGATCCCCATCAAACCTATGTCGAAGCGGTGAAGATTCTCGAGGAAGTGGGTATCGCCTACCTGTCGCTCGCCGAGGCCGACTGGGAGAACGCACCCGATCTACCTGAAGCGTTCCGGGAAGATATTCGCAGTATCTTCAGCGGTAAGATTCTCTATGCCGGCAGGTACACCGCTGAACGCGGAAATCGTGTCATCCAGGCGGGTTGGGGGGATCTGATCGCGTTTGGTCGTCCTTTCATCGCCAACCCCGACCTGCCCGCCCGTATCGCCAACGACTGGCCGCTCAATCCGGTCGACCCGACAAGCATGTATGGCGGTACCGACAAGGGCTACACCGACTATCCGAGCTATCGCCCCTGAGCAATCCGCGCCGCGTCCCGGACTCCAGGGCGCGGCTTACGCTTGCTGACCGAGGAAGGGGAACATCTTGCCTGGCAACAAACGGACGCAGAGGCCACTTTGGGTGCCTTCCAATTCTCCGTGCGAACGACGAAGATATCGCAATATCGCGAAAAACAGGTATCGCCAATTTTATGAACATTGACATCAACGAAGCCCTGAAAGCCTTGGCGAACCCGACGCGCCTTGACATCCTCAATTGGCTCAAGGATCCCAGGACGAACTTTCCCGAGCAGGAAGTCGACCCGGAAACAGTAGGCGTGTGCGTCAGCATCATCCAGGAGCGCACGGGCCTTTCGCAGTCCACTACATCGCTTTACCTCACAACCCTGCAGCGCGCGCACCTGGTAACCTCGCAGCGGATAGGCCCTTGGACCTATTACAAACGTCACGACGAAAATATCGATGCCTTTTTCAAAGCGCTGCAAGAAAGGATCTAGGTCCAGGCTACCCGAGGACCGTTTACCGGCGGCGCCCAAAGCTTTCCCTTAACGAAAGCGCTTCAAAAGGTGGATTGTCGCCCATCAGCGCTCAGTTTAAACGGGGTGGGCCGCGACCCACTCTTTGAGATGAGCAACAAAACTGAGAACGGTCGGAGCGATGTTTTCTCTTGAAGGGTATACCGCATAGATTCCCACCGGCGGCTCAATGGCCCAATCGGAAAATGCCTCCACCAGCTTTCCTGAATCAAGATCATCTCGTACATGCCAGTCCATCAGCAGCGCTACGCCATGCCCATCTATTGCCATCTGGCGAACCACTTCCCCCAAACTGGATGAAAAACGTTTGCGTATTTTGCATGTTTTTTTAACGCCTCCTCGGGACATGGCCCAACTGGAATCTTTTCCCACGATGAGGCCGTCCAGCGTGGTCAAGTCTTTTGGAGAGGTAGGCATACCCTGTTTTTCCCAATAATGGGGGGCAGCGCAAATCAGACGTCGGGACGCAGAAATCCTCTGCGCAATCAGGGATGAATCGGCCATTACTCCGTGCCGAATCGCAAGGTCGGTACCATGGGCGGCCAAATCAACCAGTTGATCTGTCGGGTGTAGATCAACGATAACGCCAGGGTAGCGTTTGAGATAACTGCTCACGACGCTCGATAAATAACCTTGGGCAAATGTCGCAGAAGCGGTTATGCGTAGATGACCGGTAATCTCGGTTTTCTGGAAAAATCCTCGCTCGGCCTTTGCGACGCTTTCGAGGATGCTTAGCGCGTGCTGATAAAGCTTCTCACCGTCCGAAGTGGGGCTTAGCTTGCGGGTGGTGCGATTGAAAAGTCTGCGACCAACGCTGTCCTCAAGGGCCAGAAGACGCTTGCTTGCGCCTGCGGCAGTCATCCCCATTCGTTCGGACGCTGCGCGGATGGAACCCTCCTCGAAAACAGCAATAAACAACCGCAATTCATCAATGGAATCCAGCATTTATTACCAACCAAAAGGACCGAAAGATTCAATAATTCTAGCGTATTTATCCCATATTACTGATGATAAATTTGTTGGCCTATTGTTCCTCGGAGTTTAAGCCTTGAAAGCCATTGTGATAAATCAGCATGGTAACTCAGACCTTTTTGTAGAAATTAATACGGAAAACCCCGTTGCCCGCCCAGGTCATGTGATTATCGACGTGCGGGCGACAAGCGTGAATCCAGTGGACACGAAAATTCGTCGGGGCAGCGAAGGTACGGCCGGTCTGACTTTTCCGGCAATTCTTCACATCGATGTTTCAGGGGTGGTCAGCTCCGTTGGTGCTGGTGTGACCCGCTTTAACGTAGGCGATGAGGTCTATGGCTGTTTCGGCGGCATCGTGGGGATTCCCGGTGCGCTGGCAGATCAGATGGAGGCCGATGCTGAGATGCTTGCTCTAAAACCCAAGTCGCTCTCTTTTGGCGAAGCAGCCAGCTTGCCGCTCGTGGCAATTACGGCCTGGGAGGCGCTGATCGACCGAGCCTCGATCAAACCCAATGACAACGTCTTGGTGCATGGTGGCACCGGTGGTGTTGGGCACATAGGCATTCAATTGGCCAAGGTCCTGGGGGCCAGGGTTTCGACGACGGTTTCAACGCCAGAAAAAGCGGAAATTGCCCGTCAACTGGGCGCCGATGAGATTATTTTTTATAACAGCGAGACGCCCCAGGAATACAGTCAGCGAATCACCGAAGGAAAAGGATTCGATACGGTCTTCGATACCTTGGGCGGTGAGGTCTTACAAAACTCACTGAAAGCCGCGAAGCTTAAGGGCCATGTGGTCTCGATCATCGGTTACGACAGCTACGATCTGACCGAAATGCACTTTAAGGCATTGAGACTCGACTTTGTATTCATGGCTATTTCGATCATTCATAACGAAGGCCGCAAGCACCATGGCGAGATTCTGCAAAGACTGGCTGCCCTGGTTGATCGCGGCCTGGTTAAACCATTGATCGATGAGCGCCATGACTTCACTGCTGCGGGTGTCAGCGCGGCACATGATCGCCTTGAGTCAGGCAGTGCCATTGGCAAAGTCGTCATTGAGCGACAGGCTAAGCCGGTGGGGGTGGCATAACGAGATTTGTGAGTTTTGAGTTTGCCGGTGTTGGGCGAAGGGCTCAAATTGGTGGTCGAAATCGCGCAATGCCGCCGGAGGAGGTTACCCGGACTTCACCGCTGATGACCCTGCGAACTTCGACTGCAAACGATCGGCGGCCTGTATGAGGTCGAATGGCGAGTGCGGGACATATGCGCGCAGGATCGCTGGCGAATATTGCAGGGCAGCTAGCCAATTGGATAATGCCACGAGGTTACAGAGATCTGATCTACGAGGTGATCAACAGCAAAACTCCGCTAGATTTAGTAAGTTTTCCAGCACAACACCTTGATGACTGACTCGAAATTCGCGTCATGGCGGGAGTTCTACGGTCAAGTGCATATCAGCACGAAGCGCCGCTCCAATCCGGGCTGTCATTAGTCCACCGCCACGTCTATTAGTACGGTCAATACAGAATCCAGCGTGCCATCGGGCCGATAGCAAAGTTGCGCATGGGCGGACTTTAGCGGGCAACTGGGCTGCTGTTCCGCCAACCATTCATTCAGCGCCTCGACCAGAACACGGGCTTCGACTATTGAATTTTCCGAACTGTCAAAAATTAACACCGCCATTTTTTATGTCCTCGGTTCGCCGGGTTAATGTTTTCGTGCCGCTGGAGCGGGTCGAAATGGATGCGGACCGAATTTGATGGCTATGTCGAACGCACTGTGCGGGTCTCCAGCACCTGCCTGATCAGCGTGGCGCGAAATCGCTACTCGGTGCCGTGTGAGCGGGTCGGCCAGTGGATCAGCATTCGTCTGTATCCCACGCGGGTGGTTGTCATCGCCGATGACACGATGACTGCCAGCCACGAGCGCCACTTTGATCGAGACCAGGTCAGTTTTGACTGACTGCATTACATCCCGCTCCTCGAACGCAAACCCGGAGCACTGCGCAATGGCGCGCCGTTCACGCAGCTTACTGGCACTTTAAGTTCATTTTGCCTTTCAAGCGCAGGCTATCTGCCCCTCGTCCGTCAGGCTCAGTTTGCGCGTCGTGCGATTGAGCAATCGTGCGCCCATCCGGTCTTATAGGCAAACAACGCTTTTACCCACCGCCGAACGGGTCAGGCCCAGTGCAGTCGCCTCAGCGATAAAGCTTCCCGCCTTCACAGCAAAGACAAACGCGCTGATATCACCGAATCGGTTGGCTTGCGTGGGAGTTTGGCTCCAGGCTAGACATTCGAAGTATTTCAATAGCGCTAAAGCTTAGTCGCTCACGCCCGTGCCTTTGTGCAAGGGCGCAAACGGCAAAGGGTACCTATCAGAAGTCTTGCGCAGTGGGACGCAGAACGATTTCGTTGATGTCGACATCGGCAGGTTGCTCGATCGCGTATGCGATGGCCCGTGCAACCGAATCAGCCGGGATGGCCATCTTGTAAAACTCGCCAACGACCTCGGCGCTCGGCTGGTGCCCGCTGCCGAACTTGAGCTCGGAATCCACCGCGCCCGGTTCGATGGTCGTAGTGCGAATATTCCCGCCGACTTCATGACGCAGGCCATCGGAAATGGCGCGCACCGCGAACTTGGTGCCGCTGTACACCGAGCCACCGGGGCTGAATACCTTGATGCCGGCAACCGACGAGATGTTGATGAAGTGACCGCTGGCCTGTTGTTCGAAAAGCGGCAACGCGGCCGCGATGCCATACAACACGCCCTTGATGTTGATGTCGATCATGCGATCCCACTCTTCGACGCGCAGCTGCGAAATCGGAGAGATCGCCATCAGCCCTGCATTGTTGATCATCACATCGATGCGACCGAATGCCTCGACAGCCTTGGCGACCAGCGCAGACAAGTCCTCTTTGCGTGTGACATCGATCGGATGGGCAATCGCCTTGCCGCCTGCTGCGACGATCTCCCGGACAATTGCATCCAGACGATCCTGGCGACGGGCGCCAAGTACCACATGGGCGCCGAGCGCAGCCAAATGACGCGCCGTTGCTTCGCCCAGACCGCTACTCGCACCGGTGATGACGACCACTTTACCCTGGATATTTTTACTCATGTTCAGCGCTCCTGTTGAGACCTGCTTGGTTGATGGGTGCAGTCTGCGCTGGTTTTATTTGTCAGAAAATGGAAGAGTTCGGATTTGAGAATTCCATTTTCTGGAACGGGAGTTGACGGCAATGCTCAATCGCATGGAACTGATTCGGATCTTTTCTGTGGCAGCGCAATCGACCACGTTTCGCGATGCCGCCACCCGCCTCGGCACCTCTCCGCAGACCGTGACACGAGCCATCAAAGAACTGGAGCGCACACTTGGGGAGCTGTTGTTCCACCGAAGCACGCGGCAGGTTCATGTCACCGCGTTTGGTGCCAAACTCGCCTTGCAAGCCCGGGAAACCCTGGAGCGGGTGGATCAGTTGTTTATCGCCCACAGTACACAGGAGGCAAAAGGCATCGTCGGCATTACGGCGCCGCACGCCATTGGCAAGCTGTATCTGATCGAGTTTCTGAAACCGCTGATGCGGGAGAATCCGGGCCTGAGCATCGACCTGAGTCTGGATGACCAGCTCACCGACGCGGTGGCCAACAAGATCGACATCGGCATTCGTGTCGGCGCCGTGCGGGATCGGCGCTATATCGCCAGAACGGTGGCCCATGTCGCCCTGAAAATCGTTGCGGCGCCGTCACTCCTCGACACCGTACAGCGCCCTGGCAACATCGAGGATCTGAAACGTCTGCCCCTGTCGATGCTGATTGATCGCAACAACGGCCGCCCTTGGCCATGGGTGCTTGCCGAGGGGCAAGCGTTCCTGCCTGCCTTCCCAGCATTTACCTGCGACGACCCAGAAACCGAGCGAGAGATTGTCCTGGCCGGCATCGCCTTTGGGCAAATGCCCGGTTATCTGGCAGAACCCTACCTGTCTGAAGGGCGACTGGTCGAGGTCATGCAACACGATGCCCCGCCGCCTTCGGAACTGATCATGTATCGTCCGCAATCAGGGCCCGTGGCGCCGCGAGTGAGGCTGGTGTACGACCACCTGGTCAACTGTTTCTCCGACCCGCGTATTTTTGCGCAGAGCAAGCGCTGAAACAGTTCTGAACAAGGGCTTGTTTGGGGGGAGTACTACGCTGTCCCTTCGGGATTGCATCACTGGATGACCCGCAGAAACATTAGTCGTGCTGGGACAGGATCGCTTCCAGCAGGCCCGGAAAACGGTTACTCAAGTCTTCTCTACGCAACGAGTTCATGTGGGTCGTGCCGATGGTCTGGGTTTGAACCAAGCCGGCATCTCGCAGCACCCGAAAATGATGGGACATGGTGGACTTCGCGCGGCCACCGTCCAGGTCGCCGCAACTGGCCTCTCCCAGCTCGGCGAGGCGCCGGACAATCTCCAGGCGTACAGGGTCGCTCAAGGCGTAAAACAGACGCTCAAGAACGAATTCGCTGAGAGGAAGGTGTTTGAAGGGGCGCATGAGCGAATCATACACGGGTTTGCTCTAGGTCAATAGTTCGAATATTATCGAACAACAGTAATAGTATCCCTCGGAGAAAAAACCTGATGTCTGCACTGTTCCAACCTTTCACGCTCAAGGATGTCTCCCTTCGCAACCGGATCGCGATTCCCCCCATGTGCATGTACTCGGCCAATGATGGGCTGATCAACGATTGGCACACTGTGCACTATGCCACCCTCGCGCGTGGCGGGGCGGGACTGGTGGTTGTCGAGGCGACCGCCGTGTCACCCGAAGGACGGATCACGCCTGGCTGCGCTGGTATCTGGAATGATGAGCTCGCTCGTGCCTTCGTGCCGGTGGTGCAATCGATCAAGGCTGCCGGCGCAGTGCCAGGTATCCAGATTGCCCACGCGGGGCGCAAGGCCAGTGCGAACCGTCCTTGGGAAGGTGATGATCATATCGGCGAGGATGATTTGCGTGGCTGGCAGACCATCGCCCCGTCTGCTGTTGCCTTTGGCGCTCACCTCGCCAAGCAGCCGAAAGCCATGACGCTGGAGGATATCGCCCGAGTGCGCGAGGATTTTGTCTCCGCCGCTCGCCGTGCACGTGAAGCCGGCTTCGAGTGGCTGGAGCTGCATTTCGCCCATGGCTATCTGGCCCAGTCATTCCTCTCTGAACACTCCAACCTTCGTGACGACGCCTATGGCGGAAACTTCGATAACCGTAGCCGCTTTCTGCTAGAAACACTGGCGGCGGTTCGCGAAGTATGGCCAGAGCACTTGCCGCTGACCGCTCGTCTGGGTGTCATCGAATACGACGGCCGGGATGAACAGACCTTGTCAGAGGCTATCGAACTGACGCGTCGTTTCAAGGACGGTGGATTGGACTTGCTCAGCGTCAGTATCGGGTTCACCATCCCTGAATCCAACATTCCTTGGGCCCCCGGTTTCATGGGCGAAGTTACCCAGCGGGTACGGCGCGAGGCGGGGATTGCGGTGGCCTCGGCATGGGGCTTCGGCACGCCGAGCGTCGCCGAAGAAGCGGTGAAGAGTGGTCAACTGGACCTGGCGATGATTGGCCGGGCGCACCTGGGCAATCCCAACTGGTCCTATTCAGCCGCCCAGGCGCTGGGTGTAGAGCGTGCTGCCTGGACCCTGCCCGCTCCCTATGCCCATTGGCTTGAACGCTACAGGTGATCCCGCCGGAGCGAGGGCGCTCGCATGGCCTTAGGGCTATCAACTTAGTCGAATGCCCAAGCGGGCAAGATTGTTGTCGCGCTCTCACCCGGATTCAGGTTTTTGGCCGCATGGCCGGCATGGACATCTTCGATACACCCGTGCCAGCCAATGCGTTTCCCCTTTATATCGCACGCAGACAGGAGGTTTGATGACTACCGCTCTAACACTGATTGCCACTTTGGTCGCCAAGGCCGGCTTCGAAACAGAGCT
Source organism: Pseudomonas migulae NBRC 103157 (assembly GCF_002091715.1). Taxonomy (GTDB): domain Bacteria; phylum Pseudomonadota; class Gammaproteobacteria; order Pseudomonadales; family Pseudomonadaceae; genus Aquipseudomonas; species Aquipseudomonas migulae_A. The sequence continues at coordinate 8,196 of NZ_BDAG01000043.1, read as the reverse complement.
CGAGCAAACGTTGCAGAACCTGCAAGGCCCAAGCCGAGGGGAAGCGGACTGTATCCAGTACGACCTCCATCGTGATGCCGAGCAAGCTCGCACTTTCCACATGATCGAGCAGTGGCGGGACGAAGCGGCGCAGACTGCTCACGAAGCGACACCGCATTTTCAGTCAGCGCTCCCTTTCATCGAACGTGCTGCTGAAAAGCTCACCATCACGAAGATGTATCGCATCTCCTGAGGAGCATCGAATGAAAGCCATTGCACATTTCAAATGCCTGCCTATTGAACATCCCGACGCCTTGGTGGAGATCGATATACCCGAGCCAGTGCCGGGGCCGCGCGACTTGCTCGTAGAGGTAAAAGCCGTATCGGTCAATCCTGTCGATACCAAGGTGCGGCAGGGCTATGTACCGCACGAGGACGAGAGCCAGCCGCGTATCCTCGGTTGGGATGCTGCCGGCGTGGTCAAGTCGGTGGGCAGCGACGTGACGCTATTCAAGCCCGGTGACAGGGTCTGGTACGCCGGATCGCTGATCCGCCCGGGCAGCAACAGTGAGCTGCAACTGGTGGATGAGCGTATCGTCGGTTCAATGCCCCAGTCACTGGAATTCAGCCAGGCTGCGGCATTGCCACTGACTTCCTTGACCGCATGGGAATTACTTTTTGCTCGCCTCGGTGTTGCACGCGATACCACCGACCGGGGCGAAACGCTGCTGATCATCGGCGCTGCAGGGGGGGTGGGTTCAATCCTGACTCAGCTGGCGCGTCAGTTAACCGGGTTGACGATCATTGGTACGGCTTCGCGCCCTGAAACCCAGGCCTGGGTCACCGAGCTTGGTGCGCATCATGTCATCGACCATACCAAGCCACTCAGCGAGGAGCTCAAGCGCATCGGTATCGCACAAGTCAGCTATGTCGCAAGCCTGACCCAGACCGATCGGCACTTCGAGCAAATCATCGAGTCACTGAAACCTCAGGGCAGGCTGGGCCTGATCGATGACCCGGCCACGCTTGACGTCGTACCGATGAAGCGTAAGAGCCTGTCGTTACACTGGGAGCTGATGTACACCCGCTCGCTTTACGAGACAGAGGACATGCAGGAGCAGCACAACATCCTCAACGAAGTTGCGCGGCGCGTTGATACGGGTGAGTTGCGCACCACCGTTGGCGACAACTATGGGCGCATCAACGCAGAAAATCTTCGTCGTGCCCATGCTCTGCTGGAAAGCGGCAAGGCGAAGGGTAAGGTCGTGCTGGAAGGCTTCTAAGAGGGTCTAGACAAACCCGCCGCCCCATTCGTTTTAATGCGATTTGACCACGCCACACTACAAGGCTGATCGCGGATGGGCTGGCTGGGGCAACGTCTTGGGCTGCGGGCCAAAATTCTGCTGTTATTGGCGGAGGGATTAACGCCCAAAGAGGTCAGCCATCAGTTCCAGGTCTCAGCGCCCGCAGCGCTTGCCAAGCTCTTCAAGTGGAACAAGACGACTGAATCCATCATTAGCTCTGTAAACAAAAACAAAGCTGGGAATTAACCGCTCATGACAATAGTTAGAGAAGCGGAATGCTATAGGTCACAAAAATACGATTCTGATCTACGTTACGAGATGCTTCGCTGTTGGACTTGCCGTTACGCCAGCCGAACCCGACGCCTTTTAGCGCTCCCGACTGAAGGACGTAGTCCAGGCTAATGTCTCTTTCCCATTCCTTTTGGTTGGCGCCTGACGTCGTTTTAATGTTATCGCCAGAGAGGTACATGACCGAGCCTTTTAGGCCAGGGACACCCAGAGCGGCGAAGTCGTAAGCATACTGACCGAAAGCTGTGCGCTCGCCTGCGCGGGTGAAAGTTTGGATAAAGCGGTCTGTATACAGATACAGGCTTGCTCCACCGGCGCCCTTGTTTAGCAGGCTACCTTGACTGAGTTGAGTGAAGTTGCTGCCATCCGACACACTTTGGTACCCCGCAGTAATTGCGTGGCCACCCAGTGTGTAAATCAACGCGGCACTCCAGGTACGGTTATCGATTTCTCCATCACCGTTTTTGGTGTAGCCACTCATTCTGAAGCCTGACGTACCGGAGCTATTTGCACCTGACGAGTCAGTTTTGAAGTAGCGCAGGTCGGTTTTGAGGGACTGATTGTCCGAGATGGCAAGGGTGTGAATCAATCCCAAAAAATGCTGCGTATAGTAGTTATCGAGGCCGGCGTAGTAGTACTGAGCTGTCAGATCCTTGGTGAGTTTCCAATCGCCCCCGGCGAAGTCAAACTGATTGCTTTCACGCGTACCACCAGTAACGGCCAGCCCCGTCTGATCGCTCGAACCACGTCCTGTTGCATGTTCAATCCGACCTCCAGTCAAGGTCAGGCGATTGAGCTCGCTCGAGGTGATTTGAACGCCCTCGAAGGTTTGCGGAAGCACGCGCCCATCGTTGGCGACCAGAATGGGGAGTTTCGGAATCAAGGTGCCGTAGCGAAGTTCAGTTTTCGACATTTTGACTTTTCCGGTCAGCCCCAGCCTGCTCCACTCGTCGACGGCACGGTTGTCACTGTCAGAAGGCATCATGCTGCTGCCGACATGCCGTCCTTTGCCGCTGTCCAGGTTAACCCCCAGCAACCCCAAGCCATCGACACCAAAGCCAACCATGCCGTCGGTATAGCCCGATTTGAAGTCCAGCATGAAACCCTGCGCCCATTCTTCGGTTTTAGAAGGGGCGGCAACGCCATCGCGGTTGTCGTTATTGAAGTAGAAGTTTCTCATTCCCAAGGTGGCTTTGCTATCACTCAGGAAGTCAGCATGCGCCTGGACACTCAGGGTGATACTAAGAAACACCGAACTTGCAGTTATTGTTTTTCCACTCACTTATATAGCGCTCCATTTGTTATTTTGAAGTAATAGAAGCAACGCAAAATTTTCCAGGTGCGCGTTTTTATTATTCTTAATATCCTGCTAAAGACCAGAAATCGACGATGCCTAGCCCCTCCTGCATCAAGCTAATATCGTTAGTGCAAGTTCCAAAGTCGCTCATCGCACCTGTTTCTGTCATGCAGCGCGATAGCGTTAGAGCCGATTGTGTGAGAAAGGCGCAGGGAGTGCCTTGCCTGGGGAAATGGAGTTCTGCGTTGGGGTCTGAAAATTTATCTTATCGTCTGAATTTCAGGACTGGGGCCGGACAAAATTGTCGGTCGAGTATCTAAAGGCTCAGCGGGCTGACCTGACGACTGTCCTCAATAGCAACCCGCGGCGCGCCGATCACGACGCCCAAGGCCCAGACTGCGGTGTAATCATCTGCGACAGGTACCGAGACGGACGACGAACATGGCGGTTCCCCGCAATGCCGCCTACGCTTGTTGAATGATCCCCATGCCTTTGCTCAGATGATGTATCGGGCTGGAGCGATCTGATTTCTTTCTACCGTCCGCTCATCGCTGAATCCGGACCTGCCCGCGCGTATCGCCAGCAACTGGCCCCTCGATCCGGTCGACCCGACCAGCATGTACGGTGCAACGGGAAGGCTACACGCACTACCCCACCTGTCGTTCTCAAGCGACCGATGCCGCAGCAACTCTGGAAACAGGGGCGCTGTTCACGTTCTCCCATTGAGGAAGATGAGTATGTATCGGCCGAGCACGATTCCTTATCAGCAGCATCGAGGGTTCAGCCGAACCTTCACTCAGGGTCATTTGAGCCTTGGATTGTTCTTTCCTTTGGAGGCCTTCGATGGGGACACTCCGAGCATGCTCAATCAGGTCGCACTGGCCAAACAAGCAGAGGCGCTGGGCTTCTGCGCGCTCTGGTTTCGCGACGTGCCGCTTCGGGACCCTGGTTTCGGCGATGTGGGCCAGCTGTTCGACCCTTGGGTTTACCTGGGCTATATGGCTGCTCATACGTCGGAGATAGCGCTTGGCACCGCCTCCATTGCCATCCCTTTACACCATCCTCTGCACACGGCCAAGGCGTCAGCCAGCGTCGATCAGTTGAGCGCAGGTCGCTTGATTCTGGGGGTTGCTTCCGGCGATCGTCCTGTGGAGTTTTCGGCTTTTGGCGTCGATCCCGAGAGACGCGGAGAAATCTTTCGAGAACACTACGAGGTGATTCGCCAAGCCCACAGCACCAGCTTTGAACCCATCCGCTGGAGCGGTGGTGAGATGCGGGGCGCAGACCTCATTCCGAAACCCACAACCCAAGTCATTCCAATGCTCGTGACCGGGAATAGTCGCCAGTCACTGGATTGGATCGCACGCGAAAGCGTCGGATGGATCAACTATCCACGTATACCGAACATGCAGCGAATGATCGTGGAAGATTGGCGGCAGGAGGTCATGAAGCAATGTGGCCCCGTCTATAAGCCCTTCACCCAGTCGCTCTACATCGACCTCGATGAGACCCCGTCTACGCCGCCCACTCGCATTCATTTGGGGTTTAAACTTGGACGCTACCATCTTCGGTTTTTGCTGGAGTCGCTTGAGGAAATCGGAGTGGACCACGTTATCCTGAATCTCAAATACGGAAAGCGCCCTGCTGCGCAAGTCATTGAAGAGCTGGGCACTCACATCGTTCCGCAATTCGGAGTACAGCCGCGTCCTGAAGCGAAATGATGCGCCGGCCGCCTCCATGCCGGCCGAGGTGGTGCGGTTCAACAGGTCGAATCATCAGGCCGATACCTGAGCAAGGAATATCGGTTGCAACGGCTCTTCGAGCAGGTCATTTGCCGTGGCGGTGAAGCGCTGATACCAATGCATCGAAATACGCGCAACCGCCCTCACCCGATGAGTGAAATCAGAACCCTTCGAGAACGATCTTGCCCCGGGCTTTGCCGCTTTCGACCAGCGCATGGGCACGACGCATGTTTGCCGCATTGATCGCACCGAAGTGCTCGCCCACAGTGGTTTGCTGGCCGGACAGTCCTGAAGCTGCAGCCCGGTTTCCATGAACTTGGACCGATGAACATTTCCACGCCATCAGCCGTCGGACCTGCAGCAGAACATATTAACGGCCTGCCTATGAACATATGACATGGCCCATAAGTTAAATCATGTGTCAGAGCGGAACTCCTGCCAAAGGTTCTTTCAATCTACCAACCCCCGGCTCCAGCAGTCGACGCTCGAACCGTCAGGTCAGTAAGCCTCTCCCCAAATCATCCCTTCGATCCTGCTAACGATTTACATCTACGGCTATCTCAACCGCATCAAAACTGGCGCAGAGAACTTCGCCTATCGAAGGACTTTATAAATCTCCGAAACCACCTGCATCGTTGCATCTTCGATCTTTCCTTCATTACGGCATAAAACCCAGCCGTTATCTGCAATCGCTCGCTCGAACGCCTGGGTACAAGCGACATGTTCTTCCAGCTTATTGATCACCGTACTGTTCAGCCCACGCGATCGGGCCGCCGCCCTCGCCCATGAAATATCAGGGTCGGTAATAACCCCGACATGCAGGTCTGGCACTCGCACGTTTCGATCAATGTTCAACTGCAGAATATCTGCAAACGGGATTATCCGGCGAAACGCGGCATCAGACGGGTACCAGCGATCGATCAGGATGATGCTGTCTGGGGGCTGTTTAACCAATACGTGCCGGGAAATCCAGGTACGGCTATCTGCAAGGCGCTCACAAACCCGTAACTCTAATTCCCGGGTGGGGTTTCTGACGAGTTTGTTCACGAGGGCCATTGTTTCACCTCGATAGGGATCGCTTTTTTTCTCGCAAAGTCGGATTACCTTTTTGTTGTCTGCCCTGAGTACTTTCGTGACGGCCTCCAACAGTGTGGTTTTGCCGGCTCCCTTGGGCCCATCTAGAGAAACAAACAGCGAACGATTCATTCTTCACATAACGATTGATATACGGTTTTTTGGCCCGGTTCGTTCGCTGGGATCGCTTGGCGCGACTACGCAAATCGAGTGGAGGGTCCTTATGAACAGACATTGATGAGCACTCTAACCCGTTTTCTGGCTATCGGGCCCCAAAATCCAGGGTTACAGCCGCCTATGAACATCGGTCATCGCCCACAAAATCCTGTGTCAGGACGCAACTGTTACAAATAGCTTGCGCACAGGATTTCCTGTTTTCCCACGCGTACTCACCCTCAAATGCGTTTTTTTTCCTCAGTTGATTTTAATCAAACACCTCCCCGCGCTTCTCGACGAGATTAAACCTCGACGTCCGCATAACCGCACCCGCGACCAATGCCGACCATCCTGTCTCGTGGAGGCGCGTCATGGCTACTCAACTGCAAGACATTCAACCGGGTGTTTCCCCCACCCAGCATCCGCCGCTGGCCGGCAGTTTGCGCAAGACGGAGCCCAAGCGTCTGACTCTGAGCCTGCTGGTAGCTATGGTGGTGGGTTCGATGATCGGCAGCGGCATCTTCAGCCTGCCGCAGAACATGGCCGCCAGCGCCGGAGCCGGAGCGATCCTGATTGGCTGGCTGATCACTGGGGTTGGCATGCTGTCGCTGGCTTTGGTCTACCAGACCTTGTCCAACCGCCAGCCGGCGCTGGACAACGGTGTATTCGCCTATGCCCGGGCTCTGGGCGGCAATTTTCTCAGTTTCAACTCCGCCTGGGGCTACTGGATCAGTGCGTGGATCGGGAACGTCAGCTACCTGGTGATTCTGTTTGCCGCGCTGAGTTACTTCTTCCCGCAATTTGGCGAAGGCAATAACAAGGCAGCGATTGCTGGTGCGTCCGTTGTGCTTTGGTCGTTGCACTGGATGGTCCTGCGGGGCATGCGTGCGGCGGCTCGCGTCAACGCCCTGACCACCGTGGCCAAGATCGTGCCGTTGCTGCTGTTCATCGGTTTTGTGATCGCGGCATTCCAGCGCGAAACCTTCATGGTGGATTTCTGGGGCACGCCTGCGTTGGGCAGCACCCTCGACCAAGTCAAAAGCACAATGCTGGTGACGGTCTGGGTGTTTATCGGCATCGAGGGTGCCAATGTGTTTTCCGCCCGCGCCGCAGAGCGCGCTAATGTCGGCCGCGCCACTGTCATTGGTTTTGTCATCACCCTGTTACTGCTGATCGCGGTTTCCCTGTTGTCACTGGGCATCCTCAAACAACCGGAACTGGCCGCCCTGAAAAACCCTTCGATGGCCGGCGTACTGCAGGCTGCCGCTGGGCCTTGGGGTGCGGTGCTGATCAGCATCGGTCTGATCATTTCGGTTGGCGGCGCCCTACTCGCCTGGACTTTGCTGGCGGCCGAATCAGTGTTCACACCGGCCAAGGAGAAGGTCATGCCGCCGTCACTTGGCGTGGAGTCCGCCCGTGGCGTACCGGCCCATGCGTTGTGGCTCACCAATGGGTGCATCCAGCTGTTTCTGTTGCTGACGCTCTACTCGAGCGCAAGCTACCTGGCACTGATTTCCCTTGCCACCTCGATGATCTTGCTGCCCTACCTGCTCAGCAGTCTGTATGCGCTGAAAATGACCTGGCAGGGCGAAACCTACGCCGGTCATCGCGCCTTGCAAGTACGTGACTTGGCCATTGCGCTGATCGCTTCCCTGTATTGCGTCTGGCTGCTGTACGCCGCCGGGCCCAAATACATGCTGCTCAGCGCTTTGCTCTACGCCCCTGGCTCATTGATCTACCTCGGCACGCTGAAGGCCCGTGAGGGCCAGCCCCTCAGCGGTCCGGAAACGGGTTTGTTGATCATCATCTGGGCGGCAGCGGCCTATGCCGGCTGGATGCTGTGGTCTGGGGCATTGACGCTGTAAGACGCTCGTTCAATCCGGGTGGTTCGCCGACAGTGCTCGTCGTTCCACCTTCAATCCGAGAGGAGTACCGAAAATGAGCAATTCCGTAAAAAAAATGCACGAACATGGGGACGAAAAATCGAGCCAGGTGCCCGTGACAACCGACTTTTGGCGCCCGCTGGAGAAACTCCGGCAACAGGTGGATCACCTGTTCGAGGACTTCCATCGCGGATCATTGGTGTCGCCTTTCAGTCGCGGTCTGTTCGATGTCGAATCGTTCCTCCCACGTGATCTGATCTCACGCGGCTTGCCTGCCGTGGACATCACCGAAAAGGATAATAGCTTCGAGATCACCGCCGAGTTGCCCGGCATGGATCAGAAGAACATCGAGATCAAACTGTCGAACGGCAGCCTGATCATCAAGGGTGAAAAGAAAGAGGACAAGGAAGAAAAACGCAAAGGCTATTACTTGAGCGAGCGTCACTACGGCTCCTTCGAGCGTGTGTTCAACT